>CAVPOS010000008.1:0-137582 GCA_963707105.1 uncultured Gemmatimonadaceae bacterium
CACACGGAACGGAGAGCTACGGTATGTCTTCCCCGCGCGTTTTCGCTGCTGCTTGTGCCCTGGTTTCACTGGCGGCGTGTCACCGCCAACCGCCGATGGACGAGCACATGGCGCACATGTCGGCTGGCGACCTAGCACTTCCGGCGGTCGCCGCCTCGAATCAGCAAGGCGACATGAAGCTTCCGGCGAGCAGCATGCACTCCGCGGCGCGTCTGGCGTCGAGCCCTCGCCATGGTGAGTGGGTAAAGGTCGCGTGGGAGCCGGGCTCGAGGGACTCGCTGATGGCGTACATCGTCTATCCATCTACGAACAATGCCAAGTCGCCCGTAGTGGTCGTGGTCCACGAGATATATGGGCTGTCGACGTGGGTTCGGGCCGTCGCGGATCAGGCGGCCGCCGAGGGATTCATCGCAATTGCGCCCGACCTCACCTCGCGGGTTCGGGGCGGGCCGAGCATGGACTCGCTCGAGCACCGACTCTGCCAGCAAGCTCACCCGGCCACTCAGCTCTGCTGAGCGAAACAAGGGGATTGACGCCGTGGCGCGCTATGCAATGTCACAGCCGGCGGCCGCCCAGAAATACGGCGTCATCGGCTATTGCTGGGGTGGCGGGACGGTGTGGATGCACGCCGTAAACGGCGGGATTCCGGGCTATTCGGGTGGCGTGGCTTTCTACGGTCTGCCGTATATGAACGGCGCGGTGCCGAATGGCGATTCGCTTGCGAAGATCAACAAGCCGGTCATGATGTTCAATGGCGCGAAGGACACGCGCACTGGCGCTCCGATGCCGGCGGTCGACTCAGCGATGAAAGCACTGAACAAGTCCTACTACAGCAAGAACTTCCCGGGAGCGATCCACGGGTTCCTTCGCGCGCAGGACGATCCGAAGCCCACGCGCGACGAGGCCGAGGAACAGGCGAATCTCGCCGCGACCAAGGAAGCGTGGCCGCAGACCGTCGCCTTCCTTAAGAAGAACATGGGGATGATGTAATTCCCTGCTCGGCGGTTACGGCTTCGAGGGGACCGTCACCAGTTTCTCCGGTGACATCCCCTCCGCCTCCGCCTGGAAGTTCATGACGACGCGGTGCCTGAGCACCGGAACCGCCATCGCGTTCACGTCCTCGAGGTCCGGCACGGCGCGGCCGTCCATCGCCGCGCGCGCCTTGGCGCCGAGGATCAGGTACTGCGACGCGCGCGGGCCGGCGCCCCAGCTCACGTACTTCTTCACCATCGGCGTCGCTCCCGGCGCCGGGGCGCGTCGAGCGCGCGAGCTTGACCGCGTAGCTGACGACTGCTCGGCGGCGCGGGCAGGCGGCGCACGAGGTGCTGCAGCGTCGAGCAGCTGCGCGGCGTCAGCACGGGCGTGATCTCGACGTCGAGGTCGCCGGTCGTCGCGGCGACGATCTTCTCCTCTTCGTCCGCGATCGGATAGCCGACGCGTGAGCTGGAACATGAAGCGGTCGAGCTGCGCTTCGGGCAGCGGGTACGTGCCTTCCTGCTCGATCGGGTTCTGCGTGGCGAGCACGAAGAACGGCTCGGGCAGCTGGTGCGTCTGCCCGGCCGCGGTCACCGCGTGCTCCTGCATCGCCTGCAGCAGCGCGGCCTGCGTCTTCGGCGGCGCGCGGTTGATCTCGTCGGCCAGCACGACGTTCGCGAAGATCGGGCCCTTCGCGAACTTGAAGAACGCGCGTGCCCGGTGGCGTGATCTTCCTCGAGCAGCTCGGTGCCGGTGATGTCGCTCGGCATGAGGTCCGGCGTGAACTGCACGCGCGAGAAGCGTGAGGTCGAGCGCCTGCGCGAGCGTCTGGACGAGCAGCGTCTTGGCGAGGCCCGGGCACGCCGACGAGGAGCACGTGCCCGCCGGCGAGGAGCGCCGCGACGAGGTCGTCGACGATCTTCTGCTGCCCGATGATGCGGCGGCCGATCTGTGCGACCAGCGCGCGACGCGCGCGCGCGCGAGCTGCTCGAGCAGCTCGACGTCGCGCGAATCGTCCACCACTACCTGTCGCGTGGCCACGCGGGATCGCTCCTTTCGCGATTTGAGGTGTCCGGGACAACCTAACCGGTGCGGCCCGACGGTCCAGGGCCGGCGGATTCGGCGGCGACAGATCGAGCGTCCAACGAAAACACGACGGGCCGCCGAAATGGGCGGCCCGATCCGTCGTCCCGCAGGTACGATGTTTAGAGTCTTCTCATGGCACGACGAAGTCGGCGCGCTCCTCGGTGGGGAAGTTCGTGCTGTTGAGCGTGGCGATCGCCGTGTAGCGGCCGGGTACGGGGGCCGTCCAGGCTTCACGCGCGTTCATCGAGTCGCCGCCGCTCAGCTGCTTGTTCTGGACGCCTTGCGTGAACATTCGGCCGGCCGACCACCGCCACACCTCGCGTCCGATCGAGTCGACGACGACGAAATCGTACGACTGCCCGCTGCGGAAGGTGAGCTCGACGTGTTTCTTGCCGACGTTCTTCACCCCGAGCGCGAACTGAATCGCAGTGGGTTGAACGGTGACGACGAGGTGCGAATCGAGTTTCGGCGCGGTCTTCGTCGATGTCGCTGCGGTCTTCGTCGATGTCGCTGAAGAACGAAGACGCGTTCGTTCCGATCGGTCCGGTCTTTCAACGATTTCACCGGTTGCGCTCGACTTGAGCAGCAAGGCGCTTGCAAGCGGCGCGGCCGGCTGAGAATTCTGTGAGCTGGAGCGCGAGCGCGGGCTACAGGCGAACGCGAGTGCGCCTGCGGAAGCCAACACGATGGCGAAACGAATGTTCATGAATCCCGGTGGCGGCGAGGGTTGGCCTCCGGTGGACCGTGAACGGCGGGATGCGCTCACAGAACGGGCGTGCGCTAACCTATCAACGCGTGGACGAATAGTCAACATGAGGCGCAACGGGGAAGCAGCAGTCAGACATCGACTTAAGAGGAATGGTCGGCGTTTGGCAAATGGCATTGCAGACTGCCAGGTTTGCTTGCGAAAAATTTCACAAGCTCGTAAATTCTGCATCGGAATGGACGACAAGCGGGACGCGCCACAGGGCTCGGAAGGACGTGGACTCGGGGCACGCCGAGGCGCCGCCGGAGCCGTGTCCGGGATGGAATTCGCCGGGATCGGCATCCAGTTCGCCATCACGATCCTGGTCTTCGCGTTCGCCGGCGTCTGGCTCGACAGCAGGTTAGGCACGTCCCCGTGGTTCATTCTCGTCTCGGTTTTCGTCGGCGCGGCTGGCGGCTTTTACTCGATGTATCGGCGCGTTACAGCGGCTCAACGGAAGTCCCAGGACGTCGTCGCCCAGGGGCAATCTGGCGGCGGGACCAGGCGGGGTAGGTGACCAAAGCACTTGCGCGGTACGGGTTGCTCGTTGTGGCCGTGGCGGGGTTCGGGGGAGGGATTTTGAGCCTCGCATTTCGAGGGCCCGGTGATCGTCCGGCCGTCTGGATCAGCGCGGGGTTCGCGGTCGTGCTCCAGCTCGCCGCATTCGCCGTGGCGCGGGCCGCCGGTCGGGCCGGCATCATGGCGCGAATGGGCGCCGGAATGCTCGTGCGGTTCCTCGGCCTCGTCGGCTACGCGCTGGTCGTTGCGCTCGCACTCAGGTTGCCGCCGGTTGCGGCGCTAATCAGCCTGGCGGCCTTACTCTTCGCATCGTCATTGCTCGAACCAATGCTGATTCGAACATGAGACTGACTTCGCGGTTTCTCGGATGGATCGTCGCCGCCGCGCTGCTCGCGCCGGCCGCCATGCCGCGCGCAGGAGCCCGGCGGCGCCGCTCGCCAAGCAACTCGGGCCCGCCGACATCATCATGCCGCACATCACGGACTCGAAGACGATCGAGTTCCCGTGCTTCAAGAGCGTCGAGGAGTGGGCCTGCGAGTACACGTTCGCCACGCACAACGTGACGGTCGCCGGGCACACGTTCGACATGGGGCTGACGAAGCACATCTTCTTCATGATCCTCGCGGCGATGCTCCTGTGCATCGTCCTGATCTGGACGGCGCGGTCGCACGTCGCAAGCACGGACGCAGGTCGGCCGCCCGAAGGGATTCGCGGCCGGGCTCGAGGCGGTCATTCTCTACCTGCGCAACGAGATCTACATCCCGGTGCTCGGCGGGCACGGCGGCGAACGCTACGTGCCGTTCGTCCTCACGCTGTTCTTCTTCATTCTGGTCTGCAACCTGTTCGGGCTGATCCCCTACGGCTCGACGCCGACGGGCAACATCGCCGTCACGGCGACGCTGGCGATCATCACGTTCATCGTGATCGAGGTAGCCGGAATCAAGGCGCTCGGCGCCGGCTACATCGGCACGATCGTCTACTGGCCCACGACGGGTCATCCGGCGATGAAGCTGATGACCATCATCATGACGCCCGTCGAGATCGTCGGAAAGTTCACCAAGCCGTTCGCGCTGACGATCCGTCTGTTCGCGAACATGATCGCGGGCCACGTGATCATTCTCGCGCTCATCGGACTGATCTTCACGATGGTCGGATGGATGGTGTTCGCGCTTGCGCCGTTCGCGCTCGTGATGGCGTTGTTCATCATGGTGCTCGAGATCCTGGTGGCGTTCATCCAGGCGTTCATTTTCTCGCTGCTCGCCGCGGTGTTCATCGGGCAGATTCGGGCGGCGCATCACTAGAGTGAGCGCTGGACAGCGACGGCTGGACAGCTGGAAGCGATGGAATCGATGCTGTCAGGCAGTCGAGCTGTCGAAGCGTTGGCAGTACTGCGGTGGAACTGCTTCACCCGCCGCAGAAGTAGCCGGGCGAATGCTTGGCGATGCTCGTTGAGCCCCGGGGCTCGTTGACGGGCGGCGCTGTCGGCGGAACGCATCGCCGGTCGGTGCGAAGCAACGGATGTGAACCGCTGTTTCGAGTGGAGAACTGACATGGCAATTCTTCCCCTGCTGCAGGCTGCCGCCGGCGAGCTTCAACCCGCAGTACACCGGCGCGTGGGCGATGCTGGGCGCCGGGGTCGGCGCTGGTCTGGCCGCGATCGGCGCGGGCATCGGCATTGGGCGGATCGGCGCGGGCGCGACCGAAGGCATGGCGCGTCAGCCCGAAATCGCCGGCACGATTCAGACGGGCGCGCTGATCCTCGCCGCGTTCATCGAAGGCGTCGCGTTGTTCAGCGTCGTCGTGTGCTTGTTGATCGCAATCAAGACCTACTTCTAGCATTTCGGACGACTGCCGCCCCCGGGGGCGGCGGCGCGTCATCAAATTCGAGTCGAGACTATCCCATGCGAATGCGTTTCTGGTCGGTGACCCTTGTTCGTCGCGAAGGCGGTCGACGGCCACGGTCGCCGTCGCCCAGGAAGCTGCGCCCGGCACACGGCGGCGCGGCTGGTGAACATCCAGTTCAACTTGATGTTCTGGACGCTCGCCATCTTCTTGATCCTGTTCTTCATCCTGCGACGGTTCGCGTTCGGTCCGATCACCGCCGCCGTCGAGGCGCGCGAGAAGGCGCTCGAAGGCGGCGATCGACGCGGCCAAGGCCGATCGCGACGCCGCCGCCAAGCTGCTCGCCGAGCATCAGGCGCAGATCGAGGCGGCGCGTGGCGAGGCGCAGAAGCTCATCGCCGACGGCCGCGCGGTCGCCGAGAAGATGCGCGGCGATCTGCTCGAGCAGACGAGGCGCGAGCAGCAGGAGATGCTGGAGCGGGCTCGTCGGGAGATCGAGAGCGAGAAGGATCGCGCGATCGCCCAGCTTCGGAAGGAGGCGGTGGACCTCGCGCTGGCCGGCGCGAGCAAGGTGATCGAGCAGAATCTCGAGTCGGCCAAGAACCGGCAGCTCGTCGAGTCGTACCTGTCCTCCATCGGCAACGTGAAGGTCAGCTGATGCGCGAACCGACGATCGCTCGAAACTACGCCGAGGCGCTGCTCGAGCTGGCTCAGCGCGCGGGGGACCTGCGCGGCTGGGGCGAGATGATCGACAGCGTCTCCAACGCGGTGGAGACGGACCGCCGACTGCGCGTCTTCCTGGAGTCGCCGCGGGTGAGCGCCAAGCAGAAGAATGAGATCATCCAGAAGGCGTACGGCGGAGCGCTCCCGCGGACCTTCGTCCGGTTTCTCATGGCGCTCGTGAACAATCGCCGTCAGATGCTCATCCCGCTCATCGCCCACGAATACCACGACCTCGTGGACCGGGTCGAAGGCCGGGTGCACGCGTCGGTGACCGTCGCCCGCGAGGCCGATGAGCGCGACCGCGAGATGGTGACCACCCAGTTGTCCCGCGCCCTGGGCAAGACCGTCGTCCCGCACTTCCACGTCAATCCCGATGTCCTCGGCGGGGTCGTCGTGAGGGTCGGGGACACCGTGCTGGACGGTTCGGTCAGGAAGCGGTTGGCGATTCTGAGGGCGAGGATGTTGGGCAGGTAGAGGACGGGTGGACGGAGTGGACAGGTGGACGGGTGGACGGGGCGGGCGCCAGCAGACGGTGCCCGCCTTCCGTATAATGGGGCGTGATGCGCCCACCCAGCTCTTCCCGATCCACCCGTAGCCACTTGCGCTGGAGTCAGAGATGACGCGCCCGTCCCCCGTTGTGCGTGCCTCGTTGCGCGCTGTGATCGGCCTCGCCGGCCTTGTCCTCGTCGCGCCGATATCGGCGCAAACGGTCACTCAGCAAGGCTGGAATCCGAAAGAGGTTCTGGCGAAGGAGACGTACGTCAAACCGCCGGAGATCGTCGAGCGGATCGTGACGGCGCCGCGCAACAACGTGGCGTTCACGAACCCGAGTCCGGACCACAAGTACTTCCTCAAGACCGAGAGCGAGGGACTTCCCTCGATCGACGTGTTCGGGAAGCCGCACTATCGGCTCGGCGGCGTCGAGATCGACTACAAGGCGAACCGCGCACGCGCGCTGACGACCCGCGGCAGCATCGGGCTCACGCTCCTCGATCCCACCAGCGGCGCCATGCGCACGATCGAGACGCCGAAGGGCGCGGTCGTGAACGGCGCGACCTGGTCGCCGGACGGCAAGTCGATCGGCTACATCGCCTCGTTCGACGCGCGAACCGACATCTACGTCGCCGACGTGGCGACCGGCAAGTCGACGCTCATCACCGCGAAGACGCCGCTGCTCGCCGCTCGCGTGACGAGCTTCGACTGGACGGCGGACGGAAAGAACGTCGTCGCGGTGCTGCTGCCCGACGGCCGTCCCGCCGAGCCGAAACGGCCGCCGGTGGAAACGGGACCGCTCGTGCGCACGAGCGAAGCGGGCAAGGTGCTCCAGAACCGCAACTACGCGAGCCTGCTGCGCGATCCGTACGAGAAGGACCTTCTCGACTACTACACGCTCGGCCAGCTGGCGATGATCGACGTGAAGACGAAGGTCGTCAAGAAAATCGGCGCGCCCGCGCTGTTCACGAACGTCGACGCGTCGCCCGACGGCCAGTACTTCCGCGTCACGCTGCAGACCAAGCCGTACTCGTACCTCGTTCCGGTTGCGAACTTCGGAACGGTCGAGCAGATCTGGGACGCGAACGGCAAGGAGCTCGCCGAGATCTCGAAGACCGTGCTGCGCGAAGGAACGGGCGGCGCGAATGACACGACGCCGTTCGCCGGTGGCGCCGGGTTCGGCGGCCGCGGCGGCGGGGCGGATACGGCCAAGCGCAACATCCAGTGGAATCCGGTCGGCACCGGTCTCGTGTACCTGCAGAGCGAAGCCGGACCGGCCGGTCAGAACGGTGGGGCGCCGCGCGCGGAGGCGCTGGTCGCGGCGCGGGCCGCGGCGGGGGGCGGCGGTGGTGGGGCGAACCGGAAGGACCGCGTCTTCGTCTGGTCGCCGCCGTTCGGCGCGGGCGACGTGAAGCAGCTCTTCGAGGCGAACAGCCGCATGACCTCCGCCGAGTTCAGCGCGGACGGGAAGATGCTGTTCGTGAACGAAGGCAATGATCTCTACGCCGTGCGCCTCGCCGATCCGAGCAAGCACTACGAGATCGCGAAGGGTGGATCGATCGCGGCCGGCGGCCGCGGCGGTCGAGGCGGTGGTGGCGGCGGCGGTGGTGGCCGCGGCGGCGCGCAGAGCGACTCGGCCTTCTTCGCCAACCCCGGCGCGCTGCAGGTGAAGCGCGGCGCGAACGGCGGCAACGTCGTCCTCGTCTCCAGCGACGGCAAGAGCGTCTTCCTCGAGGGGACGAAGTACTTCCCGGAATGGGCGAAGCAGGCGCCGCACAACTTCGTCGACAAGGTCGACATCGAGACCGACCAGAAGACGCGGCTGTTCGAGGGCAAAGGCGACATCGCCGAGGACGTCGTCGCGCCGCTCGACGACGACTACTCCAAGGTCATCGTGGCGAAGCAGTCGCCGACGATGGTTCCGGATTCGTACCTGCGCGACATGAAGACGAGCACCGAAACGAAGCTGACGAAGAACGCCGACTTCGCGCCGGAAGTGTCGCAGGCGATTCGCAAGCGGCTGCTCGTCGAGCGTCCGCGCGACAACTACAAGTTCTACATCGACGTCACGCTGCCGCGCGACTACAAGGAAGGCACGCGGCTGCCGGGCATCATCTGGTTCTATCCGACCGAATTCTCGACGCAGCAGGAATACGATCAGCGCCGCCGCACGACGAACATCAACCAGTTCGCCAACGTCGCGGCGCGGAGCCCGGAGATCTGGGTCACGCAGGGCTACGTCGTGATTCAGCCGGTCGACATTCCGATCGTCGGACCGACGGGCCGCATGAACGACCACTACGTCGACGAGCTCCGCGAGGATCTCGATCTGGTGATCGACGCCGTGGACAAGGCGGGCTATCTCGACCGCGACCGCCTCGGCATCGGCGGCCACAGCTACGGCGCGTTCAGCACGATGAACGCGATGACGCACACGCCGTACTTCAAGGCGGGCATCGCGGGCGACGGCATGTACAACCGCACGCTCACGCCGTACAACTTCCAGAACGAGCGGCGCACGTTCTGGGAAGCGAAGGACACCTACGAAGAGATGTCGCCGTTCTTCTATGCCGACCGTTTGAGCGGGGCCGTGTTGATGTACCACTCGCTCGAGGACCAGAACGTCGGCACGGATCCCGTCTCGTCGATCCGCATGATGCAGGCGCTGCAAGGGCAGGGGAAGCAGGCCGCGTTGTTCATGTATCCGTACGAGGATCACGGTCCCGCGACGCGCGAGTCGGATCTCGACCAGTGGGCGCGATGGATCGCGTGGTTCGACGTGTACGTGAAGAACCCGCAGAAGAAGATGGACAAGCCCGCGGCGGTCGTTCCCTGACGCGCCGTTGACGGCTATACTCGACGCCCGCCGGATTTTCGGCGGGCGTCGTGCTTTTTGGGGGGGGGGCTAGCGATGGCATCTCGCACCTACGGGCAATGGAAGCCGACGCGGCCTCACGGGCCGGCTCGCGACGGGCCAGACGAAGCGGTTTGCGCCGACTATCGGCGCAAGCTTCCGTGGGCGACGCCGGAGGTTCTTTCGCAGCGTCAGGCGCGCGACGCGATCGAGCTCGGGCACCTGCGCGCGGAATGGGCCGCCGACGCGTCGGTCACGACGTTTCGCTGCGAGGTTGGCAAAGGCAACGTCATCGCGTTCCGGCCGCTGGACCCGGCGGCGGAGCTGCGCGGAACGGCATGGGGAGTGCCTGTCGCGACTCCCCGGCGTCACTCGTAGAGCTTTGGCGGCGTCAGGTCGTCGTCGCAGATGGCGGCGATGTGCTCGGCGTCGCGCCACGCGGATTCGAGCACGGCCAGCTCGCCCTCGAGCGCGCGACGCTCGTTCTCCTCGTGCACCGACATCTCGAGCGCCAGACGCTCGATGGGCGAGAGCTTCATCGCGCCGAGCTGCCGGTACTGGTTCACGAGCGACATGACGCGCCCGCCGCGCCACGAATTGCGGCGCGACGCGGCGGACAAGAAGCTCGCGGCGTCGCCGGCGTGCTCGATCTCGCGCACCGCGTCCTGAACTCGCGTGTGGTGGGCGCCGTATCGATTCGCGCCGGAAATGATGACGCCGGTCGCGTGAATCGCCGCCGCGTCCTTGAACTGGGTCCAGCCTGTGTCGTGGTGGACGACGAGCGATGCGCGCCGGTCGCCCGCGCCCCCGACGTCCAGCTCGACGTTGCCGACGTGCTTCGCGCGGACGGTGACGACTCGTTTGCCCTGCGCGAGGCGCGCGACGACGCGGTCGTGCTGGATGTAGTCGCGCGCGGCGAGAATCCCCACCATCGGAATCACGCCCATCACCGTCGTCAGGCCGGGGACGGCCACGATGGAGATGGCGCCGAGTCCGAGCGCCGGCGCGAGGGTCGGACCAAGCGCGAGGCCGGCGATGGCCGCTCCGGCAACACCAGCGCCGCCGATCACCGCGGCCCGACGCCGTCTCGTCCCAAAGTGACGGCCGTATCGCCACGCGGCGAATTCGGGGCGCAGCGGCTCGCCGATTCGGATCAGCTCGAGGCCGTCGGCGAGGCGCGCCATTCCGATGTTGTCGGTGGAGACGCGTACGAGCGTGCCGCGGAAAAGCCGCTCGCACTCTTCGATCGCCTCCCAGCGCTCCTCGAGAGGCGAGAGATTCCAGCGGTGGCAATCCGGTGCACACCGCCCACAGCCGGCCTTTCGTGCCGTCGAACGCCAGGCGTTCGCCGACCGGAAAGTGCTCGACCCGCCTATTCGCGCCGAGCGAATGGTTGCAGAAGATGCACGTCGAGTACATTGAGCGCTGAACGTGTCGTGTGGAGCACACCCCTGCAAGTAGCCTAACACGAATCGATCACAGATGCTCGCATGTGTCGTCGCCGCGTCGCTCGCGGCCGCCCAAATTTCCCCCGCTTCGCCCCTCCAACAGCCTTCCCCTGGCCGCCAGTTTCGCGGCGCCACGACCCCGCCGTCCGGCGACACGACCGGATACTGGCAACAGCGCGTTCACTACGAGGTCGTGGCCAAGCTCGACGAGTCGCAGTCACGGCTCGAGTCGGAGGCGGTGCTCACCTACACAAACAACTCGCCGGACACGCTCCGCGAGATGTTCGTGCACCAGTATCTCAACGCGTTCCGGCCAGACTCCAAGTGGAGCGCGCGCGACGCGAACGAGAACCGCGTGCGCTTTCAGAACCTCGCCGAGCCCGACTTCGGCTACGAGCGATTCACGCAGGCGCCGACTGTCGACGGAACGCCGGTTGTCGTCGACTACCCAGGGGCGCCCGACAGCACTGTCGCGCATTTTCGGCTGCCGCGGCCGTTGGCGCCGCACGATTCGATTCGCGTCCATTTCGCATGGAACGCGCGGCCGTCGACGGTGGCGCGACGGCAGGGGCGGCTTGGACGGACGTACGACTTCGCGCAGTGGTATCCCAAAGTCGCCGTCTACGATCGCGGCGGTTGGGAGCCGAACGCGCTTCAGCCCGCGGGCGAGCTGTACGGCGAGTACGGGACCTACGACGTCACGATGATCGTGCGCGACGACCAGGTGCTTGCGTCGACCGGCGTTCCCGTCGACGGCGATCCGGGATGGACGCGCGTCTCGAAAACGGGTCCGGCGCGGCTCGGCGAACACGCGTACGCCGAGCTGCCCAAACGGACGCTCGCGGCGGACGGCGCCGGCAGGATTTCGGGTCGTGAGGTTCGTCGCGAACGACGTCCATCACTTCGCGTGGAGCGCGTCGCCGGACTATCGGTACGAGGGCGGCACGTACGTTCGGGCAGACGCCGGCGCACGCGCACTTCCCGACGTGGGACACCGTGTCGGTCAACGTGTTGTACAAGCCGGGCGACGATACGTCGTGGGCCGACCGCCGCGCGCTGGACCGAACGGTGTTCGCGCTCCAGTGGCTCGAGTCCATTTATGGGCCGTACGCGTATCCGCAGATCACGAACGTGCATCGGCTGGACAAGGGCGGCACCGAGTTCCCGATGATGATCATGGACGGCGACGCCGCGCAGAGCCTCATCCTGCACGAGGCCGGCCACATCTATACATACGGCATCCTCGGCAACAACGAGTGGCGGTCGGGCTGGATGGACGAGGGGCTGACCAGCTATCAAACCGATTGGGCGCTCGGGAAGACACCCCAGGAGCAGGTCGACCGCCCGCAGGTGCCGCCGCTCATTCCGGGGGGATATCGAATCCAGGCGGCGACGATTCCCGCGAAAGACAGCGCCGGGCTTGTCGTCGTTGCGTCTCGAGCTTCTCGGTCGCGCGCAACCGATCGGAACGAACGCCGGCGACTTCTCGGAGTTCGAGATCTACAACGAGATGATCTACACGCGGGCGAAGGTCATGTACGGGCAGCTGCGCGACGTGCTCGGCGATTCGACGTTCCGCGCGTTCCTGCGGCGCTACTACGACGACTGGGCGCTCAAGCACGTCGACGAGCGCGCCATGCGCAGCGCGGCGGAGCTCGTCTCGGGGCGCGACCTCGGATGGTTCTTCGACCAGTGGGTGCACGCCACGGGTCTCATGGACTACGCGGTGGACTCGTACGGCGTGACGCAGGACGCGAGCGGTTGGCACACGGCCGTCGGCGTCGTGCGGCGCGGAGATCTGCGGCATCCGATGTCCGTCGGCGTGCGCACGTCGAGCGGTTGGACCATGGCGCACGTGGATGCGACGGGCGATGCGCGGCAAGTCGTGACCGTGACAACGAGCCAGCGGCCGGAAGAGGTGCGGCTCGATCCGTATCACGTCACGTGGGACTGGGACCGCCGCAACGACGCGCCGGAGGACATGCTGATCACGCTCCCGGATCCGCGGGTCACGTTCAACTGGCCGTACCTGGACCAGACGGATCGGGCGAAGACGCTTGTCGAGCTCGCGCCCGCGGGTTGGTATTCCAATCCGCAGGGCATCGTGCTCGGCCTGCGCGCCAAGACGAACTACATGTCGATGGTCGACATCCACGACGGCGGGTTCGCGTTCACGTCGCGCAATCCGCGCGACCCGTTCACTGGGAAAACGTCGAACGTGCTCGTCGCGGGCGAACGTGTGGGCGAGGCTGGAGAACCCATATCTCCCCGGTTTCGACCGGCCGTTGATGGGCTACGGCGCCGACGTGAACTACCTCGACGGGCTGTTCAAAGCGGACGCGTACAAGGACTGGGATTTGAGTCCGTTCATTTCCACGCCGGGACCGCAGATCAAGGCGCGCGCCTACGCGACCGTGGCGGTGCCGAGCGACTCGCTGTTGCTTCCCGAGCAGTGGTCACCGGCGACCGTTGTCGAGGCCGGCGGAACGGCGTCGTACCGCTCGGCGGTGACGGCGGACAGCGACTACGTCACGATGCGCGGTTCGCTGGCGTCGGGGATCGCCACCAGCGTCTTCGCGACACGGCAGGAGCACACGCGCGGATACCTGCGCGCCGACGCGTCGATGGGCGGGACGTGGTCGATCAACGGGAGCGCGTCGCAGTTGCACATCCGTTTCTACGGTGGCGTCGCGCACAACGCGCCGCGGCAGCGGTCGATCTTCGCGTCGAGCGACGATCCGTTCGACACGTTCCGCAACGACCTCTTCCGCGGGCGCGGCGCGCTGTTCAAGCAGCCCGGTATCAACTACCTCCCGCTCGGCGGCGCGGCGCTGCGCGGTTTCCGGACCGACGTGGCGTTGGACGCGGTCGGCGCGGTGAATGGCGAGTTCGTGCAGCGCCTCGGCGAGGCGACCGGTTCGTGGGGCCACGGCTCGATTTCGGTGAGCCTGTTCGGCGACGCCGGGCGGGCGACGGCGACCTACACCGCGCTGAGCAACCAGACGCTCGCCGACGCGGGCGCCGGTCTCGTGGCGCGGGGGCGTCTCTACGACCGCGACGTGTACGTTCGGCTCGACGCCCCGGTGTTCGTGAACCACAGCGGGCTGGCGGGCGGGACGGGTTTGGGCGGGCGCGGATCGATCGCGCGGCGGTGGACGATCACGGTGGGCGACCTCTGGTAGACCCGCGCCTACCGCGCCCTTTTCCTACCATCTTTATTTCGGTCCCATGACCGCGACCCGCCCGCGCTTCCACCCCCGCCCCCGACAACCCGATGAGCGGTCGCTCGGCCATCACGCACGTTCCGAAGCCTTGGGGACACGAAACGATCTGGGCCAAGACCGACGCTTACGTCGGGAAGATCCTGCACATCAAAGCCGGTGAAGCGCTGTCGGTCCAGTATCACACGGTCAAGGATGAAACGGTCTACCTGATGTCCGGGCAGCTCAAGTATCGAATCTGGGAGGGCGACAAGCCGGTGGACGTCAAACTCGAGATCGGCGACGCGTTCCGCGTCACGCCGGGGACGGTGCATCAGATGGAAGCGGTCACCGACTGCGACATTCTGGAGGTTTCGACGCCGCACCTGGACGACGTCGTGCGGCTGAAAGACCGGTACGGCCGAGAAGGGACGAGCGCGCCGTGAAGGTCATCATCCCGCTGGCGGGGAAGGGCACGCGGCTCCGGCCGCACACGCACATCACGCCGAAGCCGATGCTCAAGATCGCCGGCAAGCCGGTGATCGACTACGTGATGGAGGATCTGGCGCGGCTGGGCGAGGTGAGCCAGGTCATCTACATCACGGGCCACCTCAAGGAAAAGGTCGAGGCGTACGCGCGCGCGAAGTATCCGTTCGACGCGGTGTTCATCGAGCAGAAGGTCCAGGACGGCACGGCGGGCGCGGTGGCGCTGGCGCGCGAGTACGTGGACGAGCCGGTGTTCGTCATCTTCGTCGACACGATCTTCGACGCGGACCTGTCGGTCGTGAAACACACCGACGCCGACGGCATCATCTGGGTGAAGACGGTCGACGACTACCAGCGGTTCGGCGTGGTGGTGAGCGACGCGTCGGGCAACATGACGAAGATCGTCGAGAAGCCGACGACGCCGGTGTCCAAGCGGGCCAATATCGGTCTCTACTATATTCGTAACTGGAAGCTATTATACGAAGGCATCGATTGGACGCTGAAGCAGCCGAAGAACAAGGGCGAGTACTATCTCACCGACGCCTTCCAGTACATGATCGACCACGGCGCGCGGATCAAGGTGATCGACGTCGAGGGGTGGTACGACGCGGGCGAGCAGGGCACGCTCCTCGAGACGAATCGCGCGATGCTGGAGAAGGGGCGGGCGCGAAGACCCGCCGCGCTTCCTCCGGGCGTCGAGCTGATCGATCCCGTGTACATCGAGGACGGCGTCGCGCTCGTCGCGTCGACGGTCGGGCCCAACGTGTCGATCGGCGCGGGGAGCCGCATCGAGCGCTCGCGGGTTCGCGACACGATCGTCGGCGAGGGAACGTCCATTCTCGACTCGTCGCTGGCCGGCTCGCTGATCGGCGACGCGGCGGTCGTGGAAGGGGCGCAGGGACAGGTGAACGTGAGCGACCACTCCGTGGTGAAGGTGCGCTCGTAGGAGCGCCCGTCGAGACAACGCGAGCCCACCCACCTCAATGATCTCGGTTCGCTCGCTGGCCAAACTCTACGGCGACTTCGCCGCCGTGCGCGACGTGAGCTTCGACGTCGGCGCGGGCGAGATCCTCGGGCTCGTCGGCCCGAACGGCGCCGGCAAGACGACGACGCTTCGCTGCCTGGCGGGCATCATCGCGCCGTCGAGCGGCACCGGTCGAAATCGCCGGGCACGACATCCAGAAGGATCCGCTCCCCGCCAAGCGCGCGCTCGCGTTCATCCCCGACGAGCCGCATCTCTTCGACTATCTGTCGGTCGAGGAGCACCTGCGCTTCATCGCGCGGCTGTACGGCGTCGGCGACGTCGAGTCGCGCATCGGGCCGCTGCTCGACGAGCTCGAGCTCGGCGACAAGCGCCGATCGCTTCCCGGAGAGTTGTCGCGCGGCATGCGGCAGAAGCTCGCCATCGCGTGCGGACTGCTGCACGACCCGTCGGTCCTCATACTCGACGAGCCGCTCACCGGACTCGATCCGGCCGGCATGCGCCGGATGCGCGCGACGGTGACTCAGCGCGCGGCGCAAGGCACGTCGGTGATCCTCAGCTCGCACCTGCTCAACCTCGTCGAAGAGCTGTGCACCAAGCTGCTGGTGCTCCGGCAAGGCCGGGCGGTGGCGTACGGCACGATCGGCGAGATCATCGAGGCCCACCCGTCGCTCGTGTCGAAGTCGCTCGAGGAAGTGTTCCTCTCGCTCACCGCCACGGATTTGCCGGCCGGATGAACGCGCTGCTGTATCTGAGCTGGAACAGCGCGCGCAACCGATTCCTGTCGGCGTTCCGGCGCGTGCGCAGCCCGCGCTATGCGGTCGCCATCATCGTCGGCGCGCTCTATCTGTGGGGATTCCTCTGGCGGCCGGTGAACTACCCGGGCGCGACGAGCTTCCTCCTCAGCCAGCCGAGCGAGATGCTCATCACGCTGCTCGCCGTGCTGACGTTGGCGGGGCCGTGGGTGTTCGGGTCCGACACCCTCGCGCTGGCGTTCACGCAGGCGGAGGTGTCGATGCTGTTCCCGGCGCCGATCAGCCGGCGCGGACTGATCGGCCACAAGTTGTTTCGCGCGCAGGCGGCGGTGTTGATCAACGCGGCGATCTGGGTGTTCGTGCTGCGGCGCGGCGGCAATTTCCTGCCGTCGCCGCTGCGCGCCGTCGGCGTGTGGGTGCTGTTCTCGACGCTGAACCTTCACCGGCTCGGCGCGGCGCTCGTGCAGTCGTCGCTCAAGGAGCACGGCCGGGCCGCGGCGAAGCGCAACTGGTGGTCGATCGCGCTGTTCGGGTTCGTCGGCGCGGCGCTCGTCAGCGGTTTCGTCGTGAATCGCCGCGAGCTGCTGGACACGACGGGCATCGGCGAATTCTTCATCGCCGTCGCCCACGTGCTGGCGCAGCCGCCGGCGTCGATCGGGCTCTGGCCGTTCCATCTCGTCGTCGCTCCGACGTTCGCGCGATCGATCGCGCAGTGGCGGTACGCGATCATCCCGGCGGTCGCCGTCATGGGTCTTCACGTGTTCTGGGTGCTGCGCAACGACGCGGCGTTCGAGGACGCGGCGCTCGAGGCGTCGGAGGCGCGTGCCCGGCGCATCGACGCGATTCGCTCGCGACGCTCGATGGTCGTGCCCAAGTCCGCCAAGGCCGCGCAGACGACGATGCGCCTCAAAGCGGTCGGCCATCCGGCGACCGCGATCTTGTGGAAGAACATCCTGTGCCTGCGGCGCACGGCGCAGCTCCGGCTGCTGATCGGTCCGGCGGGAATGGCCATCGCGTTCGGCGCGGCGCTGTCGAGCGGCGCGCGCGACTTCTCCTTTTGGGTGGCCGCGACGGCGACGACGTTCGCGGGTCTGCTTATCGTGTTCGGCGGGCGCCTCGTGCGAAACGATCTGCGGCACGACATGCTGCATCTGCCGTTGCTCAAGTCCGTTCCGGTCCGCTCGAGCGACATCGTGCTGGCCGAGGTCGCGTCGGCGACATTGCCGATCGTCGCGCTGCAGCTCGCCGTCATCGTGATCGCTTGCGTCGCCAGCTTCGGGACGGACCGGATCACGCTGTCGGCGACGACGCGGTTCGCCATCCTGGCCGGAGCGCCGTTCCTGATGCTCGCCATCAACGGCGCGCTCATCACGATTCAGAACGGAATGGCGATTCTCTTTCCGGCGTGGATTCGGCTCGGCAGCGCGGTGAGCACGGGCGTCGAGACGCTCGGGCAAAACGTGCTCGCGATGGTGGCGAACCTGTTCACGCTGCTCGTCGCGCTGCTCCCGCCGACGGTGCTCGCCGCGCTGACGTTTCAGTTCCTCGGCGGCATGCACGAGCGGACGCTGCTCGCGATCTGGGTGCCGATGGTCGTGGCGGCGGTGATCCTCGCCATGGAGACGTACGCCGCCATTCTATGGCTCGGGCGAGCGCTGACGCGCGCTGAGCCGCTTCAAACGACCTGACGTCGCCGTCGGCCGAACGCCGAGGCTTTCCTAAGCGACGAGCCTTGCCGCCGCGGTAACGATCGTCAGGGCTCGCGCGACGCCGAGAGTGCCGCGGAGATTGTCGAACCACTCGGAGTGCGTGTGCGCGTCGCCGCCGCGGCCGCCGGCGCCGATCGCGATCGCCGGGATGCCCTGGCTGATCGGCACGTTGGCGTCGGTCGACGCGAGCGCGAGGTCGGGCTGGCGTCCGATGAGCATCGTCGCCTCGATCGCCTGTTGCACGAGGTCGTCCTCGACCGGCGTCTCGCCGCACGGGCGCTCGCCGATCGACTCGATGCGGACGGTGAGCGGCGCGGCGCCCAGCGTGCGGCGCGCGTTCTCTTCGTCCGCGGCGGCGTGCGCGGCGCGACGCACCGTGCGCTCGAGGTCGTCGAGTTGTGTGCCCGAGGTGGAGCGCGCGTCGATCTCGAGCCACGCCGACGCGGGAATCGAGTTCACCGAAAGCCCGCCGCCGATGCGTCCGACCGACAGCGTCGTACGCGGCGCCGTCGGAAGGTGAATCGACGCCAAGCGGGAGGCCGCGCCGGCCGCGGCGTGCACGGCGTTCGGCGCGCCGAACGCGGCCCACGAATGGCCGCCCGGTCCGTGGAACGACACGCGAAAGCGCCGCGATCCGAGCGCGCGATGGATGACGCGCTCGTCGCCGGCGCCGTCGAGCGCGACAACGGCGTGCGCCTTCGCGCCGCGTTCCGCGAAGTAGTGCTTGGCGCCTCGCAGATCACCGATGCCTTCCTCACCCGTCGTCGCGACGAACTCGACGGGGCGCTGAGTACGCACGCGAGTGCCGTCGATCTCGGTGGCGAGCGCGAGCATGACCGCCAGGCCGCGGCCGTTGTCGTTGATGCCGGGCCCGACGAGCCGATCGCCGTCGCGGCGGATCGAGAGATCGGTGCTGCGAGGAAAGACGGTGTCGAGGTGCGCGCAGATCACGACGGGCGAAAGACGCGTCGTTCCCGCGCGACGGCCGATGACGTTGCCGGCCGCGTCCGTGTGGACGTCCGACAGGCCGCAGTCATGGAACCGACGCGTGACCCAACTCGCGCGCTCGTGCTCCTCCCCGGTCGGCGCGGCGATTTGCGCGACGGCGATCTGCGATCGCACGATCGCGTCGTCGCGCGCCGCGAGGCGCGCGTGCGCCGCGGCGAGCGCACGGTGTGTCGCGGCCGTTTCGGAGGCTCCCCCCGTGCCCTGCGGTCTCATTGTGTTCAAGGAGTATTGCTTACGCGTGGGGCGCAAGGCCCGGGGCGACCGCGCTCAGCAGCAGCGGGTGCCAGGGCGGCTGTAACGCTCCACCATCCGCTGCCGCGCGAACTCGTCGTACGTCATCGGCCGCGCGCCAGGATGATGATCGCGCAGGTGCGCGACGTATCGATCGTAGTCCGGCGCGCCGATGATCCGGCGCACGATCGCCCCCGCGTTCGCCACGCGGAGGCGTGCCGCTCGTACCAGCTCACGCGACGTCATCGGACGCTCCGCGGCTGAAGTGCTCCGGTCGGCATCAGTCGCCCGGCGACAGGGATGGCCTCGAACGGCGCCTCCGACGATACCACCGGCTTGTGTCCGCGCAGCACGGACATCCACTCGCGGGTGCTGTCGGCGATGATGACGACGACGGACACCATGAAGAATATGGTCACGACCGCGTCCAGATAGTCGTTGAAGATCATGCGTCGAGCGTCAGCGATCGGACTTGATCGCGGCGGGAAGCGCCCCGCTCGCCACCTGCGCCTCCAGCCCGTGCGCGTGGGAAAGGAACCCGAGCTTCACGTCGGCGGCGAACAGCTTCTGCCAGCCGGCGGTCATCGTCACCGCGAAGAGCCAGGCCATGGGCATCAGCGTGATCCAGGCGAAGCGCGCCTTGCCCATCTTGATGAAGATCGTCGTGGCGACGCAGAGCGCGACTGTGGCCAGCAGCTGATTCGAGATTCCGAAGAGCGGCCAGAGGGAGTTGATACCGCCGAGCGGATCGAGGACGCCCTGATAGAGGAAATGGCCCCACATCGCGACGATGAGCGCGCTCGAGATCACGACGGCCGGATACCACGACACGCGTCCGAGCGGCGCCCAGAGGTGCTTGCCGAGGTCCTGCACCATGAATCGGCCGACTCGCGTACCGGCGTCGAGAGTGGTCAGGATGAACAGCGCCTCGAACATGATCGCGAAGTGGTACCACAGCGCCAGCGCTCCGCTGCCGCCCAAGCACGTTGGCGAACAACTGGGCCATGCCCAAGCGCGAGGCTCGGCGCGCCGCCGGTGCGCGAGAGGAGCGTCTTCTCGCCGACCTGCCGGGCGAGCGTCTCCATCTGCGTCGGGTCGAGCGTGAAGCCCCAATGCCGGACCGCCTCGGCCGCGCTCGCCGCCGTCGTGCCGATCGCGCCGGCGGGAGCATTGACGGCGAAGTACACGCCCGGCGTCAGCGCGCAGGCGGCGATGAGCGCCATCACGGCGACGAGCGATTCCATGAGCATCGCGCCGTAGCCGATCATGCGCGCGTCGGGCTCGCGCTGGAGCATCTTGGGCGTCGTGCCGGACGCGACGAGCGCGTGGAAGCCGGAGATCGCTCCGCACGCGATCGTGATGAACGCGAAGGGGAATACCTTGCCGGCGAACACCGGGCCGCTGCCGTCGGTGAACTGCGTGAGCGCCGGCATGTGCAGCGGCGGGAGCGAGATGATGATGCCGACCGGCGAGCGCCAGCACCACGCCGATCTTCACGAAGGCCGACAGGTAGTCGCGCGGAGCGAGCAACAGCCAGACCGGAAGCACCGAGGCGACGAACGCGTACGCCATGACGGCGAGCGCCACCGCCGTGCCGCTCAGCGTGAAAGTCGCGGCGAGCGATCGGCTGGTTGGATGCCCACTGGCCGGCGAAGAGTGCGAAGACGATCAACACGATGCCGATCGCGCTCGCCTCGAGCACGCGTCCGGGACGCAGCCATCGCAGATAGACGCCCATCAACATCGCGACCGGGATCGTGAGCCCGATCGTGACGAGTCCCCAGGGGCTCGACTTGAGCGCGTTGACGACGATGAGCGCGAGCACGGCGAGCAGCACGATCATGATGCCCAGCACGGCGACCAATGCCGTGGCGCCGGCGACGGGTCCGATCTCCTCGCGCGCCATCTGGCCGAGCGACTTGCCGTTTCGCCGAACCGACGACGCCAGGATGACGAAGTCCTGCACCGCGCCGCCCAGCGCCACGCCGACGATGATCCAGATGACGCCCGGCAGGTAGCCGAACTGCGCGGCGAGCGTTGGTCCGACGAGGGGTCCGGGACCGGCGATGGCGGCGAAATGGCTGCCGAAGACGATCCATCGATTCGTCGGCACGTAGTCGCGGCCGTCCTCGAGGCGGACGGCCGGCGTCGCCCGATTCGCGTCGAGCGCGAACACCTTGGCCGCGATCAGCTTGCTGTAGAAACGGTATGCGATGGCGTAGCTGCACAAGGCTGCGGTGAGCAGCCACGCGGCGTTGATCGTTTCACCGCGAACGAGTGCGATCCTGCCGAACGCCAGCGCGGCAAGAGCCGCAACGAGAACCCAGATTCCGAAGCGAAGCGCCTTCGGCATGTGTCGAGTGCTCCTGATTTTGAGGGACGACCGGAGCCAAATTGCGCTGTGAAAGAAGGGACAACAAGGGTCGAGCCGTTTAAGTTCCCCGGCATGTCGTCCCAGCGGATTGTCCTGGCAGGCTTGCTCTTTTCCGCCGCGCCCTTCTTGGGGGCGTGCAGGAGCTCATCGCCCGCGGCGGCCCCCCCGCAGCCTGCCGAGCATGCGCTGTCGGGACTCGCGGCGCAGCACGTCGTGATCCTCCCCACGTACGTCGTACGCGTTGCCCCCGGACTCGGTTGGACGGTGCCTCGGTTGACTGAGGTCGCGAAAACTCAGGACGCCGACATCGCCGAGGCGTTCCGCGATCGAGGGATAAAGACGTGGATCCTGCCCAGTGGTCTGGACAGCGCGTTTCGCCGCAATCCGACCTACGCCACGGACCCGCACACGCTCGCCGAGGAGCCGCTGCGATCGCCGTCGCTCAGTGGCGACGACCGGCTTCCCGAGCCGATCGCGTCGCAGCTGCGCACGATCGTGGCGCTGCACGACGACACGCGTCTCGTGCTCGCGCCGATCGAGCTTCGCCTGGAAGCGGCAAAGGGGGAGGCGGGGGCCGGACGAGGCGTGTTGCGACTCGTGCTTGTGGACGCGCGCGTGTCGTCCGTCCGGTGGATCGGCGAAGTGTCCAGCGATCCCGCGCCGGCGTTCGGGCCGTCGATCACGGCGAGCATCGCCTCCAAGCTCAGCGCCATCATCGCGCCGTGACCAGGCACGTCACGCTCATCCCGGGCGACGGGATCGGGCCGTCGATCAGCGGCGCGACCGTCAAGATTCTCGCGGCGGCCGGCGCCGACATCGAGTGGGATTCGCAAGTCGCGGGGATGGCGGGGGTCGCGCTGCTTCGGCGATCCGATTCCCGATGCGACGCTGGATTCGATCAAGCGCACGAAGCTCGCGCTCAAAGGTCCGCTCGAGACGCCGGTCGGCGAAGGCTTTCGCTCGATCAACGTCGCGCTGCGAAAAACATTCGATCTATACGCGAACGTGCGTCCCGCGCATAGCATCGTGCCCGGTGGCCGGTACGGGAATCTGGATCTGGTGCTGATCCGCGAGAACACCGAAGGGCTGTACGTCGGCGTGGAGCACTACATCAAGATCGGCGACGATCCGCGCGCGGCGGCCGAGTCGGTGGCGATCATCACGCGCGCGGGATCGGAGCGCATCGTGCGTTACGCGTTCGACTACGCGGTGCGCTACGGACGCAAGAAGGTCACGCTCGTCCACAAGGCGAACATCCTCAAGTTCTCGCAGGGGTTGTTTCTCGATACCGGGCGAATGGTCGCGCGCGACTACGCCGGCCGATCGAGTTCGACGAACGCATCGTCGACGCGATGGCGATGAACCTGGTGCTCCATCCCGAACGGTTCGACGTGATCTGCACGACGAACCTCTTCGGCGACATTCTGTCGGACGAGATCTCGGGGCTCGTCGGCGGGCTCGGCCTCACGCCGGGCGCGAACATCGGCGCCAACGGAGCGATCTTCGAGGCCGTGCACGGGACGGCGCCGGACATCGCCGGCAAGGGCATCGCGAATCCCTCGGCGCTCATCCTCGCCGCGTGCATGCTGCTCGAGCACATCGGCGACGACGCCCGGGCGGCGCGCATTCGGCAAGCGCTGGAAACGACGATTCGGGAAGGGAAGACGGTGACGCGCGACCTCGGCGGCAGCGCGTCGACCGACCAGTTCACCGAGGCCGTGATCGCCAAGCTGTGAGCGCGCTGACCGTCCTCCACTGCTCCGACTTGCACTTCGGCCATCCGGCGGTGCCGGATCAATACGAGGCCATCGAAGAGCTCATCGCGGAGCGGCGTTACGACGTCGTCGCCATCTCCGGCGACGTCTCGCAGCGGGCCCGGGCCGGAGAATTTCAGCGCGCGCGCGAATTCATTCGGCAGGCGCAGCGGGTGAGCCAGACGATCGTGGTGCCGGGCAACCACGACGTCGCGTGGTGGTTCGCGCCGCTTGGGCTGGGCGACTCGAGCCAGCTCTATCTCAAGTACCGCATGTACGTCGACGCCAACCTGGAGCCGGTGCTCCGCGTGCCGGGCGCGACCTTCGTCGGGCTCAACACCTCGCACGGCATCACGCTCGAGACGCTGACGTGGAACATGCGCGACCTCTCGATCATCGGGCACCTGCACGCGTCGCAGGTCGCGCGCGCGCGCGCCGAGTTCGACCAGTCGCCGGCGAACGACGCGCGCATCGTCGTGATGCACCACAATCCCGTGAAGGGCCAGCTCTCCCAGCGCTACGGCTTGAAGAACACGCAGCGGCTGCTCGGCGCGTTCTCCGAGATGCACGTGAACCTCGTGCTCTGCGGCCACGACCATCAGGAGGCGGTGCACTACGTCGAGCACACGCAGCGCGGCACGGTGATCTCGATCTCGGGCACGATAAGCGACCGGTCGCGCGGCGGCCGGCCGTCGTCGGTGAACAGCATTCGCATCACCGACAACGAGATCGAGGTGTCGACGCTCGTCTGGTCGAGCGACACGCGCGCGTTCTCCCCGGGTCCGGATCAATGCTTCGCGCGCTGAAGTCGCTGCTCGGGCGACGCGACCCGGCGCAGCTCGTGCTCGAGCTCGACGCCGGCCAGCTGCGCACGGCCGACGACCTGCTGGCGCGGCTCCGGTCGCTGGGACTCAAGCGCATCGAGACGTGCCGGCTGACGCGCAACGCCAACGTGATGGTCAGTTGGCGCGGCGCCGAGCTCCGCGTGCACGAAGGGTATCTCTCGGCGCCGCCTGAGATTCACGAGGCGATAGTCGCTTTCGTCGAGAGCCGGTCGCGCGCCGAGCGGCGAGCGGCGACCAAGAGAATCGTCGCGTTCGCCGGCTCGACCTGGCGCGACAGCGGTCGCCGCGAGCGAACGCGCCCCGAGGACGAGCCGCTCGCACAAAAGCTCGAGGAGTGGCACGCGCGGCTCAACGCGGAGTACTTCGGCGGAGCGCTGAGAGCGGTGCCGATCCGCGTGTCGCGGCGGATGAAGAGCCGGTTGGGGCACTACACGGCTGGACGGCTGGACGGCCGGACGGCTGGACCGCAACGGCATACAGCGAAGGAGTTGGGGGAGATCGCGATCAGCTGGCGCCATGTGCGGCGCCATCGGTGGGAGGAGGTCGTCCACACCCTCATCCACGAGATGGTGCATCAGTGGCAGGATGAGAGCGGGCTGCCGATCGACCACGGGGCGCGATTCCGGGCGAAAGCGCGCGACGTCGGCATCGACGCGGCGGCAAAGCGGGCCGTAGCGCACCGATCGTCGTAAATTCCAGCGATGCTCGATTTCTTCAACATCGATTCGCTCCTCTCCGAGGAGGAGCGCGCAGTGCGGGCCAGCGTCCGCGCGTTCGTCGACGAGCACGTGCTCCCCATCATCGGGCAGTGCTACGTCGACGGCCGCTTTCCGCGCGAGATCGTTCCGACGATGGCGGAGCTGGGCGTGTTCGGCGCGAATCTGCCCGAGGAGTACGGATGCGCGGGGCTGAACAACGTCGCGTATGGGCTCATCATGCAGGAGCTCGAGCGCGGCGATTCAGGCGTGCGCTCGTTCGCCTCCGTGCAGGGCGCGTTGGCGATGTATCCGATCTACGCGTTCGGCAGCGAGGAGCAGCGGCGGAAGTATCTGCCCAAGATGGCGTCGGGTGAGATCATCGGCTGCTTCGGACTGACGGAGCCGGACTTCGGCTCGAACCCGTCGGGCATGATCACGATGGCGCGCGAGCAGAAGGACGGCACGTGGCTGCTGAACGGCGCCAAGATGTGGATCACGAACGGCTCGACGGCGCAGATCGCGGTGGTGTGGGCGAAGACGAACGGCGACGCGAGCGATTCGTCGATCCGGGGGTTCGTCGTCCCGACGGACGCCAAGGGTTTCAAGGCGAAGGACCAGAAGGGCAAGCTCTCGCTGCGCGCGAGCGACACGAGCGAGCTCGTTTTCCAGGACGTCACGCTTCCGGCCGACGCGCTGCTGCCGAAATCCGGTGGGCTCAAGAGTCCGCTCATGTGTCTCACGCAGGCGCGCTACGGCATCTCGTGGGGCGCCGTCGGCGCGGCGATGGCGTGCTTCGAGGAGGCGCTGTCGTACTCGAAGACGCGCGTCATGTTCGACCGGCCGATCGGCGGTTTCCAGATTCAGCAGGAACGCCTGGCCGACATGCTGACGGAGATCGTGAAGGCGCAGCTCGTGTCGCTCCACCTCGGCCGCTTGAAGGACGCGGGCACGTTCACGCCGCAGCAGGTGTCGCTGGCGAAACGGAACAACGTGTCGATCGCGACCGACATCGCGCGCGAGGCGCGCCGGCTGCTCGGCGCGAACGGGATTCTGGCCGAGTACTCGGCGATGCGGCACATGGAGAATCTGGAGAGCGTGTACACGTACGAGGGCACGCACGACGTGCACTCGTTGGTGCTCGGGCAGGCGGTCACGGGGCTGAATGCGTTCAAGTGAACGGCGCTGACGGCAATACCTAAACAGCGAGGATCGACGGTGAAAATCGCCGTCTGCATCAAGAGAACTCCGGATTCCGAGTCGCGATTCAGGATCGCGTCGTCGGGAACGACGATCGACGAGTCCGGGCTCAAGTTCGACATCGACGACTTCGCGAGCTACGCGGTCGAGGTCGCGCTGCAACTCAACGAGAAGCAGGGGCCCGGCGAAACGGTCGTCTACGCGATCGGGCCGGACTCCGTGCAGGAGACGCTGCGCAAGGCGATGAGCATGGGCGCCGACCGCGCGGTGCAACTGAAGACGGACGCCGTTCCCTACGACGGGCTCGCCGTGGCGAAGGCGCTCGCGGCCGAGCTGAAGGGCGGCGGCTACGATCTCGTGCTCTTCGGCAAGCACGCGTTCGACACGTCCGGCGGCATCGTCGGCACGGCGACGGCGCAACTGCTCGGCATCGCGTGCGTGACGGCGGCGTCGAAGCTCGACATCGCGAACGGCCGCGGCACGGCGCGTCGCGAGCTCGAGGGGGCAGGCGAGATCGTCGAATTCGCGCTGCCGGCGGCGGTGACGATCGACGAAGGCATCGCTCGTCCGCGCTACCCGTCGCTCAAGAACATCATGGCGGCGAAGAAGAAGCCGCTCGAGACAAAGCCGGCGCAGCTCGGGCCGGCGCGCGTGCGCGTGAAGTCGATGGAGATGCCGCCTGATCGTCCGCCCGGGCGCATCATCGGCGAGGGAGTCGCCGCCGTGCCGGAGCTCGTCCGCCTGCTTCACACCGAAGCGAAGGTGCTCTGAGCCATGGCGAACATTCTCGTATTCGCCGAAAGCCGCGGGACGGCGCTTCGCAAGGTTGCGCTCGAGGCGACGACCGCCGCGCGCGCCCTCGCCGACTCGACGGGCGGCGGCGAAGTCCACGCGCTGCTCGTCGGGCCGCCGGGCGTCGGTGCGCTCGCCGAGCAACTCGGACGCTACGGCGCCGACGTGGTGCTTGTGTCGGAAGACGCTCGCCTCGCCGAGGTGGACTGCGAGGTCGTCGCGGCGACGCTCGCCGCGCGCGCCAAGTCCTCGAGCTACCGCGCGATCGTGCTCGGATTCTCGGCGCAGGGCCGCGACATCGGACCACGAGTCGCGGCGCTCCTCGATGCGCCGAT
Organism: uncultured Gemmatimonadaceae bacterium; assembly: GCA_963707105.1. Lineage (GTDB taxonomy): Bacteria > Gemmatimonadota > Gemmatimonadetes > Gemmatimonadales > Gemmatimonadaceae > JAQBQB01. The sequence continues at coordinate 27,051 of CAVPOS010000008.1, forward strand.
CGCCAGCGACGTGACGAGCGTCAGCGCCGCGGGCGACGCGCTCGTCGTGAAGCATCCGATCTACGCGAACAAAGTGATCGCGACGCTGGAGGTCTCCGGCCCGCTCGCGATCGTCTCCGTGCGGCCGAGCGCGATCACCGCGGCGGAAGCGCCACGCACGGCACGCTCGGAGCCGATCGCGCTTGGCGCCGACCCGGCTGCTTCGAAGATCAAGGTCAAAGAGATCGCCGAAGGCGCGACGGGCAAGATCGACCTCGGCGACGCGCCGATCATCATCTCGGGCGGACGAGGCCTCAGGTCGGCGGAGAACTTCAAGCTCGTCGAGGATCTCGCCGCGGCGTTCGGCAACGCGGCCGTCGGCGCGACGCGCGCCGTGACGGATGACGGATGGCGTCCGCACAGCGACCAGATCGGCCAGACCGGGCGGCAAGTGAGCCCGCGGCTGTACGTCGCGGTGGGCATCTCCGGCGCGATCCAGCATCTCGCCGGCATGCGCACGTCGAAGACGATCGTCGCGATCAACAAGGACCGCGAGGCGCCGATCTTCAAGGTCGCCGACTACGGCATCGTCGGCGACGTGCTCGAGGTGGTTCCCGCGCTCACGAAGGCCGTGCGCGAGGCGAAAGCGGCACACTGATGTCCGCGTCGATCGCGATCTTCCTGGCCGTGTTCACGGCGAGCGCGGGTTTGTTCGCGCTCAACGTGCAGCGTCTCGCGCGCTACGCGCGGCTCGGCCTCCCGGAGGATCGCACGAACGATCCGCGCACGCGGATCAAGAATCTGCTGTCGATCGGCATCGCCCAGAGCAAGATCTTCCGCGAGGAGCCCGCTGGGCTCATGCACGCGACGATCTTCTGGGGCTTCGTCGTGCTCACGGCGGGCACTGCCGAGATCATGATCCGAGGCGTGTTCCGCGGCTTCTCGTTCGATTTGTTTCTTCCCAAGCCGCTCTACCTCCTCTATTCGTTTTCGCAGGACGCGTTCGCGGCGCTCGTCATCGCCGCCGTGGCGTTCGCGCTCTATCGCCGGCTGGTGCTCCATCCGGCGCGCCTCGAGGGGGACAAGCTCGAGCACACCGACGCGCTGATCATCCTCAGCTTGATCGGCGGGCTGATGGTGACGCTGTTGCTCGCCAACGCGTGCGCGTATCTCGGCGCGACGGGGGGGCGACATCGGAGCCGGAGAAGGTCGTGTCGCGCGCCGTCGCTCGCGTCATCGCGCCGTCGGTGACCAACGCGCCCGCGTTCGCGACCGGTTTCTGGTGGTCGCACGTGCTGTTGGTCCTGATCTTCCTGAACTATCTGCCGTACTCGAAGCACCTGCACGTCGTGACGTCGCTGTTCAACGTCTACCTCTCGAACACGAGCGGTCCGGGCACGCGCGGCGCGATGAAGCCGATGGATCTCGAGGCCGAGAACGCGCAGTTCGGCGCGGCGGACGTCGAGCAGCTCTCGTGGAAGAATCTCCTCGACGGATATTCGTGCACCGAGTGCGGACGCTGCACGGCAGTGTGCCCGGCGAACATCACGGGAAAGCCGCTCAGCCCGCGCAAGATCGTCATCAACACGCGCCAGCGGCTGATGGAAAAGGGTCCGGTCGCGACGGGCGACTGGATGGCGTTCAAGGGACCGGCGCTGGCTCACGAGACGGCCGCGGTGGCGTCGGCCGAGGCCGGAGAATCGGGCGGCCATCGGCTCCTCGACGGCTACATAACGGAAGAGGAGCTCTGGGCGTGCACGAGCTGCCGCGCGTGCGTGCAGGAGTGCCCCGTTTCGATCGACCAGCTCGAGATCATAAATGAATTGCGGCGAAATCTCGTATTGTCGGAGTCGCGCTTTCCGGAAGAGATTCAGCCGGCGTTCGAATCGCTCGAGCGCAACGGCTCGCCGTGGGCGTTCAACCCGGCCGACCGCGCCGACTGGGCGCGCGGAATGAACGTCCGCACGATGGCCGAGATGGCGGAGCGCGGCGAGCGGCCCGACGTGCTGTTCTGGGTCGGCTGCATGGGATCGTTCGACGATCGCGCCAAGAAGATCACCGTCGCGTTCGCGAGAATTCTCGAGGCGTGCAACGTCAGCTTCGCGATCCTTGGCCAGGAGGAACACTGCCACGGCGACCCGGCGCGCCGCATGGGCAACGAATACCTCTATCAGATGCTGGCCAAGGACACGATCGAGACGCTCGACCGATATCGCGTGCAGACGATCGTGACGAGCTGCCCGCACTGCTTCCACCAGATCGGCAACGAGTTTCCGCAGCTCGGCGGCAACTACGATGTCATCCACCACTCGACGTACATCGAGCGGCTGCTGTCCGAGCATCGCGTACCGCTGCAGACCGAGAACGGCAAACGGCTCACCGTCGCGTACCACGATTCCTGCTATCTCGGCCGCTACAACGACATCTACGACGCGCCGCGCGAGACGCTTCGCCGCGCGCTGCCGGTCGTCGAGCTGCTCGAGCCCAAGCGCACGCGTGACCGCGGGCTGTGCTGCGGCGCGGGCGGCGGACGCATGTTCATGGAAGAGCGCACGGGCAAACGCATCAACGTCGAGCGCACCGAGGAGCTCCTCGCGCTGGAGCCGGACCGCATCGCGGTGGCGTGTCCGTTCTGCATGACGATGATGAGCGACGGCGTGAAGGCGGCCCATTCGAGCGTGCCCGTCGTCGACATCGCCGAGGTCGTGGCCGAGCGGCTGGCGACGACCTGACGGCCGTGGTCGACTACGACCGGACGAGCATCCCCGAAGGGTACGACCGCGGGCGCGACCACGGTCCCGAAGCGCTCGCGCTGTGGATGTCGGCGATCGAGACGCGCGTGCGCGGGCGATCCATCGAACGAATTCTCGATCTTGGCTGCGGCACGGGGCGATTCTCGCAGGCGCTCGCCACTCGCTTCGACGCGGACGTCGTCGGCGTCGATCCGTCGCGGAAGATGCTGGCGATCGCGCGCGGCAAGCCGCACGAGCCGCGGGTCCGCTACGTGGAAGGTCGCGCCGAGGCGATTCCGCTCGAGGCGGAGTCGGTGGACATCGTCTTCACGTCGATGACGTTCCACCATTTTTCGGATCGCTCGCTGGCGGCGAGCGAATGCCGGCGTGTGTTGCGGCCGGGCGGTGTGCTGCTCGTGAGGACGGCGACCCGGGAGCGGATCGACTCATACGCGTACGTGCCGTTCATCCCGGTCACGCGAGCCCTTCACGATGAGGTGCTGCCGTCGCTCGCCGAGATTCGCGGCGTGTTCGAGAGCGCCGGCCTCCGCCACGTTTCGTCGGAGCTCATCACGCAGACGATCGCGCCGACATGGCGCGCGTATGCGGAGAAGTTGGCCACGGGCGCCGACTCGGTCCTGGCGCGTGTCAGCGCAGCGGAACTCGAAGCGGGATTGGAGCGAGTTCGGCAGCACGCTGCGACGGTGGATCCGCAAGCGGTCACCGAACCGATCGATCTGCTGGTCTTTGAATTAGCGTAGGAGACGAATCGCCTCAGCGAAGCCGGTTAGGGTCCGATGAGGCTACCGATTCGCGGGATCGACGGCGGTCGGGGGGTCACTGCGGCGCCGGCAGACCGACCGAAAAGAATACAGAATCTGTCAGGTTCGTCCCGCCGACCGGAAGCGCGACGACCACAAACGCAACCCCGCCGGCGACCAGTGTGACTATTCCGCTATTATCGACCGTGAGCACAGACGGATTGCGACTTGTGAAAACGTACGGTCCATTCGGAGTGATTTGCTCGCCCGAGGCATTCAGCGCGACGACTTGAAGGGGGATCCGCGCTCCAACGGTTCCCGTCTCGGCATCCAGTCCATCGTGTGGGTCTATTCCATGTGGGCCGGTCGCCACGATAGAACGAGGAATCGTTGACGAATCGACCACAGAGCCGGCGCAAGCGCCCACCGACATAGTGCTTAGGCCGAGGGAGAGGGCGGCAATACGGAAGAAAAGGGCGGCCGCGAGGCCAGCGCCACCCCTGACGCGCGCTAGGAGCACCGTGAGCAGTGCGGCAGCGCGCCGCGCAACTAGGAATGACGATCCCTGCATCGCGAACATTGTTGAGTCTCCCCGGGGAGGTTCTACGTTCGGGACCCTGCTAGCCCGTCGTCGTGAACGCGCAATTACGGATTCGGGGTGGCCGCCGTCCACGAGTTGGTCGGAGAACTCGACCACGGGTAGGTGAATGTGTAGGTACCCGTATGGAAGCATAAACGCATGGTTGAACATCGCGTTGCCGATTTCGTTGGGATCGATGTCCGATGAATAGCCCGAATTCGTAATTGGGTTCGTAACACCGAATCCCGAGCTGGCGTCTTCGAAGAGGATGTCGAGCGCGCTGACGCTCTGGATCGACGGGCATGTAGAACCGTCCACCAAATTGTATGTTTCCCACATTACCCAGCCCTGATCGGTCGGAGTCGCGAACATGAGTGTCGACCCGCACGAGGTATAGAATTGCTCCCAGGTGCCCCAGCTGTAGTTATAGACGTCAAGATACCAGCAACGGGGATTCTGCGGCCCGGCGACCGTTTCGATGCTGATTGTCATCACAGACTTGCCTGACATCGTGCGAACGTACTTGTTCTGAAACGTCGTCGTCGTCATAAAAAGCTGAGATTGCCATCCACCACCCGTCGAGTCGGGGTTGTGGCACCAGTCGTACCAACCAAAGAGGTGGTACGTCGTCGTATCGCCCACGGAACGTGTCGTGACGATCGTCGCCTCAATGCAAGAGTCGCCCAGGGGCAACATTGTTGGCGCGTAGAGGTCCACGTAGTTCGCACCATTGAGCGGCGGAGGAAGAGCTCGCGACAGCCCAACCTCAGGGCTCAACTCAATGCCGTAGATAGTGGGCATTGACGGGCTGTTATTCAGGAGCTGTATTGCCCGATCTGCTCCGTCTCCACCGGGCGGGGGCGCCGAGGTTCCGCGGTGGCGATGCAACTTACGCGGCTTCAAGAGCCTATCCTGTTTGAAGTCGTGTAAGGCGACGATATCTCCTCTGGACCGATCCGGCGGAATCGGGGAACCGAAAATCTCTCCGCCGGGTGGTACGACGGTTCCGGACGGAAGTCGACCCAACGAGGGTGTGTCTTGGGACGGCCGTGCTCGAAGCGGGCCGCTCAGTCCAGACGGCTGTTATCTGAACAAGCGGCGAAAATCGTGCAGATCGTCGTGACGGTCACAAGGCAAAGCGCAAGGCGATGGCGCGTCATTAGTCCCCCGGTGTCGAACGCTTCGTCTTCGTTGTCGCCATCGTTACGAACCCGCCGCGACATGAGTCGACCTCGCGCGGTCCCCGAAATACGAGTCGCGGCATCGCGTCATGCGTGCCGGTCATGATCCAGCGTGCATGACGCCCGTTGGCGTTACGCGCAGGATACCCACTCGCGCACCGGACGGGGCGCGCGATAGCATGACACCAGCACTGATGGATTGCGTACCCAGGGCGCAGCAGGGCCGCGCGACCAATGGCGCTCCGCTCCCACGTCATCGGGGAAGCACCGGAGGATCCGAGAGTCAGCAGCTGAGTCTCGGCAGCAAGAGACTAAAAGTAGTTTCCAGAATGCGCAAGAGGGTCCTGCGGTTCCGAACATTAGAGCGCTCTAATCTTCTCTCATGACTGCGGGGAAAGGACAGTTGGCGTCGAACCCCCACTGGCGTTTCACGCGAGCCCCCGCGCGGGCGTGCGGAAGATCACAGAACAACATCGGGCGCCGAGTGTGCCGCATGCCTTCTATGCTACAGGCCTTCTATAGACGAGTGCGCGAACACCTAATTAGCGTGCTGCAATCTCAGGCCGGCAGCTCTGGGCTGCTGAGTCCGCCGCGGAGGTCTGCCTCACGTCTGCGGCTCCGCTCAGTGCGCGCGCAAAATCTCAACGAGGATTCGCCTTCAGCGACACCCTTGAGCGATCCCGGCAATATCGGCGCTCTCGCGGCGCACGTCGGTGCAATCGTCAAGTGCTCCGGACAAAACGAGCTCGATGTGTTACAAGCCTCGCGTACAGGTGCACGGTCTCATCGGTCGGCCCAAGTAACAGCAGGGACAGGGATTCGTCGAGAAGGGCTGCCCGGCGTACAGCGCCCTGCTGAAGGGCAGGGGGGGGCCCTGCGCACGTCGGCGGCGAAACGTGATAGCGTGGTCGCCCGGCCCGTGGCCCTCACTGTCAGGTCACGCGGTGCGATGGATTCGGCAACGGTGGACTTTCACCTGCCGTAGCGTCGATCGACGCTCGGTCCGAGTCGGGACCAATCATTCGCTCGATGCGAATTATCGCGATCGTCTGTCGAATCTCCCCCTCCTCGTACGGAACGTCGACACGCCCCGTGACCACGAGGCCGAGCGGCCCGAGCGAGTTCAGGAAATCGTCTCGGCTGATGCGGCCGGGATCGGCCATCAGCGCGAATCCATCAGGCGCCAGGAGCCGGTCGAACACGTTCGCGACGAGCGCTCCATACGTCTTCTCGTAAAGAACGTCGGACGCGACGACGCAGTCGAACCGCCCGACGTCGTGCGCGATGTCCCGCCAGTCGAGCAACCTCGTCCCGATGTCTCGCCCGGCGTTCCGATTGGCGTTCAGCCGCGCGAAGAGCATCGCGTCCTCGTAGTAGTCCGTCGCGACGACGTCGAACCCCACGCTCGCCGCCGCCGCCGAGACGAGACCCGAGCCGCATCCCAGCTCGACGAGCGATCGCCCCGCGCCGTTCTCCTCGAGAAGACGCGCCGCAAGCACGCGCGACGACGGCCAGATGTCGGCCCAGTAGGGCAGGCGATCGTCGCGGACGAAATCCTCCTCGCTGATCAGATCATCCGCGTTCGCCGGATGCCGAATGACGAAGGTGCGCGACGAGAGGTCGACGCGCGTCTCCGTCACGCGAAAGCGACGGTCGAGCGACGCCTGGAGCTCATCTACTTCGTGCGACAGCGCGGCCACTCGATCTCTCAGAGCGAGAGCGACGCCGAGGAGAGCGCGCGATCGCCGAGCAGGATCGCGCGCGCCGTCTCGCCGGCTCGGATGAGCGGCTGGTCGGGCGGCACGATGAGCAACGCGTTGGCGAGCGACATCGACGTCAGCAAGCCGGAGCCCTGTGGTCCGGTGAGACGCGCCCACGCGACGCCGTCCTCCCATGTGACGATCGCGCGCATGAAGTGCGTGAGCGGCGCGCCGATCGACACGTCGTCGCGCACGCGCACGGGGATCGGGTGAGGGAAAACGTCGCGCTCGCCGCGGAGCCGGCGGATCACCGGGCGCGCGAAGATCTCGAACGTCACCATCGCCGAAACCGGATTGCCGGGGAGACCGAGCCACGGCACGCCGCGAAGAGTGCCGAACCCCAGCGGCGCGCCGGGACGCATCAACACGCGCCACAAGTGGAGATCGGCGCCGAGCGAGCGAACCACGTCCTTCGTGAAGTCGAACGCGCCGACGGAAACGCCTCCGGTCGTGATGACCAAGTCCGAATCGAGCGCGCGCGAGAGTCGCTCGGCGTACACCGCCGGATCGTCGGGCACGATGCCAAGATCGACCACCTCGGCGCCCGCGACCTTCGCCGCGGCCGTCGTCGTGTATCCGTTGGACGACACGATCCGGTCGCCGCGGCGCACGAGGTCGAATTGGTCGACGTCGACAAGCTCGTCGCCCGAGGTGAGAATCGCCACGCGCGGGCGCCGATGCACCTCGACCGTTCCGCAACCGATCGACGCGAGCACGCCGAGCTGCGCCGGGCCGATCACCGTGCCGCCAACGACGGCGACGTCGCCCACCCGAAGGTCCTCGCCGCGCGGACGCACGTTGCGACCCGCGTCCCGCGCGTCGCGGATCTCGACGCGCGTCTCGCCGCCGTCGGTGTCCTCGACGCGAATGACCGTGTCGGTGCCGTCGGGAACCGGTGCGCCGGTCATCACGCGCACCGCGGTACCGACTTTGAGCGGCGCCGAGGGACGCTGCCCGGCGCGCACGGTCTCGGCGACCGGCAACACGACGGGCGACGAAGCGCTCGCCGCCGCGACGTCGGCCGCGCGAACCGCGTAGCCGTCCATCGACGAGTTGTCCCACGGTGGGTGCTCGATCGGCGACCGTGCGTCGCTCGCCAAAACGCGGCCGAGCGCGTCGCGCAGCGGAACGCTCTCCGTGCCGAGCGGGCGAATCGCGGCGAGAATGCGCTCGCTCGCCTCCTGAACGCTGAACGCCACGATCGTTAGCGCAGCCGCATGCCGGCGAGGCGCGCGGCGATCGAGTCCTGGACCATCTCGACGGATCGCACGGGCACCGTCCAGTTGTTCGACAGGAAGCTGAAGATGAGCATGTGCTGATCGGCCGTGGTCACGTATCCCGACAGCGACCGCGACTGCGCGACCGAGCCCGTCTTCGCGTGGACGTTGCGCTCGGCCGGCGTGCCTTTCATGCGATTCCGGATCGTGCCGTCCACGCCGCCGATCGGCAGCGCGTCGTAGAACACCTGGAACGTCGGCGCCTTGCGCATGGCGTCGAGAATTCTCACGACGGTGCGCGGCGAGATGTAGTCGTAGCGCGCGAGGCCGCTGCCGTCGCGCACGATGGCCTCGGATGGAACGGCGACGCCCCACGACGCGATCTGCCGTCCGACGACCGCCCTCGCGCTGTCGGCCGGCTTCGTGATCGCGACGGTGCGAAACAGCATCTCGGCGATCTGGTTCTGCGACGGCTTCATGAGCGCCTTGAGGATCTCGCTGAGCGGCGGCGACGTGAGCGTCGCGAGCGTGTCGACGCGCGCCGTCGTGTCCGCCCATCCTTGATCGATCGTGATCCCCTTCTCGGCGAGCGCCTCGCCGACCGCCGCGACGTACGCCGCGTCCGGATCGTGGTGCGTGACTTCGATCGTCGCCGAGTCGTGAACGGCGATCTGCCCCTCGAGGACGACGTCCCACGTCGTGCTGTCCTTCACCGCGCGCAGCGTGCGCGCCCGGCGCGCGCGCGTGGTGTCGGTGCTCGCCGCGACGGTCACGGCCATGTTTCGCACCCGCGGTACGGACCGCGCCGGCCTGACCTCGACGCGGACCGGCGCGCCCGGCGCGTCGCCGCCGCGCACGTGTATCTCGCTGAACCCTTCATTGAAGAGGAGCTCGTCGATCGGCGCCGAGTAGGAGTCCTCGAAATCGTCGTACGTCCAGCCGTAGCCGAGCACCTCGCCGGGAAACGCGTCGCCGTATGGGATGACGCGGCCGGTGATGTGGCGGATGCCTCGCGAGGCGATCGAGTCGGCGATGGCGCGCAGCGGGAGCATCGCGTCGTGCATCATGTGGTCGCTGACGGACGGATCGCCGCGGCCGATGACGAGCAGGTCGCCGTTCAGCGTGCCGTCGGCGATCGTCCCGCGCGCCAGGAACGACGTGCGGTAGCGATAGTCCGGGCCGAGCTGCGTCAGCGCTGTCGAGCTGGTGAGAATCTTCATGTTCGACGCGGGCATGAAGAGCTTGCCGGCGTTGCGCGAGTAGAGCGTGTCTCCCGTCGACGGATCGACGATCAGGATTCCCCAATGCGCGTTCGAGAACTCGGGCGCGTCGGTGAGCGAGTCGATGTAGTGGCGAAGCCCGGGGTCTCGGCCGAAGCTGATCGACGCCGGCGAGACGCCGGTCGACGGGCGACAGGCGAGGGTCGCGCCGAGGAGCACGGTCGCGGCGCGCAGGCGGGCGGGAGAGGACGTCAAGCGGGAGACTCCGTGGGGTGTGGGTGAACAATAGCGCGACGCGCCGTCGGCGAGGCGCCGGCATGTGGCGCGCGTCATGCGTCCGCCGCCATCCGCTCGGCTTTCTCGAGATCCGCGGGCGTGTTCACGTTGAAGAAGAGGCGCGCCGGGTCGCCGAAGCTCCGCACTTCGGCGTCGGCGACGCGCGCTGCGTTGGGCAGCGCGGTGACGATGCTCGACATGCGAAAATCGCCGCGAGCGACCGCGCGCTCGATGTCGGCGAGACACGCCGTCGTCGTACGCGGCGCAGAACGGCTCGGGCCCCGCCGCGACTCTCGGGTATCGCCGCCGACGCGCCCTCGCGCACGCGGCGCGTGAGGAGCGAGAGCAGCTCCGCGCTGACGAACGGCATGTCCCACGCGACGACGAGCGCGATGTCCGCCGGCGGGAATCGACGCGATGGCGGTGTGAAGCCCGACGACGCTGCCGCGCTCGGACCGAACGTCGCGGTAAACGGGGACTCCGGCGAGCCACTGGTCGGCGTCCGGCGCGTTGGCGACGAGCACGATCTCCGGCGTCACGGCGCGAATCGCCGACGCCACCCGATCGATGATGCGAACGCCGCCGACCCGTCGCAGTCCCTTCGGCTCGCCGCCGAACCGCTCGTTCGCTCCGCCGGCGACGATGGCGCCCGTCACGCCGCGATGCGCGTCTCGCGGACACGCTAGTCCGGGCGGTAGCTCGCCCGCAGCGTCCGGTCTTCGGCGATCGACACCTCTACCACGCGCACCGACCCGAGCGCGGATTGCACGCGGTCGTGAATGAAGCGGGCCAACTCCTCGCCCGTGGGAATTCGCTTTCCGTCGGCGAATTCGGGCACGTCGAGGTTCACGTTGCGGTGGTCGAATCGTGAGCGCACTTCGGCGTCGAGCACGCGGTCGAGCACCGCGAGATCCACGAGCATGCCCGTCTGCGGATCGACGTCGCCGGTCACGGTCACCTCGCAGACGTAGCTGTGCCCGTGATAGTTCTCGCGCGCGCAGAGCCCGAACACGCGCGCGTTTTCTTCCTCCGACCATTCGGGCCGCCGATACCGGTGCGCGGCGGCGAAGGTGACGCGGCGAGTGAGGAAAGTCGGCACGCGTGAAGGTGCGCGGATCAGAACAGGTACGACAGGCCCAGCGTGAGCGACGGGTTGTTCAGCCAGTAGGATTTTTCCAGATGCGTCGTCACGACCGCCGTTCCGCCGCTCGGCGCGGTGAAGTACGTCTGCGGATACGAGATCGTGTAGACCCGATCCTTCACATCGAAGCGAATCTGAAACTTGCCGCCGGGCACGTAGCGGATTCCCGCGCTTCCGTTGAACGTGAACCGCGTCCCGAACAGAAAGCCGCCGGAGTCGGGTTGCGATCGGAGATCCGAGATCAAGCCGACGCCCGCACCAAGTTCCGGAACGAGGTGATGCCAGCTCTTCTCCCCGGTGAGGCTGATGCCGAGTCCGACGTCCGCCGTGTAGAGCGGTCGCGACGTCTGTCCGAGCTCGCGCAGCGCTCCCGACTTGAGCGGATTGATGAGCCGCCGGTCCGACGAGATGTACGCGACTTCGCCGGTGATGTGCGCCGGGCCGCCCGCGCGCCACTCGTAGTGGACGCCGCTGATCGGACCGCTCTGCGGGCCGACGTCGGCGATGTCGCGGTGCGCGTGATACATCCCGCCGATGAACGTGAACTCCTGAGAAAACGGCAGGTCGACGTACGGGCTGCTCGCCGGCGGATAACCGACCCGCGTTCCCTGCGCGGCCAGCCGGCCGCCGGCCGACAGCAACGTTCCAACCGCGATCGCACCGATCGACGCTCGCAATCTTGTCATTGGGCGCGTGCTCCCTGGCGAAGGTCGATACCGGTCATCTCGGACGGCTGCTCGAGTCCGAGCAACGAGAGCAGGGTGGGGCCGACGTCGCAAAGCGCGCCTCCCGACCGCAGCGGCGGTTTGGCTTCGTGATCGACGATGATGAATGGCACTGGGCTGGTGGTGTGGGCCGTGTGCGGCCCGCCGGTTTCGGGATCGATCATGAGCTCGCAGTTACCGTGATCCGCCGTGACGAGCAATCGCGTGCCGCTCGACTCGGCCGCCTTCAGCACACGCGCGAGACACGCGTCGACCGTCTCGACGGCCTTGATGGTCGCCGGGAGCGAGCCCGTGTGTCCCACCATGTCGCCGTTGGCGTAGTTGCAAAGAATGAACTCGTGCTCGCGCTCCTCGATCGCATTGCAGAGCACGTCCGTCACCCCCGGCGCGCTCATCTCGGGCATGAGGTCGTACGTCGCGACCTTCTGACTCGGGACGAGCAGGCGATCCTCGCACGGAAAGGGAGTCTCCACGCCGCCGTTGAAGAAGTAAGTCACGTGCGCGTACTTCTCCGTTTCGGCGGTGCGCAGCATTCGCATGCCGGCTTTGGACACCACTTCGCCAACGATGTTCGCCATCGACTGGGGTGGAAAGGCCACCGGAACGCCGAACGTCCTGTCGTACGACGTCATCGTCGCGACGTGGAGCGAGGGGCGTCCGCTCACGTCGAACCCGTCGAACGACGGATCGGTCAGCGCGCGCACGATCTGCCGCATTCGATCCGCGCGGAAGTTGAAGCAGATGACCGAGTCGCCATCGCGCATCGTGGCGACCGGCTGGCCATCGTGGACGATCACCGTCGGCGTGATGAACTCGTCCGTTTCGCTCCGCTCGTACGCCTCGCTGATCACGCGCAGTGGATCGGTGCCCGTCGGTCCGACGCCCTGAACCGCCGCACGATACCACTTCTCGATGCGATCCCACCGCTTGTCGCGGTCCATGCCGAAATACCGGCCGCCGAGGCTGGCGACGGACGCTCGTCCGCTGACTTTGCCGAGCAGCTCGCGCATGTAGCCGAGTGAAGACCGCGGCATCGTGTCGCGGCCGTCGAGCAGGGCATGAATGGCGACGCGCGGCACGCGACGCCGCGCGCAGAGCTCGACGAGAGCCACGAGATGCGCGTCGAGCGCGTGGACGCCGCCGTTGCCGATCAGGCCCACCAGGTGAACGGTCCCGCCGGTGCGAACCGCGTTGTCGCACGCGCCGACGAACGCGCGGTTCTCGAAGAACGAGCCGTCGCGGATCGATTCGCCGATTCGAACGAGATCCTGCGACACGACGCGGCCGGCTCCGAGGTTCAAGTGGCCGACCTCGCTATTCCCCATCTGTCCTTCGGGCAGTCCGACCGCGCGGCCGGACGCCGACAGCAGCGTCCACGGGTATTGGTCGATGAGCCCATCCCACGTGGGCGTGTCGGCGAGCGCGATGGCATTGCCATCGCGCTCGCGGCGATATCCCCAACCGTCGAGCACTATCAGAGCAACTGGGGCGGGAGCGTTACTGCTGGGCACGGTTCACGGGGACGAGTGTGAAAACGACGAGCCCGAAATCTATTGCGCCGCATCGACGCGGCGGAACGAAATGATTCCAAATGGGTTGACTAGCATGCCCTACCTGTTGCATTTGTACCGGGCAGCTTATGATGGCTCGGGCCGTCAAGCGCTGCGGTGAGTTTCCCACCAGTCCGGGTCAGCAAAAATTCGTCGATGTCAAATCGAATTCGCTCTGCCGCGACCGTCATCGCGCTGGGCGCCACGCTGAGCATTTCCTTCGCTGCAGCGGGCCCCCGGCGAGTCGACGCGCGCCCCGTACCTGTCCAGACGGACTCCGGCACCTCAACTCGGCGCGGCGGCGGCGCTTGCGCGCGGCGACTCCACGCAGCCCGCGGCCTCGACCTTTTCACGTTTCGCCGACGCCCTCCGCGGACTGAGCGGCAGCCTGTTCGCCCGCTTCGTTTCTCCTGGCGTGAAGACCCCGGCCGTGCCAGCGTTCGCCGCGATGTTCGGCGATTCGAGCCTGTCGCGCCCGGGGATGTATCCCGTCGCGCCTCTCGCGCGTCCCTTTGCGTTCATCACGATGCATCCGTTCGCGGAGAAGCACGGCATGACGCTGGGCTCGTACCGTCTTGGCTTCTGGCCCGCCGAAAGGCACGCGGTCAGGTCGCCCGCGTACGCCAACCCCAAGGGGTTCATCGAAGTCACGCAAGCGAACATGGACACCCCGGTCTCGGAGCACTTCAAGCTTCGCGACTTCCTCACGCACGATCAGGCCGACGTCTGGCCGAAGTATCTGGTGCTCAACGACAAGCTGATCGACAAGCTCGAGCTTGTGTGGCAGGAACTGCAGAGAGAAGGCGTTCCGGTGAAGCACATGTCGATCATGAGCGGCTTCCGGACGCCGTGGTACAACGCGAACGGCGGGTCGACCGGTGGGCGGGCCGAACAGAGCCGGCACATGTATGGCGACGCGTCGGACGTCTTCGTCGACAACGACGGCCGGGGCCGGATGTCGGATCTGAACCGCGACGGCAGGGTCGACTGGCGCGACTCGCGGGTGATCGCCAACGCGGCGGATCGAGTGGGTAAGGAGCATCCGGAGCTCGTCGGCGGAGAGGGCGTGTACCCCGGCAACTCGTCCCACGGACCGTTCGCTCACATCGACGTACGCGGCGTCTCGGCCCACTGGGGCCTGGGCGGGGGGGCCGGCGAATGATACTCAGCCGCGGCGCGAACCTCGCCACGAGAATCGATCGCGCGCGCGTGAGCGCATTCGCCGCGATCGTCGTGTCGGGATTTGGCGTCGCGGCGTTCTACAGCCCCGCTCCCGCGCCGACCGCGCCCTTTGCGGCGATCACGGGAGAGGGGATCGCCGCCGGCGCGTCGCTCAACGCATTCGGCGCGAGCCACGAGGTTCGCGTGCGCGTCGCTATGCCCGAGCAGCGCGTGGAGTTTCCGGTTCAGGTCGGCGGCGACATCGAATCGCTCACGTACGAGTGGATTCGCGAAGGCGACTCGGTCGGCGTCGAGCTGCCGCAGCCGCTCAACGGCGCGGGATTCGCCGCGCCGCGGCGCCCCGGGTTCTACCACTTGGCGATCGAACGCGGCGCATCGCGGCAGATTCTTCCCGAGCCGACGCTCGTCGTCCTCGTGCCGTTCTCGCGCAAAGTCGGCAGCATGCTCAACGGCTATCGCATCGGGACGTACGTCGCCGAGCGATTCGCCCAGCACGACCATCCACCCGGCTTCGTCGAGGTCGGGCAGGCCGACGTCGACCTCAAGGTCAGCGAGCATTTGCGACTCGGCGATTTCATCACGCACGACCACCAGGACGACGTCTGGCCGAAGTACGTCGCGCTGAATCCGCGGCTGCTCGACAAGCTCGAGCTGGTGCTCGCCAAGCTCGGCTCGCACGCGCGCATGGCGAGCGCGAACACCGACGGCTCGGCGGAGGATCCGGCGAACGAGGTCGCGTTCGACGTGCACAGCGGCTACCGAACGCCCGCGCACAACGACGGCGTGTGGCGCGCCGCGACCGACAGCCGCCACGAGTACGGCGATGCCGCGGATCTTGCAATCGACGCGGACGGTGACGGACGCGTGACGTTGCGCGACGAATTCCTCGTCGCGCGCGCCGTGGACGAGGTCGAAGCCGAGCATCCCGAACTGGTGGGCGGCCTCGGCCTGTACGTCAGCGGACGATACAACACGCCGTACGTCCACATCGACGCGCGCGGCACTCGCAGTCGCTGGCGGGGCTGACGGGGCTGACGGGGTTGACGTAGGTCTCGCGCGGCTCCCGATTTGAGAGACGATGAACGAGCATCTGCGCGACCGAATCCTCAGAAAACTGGAAACACTGCCGGACGAGCGCGGTTATCAGGTGCTCGACTTCGTCGAGTTTCTGGAATCGAAGTACGCGGAGCGCTCGTCGCCTACCGCCAGCACGTTCACGCGATTCACGGAAGCGATCGAGGATCAGCTTCGCGCGGGGCGCGTGTCGGCGACCGCGATCGCGGAGACCGTGGGCTTCATGAATCGCGCGGCGAACGTGTTGAACAGCGCGCTGGAGACGGGCAAGTCGATGGCGAGTGAGCTGGTCAGCTCCTCGCGCACCGCTCCGCCTTCTGCCGCGCCGTCTACCGCGCCGCCGCCTGCGACGGGAGACTCGGCATCGTCGCCCGCGCGCGACATCCAGGAGCCGGGCGGGTCGGGAGAGAAGCTATGAGAGCGCGACACGGATCGGCCGCGCGCGCGCAGCGCGCGGTGCGTGAGGAAGAGGAGCGAGAGGTCCGCGCGCCGCGAACCGGGGCCAAACGCACAGTGATGTATTACGTGCGCCAGCTTCCCGCCTACGTCCGGCTGCTTGGCGGGCTGCTCGTCGACAAACGCGTCAAGACGTTCGACAAGCTTCTCGTCGCGGGCGCGGTCGTCTACATCGTGTCGCCGATCGACCTCATACCGGATTTCATTCCGTTCTTCGGCGAGATCGACGACCTGTTTCTTCTCGTGCTCGCGCTGCAGCACCTGATCAACAACGCGGGGCGAAAGGTGGTGCTCGACCACTGGACCGGCGATCCGGCGGATCTCGCGGATCTCAACCTCAAGAGCGCGTTGGCGGCGGCGGCGTTCTTCCTTCCAAAGCGAATTCGCCGGCGGCTACGCGTGATCGGACGGCTTTAGCCCCGCTCCGGGGGTGCCCGCGCGGCCTACCATCCATTCGGAGCCGCGCCTATTTTTCACCATGGCAACCAGAACTCGACCACCAGTGCGGCCCGCGACCTCGGATACCTCGGGGAGCGGGCTTTCGCGTCTTCAGCACCACGGCCGCGGGGCCGCGCGCGTGCGCGATGAGTACGCGCTCACGTTCGACGACGTGCTGCTCGTCCCCCGCCATTCCCTCACGCACCCCAAAGACGTCTCGGTGATCTCGCGCTTCACGCGCGGCATCGAGCTGCGCGTGCCGCTCGTTTCCGCGGCCATGGACACCGTCACCGAATCCGACATGGCCATCGCGATGGCGAGAGCGGGCGGCATCGGTGTGCTCCACAAGAACATGTCGATCGACCGGCAGTCGGCCGAGGTCGATCGCGTGAAGCGGTCCGAGAGCGGCATGATCCTCAAGCCGATCACGCTGCGTCCGAGCGACACGGTGCGCGAGGCGACTGCCCTCATGCACCGTTTTCGCATCTCGGGCGTGCCAATCGTCGACGAGGACGAGAAGCTCGTCGGCATCATCACCAACCGCGACCTGCAGTTCGAGCGCAACCTCGACCGGCCGCTGCGCGAAGCGATGACCAGTGAAGGCCTTGTCACGGCGCGCGAAGGCACGACGCTCGACGAAGCCGAGCAGATCCTCGGCAAGAACCGCATCGAGAAGCTGCCTGTCGTCGACGAGCGTGGAGTCCTCAAGGGGCTCATCACGATCAAGGACATTCACAAGCGCCGGCAGTATCCCGACGCGAACAAGGACCAGTACGGCCGGCTGCGCGTCGCGGCGGCGATCGGCGCGGCGGGCGATTTTCTTTCGCGCGCGCGAGCCTTGATCGACGCCGGCGTCGACGCGATCGTCGTCGACACGGCGCACGGCCACGCCGACGCCGTGCTTCAAGCGACGGCGCGTGTGCGTGAATCGTTCCCTGACGTTCAGCTCATCGCGGGCAACATCGCCACGCGCGAGGCCGCCGAAGCGCTCGTCGAACGCGGCGTGGACGCGGTGAAGGTCGGCGTGGGTCCGGGTTCGATCTGCACGACACGAGTCGTGACGGGCGTCGGCGTGCCGCAGCTCACCGCGGTGCTCGATGCTGTGGATGGGGCCGGGGATGTCCCTGTGATTGCAGACGGCGGCATCAAGTACTCCGGCGACGCGGTGAAGGCGCTCGCCGCCGGCGCGTCGTGCGTGATGATGGGCTCGATGCTCGCCGGCACCGAAGAGAGTCCGGGTGAGTCGTTCCTGCTCGAAGGGCGCCGCTTCAAGATGGTCCGCGGCATGGGCAGCCTCTCGGCGATGCAGGACGGGAGCGCCGACCGTTACTTCCAGGAAGGAGAGCTTTCGCCGAAGAAGATGGTGCCGGAAGGCATCGAGGGACGCGTGCCGTATCGCGGCCCAGTGGGCGACGTGCTCTTCCAGATGGTCGGCGGCCTGCGCAGCGGCATGGGCTACGTCGGATGCGCGACGGTGGACGAGTTGCGGACCGAAACCGAGTTCGTGCGGATCACGTCGGCGGGTCTCCGAGAGTCGCATCCGCACGACGTGCAGATCACGCGCGAGGCGCCGAACTACTCGGTGTGACGAGCGGCACGGTGGAACGGTGGCCCGGTGGCCCGGTGGACGGGTTCGCAGGAACCATCGGTCGCTCCATAGCCACCGCGATCATACTTGCCGCGGCGCCGGTTGTCGGCGCGCAGCGACCGACGCCGGCGCCAGGAGCTGAACCGCTCGGCGCGATTGTCGGCGTTTGGCAAACCGATGCGACGCAGGGCGTGTCGGCGAAATCGAGCTGCGATTGGACGCCGCAAGGCAACGGCGTGATCTGCGATCAGACGATCACGACAGTCGCCGGCGTACAGCACGCGATGAATTTCTTCACGCGAAATCCGAAGACCGGATCGTTCGTGTTTTACGTCGTGCCGAATCCGGGCGACACGCTCGCGCCGGTGCCGCTCACGATCAACGGCGCGATATGGACCTACGGCGGTCTGTCCGCCGGCCCGAACGGCCGCTGGTTCCGGACGATCAACGACTTCTCCAAGCGCGACGAATACAGCTGGCGTCTCGAGACGAGCGACGACGGAAAATCGTGGCGGTCGGCGAACGGCGGACGATCGCAGCGGGTTGTTCCGTCGAAGCGTTAGGCCTTTCGCTTCAAGTCAGAGGCGTGTCAGGATCGCGCCCGATTGCTTGACAACGGTTTTAATGTGGCGCAAGTTGCGCGCAGGCAAGTGTATACAGTGTCTCGTCGGCGCCACTTCCTACCTCGGCGCTGAGCAGGCTCGACGGACATTTTCGAATCGCTGGCGGCGCGACTCTTCGGTGCCGCCTCTTTTACGTCAGATCCGTACGCCAGACCCGGGAGACCTTCAATGGGCTTGTGGTCCACGAAGAGCATCAGCGTGCTGCAGGGCGAGGCTGCTGCCGAAGGGCAGGAGGTCACGCTCAAGCGCGCGCTTGGCGCTCTCAACCTCACGATGCTCGGCATCGGCGCGATCATCGGCGCCGGCATCTTCGTGCTCACCGGCACGGCCGCCGCGCAAACGGCTGGTCCCGCGATCGTTCTTTCGTTCGTCGTCGCCGGACTCGGGTGCCTGTTCGCGGGCCTCTGCTACGCCGAGTTCGCGTCGATGATTCCGATCGCCGGCAGCGCGTACACCTACGGCTACGCGACCCTCGGCGAGTTCGTGGCCTGGATCATCGGCTGGGACTTGATCCTCGAGTACCTGTTCGGCGCGGCGACGGTGGCGGTGGGATGGTCCGGCTACTTCGTCGCGTTCTTGCGCGACAACCTCGGGGTTCATCTCTCCGCGGCGTGGACGCAGGCGCCGCTCGGCGTGGTCGGCACGCACACGCTCGTCAGAAACCTGATGTGCATCGACCCGTCCGGCGCGGCGACGGCGGCCGTGAACGGCGCGTGTCAGGCGGGAGCCGTCCTGCAACCCGGGATCATCAATCTGCCGGCGATCCTGCTCGTCGGGCTGATGTCGACTCTGCTGGTGATTGGCATCAAGGAGTCGGCGAACTTCAACAACGTGATCGTGTTCATCAAGGTGGCGATCGTCATCCTCGTGATCGGATTCGGGTTCTTCTACGTCAACTCGGCGAACTGGCATCCGTTCATTCCGGCGAACACCGGCGAGTTCGGCCACTTCGGATTCAGCGGCATCATCCGCGGCGCGGCGGTCGTGTTCTTCGCGTACATAGGATTCGACGCCGTGTCGACGGCGGCACAGGAAGCGAAGAATCCGCAGAAGGACATGCCGATCGGCATTCTCTCGTCGCTGGCGATCTGCACCGTGCTCTACATCCTGATGGCGTTGGTCATGACGGGGCTCACGAGCTACAAGAACCTGAACGTCCCGCAGCCGGTCTACGTGGCGATCGCCGCCGCGGGTCCGGCGCTCAAGTGGCTGACCTACTTCATCAACATCGGGGCGATCCTCGGCCTCGCGTCGGTCGTGCTCGTGATGCTCATGGGCCAGCCGCGCATCTTCTTCTCGATGAGCCGCGACGGGTTGCTGCCCGCGGTGTTCGGCAAGGTGCACCCCAAGTTCCAAACGCCGTACGTCACGACGATCGTGACGGGCATCGTGGCCGCGCTGGTCGCCGGCTTCTTCCCGATCGATCTGCTCGGCCAGCTCGTTTCGATCGGCACGCTGCTCGCCTTCGTGATCGTGTGCTTCGGGATCATGGTCCTGCGGTACAAGCGGCCGAACATCCCGCGGCCGTTCCGCACGCCGCTCGTGCCGGTCGTGCCGATCCTGGGCATCCTGATCTGCGCGTACATGATGTACAGCCTTCCCGGTCGACACCTGGCTCCGGCTCGTGGTCTGGATGGCTATCGGTCTCGTCATCTACTTCCTCTACAGCATGAGCCATTCGCACGTCGGGAATCAGCCGATGGAGGCCGCCGGCGACTGACGGCGGGGGGGAGTCGCGTTAGCTTTGGAGACGGCGCCCGAGTCCGGGCGCCGTTTCGATTTCCTGGGAGAGCAATCGGCACGACGTGTCGCACACGGTCCAGGAGTACCTGAAAATTCCGGAGTCGCGGCGCGCGGCGATCGAAGCCCTCCGCCGCGAGCTCGTGCCCGGTCGGCGCGTCGCTCTGTCGACGCACATGAACGCCGACGGCGACGGATGCGGCTCGGAAGTCGGCGCTGGCGCGGCTGCTCACCCAGCTCGGCCTCGACGTGCGCATCGTGAATCCCACGCCTTGGCCGGAACTCTTCTCGTTTCTGCTCGACGATGGCGTGCGTGACCTGACGCTCGCGCGGCGCCGCCGCGCTCGACGGCATCGACCTGCTCGTCGTGCTCGACATCAGCGACGTCAAGCGGTTGGGCGGGCTCGCCGACGCCGTCCGCAAGCTGCGCGTGCCCAAGCTCGTCATCGACCACCACATCGCGTCGGACGATCCCGCCGGCGACATCGTGTTCACCGACGTGGCCGCGTGCGCGACCGGCGAGCTCGTCTACGATCTGGCGTGCGGGCTCGATCTGGAGATCGACCCCGACGTCGCGCAGGCGCTCTATACGGCGATCCTCACCGACACCGGCGGATTCCGCTTCAGCAACACGACGCCTCGTTGCCACGCCATCGCCGCCGACCTGCTGCACGCAGGCGTCGAGCCCGAGGAGATGTATCTCCGCATCTACGCGTCCGCGCCTGCCGGTCGAGTGCGCCTGCTCGGCGAGGTGCTGGACAGCCTCGGCGTCGACGAGGAGCACGGAATCGCCTGGCTGTCGATGCGCGGCGGGGCGCTCGAGAAGCACGGCGTGCGGCAGGAGGATCTCGACGGAATCGTCGAGCACGCGCGCTCGATCGCCGGCACGCGGATGGCGCTCTTCTTCCGCGACCTCGGCTACGGCAAGGTGAAGGTGTCGTTCCGCAGCACGGGCGAGGTCGACGTCAACGCGTTCGCGCGTCAATTCGGCGGCGGCGGACACGCAAAGGCGGCCGGCGCGCTGATCTCCGGATCGCTCGACGACGTCAGCGCGCGGGTCCTCGCCGCCGCGCAGCGATACCTGCCGCCGCTTTCGCGCCGACAGGACCACGTCCGCGCGCGCGGCAACGTGAAGCGCCCTACCTTCTAGACATGGCAGCGACGCTACAGCACAGGATCGCCGACGCCCTCGGCCGCGTTCGGCATCCGCGCACCGGGCGCGACGTGATGGAGAGCGGCGCCGTGCGCGACATCGCGACGACAACGACGGGCAGAGTACGCCTCACGCTGCAACTCGCCCCCGGCGACGACCCCGCGCTGGCTCGCATGATTCGCCAGGCCGTGGAGCAGGTGGATGGCGTGTCCGACGTGACCGTGGACGTCGCGGCGGCGACGCAGCTGGCTCCCGCCGCCGCCTTCGCCGAGGCCCGCCGGTCGAGCATTGCCGGTGATGGACGACCGTCCGACGCAGCCGCGCGTCCCCGCGCCGACGCCTGTCGCGTACCCGAACCTCGGCAAGATCATCGCGATCTCGAGCGGCAAGGGCGGCGTCGGCAAGTCGACCGTCGCGGTGAACCTCGCTGTCGCGCTCGCGCAGCAGGGCGCGCGCGTCGGTCTGATGGACGCCGACATTTACGGGCCGAACATCCCGCTGATGATGGGCGTCAACGAGCCGCCGATGGTGATCAAGGAGCGCATCATCCCGCTCGAGGCGCACGGCGTGAAGGTCATCAGCATCGGGTTTCTCATCGATCGGGACCAGCCGGCGATTTGGCGCGGCCCGATCATCATGAAGATCATCACGCAGTTCCTGCGCGACGTCGCGTGGGGGACGCTCGACTACTTCATCGTCGATCTTCCGCCCGGTACGGGCGACGCGCAGCTCACGCTCGTGCAAGCGACTCAGGTCACCGGCGCGGTGATCGTCACGACGCCGCAGGAAGTTTCCGTCGGCGACGCGCTGCGCGGCGTCAAGATGTTCGAGCGCGTGACCGTACCCGTGCTCGGCATCGTCGAGAACATGAGTTGGTTCGAGTGTCCGCACTGCGGCAAGCCGTCGCCGCTCTTCGGCAGCGGCGGCGGCGAGCGGCTGGCGAAGGAGCTCGAGCTGCCGCTTCTCGGCCAGATTCCGCTCTATCAGCGCGTGATGGAAGGCGGCGATCGCGGCGCTCCGATCGTCGCCGCGGAACCCGCGTCGTCCGCGGCCCGCGCCCTCGTCGTCGATTGCCGGGCGCGTCGCGGAGCGGGTGAACGACACAGTGGCAGCCGCGACGAACTGATCGCGCGCAGGGAGCTTGGACGATGAGTCGCATCGTCACACTCACCACCGATTTCGGTACGGCCGACGGCTACGTCGGCGAGATGAAGGCGCGTCCTGCTCGCGCGGCGCGCCTGGCGCGACGATCGTCGACATCACGCACGACATTCCGCCGCCACGACGTGGATTACGCGCGGCTCACCGTCGCGCGCTTCTGGCGGCGGTTCCCGGCGGGGACGGTGCATCTCGTCGTCGTGGATCCCGGCGTCGGCTCGCCGCGGGCGGCGCTCGCCGTGACGAGCGAGGGCCGCTATCTCGTGGGGCCCGACAACGGCGTGCTCTCGCCGGCGTTGGTGGACTCGAGCGCGATCGCGGTCGCGCTTCGCGTTCCCGACGACGCGTCGGCGACGTTCCACGGCCGCGACGTATTCGCTCCCGCTGCCGCCGCGCTCGCACGAGGTGAGCCGCTATCCGCTCTCGGTTCGCCGCCGGCCGATGCGCCGATCGTCCACCGCACGCCGGAGCCTGTTCGACGCCCCGGCGGAATGGTCGAGGGTGAAGTCGTCGCGATCGATCGATTCGGCAACGCGATCACGAACCTCACGGCCGACGGAGTCGCGTGCGGTCGTCGTGGGACACAGGACCATCCCGATTCGCCGCGCCTACGCGGACGTCGAGATCGGCGAAGCGCTCGCTGTCGTCGGGTCCGGCGGCGCGATCGAGATCTCGGTCCGAAACGACAGCGCCGCGAGAGCGCTGCATCTCTCTCGCGGCGACAAGGTCATTCTTCGCGCCGAGTCCTGATCGGAGCGACGCTCCTCAGGGAGCGGACGACGAAACCGGCCGGCGCGACGACGCGGCGACGCCCGTCACCGGAGTCGGAGTCTGCCAGGCCAGCTCGTCGCCAGCGAACTTGGACGCGGGCGCCGTGGCGCGGTGCGTTCCCGCGCGCGACGAGATGGTCGCGCCAAGTCCGGTGGTGGCGGCCACCCACGTGATCGCGACGGCCAGTACGCGCAGGACGGTGCCGACCCCCGGCGTGTGGGAGAACAGCGCGGTCGCGATCCACAGCGCGAGATACACGAGCAGACCGAGGAACAGCGCGCGAAGATGGACGCCGCGCGGCGACGCGGTGCCGTCGTCCGACGCGAGCCCGCCGCCGAGGAGTCGCGCGGCGGCGAGGAATCCGAGCGTGAGCAGTCCCGCTGCCGCCACGATGTACGCCACGATCGCGAACGGGACGAGCAGCAGCCCGAGCACGGTGATCGCCAGTCCGACGACGACGATGAGCAGACCGGGCAGCGCCAGCAGTTGTCCCGCGAGGCCGATCCAGAATGCGCGCGCGACGCCTCGTTCCAGTTCAGTCACGACGCCGTCGAGATTCGCATCGGCAAACAGCATCACGCCGATGCCGATGATCGCCAGCACGGCAAACCATCCGACCGCGAGCTTGAGCGCCTGCCAAACCGTGAGCGGCGCGCGAGCCACGCGCGCGCCCGTGTATTTCGGCACGGCGACGGCGCGCCGCTCGCCTTCCACGACCCCGCCGTCGATCGCCACGGTGCCGCCGACCGCCCAAGCGTCGCCGGTGACGCGTCCGCCGTTGTGAACGCGGATGTTGCCGGCCAGCGTGACCGCGTCGCCGTCGATCGTGCCGAACACGTCGAGGTTTCCGCGCGCGACGGCGATCGTGCCGTGAATAGTCGAGTCAGCCGCGATCGTGCGATCGCCGACGGTGAAGCTGCTCGCGTCCGGAAGGCGGCTGTCTCCTTGCGCGCGACGCTGCGCGATCTCATTGCGCGAGAGTCGAGTCCGCGGGAACGGCTGACTTTCGGGCCGTGTCCGTCTTCGTTTGACCGGCCTGCGCCGACGCCTGCATGCTGCCAAGCGCCAGAGCGGCGATCGCAATCAGGGGGCGCATCGCTACGCCCGACGTCGGCTCGAAGCGAGCGCTAGCGCCCGAAATCCGGCGACCGACCCCGCTGTCGCCAGAACGAGTATCCCCAACGCGGCCGCCATGCCCAGCGGACCGGCGCCCTGGACCAAGCGGAGCGCCTGCTCGCCGAAGATGGCCGCGAGCGGCACGTTGGCCGGCGTCCATCGCCACGCTTCGCAGTTCGCCGCCCGCGGCGCCGGTAGCCAGCACCAGCGCGTCGGTCTGGGTCGCCACCCACAGGATCGCGAGGGTGACGAGCGACGCGACCGACGTGGCCAGTCCAGCCACGATGTATCGGGTGCGTCGCGCCTGCGGCAGCCACCGCTCGGCGGCATCTCGGGCGGCGACGTGCCAAGGAACGAAAACTGGCACGCCGGCCATCACGCGATCGGCGAACAGGTGGGACGGTGCGAAGTGAGGGACTGCCTCCAGGGCGTCTACGGCGACGCGTGCTTCATCGACCAACGCGCGGCATCGCGCGCATTCGCGGACATGGGCTCGCAGGGGGGTCACCCCAAAGCCCACCTCGTCATCGAGGAGGAGGTCGATCTCGTCTGGAAGGAGGTGCCGGTGGTTCATGGAGTCTCCGGAGGATCAGTACGGAGGGTTGACGGTGCCGGTTTCACGGTTTGGTCCAGGTCGGGTGAGCCCTGACGGCGGGGCCGGGTGACTCGCATCACCCGCTCTCGCGCAGATGTTCGAGCGACCGGCGGAGCTCGTGCCGGGCGCGGTGGATGTAGGTCTTCACGGTCCCGAGCGGTAGGTCGAGCGTCGCCGCGATCTCTTCGTACGAGCGGCCCTCGACGTGTCTCAGCATGATGCAGGACCGGTATTCGGGTCTGAGCCCCGCGATCGCGCGCTCGATCGACGACCCGAGCTCTCTGGCCTCGAGCTCGTCGAGGGCGGATTCCTGGTCCCCGACGATGTCGAACGAGGTCGCTTCGATGGCGTCCGGCGTCATCGCGTGCGGCGAGCCGTCGATGCTCACCGTCTCCAACTGTCGTCGCCGCAGGTGATCGATCGCGACGTTGTTGGCGATCTTGAACAGCCAGCTCGACAGCTTGAATTCCGGCCGATACCGGTCGAGGTGGTTCAGGACCTTGATGAACGTGTCCTGCGCGAGGTCCTCGGACAGCTCACGGTCGCGGACCATCCGGTAGATGAGCGAGAAGACCGGTCGCTCATATCTGCGGATTAACTCGCGAAACGCGCCGTCCCGTCCATTCTGGGCCAGCGCGACGACGTCGGCGTCCGGGAGATTTTGAAGGTCGAGGGCTGGTGGCATTCGCCTCGTGGCGCGCGCCCATGACGAAGCGGCGCCGTCGGTTGACCAAAGCTATGCTCGCCGGTATCCATCGACCAGCCACTTCGGCTGGTCGGTATCCATCGACAGCCGCTTCGGCTTGCCCAGCCATCCGGGCACGGGCAACTTACGCCGCATGACGGTGAGCGAGCTGGAGACGGAAGAAGCGCGTGCCGCCGCCGCCGGCGGGGACGTCAAGCGAGACTACGTCCGCCGGACCTTCGGTCAGATCGCGCCGACCTACGACCGGCTCAACCATCTCCTCAGCCTGAACGTCGATCGCGCCTGGCGTCGCAAGGCGATCGCGGCGCTGGAGTGGACCCGCGTTCCCACGGGCACCTACGTCGATCTGTGCGCCGGCACCCTCGACGTCGCCGCCGAGCTGTCGCGGGCGCGTGGATTCGAGGGGCGCGTCGTGGGGGCGGACTTTGCCGAGCCCATGCTGCGGGCTGGTTTGGGTAAGGCCTCCGCATCCACGGTATGGCCGGTCGTCGCCGACGCGCTCGACCTGCCGCTCCGCGACCGCGAGGCCTCCGGCGCCATCGTCGCGTTCGGAATCCGCAACGTGACGGATCTCGACGCCTCGCTGCGCGAAGTCCACCGCGTGCTGGCGCCGGGCGCGCGATTCGTCATTCTCGAGTTCACGACGCCGCGACTCGGCCGTCGTGCGCTCGCTCTATCACTTCTACTTCCATCAGGTGCTGCCTCGCGTCGGCGCGCTTGCTCAGCGGACACCGGAGCGCGTACGCCTACCTGCCGCGATCGGTCGCGAATTTTCCGCCGGAACAGGAGCTCGCCGACCGAATGCGCCGCGCGGGTTTCTCGGAAGTCGGCTGGGCGTCGCTGAGCCTCGGCATCGCCGCGATCCACACCGGGCGCAAGGCGTAGCGCTTGTCCACCATCGACACACTCTCCCAATTCGTCGCGCAGCTCGAGCAAGCCGGTGAGCTCGTTCGCGTTCGCCAGCCGGTCTCGCTCAACCTCGAGTTGTGCGAGATCGCCGATCGCGTGATGAAGCAGGAGGGCGGAGGCAAAGCGCTTCTCTTCGAGCAACCGGTCCTGATGAACGGCCAGCGCTCGGCCTTTCCCGTCGGCATCAACCTCTTCGGGTCGATGCGGCGCATGAGCATGTCGCTCGGCGTCGAGTCGCTCGACGAAATCGGCGCCCGGATCGACGAGATGCTCGCGATGAAGGTGCCGGAAGGGATCATCGCCAAGCTCGCGCTGCTGCCTCGCCTGCTCGAGATGGGAAAGTTTCCGCCGCGGATGAAGACGCGGCGAAGCCGCGTCGCAAGGAGGTCGTCTGGCGCGACGCCGAGGTCGATCTCGACAAGCTCCCGCTCATGAAGTGCTGGCCCGAAGACGGCGGCGCGTACATCACCTTCCCGATGGTCATCACGCGCGACCCGAAGCGCGGCATTCGGAACGTCGGGATGTACCGCATCATGCAGACGGGCAAGACGACGCTCGCGATGCACTGGCAGCGCCACAAGGTCGGCGCGGCGCACTGGCGCGAGATGGCCGAGCGCGGCGAGAAGATGCCGGTGTGCATCGCCCTCGGCGCCGATCCGCCGTCGATGTACTCGGCGAGCGCGCCGCTCCCGCCGACGGTCGACGAATTTCTGTTCGCGGGATTCCTCCGACGCGCGCCCGTGTCGCTCACCAAGGCCGTGACCTGCGACCTCGAGGTTCCGGCCGAGGCGGACTTCGTGATCGAGGGCTACATCGATCCGGCCGAATCGCTCGTCACGGAAGGGCCGTTCGGCGACCACACAGGCTTCTATTCGCTCGCCGATCTCTACCCGCAGGTGCACGTCACGGCGATCACGATGCGCAAGTCGCCGATCTTCCCGGCGACGATCGTCGGCCGACCGCCGATGGAAGACTTCTACCTCGGCCACGCGACCGAGCGAATCTTCCTGCCTCTCCTGAAGCTGACGATTCCGGAGATCCGCGACTACCACATGCCGGCCGAGGGGATCTTTCACAACCTCGTCTTCGTATCGATCAAGAAGGAGTATCCCGGCCAGGCGTACAAGGTGATGAACGCGCTCTGGGGGCAGGGGCTCATGTCGCTCGCCAAGGTGCTCGTGATCGTCGACGAGTGGGTGAACGTGCGCGACCCGCAGGAGGCGTGGTGGGTCGCGCTCAACAACATCGACCCGCAGCGCGACGCGCGCTTCTCCATGGGCCCGGTCGACGTGCTCGATCACTCGAGCCGCACCTTCACGTACGGCTCCAAGCTCGGCATCGACGCGACGAAGAAACTTCCCGAGGAAGGGTTCACGCGTGAGTGGCCCGGGTTGATCCTCATGGACGACGCGACAAAGCGCCGCGTGGACGACCTCTGGCCGACGCTCGGCCTCGGACCGGGAGGCAAGCGATGACCGCGGCGCCCGGCGCGGAACGCGCGCGCGAAGGACAGACGTTCGCGCACCGCGGATCGCGGCTCCTCGCGTACGTGAACTTCGTCAAGCTGCCGCACACGTTGTTCGCCCTGCCGTTCGCGCTCGTCGGAGTCGTGCTCGCGTCGTACCGCGCGCCGGTCACGTGGCGCTCGCTCGGGTGGGTCGTGCTCGCGTTCACCTGCGCCCGCTTCGCGGCGATGGGGTTCAATCGCATCGTCGATCGCGAGATCGACGCGCGCAACCCGCGCACGCGCCAGCGCGAGCTGCCGAGCGGCGTGCTCCGCGTCGCCGAGGCGGTCGTCGCCGTGGCGATCGCGTCGTCGCTGTTCGTCTGGGCGGCGTGGCAACTGAATTCGCTGTGCGGCAAGCTCTCGCCGCTGGCGCTGGCCTGGGTGTTCTTCTACAGCTACACGAAGCGGTTCACTCGCTGGTGTCACCTCGTGCTCGGCGTCGGGATGTCGATCGCCCCGGTCGGCGGATACCTCGCCGTGACCGGCCAATGGAGCACGCCGTGGTGGATGCTCGTCGCGCTGGCGCTCGGCGTGGCGACGTGGGGCGGGGGATTCGACGTGCTGTACGCGCTCCAGGACATCGACTTCGATCGTGAGCACCGACTTCATTCCCTGCCGGCGGCGTTCGGCGGCGCCCGGGCGCTGAACATCGCGCGCGGTCTCCACATCGGAACGGTGCTCTGTCTCGCGGCGGTCGGCGCCGCGACGTTCGGGAGCGGGTCGGGCGGTTCGTTCTACGCGCTTGGCGTGGCGGTGGCGGCAGGGCTGCTCGTGTACGAGCACTCGCTCGTCAAGTCGAACGACTTCTCGCGACTGGACGCCGCGTTCTTCACGATGAACGGCGTGATCAGCATCGTCTTCTTCACCTGCGTGCTGATCGAGCGGTTGGTGCACACGAATCCGATCGCTCTCGCCCTGCGCGCAGTCGGCGCATGACGAAGCCGCCGATAGTCGTCGCCATCACCGGCGCGTCCGGCGCGCCGTACGCGGTGCGCCTCCTGTCGTCGCTCGCCGAGGCCAAGGAGTCGGTGCAGCTCATCGTGTCGTCGCACGGCCTTCGGCTGTTGAACACGGAGATGGGCATCGACTCGATCGGTGCGCTCCGCGACAGCGTCGGCCGCGCCGCGTGGGACTCGTGCATCACGACGTTCGACGACGCCGACCGCGGCGCATCGCCGGCGTCCGGCTCCGCGCTCAACGCCGGGATGGTCGTCTGCCCCTGCTCGATGGGAACGCTCTCGGCGATCGCCGCGGGCTCGTCGCGATCGCTCGTCGAGCGTGCCGCCGACGTCGCGCTCAAGGAGCGCCGCAAGCTGATTCTCGTGCCGCGCGAGACGCCGCTCAGCGCGATCCATCTCGAGAACATGCTCCGCGTCACGCGGGCCGGCGCCGATGGTGCTGCCGGCCGCGCCGGGATTCTACCACAAGCCCGCGTCGATCGACGATCTCGTGAACTTCGTCGTCGCCCGCGTGCTCGACCACCTCGGCGTCTCGCACTCGCTCGTGCCTCGATGGAGTGAACGCGGCGCGAGAGTGACGGGTATGTCGGGCATGCCGGAAGGTGCACGTCATCGGGCTGATCTCGGACACGCACGGCCTCGTGCGGCCGGACGTTCACACGGCGCTCGCCGGGGTCGAGCTGATCCTGCACGCGGGTGACGTCGGCGGCGGCGACGTGCTCACGGAGCTCGCGCTGATCGCGCCGGTGCGCGCCGTCCGCGGCAACACGGACCCGCCCGACGATCCACCGTTGCCCGCGGAGATCGAGTTGACCGTCGGCGGCGTGCGCATCCACGTGAGCCACGGTCACGAGGTCGGCAGTCCCAACCCAAAGCGGCTGCTCGAACGATACGACGCCGACGTGATCGTCTACGGGCACACGCACAAGCAGCTGGTGACTCGCGCCGGCGACCGATGGGTCGTGAATCCAGGCTCGGCCGGCCCTCGGCGGTTCGATCTGCTGCCGAGTGTGGCCAAGCTCACAATTGCCGGCGGAGCCGTCGAGGTGGAGACGCTCGACCTCGCTCCGTAGGGCGCTCGGCGGCCTACAGCAGGGTGAAGTGCGACACCGGGTAGAGGAAATCCTCGCCCGAGTCGTCGATGATTCTATAAAACGATCCGGTGCCCTCGACGCCGAGCATCTCGTAGATCTTGCCCAGCGTGAGGTCGTGGCACCCGCCGGGCTCATCGCATCCGGGGTACACGAGCCACGGGCGAATGCTCACACACTTCACAAGCGTTGTCGGCTGCCAGGACGTCGTCGCCATCGCTCTCGTTTTTGGCGGTTGCGGGTGACGCGCACGGGACGAGCGGTGCGCTCACTGTTGCTGTGCAGAACGCGCGCCAGCCTTGCTCCAGGCCGCTGCGCGGTCGCCGTGTGACCGGGGTCTCTACGAAGCCGCGGCCACAGCCGCGGGCGACGCGCTCGTGCGGTGCAGCTCCTCCGGGAAACGGCGAAACCACGAGGACAACAGCAGCAGCTCATCGATCTCATGCGTCGGGATCTGCGTCGTCCGCCGCTCGGCCGGCGAAAAGACGCCGTCGATGAGCTGCATGAGCGACGCCGCCTCGTCGGTCGTCTTCGGCACCGCCGACTCGGCCCGCACGAGTCCGCGACGAATCAGATAGACGCGGTCGGCGCCGTCG
Organism: uncultured Gemmatimonadaceae bacterium; assembly: GCA_963707105.1. Lineage (GTDB taxonomy): Bacteria > Gemmatimonadota > Gemmatimonadetes > Gemmatimonadales > Gemmatimonadaceae > JAQBQB01. Next base: position 57,835 of record CAVPOS010000008.1, read on the forward strand.
TAGCCCGGGACGGTGTAGACGAACGACAGGTTCTCGACGGCGAAGCGCAGATGCGCGAACTGCCCACGCAGCGCCTCGAGGCGACGCATCTTGTCGCGCAGCGACGCCGCGCGCTCGTACTCGAGGCGCTCGCTCGCCGCTTCCATGTCCTCGCGCAGACGCTCGATCGGCCCGTCGTCGACGCCGTCGAGAAACGCGCGCGCGAGAAACAATCGCTCGTCGTACTGCTGTACGGTGCATCCGCCGACGCACGGCCCGAGACACTTTTTCACCTCGAACCGGATGCACCCCGGCGTGCGCGGGAACGCATCGAACAGCTCGGGCTGGTCGGCGAAGTGCATCCGCTGGTCGGCGGCGCAATCGCGCAGGCCGAGGACGTCGTTCAGCTCGCGCAACGCCTCGCCGACGCCCATCGCGCCCATGAACGGCCCGTAGTAGACCGCGTTGTCGTCGCTGCCCGGCCCGCGCACGACGACGAGCTTGGGCGCCGGCCCCTTGGTGAGCTTGATGAAGCAGTAGTTTCGCCCGTCGTTCTTCATCGCGACGTTGAATCGCGGGCGGAATCGCTTGATGAGACGCAATTCGGTGAGCAGCGCGCTGAACTCGCTCGGCACGTACTCCCACTCGATCCGTTCGGCTTCGCGCAGAATGCGCGCGCCCTTGTCGTCGGGAAACGCCGCGCGGAAATAGCTCAGCAGGCGAGACCGCAGCTGCTTCGACTTGCCGACGTAGACGATCTCGCCGTCGGCCGCGATCATCTGATAGACGGCGGGCCGGTCGAGCGCGCTCTCGCGAACGTGCGTGCGCATCACGCCGCAGCTGCGCGTCGGACGTCGGCGGCCGAAGCAGCTTTACTTTTGACATCGCGCGCATAGCACCGTCGTCCGGCCGTCGATCGCGTGCGTCTCGATCAAGTCGCGCGCCGCAGCGCGCGCACGGTTCGCCCGCGCGTCCGTACACGGCGAGGCGCTCGACGAAGCCGCCGCGCTCGCCGCGCGCGTCGCGATAGTCCCTGAAGCTCGTGCCCCGCGCCGCGATCGACTCACGCAGCACGCCGACGATCCCCTTGCGCAAGCGCGTCGGCCTCGCCGTTCGCGATCGACCCCGCGGCGCGCGATGGATCGATCCCCGCCCGCCACAGGGCTTCGTTGGCGTAGATGTTTCCGATACCGGCGACGACGCGCTGATCCATCAACGTTTTCTTGATCGATTGGCGGCGGCCCTCGAGGAGGGCCGATAGATGCTTGGCGGTGAACGCGCGGTCAAGTGGCTCGATGCCGAGCGAAGCCGTGTACTCCTCGAATCGGCGCGGCGACATCACGGTCACCGTACCCAAGACGGCGGATGTCGCGGTAGTGGAGCGATCGGCCGTCGTCGAGCGTGAGCTCGACCGTCGAGTAGCGGCGCTCGTCCGCGGCGAGAGTTCCGTCGTCGATCAGCAGCGCGCCGGTGAACCGCGGCTGCACGACGATCCGCTCGCCCGACGACAGCGAGATGACGACGAGCTTGGCGCGCCGCCAACAGCGCTCGATCGTCGCTCCCGTGACTCGGCGGACGAATTGCGCCGGCGAGCTCTCGCGCAACACGTCGGCGCGCCGCACGACGGCTCGCTCGATCCGCCGGCCCGCGACCTCGTGATCGAGGTCGCGCGCTATCGTTTCAGTCTCGGGAAGCTCGGGCACGGCGCGAAAGTTCGCGCCACGCGATGTCCGAACGGAACTGCTTGCCGGCGAATTCCACGGCGCGGGCGAACTCCTGGCTCCGCGCGCGCGCGTCCTCGAGCGTCGCGCCGACCCCCGTCACTGCCAGGACGCGTCCGCCGGAGGTCTCGAGGCCTCCTCCCGCGCCTCGCCTCGTCCCCGCATGAAAGACGAACACGTCTTCTTCGGCGGAGCGGCAAGCGAATCGCGTCGCCGGTGCGCGGCTGCTCCGGATAGCCGGCGGCGGCGATCACCGTCGTCACGGCCGCGCGGTCTGCGGCGATCGAGCGTTCCGAGAGGCGTCCGCCGCGAGCGACCGTCGACATCGCCTCGAAGACGTTCGCGTCCGCGGCGAGCGCCGGCAGCACCGCCTCCGTCTCGGGATCGCCGAAGCGGCAATTGAACTCCACGACCTTTGGCCCGTCCGCGGTCACCATGAGCCCCACGTACAGCAACCCCGTGAACGGCGCGCCGCGCGCATGCATCGCCGCCAGCGTCGGCCGCACGATCCGATCGACGACGTCGTCGGTGAATCCGGGAGCGTCGGCGAGAGACACGGGGCAGTACGCGCCCATCCCGCCGGTGTTCGGCCCGCGGTCGCCGTCGTTCAGACGCTTGTGATCCTGCGACGCCGGAAGCGTGACGACGCGCTCGCCGTCGGTGAGTGCGAAGAGCGACAGCTCTTCGCCACTCATGAATTCCTCGACCAGCACCGTGTCGCCGGCCTCGCCGAACGCGCGGTCGCTCAGCATCGACGCGGCGGCGCGTCGCGCTTCGTCGATGCTCGTCGCGACGACGACGCCCTTTCCCGCGGCGAGCCCCGACGCCTTGATCACCACGCGCTTCTCGTCGTCGGCCAATTCGTCGATCGCCCGATTGGCTTCGGCGAGCGAGCCGCAGGTGCGGGCGCGCGCCGTCGGTACGCCCGCTTCGGCCATGATCTCCTTGGCGAACGCCTTCGACGACTCGATCGCCGCGGCGGCTCGCGTGGGTCCGAAGATCGGCAGCGACTCGGCGCGAAACGCGTCGGCGAGTCCGGCCGCCAGCGGCGCCTCGGGGCCGACCAAGCGTCCAGTCGACCCGCTCCTGCCGCGCGAGCGAAACGAGGCCAGCGACGTCCGTGGCGCGGATGTCCACGCAAGTCGCGATCTCGCCGATGCCCGGATTGCCGGGCGCGGCGAGAATGCGAGACGACGGATTCTCTTGGCGCAGGCGCCAGGCGAGCGCGTGTTCGCGCCCGCCTCCGCCCACGAGAAGGATGGTCAGCGGTTCCGCCACGCCGAGCTCACCGCATCGCGCGCGCGGCTGAGCCCATCCTTGAACTGATTGACCGTCTCGCGGGTCTTCTGGCCGTAATAGCCCGCGGCGTCGGCGTAGTCCTCACCCAGCGGATGGTCCTTGTCGCCGCTGCCGCGCCGGATGTAGTCGCCGGCCATGATCTTGTCGAAGCCGCCCGCGCGCTGCCAGCGAAGCAGTTCCGCCGCGCGAACCGTGTGCATCGGGTGCGTGCGCATCACTGTGTTGAGGATCTTCAAAACGGTGTCCCACGCGTCGCCGCCCGTCTCGTACTGCTCCGCCTGGCGGATGAACTCGTCGACGCGCAGCTGGTCGCCGTACGGCTTGCCGCCGGCGAGCTTCATTTCGGCGCTCATCACCGTGTTCAGATCCTGCACGGCGAGCAGGCCCGCGCGGTCCGACGAGAACTCGCTCTTGCGGCTCCACTCGAGCAGCGCGAGCTGGAAGGGCAGCAGCGCCGCCGCGGCGAGGAAGGGAAGATTGCTCACCCCGAAGTACATGAGAATGACGGCGATCGTCGTGTACGTCGGGTGGCCGCTCATGATGTGACCGAGCTCGTGGCCGAGGATCGAGCGGACCTCGTCTTCGTCGAGGATCTCGAGCAGCCCGGAGTGCATGACGACGAACGGCTTGTCGAAGCCGACGGCCATCGCGTTCGCGATCGGCGTCTGGCTCACGTAGAGCTCGGGTCGCTCGGGCCAGTCGAGGGTCTCGAGCACCTCGGTCCACATCGCGTTCAGCTGCGGACGCTGCCCGGCTGTGACCTGCACGGCGTCGCCGAGGAACAGTTGGCGAATCCCACGCTCGCCAAAGAAGCCGGCGACTTTTCTCACTACCTCGTCGAAGCCGGGAATGGCGCGGAGCGTGTTGAGCGCGGCGCGATCGGCGGGGTGTTCCCAGGCGCGGGACGAGATCTGGACGAGCTGGACGCGGTTTGCCATGGCGAAGTCTGGATGAGGGTCGCTGTCTCTGGCGGGAAGTGCCTCGGTCCCTACGGTGCGCCGCTGCCGATTGTGTCGCGAGCCCTCGAACCCCTCCGGTTCTCGCCCGGCCCGTTCCGGAATCCCCTCGAAGGCCTGTTCGAGGTCGGCCAGCAGGTCGCCGACGTCCTCCACGCCGCAGGAAAGCCTGACCAGGCCGTCGCTCAGCCCCAGGGCGGCACGCCGCTCCGGCGGAACCGACGCGTGCGTCATTCCCGCCGGCTGGCTGATGAGCGACTCGACGCCGCCGAGCGACTCGGCGAGCGCGAACACGCGTACCCGTCCGAGGACGTGGGCCGCTCGCTCTTTCGTCCCCAGCTCGACGCTGATCATCCCGCCGAAACCGGACATCTGCCGCTTGGCCAACTCGTGCTGCGGGTGCGACGGGAGCCCGATGTAGTACACGTTCTCGGCACCGACCCGCTCGACGAGCCACTTGGCGATCTCGCGGCCGTTCGCGTCGTGCTGGCGCATGCGGAGGTGCAGCGTCTTCGTCCCGCGCAGCGCGAGCCACGAGTCGAACGGGCCCGCGACGGCTCCGGCCGCGTTGTGAATGAACTGCAGCCGCGCGCCGAGGTCGTCGTCGCGCGTGATGGCGCAACCGCCGATCATGTCGCTGTGGCCGTTGAGGTACTTCGTGGTCGAGTGGTAGACGATGTCCGCGCCCAGCTCGAGCGGCCGCTGGAAATACGGCGAGGCGAACGTGTTGTCGACGACGAGCAGCGCCTGCGCTTTGTGCGCGATCTCCGCCACGGCCGCGATGTCGGTGAGCCGCATGAGCGGATTGCTCGGCGTCTCGACGAGCACGAGCCGCGTCTCGGGGCGGATCGCGTCGGCGACTCGCTGGGGATCGCGCGTGTCGATGTATGTGAAGGTCAGGCCGAAGTTCTGGAGGAGCTTGTCGAACAGGCGGAACGTGCCGCCGTAGACGTTTTCGGCGCAGACGACGTGGTCGCCGGCGCGGAACAGCTTCATGATCGAATCGAGGCAGCCCATGCCGCTCGCGAACGCGAAGCCGTGCCGCCCGTTCTCGAGCGCGGCGACGTTCCGCTCGAACGCCTCGCGCGTGGGATTCTTTCCGCGCGCGTACTCGTACCCCTTGTTCTGACCCAGCCCCTCCTGCACGTAGGTCGAGGTCAGGTACACCGGCGTCATGATGGCGCCGGCGAGGGGTTCGGGGCGTTGGCCGGCGTGGATCGCGCGAGTGCCAAATCCCGAGGCGAGATCGTCATCAAAGACTCGAGTCATGCCGATACTCTATCCTGTGCCATGCGTAGAAGTTAACGCCTGAAGGCGACCTGACGAAACCGAACCCACGCGATGATCGCCCGGCCGCACGAATCCGTCTCACCCTGCTGTCTGATCGTCGACGACGAACCGCGCCTTCGCCAGGCCATGGTCCACCTGATGCGCGCGCGAAGGATTTCAGTGCATCGAGGCGGCCAATGGCGTCGAGGCGCTCGAACAGCTCGGGCGCCACTCGGTCTCGCTCATGCTGAGCGACCTGCGCATGCCCAAGATGGGCGGGCTCGAGCTGTTGCGCGAATCGCGCACGCTGTACCCGGACCTCGCCGTCGTGATGATCACCGCCGTCGCCGACGTCGAAGTCGCGGTGAGCTGCCTCGCCGGCGGCGCGGCCGACTACGTCGTCAAGCCGTACCAGCTCGAGGACGTGCGCGCGCGCGTGGCGCAGGCGCTCGACAAGCGCCGCCTGCTGCTCGAGAATCGCGCGTATCGCGAGAGCCTCGAGGATCGCGTCAGAGAGCAGGCGCGCGAGAACGAAGAGCTGTTCCTCGCCAGCATTCAGTCGCTCGCCGAGGCGCTCGAGCTCAAGGATCCGTACACTCGCGGACACTCGATTCGGGTGAGCAAGTATTCCAGCACGATCGCCGGCGCGATGGGACTCCACGGCGAGATGCTGCGCCAGATCGAGCTCGGCGGACACGTGCACGACATCGGCAAGATCGGCGTACGCGAGGCGGTGCTGAACAAGGCCGAGCGTCTGACCGCCGAGGAGTACGAGCACATCATGACCCATCCGGTGCTCGGCTGGCGCATTCTCGCGCCGCTGCTCGCCGACCGTCCCTCGGCGCTCAACATCGTTCGCTCGCACCACGAGCGGTATGACGGACTCGGCATTCCCGACGGTCTGCATGGCACCGCGATTCCACTCGAGGCGCGCATCGTCGCCGTCGCCGACGCGCTCGACGCCATGACGAGCGATCGGCCGTACCGCCCGTGCGAGATGACCCTGCGCGAGGCGCTCGACGAGATCCGCCGCAACGCGCTGACGCAGTTCGACCCTCAGGTCGTCGAAGCGCTGACGCGCGCGGTGGCGTTGGGCGACCTCCGGCTCCTTCCGAAATCGTCGCAATCCGGCCCGTTGATGCCGGCGCATTGATGCACGCATCGGGGCGCGCTCGTTCCACTCGGCGAAGCGCGAGACTCCGCGGCGGCACCGCCTTTCCTCCGACGACTAGTTTTCGCCCGATGTCGACTGACGGATTGATGGTCAGCGTGTCGGGGATTCGCGGGCGCGTCGGCGACGCGCTCACCCCGGACGTCGTCGAGCGCTACGCCGCGGCGTTCGGCGCGTGGTCGGCCGAGCGCGCGCGATCCGCGTCGGCCGGCCGGGCGAAGATCGTCGTCGGCCGCGACAGCCGCGTGTCCGGCCCGATGTTCCATCGCGTTGTCCTCGCCGCGCTCCAATCGGTCGGCTGCGACGTCATCGACATCGGGCTCACGACAACCCCCACCTGCCAGCTCGCCGTCGAGCATCATCATGCGGCGGGAGGGCTGATGATCTCGGCGAGCCACAATCCCATCGAGTGGAACGCCCTCAAGTTCATCGGACCGACGGGCCTTTTCCTCGAGGCGTCCGAGGGGAGCGAGATGCGCGCTCTCGTCGAAGGCGGAATCCCGCGCGCCACGTGGGACCGGCTGGGTGAGATCGAGCTGGATGACCGTGCGATTGCGCGACACATCGAACGTGTCCTTGCGATACCGTATCTCGACGTCGACGGCATTCGCCGGCGAGCCTTTTCGGTCGCACTCGATTGTGTGCGTGGAGCCGGGGCCGCGATCATGCCCGAGCTGCTCGAGCGCCTGGGCTGCCGCGTGACGACGATCAACGGCGAAACCGACGGCAGGTTTCCGCGCCCGCCCGAACCGGTCGCCGAGAATCTCGGCGAGCTGGAACGACTCGTGCTTAAGACGCGGGCCGCGATCGGATTCGCCGTGGACCCCGACGTGGATCGACTCGCGCTTGTCTCGAACGAGGGAAGAGCGATCGGCGAAGACTTCACGCTCGCACTGGCCGCGCGGGTGGTGCTCCGGCACCGCCGCGGCGCGCTTGTAACGAATCTTTCCACCAGCCGGATCGTCGAGGACGTGGCGCTCTCGGCGGGCGTGCCCGTCGTGAGAGCGCCGGTCGGCGAGGTGAACGTCGCGGTGCGCATGCGCGACGAAAGGGCCCCGATTGGTGGCGAAGGCAACGGTGGCGTGATTCTATCCGAGGTGCATCTTGGACGGGATGCGCCGGTAGGCGCGGCGCTCGTTCTACAACTGCTGCACGAGGAGAATCGCACACTGTCGGACATCGTCGCCGATTTGCCGAAGTACGTCATCGTGAAGGACAAGCTCGACCGTCCGTCCGCTCCGCTGGGAGCGGTGTATGATGCATTGCGCGCCGCGTTCCCCGACGCCGAGGCCGACGCGCAGGATGGCCTCAGGCTCGCGTGGAACGACCGGTGGGTTCACGTGCGTCCGTCCGGCACCGAGCCCATCGTGCGGGTGATCGCCGAGGCTCCCACCGACGCGGCCGCTCGAGAACTGGTGCGCAGGTCGCGCGAGCCGCTCGACGCGCTCGCCGCTCAACATTGAACAGGATTCGCCATTCATGTGCGGAATAGTCGGATACGTCGGCTCGCGTAGCGCCGGGACGATGCTCATCGAGGGGCTCAAGCGCCTCGAATACCGCGGCTACGACTCGGCCGGCATCGCGATGAGCAACGGCAACGGGCTCGAGACGCGGAAGGCGAAGGGCAAGATCTCGATGCTCGAGTCGCTGGTCGGCACGTACCCGATTCACGGCACCGTCGGCATCGCGCACACGCGTTGGGCGACGCACGGCGCGCCGAGCGAATTGAACGCGCATCCGCAGACCGACTGCACCAACACGATCGCCGTCGTCCACAACGGCATCATCGAGAACTACAGCGCCCTGCGGAAGATGCTCCAGATGCAGGGACACACGTTCAAGTCGGACACCGACACCGAGGTGCTCGCGCACCTGATCGAGGCGGCCCTTCCCGACGAGCCGCTCGAAGACGCGGTGATCGACGCGCTCAATCTCGTGCAGGGCACCTACGGCATCGCGGTTCTCTCGAGCAAGGAGCCCGGCAAGATCGTCTGCGCCCGGCAAGGGCAGCCCGCTCCTCATCGGCCTCGGCGACGGCGAGAACTTCGTGGCGAGCGACGTCGCGGCGATTCTCAAGCACACGCGCCAAGTCGTCTATCTCGACGACGGCGAGATGGGCGTGCTGACGAAGGACGGCTACGAGGTCCTCGACCTGAACGCGCGCCGCGTGTCGAAGGGCGTGAGCCGGATCGACTGGTCGCTCGACGAGATCGAGAAGGGCGGGTTCGAGCACTTCATGCTCAAGGAGATCTTCGAGCAGCCGCAGACGATCCAGAACACGATGCGCGGCCGGCTCGTCGTCGAAGAAGGCTTCTCCAAGCTCGGCGGGCTGAATCTCACTCGGGAAGAGCTGCAGTCGATCAACCATGTCGTGATCACCGCCTGCGGCACGAGCTGGCACTCCGGGTTGATCGGCGGGATGTACATCGAGGAATGCGCTCGCCTGCACGCGGAAGTCGAGTACGCTTCGGAGTTCCGCTACCGCAACCCGATCGTCGACGACAAGACGTTGTGCGTCGTGATCTCGCAGTCGGGCGAGACCGCGGACACGCTCGCCGCGATGCGCGAAGCGAAGCGCCGCGGGGCGAAGACGCTCGGCCTCGTGAACGTCGTCGGCTCGACGATCGCGCGCGAGGACAACGGCGGCATCTATCTGCACGCCGGTCCCGAGATCGGCGTCGCGTCGACCAAGGCGTTCACGAGCCAGGTCATCGCGCTCGCTCTGCTGACGCTGAAGCTGGCGCGCCTGCGCAACATGTCGGTCGTGGCGGGCAAGAACATGGCGCAGGCGATGCTCGCGCTCCCCGACCAGATTCAGACGATTCTCGACACGGCGCCGGAGATCGAGAAGCTCGCCGACCGGTTCAAGAACGCGACGAACTTCTTGTACCTCGGCCGCGGGTACAATTTCCCTGTCGCGCTCGAAGGGCGCGCTCAAACTCAAGGAAATCAGCTACATCCACGCCGAGGGGTATCCGGCGGCGGAGATGAAGCACGGCCCGATCGCGCTGATCGACTCGGAGATGCCGGTCGTGTTCGTCGCGCCGCACGACGCGGTGTTCGAGAAGGTCGTCTCGAACATCCAGGAAGTGAAAGCGCGCGGCGGAAAGGTCATCTGCATCACGAGCCAGCCGGAACCCGTGCTGGACGGGATGATCGACTACGAGATCCGAATCCCGCAGACGATCGACATGCTGTACCCCGTGCTGACGGTCATCCCGCTGCAGTTGCTGGCGTACTACATCGCCGTGAAGCGCGGGCTGAACGTCGACCAGCCGCGAAACCTGGCGAAGTCAGTGACGGTGGAGTGACTTCTGGTCACTTGACTTGTGCGTTCACTGCCTGTACTATTCATGCGTGAACGACACTATCGCCGGTCAGCAGCCAAGCACCTCGACACCATCCTCCAGACGGCCCACGCCCTCGAAGCGCGCCTCGAAGCGGCGCTTGGTGAGGCGGGGCTTTCCGGAGCCAAGTTCTCTGTCCTGAGCGAGTTGGTGCGCTCCGGGGACGCCACTGGCGCTGAGTGAGTTGGCCGCGAGGCTGGCCTGCGTTCGGTCGAACATGACTCAGCTGGTCGATCGCTTGGAGGCTGACGGGTTGGTTCGCCGGGTTGCGGATCCGACCGACCGGCGCTCGGTCAAGGCGCAGATCACCGCCGAAGGCCAGCGACGGCAGGCCGATGGCGCCCAAAGAGTGGACGCGCTAGACCGAGAACTCGCCGCGCTGGTGTCGGATGCCGATGGAGCGGCGCTTCATCGCATGCTGCTTGCGTTACGCTGAGCTCGCGGTGTCCGGGTCGAGTTTTTTTGTTCGTGAAGTACAGGTATGCACTTTCGATGTACGAATCATTCAGAGATGACCGATGCCGGCCCGTCTCACCAGACTTTCAATGGGAGTAGCTCCGGAGGAGTACCAATGAACGACACTGCTTCAACCACCGTTTGGACCGTCGATCCCGCCCACGCCGAGCTGGCGTTCTCCGTTCGACACCTGATGATCAACAACGTTCGCGGCCGCTTCGGCAAAGTCGAAGGGACCGTCACCGTCGACGACGCGGAGCCTGAACAAGTCCAAGATCGACGTGACCATCGACGTCAACTCGATCGACACGCGGCAGGAGATGCGCGACAACCATCTTCGCTCCGCCGACTTCTTCGACGCCGCCAACTATCCGACGATGCATTTCGTCAGCAAGCGAATCGTCGGCGACGTGACAGAAGGAATTTCAGATCGTCGGCGACCTGACGATCCGCGGCACGACCCACGAGGTCGAGCTCGAGGCGCACCTCGAAGGGCGCGGCAAGGATCCGTGGGGCAACGAGCGCGCCGGTTTCAGCCTCACCGGGTCAAGATCAATCGCCACGACTACGGCCTGCACTGGAACCAGGCGCTCGAAGCCGGCGGCGTCGCGGTCGGCGCCGAGGTCAAGATCACGCATCGACGTCGAGATCATTCAGAAGGTCGAAGTCGCTCAGCGCCGCGGCTTGACCGCGGCGCTGACCAGCGGCGCGGGCACGTCGCCGCTAGCTTCTTGCGTCGACATGCCCGCGCAACCGTGCGAGTTCTCGTTCAGCGCGTGACGCGCGCCAGCGTGCGCGTGGGCGATCGTGTCGCCGGCACGATCGAGCGAGGACTCGCCGTGCTCGTCGGCTTCACGCACACAGACGCCCTCGACCACGTCGAATGGATGGCCGAGAAGCTCGTCGGCCTGCGCGTCTTCGCCGACGACGAGGACAAGATGAATCGCTCGATCGTCGACGCGGGCGGCGCGATGCTCGTCGTGTCGCAGTTCACGCTCTACGGCGACGCGGTCAAGGGGCGCCGCCCGAGCTTCGTCGACGCGGCGCGCCCCGAGCACGCGCAGCCCTTGTACGACAGGTTCGTCGACGGGCTGCGCCAGCGCGGCGTCCGCGTCGAGACGGGCGAGTTCGGCGCGGCCATGCAGGTCGAGATCGTCAACGACGGTCCCGTCACGCTCTGGATCGAGCGGTGAACCCTCCTGTCGTCCTTGCGTCGGCGTCGCCGCGGCGGCGCGAGTTGCTGCGCCTCGTCGGCATCGAGCACACGGTGATTCCAACCGACATCGACGAGACGCATCCGCCGGGCGAAGCGCCGGCCGTCTACGCCGAGCGTCTCGCGCGGGAAAAGGCCGGCGCGATCCGTCGCGAGGATGCCGTCGTCATCGGCAGCGACACAATCGTCGTCGTCGACGGCGACGTGCTCGGCAAGCCGCGAGACCGCGAGCAGGCCGCGGCGATGCTGCGCCGCTTGAGCGGCCGCGCGCACGTCGTGATGACCGGCGTCGCGGTCGCTTGGCGCGGCCGGATGTCCTCCGGGGTCGAGGAGGTCGGCGTCACGTTCCGCGCGCTGAGCGACGACGAGATCAGGCGTTACGTCGAAACGGGCGAGCCGATGGACAAGGCCGGCGCCTACGGCATCCAGGGATTCGGCGCGACGATCGTCGACCGTGTGGACGGCGACTACTTCGCCGTGATGGGTCTTGCCGCTCAACCGCCTCGTGCGGCTCTGCCGCGCGCTCGGACTCGGCTACGACTTCGGACCGCTCACCGCCGGCGCGTAGGATCCGCGCCACCGATCGACGAACGCGAGCACGTCCCGCACGCCGATGCGCTGCATTCGGTCGAGACGGTTCTCCATGCTGATCGGATAGCTCTCACCGGGGTCGCCGTAGGCGTCGACGATCAGGTCGTGAAAGCGCCGGTACGGGCCCGTGCGCCGGGGATTCGTGTAGCCCATGAGCGAGATCACGGGCCGGTCGAGCGCGACCGCCATGTGCAGCGGACCGGTGTCCGGCGACAGCACCAGCGCCGAGCCGTCGAGAATGCCGACGAGATTGCGAAGGCCGCTGCCGAGCGCCGACACGAGCGGCGCGCGGGCGCGAGCGCGAATGATCTGTTCGGCCGCGAGCTCGCGCGGCGAGCGTCCGCCGACGAGCACCGGTTGCAGGCCGAAATCGTAATAGAGCGCGTCCGCCGTCTCCGCCCAGCGCTCCGGGATCCAGTCCTTCTGCGGCTTGCTCGTCGCGACGACGATCGACGCCGCCGGCCGGTCGATCGGCGCGAAGAACGCTCGCTGCGCGGCGCGTTCGTCGTCCCACGGTCCGAGATTCCACGTGACCTCGCCGACCGGCACACCGAGCTCGGTGAGAAACTCGAAGTACTGATCCTGCACGTGCTGCGGCTCGTGAGGCGGAATCTGCCGCGTCGTGAACAGCCAGTTCATGTCGCGCGCCCGCGCGCGGTCGAAGCCGAGCTTGACGGGCGCGCGCGTGAACGACGTGACGATTCCCGCCTTGAAGTAGACCTGAAGGTCGATGACCACGTCGAACTCGCGCGTCGCCAGCTCGCGGCGCACGTCGAGGAACGCCCGCACGCCGCGGGCGCGGTCGAAGACGACGATGTCGTCGACGGCGGGGTGGCCGTGCACGAGGCTCATCGGCCCCGGTTGCAGAATCCACGTCACGCGAGCGTCCGGCGCGTGTCGCTTGAGCGCGTTCAGCACGGGGAGGACGTGTACCGCGTCCCCGACCGCGCTCATCATCACGATGCAGACGCGGTCGAGGCGGGGGCGCGCGTCGATCATCGTCCCGGCAAGACCTCGAGCTCTTCGATCTCGCGGACGATCATCGACGCCGTGACATCCGTGGGTGCTTTCCGGTGCAGCATTCGCCACACGCCGGCGCCCTGCGGGAACGTGCGCTCGGGTTGTCCGGGCGCGAACACGCCGACGACCGGCACGCCGAACGCGGCGGCCAGGTGCAGCGGGCCCGAGTCGTGCCCGACCATGCACGTCGCGCGCGACAGCGCGGCCGCGGTGCTCGCGAGCGACCCGTCGCCGAGCGTATCGGCGTACAGGCCCCGGACGTCTGGATGCGCCTCACGAAGCTCGCCGAGCTCCTCGGGCGTGCCGATCCACACGGTGGGCATGCCGAGCGCTTCGAGATCCGAGGCAACCCGCGCCCACTCGGCGAGCGGCACGCAGCGGGCACGGTCGCCGGCGAACGGATGGAGCGCGGCAAACCGCTGTGGGCAGCGCGTCGCCGAGCGAGCGAACGGCGTCCGACAGCGGAGCGGGATCCAGTTGGTAGTGGTTCGCGCGGTTGTCGATCCCGAACGCCTTGAGCATTCTGCCTTGCTCGCGAACGACGGGTTTCTGCGGGTCCTGCGCCGGGAGCACGTGCGTGAGGAAGGTGTCGTTGCGATGGCGCGCCAGACCGATTCGCACGGGAATCTGCGCCGCCGCCACAGCCGCGGCTGTGCGCCAAGGCGCCTCGCTCAGCACCGCGACGTCGTACTGGCCCTGGCGCACCTCGTTCATCGCGCCGAAAAAGCGCAGCATGGGGCCCCGAGACTGACCCGCCGGCGGCGACCAGAAGGGATCCGCCGCGATCACGCGTCGCACGTGCGGCACCAGCGCGGCGACTGGCGCCGTGTACGCCTTGCACCAGACGTCGATCGTCGCGTTCGGGAACGCCTCGCGAAGCGGCGGCGCCAGCGCCGACGCGAAAACGAGATCGCCGAGGTTGTCGAGGGCGACGATAAGGATCCGTTCCGGAGTGGCGAAGGGGATGCCGGTCATGACGTCCGCGCACCCTGTCGGCGCCCCGGGGCGGCGCACCGACGCTTGCGTCGCCCGCGCGAGCGACGGAAGTTGCGCGCGGTGACGATCCGCGTGCTGCACGTCGACACGGAGAAAGGGTGGCGTGGCGGCGAGCGACAGACGCTCTGGCTCGCCGCCGAAATGGCCAAGCGCGGCCACGAATCGGTCGTCGCCGCGCGCCACGGTGAACCGTTGGCGGCGCGCGCGTCGGCGGCGGGCCTCTCGGTCATCGACTGCCGGCCCGTCAGCGAGCTGGATCCTCGAGCCGCGTGGCGGCTGCGGCGCGAGATTCTCGCGCGGCGATTCGACGTGGTTCACGCGCACACCGCGCACGCCGTCGCGATCGGGGCGATGGCGACCCTCGGCACGGGGGTGCCGCTCGTCGTCGCGCGCCGCGTGGACTTTCCGTTGCGCGGGAACGCGGGCACGCGCTGGAAGTACGGCCGCGCCGCCCGGATCGTCGCCGTCTCGAACGCCGTGGCGAACGTGCTCGTCGCCGGCGGAGTCGCGCGCTCCAGGATCGCCGTGGTCCCGGACGGCGTCGACTTGCGTCGAACCGTCGAGCCGGCGACGGCCGCGACGCTCGCCGCGTGCGGCGTGGCGCCGAACCGTCCCCTCGTCGTCCAAGTGGCGCAACTGGTCGGGCATAAGGATCCTGTGAACTTCGTCCGCGCGATGGCGTACGCAAATCGCGGGCGCACGAAGTTGCAAGCGCTGCTCGTGGGTGACGGCCCGCTTCGCCCGGAAGTCACCGACGAAATCAAGCGGCTCAGCCTGGTTGATGTCATCCACCTGACAGGGTTCCGCGACGACGCCGACGCGCTCCTCGCCGCCGCCTCCGTCGCCTGTCTCAGCTCACGCGAAGAGGGCATGGGCTCCGTCCTCCTCGACGCGATGGCATTCGGCCGCCCGATCGCCGCGACGATCGCCGGCGGCATCCCGGAAGTCGTCGTCGACGGGGAATCCGGGCTTCTCGCCGAGCGCGAGAATCCGGAGGCGCTGGGCGCCGCGATCGTGCGTCTGGCGAACGATCGCGCCTTGGCGGACCGCCTCGCCGAGGCCGGCCGGCGGCGCGTGCGCGAATTCTCGGTGGAGCGGATGACGGATCGCACGATCGAGATCTACGAGCGCGTGACCGCGGAGAGCGACGCCTCGAAGACGGATCGCGCGAGCACGGCGAGCTCGGATTCATCCAGCGCGGCGCCGTGACGCTCGCGCCATTTCCGCGCGGAACGCGACAGCCGCGCGACGTTGGCCGTCATCACGTCACCCGGCTCGAACGTCACGCGGTCGACGTCGAGCGCGAGTGCCTCGAGCGCGTCGCCGCGGGGGCGCAGGAGCACGTTCTTCACGTTGAGGTCGTGGTGCCGCGCCCCGGCCGCCGCGAGTCGCCTCAGGAGGTCGGCGACGGCGGCCCACGCGCGAGCGCGAAGCGACTCGTCCGCCCGCGTGAGAACGGCCGACAGATCGAAACTGTCGGCGACTTCGCGCGTGACGACGTCGGCCCGCCGAAAGCCGAACGGCGCCGGATAGATCGCGTAGGCGAGCAACTCCGGCGTCGGCACGCCGGACTGGCTGAGGCGCAGCGACGCCTCCAACTCGAGCGGCGCGCGCGTCGGCGGCAGAAAGAGATCGCGCGTGAGCGGACCGATGAGTCCGCCGTGCCGGTTGTGCCGAACGACGACGCGAGTCCCGTCGGGAAGCGGCGCCGCGTACGCGATGCCGCGTCCGGCGAGCGGCTTCGCGCCGGCGTGACGCCGCGCGTAGGCGTGAAGCGTCGAAGCGCCCGACTCGAGCGCGGCGCGAATCGACGGGGCGACACGGTCCGCGCTCACCGCCTCGATGCCGCCGACCGCGAACGCGGAGTAGCCCGGCGGAACGCGCGCGCGAGACGGACGCCATCAAACGACGGCGACGCGGTATATGGTCACCGGCTGTGCCTTGTTCTTGAGCTCCATCGGCGGACTCTCGGTGAGGCTCGGCTGCGTCTTGAGCACTCGGCGGAGATCCTCGGTGATCAGGATCTCCCCGGCGTCGGCCGCGGAGCAGAGACGGTACGCGGTGTTCACCGTGTCGCCGATGACAGTGAACTCGAGCCGCCGCTCGGAGCCGATGTTCCCGGCGAACGCTTCGCCGTAGTTCAACCCGATGCCGACGTTGAGCTCGGGGCGCCCGCTCGTCCGCCAGTGGGCGTTGAGCCCGTCGAGGGCCTTCATCATGTCGATGGCCGCGGCGACGGCGTTGTCGGCGTCGTGGTCTCCGCCGATCGGCGCGCCCCAGTGCGCCATGAGCGCGTCGCCCATGAACTTGTCGAGCGTGCCGTCGTGCGAGAATACGCAGTCCACCATCTCGGTGAAGTACTCGGTGAGAAGACTCGCCGTGTCCTCGGGGCGCATCGACTCGGCCAGCGCGGTGAACCCGCGGATGTCGCTGAAGAGCACCGCCACGGGCCGCCTGTCGCCGCCGAGGCGGATCGTCTCCGACGAATCGGCGATGCGCTGCGCGACCTGCGGCGCGAAGAAGCGCTCGAAGTTGCTGCGCGCGATGACCTGCTGCTGAATGCGCTGGATGAACTCGCCGTTCTCGATGGCCACGGCGGCGATGCCGGCGAACGCCACGCAGAAATCGAGGTCGTCCTCGTCGAAGCGGTGCTCCGACCCGACCGAATCGACGTACAGCACTCCGAGCGCGCGGCCCTCGCTGCCCATGAGCGGGACGCAGACCGCCGAGCGCACCTGCTGCATGACGATCGACTGCCCGGTGAACCGCGCGTCCTCGCCGGCGTTGTCGGTGAGGATCGCCACCTTGTCGTCGAGCGCTCTCCGCGCGATCGACCTCGGAATCTCGCCGGCGGTGTTGGTGCCTTTGCGGTCGCGCGCGAACTTCGGCTGCAGGTTGCCCCGCTCGTCGACGAGGATGATCGCGACGCGGTCGACCTCGAGGATCTGATACGCGTATCCCGCGATCTTGGCGAGCAGCGCGTCGGTGTCCGCCGCCCAGCCGAGTCCCTTCGAGACCTCGAGCAGCGTGGCCAGCTTGCGGCGGCTCTTCTCGCCCGCGCCCAGGTCCGGCGCTTCGCCGTCGAGCATCGCGCGCTGCCGGACGATCGTCGGTCCGGTGATGGCGGTCGCCGCCGTTTGGACCTTGGGCGCTTCGCCCTCGAGGCGGAAGCTGACTTTGCCGAACGCGATCACGTCGCCGGGGACGATCGGCGCGATGTCGATCTTGTTTCCGTTGACGAACGTCCCGTTGCTCGATCCGAGGTCGTGCACGGTGAGGCCGTTCTCGTCGCTCAGGATCTGCGCGTGGCGCCGCGAGACGGTGGGGTCGACGACCGGCAGGTCGGCGGTGGGCGCGCGGCCGACGATCGCCGAGACCGAGGTGACCTCGAACGACAGCGTGCCGTCGGTGCTCGCGAGGCGGTAGGGCATCGTCCGTTATACCCGCACGCTCGTGCGGCGAGCCGCGCGAACCTGGCCGATCGCGGTGAGCAGCGCGCGCACCTTGTTCTCGTGCTCGAGAAACTCCTGCTCCGGAATCGAGTCGTAGACGACGCCGGCCGCGGCCTGGACCGACGCGACGCCGTTGGCGATCACGCAGGTGCGAATCGTGATGGCGAGGTCCATGCGCTTCGCCCCCGCGCCGATGTAGCCGACGGCGCCGCCGTACGGCCCGCGGCGTTCGGGTTCCATCTCGTCGATGATCTCCATCGCGCGGACCTTCGGCGCGCCGGTGAGCGTGCCCGCCGGGAAAGCCGGCGCGGAACGCGTCCATCGCCGTGAGACCGTCGCGCAGCTTGCCGTCGACCTGGCTCACGAGGTGCAGCACGTGCGAGTAGCGCTCGACGACCATGAGCTCGGAGACGTTCACCGTGCCGTATTCGGCGATGCGGCCGACGTCGTTGCGCCCGAGATCCACGAGCATCAGATGCTCGGCGCGCTCCTTCTCGTTGCTCACCAGCTCCTGCGTCATGCGCGCGTCGTCCTCGGCCGAGCGGCCGCGCCGCCGCGTGCCGGCGATCGGCCGCAGCGTCACCGTGCGGTCCGTCGCGACGCGGATCAGGAGCTCGGGCGAGCTCCCGACGATCTCGGTGCCGTCGAGCACGAGGTGGTACATGTACGGCGACGGATTGATCACGCGCAGCGCGCGGTAGAGATCCGTCGGCGCGAAGTCGAGCGGGACGTCGATGCGCCGCGCGATCTGCACCTGGAACGCGTCGCCGGCGATGATGTACCGCCGCACGCGCTCGACGTCGGCGAGGAACTTGTCGCGGGCGTACTTCGAGCGGCCGGCGACGGGCGGCGCCGACGGGTCGAGGTCGAGCGGCTCGAGCATCGACGGACCGCGGAGCCGCTCGACCGTGGCTTCGACGGCGGTGCACGCGCGCGCGTAGGCCGTGTCGAGCTGCGCGTCGGTCGAATTCGGCTCGCACGCGCGCCGCGGCCACCACGCGCGCCTGCGAGCGCAGGTTGTCGAAGATGACGAGCGCGTCGGTGAAGACGAACAGCGCGTCGGGAACGTCCACGCCGCGCGCCGGCGGAGTCGGCAGGCGCTCGATGAGGCGCGCGACGTCGTAGCCGAAGTAGCCGACCGCGCCGCTCCAGAACTCGCCGATCTCCGGCGCGTCGACCGGATCCGCGGCGCGGAGCAGCGTCTCGAGGTCGGCGAGCGGATCCGCGGGCCGGCGGGCGTTGTGCCATCCCCGGTCGGCGGTCCAGTCGTGCACCATTCCGTCCTGGAGCCGCCACGCGGCTCGCGGAGCGGTGCCCATGAACGTGTATCGCGCCCACGTCTCGCCGCCGGCGGGCGCCGACTCGAGAAGGAACGCGAACGGTCCGTGACGGATCTTGGCGAACGCCGCGACCGGGCGTGTACGCGTCGAGCAGCACGTCGCGCCACACGGGGACGAGACGAGGCGAGCCGTTGTCGGCGAGACGCGCTCGTGCGCGAAATTCGTCGAGACTCACGCCGCCCGTTGCTCCCGTAGAAACGCTCCGCGATATTCGCAAATCATGCTTCGATTCCTCGCGGCCCGCGGTCGCGCCGCCGCCGCGTGCATGTTCGTTGTCGTGTTGGGCCCCGCGTACGGACGGGCGGTCGTAGCGCAGACGTGGAACGACCCGCGCAGTCTCACGCTCGTCGCCGGCGCCACGCAGCGCCGCGCCGAGCAGTTGGCCGACACGGGGCTCGCCGACTACCGGGCTACCGCCCATGGGTACGTGACTTTTCTTGCGCAGCTTGGTGAGGGGCTTCGCACTCCGCCCAAGGTCATCAAAGCCGACGAGTTGGCGCTGGAAGTCTACTGGCACGCGCCCAACCTGAGCAAGCAGCGGATCGTCGGCCGCCGCGATACGCTCTTGCTCCCTACGGACATCGCGTATCATCGCGACCACCTGGGGATCGTCCAGAACAACTTCCCCAACATCATTCGCATCGGGGAAGGCGACGAGGTGGCGGACGTGCCGCATCCGCTGTCGCCGGCCGGGCTCCGCGAGTACGACTTCGCGCTCGCCGACAGCTTCGCGATCGGCGCGGGCGCGCAGCGCATCCACGTCTACGAGATAAAAGTCCGCCCGAAAGACGATAAAAAGCCGCGCGTCGCCGGCGCGATCTACATCGATCCCTCGGGCGGGCAGGTCGTGCGCATGAACTTCGGCTTCACGCGCGCGGCGTTTCTCGACAACGCGCTCGAGGACCTGTCGATCGTGCTCGAGAACCGCCTCGTCGGCGGACGCTTCTGGTTGCCGAGCCGGCAGGAAATCGAGATCGAACGGCGCGGCACCTGGCTGGACTATCCCGTGCGCGGCATCATCCGCGGCCGGTGGGAGATCGGCGACTACCAGTTCAACACGTCGATGCCGACGCAGATCTTCGCCGGACCCGAGATCGTGCAGGCGCCGCCTTCGGAGCTACGAAGCTACACATGGAAAGGGCGGGTGCTCGACTCGCTCCCCCCCGACGTGCGGGCGGTCTCGGAGCCCGACATCGCGCGCGTCCAGTCCGAGGTGCGCCAGCTCGTCCGCAAGCAGGCGCTGGCGCGCGCCCAGGCCGCGACGCTCTCGGCGCGCAACGTCTCGGACTTCGCGCGCTTCGATCGGGCCGAAGGCCTGGCGTTCGGAGCCGGTCTGTCGAAGCAGTTCGGCGCGGGGGTCGTCTCCAACGTTCGGGCGCGCTACGGATCGGCGGACAAGCTGGTCAAGGGCGGCGTGGAGCTCGGCGTCTCGCGCGCCGACGGGTCGTCGATTCGTGCCTTCGCGTCGCGCGACTATCGCGACCTTGGCGACGTCGCCGAACGCTCGATGGCGGTGAACAGTCTCGCGGCGCAGGAATTCGCGAGCGACTACACCGATCCGTATCTGGTGCGCGCCGCCGGCTTGAGGGCCGAGGCGACGTCGTTCCTCGGGCTTCGACGCGACCGTCAGCGGGGCGATCGAATGGCAGTCGCCGCGTCGCCGTTCGCGCCACGCCGGTCACGGGCACGTTCACGCCGACCGTTCCCGTCGCGGACTTGCACGTGCTGCGATGGGCGCTCGACCTGGCGCGCGCGCCGTCGCTCTGGGTGTTCGGGACCGAGCTGGCGGTGCACGCGCAGGCGCGTCTCGTCGTGCCGCAGGGGCCAGCGGCGCCGGAGCCCGGCCCCGTCTTCGTCGGCGATCTGGGGACGACGCTTCGCGGCTCGCTCGTCGCGCAGATCGAGCGTCCCGTCGGCGACATGCGCCTCGTGACCGCCACGACCGTCGCCGGCGTCGGCGGGCAGAACACGGTCGACGCGCCGCAGCGCGCGGAGCTCGTCTACCTCGGCGGGCCCGTTTCCGCGCCCGGCTACGACTTTCACTCGCTCGTCTCCAACGTCGGCGCCACGGAGCACCTCGAGTGGCGCCTGCCGGCGCCGTTCGTGCCGTTCTCGCTCGGACGATTCGGCCGCGTGCCGGCGCACGGCTCCTTCGCGCCCTACGCGCATTTCGCGCTGATCGGACAACAGCCGCGTCGTGTGCACGTCGAGCGTCGGTTCCGCTGAATCTCGCTGCCCGTCGGTTCCGCAGCTGTACCCGTCGTTCGGCGCGGCCTACCTGCTGCCGTTCGACATCGTGAGGATCGACGTCGCCCGCGGCGTGGCGCGCGGCGGGCGGTGGACGTTCAACGTGGACGTGAGCCGGGAGTTCTGGAGCATCTTCTGAGTTGCCGCCGGGACGCGCGGCATCCGGGCCGCACGAGTCCGGCCTCTCGGCACGGAGAAAAATGGGAACGCAGATGACGCAGATTTGAAAAGCGATTCCGCAGATAAAACCTGACAATGGACTATCTGCGTCATTGTCGTTGTCCATCTGCGTTGAATTTTCTTGAACGGTTGAGTGGCGCGTCGCGTCGAACGGTTGAGTGGCGCGCGATGCGGCGCAATGGCCGGTTCCGCGTCGTTCCGATGACGCACTTCCGGGCGGCCGCCGCGATTCTGACGGCGTGGACATTCAAGCCGTTTTCCCGACCCCGCTCGCTCTCGACGTCGAGACGCTCGCGACGCGTTTCAGGCTCCCCATCGCGGACTTGAGTCTCGCGACGGACCAGGCGATCGAGCTGGTCCCCGAGAAATGGGCGCGACGCTTTCACGTGTTGCCGCTCTCGGCGACCGAGCACGAACTGCTCATCGCCACCGCCGACCCGCTCGACGTCGATTGCGAGCGGACGCTGGGGTTCGCGACCGGACGACGGATTCGCCTCGCCATCGCCGCCGCGCCGGCCATCGCGCGGCGCATCGACGAGGTCTACGGCGGCGACTCGGTCACGCACGGCGCCGAACCCGCCGTCGAAGTCGAGCACTTGCGCGGCGAGTCCGACGCCGCGCCGCCAATTCCGGGCAGCGACACTTCGGCGACGGTGAGCGCTCTCGTCGACGAGCTGCTCGCCGCCGGCATCTCGAGCCGCGCGAGCGACATTCACATCGAAACGGAAGAGCAGGGAATCGCCGTGCGCCACCGCGTCGACGGCGTGCTCGCCGTCGTGCGCACGCTTCCCCGGACGCTCGGGCCCGCGCTCGTGTCGCGCATCAAGATTCTCTCGGGGCTCGACATCGCCGACCGGCTTCGCCCGCAGGACGGCCGCGCGCGCGTCGCGATCAACGGTGCCGCCGTCGATCTGCGGGTCTCGACGCTTCCCGCGTCGCACGGCGAGAAAGTGGTGATCCGCGTGCTCGACGGCCGTTCCACCGTCCCGACGCTCGACGGCATGGGATTCCACGCGGATGAGCTGGAGCGCATCGAACGCCTGCTCCAATCGCGCGAAGGGCTGATTCTCGTCACCGGTCCGACCGGTTCGGGGAAGACGACGACGCTCTACGCGGCGCTGCGTCGCATCAAGGAACGCGGCGTGAACATCGTCACCGTCGAAGACCCGATCGAGTACCGGCTGCCCGGCATCGTGCAAGTGCAGGTGAACGAGAAGGCCGGCCTCACCTTCGCGACGGCGCTCCGCTCGATCATGCGCCAGGATCCGGACGTCGTGCTCATCGGCGAGATTCGCGACCGCGAGACGGCGGAGATCGCGATCCAGGCGTCGCTCACCGGCCACCTCGTGCTCTCGACGCTTCACACGAACGACGCGCCGAGCGCGGTCACGCGCCTGATCGACATCGGCGTGGCGAGCTACAAGATCGCAACGGCGGTGAAGGGTGTGCTCGCGCAGCGACTCACGCGCCGGCTCTGCGCGTCGTGTCGCGGCGTGGACTCGACCGCGTGCCAGGAGTGCGGCGGCGCGGGGTTTCACGGCCGGCTGGCGATCGCCGAGGTGCTCGTCGCCACGCCGGAGTTCGAGCGGCGCGTCGCCGCCGGGGAATCCACCGAACGCATCGCCGAGGCGGCGCGGGCCGACGGGATGCGATCGCTGTGGGCGTCGGGTGTCGCGCACGCCGACGCCGGGCGCACGACCGCCGACGAGATCAGACGCGTCGCCACACCCGACGAAATCGAGCGCCCGACCGTGCCGGATTACGAGCCGCCGGCGCCCCGACAGCCTGCGCAGGCGCGCGAGAGCGCGATGAATCTGATCTTCGACGGGCGCGCCTTTCACCTGCGCGACGACATCGACGTCATGGTCGCGCGGGCGCGCGCCCGGCGGCGTAGGTTCCTCCGCATGACGCGCATCGAAGTCGGCACGGTGGACGTCTACGTCGTGCGTCCGCTCCCCTCCGGATGGCGCGTGCTCGCGCTCCAGCGCGGGAACGACACGCGCTGTCCGTCGGCGTGGGAGCCGGTGCACGGGCACATCGACCCCGGCGAGGAGCCCGAGGACGCGGCGCTGCGCGAGCTCCGCGAGGAAACGGGGCTTTCCGCCGAACGGCTCTACGTCGTGCGCGTCAATCCGTTCTACGTGCGGCGCACTCGCACGCTACAGCTCGCGGTCGTCTTCGCCGCGTTCGTCGCCGAGCCGGCCACGGTCACGATCGGGCCTGAGCACCAGCGGGCCGAGTGGCTGTCGGTCGACGACGCGTTGTCGCGCTTCGCGTTTCCCGGCGAGCGTGCCTCGCTGCGCGAGGTCGTCGAGCTCCTCGGCACCGGCGACGCCGGCCCGGTCGAGGACGTGATGCGCGTGCGCTGACTTCGAGGGTGCGTCAGCGGTTGTCGGTCTGCCGCTCGCTGCTCGTGCGCAGAACGGTCGCCGCCTGCGGCGCGTTGGGCTTGACCCGCACGCTCTTCGCCGGAATCCCGACGTACACGTGATACGGCCGCACGTCCTTCGTGGCGACGGCCATCGCGCCGACCATCCCTTGCTCGTGCACGTGCACGCCGGCGAGCACCGTGGCGTGGTACGTGATCCGGACGCCGTCCTCGATCACCGTCGTCGCGTTGGTGACGTCCTTCGCGTCGACGATGCTGTGCGTGTGGCTGTAGACGTTCGCGTAGTCGCTGATCGAAACGTTGTTGCCGAGCACGATCCCGCCGCGGTCGTCGAGCAGCACGTTGCGGTGGACGACCACGTTGTCGCCCACGTCCATGTTGTAGCCGAACGAGAACTCGACGTTGTGGAACGATTTGAAGTTCTCGCCGCAGCGCTTGAAGATGTGTCGCGCCAGAATCCGCCGAAGCTCGACGCCGAGCCACACGTTCTGTCCGCCCGCGAGACTCCGGTCGAACGAGTACCAGAGCCAGAGCAAGGGCTTCACGCGCTGAAACCGTTCCTGGTCGCAGTCGGCATAATACTCGGGCTCGAGCGTCACGTTGCACGGGTCCATGCTGTTCAACGCGAGCCGCGTCGCGACCGGGAGCGTGGGGTCGTTGACCGCCGTTTCCCAATCCGCGGCGTATTCCGGATGAAAGAGCTCCGTCAGCGTTGTCCGGCAGAACAGGCGACGGTCGGTGGCGGGATCCGCCAGCGCGGTATTCAAGCCGTCGAGCCACTCGGTGGCGATCGACCGACTCGGGCACTCGGGCACTTGTCGCAGGGGAAGGTACGCCATGGAGCTGCCTCGCTTACGATTCGTGAATGAGCGGCGCTCAGCGCGCCGGTTATTGCGGTTTCGGCGGCGGCGGGGTTTTCGCGGCGGCTCGTGCGCGCACCGCCGCGCGCTCGGCGTCTATCCGCCGCAGAATGACGTCTCCCCAGTCCGTGTTCTGCTCGGCGCCCATGCGCACGACGATCGGCTGCGAGACGTCGACGCCTCCCTCGAACAGCAGCAGACCCGTCTGCGTCTCGCGCGGCTGAAGTTGGTGCGTTCCAAAGTCGCCCGAGACCGGGATGACGTCGAAGGGCCGGAAGTCGCGGCCGCCGACGCTCACCGTCACGTCCGTCGGGTCATACCGTGCATCCGGCGCCAATCCGTAGAACCGGACAAACCACACGCTCGGCGTCCGCTCGCCGTGCATCGACGCGCGCTGGCGGATTTGCGGCCGCGCGACTCTCGAGATTCGCGTGCATCGCGCGATACGAATCGGAAGCGAGCGTGCGAATCACCGACTCGTCGAGCGGGAACGTCGTGACGCGAACGCCGGTCGGCGGCTGGAGCGTGATCGAGATGTCGGCTTCCTTGAGCGTGCCGAGGCCGGCGGGAATCAGGTTCGCGTTGGTGTCCGCGTCGAGCCGCCCGCCTCGAGTCGCCGTCGCGGGCGCCGCCGCCGTGACGGCGGACGATGTGGACGCCGGCTTGTCCGGCGCACGCGGCTGCCAGCGCGAGCAGCGCGACGCCGTCTCATGACGACGCCCGCCACGACGGCTGCTCGAGGAGCGCCTCGATCGCTTCGGCGAGCGCGTCGCGCCCCTCGCCGGTCACGGCGCTGAACGGAATCACCTGATCGGTGTCGAGGCCCAGCTGCGCCGCCCGCTCCGTCGGCGCGGAGTTTGCGTTCCGCCGGAGTGAGCTTGTCCATCTTCGTCAGCACGACGATCGTCGGGACGCCGACCTCGCCGAGGAAGTCGAGCATCTTGAGGTCGTCGGCGGTGGGATCGTGCCGGGCGTCGAGCAGCTCGACGATCCCGCGCAGCTCCGGGCTCGCGCTCACGTAGCCCTCGATGAGCGGCCTCCACTCGGCCTTCCGTTCCTTCGAGACGCGCGCGTAGCCGTAGCCGGGAAGGTCGACCAGCACGAAGCTGTCGTTGACCTTGAAGAAATTGATTTCACGCGTGCGGCCCGGCGTGTTGCTCACGCGCGCGAGCTTTCTTCGGTGTACGAGGCGGTTGAGCAGCGACGATTTGCCGACGTTGGACCGTCCCGCGAACGCGACCTCGGGCAGCGTCGGCTCCGGACGCCAGCCGCCGGCGCTGGCCATCCCGCCGAGGAACTCCAGCGATCGGATCACCAACGGTTCGCGCGCCGGCGCGGCCATGATCGACTAGTTCGGCGCGATCGTCGGCGCGTCGGCGTCGAGCCCGGCGCGGACGAGCGACAGCGCGAGCACCTCGTCCATGGTCTTCACCGGATGGAACGTCACTGCCGCCCTGACCTCGGCCGGCAATTCCTCGACGTCGCGCAGGTTCTGGTACGGGATGAGCACGTGGCGCACGGCGTTGCGATGCGCGGCGACCGCTTTTTCCTTGAGACCGCCGATCGCCAGCACGCGCCCGCGCAGCGTGATCTCGCCCGTCATCGCGAGGTCGCCGCGCACCGGAATGCCGGTGAGCGCGCTCACGATCCCCGTCGCGATCGCGATTCCGGCCGACGGTCCGTCCTTCGGCGTGGCGCCGCTCGGAATGTGGATGTGCAGGTCGCGCGTGCGATGAAAGTCTTTTTCGATGCCGAGCACCTTGGCGCGCGAACGCGCGTAGCTGAGGGCCGCGCTCGCCGACTCCTTCATCACGTCGCCGAGCGTGCCGGTGAGCTGCAGCTTGCCGCGTCCCGCGACGACGCTGACCTCGATCTCCAGCACGTCGCCGCCGACGGCGGTGTAGGCGAGCCCCGTGACGACGCCGACCTTGTGGTCGAGCGTGAGCGCCGACGGATCGAACGGAGCGGTGCCGAGAAGCTCCTTGAGGTCGGCGGCGCGCACGACCGCTTTGGGTCCCGGCGTCGGCGGCGTCTTGGTGAGGTCGCGCGACTCCGCCTCGCGGCGCGCGAGCTTGCGCGCGATGCGTCCGAGTCGCCGCTCGAGCTCGCGCACGCCCGCTTCCCGCGTGTAGTTCTGCACGATCCCCGGAACGACGTCGCTCTCCCACTCGACGGACGCCGGATCGAGGCCGTTGGCGCGCAGCTGTTTGGGCACGAGGAACTGCCGCGCGATCGCGTACTTCTCCTGATCGAGATAGCCGGCCAGGCGGATGATCTCCATGCGGTCGCGCAGCGGTTCCGGCACCTGCGGGAGATAGTTCGCCGTCGTCAGGAAGAGCACCTGCGAGAGGTCGTAGTCGATCTCCAAATAGTGATCGTTGAACGCGCGATTCTGCTCGGGGTCGAGGACCTCGAGCAGCGCGGCCGACGGATCGCCGCGGTAGTCGGTGCCCAGCTTGTCCACCTCGTCGAGCAGAATCACCGGGTTCACGACCTCGGCGCGCCGCATCGCCTGGACGACGCGCCCGGGCATCGAGCCGATGTACGTGCGCCGGTGGCCGCGGATCTCGGCCTCGTCGCGAACGCCGCCGAGCGACATGCGCACGAACTTGCGTCCCAGTGCCCGGGCTATGGACCGGCCGAGCGACGTCTTGCCGACGCCCGGCGGCCCGACGAGACACAGAATGGGACCTTCCATGCGCTCGACGAGCGACAGCACGCCGATGTAGTCGAGGATGCGATCCTTCACTTCCTCGAGGCCGTAGTGGTCCTCGTCGAGGATCCGCCGCGCGTGCGCGACGTCGAGCACGTCGTCGGTCCGCTCGGTCCAGGGCAGCGCGACGATCCAGTCTATGAAATTCCGGGCTACCGTGGACTCGGGGGAGAGCGGCGACATCCGACGCAGCTTGCGCATCTCGCGCATGGCGCGCGTCTTGACCGCCTCTGGGAGCTTGCGCGCCTCGATCTGTCGTTCGAGGTCGCTGGCGTCGTCCGAATCCTCCTCGCCCAGCTCGCGGTGGATCGCCTTCAGCTGCTCGTGCAGATAGAACTCGCGCTGGTTCTGGAAGAGCGAGCCGCGCACCTCCTCGTCGAGCTTTCGCTCGAGGCGGAGCAGTTCGGCTTCGCTCACCAGGAGCTGGTTCAGCGCGTCGAGCAGCGCGGGAACGTTCGGCGCCTCGAGCAGCGTCTGGCGGACCTCGACGCGAACGGCGAGGTGCGCCGCGATGCCGTACGCCTGTCGCCCGATCGAGTCCGCGCTCTGGACGAGCGCCACGACTTCGTTGGGAATGCGCCGGTGGAGCGAGACGTACTCCTCGAAGAGCGCGAGCACGCGGCGCGACAACACCTGGAGCGCCTCGGGGTCCATGTCCTCGTCGCCGGCGTCGTCGTCGAACGCCGCGCGAAGGTAGCCGGCCGCCGGGATGTATCGCGTGACGCGCGCGCGGCTCACGCCTTCGACGAGAATGCGCGCCGTGCCGTTCGCCTGCCGCGTCGCCTGAACGATGCGCGCGACGACGCCGACGCGATGGAGGTCGCTGGCCGCGGGTTCTTCGGTGTCGGCGCTCTTCTGCGCCACGAGGAAGAGCGTGCCGCCGTCGGCGGCCGCCGCCTCGATCGCGTTGAGCGACGCCTGCCGTCCGACGAGCAGCGGCATGGCGACGTACGGAAAAACGACGACGTCGCGCAACGGCAGTACGGCGGCTCGTTGCACCTCGGCCGGCGCGCCGGCGCCTGTCGAAGAGTTCGCGGGGCCGGGGGACGGCGACGACTTGGGGGCGGGGGCGGGGGGCGCGGGAGGCGGGGACGATGCCATGACAAAAAATAGTGTGAGGCGAATGGCTTCGCCTCACACTTTGCGCGGAGCTCCCTGGCGGCGGCCCGCGATCTGCGCGCCGCCCGCGGCGGCGCGTCAGGCCTCTTTCTTCTTCCGCTGCGGCGAGATCTCGAGGAGCGGCGCGGTGCCGTTGAGCACCGAGCTTTCCGTCACCTTGACCTCTTCGACGTCTTCGCGCGTCGGCAGGTCGAACATGACCTCAGTGAGGAGCTCCTCGAGGATGGCGCGCAGGCCGCGGGCGCCCGTGCCTCGCTTGAGGGCCTTCCCAGCCACGGCGCGGAGCGAGCTCTCCTCGAACGTGAGCTTCACTTCCTCGAGCTCGAACAGCTTGGCGTACTGCTTGGTGAGCGCGTTCTTGGGCTCCTTGAGGATGCGGACCAACGCTTCCTCGTCGAGCGCCTCGAGAGCGACCGCGACCGGCAGACGGCCGACGAGCTCGGGTATGAGCCCGAAGCGGAGCAGATCGTCCGGCTCGACCTCGGAGAACGGGTTCTTCGCCTGGTGCGGCGTGCGCGTGTCGTCGCCCTTGTTGAAGCCGATCTGACGGCGGCCCGTGCGCGCCTCGATGATCTTTTCCAGACCATCAAACGCACCGCCGCAGATGAACAGGATGTCCTTCGTGTTGATCTGGATGTATTCCTGCTGCGGGTGCTTGCGGCCGCCCTGCGGCGGCACCGACGCGACCGTGCCTTCGAGGATCTTGAGCAGCGCCTGCTGCACGCCTTCGCCCGAGACGTCGCGCGTGATGCTCGGATTCTCCGACTTCCGCGCAATCTTGTCGATTTCGTCGATGTAGACGATGCCGCGCTCGCACTCGGCGACGTTGAAGTCGCCGGCCTGGAGCAGCCGGACGAGGATGTTCTCGACGTCCTCGCCGACGTAGCCGGCTTCGGTGAGCGTCGTGGCGTCGGCGATGGTGAACGGCACGTCGAGGATGCGCGCGAGGGTCTGCGCGAGGAGCGTCTTGCCCACGCCCGTGGGGCCGATGAGCAGGATGTTCGACTTGTCGAGCTCGACGTCGTCGTCGCGGACGGACGACGAGTTGATGCGCTTGTAGTGGTTGTAGACGGCGACCGCCAGCGCCTTCTTCGCCTTCTCCTGCCCGATCACGTACTGGTCGAGCGTGTCCTTGATCTCCTGAGGCGTCGGGACCTGAGTGATCGCTTCGGCAACCTCGCGCTCTTCGTCCTCGGCGAGGATCTCATTGCAGAGCGCGATGCACTCGTTGCAGATGTAGACGGACGGTCCGGAAATGAACTTGCGGACCGAATCCTTCGACTTTCCGCAAAACGAGCAGCGAAGGTGTTTGTCGTGCGACATGACATCTCACTCAGCGGGTGACTTCAGGGAGTCGCGGGGCCCGAGCGTTGGCGCGCGACCGGTGGGAGAAGGAACAGAAAGTCTTGCTGAGAGTTAAGGGCTGAACACGGGTCAAGCAAGAGACGACTCAGCGAGACGAACGTTTTGTGACAGCCGCCGCCACGGTCTTACTTCGTGACGGCGGCCAGCGTGCTCGGTTCCACGACCTCGCCGCGCTGCGTGATGACGTGGTCGACGATGCCGTAGTCCTTCGCTTCCTCGGCCGACAGGTACCGGTCGCGGTCCGTGTCCCGCTCGATGCGCTCCATCGATTGTCCCGTGTGCTTCGTCCAGAGCTGGTTCAGCTTGCCGCGGAGGTAGAGGATCTCCTTCGCCTGGATCTCGATGTCGGACGCCGATCCGCCGCCCCCCTGCTGTGAGGGTTGGTGAATCATGATTCGCGAATGCGGGAGCGTCGACCGCTTGCCTTTGCGGCCCCCGGCGAGCAGGAAGGCGCCCATGCTCGCGGCGAGTCCCATGCAGATGGTGTTCACCGGCGACTTCATGAACTGCATCGTGTCGTAGATCGCGAGTCCCGCCGACACGCTGCCGCCCGGGGAGTTGATGTAGAGGAAGATGTCGCGGTCCGGGTTGTCGGCCTCGAGGAACAACATCTGGGCGATGACGATGTTCGCGACGTCGTCGTTGACCGGCGTGCCGAGGAAGATGATGCGGTCCATCAGCAGACGGCTGAAGATGTCGTAGCTCCGCTCGCCGCGCGGCGAGCGCTCGATCACATACGGTGGATAGATGGTGGCCATGAGGCGATGTCTGGTGTCGGTGGTGGACTAGGCGACTTCGTTTCGTTCCAGGAGCCAGGCGAACACTTTGTCTTCGGTGATGCTCTGCTCGATCTCGCGCAGCCGGCCGGCCTTCTGCAGCGACGCGTACACCTGGCCGGGATCGGCGCCGCGCTTGGCGGCGACGTCGGCGACGCGCTCGTCGATGTCGGCCTCGCTGGCCTTGAGCCCTTCCGTTTCGGCGATCGCGTCGATGATCAGGTCGCGGCGCACCTGACGCTCGGCGACCGGGCGGAACTCGGAGCGGAACTTGTCGCGGTCCGCGTCGGGCACCTGGTACGCCTGCGCGTAGCCGTCGATGAGCTGCGAGACCCAGCTGGGCGGCACGTCGAACGGATTGGCCGCCGACAGCTGGTCGACGAGCTGCTGGCGCACGGCGGCGTCGGCGTCGCGACTGGCGTGATCCTCGAGGTCTTTACGTACGGTGGTCTGTAGAGCGGCGAGGGACTCGAAATCCCCGACGCCGCGCGCGAACGCGTCGTCGAGCGGCGGAAGGGTCTTTCGCTTGACCTCGAGCAAGTGCAGGCGCACCGGCTTCGTCTTGCCGCGCTGCGCTTCGTCCGGGAAAGTCGTCCGGCCAGCGAACCGGCTTCTCGAGCGTCTCGCCCGACGCGAGTTGCATGATCAGCTCTTCGACGCCGGCGATCGCCTGGCCCGAACCGAGGACCAGCGGGTACTCGCGCGGCTCGGGGAACGTGCCGTCTTCGTCGGCGGTGCTGAGCTCCACGCGGACCATGTCGCCGGGCGACGGACGCCCCTCGACGGGACTCCACGTGGCTTTCTGCTCGCGAATCTGTTCGACCTGGTCGCGAACCGCGTCGTCGGTGACGTCGGGTCGCGTGCGGCTGACGCGGAACCCCTGCGTGCGCGCCAGCGCGACCTCGGGCCGCACCTCGACGTGAAGCTCGAAGCTGAGCGGCTGCCCCTCCTCGAACTTGAGATCGTGGACGTGCGGCTGCGACGCGACCTTGAACTTCTCGCGGTCGAGCACTTCCTGAAACGCTTCCTGGACGAGCGACTCGATCACCTGCTGACGGATCGCGTCCTTGAAACGCTTCTTGATCATCGCCGGTGGCGCTTTTCCGGGACGAAACCCGGGGAGCCGTGCGCCCGTCGCGTACCGCCGCGCCGCGCGATCCTCAGCGTCGCGGACGGTCTCGATCGGCACCCGAACTTCGATCAGCCGCTCCAGGCCGTCGGTCTTCTTCGGGGTGATCTCGATATTCATGCGCGAAAGCTAGCGGGGGCGTGCCGCGAGAGGGGAGGAGGCGGGGCCCGTGACGAGCGATACGGACGCCGTCGCTCGCATGCCGTACCGATTGCACGTTCCAAGTCGTTACCGTTGAGGTCAGCAACGCGCGACGTCTCCCCCAACCTCCATTTCGCTGCGATTCGCCTGATGCGACTCACCGTTGTCACTGCTGTCTCTGCCGCCGCGCTCGCCGCGGTCCTCGTCAATTCGTTCGCTGGTTCCCTGTACGCGCAGGCGCCGTCGGCGCGCGGCCGGGTTCCGATTCCGACGCAGACGTACGTCGGATTCAACCCGCTCGGCGTTCCGGCGAACGTGTTCACGCTCGAGCTCGAGAACGCGGTGACGTCGGGGATCACGGTCGGGGCGGTCGGGTCGTACATCGACTTCGACAAGTCGCGCTACGCGACCGCCGACTTCAAGGTGCGCTACTATCCTGGCGAAGTCGTGCTGCGCGGCTTCGCGGTCGGCGTGAGCGCGGGCGCCACTCGTTACTCGCACATGGTCAGCGACGTGCGACAGTCGCTGTCCGCTCCGACCGCCGGCATTCTGCTCGACTACAACTGGCTGCTGGGACGAAGCGAACGATTTCTCGTCGGCACCGGCATCGGCGCGAAGCGCATTCTCGCGTCGGAGAGCGAACGCCAGCGGGCCCACGTGGATTATGCTACGGTCACGACGCGCCTGATCCTCGGCTTCGCGTTCTAGAACCCGGGTTCGTTATCTTCCGCTCTTCGGCGAGGGTGGCGGAATTGGCAGACGCACCAGACTTAGGATCTGGCGCCGAAAGGCTTGGGGGTTCGAGTCCCCCCCTTCGCATCCACCTCAGCGCGGAGCGGTACGTGCGGCGAATTGCGATGCTGCTGGTCCCGGTACTTGGTGGGCGCGTGCCTCTCGACCGACAGCTCTTTGAGCCTCGATCCGACCGACGCCAACGTCGCCGGATCGTTCGCCCTGTCGACGATCAACGGGGGGCCGCTCCCCGTTCTCGCGACGGTGACGGCGACGCAGGAGTTCGACCTCGCGTCCGACACCCTTGCGATCACGTCGAACGGAACGTGGACGGAGACCAGCGTCTATACCGTCATCCTGCTCGCCGACGGGACCAGGTCAACGATGGTGGGCGTCATCGGCGGCACGTACACGATCGCCCAGCAGCAGATCAACTTCGTGCAGACGACCGGCAGCGGAGCGGTGTCTTTCGCCGGCTCCGTCAAAGGAAGCGTCCTGACCATTCTGTTCGGCGGGAGCCAGTTCCTCTACAACCGATCCTCGTAGTCCGTCCGATCGCGGGACCCGGCGAAATCGACGTATTCTGCCAGGGATTTCCGCAGATTGCGCTAGACGCCGAGCCAGGACGTGAACACCGGGAGCCGATCAAACGGCTCCCGTTTTTTTGTCTTCGCCGGCGCCGGTCGTACATCCCCTTTGGGGACAAAGACATACAGAACTGTAAGATTTTGCGTTTCCCCGCCTGATCGCACGCGTCCACTAGCGAGCCCTGGTGGTCAGCCTCTTGCCCCCTGGGTCGCAGACAGAACCTGGTCGAGTCGCGGCAGATGCGCGGGGGCAAACCGCAGCAAGGCCGCTGGTTAGCGACGTAGCTAAACAATTCACCGGAGTTGAACATCATGCGGAAGTTGTCCTTTGCAGGCGTCGCTGCCTGCGCAGTTGCAATCAGTGCCCAAATCGCGGCGGCGCAGACCGGCACGTGCTCGATCAGTTCGACGCTCTGCCACGCCGGCGCCGTGCGCCGTGACGTCCACGCACAGCCTGACGATCCCGTCGCTGCTCACGCTGAACATGAGCGGCTTCACTGGGCCCGGAACGGCGATGACCCTGAACGCGCCGACGACGATAGCGGATTACACGTCGAGCACGATTCAGATGCCGACGACCGGCCCGACGTTCACGCGTCTCGGCGAACCGCAACTGGAAGGTTCAGATCAGCGCTGCGACCGCGGCGTTTGCCGGCCCGTACGCCAAGCCGGCGAGCGACCTTCAGTGGTCCAACGTGAACGGCAGCGGTTACGCGGCGCTCACCACCACCCCGGTCGACATGGTGTCCGGCACGCCGACCGATGGCGAGTGCGGTCGGCCGGTGTGTTCTACAAGACGACGTACAACATCGCGACGGACGTCCCGGGCTCGTACTCGCTCGACGTCAAGTTCACGCTGGTCGCTCCGTAATTACCTCCGGAGCGGAGGAATGCGTTCTCGTGTGACACGCATGGCGCGCCGGCCAGGGCTCATCGCCCTCGCCGGCGCGCTCGTCGCGCTCCCCACCATCGTGAGCGCGCAGGTGGCCGTCGACGAGCTCGAGCTGCGCGTCTCGGCGCGGCCGGGCGGCACTTCGACGACAACGACCTTTCACGCCGCCAACCGCGGCATCACGCCCGCCAACGCGACGATCACAATCCAGGATTGGGATCGCAGCGAAGCGGGCGAGAACCGCTACTACCCGACCGGAACGCTGCCCACGTCGTGCGGCCGGCACGTGAGCGTGTTCCCGTCTGTGCTCCAACTCGCGCCTCGGTCCGTGCAAACGGTCCGCGTCACGGTGGACAGCGGTGCTGCGATCGGCCACGGTTGTTACGCGATTCTCTTCGTCGACAACCCGCCGCCGCCGCGGACCGCGCAGTCGACCGCCGTGCAGTACAGCGTGCGGTACGGCGTGAAGGTCTACGTCGAGCCCGAGACTCCGCTGAGCGCCGAGGTGACGGACGTCGGCGTGAGCGAGGCGAAGGCCAATCTTGCGAGCGGCAAGTTGAGTGCGCAGGCCGGCGGACGCTCCCGCCAGCTCGACATCACGTACAAGAACACCGGCGCGCGGCAGACGGTTGCCCACGGCGCCGTTGAGATTCGTCGGCCGGACAATTCGGTCGTTTCGAAGATCGACATACCCGAATTCCCCACACTTCCCGGCGCGACGCGGCGCCTCGGTGTCGCACTTCCAAATCTCCCTGCGGGGAGATACGTGCTGCTTGCACTCCTCGACTACGAGGGGGCCGAGATCGCCGCCGGGCAGGTGGAACTGGACATTCCGTGAGCCGGCGTGCCGCGCGCGCGGCGATCATCGGCTGTGGCTTGGCCCTCGTCGGCGCGACCGCGCCGTCCGCGCTAGCGCAAACCACGACGCTCACCATCACGAGCGGTTCCGACGTCGACGTTCGCGCAGCCCGCGCTCACCGACTACGTCGCCGGCTTCATCGACGGACCGACGATCAACTTTACCGTCGACCTCGCGGGGGGACCGCCGCCCAAGACGCACACAGTCACCGTCGAGATCTGCGCGACGACGGCCACGCTTGGCGGCGGCAAGGCGATCTCGAAGCTGATGTGGGAGCCGAGCGACGCTGTCGAAGCCGTGGCAATCGATGACGACCGGCTGCACGGGGGCCGTGCAGTCGGCGCGCACCGTCGCGACCGCGGTGCTTGGCAAGGGCGACTCGTTCTCCGGCGCCGTCAAGCTGCGGATGATCCTCGACTGGACGGACACCGCCGCATCGTACGGGACGACGATCGCGATGACCGTGAACGTGAGCACGCCGTGAGCCGGCGCCCACGTCGCGTTGCGATCGTTCTCGCGCTGGCTTCTCTCGGGGCCGCCACGGCGCACGCGCAACAGCCGCGGCCAACCATGACGGCAAGCATCGCACGGACAGCGTCGACGCGAGGCGACTCGACGCCGCGCGACCCGGGCGACGAGCGCGAGGTGACCGGCGTCGTCGTCGCCGCGGCTGCGCCGCGATCGTATCGAGTAGTGAACGTTCCCGTGCCCGCGGAGCTCGCGAGGGCGGGTAAAATCACGTACGAGGTGGTCGCGAGCGGCAACGTTCCGCTGCTCGGCGCGCGAAGCGGAACGGTCGCTCGGACCAGCGTCGTGGTGCTCACGGTCGGCGTGCCCGCGTCCGCGCAGGCGGGACTCACGCGAGCCGGGTTCGTGCGGTTCACCGCGGCGGGCGTAACGCCGGTGCGCGCGCCGATCGACGTCGCGATCGCGCGCATCGCCCGCATCGATGTCACGCCGACGCGGGCGATGCGCGGCGCGCAAGCCGGCGACCGCTTGGAGCTCGCGTTCACGATTCTCAACGCGGGAAACCTTCAGGACACGCTCGACCTTGAGATCGACGCGCCCCGCACGTGGAACGCGCGACTGGTAGGCGCGCCGACCCTGGTGTTGGCGCGCGGCGAGTCGATCGAGCGATCGGTGACGGCCGCCATTCCCTTGATCGCCGATCTCGGCGACGTCGCGGTGACGATGATCGCTCGAACCCGTTCCGGCGAACGCGCCGTCGCGTCGGCGATTGTCGAGGTGACGGACCCCTTGCACAGCGGCCGCCGCCCGGGCCCGGTCATCACGCTCGGCGTAGCCTCGGTGATGAGCGCCGGTCTGGCGACTGGGTCGGTCGAATCGCTGGCGATCGATGGTCCGTTGACTGACGCACTCAGCGTGAGCGGACGTTTCTCGACGCCGACGCCCAACGATTTGGTGAACGGGCGCGCGCTGTCGTCGCTCGGATACAACTCGCAGTCGAACTTCCTCTCGATGAACGCGCCGAATTGGGGCGCGACACTCGGTACCACCGGCGTGAGCCTCGGCGACCTCGGCGGACAGAACGTCTTCGGCCGCGGCGCTTCGCTTCGATTCGGCGCGGCCGACGAGCGGCTGCAGTTCCTCGCCGCCGCGCCCCTCGTCGCCGAAGGCACCTGGAACAGCCCGACGCTGATCGCAGCGGGAGCGCAGCAGCAACTCGGTTCCAGCATGATCACCGCGTTCTTCTCGCACCTGCGCGATTCGACGTTTCTCGTGCGCAGCGTCGACGCCGGCGGCGTGTTGGTGGAGACGGAGCCGTGGGCGAACGCGTTCGCGTCGGGCGCGCTCGCCAGCCGCTCGTACAGCGAGGGAAGCGGCATCGGCGCCGAGGCGGACTTCAGGGGGCCGGTCGCGGGAGGCGATCTGGCGTTCCGCGCGGTTCACGCGCCTGGCGGAACGCTCGCATTCGCTCCGGCTCGCGACGTGTTCACAGGCAGCGTCGACCGCGCCCTCGGTCGGCTGCGCACGAACTTCAACTACTGGTCCACGCAGGACGGCGACGCGCGGCGCGCGTCGATCGGTTCGACCGGTTGGTCCCTCTCGCCGACTTACGACGTCTTCTCGACGTTCTCGCTGGGTGCGAACGTGATGCGCTCCGCCATCACGTCGCGCGACTCGCTCGGCGGGTTCGGGTCGACGCAAGTCGACTATGGAGTGAGGGCGCGCTTTCTGGCGGCCGGCTTCGACATCGGCGCCGACACGCGGTTGACGAACGTGGCCCAGAGCGTCGCCGATTCGGTCGTCTCCATCGAGGACGGTCGCTCGGAGCGAGTGATCAACCAGTTGCGCGTCGACCACGTCGGGGCGCGCGGCGTGATCGGGGTCGGCGGATCGATCGAGACGGCGAGCTTCGGCACCAGCTCGACGCCGCCGCAATCGAGCTGGGGCGCACATCTGGAGCGCTTCCAGTTCTGGCCGCGATTCCCGCGTTGGACGCTGAGTGCCGCCGCGCAGCACCTGAGCTACGGCGTCGTGAGCACGATGACGTCCCGCGCCGAGCTCAACGTCGAGGTCTTCAACTCGCTGCGGATCGCGCTCGGCGCGGAGCGGGGCACGGCGCGCGACCAGTTCGGGGCGTTGCACACGATGATCACGCTCAAGGTCGAGCGCGCGTCGAGCATCAGCGCGTTCGACCGTCGTCAGGAGATCGGGGTCGTGTATCAGGACCGCAACGCCAACGGCATTCGGGATCCGGGCGAGCCCGGAGTGGCGGGCATCGTCGTGCACCGCGGCCCGGAGACCGCGGTCACCGACGCCAACGGTGAGTTCAGGATGACCAGCGGGTTGTCGGCGCGCGCCGACGTCGACGACCGGTCGCTTCCAAAAGGCTGGGAACAGAGTCCACGCCTTCTCGATCGGGCGAGCGATCCTCTCGTACTCGGCGTCATTCCGATTACCGCGCTCGACGTGCGGATCGACGTGGCGCCGCTGGCCGATGGGACCGTGCCTTCGGTGCGGGTCGGCGTGGCGACGCTCGCGCTGCGCGACTCGACCGGGCGTGACTGGGTAGCACGCGCCGATGCGTCCCAGCACGCGTCATTCGACGCACTGCCCGCGGGACGTTACACACTCACGATGGAGCTCGAGGGATCGAGCGAGCCGCTGCTGATCGATCCCATCCCGACGATCGACATCGGGGGCACGCCCGGGCGTCAGCGCGATCGTCGTGACCGTCAGAACGCGCCCCATTCGGATCTTCAAGACGAAACAGCAAACCGAGAAGCGCGGCAACGACGGGAGCGCGCCATGAGTCCCCGTGCCCGCGTTCGCGCGTCGGCGCTGGCGCGGTTCACCGTCGCGTCGCTGGCGATCTGGGCGGCGCTGGCGCTGTCGACGGCGTCAGTCGCCGCGCAGACGGTGCTCACGTGCAGCGTGTCGGGGTCGTCCGGCAAATGCGCTGCAACGGTGACGCTGGATAAGCCGGCAACGATGGTGAACCCGGCGTTGCTGAAACTCACGGTTTCGCCGACGGCGTCGACGTACACCGCCGTCACGACCGACATGAACCAGGCTTCGGGGCTGGCGACGTTCACGCCCGTTTCGCTCAGCGTGCAGGCCAACCGTGCCTGGACGATTCAGGTCAACGGCAACGCGGCG
The DNA here is from genome assembly GCA_963707105.1 of uncultured Gemmatimonadaceae bacterium. Taxonomy (GTDB): domain Bacteria; phylum Gemmatimonadota; class Gemmatimonadetes; order Gemmatimonadales; family Gemmatimonadaceae; genus JAQBQB01. The sequence continues at coordinate 96,258 of CAVPOS010000008.1, forward strand.
TTCTGGACGGCCAGTGCGGGTGCGTGGACCGGCAAGCCGGTGAGCGATTTGATCTGGAGTCTCACGCCGGCGGGGCCGACTACCGCGATGTCGACGACGCCGCAGACGCTGACCACTGGGTCGCCCGGCCCCGGTTCACCGAGCGTGTCCGCCTACATACGTCCGATCGCGCACTGGGCGACTGACAAGCCCGGTTCCTACTCGATGACGGTCACGTTCACGATGACGACACCATAGAACGGCTCGGCGGCCGGACAGCTGGACGGCAAGAAAAAAGGGGAGCCGCGAGCGGCTCCCCTTTTCATTCCGGTTCAGAATTCTGTTATGGAACCTGGATGCTGACGATGCGCGTCGGGCAGCTGCCCACTCTCGGATCCGGATTCGCGCACACCTTGAACTGAACGACGTCGCCGGTCTTGAGCGGCGCGACGGCCGCCTGTAGATCGTCGGCGGTGTGAATGTCGCGCTGCGACGGGGCCATCTCTTTCAGGATGATGTCGCTCTGGAAGAGACTGCGGAACGCCGGGCCACGGCCGCTCACGGTGCTGACGTACAGCCCCGATCGATACTGCTGCTGCAGCCGGCTCTCCTGCAGGAAATCCTGAGGAATCGCATCGACCGTGATGCCGAGCTTGTCGTTCTGCTTGCCGGTCGACGCTGTCGGACGCACCGGCGCCGAGTTCTCCTCGTCGTTGGCGGCGACCTTCGTGTCCGTCGGCGGCTCGGCGAGCTTGACCTTGAAGTCCTTTTTCTCGCCGTAGCGAATGACTTCGAGATCCACGACGTCGCCCGGCTTGTGGCCGCGGATGATGCGCTGGAGCGTGCTCACCTGGTCCACGGGCTTGCCGTCGGCGGTAACGATCACGTCGCCGATCTGGATGCCGGCCTTCTCGGCGGGGCTGTCCTTCGCCGGGTTGAAGTCGCCGACGAGCGCGCCACCGACCTGTGAGAGACGGGCTGCCTTCGCGTCGGCCGGGCTCACTTCGCCAAGGACGACGCCGACGACGGCGCGGCGCACCTTGCCGTACTTCACGAGATCATCCATCACCTGCTTGGCGAGCGTGATCGGGATCGCGAAGCCGTAGCCCTCGTACCGGCCCGTGCCGCTCGCGATCGCGCTGTTGATGCCGATCACTTCGCCGCGGATGTTGAGCAGCGGACCGCCGGAGTTGCCGGGGTTGATCGCCGCGTCCGTCTGGATGTAGTCGGTGATCGCGTACGGGTTCTGTCCGTTCGGGTTGAGCAGTCCCTGCGCCTTGCGGCCCTTGGCGCTCACGATGCCCGCCGTGACGGTGAAGTCGAGCGTCAGCGGATTGCCGATGGCGAGCACCCACTGGCCGACGCGCGCCTTCGCGTCGTCGCCGAGCGAGACCGTCGGCAGGTTGTTGCCCGCGTCGATCTTGATGACGGCGACGTCGGTCGTCGAATCGCGGCCGACCACCTTGGCCGGGAACACGCGCTTGTCGAACAGCGTGACGTTCACGCGGTCCGCGTCGGCGACGACGTGGTTGTTGGTGAGGATGTATCCGTCTTCGGAGACGATGAAGCCCGAGCCGCTCGCCTCTTCCGGCGTATCATCCGGCTGCGCGTTGGGCCCCTCGAACTGGCGGAAGAACTGCTCCATTCCGGGCGGGAGCTGTCCCTGTCCGCGCGGCGCGGACCTGGCGAGTCACCGGGCGGGCTTTCGCGAACTTCTCGATGTCGATCGAAACGACCGCGGGTCGCGCGTGGTCAGCGACGGCCTCGAACGCCGACTCGAGGTCGACGGCCGGGGCGACTTGCGACGCGCTGGGCTTCGTTGCGTTCGTCGAGCCGACGCGCCCCTGCGCCCAACTGAAATGCGTGAGGTCGAAACCCGACGCAAAGATCAGCCCGCAGAAGAACGCCACCACGACGGCGGCACTGAAACGTGCGCGAGAGAAACGACTGGTCATAAGGCAGATCTACCTGCGTGAAATGAGTTGATATGGATCGTACCCGCCGAGGCCGTGCAAGTTTCGAGCGCCCTCGGCTGCTCAGGTCGGCCCTTCGTCCTATGACACGCATGACCGGCTCGAGGTTTCTCCGCGAGCCGGTCACGACAAAAACTTTACGGTTGAGAGCTACTTCTTGCTCTCGTCGACGATCTCATAGTCCGCTTCGACGACGTCTTCCTGCGGCTTCCCACCCGTCGAAGTTGACCCGGTCGCTCCCGGCTCGCCACCCTGGCCCCCCTGACCGCCTTCGCCGCCCGGCGTGCCGCCCGGAGGCGCCTGGTTCTGAGCGTAGAACGACTGGCCCGCCTCGCTGTAGGCCTTGCTCAGCTCTTCCTGCGCCGCCCGGATCTCGTTCATGTCGTCGCCGCGGATCGCCTTGCGCGACCGCTCGACCGCCGCGTCGAGCTTCGTCTTGAGCTCCGCCGGCAGCCGCTCCGACCACTCTTTCGCGTTCTTCTCGACCTCGTACGTCATGCTGTCGAGCCGGTTGCGGGCGTCGATCTCCTCGCGGCGCTTCTTGTCTTCCGTCGCGTTCTTCTCGGCGTCCTTCACCATGCGGTCGATGTCGGAGTCCGAGAGCCCGCTCGACGCCTCGATGCGGATCTTCTGCTCCTTGCTCGTCGCCTTGTCCTTGGCCGACACGTGCAGGATGCCGTTCGCGTCGATGTCGAACGTGACCTCGATCTGCGGCATGCCGCGCGGAGCGGGTGGAATTCCGGTGAGCTGGAACTTTCCGATCGTGCGGTTGTCGCGCGCCATGTCGCGCTCGCCTTGCAGCACGTGGATCTCGACCGTCGTCTGGTTGTCGTCGGCCGTGGAGAACGTCTCCGACTTTTTCGTCGGAATCGTCGTGTTGCGCGGAATGAGCACCGTGGTGACGCCGCCGAGCGTCTCGATGCCGAGCGAAAGCGGCGTGACGTCGAGCAGCAGCACGTCCTTCTGCTCGCCGGTGAGCACCGCGCCCTGGATCGCCGCGCCGATCGCCACGACTTCGTCCGGGTTCACCGACCGATTCGGCTCCTTGCCGAAGTAGTCCTTGACGACCGTCTGGATCTTCGGCATGCGCGTCGAGCCGCCGACGAGGATGACTTCGTCGATGTCCTTCGGCTCGAGCCCGGCGTCCTTGAGCGCCTTCTTCATCGGCTCGATCGTGCGCTGGACGAGGTCGTCGACCAACTGCTCGAGCTTGGCGCGCGTGAGCGTGTAGTTGAGATGCTTGGGGCCGCTCTGGTCCGCGGTGATGAAGGGAAGGTTGATGTCCGTCGACATCGTGCTCGACAGTTCCATCTTCGCCTTCTCCGCGGCTTCCTTGAGGCGCTGGAGCGCCATCGGGTCCTTGGAGAGGTCGATGCCCTGGTCGCGCTTGAACTCGCCGACGATCCAGTCGATGACGCGCTGGTCGAAGTCGTCGCCGCCGAGGTGCGTGTCGCCGTTGGTGGACTTCACCTCGAACTGGCGCGAGCCCTCGACGTCATAGAGCTCGAGCACCGAGATGTCGTAGGTGCCGCCGCCCAGGTCGAAGACCGCGACCTTCTCATCCTTCTTCTTGTCGAGTCCGTAGGCGAGCGCCGCGGCCGTCGGCTCGTTGATGATGCGCAGGACGTCGAGCCCGGCGATCTTGCCGGCGTCCTTCGTCGCCTGCCGCTGCGCGTCGTTGAAATAGGCGGGAACGGTGACGACGGCCTTCGACACCGAGTGGCCGAGGTAGTCCTCGGCGGTCTGCTTCATCTTTTGCAGAATCATGGCCGAGATCTCGGGCGCCGTGTAGCGCTTGCCCTGGACTTCGACCGTGGCGAGATCGCCCTGTCCCGCCACGACCTTGTAGGGAACGCGCTTGATCTCGTCGGGGACCTCACTCATCCTGCGGCCCATGAACCGCTTGATCGAAAAGACCGTGTTCTGCGGGTTGGTCACCGCCTGACGCTTGGCGACCTGGCCGACGAGACGCTCGCCGTCCTTCGTGAAACCGACGACCGACGGCGTGGTCCGACCGCCTTCGGCGTTCGGGATCACGACCGGATCTCCGCCTTCCATGACCGCGACGACGGAGTTCGTCGTTCCGAGATCGATTCCAATGACTTTGTCGGCCATTGCTTCCTCTTCGAGTACCGGGTTGTGGCAGGCCAAAAAGTCCCCTGCCGTGAACGCGGTGGTGGAAGGCAAATGCGGGACCGGGTTCCTACGCCAACTTGGCAGGGGTCTCGCAATGGCAAGTGAGCGGCGACGGCCAGCTGGCTGTCAGACCGTCGTGCCGCGCCGGCCTCTCGCTCCAGATCAGGCAGATGATTCCGATCTCAGACGAAAACCCGACCCTCCGAACGCCCGTGATGACCTGGCTCATCCTGGGCGCCATCTTCGCCGTCTGGTTCGTGGTGCAGGGAGGCGGGCTCCCGGGCGGCGAGCTTCAACTCGCGAAGAGCGTCTGCAACCTGGGCATGGTGCCCGGAGAGCTGACCGGGCGCGTCCCGGTCGGGACCGGGTTCTGGATCATCCCGGGCCAACTCGCGTGCGTCGTCGACCACGATCGCGATCAACATCCTCACCCCGCTGACTTCGATGTTTCTCCACGGCGGCTGGGGACACATCCTGGGCAACGCGATCTTCCTGTGGGTGTTCGGCAACAACATCGAGGACAGCATGGGACCGGGACGCTTCCTGGTCTTCTACCTCATCTGCGGACTCGTCGCCGCGGCGACGCAAGTCCTCCTCAACCCGACGTCCGCCGCTCCGACGGTCGGCGCGTCGGGCGCGATCTCCGGGGTCCTCGGCGCGTACCTGGTCATGTACCCGCGCGTGCGGGTCCACATGCTCTTCATCTTCATCATCTTCTTCAAGGTCTTCCGGATCCCGGCGTGGATCGTCCTGCGTCTACTGGTTCGGGATCCAGGTCGCTGACGGCGTACCTGACGCCGCTCCAGCCCGACGTATCGGGCGGCGTGGCCGTCTGGGCGCACATCGGCGGCTTCGTCTCCGGCATGCTGCTGATCAAGCTGTTCGAGAATCCCGAGCTCGTGGCGGAGCGGAACGGATTCGGAGCGAGCAGCAGTGGACGCTGCGCAGCGCCTGACGGACCCGATTTTCGCGCGGGTTGGCGGGGTTCCCCGGGAGCGGTAACTTCGGGGCGGAATCGGCTCGTGACGCGCCCGTTACACGACCGCCGAGTCCCGCGCCCCACCGCCAACTCGGAGACACATGCTCGGCCGTCTGCTCCCCCGCGACGACGTGTTCTTCGAGCTGTTCGATCAACTGGCGGCTCACCTCGCCACGACGGCGCGCATGCTCGACACGCTGCTCGGCGATGCCGCGCACGTGCACGACCACGTGAAGGCGATCAAGGACGTCGAGCACAAGGCCGACCTGCTCACGGCCACGGTGAACCAGCGCATCGACAAGAGCTTCATCACGCCGATCGACCGCGAGGACATTCACATGCTCGCGACGCGGCTCGACGACGTGATCGACCTGATCGACGGCGTCGCCCGGCGTTTCGAGATGCTGCACATCAGCGAGGTGCTTCCCCCCGCGCGGCAGCTGAGCGGCGTGCTGGTCCGCGCCGCGACCGAGATCCAGGTCGCGGTTTCGGAGATGCGGAAACCGCCGACCGTCAATCAGCACGTCGCGCTGATCAAGCACCTCGAGGAGGAGGGCGACGCCATCTATCACGAGGCGATGGGCGCGCTGTTCGCCGGCAACCCGAACCCGCTCGACGTGCTCAAGTGGAAGGACGTGTACGACACGCTCGAGGGGGCGATCGACAGCTGCATGGGCGTCGCGCAGGTCCTCCAGAGCATCTCGCTGAAAAACGGATGACGCGCCTTCCCGGGATCCAGTGATCGCCTACGTCGTCGCGATCATCCTGGTCGCGTTCGTCTTCGATTTCAGCAACGGCTTCCACGATTCGGCGAACTCGATCGCCACGATCGTCGGAACGCGGGTGCTCAGTCCGCTCGCCGCCGTCTTCTGGGCGGCGATTTTCAACTTCGCGGCGGCGTTCACCGGCTCGCTCGCCGTCGCCAAGGCGGTCGGCGGCGGAATGATCGAGCAGAGCATCGTCAATCCGAACGTGATTCTCGCCGGGCTCCTCGGCGCGATCGCGTGGAACATCATCACCTGGTACTTCGGCATTCCGTCGAGCTCGTCGCACGCGCTGATCGGCGGCTACGCCGGCGCGGCGGTGGCGCGGGCCGGAGCGGCGGCGATCACGTGGGGCACGAAGTGGGTTCAGACGCTGTCATTCATCGTCGTGTCCCCGCTGCTCGGCATGCTGGCGGGGTACGTGTTGATGGTCCTGGTATTCTGGATCTTCCATCGCGTGTCGGCGTCGCGCGTCGACCGGTTTTTCCGCTCGGCGCAGCTGGCCAGCTCGGCGCTGCTGTCGTATTCGCACGGCGGGAACGACGCGCAGAAAACAATGGGCGTCGTCGTCGGCCTGCTGGTCTCCGTGCACGGGACGCTTCGCCACGCAGACGGGCTGGCTGCACGCGCTCTACCTGCCGGACAACAACACGATTCCGCGCTGGCTCGAGCTCGGCGCGTACACGGCGATCTCGCTCGGCACTCTTTTCGGCGGCTGGCGCATCGTGCACACGATGGGGCAGCGGATCACCAAGCTGCGCCCAGTGAGCGGCTTCTGCGCCGAGACCGGCGGGCTCGACGGCGATTCTCATCGCGACGCACTTCGGCATTCCCGTGAGCACGACGCACACGATCACCGGCGCGATCGTCGGCGTCGGCGCGACGCAGCGCGCGTCGGCGGTTCGGTGGGGAATCGCCGGCCGAATCGTGTGGGCGTGGGTGCTCACAATACCGGCCTCGGCCGGCATGGCGGCAGTCCTCTACCTCGCCCTCGCCCAGGTCGTGAGGCTGTAGGGCTCGCGCGTCGACTGAGCTCCGTAAGTCAAGAGCCAGTAACGAATTATGACAACGTTAGGCGCCCTTGAGTCGCCGCCGTGACGCCTCACACTGCTCGGTCCGAATGTTGCCAGTAGGTTTTCAACATCCGGAATCGTGACCCCAACGTGACGATCAACATCACGAAGGCCTCTGGCCGCCAATGGCTGGAGCGCCGTAAGTACACAGGGGGGCGGCAGCCAAGCGCCCTCCTTTTTCGTCCCACGCTGAACCCATGATCGACGTTCGTCCCGCCTCGCTGTACCTCAATCGCGAACTGAGTTGGTTGGCGTTCAACGCGCGTGTGCTGCAGCAGGCACTCGACCCGCGTGTGCCGCTGCTCGAGCGCGTCAAATTTCTGGCGATCTTCAGCGCGAACCTCGACGAGTTCTACATGGTCCGCGTCGCGGGACTGCGCCGTCAGGTCGCGGCCGGCGTCGTGCTGACGCCGCCGGACGGTCTCACCCCGCAGGAGCAGCTCGACGCGATCGACGCCGAGGTCGCGCGCCTGAGCGCGATGCAGCGCGGCTGCCTCACATCGCTTCTCGACGAGGCCGCGCGACACGACATCCGTCTCCTCGGCGTGCGCGACCTCACGGCGGCCGAGTGGGGAGAGATCGACGAGTTCTTCGAGTCGCAGATCTTCCCCGTGTTGACTCCGCTTGCCGTCGACCCGGGGCATCCGTTCCCGTACATCTCGAATCTCTCGCGTCTCGCTCGCGGTGGAGATTCGCGACCCCGACACCGGCGCGATTCGGTTCGCGCGAGTGAAGGTGCCGAAGAGCCTGCCGCGCTGGATTCCCGTGCGCGCGCGGCCGAACCACTTCGTGCCGCTCGAGCAGGTCATCGGCGCGAACCTCACGGCGCTCTTCTCGGGAATGGAAGTCGTCGCGTCGTACGTTTTCCGAATCACGCGGTATTCCGATCTCGACATTCCCGTCGAAGAGCCGGAAGACCTGCTCGCGACGATCGAGGAGCAGGTGTTCCAGCGGCGTTTCGGCGAGGTCGTCCGCGTCGAGGTTCAGGACGACATGCCCGCGCATTTGCGCGCCCTTCTTCTCGACGAGTTGAGAGAGGATGACGTCGCCGAGAGCGGACGCCTCAACGAGCGCGACATCGTCGACGCCGGGCGCCTGCTCGACCTGAGCGATCTGAGCAGCCTGGCGACGCTCGACCTTCCGGCGCTGCGCGACGTTCCGTTCGTGGCGGCGACGCCGCCGGAGCTGCGCGACGCCGAGCGCAACATCTTCGACGTCATTCGCGAGGGGGACCTGCTGGTCCACCATCCGTTCGACTCGTTCGGCGCGTCGGTCGAGCGTCTGCTCAAGGAAGCGGCGCGCGACGACCAGGTGCTCGCGATCAAGGTCACGCTCTACCGCACGTCGGGCGACACGGCCATCGTGTCGGCGCTGGTCGAGGCGGCGCAGCGGGGCAAACAGGTGGCCGTCATCGTCGAGCTCAAGGCGCGCTTCGACGAGGCGAACAACATCACGTGGGCGCGGCAGCTCGAGGACGCGGGCGTGCACGTCGCGTTCGGGTCCGCCACGCTCAAGACGCACGCGAAGACGGCGCTCGTCGTCCGCCGCGAGGTGGACGGCATTCGTCGCTACATCCACCTCGGAACCGGCAACTACAACTCGCGCACGGCGCGGCTCTACACGGACGTCGGTCTGCTCACGTGCAGTCCGTCGATCGGCGCCGACGTGAGCGACCTGTTCAACTCGCTCACCGGCTATTCGCGCCAGCGGCTGTATCGGAAGCTCCTCGTCGCGCCGGTGAACATGCGGGCGCGCTTCCTCGAGCTCATCGGCCGCGAGGCCGAACACGCCGCCGCGGGACGCCCGGCGCGCATCGTCGGCAAGATGAACGCGCTCGTCGACGCCGAGACGATCGACGCGCTCTACCGCGCGTCGCAGGCCGGCGTCGAGATCGACCTCATCGTCCGCGGAATCTGCTGCCTGCGCCCGGGGATTCCGGGCGTGAGCGACAACATTCGCGTCGTGAGCATCGTCGGCCGCTTCCTCGAGCACTCGCGGCTCTGGCAGTTCACCAACGGCGGCGAAGAGGAGTTCTACCTCGGCTCCGCGGATTGGATGCCGCGCAACTTCGACCGACGCGTGGAAGCCGTCGCGCCGATCGAGACGCCCGCGGTGCACGACCGCGTACGCACGTTGCTTCGCACGTACCTCGACGACGAGCGCATGGCGTGGGACCTCGGCCCCGACGGGACGTGGACTCAGCGCAACCCGGCGAGCACGGCGCGGCCGTCGCACGAGGTGCTGATCAAGCAGCCGTGGGGAGTTCGCGCACGAGCCGGCGCCCGCGCGCGAGATCCCGACAGCGGAGCGACAGGGAGAGCGGACGACGGTCCTCGGAGACTGAGTCTCGGCGAGTTGGACGCGCCGGCCCGCGATTTCAGTCCAGCATCGAGCGTCGAGCATCGAGGTCGCGAGATGCCGGAACTGCTTTGGAGCTGTCTCACCAGAACGGCATCGCCGGCCCGGCCCAGGACTGAGGACTGCCTGAGCGCCTGACGGCTGAAATCGGGAACCTGCGTCCTTCGGCAGGCTGAGACCTGAGTGGGCACCGTCGCAAGTCAAAGCGCACGGAGTCCAAAGCGGTTCCCGCGTCTCGAACCTCGATGCTCGACGCTCGATGCTGGTCTCGTTTCCAGATGGCGAGACGCGAAGCGAGACATCGGCCCGAGAAGCCAGCTCACAACTGAGACCTTAGATCTCAGATCTGAGGCTATTCCAGCTCCTCCCCCCCAAGACTGTCCGACGACAGCACGTGTCCGTCCGGCGCGACGATCTCCACCGCCGTTCCCGCGACTTTCGCGAGGAGTCCGGACTTTCGGTGCGCGCCCCACATCTCGAGTCGCATCGCTCCGCGCGGCCGCGGCGATGCGGGCACCGGCGTGATGCGAATCGCGCGTTGCGTCCAGCGCACTTTGACGCCGGCGACCGCGCTCACGTGCCCGCGGTCGAGGCCGTCGGCGATGCGAAGGATCGCCGACAAGCGGCGGATCCGGCGGCGCAGCGTCTTGTCGAGCATGCCGAAGTTGCGGTGGCGGCGGCGCGGCTCGGATCCGCGGTGATAGCGCGAGACGTTCGCCACGACCACTTGCTCCGACGGCGGCATGCCGAGCAGGTCGGCGTGGAGCACCAGATGGTATGAATGCTTGTGGTGCCGCTCGTAGCTGATGTGGTAGCCGGCGTCGTGCAGCAGCGCCGGCATCGGAGAGCGCCGCCCGGTCGTCGCGGTTGCAGCCGAGTCGTTCGCCGAGCGCGTCGAACAGCGCGAGCGCGAGCATCTGCACGTGCGCCGAGTGCGGTTCCTCGGCGTGACAGCGCTGGGCGAAGTCGCCGACCGACCGCGCGCGCGCGTCTCCCGGGTCGGCGATGGTCGGTACGACGCGCGCCGCCTCGAGCAGCAGTCCTTCGCGAATCCCGTAGCGGGACACGACGAGCTCGCGCGACTCGAGGCGTCGCAGCACTTCGGCGGCGACCGCGACGCCGGCCACGATGATGTCGGCGCGCTCCGGATTCAGCCCCGGCACCTCGCGTCGCTCGTCCGGCGTCATGTCGGACAGCATGTCGAGGATGTGCTCGAGGTCCGAGCGCGGGATGTGCGCCGCGTGCACCGACCGCGCCGCGGTGAGGATTCCCTGCCGCGCGAGAAAGACTCCCGCGAGGTTGGTGAACGTTCCGCCGGAGCCGATCAGCTGGGCGCCGCGCCAATCGCGTCGCGGCACGTTGGCGCGAATGGCGCCGCTCGACGGCTTTGCGGAGCTTGCGCACGCCGCGCGGCGTGACGCCGTGCTCGAAGTATTCCTCCGTCAGCCGGATCGCGCCGAACGGCAGAGACACGAGACGCTCGATGACGCCCTCGGCGCTGAGCGCGAGCTCGGCCGAGCCGCCGCCGATGTCCAGCACGACCGTGCGTCCGACGCCCATGTCGAAGTGGGCGACCGCGCTGCGAAAGCTGAGACGCGCCTCTTCGGGGCCGTCGAGCACGCGCACGCGCAAGCCGGTCACGCGCTGGACTTCGGTGATGAACGCGGCGGCGTTGGTCGCGTCGCGCACGGCGCTCGTCGCGACGACGTCGACGCGCGCCGCGCCGAGCTCCTTGGCGAGCGTCGCCATCCGCTCGACGGCTTCGATCGCCGCGCGGATCGCGAGGTCGGAGAGGCGGCCGTTCGCGGCGAGTCCCGTCGCGAGTCTCGGCGCGGCCTTCATCTCGTCGACGACCTGAATCGCGCCGTCGGTGGAAACGTCGGCGACGATCTGACGAATCGAATTCGATCCGATGTCGATCGCGGCGACGCGCCGGTGGCCTGGCGCGACCGCGCGTCGTTGTGGGCGATCACCGCGCCCGACCGGGATAGTCACGGACAAGCGAGTGCCTCCTACGCTTGGGTGAGCTGTCGTCGACCTCGCGTCGTCGCGGACGCTACACGTACGAATATATGTTGGACGAGCCGCGCGAGTTCAACGCGCGCGGTGCTCGGCGTCACGCGAGCGTAACGGAGCTCGCCGGAAAATGCACCGTGATCGTCGTGCCCTGACCGACGACGCTCTCGGCGCGCACCGATCCGCCGTGCGCTTCGACGAGGTGGCGCACGATGGCGAGGCCGAGGCCGGTTCCGCCTTCTTCACGTGCACGACCAGCATCGACCCGATAAAAGCGCTCGAAGATTCTCCCGAGGTGTTCGGTCGGAATGCCGCTGCCCGTGTCGCGAACGCGCAGCGTCGTGCCGCCCCGCGGCGGCGCTTCGGCGCTCACCGTGACGCCGCCGCGCGCCGTGTGGCGCACCGCGTTCTCGATGAGATTTCCGAGAACCTGCCGGAGCGCCGTCGGGTCGGCGTCGACGCGCTGCGCGTCGGGCGACGCCTGAAAGCCGAGCGTGAGCCCTTTCGCGTCGGCGGCGCGGGCGACGCTCGTGAACACGTCGCTGACGACGCCCGCCAGATCGTTCGACACGACGTTCGGCCGCCAGCTTCCCGACTCGTATCGCGACAGGTCGAGCAGGTCGTCGACGATGCGCTGCATGCGCCGCGTGTTGGCTTCGATCGTGTCGAGGAAGCGCTCGCGGTTGTCCGTTGGAAGCTCGCGGTCGCGGAGCGTCTCGGCGAATCCGGCGATGACGGTGAGCGGCGTCTTGAGCTCGTGCGAGACGTTGGCCACGAAGTCGCGGCGGATCGTCTCGAGGCGGCGCCGCGTCGTGAGATCCTGCACGGCGACCACCGCGCCGCCGTCGGGCAGCGGGCGCGCGACGACGAGCAACGTCCGATCGCCGACGCCGATCTCGAGCGGGCCGGCGGCCACGCCCGACATGGCGCCGCGGACCGCGTCGCGGACCAGCCGGTCCAGCGGAAGGAGGTCGGTGGAGAAGGGCACGTTGGCGCGCAGGTCGAGCAGCCGCCGCGCGCTCTCGTTCAATCGCACGACGCTGCCGCGCGCGCTCACCGCGACGATGCCTTCGTCGAGCGAGTCGATGACGGCGGAGAGCAACGCGTCCTCAGCTTGGAGCGCCGACAGCCGCGACGAGAGCTGCTCCGTCATGCGCTGAAGCGCCGCGGCGAGGTCGCCCACTTCGCCCGGGCGCCGAGAGAGCCGGGCGGCGCTCGAGGTCGTCCGGCCGCGATCGCCGTGGCGACGTCGCGCAGCTCGATGATCGGCTGCGACACCGCGCGCGAAAAACCGAACGCGACGATCAGCGTGCCGGCCAGCGCGAGCAATCCGGCGGCGATCACGTCGTCGCGGGCGCCGTTCACGATCTCGCGGAACTTCGCCGTGCCGACGGAGACCCGAACGGTTCCGAGCGGATGCTTGACGGCGAGGTAGAACTCGTCGTCGCCGGCCGACGGGCTGCGGCGCCGCGACACGCCGACGCCGTGCTCGCGCGCGTCGGCGACTTCGGGTCGCGTGAAGTGATTTTCGAGCTGTTCCAGGTCGTCGCCGCTGAACTCCGAGTCGCCGACCACCTTGCCGTCCGGACGAATCAGCGTGACGCGCCGGCCGAGCGCGGCGCCTGCCGCGTCGGCGAGCGAATCGTCGTTCATGCCGGCGTGCCACTCGCTGCCGACGAGCCGCGCTTCGCGCTCGAGCTCGGACTGGGTCTCGCCGGCGAGCCGGTTCGCGAGCCGGTTGCCGGCGATGAGGACGACGACGGCGACGAGCAGGACGACGATGACGAGCGAACCCACCAACAACCGCTTGGTGAGACTCACACGCGACGAGCCTGATTGCTCTTGAGCCGGTAGCCGAATCCGCGAACTGTTTCGATCAGGTCACCGGCCTCGCCAAGCTTGGTGCGCAATCGTTGGACGTGCATGTCGACCGTGCGCGTTTGAATGTCGGGCGCGGCTTCCCAGACGGTTTCGAGGAGGTGCGCGCGTCCCTGAACACGACCGCGCCGCTCGGCGAGCGTCAAGAGCAGCTTGTACTCGGTCGGCGTGAGCTCGATCGCCCGTCCGTCCACGGCCACGCGATGTTCCGCGCGGTCGATCGTGACCGGGCCGATCGAGACGACGTCGGACGGCCCGACGCCGCCGGCGCTCATGCGGCGCAGGATCGCGCCGACGCGCAGCACGAGCTCCTGCGGGCTGAACGGCTTTGTGAGGTAGTCGTCGGCGCCGAGCGCGAGTCCGCGAATGCGGTCCTGTTCTTCGCGTCGCGCCGTGAGCATGAGGACCGCCACGTCGCGCGTCGCCTCGTGCGCCCGCAGCTGCTCGAGCACGTCGTAGCCCGACGCGCCGGGCAGCATGAGATCGAGCACGATCAGCGCGGGGCGCTCCTGTCGCGCAGCGGTCAGCGCCTCGGGTCCGGTGGCCGCGGTGGACACGCGGTAGCCGGCTTTGACCAGGTGGTACGCGACGAGGGCGACGATGTCCGCTTCGTCGTCGACGACGAGGACTCGCTCGCCGGTGACCGCGCGCGGCGCGGTCATGGCGCGACCGCCGCGGCCAGCCGCCGCTGGATGTTGGAGACGATCATGTCGAGGGCGACCGCGTTGTGCCCTCCGCGCGGCACGATCACGTCGGCGTAGCGCTTTGTCGGCTCGACGAATTCGAGGTGCATCGGATGGACGGTGGTGAGGTACTGGTCGATGATCTCGTCGAGCGGGCGGCCGCGCTTGTTTGTGTCGCGGCGAATGCGCCGGATGAGTCGGAGGTCCGCGTCGGCATCGACGAAGATCTTCACGTCACAGAGGTCGCGAATGCGTCGGTCATTGAAGAGCAGGATGCCGTCGACGACGATCACGCGGGCCGGCGGGATGCCGACCGTTGTGTCGCGCCGCGAGTGCGTCACGAAATCGTAAACCGGCTTGTCGATCGACTCGCCCGCGGCGAGCCGCTCCAGGTGTGAAACCAGCAGGGGCCAATCGAACGCGTCCGGGTGATCCCAGTTGACCTTCCGCCGCTCGTCGAGCGAGAGGTGGGCGAAGTTCACGTAGTACGCGTCCATGTCGATGAACGCGACCGACTCGGCGCGGAGGGCCTGCGCGACGTGCCGCGCCACGGTCGATTTTCCGGACCCCGAACCCCCGGCGATTCCGACGATGAAGGGGTTCATTGCGGCCGCGCGACGCGCTCATTCGCCGCGAACATTGGCGGCGCCATCCGGGGAAAAGAAGTCGTCACACTGTCACAATCTGGTATCGGCACGTGCACAATCGCTAGCTTGCACCGATGCGAATGCGCGGATTGTCGATGCTCGCGCTGGCGGCGGCCACGGCGTGCTTTACGAGCGTCACGTTGGGCGCCAATGGCACGGTGGACCTGGTCGTCGCCGCGACGACCGACGTGCACGGATACATCGAAGGATGGAACTACCTGACCGGGCGGCCGGACACGCTTCGCGGCCTCGCCCGCCTCGCCACGATCGTCGACTCGATTCGCCGGTCGACCGGCACGCTGCCGATTCTCGTCGACGCGGGCGACATGCTGCAGGGAACCGCGCTGACCTACACCGCGGCGCGGCTCGACACGACCAGTCCGGAACCCGGTGATCGCGGCGATGAACGCGATGGAATACGACGCGGCCGTCATCGGCAACCACGAATTCGACTACGGGCTGCCGGCGCTCGACCGGGCGCTCAAGCAAGCCAACTTTCCGCCCCTCGCCGCCAACGTGTACTTGCCGAACGGGCAGCGGCGCTTCGGCGCGTGGACGGTCGAGATCCGGCGCGGCGTCAAGGTCGGAATCGTCGGCGCCACCACGCCCGGCGCGATGGTGCTCGACCGCGACCAGCTCGCCGGACAGCTCCAGGTTCGGGACATCATTCCCGACGTGCGAAGCGCGGTTCGCGACGCGAGAAACGCGGGCGCCGCCGTCGTGATCGCCGTCGTGCACTCGGGGCTCGACGAACCTTCGACGTACGACACCGTCGGAACCGGGGCGGGAAGCGAGAACGTCGCCGCGCGGCTCGCGCACGAGGTGCCGGGGATCGACGTGATCGTGTACGGCCACACACACAAGGAGATGGCCGACACGGTCATCGCCGGCACGCTGTTGATGCAGCCGAAGAACTTTGCGACGAGCATCGCCGTGGCACAGCTCCGCCTCGAGCGCCGCAACGGCCGTTGGGCCGTCACGTACAAGCGCGGGCGGATCATCGAGGCCGTCCACCATCGTGAGAATTCTCAGGTGCTCGCGGTGGCGGCCGAGGGTCATCGGCTCGCCGTCAGATACGCGGCGACGACGATCGGCAACACGCCGGCGGTCTGGCGCGCCGACTCCGGCCGCGTCGCCCCGACGCCTCTCATCGACTTCGTCCTCGACGTCGAGCGCCGCGCGTCCGGAGCGCAGCTGGCATCGGCGGCCGTTTTCTCCGTCGACAACTCGCTCGCCGCGGGTCCGATCACCGTCGCCGAGATGACCGCCCTGTATCCGTACGAGAACACGCTGCGTGCCGTGCGCATCACCGGGGCGCAGCTCCGCGCCTATCTCGAGCACAGCGCCCGCTATTTCCGCTCCGACGCGAACGGAGTCGAGGCCGATCCGACGATTCCCGGCTACAACTACGACGTGGTCGGCGGAGTGAACTACGAGATCGACGTGTCGCGGCCGATCGGCGACCGCGTGACTCGCCTGGAGTTCCAGGGAAAACCGGTCGCCCCGGCCGACACGTTCACGATGGCCGTGAGCAACTTTCGGCAGGCCGGGAGGAGGAGGATTCTCCATGCTCCACGACGCGCCGGTCGTGTACGATCAGCAGCGAGACATCAGGGAGCTGCTCATCGAGGAAGTGAGGAAGCGAGGCACGATTCGCCCAGAGGAGTTCGCGGGGACGCAGTGGAGAGTGGTGAACAGCAGAGGAACGGCGAAGTAGGCAGGGGCCGAACGGCGAAGGGGGCGAACGGCGAAGGGGGCGAACGGCGAAGGGGGCGAACGGCGAAGGGGGCGAACGGCGAAGGGGGCGAACGGCGAAGGGGCCGAACGGCGAAGGGAGCCGAACGGCGAAGCGGACCGAACGGCGACAACTCGGAGTTCGCGCCCTTCTCGCGGTTGGTTAGTTTCGCTCCTTGCTCCCTTCGCTCTTCGGCCTTCGCTCTTCGCCTCCTTCGCTTCGGCTCCTTCGCTCTTCGCCTCCTTCGCTCTTCGCCTCCTTCGCTCTTCGCCTCCTTCGCTCTTCGCCTCCTTCGCTCTTCGACTCCTTCGCTCTTCGGCCTCCTCGCTCTTCGGCTCTTTCGCCTTTCGGTTCCTCGTGAAAGTCTTCGTCAATTCCCATCCTCTAGATCTTCCTTCTGGCTCCTCCGCGCTCGAAGCCGTTCGTGCGTTCGATGCGAACGAGGCGTCCGCGGTGAGTGAAGGCAGTCGTGTCATCACCGACAGCCGCGGGCTTCCGCTGGCTCCTTCGACCGTGATGAGCGCGGGTTCGATCCTCCGCGTCGTTTCCGCCCGCGTCCGCTCGGCGGACGAATCGTGACGCCGAGCTCACCGCTCCGATCACGTCGGAACTGCTCCGTCTTCTGCCCAAGGCCGAGCTGCACTGCCACCTCGACGGCTCCGTCCGTGCCGAGACGCTGCTCGAGCTGGCGCGCGAGTACAAGCAGCCGATCCCGCGCGACGACCCCGATGCGCTGCGCGAGTTCATGCGTGTCGACGACGCGCGGAGTCTCGAGGACTACCTCGCGAAATTCGACGTCACGCTCGCCGTGCTACAGACGGCCGAGGCGCTCGAGCGGGTGGCGTACGAGCTGGCGATCGATGCCGGGCGCGACGGCGTGCGCTACATCGAGGTGCGGTTCGCGCCCGTGCTGAACGTCCGCGGCGGCCTCTCGCTCGGCGAGGCTGTGGAAGCGCCGCTTCGCGGACTCGAGCGCGCCGTGCGCGACGGCGGGGCCGTCGGCCGCATCATCATCTGCGGACTTCGCCACCTGTCGCCCGACGTGTCGCTCGAGCTGGCGCGTCTCGCGGTGGCGTACAGTACGCGCGGCGTGGTGGGTTTCGATCTCGCGGGAGGCGAGCTGGGAAATCCGGCGTCGCCGCACGCCGCGGCGTTCGAGTTCGCGCAGGCGCACGACCTCGCGTGCACCTGTCACGCCGGTGAAGGGGCCGACGCGTCGTCGGTGCGCGAGGCCATTCATCGGTGCGGCGCGCATCGGATCGGCCACGCGACGCGGCTGATCGAAGACGAGTCGCTCACGCAGTACGTGAACGACCACCGCATTCCGCTCGAGATCTGCCTCACGAGCAACGTGCAGACGCGCGCCGTTGTGTCGTATGAGGCGCACCCGCTGCGGCGCTACTTCGATCGCGGGATGAACGTCGTGCTCAACACCGACAACCGTCTCATGAGCGGCACGACGCTGACCGACGAGTATCTCCACGCCGCGCGTTCGCTCGACTTCACGTTCGACGAGCTCGCGCGCGTCGCGCGAAACGGATTCGCCAGCGCGTTCCTGCCGTGGGAGGAACGTTCGAAACTGCTCGCCGACTTCGACGCCGAGCTCGCGCGTCTCCGATCGGGCGCGGCGGCGTGAGCGGAGCCCGCCCATGGCGCCGCCGAAGCGCTCGTCGCGGCCAAGGTCATTCGCGATCAGGTGGGCGACGTCCCGCCCGCCGCGGCGATCGTCCTCGGTTCCGGGCTCGGAAAGCTCGCCGACGAGATCGAGAACGCGACGGCGATCGACTATCGGGACGTTCCCGGCTTTCCCGGGGCGACCGTCGCCGGCCACGCCGGAAAGTTGATCGCGGGCTCACTCCGCGGCGTGCCTGTTCTCGCGCTGGCGGGACGCTTTCACCTGTACGAGGGACACGACGCGGCGTTGGCGGGCTATCCGGTGCGCGTGGTGCACGCGCTCGGCGCGAGAACGCTCATCGTCTCCAACGCGGCGGGCGGAATCAATCGGAGTTTCGCGCCCGGCGACCTGATGCTGATCGGCGACCACATCAACCTGATGTTTCGCAATCCGCTCGTCGGACCGCTCGAGCGGGGCGACCTCCGGTTTCCCGACATGTCGTCGCCTTACGATCCGCCTCTCGCGACGATCGCGCGCGACGTCGCGCGGGAGCAGGGCATCGTGCTCCGCGAAGGAGTTTACGCGGGTCTTCTCGGCCCTCAGTACGAGACGGCGGCCGAGGTCCGCATGCTCGGCGTGCTGGGCGCCGACGCGGTGGGGATGTCCACCGTGCCCGAGGTCATCGTCGCTCGCGCGCTGGGAATGCGCGTGCTGGGATTCAGCTGCGTGACAAATCTCGCGACCGGACTCTCGTCGGCTCCGTTGACGCACGCCGACGTGCTCGAGACGACCGCCCGCGCGGCGGATGCGTTCGTGCGCCTCGTCGCCGGCGTCGTCGAGCGACTCGGTGCTACCGACCGCCCCCCCACCCCGGGCGCGCTGGGCGACCGGCGCAGGGAGCGCGCGCACGCGAGCCTTGAAGTCCTGGAACGCGCGTGAGTCGCTGGTCAGCGTGCGGATGATCGCGGGATTGATCTGTGAGATCTGGGTTTGCGTGTCGTGGACGCGATCTTCCTCGAGCGGGTGGTCGGTGAAGAATGCGTCAACGCCGCCGGGACGCGCTCTGGCGTTCGGCGATCAGCTTCTCGAACATCTCGGGCATGCCGTTCGGGTTGATGCCCGCGCGAACCAATTCGTCGACGCCCGCCCCATCGGCCTCGGCTTCGTCACCGCGGCTGAATTTCGCGAAGAGCAGTCCACCGCCAACCTGGACGCCCGCCCCGCCGACGCCGTTGCATACCGCGGTCAGCGTGCACAGCACCGCCGCGCCGACGTTCGCGCCCTGCATCGTCTGCATCTGCTTCACGGAGTGGCGAAGCACGACGTGGCCGATCTCGTGAGCCATCACCGACGCGAACTGATCCAGGCGGTCGGAACGTTCCGCGACGCCGCGATTGATGTAGACGTAGCCGCCGGGCAGCGCGAACGCGTTGAAGTCGTTCGTGTTCACGAGGAAGAAATGCCAGTCCAGATCGCGTCGATTCGTCACGTGGGCCAGTGAATCGCCGAGGACCTGGAGGTATCGGTTGATCTCCGGGTCGCGGATGATCGGAAGCTGCGCGTTCACCTGTTGGGATTGCTGGGCGCCGATCTGCACCTCTTGTTGCTGCGAGATCGCGCAGGCCGACAACCCTATCGCCACCGCGGCCGTCGCGGCCGCACCAAATCGTGTCATTGTTTGCGTTTCCGTCAGGCTTAAGAGTTCACTTCCGGGAGGGGCAAGACATATTCCTACCCGCCGAGCCCGCCCCCGATTCCGCACCGTCTAGTAGCGACCGTCTCCGCTCCCCGCCTCCCGCCCCCCGCACCCGATTTCGTCTAACGTGCGTCTGCTGACCCTCGCCCGCGACCTCCGTCGCCGGAAGGCCCGCGAACGGCACCAGCTGTTCGTCGCCGAAGGCGTTCGGACGGTGGAGGAGCTGGCGCGCTCGTCCCTCGTCATCCGAGGGGTGCTCGCCGCCCCTCAACTGGAAGAGACACCCAGGGGCACCGCCCTCCTCGCCGAGCTGGGCGCCCGCGGGATCGCCGCCGAACGGGTGGATCACCACGAATTCGCCAGCGCGGCCGAAACCGAATCGCCGCAGGGCATTCTGGCGGTCGCCGAGGTGCCGGAGCGGTCGCTGGAGCCCCTCGCGAGCCGAGGCGTCGCTCCGCGTCCTGGTGCTCGACGCCGTGCAGGACCCCGGGAACGTCGGCACCATCGTCCGCACGGCCGCGGCCCTCGGCGCGGACGCGACGGTGGCCTTGCCGGGGACCGTTGACCTCTGGAACGCCAAAGTCGTCCGTAGCGGGATGGGGGCACACTTTCATCATCTATGTCTGGCTGGTACCTGGGACAGCCTGGACGCGTTCCGCCGCCAGGTCTCGTTCGACCTGTGGGCGGCGGACGCGACGGGGGAGCCCCTGTCGCGTTCGACCGCCGCGCCGGCGCGCGTCGCCGTCGTGGTCGGAAACGAAGGGGGCGGCCTGTCGCCCGCGGCGCGCGAACGCGCCACAAAGCTCGTCGCCATCCCGATCGCCCAACCGGTAGACTCGCTCAACGTCGCGGTTGCCGCAGGCATCCTCCTACACGAGCTCTCGCGGTGACGCCGTCTCTTCTGGTGCAGGTGTACGCGTTCATGGTCGGCGCGTGCGTCGGGTCGTTCCTGAACGTGTGCATCGTCCGCTGGCCCAACGAGCGGTCGATCGTGCGTCCGCGCTCGCGTTGTCCGAAGTGCGGCAACCAGCTGGCGTGGTTCGAGAACGTTCCGATGGTGAGCTGGCTCGCGCTGCGCGGCCGGTGCCGCTGCTGCGACGAGCCGATCTCGCCGATGTACCCCGCGATCGAACTTGTCGTCGCGCTCGGGTGGCTGCTGGCGATACGCCACTTCGGCGCGACGTTCACGGCGTTCCGCGTGTCGGTGTTCGGCACCGTGCTGCTCGGCGTGGCGATGACAGATGCGCGACACTACCTCATCCCCGACGGATTCACGTTGTTCGGGATGGTGTTCGCGCTGCTCACCGCGTTGATCGGGTTCTTCCAGAACGAAACCGGGATCTTCGCCGGACCGTACGATGCACTGATCGGCGCGTGCACCGGCGCCGGCATGATCGCCATCGTCGGCTGGCTCGGCGAAGTCGTGACCAGACGCGAGGCGATGGGCCTCGGTGACGTGACGCTCATGGCGTTCATCGGCGCGGCGCTCGGACCGACGCGCGCGCTCATCACGATCTTTCTCGGTGCTACGCTCGGTGCTCTGGCGTTTGGTGTCGTCGTGATTCCAGTCGCGATGCTGCGGCGCGGTCAGCCGCGCGAGCAGACCGAGCTGGCGCTCGGCACCATACCGCTGGAAACGCCGCTCGTGCCGTTCGGAGTTTTCCTTGCGCCTGCCGCGCTGCTCACGTTGTTTTGGGGCGACACGCTGCTCGCCTGGCTCGTGCGATAGGCCGCGGCCTCGTCGTCGCCGTCCGCGGCCCGCGCGTCACACTAGCTTTCGCCAATGATCGGCGAATACCTGCGAAACGAAGCCGCCGGCGGTGCGCTGGCGCGATTCACGACGGACCTGACGGCCGCGGCGCGTGCCGGCCGGCTCGAGCCCGTGCGCTGCCGCGACGACGAGGTTTCGCGCGTCATCGACATCCTGCTGCGGCACGGCAAGAACAACCCGACGCTGGTCGGGCCCGCCGGCGTCGGCAAGACGGCGATCGCCGAGGGGCTCGCGCAGCGCATCGCGTCCGAGCGCGTGCCGATCGTCCTGAAGTCAGTGCGCTTGCTCTCGCTCGACCACGTCGCGCTGTTGGCCGGCACGACCTACCGCGGCCAGTACGAGGAGCGAATCCACGGCATCGTCGCCGAGACGACCGCGGCGAGCGACGTGATCCTGTTCATCGATGAGTTGCACAATCTCATCGGGCAGGGCACCGCGATCGGCGCGGCGATGGACGCGGCCAACATGCTCAAGCCCGCGTTGGTGCGCGGCGATTTCCGCGTCATCGGCGCCACGACGAGCGACGAGTACGAGAAGTGGGTCGAGGGCGACCCCGCGCTCGAGCGCCGCTTCCAGAAGGTCGTCGTGCGCGAGCTCGGCGAAGCCGAGACGCTGGAGATCCTCCAGGCGCGCAAGGAACGGCTCGAGCGCCATCACAACGTGCTCATCTCGGACGAGGCGATCCGCGCCGCGGTCAAGCTCACCGATCAATACGTGACCGACCGCTTGCGCCCCGACAAAGTGATCGACGCGATCGACGAGGCGTGCGCCCACATGCAGGCGGTCGTGAAATACTCGCCGCGCACGGAGCAGCTCATCGAGCGGCGGATCGCCGCGCTGAAGGACGTGGCGCGCACCGACAAGGAGGCGGAGGAGCGTCGAGAGAGCGACGCGCCGGCGCGCCAACCGGGCAACGCGTTCGAGCGCTTCGGCGCCGAGCTCGAGGCGCTGTTCGTCGGCGCGCCGGTGGCGACGGGACCCGGCGCCCGCGAAGCGAACGGCGCCGCGAGACCTTCCGTCGTGCCGCCGCTGGCCCCGATCGAGGCGGAGCTCGCGCACCAGTTGATGGAAGAGGGGATCGTCATCCGCGGACACGACATCGCCCGCGTCGTCGGTCTGATGGCCGGCGTCGACGTGAAGTGGGACGACAACGCTCCGATTCCATGACGCACCTCTCGATGCGACGCCGATTTCCCGCGCTATTGGTCGGCGCGTTTGCCTCGCTCGCTCTGGCCGCCTGCCGCCGCGGCGAGGCGGCCGGCGACGGGCCCTACGCCGACAAGGTCGCGGCCGACGTGCCCAAGATCGAAGCGGCGCTCGGCGTCAAGTTCAAGACGCCGCCCAAGCTCGAGCTTCGCTCGCGCGACGAAGTCCGCAAGTTCCTCGTCGACAAGCTGCAAGAGCCGGGGATGCAAAAGCAGCTCGCCAATCAGGAGGCGATCTACAAGCTGCTCGGCCTCGTGCGCGACACGATGCACCTCGCCGACTTCTACGTGAAGGTGCTCACCGAGCAGATCATGGGATTCTACGATCCCAAGACGAAGGTGCTGTACGTCGTGGACGGCGCGCCGGAGGAGTACGTCGGCATCACGATCATGCACGAGCTGATCCACGCGCTGCAGGACCAGTACGCGAATCTGGATTCGCTCGAGCACATCGAGGGCGACGACGACCGCCAGCTCGCCGCGCAGGCCGTGGTCGAAGGGCAGGCGACGTACGACCAGGCCTACATCATGGCGGGCGGCGGCGGCAACATCGCCGCGCAGCTCCCCGGCGGGTGGGAGTCGATTCGCCAGATGATTCGCGAGGCGCAGACGACGCAGCCGATCTTCGCGTCCGCGCCGATGGTGATTCAGGAGACGCTTCTCTTTCCGTACATCAACGGTTCCGACTTCATTCGGCGGTTCAACGCGCGCGAAAAAGGAAAGCTTCCCCTTTCCGACCTGCCGGTGTCGAGCGAGCAGCTCATGCACGACTCCGCGTACTTCACGCAGCCGCGGGACGTGCCGAGCGAACTCACGCTTCCCAAGATCCCGGGCACCGTCGACGAGAACGACTTCGGCGAGTTCGGCACGCGGCTTCTCGTCTTCGCCCATACGAAGGACCAGGACGCGTCGATCCGCGCATCGAACGGATGGGACGGCGACCGCTACGCGCTGGTGAAGACGGCGGCCGGCTACTCGCTCGCCTGGGTCACGGTGTGGGACCGTCCGGGCGACGCGGCCGAATTCATGTCGGCGATGGATCAAGTCATGCGGGAGCGGTTCAACGTGCGACCGCGAGTCACCGGGGAGCGCCGCCACTTCGATACGCCGACGCGCACGATCGAGATGGACGTCCGCGAGATTGCCGGACGGCCCGTCGTGCTGTACGTCGACGTACCAACGGGCTCGCCCACCAACCTCGTCGACCTCGGCAAGGTCAAGGTCGTTCCGCGGTGACCACCGGTCCCGGCGCCGCGGCCCGCCGGACCGGCTGGCCCCGCCGCGACGGCTGGTCCGCGCGCGATGCAGATCCTGCACGACGAGGCGACGCGGCAGGCGCAGCTCGACTCGATGAAGCGCCGCGCGACGCTGTTGCTCGTCGCGGCCACGGTGCTCTTCGTCGTGACGCGCGCGCTCGAGACGCGGTGGGCGTGGCTCGGCTACGTCCGCGCGACGATGGAAGCGGCGATGGTCGGCGGGCTCGCCGACTGGTTCGCGGTGACGGCGCTCTTCCGCCACCCGCTCGGCATTCCGATTCCGCACACGGCGATCGTGCCCGCACGGAAGGACCGCGTCGGCCGCACGCTCGGCGCGTTCGTGCAGCGCAACTTCCTCTCGCGCGACGTGATCGAGCACCGCATGCGGTCGCTCGAGGTCGGGCGCAAAATCGCCGAGTGGCTCGCCGAGCCCTCCAACGCGCGGACGATCGCGCACAGCGCCGCCGAGGCGATGAGCTCCGCCGCGCAGATGCTGCGCGACGAGGACGTGCAGGACGTGATCGACCGCAGCCTCGCGCAGCGCGTGCGGTCGATGCACCTGGCCCCGCTCCTCGGCAAAGTCCTCGGCGTCATCACCGAAGGCGACCGCCATCAGGAGCTGCTCGACGAAGTGATCGTGCTCGCGGCGCGCACGGTGAACGACAACAGCGAGCTGATTCGCCAGCGCATCGAGCAGGAAACGCCGTGGTGGATTCCGTCGGCGGTGGACGAGAAGATCTTCAAGCGAGTGCTGCGCGCGATTCAGCGATTGCTGGGCGAGTTGAGCCAGGATCCCGACCATCCGCTGCGCGCGCGGTTCGACGACGGGCTGCGGCGGTTCGTCGACCGGCTCGAACAACTCGCCCGAGCTCGCGGCGCGCGTGGACGCGTGGAAGGAGGATTTCCTCGACAACGAGGCCGCGCGACGCTTCTCGCTCTCGCTGTGGCAGGAGGCGAAGGACGCGCTGGCGCGCCACGTCGCGAACCCCGACTCGTCCGCCGCGCCGGGCGCGATCGAGCACGCCCTGACGACGTTCGGCCAGAAGGCGTCGCAGGACGAGGAGCTGCTGGCCAAGCTCGACGAGTTCGCGGTGAACGTCGCGGTCTATCTCGTCTCGCGATACCAGGACGAAGTCGGCGAGCTGATCGCGTCGACGGTGGCGGGGTGGGACCCGGAGCTCACGTCGCGCCGCGTGGAGCTGGCGATCGGCAGAGACCTGCAGTTCATCCGCATCAACGGAACGATCGTCGGCGGACTTGCCGGTTTGCTCATTTACGTGATCTCGTCGTTCTTCAAGTAGCACGCAACTGCAACAGACTCACCGCAGAGGCGCAGAGGACAGCGCAGAGGGAACGGCCGCGGAGGCCGCGCTCCATCGCGCAACGAGCCGGGATTTTTTTGGAAAGCCGCTCGGGATGCCTCGATCCGGCGGAATAGGTCTTGCAGGCAGAGATTGGCTTCCCGAGCGGCAGTTCCCAAAAACATCCGGCTCGTTGCGAGACAGACCTTGAACGCCGGGTTGTCCTCTGCGCCTCTGTGTCCTCTGCGTTCTCTGCGTCAAAAGCTTTTTCTAGTCCGACCCGACCACGGTCTCGGCCGACGGCGCGACGCGATCGCGCGGGCGGTGCGTTCGGCGCGATCACGGTCGGGGCCTCGGGCTCGAGATGGTCCGCCAGCTCGTTGGTGGCCGGGCGCAGGAGCGCGAGGTGGAGCACCTCGTCCATCCGGTCGACGAACATGAAGTTCATGTTCTTCTTCACCTCGTCGGGCACGTCGCGCAGATCCTTCTCGTTCGACTTGGGCATGATGACCTGGCGCAGCCCCGAGCGGTACGCGGCGAGCACCTTCTCCTTCACGCCGCCGATCTCCAGCACCTTGCCGCGCAGCGTGACCTCGCCGGTCATGGCGAGATCGCGGCGCACGGGGCGTCCGCTCAACGCGCTGGCGATCGCCAGCGAGAGCGTGATGCCGGCGCTCGGGCCGTCCTTCGGGATCGCGCCGGCGGGCAGATGGATATGGAGATCGTTCTCTCGAAATACCGAATCTTCAATGCCGAGTTGCGCGGCGCGCGAGCGGACGTACGAGTACGCCGCGTCCACCGACTCGCGCATCACGTCGCCGAGCTGGCCGGTGACCGTCATGCGGCCGCTGCCCGGCATGCGCAGCGCTTCGATCAGCATGATGTCGCCGCCGGTGGAGGTCCACGCCAATCCGGTGACGACGCCGACCTCCGGAATCTTCTCGGCTTCCTCGGCCGCGTAGCGCGGAATGCCGAGCACGTCCTCGACCTTCTCCACGTCCACGACCCACGCGCCCTCTTCACCCTCCGCCTTCGCGCGCGCGCGCTTGCGCATGATCGCCGCGAGGTTGCGCTCGAAATTTCTGAGACCCGCCTCGCGCGAATAGCGGTTCGAGATGAACGAGAGCGACTCGTCGGTGAACTGGAGATCCTTGTCGGTGATGCCGTGCTCCTCGAGCAGCCGCGGCAGCAGATAGCGCCACGCGATCTCGACTTTCTCCTCGATCGTGTAGCCCGCGATCTTGATGATCTCGAGGCGGTCGCGCAGCGGAGCGGGGATATCGAACAGGTTGTTCGCCGTGCAAATGAACAGGCACTGCGACAGGTCGAACGGCAGATTGAGATAGTGGTCGACGAACGAGTTGTTCTGGCTCGGGTCGAGCACCTCGAGCATCGCCGCCGTCGGGTCTCCGCGACGGACCTCCGCCCGACATTTTGTCAATTTCGTCGATCATCAGCACCGGGATCTTTTACCGCGACGCGGCGAAGCGCCTGGATGACCAGCCCCGGCATCGCGCCCACGTACGTGCGGCGATGGCCGCGAATCTCGGCTTCGTCGCGCACGCCGCCGACTGAAATCCGGTAGAACTCTCGTCCAATGGACTTGCCGATCGCCGCGCCGAGCGACGTCTTCCCCGTGCCCGGCGGTCCGACGAAGCAGAGGATCGGCCCGTGCGGGTCGCCGCCGCGCAGCTTGCGCACGGCGAGGTACTCGATGATGCGCTCCTTGGCCTCGTCGAGTCCGTAGTGCCGGTCGTCGAGCGCGTTCTCGACTTTCTTGAGGTCGATCAGCTCTTCGCCCGTGCGCTTGTTCCACGGCAGCGAGAGAATCCAGTCGAGGTACGTGCGCACGACGTGATACTCGCTCGACGCCGGCGAGAGCATGCGCAGGCGCTCCGTCTCGCGCCGGGCTTCCTGTCCGACTCGTTCGGGGAGCTTCGCGTCGTCGATCTTCTTGAGAAGATCGATCGCCTCTTTTTCGCCGGGGTCGGCCTCGCCGAGCTCCGCCTGAATCGCGCGCAGCTGCTGCCGGAGATAGAACTCGCGCTGGTGCTGCTCGATCTTGATCTCCGTCTGCTTCTTCACGTCCTCCATCACGCGCGCGCGCGCGACCTCGCGCTCGAGCCGCGAGAGGATGAAGCGCAGCCGCTGGCCGACGTCGAGGCGTTGAAGGACCTCGTCCTTGTCGGCGATGCGGAGGTTCATGTTCGTCGCCGCGAGGTCGGCGAACCGCCCCGGATCGGAGACGTTCATCTTGAGGATCGCCGGCACCTCGTCCGGAATTCGCTCGACGAGCTCGGCCAGCGTCTCCGCCGACGACACGACGCGCGCGACGAGGTCGTCGAGCTCGCTCGGGTCGGCCGGCGTTTCCCGCGCCGCGCGCACGTTCGCGATCGGATACGGTTCGAGCTGAACCATTTCGTCGATGACGATGCGGCGCAGCCCCTGGAGCGTGATCTGCACCGTGTCGCCGGGCAGGTTGATCCGCTCGTGGACGCGGGCCGCCACACCGACGCGTCCGCGGAAACGCTCGTTGTCGATCGGCTCGTCGTGGTCGCCGCTCGCGACAACAAGCGCGACGATCAACCCGGACTGCTCGTTCGAACGGAGGAGCGAGAGGTTTTCGGGCGCGCCCATCTGGACGGCGATCGTGCCCAGTGGGTAGACGATTGTGGATCGGAGCGCCATCAGCGGAAGTGACGGCGGCAGCTCCGATTTGAGGATGTCGTCCTTGCGCTGGGTCTTGGCCATGGCGGGGGGACGGGCTGGACAGCATGACAGCTGCTAGACGGCCTGACAGCTAGACGGCCTGACAGCTAGACGGCCTGACAGCTAGACGGCTAACAGCTAAGCGGCCTAACAGCTGTCCAGCCGTCACGCTGTCGAGCCGTCAAGCCGCTGTCGGCCGCGGCTAAGTATAACGGGGAAAAGCCAATAGCGCACAACCGTTTGCTTGAACGAACCGACCCTCTCGGCTATCTTTCACAGTCTATGTTCGACGAGCTTTCCGAAAAACTGGAGGCAACGTTTGCCCGGCTGCGAGGCCGGGGCGTCCTCACCGAAGCTGACATCAAAGAGGGGCTGCGCGAGGTCCGCCGCGTGCTCCTCGAGGCCGACGTCAACTTCCAGCTCACGCGCGAATTCCTCGAGCGCGTCGAAAAGAAAGCGGTCGGCGTCTCGCAGCTTCGCACCGTCTCCCCCGGCCAGCAGCTCGTCAAGATCGTCTACGACGAGCTCGCCGCCATGCTCGGCGAGACGCGCGAGGGACTCAAGCTCAGCTCCGTCCCGCCGACGATCGTGATGATGGTCGGGCTTCAAGGATCTGGAAAGACGACGACCGCCGCGAAGCTCGCGCGCAAGCTGAAGGCCGAAGGCCGGCAGACGCGACTCGTCGCGTGCGACGTGTACCGGCCCGCCGCCATCGACCAGCTCGAGACGCTCGGCACGCAGCTCGACGTCCCGGTCTACGCCGACCGCTCGACGCAGGACGTCGTGAAGATCGCCAAGGCCGGGATCGAGGCGTCGCGCCGCGGGCGCGACCGCGTGGTCATCATCGACACCGCCGGCCGTCTGCAGATCGACGACGACATGATGGCCGAGCTGGAGAAGCTCAAGGCGGCGATCCATCCGGACGAGATCCTGCTCGTCGCCGACGGCATGACCGGGCAGGACGCGGTGAAGATCGCGCAGGGGTTCGACCAGCGGCTTAACATCACGGGCGTCATCCTCACGAAGCTCGACGGCGACGCGCGCGGCGGCGCGGCCCTCTCGATCTACGGCGTGACGAAGAAGCCGATCAAGTACATTGGCGTCGGCGAGAAGTCCGACGCGCTGGAAGAGTTCCATCCCGACCGCATGGCCGGCCGCATTCTCCAACAGGGCGACATCGTGTCGCTCGTCGAGAAGGCGCAGGGCGCGTTCGACGCCGAGGAGTCCAAGCGGCTCGAGAAGAAGGTCCGCAAGGAAGGCATGGACCTCGGCGATTTCCTCACCGCCATGAAGCAGATCGAGCGCCTCGGCCCCCTCGAGGGCCTGCTCAAGATGCTCCCCGGCGTGAACGGGAAGATGCTCAAGCAGCTCAAGGCCGCGGACCCCAAGCGCATGCGTCACCTCGAAGCGATCGTGCTTTCGATGACGCTCGAGGAACGCAAGCACCCCGAGATCATGAACGGCTCGCGCCGGGCGCGGGTCGCGAAAGGCTGCGGGAGGCCGATCAGCGAGGTGAACCGGCTGCTCGAGCAGTTCCGCGAGATGCAGAAGATGATGAAAAAGGCGGGGAACCTTCCCGGTGGGGGAGGGAAGTTCAGGCCTAATATGTTTGGGGCGCGCTGACTTACTTTTTGACCTGTTCAAACCGGGTGCGGCTAGTCGGCTGACTAGTGCGCGATGAGCCCGGGGCAGTTCATGAAACCCTGATGAGGAACCACAAATGTCCGTCAAGATCCGCCTCCGCCGCACCGGCCGCAAAAAGCAGCCGCTCTTCCGCATCGTCATCGCCGATTCGCGCAGCCCGCGCGACGGGAAGTTCATCGAGGTCGTCGGGCAGTATGCGCCTCGCCAGGGTGAGAACGCGCTGAACCTCCAGGCCGACCGCGTCAACCACTGGCTCGACAACGGCGCGCAGCCCACCGACACGGTGCGCTCGCTCCTTCGACGCGCCGGCGTCCTCAAGTCGCGCCACGAAGCGCGCCTCGGACGCGAGCGGACCGCCGCGGCGGTGCCGCTGTCGGAACAGAAGGAATCCGGAACGGCGTAACAGCCGCTCGTCCGTGGGCACGCCGCGCGAAACGGCGCCGATCATCGTCGGCAGGGTTCGCAAGGCGCACGGCGTGCGCGGCGACCTCGTCGTCGAGCCGCTGACCGACGACCCCGACGCCGTTTTCTCGCCGGGCCGTCGCCTGCTCGCGGGCACGACGACCGGCGACCCGGCGCGCGACGGCGGCGAGCTGCACATCGCGTCGGCGAATCCGTTCAAGGGCGGGTTCATCGTCCACTTCACCGAGATCGACGACCGCGACGTCGCCGAAAAATGGCGCGAGCGGTTTCTGCTCCTGCCCGCCGACGAGCTGGAGGGATTGGGCGAGGGCGAGGTCTACGTCCACGATCTCCTCGGCATGCGCGTCGAGCTGGCGTCGGGCGCGCCGGTCGGATCCGTCGCCGAGACGTACGAACTGCCGCAGGGACTCGCGCTCGAGGTCGCGCGCGAGACCGGCGGTTCGGTGCTGATTCCCTACGACCGCATCGTGACGAGCGTCGACCGCGAGCGCCGCGTGATTCGCATCGAGCCGCCCGACGGCCTGCTCGATGACTGACCCCGGCGAGACCGACGACGGCGTCGCGCGCGGCGCGCCGCTGCGGGTGAACGTCGTCACGATTTTCCCCGAGTTTTTCGCCGGACCGTTGGCCCTCAGCATTCCCGCTCGCGCGCGCGCCGCCGGCGCCGTGGACTATCGCGTCGTCGATCTGCGCGATTTCACGCACGACCGGCATCGCACCGTCGACGACTATCCGTACGGCGGCGGCGCCGGAATGGTCATGAAGCCCGAGCCGTTCTTCGAGGCGGTGGAGTCGCTGCAGGTGTCGGCGCCGATCGTCCTGATGTCGGCGCGCGGCCGGCGATTCACGCAGGCCGACGCGAATCGCTTCGCCGCCGGCGCCGAGCTGACGCTGCTCTGCGGCCACTACAAGGACGTCGACCAGCGCGTCGCCGACTTTCTCGCCACCGAGGAGCTGTCCGTCGGCGACTTCGTGCTGAGCGGCGGCGAGCCGGCGGCCCTCGCCGTGATCGACGCGATCGTCAGGCTTCTCCCCGGCGCGATGTCCGACCTGGAGAGCGCGCGAAGCGATTCATTCTTCGACCGCGACCTGAGCGCCCCGAGCTACACGAGGCCGCCCGACTATCGCGGACACACGGTGCCCGAGATTCTGCTTTCCGGCGACCACAAGAAGATCGAGGCATGGCGACGCGCCGAGGCCGAGCGCCTCTCGCGCGTTCGCCGCGAGCGATAGGAGATGGGGACGCGAGTCGGGATCGCCGTGATGATCGTCGCGGCGTTCGCCGCGTTCGCCCCCGCGATCCGCGCGCCGTTCGCGTTCGACGACGTCGGGAGCATCCCCGGCAATCCAACCATCGAACACGTTTTTCCTCTTTCGACTTCGTTGAACCCTCCGCCGCGGGTCGCCGTCTCCGGGCGACCCGCCGTCAATCTGTCGCTTGCCGTCGATCATGCGCGTGAGTGCGTCGCTCGGCCTCGACGACCCCGACGCCGAATCGGGGACGCTCGTCTACCGCCTCACGAACGTGCTGCTCCACGTGCTCTGCGGGTTGCTCCTCTTCGGCGTGGTGCGGCGGACGATGTCGCTCGCGACGCTCGGCGCGTGGGCGAACGCGAGCGCCGACGCGGTCGCGTTCGTTTCGACGGGGCTCTGGCTCGTGCACCCGATCCAGAGCGAGGCGGTGGACTACGTCATCCAGCGGACGGAGCTCCTCGTCTCGGCCTGCTATCTCGCGACGCTGTATGCGTCGATTCGCGCGTGGGATGCGCCGACGGCGCGCCGGCGAACGGCGTGGATGATAGGCGGCGTCGCGGCGTGCGCCGTCGGGATGGCGAGCAAAGAAGTAATGGTCACGGCGCCGTTCGTCGTCGCGATGTACGACCGGGTCTTTCGCGTCTCGTCGTGGCGGGAGCTGGCGAACGATCGCGCGCGTCGCTGGTTCTACGGCGGACTTGTCGCGACGCTGGCGCTCCTGGCCGCCCTCATCGCCGGCGGCGGACGCGCCGACTCCGTGGGATTCGGTCTCGGGCTCCCCTGGTATCGGTATCTCTACAGCCAGGGCTGGGCGATCGCGCACTACTCTCCAATTGCTCGTGTGGCCCACCGATCTCCGATTCGACTACGGCTCGGCGCCCGTCCGCGGAATTGGAGGGCTCGTCGGCGGCTTGATCGTATTGGCGGTCGGCATTGGGACCATCGTCGTCGCGATCAGACAAAAGCGATGGTGGCTCGCGTTTCTCGCCATTTGGTTTTTTGCGATCCTCGCGCCGTCGTCGAGCATCGTTCCCATCCGGACCGAGATCGCCGCCGAACGCCGAGTTTATCTGGCGTGCGCGGCCGTCATCGTCGGCGCCGTCGTCGCGGCGGCGTACGCGTTGCGCTCGCGTCCCCGGCTCGTTCATCGGCGGTTCCGCGGCCGTCACGGCGCTGCTCCTCGTTCTCACCGTGCGTCGCAGCGCGCTCTACGCGAATCCAGAGGCGTTGTGGCGCGACGCCCTCGCCAAGCAACCTGAAAACCCGCGCGCGTACGACAACCTGGCCGCGGTGATCTACAAAAAGGAGCGCGGGCGCGTCGGCGAGGCGGATTCGCTCTGGACGCGAGCGATCGCGCTCGATTCCAACTACATGCCCGCGTTTTCGAACCTGGCACAAGTCCGAGTCGACGAGGGACGCGTCGCCGAGGCGCGGGCCCTGCTCGAGCGTGCGGTGCGGATCAACCCCGACTACGTCGACGCGACCCGCCGGCTCGGCGGCCTTCTCGCCGCGCAGGGCGACACGAAGTCGATCTCGTATCTCGAGCGCATGGCGAGCTCGCCCGACACGACGGACGAATTGTTCGTCGCGCTCGGACAGGCGTATGTCGACGCCAATCGCCTCGACGATGCGGCGACCGCTCTCCGGCGCGCGCTCGCGCATGAATCCACGACGCGCCGACGCCGCCGCATTGCTCGGCGGGCTGCTCGCACAACAGGGCGCGATGGCGGATGCGCTGCCGTACCTCGCGAGCGCCGCGGCGAACGGCGATCGCAACCCGATGACCTTCGCGCTCCTCAGCCTCGGGTACGCGCAGGAACACCGAGTCGAGGAATCCGTGAGCGCTGCGAGCCAAGCGGCGACGCTGGGCGGCTCTAACGCGCAGGTCTACATGATCGTCGGCCGAGCGATGATGGACGTCGGTCGCGCGGTTGAGGCAGAGGCGTATCTCACGGAGGCGACCCGCATTGCCCCGAACGACCCGGAGGCGATCACTCGCCTCGGCTTGCTCCGGGCCGCGAAGGGTGAAATGGGTCCAGCCGTGGAGCTGTTCAGGCGAGCGCTGAGAGTCGCGCCCGGCTATCCCCCCGCCGTTCAGGCGCTTGTGAAGGCAGGCGCCAAGTAGGCCGCCAGCCGTGGCCGTCAGCCGCCAGTGGCGCTAAATGGGGCTCCTGCTTACAATTCCATGTCTCTACCAGAAGTCTTCCAGGTCGGCCCCCGGGTGCCGATTTCCCCCGGACTCCAGCGCCGAGTGCCCACATGCATGCTTTCATCGAAACCCAAAAAGAGTGGCTGCGCGAAGTGCCGCCGTTCCGTCCCGGTGACACCCTCCGCGTCAACGTTCGCGTAAAGGAAGGCGAGAAGGAGCGCATCCAGGCCTTCGAGGGAGTCTGCATCGCGCGCCGCGGCAGCGGCGTCAGCGAGACTTTCACTGTCCGCAAGATCTCCAACGGTGTCGGCGTCGAGCGCATCTTCCCGGTGCACAGCCCGATGCTCGCCGAAGTGAACGTGATTCGCCGCGGCCGCGTCCGTCGCGCCAAGCTCTACTACCTGCGCCATCTCACCGGCAAGGCGACGCGAATTCGCGAAAGGAAAACGCACATCGCTGTTCCAGAAACGGGCACGCCCGAGTAGGGCGCTCCGACCATGGGACGCGATCGGTGGAAGCCGATCGAACGTGATCTCCGACAGACGGCCGGTCCGCTGATCGCCGGTGTCGACGAAGTTGGACGGGGCCCCCTCGCGGGCCCCGTTGTCGCCTGCGCCTGCATCATGCCGCCCGGCGAGCGCGCCATCCGCGGCGTGAACGACTCCAAGCAGCTCACGGCGGCCGAACGCGACAAGCTGGTGGTCAAAATTCGCGAACGCGCCGTCTGTATATCGGTCGGCGCCGCCTCAGTGCGGGAGATCGACCGCATCAACATCTACCACGCCACCGTGCTGGCGATGCGACGCGCGCTCACCCGGCTCAGCCAACGGCCGCACCACGTGCTCATCGATGGCAAGCCGATCCGCACGCTCGGCATCGAGCACACCGCGATCGTCGGCGGCGACGACGCGTGCTACTCGATCGCGTGCGCGTCGATCGTCGCGAAAGTCACGCGCGACCGCTTGATGCATTCGCTCGCGCCGCGCTATCCGAACTACCGGTGGGAGACCAACGTCGGCTACGCGACGGCGGCGCATCTCGAGGGGCTCGGCGCCGCCGGCCTCACGCCGCACCATCGCCGGTCGTTCGTGCCGGTCCGACAGCTCTCGCTGGACTTCAGCGGAGGGCTCGCCGACCTGGACGGCGTGCCGGGCGAGCGCGTCGAGGTCGACGTCGCCGCGCTGTCGTTGCTCGTCGCAGCCGATCTCGACACGTCCGCCGAGCTGCGATAGTCCACCCGGCCACGCGCCTTTACCGCGCGGCGCTTCCGATGGTCGAGCCGGCTCCTTCTTGCGTCCTCGGTGAGCCGCGCGTACAATCGCTCGCGCGCTCTCCCGAATCCCACTCCCCACCGGGCTCCCGTCTTTTCGCTGCCTCGAGCCCTACAGCGGCCGTGTTGCCGTGATGAGTCAGTGACGCCGGGATGAGTTGACCTCGACTTATCGGTTCAGCTGCACGCTAGATCGTCGTCGACGGCACGGGACAATTCCATGATCTCCATCGAGGGCCGGATGCTTCCAGCCCCCTAGCGGTTTTTGCGCACCGCGCCACCGGCGCGGGCGTTTTTTGACGCACGCCCTGTCCACCACCAGGAGAGCGTTTTCATGAGAACAGTCGCAAGAGGTCATTCCGGCCGTTGGCTAGCACCAGCCCTCGGACTCTCGCTGCTCGTCGCGCCGTTGGGAGTCCGCGCCCAGCAGGCGGTCATCACCGGCCGGGTGTCGGCCGCCGAGTCGAACGAGAATCTAGCCGACTCTCGCGTGATGATCGTGAACTCGAGCACGGTCACACAGACGAACTCCGAGGGGCGCTACACGTTCCGCAACGTTCCCACCGGAACGATCGAAGTCCGCGTCATCCGCGTCGGATATCAAGAGCAAAAGAAGTCGGTGACCGTCGCGCCGGGCGTGTCGGTGACCCTCGACTTCTCGATGAAGGCGGCCGTGATCCAACTCCAGGAAGTGGTTACCACGGCGACGGGCGACCAGCGCAAGGTCGAGATCGGCAACTCGCTGTCGACGATCAGCGCGCCGACGCACGTCGAGAACAGCGTCGTGTCGAACATGGCCGACCTTCTCGTCGGGAAGGCGCCGGGCGTCATCATGGCCCCGCCCAACATGAGCGGGTCGGCCCCCGTCATTCGCATCCGCGGACTGAACTCCCTCAGCCTCGGCAACGCACCGATCATGATCGTCGACGGCGTGCGGTTCTTCTCGAGCTCGATCAGCCCTGGCGTAGGGGGGACGAACGAGAGCTTCATGAACTCGCTCTCGCCCGAGGAGATCGAGGACATCGAGATCGTGAAGGGGCCGTCGGCGGCGACGCTCTACGGCACCGACGCGGCCAACGGCGTCATCGTCGTGACGACGAAGAGGGGGCGCGCCGGGTCGTCGCGGTGGAACTGGTTCGCGTCCACTCAGCGTGTCGAGGACCGCAACAACTATCCGGCGACGTACGCGCTGTGGGGACACAACCCCGCCAACGGAAAGGTCGCCCGTTGCGAGCTGGCGACGATGACGCCGACGACTTGCGTCGTGGACAGCACGACGTCGTTCGACCTGTCGGCGACGCCGGGGATCACGCCGATCGCCAACGGCATGAACACGAATTACGGCGGACAGGTGTCCGGCGGCAGCGAGGCCGTTCGCTACTTCGTGGCCGCCGACCTTTTCAACGAGGTCGGTCCGTACAAGATGCCGCAGTTCGCGCAGCAGTGGCTCACCGACACGGCCCTGTCGAGCGTCCGCGACGAGTGGATCCACCCCGAAGCGTTCCAGCGCCAGAACATCCGCGCGAACGTCAGCGCGAGCGTCTCGCCCAAGTTCGACGTCAACGTCTCGACCGGCTTTTCGAAGTCGGACCAGCGGCTGCCGCAGGTGGACAACAACGTGAACGGCATCGGCGGCATGATGTACTTGACGTACGGCACCAATCACGCCGGGTTGGACTACAATCCGGTCGGCTCGCTCGGCGAGGCCCTCAATGGGTACGCGAGATGGACCCCGGCGTCCGCGTTCCAGTTCGTGAAC
Organism: uncultured Gemmatimonadaceae bacterium; assembly: GCA_963707105.1. Lineage (GTDB taxonomy): Bacteria > Gemmatimonadota > Gemmatimonadetes > Gemmatimonadales > Gemmatimonadaceae > JAQBQB01. Next base: position 132,531 of record CAVPOS010000008.1, read on the forward strand.
GAGACCGGCATCCAGCGAATAACGGGGAGCGCCGATGCGCAGTGGCGGCCGCTCAGCTGGTTGCAGAACCAAGCGGTGGTCGGCATCGACCTGGCCGACCAGATCTTTTTCTCGATCTGTCGGTTCACCGAGTGCCCGGCATTCGGCTCCAACCGCGCCGGTTTCGTGAACGATGAGCACGACAACAACCGCGCGTTCACGGTGAAGCTCGTGAGCAACGCGTCGTGGAACGCCAGACCTTCGCTGAACCTCAAGACGACAGGCGGCGTGGATTACCTGAACAACGAGGGCGATTTCGCCAGCGCCAGCGGCAGCACGCTGCCCCCAGCGGCGCAGACGACCGGCGCGGGCGCCGTGAAGGGCGCATCCGACGGCCAACAGAGCGTGACGAAGACCCTGGGCGTCTACGTACAGGAGCAGGCCTCGATCCGCGACCGCATGTACCTGACCGCGGCCGTGCGGTCGGACCAGAACAGCGCGTTCGGCACCAACTTCCAACGCGTCTTCTATCCGAAGGTGAGCCTCTCGTGGATCATCTCCGACGAGGCGTTCTTTCCGAAATGGAGCTTCGTCAACCAGTTCCGCCTGCGCTCGGCGTATGGCCAGTCAGGCGTTCAACCGGGGGCGACCGATGGGCTGCGTCGATTCACCACGGCCACGGTCGCCATCGCGAATATCGATACGCCCGGACTGATCGAGAACGCCCTTGGCAACCCGAACCTAAAGCCCGAGACGTCGGGTGAGTTCGAGGGCGGCTTCGAAACGCGCGTGTGGGGCAATCGCGCGAACATCGACTTCACCTACTACAACAAGAAGACGAAAGACGCGCTGATCTCGCTGCCGATCGCACCATCGGCGTCGCCGTCGGCGACGAGCGTTCGAACGAACCTCGGCGGCGTGCAGAATTCAGGTTTCGAAGCGCAGATCAACGCCACCTTCGTCGACACACGTCGATTCGGCTGGGACGTCACGGTCTCGGCGTCGCACAACAGCAACAAGGTTCTCTCGCTCGGCGTCGACCCGGCGGGCAATCCCAACAAGACGATCGGCACCGGCAGCACTCGCGATTCGGTCGGCTTCCCGGTGAACGGCGTCTTTCTGCGGCCGTATCACTTCACCGACGCGAACGGCGACGGCATCATCCAGACGAGCGAGCTCACGGTCGACACGGGCGTCGTCTATCGCGGGTACTCTTTCCCGCGCGACCTGCTTTCCATTCAGAATGGAATCGACCTGTTCGCGCGCAAGCTGCGCGTGCAGGCGATGATCGACTACAAGGGCGGGTTCAACCTCTTCAATAGCACGTGGCAGTTCTTCTGCCAGCAGGCGCCGCAGGCGTGCCAGGAGAACGAGATCTCGTCGACGCCGTTGTGGCGGCAGGCGCGGGCCGTGGCGAACCTCTACGGAACGACCGTGAACGGCACCAAGTTCACGTCGCCCGGCGGCTATTGGGAGAACGGCCAGTTCTGGCGTCTACGCGAAGTGTCCGCGTCGTTCTCGCTGCCGAACGCCTGGGCGAGCCGTCTCCGCGCGCGCGACGCGAGCTTCGTGCTCGCCGGCCGCAATCTGCACGTGTGGACCAAGTATACCGACATCGATCCGGAAGCGAATTACTCGACCGGCGACGTCCAAACCGATTTTATCACGACTGGTCCGGCGTCGTACTTCGAATTCCGGGTCAACCTCCACTACTAACCGACGAGGACGACTTCACATGATGAATCGCATGAATCGCCCTCGGTGGGCGTCGGTCGCGGCCATCGCCATGGTCGCCGTCGCGACGGGCTGCGCGTGGAAGGAGGAGTTGCTTGCGCCGCAGAATCCGAGCGTCATCGACCCGGCGTCCGTGAATTCGCCCGCCGCCGCCGAGGCGGTGCGCGTCGGCGCGTTCGGCCGCCTCAAATCGATGACCGCCGGCAGCGAGAGCATGTGGCTCTACGGCGGCCTGCTTACCGACGAATGGAAGTCGAGCGACACCTTCTCGCAGCGGAATGAGACGGACCAGCGCTCGGTGCAGACGAACAACGCCAACGTCCAGACCGCGTACACGACAGTCCAGCAGGCGCGGGGATTCATCCGGACGGCGATCGACCTGCTCAACAAGTACACGCCCGACTCGACGCGCAACATCGGACAGATGTACATGGCGGCCGGTTTCGCCGAGCTCACGATCGCCGAAAATTTCTGCAGCGGCGTGCCCGAGACGTACACGAACAATGGCGTTTACCTCTACGGACCGCAGCTCACCACGGACTCGATCTTCAAGCGCGCGGCGTTCTTCTTCGACAGCGCGCTGGCGCGGAGCAACACCGCCAACGATCCGCCGTCGGTGCCGCAGAAGCAGGCGCTGCTCGTCATGCGCGCGCGGGTGCTCGTGGACCAGGGCCAGTTCGCGAACGCGGCGGCGCTCGTTCCCGTCAGCGCGGTGCCGACCAACTTCCAATACCTGCTCACGTTCGACCAGGCGACGGGCGACAACCAGCTCTGGAGTCTCAACATCAGCCAGGGGCGCTACACGGTCGGCGACAGCGTGGATCCCACGGGAGTTGTGAAGAACGCGTTGCCGTTCGCGTCATCCGGCGATCCACGCGTGGCGGCGGTGAACACGAAGAAGGTGGGCTTCGACGGCACGACGGGGCTGTTCAGCCAGGGCACCTTCGCGCAGCGCACCGACCCGGTTCCGTTGGTCTCGGGCATCGACGCGCGGTTGATCGAGGCCGAGGCGAAGCTCAACGCGAACGACTTCGCGGGGATGATGACGATCCTCAACGCGCTGCGAACGAGCGCGCAGAAGCTCGGGAACCTGAACGTGGCCGCGATGAGCGCGATCGCGACGACTCCAGCGACGAAGGACGACGCCGTGACGCTGTTCTTCCGTGAGAAGGCATTCTGGACGTTCGGCCGCGGCCAGCGACTGTCCGACGACCGGCGGCAGGTGCGTCAGTATGGAAGGACGCAGGACCAGGTGTTCCCCGTCGGTCCGTTCTTCAAGGGATCGAACTACGGGACGGACGTGAACTTCCCGGTGACGGACAACGAGAAGACGAACCCGAATTTCCAGGGGTGCCTCGACCGGAAGGCGTAGACGGGTGGACCGGTGGACCGGTGGACCGGTGGACCGGTAGACCGGAAAAAGAAGCAGATTCAGAGGCCGCCGCTCGCTCCAGACTCCGGAGTGGGCGGCGGTCCTTTTTGGGCATTCCGGCCGAGTCACGTCAGGGGCGGGCCGCCTTGCGTGCGCGCTGTCTGAAGGGCAAATTCGAGGGCTGAGCCGCGGGATTTTCCCCACCCCGAGCGGCGCGAGGCAGCTCAAGTCAGGATGCTTCATCGTCCCGTCCCGTGGTCCGGGAACGCGGACGAACGATTCGAGGTTTGTCTCCGCGCGCAGTACGGTCGGTCCCTTCGGAATATCGTATACAATGTCCCGCAGGGTGCGTGGGGACAGAAGCTTAGGACGCTTTCGCAAATAACTGTTTGTGGTCGAACCCCATGTGACGCCTCGGCGGCACCATGGGTTAGATCGTCGAGCACGATCCTCCCTGCGGCGATCCCGGTCGTCGCGAGGGCGCGGGCCGTTGATGACGCAGGGCGCACCGCGAGAGGTGCGGCACGGCGCAGGACCACGTTGTTCGAAGTCTGTTCTTCGAAGTCCGTTCACTGAAGTCGTGGACGCTCGTAGGTCAAACTCCCCAAGGGGCGAACCAAATGCGATTGACTCCCTCGAAGCGCGCAGGGTCCGGACTCGTTCCGATCCTGGCAGCTGCCACCCTCTTCGCGATGCCCGCCGTCGTGAGGGCACAAGGCACCATCACGGGCCGGGTGACCACCGCGGAAACGAACGAGCCGCTCAGCGACGCGCGCGTCATGGTGGTGAACACCAGCGTGATCGTGCCGACCGGCGCCGACGGCCGTTACACCATCCGCAATGCGCCGACCGGCAACCTCGAAGTGCGCGTGCTTCGCGTCGGCTACCAGGAACAGAAGAAGGCGGTGGCTGTGAACGCCGGCGCTTCGGTGACGGTCGATTTCCAAATGAAACAGGCGATCGTTCAACTCCAGGAGATCGTGACCACGGCGACCGGTGACCAGCGCCGCGTCGAGCTGGGGAACTCCGTTGCGACCCTCGGAGACGTGGGGAACAAGGTCGAGACAACCCCGATCACCAACATTGGTGATCTGCTCGTCGCCAAGGCGCCGGGCGTCGTCGTACTCCCCGGCCCCATGACCGGCTCGGCGCCGATCATCCGCATTCGCGGGCTCAACTCGCTCGCCACGAACGGCAGCGGCATCAGCAACGCGCCGATCTACATCGTCGACGGCGTCCACATCGGCACCGGCAACATCAACCTCGGCACCGGTGGCACGCAGGCGAGCTTCCTCAACGACCTGGACCCGAACGAGATCGAGGACGTTGAGATCGTGAAGGGACCGTCGGCCGCGACGCTCTACGGCACGAACGCGTCGAACGGCGTCATCGTCATCACGACGAAGAAGGGACGCGCCGGTTCGACAAAGTGGACGTGGTACGGTGAAGGCGGCGGCGTCAGCGACCGCAACCAGTACCCGACGACGTACGCGTCGTGGGGCCACGACTCGACCAACAAGCTCACGCGCTGCACGCTGGTGAGCGAAAGCCAGGGCTCGTGCTTCCTCGACAGCCTCACGTCGTTCAACGTGCTCATGAACCCGGAAACGTCGCCGATTCACCTCGGGCACCACGACGGCTACGGCATGAACGCGAGCGGTGGTTCGGATCAGGTCCGCTTCTTCGTCAGCGGCGACCTGGCCAACGAGATGGGCCCGGTCTTCATGCCGCAGTTCGCTCGCCGGACGCTCGACTCGCTCGGCACGCCGGCCAAGGACGAGTGGATCAATCCCGAACAGCTTCAGCAGTACAGCACGCGGGCCAACCTGAGCGCGTCGTTCTCGCCCAAGTTCGACTTCAACGCGAACGCCGGCTTCTCGAACCTGAACCAGCGCTTCCCGCAGACCGACAACAACACATTCAGCTTCATCTACAGCGCGCTGAACAACCCCGGCTTCAACCACAAC
>CAVPOS010000009.1:0-228410 GCA_963707105.1 uncultured Gemmatimonadaceae bacterium
CTGGTTCTACGGCGGGCTTGTCGCGACGCTGGCGCTCTTGGTCGCCCTCGTCGCCGGCGGCGGACGCGCCGACTCCGTGGGATTCGGGCTCGGGCTCCCCTGGTATCGCTATCTCTACAGCCAGGGTTGGGCGATCGCGCACTATCTCCAATTGCTCGTCTGGCCGGCCGACCTTCGCTTCGATTATGGCTCGGCCCCGTCCGTGGAATCGGGGGCCTCGTCGGCGGTTTGATCGTCTTGGGGGTCGGCGCCGGGACAATCATCGTCGCGATCAGACGGAAGCGATGGTGGCTCGCCTTTCTTGCCATCTGGTTCTTTGCGATCATCGGGCCATCGTAGAGCATCGTCCCTATCCGGACGGAGATGCCGCCGAACGGCGGGTCTATCTCGCGTGCGCGGCAGTCATCGTCGGGGTCGTCGTCGCGGCGGGCTACGCGTTGCGCTCGCGTCCCCCGGATCTTCATCGGCGGTTCCGCGGCCGTCGCCGCGCTGCTGGCTCGTCATGACCGTTCGTCGCAGCGCGCTCTACGCGAATCCGGAAGCGTTGTGGCGCGACGCCCTCGCCAAGCAACCTGAAAACGCGCGCGCGTACGACAACCTCGCCGCGGTGATCTACAAAAAGGATCGGGGCGGACGCGGCGAGGCGAACTGCTGTGGAACCGAGCGATCGCGCTGGATTCCGCGTACATGGCGGCGTTCTCGAACCTGGCACAGGTCCGAGTCGACAGGGACGAGTCTCTGAAGCCCGGGCGCTGCTCGAGCATGCGGTGCGGATCAACCCCGACTACGTCGACGCGACCCGCCGGCTCGGCGGCCTCCTCGCCGCACAGGGCGACACGAAGTCGATCTCATATCTCGAGCGCATGGCGAGCTCGCCCGAACGACCGACGAATTGTTCGTCGCGCTCGGGCAGGCGTACGTCGACGCGAATCGCCTCGATGACGCGGCGACCGCTCTCCGGCGCGCGCTCGCGCTCAATCCACGCCGCGCCGACGCCGCCGCGCTGCTCGGCGGACTGCTCGCGCAACAGGGGGCGATGGCCGATGCGCTGCCGTACCTCGCGAGCGCCGCGGCGAACGGCGATCGCAACCCGATGACGTTGCGCTGCTCAGCCTCGGGTACGCCCAGGAACAGCGCGTCGAAGAATCCGTGAGCGCCGCGAGTCAAGCGGCGACTCTGGGCGGCTCCAATGCGCAGGTCTACATGACCATCGGCCGAGCGATGATGGACGTCGGGCGCGCGGATGAGGCGGATGCGTACCTGACCAGGCGACCCGAATTGCCCCGAACGACCCGGAGGCGATCACCCGACTTGGCATGCTCCGGGCGGCAAAGGGCGAAATGGGCCCAGCCGTGGAGCTGTTCGGCGCGCGTTGAGAGTCGCGCCCGGCTATCCGCCCGCGGTTCAGGCCCTCGCGAAGGCCGGAGTCAGGGAACAGGCGGAGCAGTCCAGAGGCGCCAGTGGCGCTAAATCCGGGTCCCGCTTACAATTCCCTGTCTCCACCAGAAGTTTTCCAGGTCGGCCCCCGGGTGCCGATTTCCCCGGACTCCAGCGCCAAGTGCCCACATGCATCCGTTCATCGAAACCCAGAAAGAGTGGCTCGAAGACATTCCGCCGTTCCGCTCCGGCGACACCTGCGCGTCAACGTGCGCGTCAAGGAAGGCGAGAAGGAGCGTCTTCAGGCGTTCGAGGGCGTCTGCATCGCGCGCCGCGGCAGCGGTGTCTCCGAGACGTTCACCGTCCGCAAGATCTCCAACGGCGTCGGCGTCGAGCGCATTTTCCCGGTGCACTCCCCGATGCTCGCCGAGATCACCGTCGTGCGCCGCGGCCGCGTCCGTCGCGCCAAGCTGTACTACCTGCGCAACCTCACCGGCAAGGCGACGCGCATCAGGGAAAAGAAAATGCGCGTCGTGTTCCAGAGACCGGCACGCGCCGAGTAGGGCGAGCCGCGACGCATGGGACGCGATCGGTGGAAGCCGATCGAACGTGAGCTCGCGACAGACGGCGCGGTCCGCTGATCGCCGGAGTCGATGAAGTTGGACGGGGCCCCCTCGCGGGCCCCGTTGTCGCGTGCGCCTGTCATCATGCCGCCCGGTGAGCGCGCCATCCGCGGCGTCGACGATTCCAAGCAGCTCACGGCGGCCGAGCGCGAAAGCTGGTGGTCAAGATTCGCGAGCGGGCCGTCTGCATCTCGCGTCGGCGCGGCGTCCGTGCGTGAGATCGACCGCGTCAACATCTATCACGCGACCGTGCTGGCGATGCGACGCGCGCTCACGCGGCTCAGCCGAGCGGCCGCACCACGTGCTCATCGATGGCAAGCCGATCCGCACACTCGGCATCGAGCACACCGCGATCGTCGGCGGCGACGACGCGTGCTACTCGATCGCCTGCGCGTCGATCGTCGCGAAGGTCACGCGCGACCGCTTGATGCACTGCGCTTGCGCCGCGCTACCCGAACTACCGCTGGGAGACCAACGTCGGCTACGCGACGGCGGCGCATCTCGAGGGCCTCGGCGCGGCCGGTCTCACGCCGCACCATCGCCGGTCGTTCGTGCCGGTCCGCCAGCTCTCCCTCGACTTCGGTGGGCTCGCGGACCTCAGCACCGACAAAGCGGAGCGCGTCGAAGTCGATGTCGCCGCGCTCGCGATGCTCGTCGAGGCGGACCTCGACTCGTCGCCAGTCGAGCTGCGATAGCCCACGACGCGCGCCGCCCTTTTTGGGCGCCGCGATCCGATGGTCGAGTCGGCTCCCTCTTGCGGCCTCCGTGAGCGGCGCGTACAATCGCTCGCGGCTCCTCGCATGAGCGGACCTCGACTTATCGGTTCGGCTGCACGCTAGATCGTCGTCGACGGCACGGGACAATTCCAATGACCTCCATCGAGGGCCGGATGCTTCCAGCCCCGTAGCTGTTTCGCGCTCTGCGCCACCGGCGCCGCCGCTGTTTGACGCACACCCTGTCCACCACCAGGAGAGCGTTTCATGAGAACAGTCGCACGCGATCATTCCGGCCGTTGGCTATCACGAGCCCTCGGACTCTCGCTGCTCGTCGCGCCGTTGGGAGTCCGCGCCCAGCAAGCGGTGATCACCGGCAGGGTGTCCGCCGCCGAGTCGAACGAAAACCTCGCCGACTCGCGCGTGATGATCGTGAACTCGAGCACGGTCACGCAGACGAACTCCGAGGGGCGCTACACGTTCCGCAACGTGCCTACCGGAACAATCGAAGTCCGCGTGCATCCGCGTCGGGTATCAGGAACAGAAGAAATCGGTGACGGTCGCGCCGGGCGCGTCGGCGACGCTCGACTTCTCGATGAAGGCGGCGGTCGTCCAACTCCAGGAAGTGGTGACCACGGCGACGGGCGACCAGCGCAAGGTCGAGATCGGCAACGCGCTGTCGACGATCAGCGCTCCGCAGCACGTCGAGCAGAGCGCCGTGTCGAACATGGCCGACCTCCTCGTCGCCAAGGCGCCGGGGGTGATCATGGCTCCGCCCAACATGAGCGGCTCGGCTCCGGTCATTCGAATCCGCGGACTGAACTCGCTCAGCCTGAGCAACGCGCCGATCATGATCGTCGACGGCGTGCGGTTCTTCTCGAGCTCGATCAGCGCCGGGCGTCGGGGGGACGAACGAGAGCTTCATGAACTCGCTCTCGCCCGAGGAGATCGAGGACGTCGAGATCGTGAAAGGGCCGTCGGCGGCGACGCTGTACGGCACCGACGCGGCCAACGGCGTCATCGTCGTGACGACGAAGAAGGGGCGCGCCGGGTCGTCGCGGTGGAACTGGTTCGCGTCCACGCAGCGCGTCGAAGACCGCAACAACTATCCGGCGACGTACGCGCTGTGGGGGCACAACCCGACCACCGGCAAGGTCGCCCGGTGCGAGCTGGCGACGATGACGCCGACCACGTGCGTCGTCGACAGCACGACGTCGTTCGACCTGTCGGCGACGCCGGGGATCACGCCGATCGCCAACGGCATGAACACGAACTACGGCGGCCAGGTGTCCGGCGGCAGCGACGCTGTTCGCTACTTCGTGAGCGGCGACCTGTTCAACGAAGTCGGCCCGTACAAGATGCCGAGCTTCGCGCAGCAGTGGCTCGCCGACACGGCCAAGTCGAGCGTGCGCGACGAGTGGATCCACCCCGAGGCGTTCCAGCGCCAGAACATGCGCGCGAACGTCAGCGCGAGCGTCTCGCCCGAAGTTCGACCTCAACGTCTCGACCGGCTTCTCGAAGTCCGACCAGCGGCTGCCGCAGGTGGACAACAACGTGAACGGCATCGGCGGCATGATGTACTTGACGTACGGCACCAATCACGCCGGGCCTCGACTACAACCCGGTCGGCTCGCTCGGCGAGGAGCTGCACGGGTACGCGAGATGGACGCCCGGCGTCGCGTTCCAGTACGTGAACGAGACACGGCATTCAGCGCATCACGGGCAGCGCCGACGCGCAGTGGCGGCCGCTCAACTGGTTGCAGAACCAGGCACGTCGTCGGCGTCGACCTCGCGGACGCAGATCTACTTCAGCATCTGTCGCTTCACCGAGTGCCCGGCGTTCGGTTCCAACCGCGCCGGGTTCGTCGACGACGAGCACGACAACAACCGCGCGTTCACGGTGAAGCTCGTGAGCAACGCGTCGTGGAATGCCAAGACCGTGGCTCAACCTCAAGACGACGGTCGGCGCGGACTATCTGAACAACGAGAGCGACAACTCGCAGCGCCAGCGGCATCACGCTGCCGCCCGGCGCGCAGACGGTCGGCGCCGGCGCCGTGAAGACCGCGTCGGACGGCCAGCCGAGCGCGACCAAGACGCTCGGCGTCTACGTGCAGGAGCAGGCGCGGTCGCGCGACCGGCATGTATCTCACCGCCGCGCGTGCGCTCCGACCAGAACAGCGCATTCGGCGCGAACTTCCAGCGCGTGTTCTATCCGAAGGTGAGTCTCTCGTGGCTCCTGTCCGACGAGGCGTTCTTCCCGAAGTGGCGCTTCGATGAACCAGTTCCGCCTGCGCTCGGCGTACGGCCAGTCGGGCGTGCAGCCCGGAGCGACCGACGGACTGCGCACGTTCACGACGACCACGGTCAACATCGCCAACGTCGACACGCCGGGTCTGATCGAGAACGCGCTCGGCAATCCGAACCTCAAGCCCGAGACGTCGGGTGAGTTCGAGGGCGGGTTCGATACGCGCGTGTGGGGCAACCGCGCGAACTTCGACTTCACCTATTACACGAAGAAGACGAAGGACGCGCTCATCTAGCTGCCCATCGCGCCGTCGGCGGCGCCGTCGGCGACGAGCGGTGCGCGCGAACCTCGGCTCCGTGAAGAACTCGGGGGTCGAGGCGCAGATCAACGCCGAGCTTATCGACACGCGGCGGTTCGGTTGGGACATGACCATCTGCGGCGTCGCACAACAGCAACAAGGTGCTCTCGCTCGGCGTCGATCCGGCGGGCAAGCCCAACAAGACGATCGGCACGGGCAGCACGCGCGACTCGGTCGGGTTCCCGGTGAACGGCTTGTTCCTCCGGCCGTATCACTTCACCGACGCGAACGGCGACGGCATCATCCAGACGACCGAAGTCACCGTCGATACGGGCGTCGTGTACGCGGGCTATTCGTTCCCGCGCGACTCGTGTCGATGCAGAACGGATTCGACCTGCTTCGCTCGCAAGCTCCGCATCAACGGCGATGCTCGACTACAAGGGCGGCTTCAACCTGTTCAACAACACCTGGCAGTTCATCTGCCAGCAGGCGCCTCAGGCGTGCGCGGAGAACCAGATCGCGTCGATGCCGCTGTGGCGTCAGGCGCGCGCCGTGGCGAACCTCTACGGCACGACGGTGAACGGCACGAAGTTCACGACGCCGGGCGGCTATTGGGAGAACGGGCAGTTCTGGCGTCTCCGCGAAGTCTCCGCGACGTTCACGCTGCCGAACACGTGGGCGAGCCGCCTGCGCGCGCGCGACGCGAGCTTCGTGCTCGCCGGCCGCAATCTCCACGTGTGGACGAAGTACACGGACATCGATCCGGAAGCGAACTACTCGACCGGCGACGTCCAGACCGATTTCATCACCACAGGCCCGCCGACGTACTTCAGTTCCGTCTCAACCTCCACTACTAACCGACGAGGACGACTTCACATGATGAATAGCATGAATCGCCCTCGGTGGGCATGGATCGCCGGCCGTCGCCGCGGTCGTCGTGGCGACCGGCTGCAACTGGAAGGAGGAGTTGCTGGCGCCGCAGAATCCGAGCGTCATCGATCCGGCGTCGGTGAATTCGCCGGCAGCCGCCGAGGCGGTGCGCGTCGGCGCGTTCGGCCGCTTCAAGTCGATCACCGCCGGCGGCGAGAGCCATGTGGCTCTACGGCGGCCTGCTGACCGACGAATGGAAGTCGAGCGACACGTTCTCGCAGCGGAACGAGACCGACCAGCGCTCGTGCAGACGAACAACGCCAACATCCAGGGCGCGTACACGACCGTCCAGCAGTCGCGCGGGTTCATCCGGACGGCGATCGACATGCTCAACAAGTACACGCCCGATTCGACGCGCAACATCGGCCAGATGTACATGGCCGCCGGCTTCGCGGAGCTCACGATCGCCGAGAATTTCTGCAACGGCGTGCCGGAGACGTACACGACGAATGGCGTGTACGTCTACGGCCCGCAGCTCACGACGGACTCGATCTACAAGCGCGCGGCGATTCTACTTCGACAGCGCGCTGGCCCGGAGCAACGGCAGCGACGCATTGTCGGTGGCGCAGAAGCAGGCGCTGCTCGTCATGCGCGCCCGGGTGCTCGTGGATCAGGGGCAGTTCGCGAATGCGGCGGCGCTCGTTCCCGTGACCGCCGTGCCGACCAACTTCCAGTATCTGCTTGACGTTCGACCAGGCGACGGGCGACAACCAGATCTGGAGCCTCAACATCAGCGCGGGCCGCTACACGGTCGGCGACAGCTTTGACGCGGCGGGCGTCATAAAGAACGCGCTGCCGTTCGCGTCGGCGGGCGATCCGCGCGTCGCGGCGCGTGAACACGAAGAAGGTCGGCTTCGACGGCACGACGCGGCTGTTCATCCAGGGCATGTTCGCGCACCGCACCGACCCGGTTCCGCTGGTGTCGGGCATCGACGCGCGGTTGATCGAGGCCGAGGCGAAGCTCAACGCGAACGACTTCGCGGGGATGATGACGATCCTCAACGCGCTGCGTACGAGCGGCGCAGAAGCTCGGGAACCTGGACGTCGCCGGCGATGGCTGCGATCGCGACGACGCCGGCGACGAAGGACGCGGCGGTCGACGCTCTTCTTCCGCGAGAAGGCGTTCTGGACGTTCGGCCGCGGACAGCGATCTGTCGCGACGAGCGGCGGCCAGGTGCGTCAGTACGGACGGACGCAGGACCAGGTATTCCCGGTCGGGATCGTTCTTCAAGCCGGAGCGTCGTACGGGACGGACGTGAACTTGCCGGTGACGGACAACGAGAAGCACGAACCCGAATTTCAAGGGGTGCATCGATCGGAAGGCGTAGATGGGTGGACGGGTGGACCGGTGGACCGGTGGACCGGTGGACCGGGTGGACGGGTGGACGGGTAGTGAACCGCGCGCTTCAACTTTCGAAGCGCGCGGTCTTTTTGGGGGCCACGTCTGGCACCGTCGTGTCAGGAGAAGGCCGCCTTGCGTGGGGGCCGCTCGAGGGATAAAATCGGCGGCTGAGCCGCATGATTTTCCCGCCCGAGCGGCGCGAAGCCAAGCCAAATCAGGACGCTTCATCGTCCCCTTCCTGTGCTCCGGGAACGCGGACGAACGATTCGAGGTTTGTCTCCGCGCGAAGTGGGGCCGGTCCCTTCGGGATATCGTATACAATGTCCCGCAGGGTTAATACGGACAGAATCTTAGCGCGCATTCACTCAGAGGTGTTTTGTCACCGAATTCATGTGACGTCGCGGCGTCGCCATGGGTTAGATCGTCGAGCAGATCCTCCCTGCAACGATCCCGGTCGTCGCAGGGCGCATGTCGTTGGATGACGCAGGGCGCACCGGACGTGGTGCGGCAAGGACCAAAGGACCACGATGGTCGAAGTCCGTTCATGGAAGTCGTAGACGCTCGTAGTTCAAACTCCCCAAGGGGCGAACCAATGCGATTGACTCCCTCGAAGCGCGCAGGGTCCGGACTCGTTCCGATCCTGGCAGCCGCCACCCTCCTCGCGATGCCCGCGGTGCTGCGGGCACAAGGAACCGTCACGGGGCAGGTGGCGACTGTAGAATCGAACGAACCGCTCAGCGACGCGCGGGTCATGGTGGTGAACACCAGCCTGATCGTGCCGACCGGCGCCGACGGTCATTACACGATCCGCGGCGTGCCGACCGGCAACATCGAGGTGCGCGTGCTTCGCGTCGGCTACCAGGAGCAGAAGAAGGCGGTAGCCGTGAGCGCCGGCGCTTCCGTGACGGTCAACTTCCAAATGAAGCAGGCGGTCGTTCAACTCCAGGAGATCGTCACGACGGCGACGGGCGACCAGCGTCGCGTGGAGATAGGAAACTCCGTCCAGACGCTGGGCGACGTCGAACCAGAAGGTCGAGACCACGCCCATCACAAACATCGGTGACCTGTTGGTCGCCAAGGCGCCCGGCGTGGTGGTGCTCCCCGGAGCGATGGCCGGCTCGGCTCCCGTCATCGGGATCCGCGGTATCGGCTCACTGGCTACGGCCAACAGCGGCGTGACCAACAATCCGATTTACATCGTCGATGGAGTCCCGCTGGCGACGAACACGCTGGGCTTCGGCTTCACCGGAACGAAGGCCAGTCTGATCAACGACCTGGACCCGAACGAGATCGAGGACATCGAAATCGTCAAGGGCCCGTCTGCTGCGACGCTGTACGGCACCAACGCCGCGAACGGCGTCATCGTCATCACGACGAAGAAAGGTCGCGCCGGCTCGACGCGCTGGACTTGGTTCGGTGAGGCCGGCGGTGTCGAGCGACCGCAACGAGTATCCCACCGACTACATGTCGTGGGGCCATGATGCGGGCGGCAAGACCGCGCGCTGCACGCTGGTCACAGAGAGCCTAGGCACGTGTACGCTCGACAGCCTGTCGTCCTTCAACGTGCTCATGAATCCGCTGACGACGCCCAACCACCTCGGTCATCACGTGGACTACGGAATGAACGCGAGCGGCGGAAGCGATCAGGTACGGTTCTTCGTGAGCGGCGACGTAGCGAACGAGAACGGCCCGTCTTCATGCCGAGCTTTGCTCGGACCACGCTCGACTCGCTCGGCACGCCGGCCCAGCGACGAGTGGATCAACCCCGAGGCGTACCAGCAGGTGTCGCTCCGCACCAACCTGAGCGCGGCGCTCTCGCCGAAGTTCGACCTCAACGCGAACGCGGGGTTCAGCAACTTCAACCAGCGCCTGCCGCAGACCGACAACAACATCTTCAGCTACATCTACAGCGCGCTCAATAACCCGGGCTTCAACCACAACGGCGCCCCTTTACACGGAACCAGATCGTCGACAACACGTCGGGTACGGCCGTGTACCGCAATGGCTACGGCGGCTTCAGCCCGGCGCAGATTTTCCAGGTCTACAACACGAACGGAACGCAACGGTTCGTCGGCTCGGCCGACGCGACGTGGCGGCCGTTTGCCTGGATGGTCAACGAGGGAACGACCGGCGTCGATCTCGCCAACAACGACTTCATCAGCATCTGCCGCTTCGCGGAATGCCCGAACTCGGGACGCGGCGCCAAGGCGTGGTCAGCCAGACGCACGAACAATTTCCGCAACTACTCGGCAAAGATCGCGAGCAAATCGACCTGGCAGGCGACGATCGAGCATGAACATCAAGACGACGTTCGGCTTCGACTACGGGAACCTCGAGAACGACGGCGTCAACGCAAGCGGAACCAACCTCCCGCCGGGCGCACAGACCGTCGGGCAAGCGGCTGTGCAAACGGCGGCAACACGCTCGCAGACGGTGAACAAGACGCTCGGTCTGTACGTGCAAGAGCAGGCCTCGTTTCGCGACCGTCTCTTCTGGTCGGCGCGGTCCGCACGGACCAGAACAGCTCGTTCGGTACGAAGTTCCAGCGTGTATCTACCCGAAGGCCAGCGTCTCATACATCATCTCGGACGAGAGCTTCTTCCCCCATCTCGATTGGATGAATCAGCTCCGCCTGCGCGGCGCCTATGGCGCGTCTGGCGTGCAGCCCGGCGGCACGGTCGCCCTCCAGACGTTCCAGGCGTCGTCGGCGAACATTGCCGCGGTGTCGTCGCCGGAAGCGGAGTCGGGTCGGACACGCCGGGCCTTTTGGGGAATGCACTCGGCAATCCTGATCTAAAGCCTGAACGTTCGGCCGAGACCGAAGTCGGGTTCGAAGCCAGCTTGTTCGGGAACCGGTCGCACCTCGATTTCACGTACTACCACAAGCGGACGAGCGACGCGCTCGTGAGTCAGCCGATCGCCGCGTCGTCGGGCGCATCGACGCTCTCGGTGCTGAAGAACCTGTCCTCCGTCCTCAATACCGGCATCGAGGCGTCGTGACGACGACGCTGATCGACCGCCGCGCGTTGGGCTGGGACGTGAGCCTCGGCGGATCGCACAACAGCAACAAGATCTTGGCGCTGGGCAACGACGCATCGGGCAAGGCGCTGCCGACGATCGGTACCGGCGGGACCCGCGACTCGTCCGGGCTCCCCGTCAACGGAACCTTCGAGCGGCCGTTCACGTACGCCGACCTCAACGGCGACGGGATCATTACGCCGAACGAGGTCACCGTCGACAGCAACACGACGCCCGGCACGGTCAACGGTTTCGTCTACTACCGGCTATTCGCTGCCCCGCGACATCTTTTCGATCACGAACGGCATCGACCTGTTCAGCCGCAAACTTCGCCTCACCGTCCTGACGGATTACAAGGGCGGGTTCGTCTTGTTCAACTCGACGGGCCAGTTCTACGCGTCGAACTTCCCGACCTGGTACTCCGAGAACCTGAAATCCACGTCGCTCGCCGATCAGGCGAGAACGGTGGCGAATTCGAGCGCGAAGAATCCGAAACACGTCGGCCGGCTACTACGAGAATGGAGCCTTCTGGAAGCTCCGCGAGGTGTCGGCGGCGCTGACGATGCCGAATTCCGTTGCGAGCAAGCTCCGCGCTCGCGACGCTCAGCTGGTGTTCTCGGCGCGTAATCTCCACACGTGGACGAAGTACACCGGCATCGATCCGGAGTCGAATTACAGCACCGGCGACGTGCAAACCGACTTCTCGACCACGGCTCCGCGCACGTATTTCCTGGTTCGCGCCAATCTCCACTACTAATCGCCGTCCGAGGACGATTGACGATGATGAAACTTCAAGATCGTCCCGCCGGAGAGGCTGCCGCGGCCGCGGTGGCCGTCGGGAGCCTGCTGCTCGGCGCGTGCAACGTGAAGAAAGAACTGCTGGCTCCTCAGCAGCCTGGCGTCATCAGCCCGGCGCCGTGGCCAACACCGCCGCGGCGGACGCGCTCTACGTCGGCGCGCTCGGCCGCTGGAAGAACGCGATGAACGGCGGCGGACAATACCGAAGCGATTTGGAACTGGGAGGCGCTGTTCACCGACGAGCTGCAGTCGTCGGATACGTTTTCGCAGCGCAACGACGCCGATCAGCGCCAGTTGCAGACGAACGACGGTGTCTTGACGCCGATCTACCAGAGCGCGCAGCAGGCGCGCGGTCGGGCGCGCGACGCGATCCACTCGCTCATCGCGTACGACACGTCGGCCGTCGGCAAGCAGCACGTGGGCGAGATGTACCTCCAGATGGGGTATGTCGAGAGCCATCATGTCGGAAGCGTTCTGCAACGGGATTCCGTTCGGCGAGACTTTGAACGGCGTGCCGTCAGTACACGCAGCCGCTTACCGACGCCGACGGCTTCAAGCTGGCGTTGACGCGGCTGGACACCGCGCTCACATTCCTGACGGCGACGGACGCGGCGACGGTCGACGCTGAAGAACGCCGTGCTCATCGACGCGAGGCCGGATCAAGATCGACATGGGCGATTTTGCCGGGCGCGGCGACGAGATGGCCAATGTCCCGACGAGCTACCAGTACAACTGGGACTACTCGCAGACAACGTTCGACAACGAGTGGTGGGTCATGGGCCCGAGCGTCAAGCGCTACACGGCGGGCGACAGCACGGACAGGGCCGGCCAGATCTTCAACGCCATTCCCTTCGCGCGCCTGAACGACCCACGCGTGTCGATCACCGACACGCGCGCGACCGGCGTGAGGACAACACGTCACGATTTCGTCCAGGTCAACAACTGGGGCCGCGACGATCCGATTCCGGTGCTTTCCGGGCATCGACGCGCGGCTGATGGAGGCCGAAGCGAAGTTGAATGCGCACGACATCGCCGGCATGACGACGATCCTGAATGCGCTTCGCACGGCGCCGCAGACGCTCGGGATCTTCAAGGTTGCGGCGATGACGGCTCTGCCGGCGCCCGCGGACCAGGCGAGCGCGACCGATCTGTTCTTCCGCGAGAAGGCGCTGTGGCAGTTCGAGCGCGGCTGGCGCATGGGCGATCTCCGACGCTTGGTTCGTCAGTACGGCCGCACGCAGGACAAGGTGTTCCCGAGCGGCACGTTCGTTCGAACGGACTCCTTCGGTCCGTTCGGCTCGCAGGTTGCTTTCCCGGTACCTGACCAGGAGTTGAACAACCCGAACTTCCATGGCTGCCTCGATACCAAGGCGTAAGTCGCCACGGAGTTCAGCGTAGTTCGAACGACTGCGGGGGGAGTGCCAATCGGCGCTCCCCCCGTTTTCGTCCCCCCAGCCCGCTGCGGCGACTCGGCGTCCCCCTGATCAGCGCCGCGCGACGGGAGCCGCCGAGCGCTTGCGCGCCGTTGCGTTCGAGACGCCGTGCGCCGGGGTCGGTGCCGTTACAAACGGCGGTCCGAGCGACAACAGATCCGCCGGATCGATTGTCAAAGCTCCAAAGCGCGCGCTCCAGTGCAGATGCGGTCCGGTCACACGCCCTGTCGCGCCGACCTTCCCGATTTCCTGGCCCTTCTCGACCGTGTCGCCGATCGCCACCTCCGGCTGGCTCATATGGAAGTAGCCCGTGACGAGCCCGTTGCCGTGGTTGATGTACACGACGTTCCCCGCGAGGAAGAAGGTGTCGACGAGCGCCACCACGCCGCGGTTCGCGGCGTAGATCGGATCGCCCATCGCGCCGCGATAGTCGACGCCGAGGTGGCTGCTAGACACGCGGCCGTTGAACACTCGGCCGCTGCCGAACTTGCTCGTCACCTTGGCGCTGCGCGGAAGAGTAAACGCCGCCTGCCAGAGCGCCGGCGTGTCCTGCGCCTTGCGACCGACGTCGCGCGCCAGCTCGTTCTCGTGCTCGACGCGCGCCTCGGTGACAGAATCCGGCCGGGCGGTGAAGCGCGGGTCCACGCGCAGCCGTCGCGCGCCGGGCGCTCGGCCTCTTGACCCCATCGCCGGCGGCGGCGGCGCCTGATGCGGATAGGGGAGCTTGAGTCGGAGAGTATCCGACTTCCCCGACGCTCGCGCTATCACCACATTTGCGACGACGGAGTCCGACACCTCGACAGGAATTGCCCCGAGCGCTTGGAGCTTGTCTTTCCCGGCGTCGAGGAAATGCAGGGGCTCGCCGGCCATCTCTCCCACCACAGACACGACCGAGTCGGCGTGCCCGTCGAGTCGGTCGATCGTCAAACGAGTAAGCGTCCCACCACCGGGTCGGCTCGGAGTCATCGAAAGACGCGGCATCTGAGCACCACCACGAGTTCCCACCAGCGCGAGCGCTGCCGCGAGTCCAAACGGAACAAGCCGGTCGATCAGCGGACCCGTCCACCGGTCCACCAGTCCACCGGTCCACCTGTTAAGTGTTCTCATCGTGTAGAATTGCACGTTACTAGCATAGACGGGGCGCCGAGCGGTTCGGCAACCCGACGGCCCGCCACGGGTACGAACTAACGATGGACGTAGTTCGCCGCTTTTCCCTCCTCGTCACGGCCGCTCTGTTCGCCGCCGCCCTCATCGTCGGCGCGATGCACGACCGGCCTGACATTGACGCCGACGCCGCCTCGCAGCTCTCGAGGTCGACGTCGTACTTCGACAGCACCATCGTGCTCGCGCGAAACGCGAGCCCGCGTGGCGCTCGCGGCGACGCGCTCACGGTCGGGCTCACCTATCTCGAGCGATTGCGTCTCGGGCTCGGCAGCCCGTTCCGGCTCGTGGACCAGGCGCTGGACGACCCTCGCTTCGACGCCGACCCCGCGCTTCGTACACGCGTCGTGTGGGCACTGTTGGGCCGGCTACGACGCGGCGACGCCTACGTCGTGGATTCGTTGGCTCTCGACGGCCTCGGGCCGTGGGACGCCGACGGCCACGGCGCGACCGGCGCGCAGCAACTCGCGCTCATCGAGCGGGCCGTCGAATCGGCGTCCGATCCCCGCGCCGGCGAAATGGCGGTGCGCCTCGCCTACATGATCAGCGCGGGGAAGGCGACCGTCGCGTCGCCGGCGGTGGCTGTCGCGACCGAGGCCGCCGCGCTCGTGCGCGATCGCGTGCTGGCCCAACGCGACCTCGCCGACCTGTTCGCCGATGCGCTTCGAGATCCCGAGAACCGCGACGTACTGTCGCTGCTCGAAGATCGCCGCGAGAGCGTCTCGTTCCGCGTCGAGCGTCCGGCCGGCGAGCAACTCGACGCGGAGTTACGGACCGAGGCGATGAACGCCGTGCCGGCGCTCGTCCGCGCGCTCGACACGCTGGAGAGATCACCGGGACCGGTCTCCGCACACCGTGCGTCGTACCCCTTACTCGGCCCGCACTTCGCCGCCCGCGCGAGCGCGCTCGGCGCCGACCTGCCGCCGGCGGCCCCGATCGTCGTGGCGTCGAGGTTGCGGAACAACCACGCCCAACCGGCGACCAACGAAGAGACGCTCGCCGCCGCGTACGATGCGGCGCCGCAGTCCACGGATTCGGCGCGACGAATCGCGGCTCGCGCCCTGCTCTCCGACGCGGTCGCGCTCCGTGCTTTCGCGCAGGAGCGCCCCTGGCTTCCAGGCGATTCCACCGTGAGCGCCGCGGAACTGGCGGCGGAGTTCGAGCTCGCGTCGGTGACCTTCGGCCGCGACGTGCCGCGCGCGTGGCGGCCGTACTACCTCGGGTCGCTCCAGACGGCATTGCAGGACATGCAGCGCGTATTTCCCGCGCTGTCGTTCGCCGGACTCCACGTGCAGTTCGGCAACCAGACGCTGCCCGACTCGGCGCTCGCGATGCACGACCCGCGGACGCGCACGATCCAGCTGTCGATCGCGTCGTCCGCCGGGACGATCGCGCACGAGCTCTCGCACGACTTGGATTGGCAGACGGCGCGACGGATGTACGCCAACGGCCGCGGCTACAGCACCGATCGCGCGATGGGGGACCGTAGCGGCGCGCTCGGCGAATCGGTGCGCGGGCTCGCCGAGGCGCGCGTGATTCGAGGCCTCGGGCCGGGCGCGCCCGCCCACAACGATCGACCCGCCGAGCTGTTCGCGCGGAGCGTGGACTGGTTCGTCTCGTCGACGCTCGCGATGCAAGGCCGGTCGAACGGTTTTCTCACGGCCGTCCAGGATCCGATGCTGCCGGGCTTCGCGGCCGGCGCGCCGGCGGTCGTCGGCACGGCGGGCGCGGAGTCGCTGCTCGGCGCGCTCGCGCAGATGACGTTCATCCCCGATTCGGCGCGCGACGCGTTCGAGTCCCAATGGTCCGACCCCGCGATCATCGATCCCACTCTGCTGGTCCGCCGCGTGCTCGACACACCGCTGTCGTGGCGCGTCGTCTGGCAGCAGCTCGCGCGTTCGCCGAACACCCAGGCGAACACGTCGATGCTCGGCGCGCCTTCGATGGCGCTCTGTGCGACCGGCAAGTCGGCCGAAGCGGCGGCGCGCGACCGGCTGCTCGTGCTGGCGATCGACGCGCGCGCCCGCGGCGCGGCGATTCGGCGCGCGCGATACTATCCGTCGAGTCTGCGCGGCGAGTGGGCGCGAGGGCTGCTCGCGACACCGCCCTGGCGCACCGACGTCGGCGAGTCGGTGATCGACGCGCTGCGCTCGTCGGTGGTGAACGAGCTATCGAGCGCGCCTTGGGCTCAGGGCGTCGTGCCCGTCGTCCCGGCGATCTTCCGCTCCAGCTCCGCGAGCTGCTCGACCATCGCGCGCTGACGCGCCTCGAGCTGGCTGAGGAGGCCGAGCGTCTCGTGGTGCCGCGTCTCGTCGTCCGTCGGGTGCCGCTGGACGAACGTGAGCGCGCCGCCCGTCTCGAGCCGGCACGACTGCACGTGGGCGAGTGACTCGATGCCCTGTCGTCTCGCGGCCGATTCCAGCTCGGCCAGGGTGATCAGCTCGCGCTCGAGGTGATGCCGCAGGATGCGTCCGTTTCGAATGAGGTCGTCCGGCCTTCCCTCGACCTTGTCCAACTCCCCATAGTGGTAGAGCACCCGGACGACGATCGCGTTGATCAGGAGGAGCGCCGCCGCTCCGATGATGCCGCCGGTCAGCGAGTTGTCGTTTCCGATGATCGCGTTCTGCACCGTGTTCGACAGCAGCAGTAGAACCACGAGGTCGAACGGATTGATCTGCGACAGCTCGCGTTTCCCGGCGAGTCGGAGTCCGATGAGAAGGAACCCGTAGAC
The DNA here is from genome assembly GCA_963707105.1 of uncultured Gemmatimonadaceae bacterium. Taxonomy (GTDB): domain Bacteria; phylum Gemmatimonadota; class Gemmatimonadetes; order Gemmatimonadales; family Gemmatimonadaceae; genus JAQBQB01. The sequence continues at coordinate 16,671 of CAVPOS010000009.1, forward strand.
GACGATCGTCCGGAGGAGCTTCTCGAGAATCGGAATGCCTGGCTGGAGGAGTTCCTGGAGCATGACGGGTGGACGGGTGGACGGGTGGACGGGTGGACGGGTGGACCGGTGGACCGGTGGACGGGTGGACCGGTGGACCGGTGGACCGGAACGCCTGGACGCGGTGACCAGAGACCAGAGACCTGAGACCTATTACTTCACAAGTCAATTCGATGTACAATCCGAGATGTCGAATGGCAACCGCGAGATCGAGCGCAAATATCTGCTAACTGCCCTTCCGCCGCGCGTGCTGACGGCGCCGGCGGTGCACATCGATCAGGGCTACCTCCCCGGCATTCGCATCAACGAGCGCGTTCGCCGGTCGAAGCGCGAGGGGGCGGTCCGATACTACCGGACCATCAAGTCCGGGGTGGGAATCGAAAAGCTCGAAATCGAGGAAGAGATCGACGAACGGTTCTTCGCCGCGGTCTGGCCGCTCACGCTCGGACACCGGGTGGAGAAGCGGCGTTACGAGGTGCGCGACGGGGAATTCCTGTGGGAGGTCGACGAGTTTCTCGATCGCTCGGGGCTCTGGCTCGCGGAGGTCGAGTTGAGTGCGGTCGATGAGGTCGTAGTGGTGCCGGCGTGGCTGGCGGAATTCGTCGAGCGGGAAGTCACGGAAGAGGTCAGATACACGAATCACGCGCTGTCCAAGTGAACGGGCTTGCTGAGTTCTGAGGTGTGAGTACTCAGTCGTCAGGCTCGTTCGCTGATCTCCGTTGGCCGCGAGCATCGCGGATTCGGGAGTGAGCCCTGCCTTGAGCTTGAGCCTGAGCGTGAGCCTTGAGCAACGCCGGCTGGCTCACAGCTCATGCTCAAGCTCATGCTCAACGCAGGGCTCGGGCAGCCGAGTCGAGATGCTCGCACCGCCGCCGCGATTCTACTTGGCAGGCGCTTTCTCAGCAGCCGCCAGTTCCGCGCGGTACTTCGCCGCCTTTTCCGGCTTCCGAGCGTGTCGAACTCCGCCACCAGATCCTTCCGCGCACTCTTGAGAAACTCAAACTTCCGCTCGTCTGCTTCACCAGCACGTCGTATCCCGCCTGCGTCTCCAGCTGCGCCTCGGCGAATCGGCGTTCGCGCAGTAGTACATGGCCGAGCTTCATGCGGGCGATGCCCGTGTTGGTGTGGTTCGGCCCCTGCGCCGCGGTGTAGCGCCGCACGGCCTCCCGGTAGAGTTGCTCGGCGCGCGGGTAGTCCTTCTTGCCGTAGATGGCGGTCGCGAGGTTCGAGATCGCCAGCGCGATCAAGTAGTGCTTGTCGTCGTACGTCTTCCGATAAATGTCGAGGATCCGCGTGAAGTACGCGATCGCTTCGTCGTAGTGGTCGCGCTGGTACGCGATGTTTCCCAGCTCGTTTACCGTCGACGCGACCGACGGATGCACCGGACCGTACACACGCTCGCGAATGGCCAGCGCCTGCCGTAGGACTGTGTCGGCCTCCTCGAAGCGGTTCTGAAACTCGAGGGCGCGGCCGAGCATCGTGAGGTCGTGGGCCGTGGCCGGATTGCTGTCGCCGTAGAACGCGCGCGTCATCGCCAGCGCCTCGCGATCGAATCGCTCGGCGTCCTTGTAGTTGCCGCGCTCCTGCTGTGACGCGCCGAGGTTCACGAGAATCTCGGCGACTTGGGGATGCCGGGCACCGTACTCCTGCCGGTAAATCGCCAGCACTTCGCGGTTCAACGAATCGGAGACGTCGTAGTGCCCCGCGTAGAAGTTGACGTCGGCGAGCGTGCCGAGGTTCGCGGCGAGATCCACGCGCGCCGCGCGCGCCGCCGTGTCGCGGCGGACGACATCCTGCATGATCGGGATCGCCTTGTCGTAGATCCGCGCTCCTCGAGCACGCGCCCCAATTCGGCGAGCGAGTGGATCACGGCCGGGTCATTCGGCGGGAGACCGACTTGGCCAGGTCGAGGCCTTGCCGAACCAAACGCTCGGCGTCCTCGAGCTTCGCCTGGTCGACGCGCAGGTCGCCGAGCGCGACGAGCGACGCGGCGACGTCCGGATGCGTCGGGCCGAGCAGCGCGCGCCGACGGTCGAGCGCGAGTCGGAACAGCGAGTCGGCGCGCGGGAGGTTGCCGAGGTGTTGGTAGATGCCCGCCGAGCGTGACGTACAACTCCGCTTGCACCGCCGGCTCGGCGTCGAGCGTGCGCGCCTGCATCAGACCGCGATCCAACAGCGTGACGACGTGGAGACTGTCGGCGGGGCCGGCCGCCTTGTCGCCGCCCTGGAAAAGGTCCAGCGTGAACCGTTGGATGCGTTGCGCGCGCGCCGCTTGCGCGACCGCGTCGTTGCGCGCGCGGGCGAGCCGCACCGTGTAGAACGTCGACCAGTCCCACCACCAGCGCGACCGCGATGCTCGCCGCGAGCACCGCCTCGCGGTTGCGGCGCACGAACTTGCCGGCGCGATAGCGCAGACTGTCCGGCCGCGCCTCGAGCGGCTCGCCGTTGAGAAAGTGGTCGACGTCGCGAATGAGCGCGTCGACCGTGGCGTAGCGGCGCTGCGGATCGCGGTGCATCGCCGTTAGGCACAGCACGTCGAGTTCCGCCCACTCGGCGGGGCGCAGCGGCTGGCCCGCCGGGTCGCCGCGAGCTGCCGCGGGGTTCTTCCTCGACGCGACGGACGGTCGCTCGGCCTCGCGATCGGTCAGCGCCGCCTCGAGGTCGTCGATCTTGTCGCCTGGCTCGAAGGGAAGACGGCCGACGAGCAGCTCGTAGAGGATCACGCCGAGCGCGTAGACGTCGGTGTACGTGCCGATGTGCTCCGCCGCGGATCTGCTCGGGCGCCGCGTACGCGGGCGTCATCAGCCGGAGGCCGGTGCGCGTGCGGTCCTTCCGCGCTTCGAGGCCGTCGAGCTGCTTGGCGATGCCGAAGTCGAGCAGCTTCACGATGCCGTCGTTGCCGACGAGAATGTTCGACGGCTTGAGGTCGCGGTGAACGACCAGGTGCCGGTGCGCGTGCTGCACCGCCTCGCACACGTCGCGGAATAGCCGGAGCCGTCCGACGACGGACGTCGCGTGCGTCGCGGCAATACTCGGTGAGCGGCGTGCCCTCGACGTACTCCATCACGAACCAGGGCGTGCCGTCGGCGAGCGTGTCCGCGTCGTAGAGACGCGCGATGAACGGATGATTCAGCTGCGCCAGCGTGCGCTGCTCGCTGGCGAACCGCTCGCGCCGCGCCGGGGAGAGCCATGCGTCGCGCAGGATCTTGATCGCCGCCACCGTCCCGAGGTCCTCGCGCTCGGCGAGGTAGACGACGCCCATGCCGCCCTCGCCGAGCATCCGCGTCAGTCGGTAGGGTCCGAGGCGCTGGCCGAGGACGTCGAGCTCACCGGACTTCCCGAGCACCGAATCTGCTGCGCGCTCCGATGCCGCGATCGAGCAGCGAATCGCCGCGCGCGTCCTCGGCGAGCAGCGCCAGCACGTCGCCGACGAGCGACGGGTCGTCGGCGCATTGCGTCTCGAGGAACGCGCGCCGCTCGGGCGGTGGCAGCTCCGCCGCGTCGTGAAAGAGCGTCTGAACGCGAGCCCAGCGAGCGGCGTCCATTTCAGTGACTCGCGCCGCCCATACGCAGCTCGCGCGCGAGCCAGGCTTTTGCCGCGCGCCAATCGCGCAGCGCCGTCGACTCGGAAACGTCGAGCAGCTCCGCCGTTTCGGCCACGTCCATGCCGCCGAAGAAGCGACTCTCGACGAGCAGCGCCTGGCGCGGTTCGAGACGCGCCAGGTCGTCGAGCGCCTCGTCGAGCGCGAGCAGGTCGTCGGCGGTGGACGCCGTCTCCTGGAGGGCGTCGTCGAACGTCACGACGACGGCGCCGCCGCCTCGCTTTGCCGAGCGGCGGCGGCGGGCCGCTTCGATCAGTACCTGGCGCATGGCGCGCGCGGCGATCCGCTTGAAGTGGAGGCGCGACGTGCGCGCGACGCCCGGGGATTCGCGGAGCTTGAGCCAGGCCTCGTTGACGAGCGCGGTGGGGCTGAGCGTGGCGCTCGGATCGTTGCGTCGCACGGCCGCGGCGAGGCGCCGCAGCTCCTCGTAGGTCGCGCTGAACAAGTCGTCGAGCGCCCGCCCGTCGTCGAATTCACTCCCCGTTTCGGGCCCGTGAGCCACGTTGCTCTCCGGTGGTGTGACGGTTTCCGGCGCTTGCCTGCGCAATGGGGAGTGCGGCCAGCGGTCCGTCAAGGGCTAGCCCGGCTCCTCTGGTTAACCGTTACGGTTTCGTATATCTTCGGCCCGACAGGACCGCAAGCCCCCTGTTGTCCCCGTCCCTCACTCGTAGGAGATGAACATGCGACGTATGGCAGCTCGGCATGGCTCGATGTTGGCCCTTGCGACCGCGTGCCTCGCAATGGCGGCGGTACCCGCCGCGGCCCAGATGAAGGGTGCCGCGAACTTCTCGATGGGCTATACGGACATCGGCCCGGTCGTCGGTATCGGCGGGATTGGCAGCGCGAGCGCGTCGTTCGGCGGACGCTTCGAGCACGCGATCAAGCCGTTGCCCGATCTCGGCAACGGCACGCTCGGCATCCAGGCCGCGTTCGACTACTACTCGTGGGGCCAGGACTTCACGGGCTACAGCTGGAGCTACAAGTACATCCCGATCGGCGTCACCGCGAACTACCACTTCAAGCTCGACGAGCCGAAGATCGATCCGTTCATCGGCGCGGGCCTCGGCTACAACATCGTGAGCTGCAGCGGCACGGGTGCGTTCGGGAGCGTATCCTGCGGCTACAGCAGCGGCATCTATTTCATCGGCCGCGTCGGCGCACGTTATTTCTTTGCGCCGAAGATGTCGGTCTACGCTGACGCCGGCGCCGGCGGCGCGGCGCTCAACGTCGGCTTGATGTTCAAGGTTCAATAGTGGCTTGACGGCCGCCGCTTGCCGCGGTTACCTGAGTGTCTGTGACACTCACTGGGAACCTCGGTGACGAAGCGACAGCCTGACAATTCGGAATTTCGGACCCACCCGGGTGCGGACCCTTCCAGCAACGACGTAGCGCTGGAGGGGTCCGCTTTTTCACGCCGCGACTTCATCGTCGAGGCGGGACGACTCGGGCTCCTGATGTACGCGGCGCCAAGAATCAGCGATGTGTTTCAGCGTGCGGAGGGCGGCGTGCGGGGACGAACTACGCCTCCCCCGTCGGCCCAGCAGGTTGCCGCGCTCGCGCCCGGACTCAAATGGCGCATGCTCGGGCCGTTCCGCGGCGGACGCATCGACGCCGTGAGCGGCGTGCACGGCCGGCCGAACGAGTTCTACTTCGGCGCCGTGAACGGCGGCGTGTGGAAGATCGATCGACGCCGGGCCGCGTCTGGAAGCCGGTCTTCGACTCGCAGCCCGTCGCGTCGATCGGCGCGATCGCCGTCGCGCCGTCGGCGCCCGACATCGTCTACGTCGGCAGCGGCGAATCGACGCTGCGCGACTCGATGGGCTTCGGCAACGGCATGTACAAGTCGACCGACGCCGGCAAGACCTGGACGCACATCGGCCTCGACGACACGCAGCACATCGGCAAGATCGCCGTCGACCCGAAGAACCCGAACATCGTGTTCGTCGCCGCGATCGGCCATCTCTACGCGGCGAGCCCGGAGCGCGGCGTCTTCCGCACGACGGACGGCGGCAAGACCTGGAAGAAGGTGCTGTACAAGGACGAGAACGTCGGCGCGGTCGAAGTCGTGATCGATCCGGCGAATTCGAAGGTCGTCTACGCCGGGCTCTGGAATACGCGGCGTCCGCCCTGGTACACGTACGCGCCGACGAACGGCCCGGGCGGCGGCATCTTCAAGTCGACCGACGGCGGCAACACGTGGAAGCAGCTCACGAACGGCCTGCCGAAGGAGGGATCGGCAAGACCGGCATCGCGGTGGCGCCGAGCAATCCGCGCCGCGTGTACGCGGTGGTCGACTGCCTCGTGCCCGACCCGACGCGCCGCCGCCGGCGGCCGGCTGCGGCGGCGGCGGGGCGGCGGCGGCAACGCGGCAGTGCGCGACGCGGCGCCGCCGGGGCAGGGCGGCTTCTTCCGCTCGGACGACGCCGGCGCGACGTGGACGAAGCTGTCGGGCGATCACGCGCTCTGGGGACGCGGGTGGTACTTCGAGCACGTCGCCGTCGATCCGAAGAACGCCGGACATCGTCTACGTGCCGAACGTCTCCGTATCGCGCTCGATGGACGGCGGCAAGACGTGGGTGCCGCTGCGCGGCTCGCCCGGCGGCGACGACTACCATCAGGCCGTGGGTCTCGCCCGACGACTCGAACACGATGATCGTGGCGAGCGATCAGGGCACGATCATCACGCGCAACGCGAAGACCGACGATCCGCGCGACGTCACGTGGAGCTCGTGGCTCAACCAGCCGACGGCGCAGATCTATCACCTCTCGGTCGACTACCGGTTCCCGTACTGGGTGACCGGCGCGCAGCAGGACAGCGGCGCCGTCGCGGTGCGCTCGCGCGGCAAGTTCGCCGAGATCTCGATGCGCGACTGGGAGCCGATCGGCGCGGGCGGCGAGAGCGGCTAGACCGCGGGCGATCCGCTGCATCCCGGCATCATCTTCGGCGGCACCGGGCAGCGATTCGACCTCGAGACCAACACGTCGCTGCCGGGCACGACCGCGCCGCGCTCAGCCCGATTGCGCGCGGCCGACTGGACGCAGCCGCTCGTCTTCTCGCAGGCCGATCCGCAGGCGCTGTACTACGCGAACCAGTTCGTCTTCAAGACGACCGACGGCGCGCGCGACGTGGACGCAGATCAGCGGCGACCTCACGCGCCCCGACCCGGGCGTGCCGCCGAATCTCGACGCCGCGGCCGCGGCGCAGGTCGATCGCAACGGCAAGCGCGGCGTGGTCTACACGATCGCGCCGTCGCCGATCGCTCGCGCCGATGGTCTGGATCGGCACCGACGACGGCTTGATTCAGCTCACGACCGACGACGGCAAGACGTGGCAGAACGTGACGCCGGCGCGCTCACGCCGTGGAGCCGCGTGACGATGATCGAGGCGTCGCACTTCGACGCGAGCGCCGCGTACGCGAGTGTCGACCGGCACCAGCTGCAGGACTTCGAGCCGTACATCTATCGCACGCGCGACATGGGCAAGACCTGGCAGAAGATCACCAACGGCCTGCCGGCGGGCGTGTACGTGCACGTCGTGAAGGAGGATCCGGCGCGCCGCGGTCTGCTCTTCGCCGGCACCGAGCGCGGCGCGTTCGTGTCGTTCGACGACGGCGACAACTGGCAGCCGTTGCAGCTGAATCTGCCGGCGACGTCGGTGCGTGACTTCGAGATCTACAGCAACGATCTCATCGTCGCGACGCACGGCCGCGGCTTCTGGGTGGTCGACGACATCAGCCCGCTGCGCCAGGTCGACGACGACTGTGCTGGCGGCGGACGCGTACCTCTTCAAGCCGGCGGACGCGATCTACGTGCCGCAGGGCGGCGACAACGGCACGCCGCTGCAGAAGGACGAGCCGCAAGCGCAGAATCCGGCGATCGGCGCGGAGATCGACTACTACCTCAAGGCGAACGCCTCGGGTCCCGTGTCCGTCGAGATCCTCGACGCGAGCGGCACCGTCGTCGCGACATTCTCTACGAGTGCGGCGGGCGGAGGTGCGGGGTTCGGGGGCGGGGGCGGCGGTGGGCGAGGCGGTCGAGGTGGCGGGATTCCAAATACGTCTGCTCTCTGGCGTCCGACGCCTGAACCGTTCGCGACGTCGGCCGGGGTGCACCGCCTAACGTGGGCGCCGCTCGCCGGCGGAGGAGGGCGCGGTCGAGGCGGCGGTGGACGCGGCGGCGGCGGAGGTCCGCTCACCGGAACGTTCACCGCGCGGCTCTCGGCTGGTGGTCAGACGTACACGCAGACGTTCAACGTGCGGGAGGCGCCGCAGAGAGCGCGGTAGGGTGGACCGGTGGACCGGTGGACCGGTAAACTGGACCAGCCCAGTCGGTTGGGATGTTGGTGGCGCGCGCGCGGTATCTCGACTCGGCTGCCCGCTCACTTCCAGATCCGGGGTGCGCGCGAGCAATCGACATCAACGAACGAATCTGACGACTGAGTACTGAAACCTCAGAACCCAGCACGGAGAAGGCGGTGGCTAAGTGCGTCTCGCCGCGCGAACACCGGTTCACCAACTTCTGGATCCTACCGCTCTACCACCCACGGAGGAACACAAATGCAGCGCTCGAGCAGGCTGTTATCACTCACGTGCCTCGTTGCCGCGGCCGCGTGCGCGCCGGCTAGCGGCGCCGGCAAGTCCGACTCCGCGACAACGGCTGCGGATACGGCGGCAATTGGCAAGGCACGCGATGCGTTCGCGGCGGCATTCAAGGCCGGCGACATCGCGGCGATCACTGCGCTGTACACGAGTGACGGGTTGACTCAGACCGATAATCAGCCGACCGGTACGGGGCCGGCCGGAATTTCCGCCGTGTACAAGACGACCTTCGACCAGCTCAACATCGTCGCCTTCACGTTGACGCCGGTGAAGACCGAGGCATCGGGAAACCTCGGCTACGACATCGGAACGTATACGTTCGTGGCGACACCAAAGCCGAAGGGCGACACGATCAAGGCGGAAGGGCGTTACGTCGTGGTGCTGCGCAAGGGCGCGGATGGGACGTGGAAGACGATCGCCGACATGGACAACCTCCCGACTGCGCCGCCGCCGATGCCGCCCGCTCCCAAGACCAAGGGCAAGTCGAGCCGGAACTACAGCTGTCCCACGAGCGGACCCCATTGGTCGACCAGCTTCTGTACGCCGGGTCATCGTATCTCGACGGGCAGAAACCACTTCGCGTAGCTCGGGGAACGGATGCCCCGCGACGTGCTGCGACACGAGCTCGCCGCTCGCGTGCGCCGACATGACGCCCTTCCCTGACAGCGCGCCGAGCACGAACGCACCCTCGATCGGCAACGGGCCGATGAGGGGCCGGTTCTCGCGCGTCTTGCAGTAATAGCCGCCGTCGATGAACCCTTTGGCGCCGGCTGCGACGTACGCGGAAAGTCCGGGACCATTTGTGCGCACCCGCGCAGCACGACGTCGCCGTAGTGGCTGGTTGAACGTCGGCGGCCAGACGTACGGTCGAACGTCCGTCTCGTACGTCCAGATGAGATAAAGCTCGTCCCCGTGAGCGAGATCGACAGGCCGCACGTGAACGCCCGCCGGCAACTGCTCGAGAGCCTCCGAGTGTCGCCTCGCGCGCGAGCTCGCCGCGCTCGGCGTCGCTCCACTCGAGATGCACCGGGTCGAGCCCGATGACGAACGGCGCGTCGCGCCGGACGACGCGGCGCGGGTCGCGAATCGTCATCTTGCCGTGGAGCTCGTGAGCACGGGAAGGTCGATGCCGATCATGCGACGACGTCCGGCAGCGCCGGTCCGGCGGCGACGACAACGGACCGTGCCGATCACGTCGCCAGACGCGAGTGCACCTCACGCACACGACCGCCGCTCGCATCGACGCGATACGCGATCGCGCACGAAGCGCGCGCCATTGGCGACCGCCTGCGACAGCAGCCATGAGCCGAGCGCCACTGCGCTCAGCCAGCCGGCGCGCCGTACGTGAAGCGCGGCGACGGTGTCGGCGGCGAGATATGGAAACGCGGCGTGCACCGCATCGCCGAGAGCAGATCTGCGCCGTCGGCTGGTCGGCGAATCCTTCGGCGGGCGCCGGCCGGTAGGTCGCGACGCTGGAGTGCGTCGAACCTCGCCCATGCCGAACGACGACACCCGGCGCGCGGTCTCACTCGATCCGTGCGACTGCGCGTCACGCGCCGTGGCGAAGAGATAGCCGCGGCGATTCAGCCGGAACGCGTGGCCGCTCTCCGCGGAGGACTCCTCGAGCAGGTCGATGCTGCGCGAGACGAAGCGATGCATCGTCGTCGTCCGGGCCGGGCCACCAGTTGCGATACGCCTGGGTGCCCTTGTCGCTCGTGAGCGTGAGCGGCTCACGCTCGTCGACGATCGCGACTCGACCGAACCCTCTGTCGGACGGCGAGGTGATACGCTGCGGCGGCGCCGCCGATGCCGGCGCCGCAGACGACGACGTCGGCGCGTCGATCGCATTTTATTTGGGACGTCGGGAAGCTACGACTCGCGGCGCGATCGGGCGAGCTGTTGCAGCTCCTCGAGGCCGGCCTTGCCGACGACGTGCTCGAATTCGTAGGCGAGCATCTCGAGCGCCGTCTGCGTGCCGTTCGGATCCGGGCCGCAGCACTGAATCTCCTCGGGGCACCACTCGGCGTCGAGCGTCAGCGTCGCATCGGAGACGACCACCGGAAACGCCCGGCAGTAAAATGGCTTGAGTCCCGGCGATTCCGATTCGGCGATTTGCAGGACGCACCGCCGCTCGGTGTCGAGGAAGACGCAGCCGTGCCCGACGACCTGTGTGCCGACGCACTTTCCGGACGGAAAATCCGCGTCGTCGATCTCCTCCGACTCGAACCAACGCGTGGGGTCCTGCTCCTGCGTCGGCTCCATGTGCCCGATCACGAGCGGCGCCTCGCGAAGGATGCGGTCGCGATGTTCGAGGTCGACGTAGACGCCGCCGCGGCAACATTTCGCGCTGCAGTTCATCATGGAGCAGGACGACGCGAAGCGGGTGGCGAAGACCTCCTCGTCGGCTTGCAGGCGAGGCAGGTGGGAGAGGTGATGGTGGTGCAGCGGGTAGGTGACGTCGGTGTCTTGGAGGATTCGGACATGGCGGCGAAAACTAGAGAGCGAAGAGGTTCGCGCGAGCAGCGAGCGCTGCATCCCGGCCATTCTCGGGTCTGTCTCGCCGGGGCAGGAAAGGCTTATCACTCGAAGTCGGGAACGGACCTCTGCGACCTCGGTCATCACGGCTCTGCGATTCAGCGGTGTGGTGCTTGTCGTGATCGGAGTTTCGACCCGTCACGCCGGGTCTGTGGTCCGTGGTCGGCTAGTCCTGTTCCTCGATTTCGGGCGCAAATCCGATACATCCACGACCGGGTCGGACGAACTGAGAGTGGCCGATCGCTCAAGCGCCGTTTCAAGGGGCATACCCACTCTTCGCCAAGAACGCCGCCGGGTCGGGCATCGCGAAGATGTCCTTTATCGCCCGCCCCTTGTCCGCCGCGCGCGCATAGTATGCCCCGCAGATCCGCGCCCCGACGAAGTACCCAAGGTCGGCGGGCGCGATCCTTCGAGCGATCGCCGTTGTACAGCCAGTTGCTCGCATCGATCCCGTTCATCTCGCGCTGAAACTCCACCCAAAGCTCGTGCTCGTGCGCGAGCCCGTATGATTGGCGCGGCGCGGGCCGGATCCTCGCCCGTGACGGTCCAGGCCATGAACGTGGCACATCCTTCTTCCAGCGACGTCGCCAGGAGCGTCGGCTTCGACCCCGGAGTCGAGCCGCCGTCGGTCCGCTCGGCAGCATGCGCCTGCTGGATGTGCATCACCTCGTGGGCGACGATACCCGGCAGCCGTCGATTCGTCCCACGCCTCCGCGCTCCCACGCAGTGAGCTCGTCGAGCGGCGTCGTCGCATCAGCGCCGTGCATCTCGGTCCCGATCAGTTGGCCAGACGTGTCCGTGGTGCCGCCCGAGGAGAGCTGGCCGATGAGGAAATACACCGGCGGAAATTTCGCGTCCGGGTAGAGCGCCGCGAGACGGCGGTAGTAGGTACGAATCGAATCCTTGATCGCGCGAGCCGTGTCGACCGCCAGCGTGTTGCTACGGATCGCCGCAAAGAAGCGCGGTCGCCGTCGCACCGCCGCCGCGATGTTCCAGGCCGCGAGGCGTTCGCCCATCCCCGCGGTGTCGCTGCGTCAAGCGCGCGCGTTCCTCGTCGGACAGCGGCGCACCGCTCAGAAGTCGGGATGACGACCAACCCTTCGCGACAAGCAGGTCGACGAGGCCATAGCCGCTGCTCAGCCGGGTACGAACGAAATCGTGAAGACCCGGGGAGCCCGGACGAATGTAGAGGTCGTATAGACGTCGACGCGAGCTTCGTCAGTGGAGGCGAGCTGCGCCCGGTCGTAGGCGCGCCAGAAGTTCGCGATGTCAGTCGTGACGAGGCGGGCGCGCGTTGGGATCGTGAGTCGCCTGTGCTATTCCGGACGACACCGAAGACGTCACGAGGGCTAACACCGCGCAGACGGCCTTGAGAGGCATTTAGAAATTTAGAGCGGATGAGTTGTGCTCGCCAGTGACAGGCGCGCGACAGGTCCCGGCCATTCTCGGGTCTGTCTCGGCCGGGCGGGAAAGGCTTATCACTCGAAGTCAGGAACGGACCTCAGAAATGTGACCTCAGGCTCTGCGTTTAGCGGCATGGTGCTCGTTGTGATGGGAGTTTCGTCGCGTCACGCCGGGTCTGTGGTCCGTGGTCAGTCGTCCGTTCCCGACTTCGAGCGCAAAGCCGAACCCACCAGTCCGATCGAACTCAGAGTGGCCGATCCCCCCAGCCGCCGTTACATGTAATGACTCCACTCACCATGACGCACGAGAGATGGCCTGTTGCCAGTGCCAGGGTATCGAAAGTGAGTTCGACCGTCGCCTCGCTCAACGCGAGCTGCGACGCTATCGACGTCGCGGCCCCGTGCGATCGACACGCCTGCTGCTCGACGCCATCAACCCGGCGTTGACCCCCGACTCCACTCTCCTCGACATCGGCGGTGGCGTCGGCGCGATCCATCACGAGCTGCTCGACGCCGGCGCCGTGAGCGCCGTGCACGTCGACGCGTCGCCGGCCTACATCGACGCGGCGAGCGAGGAAGCGACTCGGCGCCGTCATCTCGAGGCCGTCGAATTCGTTCAGGGAGATTTCGTGACATTGGCGCCGGACATCGCACCCGCCGAAGTCGTGACGCTCGATCGTGTGATCTGCTGTTATCCCGACATGCCCGCCCTCGTCGGCGCCGCGGCCGACAAGGCCCAGCGGATCCTCGGCGCCGTCTATCCGCCGAACACGTGGTGGATGCGCATCGGTGCGCGATGCGTCAACCACATCATGCGCCTTCGCGAATCAGAGTTCCGCGTCTTCGTTCACCCGACCGATGCGATCGAAGCCGTCCTTCGCGAGCACGGCCTTGAGCGCGCGACCCACAGACGGACGCTGCTCTGGGAGATCTCCACCTTCACGAGATTTCGCTCGGCCTAGCCGCTAGCGGAGGCGAGTTTCTCGCCGGGAGAACACCGCGCAGCCGATCGCGAACACCACGATCGCGTAGAGCAGGTTCTCGCCGAGGATTCGCTCGTAGAGGCCGTACGCCGGATGGAGCACTCCTTGTTGAAGCTTCTCGCCGAGCAGGCTGACCGGCATTTTCGCCGGGCTGGCGTAGTACGCGACGTTCGACAGCGCCCGGCCGATCCACCTCGGGTGATGGAGCGTGTCATCGACGATCGAGGGCAGGATCGTCAGGAAAAACGCGATGGCGCCAGCGACCGGCGGCGGCATCATGACGCTCAAGCCGAGGCTGACTCCGCTGAAAAAAAATGCCGACACGAACATCGACGCGCAGGCCAGCCACAGCACCGGCGAGTGCGGCGTCTTGAAGACGATTGCCGTGCCGACCGCGAGGAGGACGCCCGTCGCCTGAAATCCCCACAGGAATCCGAGCGTCCCGATCCACCGTCCGCTGAGATACGTGGCGTATTCCACGGGGCGGGACAGCACGTTGACGAGCGTTCTCCCCGCGACCTCGGACGACAGAGCGATAGCTCCGAGGTAGAGAGACAGGACACCGACGGCGAACTCCCAGACGTCGAGAATCTGCACGACGGTGCCCGTCTGCACTCGCGTGACGACCGCCGTTTCGCCCGCCTCGGTGGCCATGTGCGTGGTGACCGCGCTCGATGCGATGATGGCGATGGCGAGGAGGGCGAGGAAGCCAACGAGGTAGAACACCTTGCGCCGGAGCGTTTCCTGGAACGCCGTCCAGGCGATCGCGCGCACCTTGACGCCGGTGCTACCCACTCGACGATCCCCCGGCGTAGCGCATGTAAAGGTCCTCCAGCGAGCTGACGCTGCGCACCGCGCCGATGCTCGCGTCCGCATTCACCAGCAGTCGGAGAGCCGCCATCTTGTCGGCGGTGCGGCAGCGCACGATCGAGCCCGACTTGGCGTCGCGAACGTCGAGGCCCGCGGCGGCCGCGCGGGCCTCGGGCGTCCACGCGAGCACCTCGATCTCCCACTCGTCCGCGCCGCGCCGCAGGTTGTCCATGCTATTGGCGAACGCGACGCTGCCCCTGTTCAGGATGATCACGTGGTCGCAGGTTCGCTCGACGTCGGACAGAATGTGACTGCTCAGAAAGACCGTGGTGCCCCGCGCCTTCTCTTCCAGGATGATGTCCGCCACGAGCCTCCGCCCCTCGGGGTCGAGGCCCGTCGTCGGTTCGTCGAGGATGAGCAGCTCCGGCTGGTGGAGCAGCGCCTGCGCGATCCCCAGCCGCTGCACCATGCCCTTGGAAAACCCGCCCACCTTCCGGTCGCCGGCCGCCGCGAGTCCGAGGCGCTCGAGGTGCCGCGGGACCGCCGCCTCGAGCGCGCGGTCCGGCATCTCGGCGAGCCGCCCGTAGAAACGGAGTGCCGCGTTCGCGGTCTTGAACCCATAGGTATAAAAAATCTCTGATTGAAACCCGATGCGCCGCCGCGCGGCCAGAGTCCCGGCCGGCAATCCGAACAGGCGCACCCTGCCCACGTCCGGTTGCAGCAGGCCGAGCAGCGCGTAGATCGTCGTCGTCTTTCCGGCGCCGTTCGGACCCACGAACGCGACGACGTCGCCGCGTTCGACGCGCAGACTGACGTCCCGCACGGCCTGCACCTCGCGCCGCCGCAGCGGGCTCCGGAAGCGCTTGCTCAGTCCGTCGATTTCGATGACGGCCGGCTCCGATCCCGCCTCGGTCACGGCTTGCGGGTTCGCGCCCGGAGCATCATCGCCACTTCGTTGGTCATGTACGGTTCAACCCCTTCGATCACCCGCGCGACGCGGCCATCGGACCCTACGAGTACCGTGGTCGGAAAGGCGCGCACACCGAACCGCTTGGTGACCGCGCCTTCGGAGTCGCGCAGCACGGGGAACGAAACCGGCTTTCGGCGAAGGTACGCGTCGAGCGCCCGCGTCGAGTCGCCGACATCGACCGCGAGGATCTCGAGCCCCTTGTTGGTCG
The DNA here is from genome assembly GCA_963707105.1 of uncultured Gemmatimonadaceae bacterium. Classification (GTDB taxonomy): domain Bacteria; phylum Gemmatimonadota; class Gemmatimonadetes; order Gemmatimonadales; family Gemmatimonadaceae; genus JAQBQB01. The sequence goes on from CAVPOS010000009.1 coordinate 31,819, forward strand.
TGTCCCTGTACAGCTTCTCGAGGCTTGGCATCTCGAGGCGGCAACCGCCACACCACGCTCCCCAGAATTGAATCATGACGAGCGTCTTGGCGGGCGTCACCTTTCCGAGCGTGACGCTGGCCCCGGCGCGGTCGGGGAGCGTGAAATCCGGAACCGCCTTGCCGACCGGCAACGAGTCGTTGTGGGCCGACTCGCCGCTCTGCAACACCTCGTGCTTGACCTGGCCGCTGAACGCCGCGAACGCAACGAAGCACAGCGCCCACACGACGTGCTTCAGGTGTCGTCCCTCGTGCCCTTCGTAATGTTGCTGATCTGGAGATCCCAGGCGAACGGGTCGGGCGTGTGATAGCTCTTGAATTTCGACGTGTGAATGTCGCCACCGCCGCCAGTGTCGACCGTGAGGTGTGACGGATCCTGGCGGTTCGGACTTCCCAACCCGCGCTTCATCAGCTCCGCTTCGACCTTGTCCGGATCGAAGCCCTCGATGCCGAACGAGATGTGGTCGATGTTGACCGCTGGCCGGTTGCGGATGATGGCGCCGGCGATGTCGCCGATGTGCACCTGCGACTGATTCCCGAGCCGAAGCTGCGCCGGCACCCGAGAGAGCGCCTGGTAGAACGCCGCGCTGCGCCGGAAATCGGGCACTTCGAACGAGATGTGATCGAGCTACAGCGTGTTCCAGCCGGTGGGCTCGAACGGCGCCGGCGCCGGCAGCTTCGCCGTGGCCGGCCCTTTGCGTCGCCGCGCCTTCGTGCCGTTGGTGACCTGAATATCGAAACCGTCGGGATCCTTGACGCGGAAGCTCCGGTAGTCGCCCGCGTTGTCGGCGACCGGGTTCAACCCGCGTTTCTCGAGCTCCGCCTTCACCTTGTCGGCGTCCCACGGCTCGATGCCCCACGCGAAGCCGTCGAACACGGCATGGACGGAGGAGCGGGTGACGCCGAGTCCGCCGCGACTCGGTGATCGCCGCCGGCGGCGGCGCGGTGGCGGCAGCCCGGCCGCGGATGACAATGCCGCCTGAGTTTTCGCCGATGTCCAGCACCGCCTGCTTGCCGTCGTCGCTGCGCACCTTCCATCCCATCAGCGTCGCGTAGAAGGCCGCCGCCTTCCGATAGTCGGTGCACTGGTAGGAGAGGTGATCGAGCCAGACGGTCTTCCAGCCTGTCGCTTCGAACGGCGGCGGCAAGTGTACCGTGTCGGCGGGCGCGACCGGCGCGCGATTGCCGCGCCCGCGCCCTCGACCCGCGGTCGTGTCCCCGCCTTGCGCAAACGACGACGCAGGAATCGCGATCGCCGCGACGCCGAGCGCCCGCAAGCAGTTCGCGGCGCGAGAGCATGCCCTTGTCGAACTCGCGAAACAAGCGATCGATCGGATTGTCCATCGTTGCCTCCTGGGGTCCGCTAAAATGGCTAGGGCGGTGGGGGGGCGCAAACGGCGATCAAACGGCGGTTGGAGCGCGGCCACTCTGAGGTCTGTCGTCGCCCGGTGGGTACGGCTGCGCGCTCGAAATCAGGAACCGACAACGGACCTCGGACCACACTTCGGGCGTGACGCGGTAGGAATCCGGGATGCGTTTGGAGCGTTGCCGCGCAACGCCGAAAGCGATGACTGTGGTCTGATGTCAGTTCCCGACTTCGAGCGCACAGCCGTACCATCCATACCGAGACAGTCCCAGGAGTGGCCGGGATCGAGCGCGCCGTGCGTCATTCGCTCACTTTGAATCCGGGAGCCTCAGCGCGATGAACTCCCCCGAGTAAGGACCGCCGCTCACCGCGACGACGATGTACTGTCGGCCGTTCACTGAGTAGGTCATCGGCGACGCGCTGCGGAGCGGGGAGGAGCACCACCCGACTTCCGCGCCGGTGGCCTTGTCGTACGCGCGCAGCATCGCGCCGCGCGGACGCGTCGGGAGCGTGGTGACCTGCGGGTCGCCGGCGATGACGAGCGTCTTGGTGACGAGCGTGCCGACGATGAATCCCGGCTGGCCGGTGCGCGGAATCGTCATGCCTTTGAGCGCTTCGTGCTTGCGCACCACATCCGGCGTCTCGCCATGCGGCACCTGCCACGCGATATCGCCCTTGTCGAGGTTGATCGCGGTCATCGTGCCGTACGGCGGCTTGAAGATCGACACCCTTGCACCGTGAGCCCGCCGCCGCGCCCCGGGCGGCGCGATGCCGCGCATCCAATCCATGTCCGAGCGTTCTTGCTCGGTGCGCGAGCCCGAGCGCGACGGCGCCGCGTTCGACGCCGCGACGTAGAAGATGTGCGTCTCGGGATCGAACGCGCCGCCGGGCCAATTCGATCCGCCGTTCGTCGGGCCGCGAGAGCGTGGCGACGGACCTCGGCCTTGCTCACGACGGGCGGCGTGAAGATCGGGCCGAGCTTGAAGCGCGACGCGATCGCCACGGCTTGCGCGTGCAATTCCGGCGTGAAGTCGATCAGGTCGTCGAGCGACGTCCGTTTTGCGTAGCCGGCGGCTTGGTGGGGAACGGCTGCGTCGGCGAATACCATTCGCCGGGCACGTCGCCTTTCTCGACAGGCTTCTCCTCGATCGGCCACACCGGCTTTCCGGTGACGCGATCGAAGACGTAGAGAATGCCTTGCTTGGTCGGCACGGCGACGGCCTTGATCGCTTGCCGTCGACGGTGATGTCGGCGAGAATCGGCGCCGCGGGGATGTCGAAGTCCCAGATCGGATGATGCACGATCTGGTAGTGCCACTTCTTCGCGCCCGTGCGCAGGTCGACGCAGACGAGGCTCTCGCCGTAGAGATCGTTGCCCGGACGATGGCCGCCGTAGTAGTCGCCGGTCGGCGACTCGACGGGCAGATAGACGAGCCCAGTTCTTCATCGATCGTCACTGGGTCCAGACGCCGGTGTTGCCCGTGTATTCGGCGGAGCCGTTCAGCCACGTGTCGTATCCCGACTCGCCTTTCTGCGGGATGGTGTGGAAGGTCCAGAGACGCTTGCCGGTGCGGACGTCGAAGCCCCGAACATAGCCTTTATTGTTCTTGAAACTCTTCGGCGCCGTGCCTTCGCGGAACGCGGCGCCGACGAGATCAACGTCTCGCCCGACGACCGGCGCGCCCTGGAAGCCGATTTCGCCGGTGACGAGATCCGGCAGAATGGTCTGGTCGATGTCCGTCTTGAGATCGACGACGCCTTCGTCGCCGAAGGTCGGGATTCGCGCGCCGGTCTTGGCGTCGAGGGCGATGAGGCGGTAGCCGGGGGTGACGTAGAGGATGCGTTCTTCCGGCCGTCGGTCCAGTAAGCGAGGCCGCGTCCGGAGAGCTGGCGGGGCGCCGCGGCGCCGCGCGGCACCTTCGTCCTCCCGGTGCACCCATATCGCTCGCCGGTGACGGCGTCGAGGCGACCACGGCGCGGCGTTCCGCCCGTCGCGTAGAGGACGCCGCCGACCATCAGCGGCGTGCCTTCGAGCTTAAACTCGGGACGAGGGCCGAGCGAGTCGGTCTTGAAGCGCCAGGCGACCTCGAGCGAGCTGAAGTTGGCCGCGCCGATCTGGTCGAGCGGCGAGTAGCGCGAGCCGCGCACGTCGCCGCCATAGCTCGGCCACTCGCCGTGACTCGTCGTAAGCGGCTGGCCGCCCTGCGCGTGCAGCGTCGAGGCGGTGACGATCAGTGCAAGCGATGCGAACTTCCACACGCGGGTCAACAGGCGAACGTCACGCGCCATTCGTGTCTCGTGGCCAAAGGTCGGGCGGAATGATGGCGAGATGCAACGGAAACCGGAATGCCGCGCGTAGTCTGGCGGCCCACCATGTTTTGGTGCAGCCTTAGCCGAAGCAGGACACACGGTTACCCCGGAGTCGCTTGATGTCCCGAGAGACGATTGTGGCGGCCGTTGCGCTCATCGTGGCCGCCCAGGCGGGATGGATCGCTGCACTCCTCGTCAGCCGCGCACGCTGGCGCCGCACCGAGGCGCGCAACAGCGCGATTCTCCGCGCCCTTCCCGATCTGATGTTCGTCCAGACGCGCGACGGCGTCTACGTCGACTATAATGCGAAGGACGAATCGCTGCTTTTCGTCCCGCCGTCCAAGTTTCTCGGTCGGAGCATGCGCGACATCTTGCCTCCGCCGCTGACGGCGATGTTCGAGGAGAAGTTTCGGAGCCTGTTCGATGGCGAAGAACCCGTCGTGGTCGAGTACGAAATTCCGCTGCCGTCAGGCGAAGTCGGATGCTTCGAGGCGCGCGTCGTTCGCTGCGAATCCGACAAGATCCTCAGCATCATCCGCGACGTAACGCCGCAGAAGCGAGCCCAGGCGGAGCTCCACAACGCGCAGCTCGAGCTCCTACGGGCATCGAAGCTCGCGACCCTCGGAGAATTCGCCGCGTCCATCGCGCACGAATTGGCGCAGCCGCTCACGGCGATCATCGCCAACTCACGCGCGTCGCTCCGGCTGCTCGACCGCGACGCGAAGGATCTCGCCGAGGTCCGCCGGAGCCTGCACGACGTCCTGGAGTCGTCGCGCGTCGCGCGCGACGTGATCCACCACACCCGCCACCTGTTCGGCCACGGCGATCCCGAGCAGACGCCCATCGACCTTGCCGCCATCGTCAACGAAGTGTGCATGATGGTGACGGCCACGCTCGCCGAGCACCGCATCTCCCTCGACGTGCAGCTCGATGTAGGTCGGATGATCCGCGGTGATCGCGTCCAGCTTCGACAGGTGATCCTCAACCTGATCAGCAACGGGATTCAGGCGATGGAGCAGCTCAGCGCCGAGCGGACACGCCGACTCACGATCTCCGCCGTGGTAAACCCCAACGGCACGGCCCGGTTGACGGTCAGCGACACCGGCATCGGCCTGGCGAACGTCGACCGCGAAAGGCTCTTCAGCGAGTCCTACACGACGAAGCCCGACGGAATGGGGTGGGGCCTTTCGATCAGCCGCTCGATCGTCGAGGCGCACGGCGGGCAACTCTGGGCCGAGCCGAACGACGGCGGCGGCGCGAGCTTCTCGTTCACGCTGCCGAGTCCGACTTAGACGGCGCGACGGGGATCGCTTGCGGGATGCTTCGACGCACCTGTGCGAGCATCAACAGGGGTACACGGACACAAACGGATCTGACGGACACAAACGGATCAAACCGCGACAATGCTTTCTTGGGAACTGCACAGCAGTTGAGGCCGAGCGCTTGGCGACGGTGCCTTCCTGAGGCAGTTCCCAAAGCTCTTCATCCGTTTGTGTCCGTTCCCTCCGTTTGTGTCCGCGTACCCCCGTTGACCTGGCCCTGCCGACCGGCCCACGTGGGCGAGGAGCTGCCGCCAGAAGAAACCCGGGAAACACACTTGCCGTCCGCGCACCCAAACCGCCAACTTCACGCTGCCCATCCCCCACCAAAGAGGGCCGAACGGCGTGCGACTAGTGATCAGCCGGTTGATTGCGTGCGCGTTTGCCACCACCCCTGTGGGCATCCCGCGGATTCTCGTCGCCCAGGCACCCGCCCCTCTCGCGCCGACGGCGGCTAACGGGCAGACCGCCACGCCCGCCTTCGAGGGCTGGTACAGGAACCCGGACGGCACGTACAGCATCTCGTTCGGCTACTACAACCGGAACACGACGGAAGTCCTGTCGATGCCGATCGGGCCGACAACTTCGTCAGTCCGGGAAATCCGAATCAGGGTCAGCCACGCGTTCTCTATCCCCGGCGAAACTGGGGCGTATTCGCCGTGAAGGTGCCGGCGGATTTCGGCGACCAGAAGAAAGTCGTCTGGACGATCAAGATTCGCGGCGAAACGTTCGCGATTCCCGGGAGCCTGCGCGAAGAATGGCAGATCGACGCGCTCGAGGGAGAAGCGGGCTCGGGCAACACGCCGCCGGCGCTTGGCTTCGACGAAGGCGGGCCCTCAGGGGCGCGGGCCCGGCGGGCATCACGGTCGGGCGATCGGCGACGGTCGGCGCGCCGCTGTCGCTCACCGTTTTGCGACGGACGATGGCGCCGGGGTCGGCGCGCTCTCGCGCGGCGGCGCTCCCGTCACGCTCACCTGGTTCAAGCATCAGGGGCCGGGTCAGGTCACGTTCGCGCCGCCGACGTCGCGGCTCACACCGACGGGCGGCAAGGCGACGACGAACGCGACATTCAGCCAGCCCGGCGACTACATCATTCGCGTGCGCGCGAACGACGCTCGGGCGTGACGGCCGCGGGGCACGCGCAGTGCTGCTGGACCAACGGTTACGTCAAAGTGACGGTACCCAATGAGACGAGGACGCCTCATGAGTCTGGCCGTCGCGCGGCGCACTGGCGCATGGCTCTGCCGCTGGCGCTTACCGCGCCGAACGCGCGGCGCAGAGGCGACCGCGCGCATCGCGCCGGCGCCGACGTTCACGAAGGACGTCGCGCCGATCCTCCAGGCCAAGTGCCAGGCGTGCCATCAGCCGAACTCGATCGCGCCGATGTCGCTCCTCACGTACGACGATGCCGACGAAGTACGCCGACGCGATCAAGGCGCGGTCGTCGCGCGGCTGATGCCGCCGTGGCACATCGACAAGACCGTCGGCATCCAGGAGTTCAAGAACGACCGCAGCCTGACCGACGCGCAGATCGCGACGATCGTGCAGCTGGGTCGACGCGGGGCGCCGCGCGGGCGACCCGAAGGACATGCCGCCGCCGCGCGAAGTTCGCCGATCCGAATCGCTGGCAGCTCGCCGACAAAATGGGCGGACCGCCGGATCTCGTCATCCGCTCGACGCCGTACACGATGCCGGCGCACACGCAGGACAAGTGGTACCGCCCGATCGATCGAGACCGGGCTGACCGAGCCGCGCTGGGTGCGCGCGATCGAAGATCGAGCCCGTGCGTTCCCGAACGGCCGCAAGATCGTCCACCACGCGCTCGCGTATCTCCTGCAGGACGAGACGGACGTCACCGGCCTCGCCGCGACCGCGCAGGACATCAGAACAGGGCCCGGCCTGTTCATGGAATGGGCCGTCGGAAAGACCGGCCAGATTTTCCCGCCCGATGCCGGCAAGCTGATGCTGCCCGGGCTCGCACATCCGCTGGGAGATCCACATCCACGCCGATGGGCGAGGAGGTCAAGGACAACCACGTCGAGCTCGGCGTCTATTTCTATCCGAAGGGCTATGTGCCGCCAAGCACCGCACCGTGCTCACGATGTTCGACGTCACGCGCGGATCGGACCTCGACATTCCGCCGAACGAGAAAACCATCACGCAGAACTTCTACGTGCTGCAGGCGCCGGCGCGCATCGAGAATTTCCAGCCGCACATGCACATGCGCGGCAAGGCGATGTCGATGGAGGCGATCTACCCCGACGGCCGGCGCGAGATGCTGAGCGCAGGTCAACAACTTCCAGTGGAACTGGCACATCAACTACGTCTACGCCGACAACGTCGCGCCGCTGCTGCCGAAGGGCACGACGCTCGTGTTCACGGCGTGGCACGACAACACCGCCGCGAACCCGAACAATCCCGATCCGAACCAATGGGTCGGCTGGGGCGACCGCACCGTCGACGAGATGGCGCACTGCTGGATCGACGTGACCTATCTGGAGCAGGCGGAATTCGATTCGTTGGTCGCCGCCCGCAAATCGACGGCGCAGCCGAAGGTCATTCCGTAGCGAGTAGGCCGCGCGCGGATCGGCCGCGGCCTACCCCGTCCATGGAACTGCTCAACGACGAAGACGTCCGCGTCCTGGGCTCGCTGGCCGAGAAAGAGCTGACGACGCCGGAGAACTATCCGCTCTCACTCAACGCGCTGACGAACGCCTGCAATCAGCAGTCGAATCGTGATCCGGTCGTGAAGTACGACGAGGCGACGGTCAAGGCCGCGGTGGACCGTCTGCGCAAGTACTCCCTCGTCCGCAGCATCCAGCGAGCCGACGCGCGGGTCATGAAGTACATGCACCTGATGAGTGACGCGCTCAACCTGGATCGTCCCGAGATCGCGACGATGTGCGTGCTCATGCTGCGCGGGCCGCAGACCGTCGGCGAGATTCGAACGCGCACGGCTCGTCTATTCGACTTTCAGAGTCTCGAGGAAGTCGAAGCGACGCTCAACGCGTTGGCTGTCCGGACGCCGTCGCCACTCGTCACTCGCCTCGAACGCCAGCCGGGCCAGAAGGAGGCGAGGTTCGCGCATTTGTTGTCCGGCGAAGTCACGGTCGTCGCATCCGCCGCGGCCGCTCCGGCCACGCCCATCGTTCGCGACGAGCCGGATCGACTCGAGGTTCTCGAGAAGACAGATCGAGTCGCTGCGGAGCGAGGTGGCTGAATTGCGGGAGGAGGTGGGCGAGCTCAAGCGCCTGCTACAATGAGGTGGGCGATCCGAAATCAGAGCTTCATCACTTGAGCCCGCCGGAAGCACCGCGCCGAATGGTCGTTGACGATCCCCACCGCTTGCGCCCACGCGTAGACGATCGTCGGGCCCACGAACTTGAAGCCCCGCCGCTTCATCTCTTTCGAGATTCGCTCGGAGAGCGGCGACGACGCAGGCACGGTGCGACCGTTGCCCTTCACGACCTTGCCGTCGGTGAACGACCAGCAGAAGTCGACGAACCGCTCGCCGCGCTCCTCCATCTCGCAGTAAATCTGCGCGCCGCGAATCGTGGCGTCGATTTTCGCCCGTGCGCGGATGATCCCTGCGTCGGCCATGAGCCGGGCGACGTCTCGTTTCCCGAATCGAGCGACTTTTTCCGGATCGAAGCCGGCGAACGCCTTCCGAAAGGCCGGCCGCTTTCGCAGGACGATGATCCAAGCGAGGCCAGCCTGGAATCCTTCGAGCATCAGCATCTCCCACAAGAGCCGGGAATCCCGCACCGGGACGCCCCATTCCTCGTCGTGGTAGGCCCGCATCAGCGCATCGCCTTCGGCCCACGTACATCGGTGAAGAACCGCCATGTCACTCCCTTGCTCGGCCATGGAATTCGCTCCATAGTCTGCTGACCGCAACAGCTTCCGTCAACCCCCCCCCCCCAAACCTCGTAGGAGCCTCCGGTGGGCGACCCATCCCGATTGTTCGACGCGTTCGATCGCGGAGCGATCTCGCGACGCCAGCTCTTCCAGGCCCTCGGCCTTGCCGCCGCGTCGTGCCGCTCGTGCCGCTCGCCCGCGCATTTGGCCAGGGGCAGTGCGCCGGCCGCGACCGCGACACGAGCGCCGCGTGCAACAAGGCGCCCTTCAAGGCGCCGTTCGAGCCGACGGGGTGGAAGACCGTCCTCCTCGACCACTTCAACATGCGGGTCACCGACGCCGAGAAAGAGGCCGCGTTCTACGCCGCGTTCCTCGGCTGGAAGGTCCGCAGCAACGACGGGAACGAGATCTACATGGACATCGGCGACTGGGGCGGCGTGAAGATCCGTGGCGGCTACACGCCGCCCGCCGGCGGCGGTCGCGGTGGTCGTGGTGGCGGCGGCGGCGGTCGCGGCGCCTCGCCAGGCGGGTGACACGGCCGGCGGCCGCGGAGGCGGTGGCGGCGGTGGCGGGCGGCGGCGGCGGTGGTGGCCGAGGCGGCGGGGCGCCCGCGACGACCCGAGCCACATGGCGGCGTGCACGACGTCGCGAGTCGCGGGAGTCGAAGGCGGCGGCGCTCTGTGGGACGGATTCGCCTGGGGCATCGCGCCGTGGGACACGAACAAGGTCGAAGCGGCGCTCAAGGCGCGCGGCCTCGATCCCGTCGCGGACCACAGCGGCAACGACTTCCGCAGCTTCCATGTGAAGGATCCGGACGGCATGGACGTCCAGATCACGAACGGCAACAAGAAGAATCGCCGCAAGGGACCCGCGAACGGAAAGCTCAACGTCGCGCTGCCGTTCGAGCCGACGGGCTGGAAGACGATGTACCTCGACCACATCTCCTACGCGTGCACGAGCTACAAGGAGACGGTCGCGTTCTACGAAGCGCTGCTCGGCTGGAAGGGACTCGGCGACGAGGGCAGCCAGAACGAGACGCAGATCTCGCCGGAGATCGGCGGCCTGCTCATCCGCGGCGGCAACGCGACGGCGCCCGGGTTCCCGATGCCGGCACAGCGTCGCGCGGTGATGAACCACATCTCGTTCGGCGTCTCGCCGTTCGACGCCGACAAGATGTGGGCCGAGATGTGCAAGCGCGGGCTGCAGGCGCGCGTCGACACCGGCGCGATCGCGTCGTCGCCGGCGAAGGAGCACGACATCCACACGGCGAAGTACAAGAGCTTCCACACGCGCACGCCGAACAACTACGATCTGCAGTTCAGCGCGAAGATCTTCGGCCGATATGAAGACAGGCCCCGGCTAAGGGCGAACGGCTGGGAGCGCGGCGGCCGAGAGGGAGACGGCGCGAGCGAGATGATCGCTCGCGCCGTCGTGTTTTTTTTTGCATTGGACTTCCGTCCAATCGTCGCCGCTCGCGCATTGGCCCATGATCCGCTGGCGCCGACCCGGCCCCTCACAAACAAGCGAAGTGGAGCGCGACAATGACGAGCGTCAACGACACGCGCATGCGCGACGTGTTGCCCATTCCCGACGTCACCCCGTCGGTCTGACCACGTACGACGCGAAAGATCCGGAGACGAAATACCCGCCGATCGTACCGCTGCGTCCGCCCCCCGGCGCGCCGAACGTGCTCGTCGTGCTCATCGACGACGTGGGATTCGGCGCGTCGAGCGCGTTTGGCGGGCCGTGCCAGACGCCGACGTTCGAGAAGCTCGCCGCCGAGTGGGCTCAAGTACAATCGCTTTCATACGACGGCGCTCTGCTCTCCGACGCGGGCGGCGCTGCTCGCCGGGCGCAACCATCACACGGTCGGCATGGGTGCGATCACCGAGCTGGCGACGTCGGCGCCCGGACAGAACTCGATGCGCCCGAACACCTGCGCGCCGCTCGCCGAGATGCTCAAGCTGAACGGCTACTCGACGGCGCAGTTCGGCAAGTGCCACGAGGTGCCGGTATGGGAGACGAGTCCCGTCGGTCCGTTCGATCATTGGCCGAGCGGCGGCGGCGGGTTCGAGTACTTCTACGGATTCATCGGCGGCGAAACCAATCAGTACTACCCGGCGATCTTCGAAGGCACGACGCCCGTCGAGCCAACGAAGACGCCCGAGCAGGGCTACCACTTCACGAAGACATGACCGAGAAGGCGATCAAGTGGGTCCGGCAGCAGAAGTCGCTCATGCCGGACAAGCCGTTCTTCATGTATTTCGCGCCCGGCGCGACGCACGCGCCGCACCACGTTCCCAAGGAATGGGCCGACAAGTACAAGGGCAAGTTCGATCAGGGCTGGGACGAGCTCCGCGAGGAGATTTTCGCCCGGCAAAAGCAGCTCGGCGTCATTCCCGAGGACTGCGAGCTGACGAAGCGCCCTCCGGAGCATCCCGGCGTGGGACACGATCGCGCCCGAGATGAAGCCGGTGCTGGCGCGCCAGATGGAGATCTACGCCGGCTTCCTGGAGCACACCGACCACCACGTCGGACGGCTCATCGACGCGCTCGCAGGACCTGGAAATCCTGAACGACACGTTGATCTACGTGATCATCGGCGACAACGGCGCATCGGCCGAGGGATCGCTGCAGGGCACGTTCAACGAGATGATCACGCTCAGCGGGTTCGGCGAGCTCGAGACCGCGGAATTCATGTCGTCGCGGATCGACAAGTTCGGCGGCCCCGAGGCATACAACCACTACGCCGTGGGTTGGGCGCACGCCATGGACACGCCGTATCAATGGACCAAGCAGGTCGCGTCGCACTGGGGCGGCACGCGTAACGGCACGATTGTGCACTGGCCGCACGGGATCAAGGCCAAAGGCGAAGTCCGGGCGCAGTTCCACCATGTGATCGACGTGGCGCCGACCGTTCTCGAGGCCGCGCACCTTCCGCAGCCGACGATCGTTCACGGCGTGCTGCAGCGCCCGATCGAAGGCGTCAGCATGATGTATTCGTTCAATGACGCCAAAGCCGCCGAGCGTCGCGAGACGCAGTATTTCGAGATGTTCTGCAATCGTGGCATCTACCACAAAGGCTGGACGGCGGTGACGAAGCACCGGACGCCGTGGCTTCCCATGACGGCGAAGCTTCCGTCGTTCGACGCCGACTGCTGGGAGCTCTACGACACGACGAAGGACTGGTCGCAGGCGCACGACCTCGCAAAGGAGCAACCGGAAAAGCTCGCCGACCTGCAGCGGCTCTGGCTGATCGAAGCGACGAAGTACAACGTCCTGCCGCTCGACGATCGAGGGGTTGAGCGCTTCAATTCGGATCTCGCCGGCCGGCCGCAGCTCGTGAAAGGCGGCCGCCAACTTCTTTTCGGCGGCATGGGCCGGCTCACCGAGAGCTCGATCCTGAACCTCCACAACAAGTCGTACGCGGTGACGGCCGACATCGTCGTTCCGAAGGAAGGCGCCGAAGGCGTCATCATCGCGTTGGGCGGCATCACCGGCGGATGGAGCCTCTACGCCAAGGGCGGGAAGGCGAAGCACTGCTACAACTTCTTCGGCCTCGAGGAGTCCGTCGTCGAAGGGAAGACGCCAGCTGCCCGAGGGCCGCCACCAAGTGCGCGTCGAGTTCACGTACGACGGCGGTGGACCGGCCAAGGGCGGCAAGCTGACGCTGTACCTCGACGGCAAGCCGGACGGGGAAGGGCGCGTCGAACAGACGGAGCCGCAAATCTTCTCGGCTGACGAGACTTGCGACATCGGCACCGAATTCGGATCGCCGGTCACGAGAGACTACGATCGCCGAGAGTTCAACGGCGTCGTGAACTGGGTTCAGCTCGACCAGGGGGAGGACGCGAAGAACGCGGAGCATTACATCAAGCCGGAAGAGCGGCTGAATTTCGCAATGGCCGTCCAATAAGGCGAAAGCGCCGACTGCGGACAAAGCGCGATGGAGCGAGTGAGACTATCGCTCGCTCCGTCGCTTCGCTTGTGATATCTTAGCGCGCCCTATCGCCGAGCCTGCACGAGGCTTGCATTGGGCTCATCAGTATCCGGACCGCCACCCCCCACCAGTGGCCTCCGCCCAACGTCCATTCCAAACGATGAGATCTCGAGTTGTCTCCCGCGGATTCCCCGCGCTCTTCGTCGGTCTCGCGACGATCACCGGGTGCATGCATCCGAGTTACTACGACTCGGTTAGAACAGGCTTATAGCTAGAAGAGGCTTATGAGGGAAGAGGAGCTTAAACGCGAATGAAAGGTGCGCCGCGAAAACGAATAGCGCGAATACTGGCGCTGGCGCCACGACCATCCCGCTGATTGCGGCTTCGCTCCAGGCCCAAGGTATATGAAAGGGAAAACATAGCGGTTCTGGCCGCGTCCACGTGATTGCGGCTTCGCTCCAGGCCACAGCGCGGGCAGCCACAGCGCGGCCAGCCACAACGCGGCGAGCCGCAGCGCGGCCGCGGTACGCCGCCTCCGCAGCAGCAGCCGCGCGCGATGCCGCCCGTCGGCGGCGGATTCATTCCGCAGCACGGACCGCCGCCGGCACCGGCTCGTCCGACACAACAGGCGACTCGTCCGGTGAAGCGACCTCCCGTCGCGGCGACTCCGGGGCGTCCGGCGCCTCAGCCGCCGCCGCGGGTCATCGAGCAGCGGCCGGGGCATCCCAACGCCCCGCACGTCGAGGTCGAGGGAGGTCGCTGGGTCGGGCACGAAACCGGCCGAGGCGACGCGAGCTATCACCTCGATCATCCGTGGGAGCACGGACACTTCCCGGGCACGATCGGCGCGACCCGCATCTATCGCCTCGGCGGTGGCGGACCGCAGCGATTCGGCTTCAACGGCTTCTTCTTCAGCGTCGCGCCGTCCGACTACACGTATGTCAGCGACTGGCTCTGGGACACCGACGACATCCTGCTGTACGACGATCCGGATCACCCGGGATGGTACCTGGCATACAACGTCCGACTGGAACGTACGTGCACGTCCTGTATCTGGGCCCATGAGGAACTGCAGAGCCGCGAACTTCCAAGGGCGCGACTGCCGGGCGCGGCTTGCAGGCGCGAACTTCGAACAGGCGCGAACTGCCAACAGACGCTGACGAACTCCCAACAGACGCGAACGGCGCTGACTTCCGCTTGGCAGTCGGCGCCGTTTGCTAAGTTGGCGCCGTTTCTAAGTCAGCGCCGTTTCTAAGTCAGCGCCTTTCGGCGTCAGCGCTGTTCGCTGTTACGTATGTGCGGCGCTGGCGTATATCGTCGCCCGAAGTTGAAGTCCGCCCACGACAGGAAGTACTTCCAGTTCGGCGCATCCGTGTGCCCGCCGTCGTGCTGGCGCCACGCGAGTTGTCCGTCAAGCAGCCCGACGTTCACCGGCGGCATCCTTTCCTTCGCATAATCATCGGACACGCCCGCCCCGAGCGTCTTGGCGCCGAGCAGGCGGAACGCGGGCTGCGCGGCGACCGCCGCCATGTAGCTGCCTTGGTGGTCGAGCCATTTCGCGTCGCCGCGCTCGGGAACGCCGTAGCTCACGAACGTCAGGCGTGGTGCGCAGAGCGCGATCAACTCGTGCGAATCAACAGGCAGATCGCCGGCGTTCTTGCTGCCGAAGTTCGAATCGGACGCGCCGTACTTGAGGAAGTTGCCGGCCATCCAGTGATACTCGCCGGTGCCGGTGAGATTCTCGACGGCTTCGCCCCAGTTGCGCCGGTTGAGCTTCGCGCCGCCTTCGCCGGACGATCCGATGAGCACGGTCGCGAATCGCTCGTCGAACGCCATCGCCACGAGCGCGGCCTTGCCGTAGCGTGACACGCCTTCGACGCCGACCTTGGTCGCGTCCACGGCGCTGTCCGCCTGGAGATAGTCGAGCACGCGCGACGCGCCCCATCCCCAGGCGCGGAGCGCGCCCCAGTCGTCCGGTTTTCTCGGCTGGCCCTTGTTCGTGAGACCGACGATTCCCTTTGTCAGTCCGGCGCCGTTGTCCGCTTGCACGGCCGTTGGATTCAGAAACACGAATCCCCAGCGGTCGAGGATGAGTTGTTCCGTCGCCGGCGCGTCGCTTCCGGGCGGCGGGGGCGGGAAGGTGAACGCCGGCCGGTTCGCGGGCGGCGGCGTCGGGCGACCCAACGCTTGGTCGAGATTCCCCGGCCGGAACATGATCATGACGGGCACGCGGCCCTTCGCGTCCGCCGGCACGACGAGCGTCGCCGGAATGTCGACGGTGACGTCGGGGTACGCGGCATTGTCGACGTGTCCCGTGAGCTGTTTGCCGAGCACGCGCCGTCCGGCGATCGTGCCGGTGTCGGTCGAGACGACGCTCCATGTCACGCGGGGCACGTTCTTCGGAACGCGGCCGTACACTTCGCGCTCGAAGTCCTCTACCAACTCGGCGCGCCGGCGATTCCAGAGGGCGGGGCTCGTCACCCTGCGCCCGTCCTTCAGCGTCAGGAGATCGGGCAAGGTGGGGAAGGGATTCGCCTTGGCTTCGTCGTAGTTCGCGTGATTCGCGTCCTGTTCGTTGCCGCTCGGCCCGGGCCTCAACGCTCGGATTCCGAGCTGTTCCATCATCTGCTGATGGTCTTCGGCTGCCGTCCATCCTTTCGACGGTGACACACTCGCGCTCGACGGAGCTCCGCTCTGTTGCGCGTGCGCGCCGGCGGCGACGGGTGTCAACGCGATTGCGAGAATGAGCGAACGCGAGGCGGTGAGCGTTCGGGCACGATTCGTCATCATGGACCTGGGGTGGGACGGTGGTTCGCGATGAGCGTCAGACAGAAGCGACGGCGGAGCGGAGTGAGAGCGCGTCGACCAGCTCGTCGATGTCGACTGGCTTCACCAGATGGATCGCAAATCCGGCGGCGTCGCTGCGTAGCCGGTCGTGCGTCTGACCGTACCCGCTGAGTGCTATGAGGGTCGGTGGAGAGTCGGCGAGGCGGGAGCGAAGCTCGCGGGCCAGCGTGTAACCATCCATCGTCGGCAAGCCGATGTCGAGGATCGCGATCTGCGGACGAAACACCTCGGCCAATTCAATCGCGTCGAGCGGACTCCTGGTGGCGCGAACGTCGTACCCGAGGACGCTGAGCAATCGCGAAAGCCCCACGATGACGTCGTTGTGATCGTCGACGAGGAGGACTCGCGCCGCGGATGACGCGGACTGGTGCGCGGCCAAGTCGGGAGCGGCGGGCAGCGTCGATCCGTTCGACCCGCTGGCCGACGGAAGCCGGACGCTGAACTCGCTTCCGCGTCCCGGCCCATCGCTGTGTGCCGTCGCGCTTCCTCCGTGCAACTCGGTGAGCGTCTTGACCAGTGACAGCCCGATGCCGAGGCCACCCTCGGCGCGGTCGGGGCCGCGCGCGCGCTGCACGAACGTGTCGAAGAGATCGGGCAGCAAGGCAGTGTCGATCCCGACCCCCGTGTCGCGAACGTGGAGCACGACCGAGTCGTCTTCCCGCGCGCCGGTGACGGTGACCAACCCGCCAGGCGGTGTGTAGCGCGCGGCGTTCGAGAGGAGATTGTCGACCACCTGCGTCAGCCGCACTTCGTCGCCTTCGACGTGGAGGCCCGTCGCGGGCAGCGAGACCTCGAGCCGATGGCCGCGCTCTTCGAAAAGAGGCGAGGTCGCCTCGACGGCTCGAGATACCACTGTGGCCAGATCGAGCGGCGTCTTGGAAAGCGTCACCGCGCCGCGGGCAAAGCGGGACATGTCCAACAAGTCGTCCACGAGGCGCGCGAGGTGCTTGACCTGACGAACGATGGTCTCGACATCCTGACGTCCCTCCGCGTCGACGCGACGCTCGAGAAGGCGCGCCGACGTGAGGATAGGGGTCAACGGGTTGCGCAGCTCGTGCGAGAGAAGCGCCAGGAATTCGTCCTTTCGGCGATCGGCCCTGCGTAAGGCGTCCTCCACGACGCGCTGTCCGGTGACGTCGGTTACCGCGTTGATCAAACACGGCACGCCGTCGATGTCGCTACGAATGCTGGACAGGACGACGCGGATAATTCGCCCGTCTTTGCAGCGCTTGGAGATCTCGAGATTCCGCTGCGGAGCGCTGCTCACCGACGCGAGAAACGCACCGCGCTCTTCGGCGGACCACAGTCCAAGCTCGACGGTGCTCTTGCCGATGGCTTCCTCGCGCGTGAGTCCGAAGAGTTTCAGGAGCGCATCGTTGATGACCAGGAATCGTCCATCCGACGCGCGCGTGATGGCCAACGGCTGCGGACTCAGATGGAAGACGGTCTCGAATCGTCGTTCGGACGCCCGCAACGCGTCCTCGGCCCCGCGCCGGGCCTGGACGTCGAACGCCACGGCGACCCATCGAACGACGTTGCCTTGCGCGTCTCTGACCGGGGAAGTGCGTCCGAGATGCCAGCGATACTCGCCGCGCGTGTCGCGAATCCGATATTCGAGTTCCGTCTCGGTCGCCGTCTCGAGCGCGCGTCCCCAGCGACGCGCCAGCTCGTCGCGATCGTCGTGGTGTACCGCGTCGAGCGCGCCTTTGTCGTTGAGCGTCCGGTCCGCGCTCATGCCAGTGAGCTCGAACCAGCGATCGTTGACCCACTCGAGGCGCCCCTCGGCGTCGCACGTCCAGATGATCTGCGGGAGGGCGTTCGCCAGCGCACGATCCGCGGCGTCGCCGCGCGCGTTCGGGGCAAGTTGGTCGTTGTCCGAGCGGCTGGTCTCTGATGACACGTTGGCGGGGAGGAAATCTTGTTGAGTATGTGTCCCGCATGTTCACATCGCCAGCGTTCAGTCACAGTTGGCACCGGCCGTCTGTAGCGAAGAGAGGCGGACGCCCGAGTCCGCCTCTCTCCCCAGGACGCGACGCTTCCCGGCGAAGTGTGCATCCGCCGGGAAGGTCGTGCGGCGCTCACCGTTCATTGGATGAATCCGAACGCCGTCGGAGGCGCGGTGGGGTCGCCGGTCACCCAGACCCGCTCGCCGAGGTACGCGACGAGATCGGCCGGAGGATCGGTCAGGGCGATCGTGCCGCCTCGAGTCAGCTGGAGGGCGTAGCCGATGAGCGTCGCCGGCATGATGTCCTGAACGGTGTCGTCGTAGATGGCGACGAGAACGCCGTCCATGGCGGGGGCACCCTCCACGCTGCGCACCACGAAATCGTTCACCTCGAGAGCGCCGTCGGCGTTCCAGGCGCCCCGCACCTCGACCTCGGCCATGTCGACCTGCGCGATCGACGCCAGGTTGGCGCCGATGAGCACGATCTCCTGGCCAGCGTCCGTGCTGAGCACGACTGAGCTCCGCAGGTCCGTCGTCTGATGGACGATCCCGATGAGCGAGATAAGGGCGGGTTGGTCCGCCGCCGCCAACTTGTGGTCGGCGGGCGCGAGCGAGTCACTGCATGCCGTGGCGGCGATCAGCCACGCGGCGGCGACTGCGGGAATCCAGCGATTTGTCGACATGTGTTTTCTCCGATGTAGGTCTGGTGATTCCGGCACCTGATCGATGCCACGGGACCGACGCTACCATCGAGGTGTGGGGCGGCTGTTGCGCCCACCGTTCCCTGACCGTTCTTTTGTCGTGTGATGCGAAACGCGGCCGGGGAGAATGGTGGGGGTGGCCTCGAGCTTTGCCTTTTCGGGGGCATCGAGCTTCGCGGGGCCGCGCCGGGCGTCGCCGATGCGCTGCTCGCGCAGTCGAAGCCCGCGGCGCTGCTCGCCTACCTGGCGCTATCGCCCGACGGCCGGTTTCAGCGGCGCGATCGGCTGGTCGGCCTTCTGTGGCCCGAGCTCGACCAAGCGCACGCGCGCGCCGCTCTGCGCAAAGCCCTCCACGACCTGCGCGGCTCGCTCGGCGCCGACTTCATCGTCGCGCGCGGCGACGACGAGATCGCGATCGCCCCGGACGCCTTGCTCTGCGATGTCGTGCAGTTCGCGGCGGCGATCGACAAAGGCTATTTCGCTCGCGCGGTCGAGGTGTACCGCGGCGAATTCATGCCGGGATTCTTCCTCGCCGGCTGTGTCGAGTTCGAGCGATGGCTGGAAGACGAGCGAACCACGGCGCGCGAGCGCGCGGCGGCCGCATCGTGGGCGCTCGCCGTCGCCCTCGAAGGAGACAAGCAACTGACGGACGCGGGCGCGTGGGCTCGCCGCGCCGCGCGCCACGCGTGGACCGACGAGCGCGTGCTGCGGCGCGCGATGACGATGCTCGAGCGCCTCGGCGACCGCGCCGGGGCAGTGAAGCTCTACGAGGGATTCGCGGCCCGCCTTCGCGCCGATCTCGAGGTCGAGCCGTCCGCGGAAACGAACGCCCTCGTGGAGTCGATTCGCGCGCGCTGAGGCGCCGAAAAAATCGATCTCGGGGTTCGTCGGACGCTGGCCCCTCGCGGCCCTTTGTTGCACCTTCGTTGCCGTGACCGCACCGCCGCCGTCGCTCGCCACGGCCCTCGCCGACCGTTACCGCCTCGAGCGCGAGCTTGGCGCGGGCGGCATGGCGACAGTCTACCTGGCCGAAGACATTCGCCATCGCCGCAAAGTCGCGGTGAAGGTGCTGCACCCCGAGCTCTCGGCCGTGATCGGCCCCGAACGATTCCTCAAGGAGATCACCCTCACCGCGAGCCTTCAACACCCGCACATCCTGCCGCTGTTCGACAGCGGGAGCGCGGCGGCCCAGCTCTACTACGTGATGCCGTTCGTCGAAGGCGAAACGCTGCGCGCCCGCCTCGAGCGCGAGCGGCAGCTGCCCGTCGCCGACGCGGTGCGCATCGCGAGCGAAGTCGCGGACGCGTTGGCGTACGCGCACGCGCGGGGAATCGTGCACCGGGACATCAAACCCGAGAACATTCTCCTCCAAAACGGCCACGCGCTCGTCGCCGACTTCGGTATCGCGCTCGCCGTCGAGCAGGCCGGCGGTCAGCGGATGACGCAGACGGGAATCTCATTGGGCACGCCGCAGTACATGGCGCCCGAGCAAGCCATGGGCGAGCGGCGTGTCGATCACCGCGCCGACATCTACGCGCTCGGCGTGGTGACCTACGAGATGCTTGCCGGAGAGCCGCCGTTCGTCGGGCCGACGGCGCAGTCGGTCGTCGCGAAGGTGATCACCGAGACGCCGCGCCGCCTTGCCGCGCAGCGTCCGAGCGTTCCGGCACACGTCGACGACGCAGTTCATACCGCGCTCGAGAAACTTCCGGCCGATCGCTTCGCCTCGGCCGAGACATTTGCCTCCGCGCTCACCACGCCGTCGTCGCATGCGGGCGCGGCGGCGCGAGTGCCCGCCGCTCGGCGTGTGCGGCGCGAAACGATCGTTGCGTCGACGATAGCCATCGTGGCGATCGTTGTGGCTGGGTGGCGCTGGGCGAAGGTCCCCCGCGATCTCTCCGCGACGAACGGTGGCGCGGCGGATGTCCGTCCGTGGCTCACGACGCTCGGGCTACCCGACAGCGCCCAACCTCGCGGTCCGTTAGCCCTTTCGCCCGATGGCTCCAGGCTCGTGTACGAGGCGCGTCCGCACGGGGTCAGCCAACTCTGGATGCGCGACGCGGGATCGTTCGAGGCGCGGCCGCTGCAGGGAACCGACAGTGCGTCGTACCCCGCGGTGTCGCCCGACGGACGCCGAGTCGCGTTTCTCGCGGGCAACAGCCTCCGCGTCGCGACGCTCGACGATGGTCGAGTGACGATCATCGCGGAGCTCGCCACGCACTCGCTCCTCAATTGGGCGGACGATGAGAACATACTCATCTCCGGACGCGGGGGGATTCAGCGTGTCCCGTTGAATGGGTCTGCCTCGCAATCGGTCACGACGATCGACACCGCCGCCGGCGAAGTCTTTCATACCGGCCCGGCGCCGTTGCCGGGCGGACAGTCGATCCTGTTCGTGGTCATCCCGCAGAACTACGGCGACAATTCACGATTCCGCATCGCGGTGTCCGATCCACGAACCGGAGCCCACCGCACGCTCTTGCCCGGGTTCTGGGCGCGGTACGTGGAGCCGGGATACCTCCTGGTCGTGCGCCCCGACAGTGTACTGGTGGCTGTGCCGTTCGACGCTAAGGCGCAGAAGACGACGGGGCCGCCGATCGTTCTCGCGTCCGGCGTCACCATGCCAGGCAACGCGTTCCCCGAGATCGGCGTCGCGTCGACCGGACAGCTTGTGTTTGCAACCGGCGGCGCGAATAGCGCGCGCGTGCGATTCGCCCGCGTGCGTCGCGACGGTGCGCCGACCATAGTCGATTCGACGTGGGTCGGCCAGGCCCGTGAGATCGCCGTATCTCCGGATGGCGTGCACGCGGCAGCCATAGTCAATCGCGGAACCTGGGACGTTCAGGAGCGCGATCTCCGCACCGAGGCGCTGAGTTACGTCTCGGTTCCGGCCACCGTCGCCCAGGACCCGGTTTTCAGCCACGACGGCAAGTCGTTGCTCTTCGTTGCCGGTGGTCCGGAGGGCGGCAAGCTGTACGAGGTTCCAGTGGGGAGCGCGTCCGCCCCGCGCCTCGTCTTCGGCAACGCGTCGGCGAATTTTTACGAGCCGGCGCCATCGCCGGACGGTCGCACGCTCTACTACGGGACGGGCTTGGGCGGCCGGAGAGACATCTACGTCCACTCGCTCGACAAGCCCGGGTCGTCCGACCGCGCGTTCGTCGCCACGGCGGCGAGGGAGAGGTCACCGCGTCCGTCGCCCGACGGACGATGGGTCGCCTACGTGTCCGACGAATCGGGCGCCGCCGAGACGTTCGTGCGCTCCACGGACGCTTCGCGCTCCGAGCATTGGCAAGTTTCGGCCGGCGGCGGTCGAGTTCCTCGCTGGGCAGCCAATGGGCGAGAGCTGTTCTTCCTGGCTCGCGACAGCCTGATGGTCGCCGAGGTGTCGAGCGACACCCAGTTCCGCGTCGGCGCGCGGCGCGCGCTCTTTCCGACGGCGCGATTCAGCCCGGACACGTACGACGTCCTGCCGGGCGATGCCGGCTTTCTCATGCTGCAGATCGAGAGCAGCACGGCAAGAAAGAATCAGGTCGTCTTCGTCGATCGGTGGACGACGTTGCTGGCGGCCGCCAAGGGGCGGCGATGAGGGAGCAATGCAAGTGATCCTTGGCCTCAATCGCGCGATACTCGCCCTCGCTCTCGCCCGCGGCGTCGAACCGCATCCCACGATCGTCATCGACCCTGGCCATCCGTCGGAGATGAGCAGCGGCGCATCGATACAACACGGGACGAGCGAGGTCCATATCGCGTGGCTCGTCGCGCAGCGACTCGCAACGCTGCTGCGTGCGCAGGGGTACACGGTCGTACTGACAAAGCCCGCCGAGCGTACGATGGTCACCAATGTCGAGCGGGCCGGGATCGGTAACGCGGCCAAGGCAACGCTCGTCGTCCGGCTACATTGCGACGACAGTCCCGACAGTGGTTACGCGATTTATCATCCGGATCGCGCGGCGACGGTGCAGGGTGTCACGGGACCGAGCGAGTCTGTGATGGGCGCGAGTGCGGCGGCGGCGGAGTCGCTGCACGTGTCCATGTCACGGATGTTGGCGGGGAAGCTCAAGGACGGTGGCGTACGCGGCGATTCGAAGACGGCGATCGGTTCGAAGCAGGGCGCACTAACGGGCTCCGTGTTCTCGGTCGTCCCGGTCGTGCTGATCGAGATGGTCACGCTGAGCAACGCGCGCGACGCCGCGTTCATCAAGCAACCGGCGGGACAGTCGCTCATGGCGCAGGCGATCGCGCAAGGCATCGCGCGCTATGCGCCGGCGGCCAACTCACCGCGGGTTCGATGATCCGACGCCTGTCGAGCGTTATCGTGCTGGCCGTCATCGTCGCCGGCTGCACGCAGAAGCCGAAGCCGACCACTGATACGGGCGCCGCGCAGGCGGGTAAGACGACCGCCGCAGTGGCAAAACCCGCGCCCCAACCGACGTCGATGGACGATTGGGAGCGGTTCGACTACTCGGTGCACGCCGTCGCCGAGGGTTCGCTCGCGTCGCTCCCGCTCGTCGACGTGCAGCGCATTCGTGGAATCATCTTTGGCCGGCACGGACGCGTCTTTCAGGATTCGACGCTCCAGAGGTGGCTGGCGACGCGCCCGTGGTATCACGCCGATACGGCGTTCACCAACGCACGCCTGACGGCCGGCGAGCGCGAGAACCTCGAGGTCGTGCGCGCGGCCGAGGCGAAGAAGCACACGCAGATCGAGCCGGGCGACATGCGCTTCTACCAGGACCGCGTGATCACCACGGCGATGCTCGGCGATCATTCGCCGCAGGATTGGGAAGTGCTCGAGGCGGAGGTGCTCGCCAATCACGGTTACGTGTTCGCCGCCGACGACGATTCCGAGGGGGCGATGAACCGCGCGCTCGGCACGAACGACCTGCAGCACTATTTCAACGAGCGCTACTGGTACAAGGCAGATACCGGCTACAAGGCAGCCGAGCTCTCGGCCATCGAGAAACAGAACCTCGACACGATCGCGCTCGCGGTCATGCGACGGGACAAGCGATCTGTGTCGCCCGGGTTGATGAACCTGTTTCAGTCGACGCCGTTGACGGAGCGGATGCTCGCCAACGTCTCGATCAATGACCTGCGTCTCCTACGGAACGAGGTGTACGCGCGGCACGGCCGGCCGTTTCAAACGCCGTGGCTCGCCGAGTACTTCCGGTCGGAGCCCTGGTACGCGCCGCGCCAGAATTTCAGTGACGCCGATCTTTCGGCGACGGAGCGCGCGAACATCGCGCTCATCACGAAACGCGAGGAGGAGCTCCATCAGTCGCTCGGGACGCGGCTCCTCACGGTCGCGGACGTGCAGGGCTTGATTCCCGAAGATGCGCGGCGGTTACGGAACGAGATCTACGCCCGTCACGGGCGGCGCTTTCAGGATCCCAAGCTGCAGCGCTACTTCGCGAGCTTCGGTTGGTACAAGCCGAGCGACGCGTTCCGCGAGAGCCAGCTCAACGAGACCGAGCGGTCCAACGCCGCGCTCATCAGCCAATACGAGCACGGGAAGTTCACCGAAGGCTGATAAGGCCGATCAAGTCCCGCGTGCCGGGGCACGATGATCGCGAACCTCGCCCTTCGCTACCGTCGCCGTCGATGCCGCGCTGATGGCCGCCGGCGACTGACACCGAAGAGGCAACACGAGATGAGAGCAACCGTTATGTACGGCGCGGGCGATGTTCGCGTCGAGACCGTCCCCGATCCGCGTCTCGTCGAGGCGACAGATGTCATCGTCCGTATCACACGGGCGTGTATCTGTGGCAGCGACCTGTGGCCATACAAGAAGATGGCGCCGAGCGACACCGGCCAGCGCATGGGCCACGAGTTCATTGGCGTCGTCGAAGACGTGGGCGGCGCCGTGCGGACCATCAAGAAGGGTAATGTCGTCGTTGCGCCATTCCTGTGGTCAGACGGCACGTGCGTGTTCTGTCATGAGGGACTGCACACGTCCTGCCTCCACGGCGGACGGTGGGGCGGACCCGGCGTCGATGCCGGACAGGGCGAAGCCGTTCGAGTTCCGCAAGCGGACGGCACGCTCGTCGTATTGCCCGTCGACAGAGACGACGCGCTCATGCCCTCGCTTCTCACTCTATCGGATGTCATGGGCACGGGCCACCACGCGGCGCTCTCGGCGCGCGTTGCGCCTGGGAGAACCGTGGCTGTCGTGGGCGACGGCGCCGTGGGTCTGTGCGGTATCATCGCCGCGAAGCGTCTCGGAGCGGAGCGGATCATCATGCTCGGGCGCCACGCCGACCGAATCGCGCTGGGGCGCGAGTTCGGCGCGACGGATGTGGTGAGCGAGCGGGGCGACGAAGCGATCGAACGCGTGCGCGAGCTCACCGGCGGGTTCGGAGCCCACTGCGTCCTCGAGTGTGTCGGTTACGAGGAATCGACCGTGACGGCATTGAGCATCGCACGGCCGGGTGGTGCGGTCGGCCGGGTCGGCGTGCCGCAGTCGAAGACGATTCCAATGGCGACGGAGACTTTCTTCCGCAACGTCGCGATCGCTGGTGGTCCAGCGCCGGTGCGGGCGTACATCGAAGAGCTGTTGCCGGACGTGGTCGAAGGACGCATTCACCCCGGCCGGGTGCTTGACCGAAAAACGAACCTGGACGGGGTGCCGGACGGGTACCGCGCGATGAACGATCGCGGGGCCATCAAAGTCATGATCGAGTTCTAGGAGACGAGGATCGCCTCCGGACTTCACCCTAGTGCTCCGGCTGTCTACTGGCCGGAATACCATCCGTTCTGAAGCTCGCTTCGCAGGCGCCACGGTAGAGGGCGTTCCGGGCCTCCGTCGGTGATCGAGAGCGCCGCGAGGTCGGCCACGTCGCTACGCACGTCTTGAAGAATGCCGACGGGAGCTACGCCGCCAAAAGCGCGCCCGTGAATCCAGTTTGTGAGAACGATGACGACGAGGTCACGCTCGGGATCGATCCACATCGACGTCCCGGTGAATCCAGTATGCCCGAAGGCGTCCGACGATAGATACTGACCGCAGCTACCGTCTCCCGGACACGTTTGCCATCCGAGCCCGCGCCATCCCGGACCGGGCTTGGTGAACTCGCGAGCGATGCTGTCGCCGAAGAGTCTCGTCTTCCCAGCGACGCCCCCATCCAGCATGAGCTGAGCAAACACGGCGAGGTCGCTGGCCGTGGAGAACAGCCCTGCATGGCCGGCCACGCCGCCCATCGCGCGCGCGGTGGGGTCGTGCACCTCGCCGCGCGCGACGGGTGTCTCCGTTGGAGCGATACGCGCCTGCATCGACGGTTCCGGACGGAACGTCGTCGAGCGCATGCCGAGTGGAGTGTAGACCGCCCGGCGCACGAACTGATCGAGCGACTGGTGCGTGATGCGCTCGACGACGAAGCCCATCACGTCGAGTCCGAGGTCCGAGTACTCGTACTCCGAGCCGGGCGCGCGAACGAGGCTCGTGGCCAACACGGCATTTCGCGCCGACTCCGGCCCAGCGGCGCGCGAGATGTCGCGCCCGGCGGGCAACCCGGATCGATGGGTCAGCAGGTCGCGGATCGTGACTTGGTCCTTCCCTCCGCCGCTGAAAGCCGGCAAGTAGTGCGTCACACGCTCGTCGAGCCGCAACTTTCCCCGATCGACGAGGACCATCGCGGCCGCGGTCGTGGCGACGACTTTGGTGAGCGATGCGAGGTCATACATGGTTCGCTCGGGGTCGACCGCGACTCCCGATCGCCAGTCCAGCGTGCCATAGCCGCGCTCCAACACAACGCCGCCGTGCCTGGCGACAATCACGGCGGCCCCGGGGAAGCCGCCGGCTCGAATGCCGCGGTTCACGACGTCGTCAATCATTGCCAGTCGCGACACGGACATCCCGACGGACTCGGGCGCCACGCGCGGCAGGCGTGCGGACACATCGGTCGCCACCCAACTACTTGCGGTGACCGCGGCGGCGTCAACCGCCGCTGAGCCGGCTAGAAATGCGGCGAGAGTGAGGAACTGAAGCGGACGAAGCATCAAACGCCAGACGACTCACACTGAGCGATGGTTGCGCGGTGGCGACGTGCACCACCGCCAACGTCATACCATCGCATCCCTCGCGAGGTCCATGACAAGCGAGGGGCACGCAAACTACAGTCTGGCGTTCAGGGCGAGAGAGATCATAGCATTGTCGATGCTTCCGTCGATCCAAGGCGTCCCCAGGCCGGACGAATCCACGGCTGCCGGCCCATGACGCTACTTCTGCGGCAGCTGGAACAGGAATCGGAGCCCGCGGTTGAATCCCTCCGGCTTGTTGCCCGAGTGTCGCTCGCCGGCTACGACTCGGCTCTCCATGACAAGACTCTTATAGCCCCGCGCCCGAAGACTCTTGACGAGCTCCGACACCGGACCGTACTTCGCGTATGTCACCGCCGGGCTTCCCGCCGCGTATCCCGCGAACAGCGACGGGTCCGTGAACATCGCGTACAAGGTGAACGATCCTCCGAGCGACGCACCCATGAGCGCGCGCTTTGTGGGGTCGGCCGGATAGCTCGTTTCGATGAACGGAATGATCTCCGTTTTGAGGGCCGCGAGGAACCGGGCGCCTCCGCCGGAGCCCGGATTGTTCGGTCCCGGAAGCGGCGTGTAATCGATCGCGCGGAGCGAATCGTAGTTCGCGCGCGCGCCCGTGTACGTGATGCCGACGACGATCACGTCCGGCACCCACTTGTCGTAGAGCAGGCCGCCCTGAATCGACGCCAAGAGCTTGAAGTCCCACTGGCCGTCGAGGAGGTACAACACGGGATACTTGGTCCCGGCCGTCATGCTGACCGGCAGGTAGAGATAGAGATCGTAGTCGCGCCCGGTGATGGTCGAGCGAAGCGAACGTACCTCGGTGTTCGGAATTGTCACGGCGGGATATCTGCCGCTCGCCTGGGCGCCGGCGCGCCCCGCGGCGAGGGTCACTCCGAGTCCCAGCAGTGCGGCGTGTCTCGTGCGCATCGTGTGTCCTTGCGTGAACGTTCGTCATCCCCGCGGCGCCCCTCATGATACACGGTTCTTCGCCGCTGTCCACACCGACATGAGAATTCTCTATATTGGCGGCACGGGCGAGATCAGCTTCGCGTGTGTGCACGAAAGCGTGCGCCTCGGCCACGAGGTCAGCGTCTTCAATCGCGGCAATCACAACGCGGGATTGCCGTCCGATGCTCGTCTCATCACAGGCGATGTCACCGACGATGCCGCGTACGCGCGCCTCGCCGCCGAAGAGGTCGACGTCATCTGCCAGTTCCGGCTCTTTGCGCCCGATGCCATCCGCAGGGACATCGCCGCGTTCGCGGGGCACTGCGGCCGGTACGTCTTCATCAGCTCCGCCTCGGCGTACGCCAAGCCGGTTCGAGTCCTGCCGATCACCGAACGGACTCCCCTGCACAATCCGCACTGGGCCTATTCGCGCGCCAAAGCGGAGATGGAAACAATCCTCCGCGCGCAGACCGCGCTGCCCTACGTCATCGTGAGGCCAAGCCACACCTATCGCACCAAGATGCCCACGCCGCTCGGCGGCGAGGTCTCGCGACTCTTGCGTGGAAAACCGATCGTCGTGCATGGGGACGGCGAATCGCTCTGGACGATCACGCACGCCACCGACTTCGCGCGGCCGTTCGCGCGGTTGATCGCAGCGCCCGCCGCGCTCAACGAGGCGGTGCACATCACCGGGGACCGCGCCTGGTCCTGGAACGAGATCTTTCGAGCCATCGCCGCCGCGATCGGCGTCGACTCACCGGACATCGTTCACGTTGCGTCGGACACGCTCATTCGCTACCAGCCCGACTGGGAGGGGCCGCTGCTTGGCGACAAGGCCCCGTCCGTCCTGTTCGACAACACAAAAGCGAAGTCGATCGCCGGCGACTTCGACTGCCCGGTCGACCCTTGGCAGGGAATGCGTCTCGTCGCCGAGCAGTTCCCACCGCAGGCTGGCGCGTACGACGCCGCGACGGATGCGCTCTACGATCGGATCATCGCCGACCAGCGCGCGCCGATTCGCATGGCATGACCAATGGAGGCGATGACCCAGGCGGGTCTCGAACCAGCGTCTCTCGCCCTCTAAGGAGCCCCGGGAGTGGCCCGCACTAAATAACCCGTCGATTGGTGCCGACACTATCTTCGCACCCCCCATCCTGATGCGTTGGAGTCGAGGCACTACGGCACGGTATGCACATGGCCGATACGAAGGCGTTGTTTACCCAACGGTTCGATGCAGCGCGCACGGCGATAACCGCGGGGGATTCGCCGGCCGCCGCCGAGTCCCTTTACTCGGCAATCGTCGTGGCGCGCACCGATCCCAGTCTCCGCCGGGAGCTGGCCGCCGCGCTCTTCCATCTTGGGAAGCTCTCGCGGACGTTCGGCCGGGCAGGGGAATCCGAAGCTGAGCCGCTCCTCACCGAAGCGCTCGCCATCAGCGAAGAGCTCTTCGGCAGGGAAGACGCCGCACTCGTCCCGCTGCTGAACGAGTTGAGCCGGCTGCACATTCATCGGTCGCAACACGCCCTCGCCGAGGACGTCCTCGAACGTTTGCTCGCGATCGCACGGGGCAAGAGCGAGGAGAATGCCGATGTCGCGACCGCGCTCGCTGGCCTCGCCGTTGTGAAACGCAAACTCGGCGATGACGCCTCGGCGGAAGCACTATTCAGAGATGCATTGCGGATTCGAGAGAAGGTGCTCGAGCCGGGTCACATGGTGATCGTCGTCACGCTGGAGCACCTCGCTGAAACGTGTGCGGCACGCGGCAACCTCGCCGAAGCGTTGGCGCTGCTTCGGCGCGGCCTGGCAACGCGCGAGGTGGCGTTGGGTCCTGGCCATGCAACCGTGCAGGTCGCGCGGTCGCGCGTGGCCGAGCTCGAACTGCAGGTCGCCGTCGCCGCCGATACGGCGGCGGCCGCTGCCGTGATGGACGCTCCGGGTGCGACGGTGCCATCGCCGATCCCTCCGAAGAAGCTGAGACTTCTCGCTAAGCCTGAGCCGCGGGCGCTTCGCCCCGTCGCCTTTTCACGCGAACGTTCGAAGACGCCGACGGTCACGGCTGCGGTGGCGGCCGCCTCGTTGATGGCGTCCTCGATGCAGACCCCGTCTGCCTCCCAGATCGCCATCTCCCCACCCGAGAGCGCTCGTCCGTCCGGGAGCGGCACCGGTCGCGAATCGGGCGTCCCCCATCGCTTTGCCGTTGTCGCGGATGTCGCGCACAGCGATGTCGCGAATGAGGATGCTTCGCCCGACGACTGGCGATCAACAACCGCACCGGTCCAGGCCGATTCGCCGGCCGCGCGCAAGAAGCGAATGCTGTTTGCATCCGTTGGAGTGGCCGCGGTTGCGCTCGCCGGGCTACTGATGTTGCGCCCGCGCGCCGGCGGCGGCAGCGACCCCGTGCCCACGAAGATGAATGCTCCGCAGCGCACCACCGCAGCGGTCGCTCCTGTCGTGAAGGCACCGGCGACGAGGACCGGATCCACAACGACCGGCGCGGCGGCCATAGTGGTCGCAACCGGCGCCGAGTCGCTCCCCTCCTCAAGCGCGACGCCCGCGGCTACCGCTCCCGTGGTGAAGCCAGAGCAGGGCGCGCCGGAGAGCGCTCCGCTCCGCCTGCCCCGCGTCGACGTTCACCTGAGTCCGATAAACATGCCGAAGATCCCGGACCCGAGCATCGCGAAGGCGCCGAGCTTCGACTCGATCGCGCGTTCGGCAACGGAGCGGCAGCGCGCGTCCGACACCGATCGGACTGGAACGAGGGAGAAAGTCTCAACCCCCACGCCGGCGGACGTCGACAACGCGGTCGCCGCGATCACCGCGGTCACCGCGGTCACCCCTCCCAAGCTCATCGGGCGCGTGCCGGAGCCACGCTTCCCCGACGCGCTGTTGCGCTCGGGACACCACGAAGGACAGGTCGTCGTGCGCTTCATGGTGAACGAGTTCGGGAGCGTCGACGCCGCGAGCATGGTCGTGGAGCAATCGGATCACGATCTGTTCACCGCTGCCGTGCGCGACATCCTGCCCCGCTTCCGCTTCGAGCCGGCCCGCACTCGCGCACCGGAATCGAAGCCGGTCGCCGCGTGGGTGAGCGTGCCCTTTCGGTTTACGACGAAGAGGTAGGGCGGAGGCCAACGGGGTGAGACGCGGCGACCGGACTTCTCACGGTACGGCCACCGATTTGAGGACATAGTAGTCGCGGGATCGCTCGACGACCTGTCCGGATATGAACTCGGTACCCGTCTTGTCCGTGAGGCGCGCGACGACGCCGACGCCGGGTGCCACGAAGACACTGTCGCCGGATTCAGCGTACAGCAGGCAATGAAAAGTACCCGCGGGTACCGTGATGACCGTGTCTGTCTTGAGCACTACGGTGATCCCGAAGTTCTCGCTCGTGCCGACTTTGGCCGGGTAGGGGAACTCGAAAAACAGCAGGGACAGTACCGGAGCGAGGGCAAGGTTCAAAGACCAGAACCCGCCGCTTCGGTTGGCCACGTAACCGTGGGCGCCCGTCCCCCCCGAGACGTCGATGATGCCGGACGCGCTGTCCAAAACCGCCCATGTGGAACCATCCGCGACGGTGGTGTCCGCGATTACCGCGAACGATTGCCTCTGGTGGAACGAGTGATCGCGACTCGTGTCGGTCGTAAACAGGACTGAGTCGATCGCGTCGTACGTCCACCGCGTGCCGATCGCGAGGGGAATTAGGGGGTTTGACGGCGCGGTCGAAGTATCGGACGGCGGGGCGAGGCTCCGTTCCGCGGGCGCCGCGCAACTCGACGGGGTAGCGATGACCGCGATGATCGCTACAACAGACCACGTCGCGAATTTACAGCGGGTGTCCTGCGTTCCCGGCAACACAACATACTCCAGAATCGTCGTTAGAGGACTAACGCTACTCTTCCGCAGATGTGGGGCGACAGAGGAGGATCGTCTTTGCCGGGCAATGCAAGAGTCCGGTCGGTTCTCACCTCTGGTCGAATCACCGCCGCTTTTGGCTCGGGCTCCGCTCGTCGACAATCGCTCGAACGCGCTCGTACACGCCAGCACGCTGCAACTCATCGATGTGGACGCGCAGCCGCGGCCCCTGCCATGACTGCACGATCAGAAAACCGTTCCCTTCCAAGGCGTTGAACACGTTCGACCACCTCGCTTCCGCGAAGAAGTCGTCACCTTTGAGCGAATATCCTGACTCGGTCAGCGTCAGGTGAACGGTCTGCGGCGGTTGCCGAACGCGCTCATGCCGCCTCCGAAGCGCCTCGCCGCGCTTCTGCGCCCGCCATACAAAGGCCAGAAGCCCGAGCGTCGCGACTCCCAGAGCGATGGTGTACCGCCAGAAGAGACAACCAATGCCGATCACGCCCAAGATGGCGAAGATCGGATTGAAGACAGCTCGCCGCGTCGCACGTCGGGACGCAATGAGATTCAGTCGGGCGTCTCGCGTGTCGTACGAGGTCTCGAACCGGAACGGGGCGTCAAGAGTTGGTGCTGTCATAAGTCACCGATCTCAGGGGGCGTCAGCGCTGCGGTCTCACGCCCGGCGGTTGTGCTGACGCGTGTCAGCTTGGCGCTCATCGCGGGCCGCTGCGTCCGATTCGCTGCCCACGCCGTGACGGGCAATCTTGAGCGTTCCCCACCCGCAGACGCTACCTAGTAGCGCTATACCCGCAAATGCAAACGGTGAGGCGGCGAGTCTACCCCCGATTGCCGCCAGAATTAGGGCGAGGCAAATGGGAAGCGCCGCTCCTGCTGCGGCGCCCCAGAGCGCGCCACGTTGAGCGGACAACTGATGGAAGGATTGACGCCGCTCGAGAAGGGCCAACAGGACGGCGAAGATAGCCCCGCTCAATCCCCCGAAAATCGTCCAGACGCCGAGGTCCCACAGGAACAGGGGGGCGAGCCGGAGTCCGTTCATCCAACGGTGCAGCAGATCGACGACTGCGCCGACGGGAAGCCAGACGGCGCCCCATATGAGCGCGAGACTGGTAACGGCTCGAAGCCTTCCGAGAAAAGTGCGCATGAGACTCTACGCGTCGGCTTTCAACGAAGTACTGTGCGGCGACGCGCAGCGACATCGCGGCGGCGCTCAGGAGCACGCACAGCGGATCGACCCGACGCTGGCCCTGCGGAAGGAATGCGCAGCGTCACCAGACGGCGTTTGCACACGGTTTCGCGACCAATCCCATCACTAGCGTTAAGCACTACCGGATGTGGATCGACCCAAATGCTTGCGCTGGAATGACCCGGGCGGGTCTCGAACCCGCGACCTACGGATTAAAAGTCCGTTGCTCTACCAGCTGAGCTACCGGGTCTAAATCGATACGCAAAACAAATTTAGTTGGTCCGCCGATAAAACGGCCGCGCGCGTGAGGAGACGAAAACGTAGACAGTCGGGCGATCTCGCCGCTCATTTGCCAGCCTCAATGTAGCAGCAGGTAGCGAAGCGGTTCGCAGTGGTCACTCTGGGTCTGAAGCCCTCACAGCTGTAGCGCCTCAGAGGGGCACGCGCCGTCGGCACGCGCCCACCGTTCGGCGACTCACGCGCCGAAGCATTTCTTCCGCGCGCCCTGCCGACTGGTGCTGTCTACGGCGCGCCCTGGGGAGAAGACCACACGATGGGTCAAGAAGTGGTGATCGCAGCTGCCGGTTTGCGGACAATCGGCTGCGAACTCGCTGCGGCCTTGGCGTCCGACCAGGTCCACGCCTGCCAGATGATGATCGAGGTGCATACCGTTTCGATGGTCGCGAAGAACAAGTACTCTGGCAAAGCAGGCGGCCGTCCCAGCCCGATAAGCGGCGGAATGAAGGTGAGGAAGCCGTTGATCAGGGTTACGATGCTGCCGGCGATGATATTCGCCAGCCGGTTCGCTCTAAGCGGAAGAAACCGACACGCCACAATCATGGCCATCGGTATTTCCATCAATACGGCCGAACCCGCTAGAGCCAATTGCCCGAGGTGCGGCATGTCCGCTGGTGGCGTCCCAAGAAGGGCCCACAAGGCCATAACGTCCGCATACAGATAGTTGAGCAACGCGAAGATCCACAACAACGACAACCGCTCCTTTGTGTCGTGCATGTCAACCTCCTAGGGAATGGTGATGGTCGTCGGCCAACGTGTTGGCGGCATGACGAAGCAAGAGCAGCCAGACCGCGCCGATGATGCGCAGCGACGACTCGCGAAGATCGAGGCTCACACGACCATCCGGCGTTCGGTCCGTCGGCGGCGCAGCTCCGATACCCACAGCATGAGCGAGAACAGCCCGTTCACGCCGAGCGCCATCAAGCACCATATAAAGAGCAACGCGTCGCTGTAGCGGCTACGATTTCCGTTGTTGCTGAAGTGAAGCGCCGGCATGCCGATCGCCGCGAGCGCGACGAACAACATGATCATCCGTCCGGATCGGAGCTCGGGGACGAGCGCGGGCCCGGCCAGCATCAGGGTCAGTATCACAACGGCCGTGAGGTTGCCCCATCCCGCCTCGATCGTGCCCGGCGGGGAATGGTAGGCATCCTGGGCGAGATGCAGCGTCAGGAGCAGCACCGAGAGGAGCGACGTGCGCACGAGCAGGCGTTGGTGCGTCATGATTGACGAAGGTACAGCGCGGCCGCGCGCCGTTCGCGCGGTTTACGGCACGTGGCCGTGACTCGCCACAAAGCGCTCGTCCATCGGCGCGCCACACTCGGCGCGGGCCCGCACGGGGCAGTAGATTCGCGCTGTGAAACACATCCGCGCCGCGCTCCTCTCGCTCGCCGGGTGGACGATTCCCGGATTGGTTGCCGGGGCGGCCACCGTGCTGTTCTTGCCTGTCGAGCCAGAAACGCGCGCGTATCTCGGGCGGCTCGGGGCGGCACTCCTCGTGTCGTGGTGGATCTGGGCCCCTATCGCGCCCGCCGTGCGGGTCGCGATGCGCCGCGTGCCGCTCGAGCGCCCGCTGTGGCGGCCGCTCACAATGCACGTCGTGCTCGCAACCGCGTCGGCACTCGCCTGGTCCGCGTGGTCCGCGTGGGCGCTGTCGCTCTCACGACCACCGACGCTTCCGACGCAGTCGTACGGCGTGACGCTCCAACGGCTCATCGGCGGACACGTGTTGCTGGGGGTCGCGGTCTACGCCTCGCTCGTGGCGGTGCTGATGGCGATGGACGAGCGCGCGGCGCGCCGCCGCCGCGAGCTCGACACGGTGCGGCTCGAGGCCGACTTGGCGCAAGCGCAGCTGCGCGCGTTGCAGATGCAGCTCCAGCCGCACTTCCTCTTCAACACGCTCCACGGCATCGCGATGCTCACGGACACCGATCCGGCGGGCGCCGAGTCGATGGCGGTGAAGCTCGCTGAGCTGCTGCGCGCGACGCTGAGCCTGCGCGACGTGCCGGAGGTACCGCTGCGCACGGAGCTCGATCTGCTGCGCGCCTATCTCGCGATCGAGGAGACGCGGTTCGGCGACCGTTTGGTCGTGACGTTCGTGGTTCCTGACGATGCGCTCGACGAGCGCGTCCCGAGCTTTCTGTTGCAGCCCATCGTTGAAAACGCCGTCCGTCACGGCGTGGCGCCGCGCGTGGAGACGGGGCACATCGCCATCGGGGTGTCGCGCGATGCGCATGCGCTGCTGCTGTCGGTGGAAGATGACGGGCCCGGATTTGGCGCGGATCCGTTCGCGGTCGGCGGCGTGGGGCTGCCGGCCACGCGCGAGCGCTTGGCGCTGCGCTATGGCGATGCGGGCTCGATTCGGTGCGAAATGCGGAACGGCACGCGGGGCGCGCTCGTGACGATTCGCATTCCGCTCGACGCGCAGCTGGCCTGATGGCGGACGACGTGCTTCGTGTGGTCGTCGCCGACGATGAGCCGGCCGCGTTGAACGGCCTCGCTCGGCGGCTCGCCGCGAGCCCGCAGTTGCGGGTCGTCGCCACTTGCCCAAACGGGATCGCGGCGCTGGAGCAGATTCGCGTGACTCGGCCCGATGCGGCCTTCCTCGATGTGGCCATGCCGGGGCTGGCGGGCCTCGACGTCGTGCGCGCGCTGGATCCCGCCGAACGGCCTCACATCGTGTTCGTCACGGCGTACGACCGCTTCGCGATTCAGGCGTTTGATCTCTACGCCGTCGACTACCTCTTGAAGCCGTTCACGCGTGAGCGCCTGGCGGCCGCCGTTTCACGATTGCACGAGCGGCAACGGAGCCGAAGCCGCGCGAACGACCCGCTCGACGCGTTGCTGCAGTCGGCGCAACCTGTCGTTACCCCCGAGCG
The DNA here is from genome assembly GCA_963707105.1 of uncultured Gemmatimonadaceae bacterium. Classification (GTDB taxonomy): domain Bacteria; phylum Gemmatimonadota; class Gemmatimonadetes; order Gemmatimonadales; family Gemmatimonadaceae; genus JAQBQB01. The sequence goes on from CAVPOS010000009.1 coordinate 67,359, forward strand.
ACTCGTGGTAAGGACCGCCGAGACGATTCTGGTGATCCCTCCGCACGAAATCGATTGGTGCTCGGCGGAGGATAACTACGTGCGCATCCACGCCGGGTCGAAGCGGCACCTCATCCGCATGACCATGCGAAGGTTGGAGGAGCTATTGCCGCGGGCGACGTTCGCGCGGATTCACCGCTCGGCGATCGTGAACCTGGAGCGCGTCCGCGAGTGCACGCCGCTGGGCGGCGGAGAGTATCGCCTTAGCCTCGTGAACGGACTGCGGCTGGTGGTGAGCCGGAGTTATCGGGAGGCAGTTCTAGACCGACTGCAACAGGCCAGAGCGAGGTAGGGCGGCTCATTGCCAGACCTTCCGGACAGCGCGTGGACGGGACCCAGTGGCGAGGACCCTTGGCCGAGCGTCGAAAGGGCGAAATCGCTGTGCCCGAATTGTGACCGCACACGCGACCATCATCGCAAAACACGAAAGGGCCGCCTCGTGGCGACCCCTTCGTAAGACGAATTCCACCAACAGCAACGACTAACATTGCCGAACACCGCGATGTCAACTTTTCTGATTAAAAGTCCGTTGCTCTACCAGCCGAGCTACCGGGTCTAAACCGCTGTGAAAACCAAAGCTAGTTGTCCAGTGCCTGAAGCGCCATAAACAGCTGTAGACAAACACGGAGACCATGCGCGCGAGAGACGATGATGCTCGCATCAGCGCCGCGGAATTGAAGCGCCGGACTGAACGGCATGAGCCGCAAAGGTGTGGCCCAGCCATGAATGTTCTTGCTGCTCGGTTCGCGGGGAGATGCGAGCACGGTAGATCCTCAGGTCATTCGTCGTTTCCGTTCCATCGGTGACCCGCCCGTCGATCGACGCGTTCTCCTTCCGGGAAACAAAGACGCCACAGCGGGTCAATCGCTGTGGCGTCTCTAGCTAGTTCCTCGGAATCACTCGTTCGGCGTCCCGTCCTTTCGCTCGAACCCTACACCAACGGCGTTCTTCCAATCGTGTGATCCGTGGGCGATCCGCCCATCGAGATGTTGCCCCCGCAGTGTGCCCATCAACTTGAACATGTCTTTCCGGTCGGTCAGCTCGAGCTTGTTGTTCGTGTTCGTGCCGGAGACGTCGATGGGTGTCTGAAACTCAGCATTGTCATACTCGAAACGCGCGATGCCGTGCACGCTGTCGCCCACCTGCTGGAGTTCGAGCGAGAGGGTGAAGCGGCCGTTCCAACCTGGCGCGTTGGCGCGGGCCGTCCACACTCCCGTCGCGTCGTCCGCTCGCGGTGAGGCAGCACGTGTGGTCAAAGGAGTGCTGAGCGTCGCGAACGCGATGGCCAACGGGATACCCAAACGGCTCGTAAGCGTACGAATGGACATGTCGGATTCGGGTGGGAGTCGAACAAAGACCGCTGAACGCCGCGACTCGCAACAGGTGGAAAAAAGCGCCACACACGGAGAGTCTGTGACGCTTGATCCAAATCGCGACGGCGGGATTTGCTCACGGGGTCAATACTCTCCCCCGCGACTCCGCCGGAGCGGAGATACCAAGCCATGCCGCGATCGTCGGTGCGATGTCGATCGACCGCACTTCGCCGATTCGCCGGCCGGGACCAGCTCCGAGGACGCACAACAGCGGGTGCATGTCCCGGTCGGTCGACGGATACCCGTGCTCGCCCTGCGGGAAATTGAACGACGCCACCGCCGCGCTCGTGGGCGTGGGATCCCAGTAGTAGCCCGGCGCGAGTCCGACGTAGAGGTCTCCGCCACCCGGGCCGCCTAGCCCAAGCGAATCGCCTTCGACCGTGCCGGCGCGGAACACGCGCGTGACGATCTGCGTGCCCGCGCTGTCGCGCGCGCCGAGTAGCGCGCGTTCCGCGCGTGCGAGCACGGCGTCCACCGAGTCCGTCGGCACGATACCGCCCTTCCGCGACTGGCGATTCACGGTGACCCACGCGCCGCGCGTCCACACGGCGCGCGAGCCTGAAAGATCGATGTTGCCCGCGGAGTCCATCGCCAGCAGCCCCGCCTGGCCGAGCACGACGTTCGGCTTGAATGCCAGCCACGCCGGCCGCATGCCGTGCTCGCCCGTGACGAACAACCGCGTGTTCGGTTCACTCGCCGCGAGACGCTCCATCTGCTCGAGGCGAATGTCCACGAGCTCGTAGGCGCGCTCGAGCATCCGCGTCGCCACGCGTCGCGCGTTGGGCGGAACGTTCGGCGTCTTCGGGTCGGCGAAGCCGAGGAAGGTGTGAAGCTCCTCGTCGGGGAACGGGATGTAATCGGTCTCGAGCTCTGGGCGGAACGCGCGCCATCCCCACTCGGTGCCCTTCATGTATTGACGCGTGACCAGCTCGACGGACTCCATGTAACGGTACTCCGCCGTCCCGTCACCGCCTTGTGATGCGCGCGGACCGAGCTCGCCGCGCTCCATGAAGCGACCCGCGCCGTTGCCCTGGCCGCCTTTCACGGCTTCGTCGAAGCCGAGCGCGACGTCGGGACGATTCGCCTGGATGACGCGCGCCTCGGTCGCGTAGAGCAGCATGCGCGAGTGGTCGCGCGACAGCTCGAAGAGTCGGAAGAAAACGAACGTTCGGCGTCCGTGCGCGAGACCAATGCGGAGCGGCTCGGAAAAAAAGCGCGCGAGCGGACGTCCGCGCGGGCTCGTTGTGTCGGTCGCATGCAGGCGCACAGAGATGGAACGGTTGGCGTCGTGATTCAGTTGCACGACGACCATACTGTCATTGCGCACGCGCGCGTGCAGCGAGTCGCCCTCGTCGCCAAACGCCCACGACATCTCCGACGGCGTTCGAATCACGCGGCCCGGCGCCACGAGCTCGTTGTAGATGTTCATTGCCGCGAGATTCGGCAGCGCGACCGCAGCGGCTGCACGCGCACGCGCGGAATCGAGGGACGGAGTGTTCCGATCTATGGATACGGGCGCATAGCTCGGCGGTTGCGGCGACTGCGTCGCCATGTGGCTGAAGACGCGTTTCCCCTGGCGCGCCGCGGTCAGCCAGATCGGCTCGGCGCGGAGGCTCGTCGCCTTGTACCCATCGGTCCAGTCGAGGACCGTCGTCGACTCCACGGGCAGGGTCGCGTTCGACGAGGCGGAGACGCCGTTGACGTTGGCGTAGGCGCCCGTCCAGATCGACGCGTGGCCAGTCGGCGTCACGCTCGGAAACGCCGGCCGCACGGACTCGGCACATACGCCCTGGCGGAGCATTCCCCACACGTGCGGCGCCGTGGCCGAGTCGCCGTATTCGCGGAAGCGCTGCTCGCTGAATCCGTCGAAACTGATGAGGATCGCGCGGTGCGGCGCCGTTTGCGCCACGCTCGCCGATCCCCAGAGGAAAAGGGCGGCTACGCTCTGGAAAAATCGCCCTCGATGATGGCCTCGAGGCCATTTCGGCGTAATGCGTGTTAGCAGCGTCTCTATCGTCGAGGGGGGTATCCCATGGGTTTGATGCCAGCAGGAGCCAGCAATCCGTTCAGCCCGGTCAACGAGCAAACCGTATTCGGCACGCTCAAGGAAAACGGATCGCACGATCCCGACGTTCTGTTCGCGCACAAGGAAACGATGCTCGCGCCCTACAAGAATCTCAAGCGGCTGGCGATCATCGGCGCAGCCATTGGGGGCCTGTTCACGATCATGATCTTCATGGCGTGGTTCGGCATTCCCGTGCTCATCGCGTCGTGGCTGCTGTGGCGGTTCCAAGCCAAGCAGGTCGCGAACGTCGAAGCCGGATACGCACGGTACCAGGCGTCACTGAGTATCTGAGCGCGCGTCGTCCGACTTCACGTCTGATGCGCGACCGGTGCGCCGCCGACAGAACCCCGCACCGCCGATCGCGGTGGGGGCTGTGTCATCGAAAACTCGAAGAGTCTCGCTACTTCGTCGGGTCGTCCTGCGGATGCACGTAGGTCAGCGCGAACGGGCCGATGCCGTGCACCTGTACTTCGGTGGACCCGCGCGCGCTGGCGAAATGAGCCATCGTCGCCGGCATGGTGACGAAGTCGTTCACTTTGTAGCCGACGAGACTGTCCGTCTTGAAGTCCTCTCCCATTCCCGCGAGAAAGGTGCCCTTGAGCACGGTGATGTATTCATCGGCCGGGTGGGTGTGCGGCGGCAGGATGTAGCCGTTGGGAAAGCGAAGCCGGACGGTGAACACGTCGCCCGCCTTGCTGGGATCTCCTTCCACGACGGCGAACTGCGCGCCCGCGGGGAAAATCGGCGGAGCCGGCCCCCAAACGATTTGGGTGTTTCCACTCATCTCGCTGTTATCCCCGCTTGCGCCACCCGTCGCTCCGGGTGGCGGGCCGCTATTCGGCGCGGTGGTTCTGCCGTCTTTGTCGGAACACGCCGCGAGGGTCAGCGCGACGATCAAGGTTCCAAGTGTCAGATGCCTCAACAACATTTTTTGCCTCCAAAGGGTATCGGTCACGACGGGGCGCGCACTCGCGCACTCCCGCCTCGCGCGATGCGCCCGCTGGGCGAATCGCGTCGACCCAGGGTATCGCACCCCGATCGTCCGGTTATCGTCTGGAATTGCGTCCCTACTGATATGCGGAGTCGCCTCTGCCTCCTTGGACCGGTGTCGCTCACCGGTTCAGATGGAGCATCTGCGCGTCGGGCATCACAACAGCGGCGCATGGCGCTGCTCGCGCTCATCGCGAGCGCTACAGGCGGAGCGATCACTCGCGACCGGCTTGTGGGCCTCCTGTGGCCGGACCGCGACGAGCGAACGGCGCGGCACCTCCTGGCGGATTCGCTCTACGTCCTGCGCCGGACGCTCGGCGACGAAGCGATCGTCACCGCGGCCGACTCCGTGCGTTTGTCGCCGGATCTCGTCTGGACCGACGTGGCCGAGTTTCGCCGCGCGCTGGGCGATGAGCGGTGGTCCGACGCTGTTGCGCTGTACCGGGGCGACTTCCTCGACGGGTTCTACGTGCGCAACGCGGTCGACTTCGACCAATGGGCAGCGTCGGAGCGCGCTCGTCTCAACACGCTCGCGACTCGCGCGGCGTCGGCGCTTGTCGGCGCGCTCGAGAGCGCCGGGCGCATCACCGAAGCGGTCGGCGCGGCCGAGCGCGCTCTCGAAGTGGCGCCTTATGATGAAGCGGTATTTCGCGATCTAATAAGGCTGTTGATCCTCTCGGAGAACCGCACCCGCGCGGCGGCGGCGGCGCGCGGCTTCATCGAGCGGTTGGCTCTCGATCTGGGCGGCGCCCCGTCCGCCGACACGTTGCGGCTCGTGCGTGACGCCGGCGCGTCGCCGACCGCGGAAGGAATCATCGTGCTGGCTTCCGCCAAGCGCCGCGGACGGCCCGCGCGGACCGTCGATTCCGAGACCGCGACAATCCTCGCGCGCGGTCGGCATCACTGGCATCAGCGTACGCGCGCCTCCGTCGAGCGTGCCATCGCGTATTTCACGAGCGCGGCCGTGCGCGATTCACATGCGGTCGACGCATGGTCCGGGCTTTCCGATTGCTGGATGGTCATGGGGATGCGCGGGTACATGCCCGTCGGCGACGCGATCGATCGCGCGGTCACGAGCGCTGAGCGAGCCGTCGGCCTCGACGATGCGCGCTCCTCCGTACACGTTGCCATGGGGGGCGTCAACATCCTTCGCCGGCGCTGGCCAGACGCCGAATCCGCGCTTCGCCGCGCGATTCTCCTCGACCCGCGGAATGCGGACGCGCACCATTGGCTCTCGATGGTCCTGCTGACCGGCTTCGGGGCTCGCCAGAAGGCGATTCAGGAACAGGCGATCGCCGCGCGGCTAAATCCTCTGTCGCCTGCGCTTTCCGCGACCCTTGCCTGGCAACGGTATTTGCGTGGCGAGTACCGGTCGTCGCGATCGAGCATGGAGCCGGTGCTCGATCTCAACGCCGAGCTCGACGAGGGACACGCCGGTCTTGCGCGGGCGGCCGCACGAATGGGCGACGAGGCGACGGTGATGACAATCCTCGAGGCAGGTCTCGCGAAGCGACGCGATCTGCGCGGAGATCTCCTGGCCGAACAAGCCTCGGCCCTCGCCGTGCTCGGACACCCGATGCGGGCGCGTTGTCTCGCACTCGAAGCAAGCGCCCACGGCGCAACGCCACTGCAACTCGCGTTCGCCTGGGCGAGCGCCGGCGATGCGGACCGCGCGTTTCAGTGTCTGGAGGGCGAATCCTTTCTCCTCTGGTCGGCGCCGGCGGACGTCTGGTGGGACCCGCGCTTTGACGCAATTCGCGACGACGCGCGCTTTCGGCGCGTCAGAGCACAGCTCGATTGTGTGTGGCGGCCCGAATGGTCCTGAGTTTCTGACGCAGCCGCCGGGCGATGCAAGCCGGGCCAGGCTCCGTCGACGGAGCCTGGCCCGACCCTCCTCTTACGGAGCGAGCAGCGAAACGGTCGTTCTGGTGTACGTCGCTCCGGTCGTGACAGCCGTAACCTGCGGATCGGTCCGCGAGTCGCCGGTCCACGCCTCGAAGATGTGCGTCGTCGGGGCGAGCTTGTTCGTGCAACCGCCACCGTTCGTCGACAGGACGCGGATGATGGCCGACGTCGCGTTCTGCGGGAATCTGAAGAACTGGAACGGCGCCGCGGCGGAATACGGTGCCTCCGGGAGCGCCTGGCGGAAGCATGCCGCCTGCGTCATTCGCCAGGTGATGACCTGACTCCCGCTCGCCGGCGCAGACAATCGCACGGTGAAGTCGATCGGATTGCCGGCATTCGTGGCCGTCGGATTTGCCGACGCCACCTGCGAGAAACCTTGACCTGCGGTCGGCGAGACCTGAAGCGTGAGTGTCGTCGACCGGTTCGTCGCGATCGGATTCGCGATCGTGATCGTTGTGTTGCTCGGCGCGGTCAACGCCCGGATCGCGCTCACGTTGAACGTGAAGGTCAGCAGCGGAACCGCGAACGGCGACACCGGCGACGGGCTCTGAGCCACGCTGACGAACGACGGCAGGCCCGTCACGTTGTACGTGATGGGGGTCACGACGTCGGGCGGGTTCGGCGACGATGCCGGATGCACCCGCAGCGCGATCGCGTTGCTCGTGCACGTCGTCTGATCCTGTGCCGCACCCGGAGGAAGCTGGATGACGAGCTTGGTGTCCTGGTTGACCGCGCTGATCGACCCCGTCTTGATGATGCAGGACATGTTGCTCGGCTGCAGCGATCCGGCGGTCGTCCATGTCGCCTGCGACAGGGCCGGCTGCGCCACGATGGTCATCGAGAGCGTCGACAGGTCGCCGAGCGGCATCTTAAAAGACACGGAAGCCGTGGCATTGCTGGTCAGCCCCGATGGCGTGCTCACTTGGACCACCGCGGACCCGACCAAGCCGCATCCGCGGCCGGCGTTGTCCACGCCGCTGTGGCGTGTGATGATGCTCGCGGTCATCCCCGACGGCCCGCTGAACGTGAACCCGCTCGAAGGGTTCGTGAGGTCGACCGAATTCCCCCACACCTCGAACCGCATGGTCGGCCCCGCCATCACGGTCAGGGCGTTTCCCGATCCCGCGATGTGGCTCGTGCAGTTGCTCGTGCTCGTCACGTACTCGACGCCTGCCCAAGCGCGCGCCGCCGGCAACACCGCCAGTGCGAACACCGCTCGGCCGAACATCACGTTCCGCCATCTACCTGTGTGCGTGATCATCTTGACCGCCTCCTGTTGCTCGAACTAACGAGCGAGGCGGCGGAAATTTCTCAGGGTCGAGGGTGGGACGGGTGCGGAGGCGGTGTCCGGCGAACGGGCACGTGGGCGGAGGCACTCCGTCCCCGCACTCGTTCCCATGCCCACGACACGGTCGACATATTGTTTGCGGCGCTCGAGGGCCGACATTCCTAACCCAATGAAGGTGGTTGCATGCGTCGCATGTTGAAGTGGGCGTTCCACCAACTCGGCTATGACGTCATTCGCAACGTTCCCACGCTCGAACATGGGTTCCAGGTTCTTCCGTACGTCGTAGCCGAGCGCTTGCACGCGGGTTTCTTCTTTGTCCAGGTCGGGGCGAACGATGGCGTGCTCGATGATCCGTTGCGGGGCCTGATTCTGAAGCACGACCTCACCGGGGTTCTCGTGGAGCCGATGCCGGGCACGTTCCAAGCTCTCGTCGACGCGTATCCGAATCGCCCGCGCCTCAGCTTCGAGAACGCCGCGATCAGCGATCGGGAGGGCAACGTCGCGCTCTACAGGGTGCGCCCCGATGCGCACGCGGGCCAAAACTGGCGTGGCGTCGCGGGATTCAATCGAGACGTGCTGCGGTACCATGGGATTCCCGCCGAAAGCATCGAAGAGATCTCGGTGCCGACGACGACGCTGCCGCGCCTCCTGGAGCGGCACGGCGTCCGCGAGCTCGACCTGCTTCAAGTCGACACCGAGGGCCACGACGGCGTAATAGTCCGGCACGCGCTGCGGTCTGGACTTCGGCCCGCGATCATCAACTACGAGGCCGTGCACATGCCGCCCGAAGAACGCTACGAAACGCGCGGGCTGCTGAAGGAGTGCGGGTATCGATTCATCGACATCGAGCGCGACACGCTAGCGGTTCTGCGTGCGTGAGTCCTGACGGCTCGCCGCGACGAAGCGCGCTCAGAACCCGGTCGACGCCTTCACCTGGCGCGCTTGCCACAGATGGCGCCGCGCATGAGCGATCTCGAACGCGAGGCTCTGGCCGAGCCGCATCGAGAACATCGGGATGGGGAGGGGAACGCTCGCCGCCGCGAGGTCGAGCCCCTTGGCTGAGACGACAGCCTTCGCCATGCGCTCGCGGACCGCGATGAACTCGGCGAGGAGCGCGTCGCGATCGTGGTGCTCGGTGGGCACGACCTTCCGCCCCGTCTTGAACTTTTTCTGCACCGGCGGCTCGACGCCTTTGCTGATCATCGTACCCATCTTCGCCGAGATTCCGCGATAGACGTACGGGCCGTCCGAACGACGACCACGCTCCCGCAGAAGCGCGATGGCGGCCTCTTGACCGTTCGCGGCGAAGACGCCCGTCAACACGAGATGCTTGAGGCATTGCCCGACAGACCATTGGTCCGGCGACGGCTTCCAATTGAACTGCGCGTCGGAGAGGCCGGCGACGATGGACTTGGCGTCGTCGATCACCGCGGGCATGTGGCTACGAAGGACGTCGAGATCGGACGCGTACGCCGGCGCGATGCAGCTGAAGCCGGAAATCGGGTTGTACACGCGGGGGGCGGTGGTCGCGGCAGTCATGATGACCTCCGAGGGAAGCGCGAGGGCTCGAAGACTTCCAATGGGACCTTGAACCTTTGAGCCGCTCCCCACTCGCCGCAAGGTTCTACGGACCGAGCGCCCGCTCGAACAGCTGCATGTCGTCCGTCGCCAGCACGCTGTGCAGCGCGTAGAGGTTGGACGCCGAGTTCCATTCGCCGCCCGAAAGAGCGCGCGCAGCCTGAAATCCAGCGGCGCGCACGGCGCCGGCCACTCGGTCGTCCCATATGCCATATGGATACGCGAAGATCTCCGGCGCGGTGCCGACCTCGCGCTGAAGGTCCGCGCGGCTTCCCGCTACCTCGCTGGCGAGCGACACACTCGGGAGCGTGAGCTTGGGGTGCGTGCGCGAATGAGCGGCGATCGTCATCCCCGCCGCCTGCAGCTCCTTCACCTGCGCCCACGTCATGTACCCGGGGTCGACGCCGATCGGCTGCGAGAAGATGAAAAACGTCGCCGTGAAATGGAACTGGCGCAAAATGGGAAACGCGACCGCATACTGCGTTTCCCATCCGTCGTCGAACGTGATCACCACCGAGCGCGGCGGAACGCCCGTGCCATGCTCGAGCGCGTCGATCAGCGCCGGGAACGAGATGATCTGGTAGCCGTGCCCGGCCAGATAGTTCATCTGCGTTCTGAAAACCGTCGTGTCGACGTCCAACTCGCGCTGCTCGCCGTTCTGACCGGCGCGGTGTTTCGCGATCGAGTGATAGACGAGAATTGGGACGCGAACGGAATCCGCGTGGGGCTGTGTGCGAGCGCGGGGCTGGGCGTTCGACGACGCCGCAATCCACCCGACCATCAGCAGCCAGAACCACGCGAAGATCATTCGTTCACGAGTTTTCTCAACCTGTCGAGGTTCTGCGCAGCTTCCGGGCTCACGATCGAGCCGGACGCGATTTCCTGCACAAGTTTGTCATCACGTCCGTACAGGTCGTTGCCGAAGTACAGGTCGCCGTCGCGCGAATACGTCGTGAGATAGATGATGTAGACGGGCAGCCTGCCTGGGACGCGCACGGAGTGATTGTTCTCGCCGTGCTCGGCCTCCACGACGCGGTCGAGCGGCCAGCCGAGCACCCAGGTCGCGAGCTCGTCGGGCTTCTCGAGGCGAATGCAGCCGTGGCTGAACGCACGAACGTCCTTGTCGAACAGCAATCCCTCGGGCGTCCCGTGCAAATAGATGTTGAAGTCGTTCGGGAAGAGGAACTTCACCAGGCCGAGCGAGTTCTTGTCGCCCGGGCGCTGCCGGATCCGCGTCGCCCCGCCGTCCTTGTAGTACTCCATCTCGTTCCGGTCCAGGTAGCCGGGATCCGCGGCGATCTTGGGCGCGATCTCTTTCGCCTGAATGTTCGGCGTGATCTGCCAATACGGACGGAAGACCACCGTCTGCATCGTGTCGGCGAACACCGGTGTCTGCTTGCCTTCGTATTCCTCGCCGACGATGACCTTCATCTCGAGCGCCTTCTGCCCGCTGTCGTACGCCTGCAGGCGGAACGCGGGAACGTTCACGATGATGTAACGCTGTCCCGGATCGCGGGGCAGCCAGCGCAGCCGCTCGAGGTTGGCCGCGATCTGCGCGAGTCGGTACTGCGCGGGAACGTTGAGCGACTGCACCGTCGAGTCGCCGAGGATGCTGTCGACGACGATGCCGTGGTGCGCTTGAAAGTTGGCGACCGCGCCGGCGAGCGCGCGGTCGTATATGGTTGTCGTCTTGTGCGCCGCCGAGTCCGAACTGTCGGCGGCGAATCCCTCGGCCGCGAGGCGGGCGCGGAGCGCGTTCAACCTCGCCGCCGAATCGTGATCACCTCGCTTCAACAGCTTGCCGCTCGGCACCGTCTGCCAGCCGCCGTTGGTCACGATGTCTCGAAAGTGCGTGAGCGATTTTTGAAGCGCGGCGTAGTCGTCGTACTGCGGGCGCATGCGCGCGATGCCCTCGTCGAGCTTCGCCGTGCGCAGGCTTCGCGAGACGGCGCTGTCGACGCGCTCGGCGCGTCCGCCGCCGTCGATGTGCCAGGCTTGTGAGAGCTGCTTGGGGTCGGTCTGCCCGCCGAGCAGATCCTCAGCGAGCGCGATGTACGCGGTCGTGAGCAGGACATCCGCGTCGGCGAGCTGTTCGGCCGTCGGCGTCTTCGATTCACGAACGACGCTAATCGACTGCACCAGATCGGCGAGCGGGTAGGAGTCCAGGCGCAGCGCGTCGTCGTTGGCGTTGACGATCGCTCTCAGCAGGGCGTTCGTGCGCGGTTTGTTGGGTCCCTCCGCCTCCATCCACAGGGCGGCACCGTTGTACGAGTTGTACAATCGCTGAACGTGCAGCCAGCGCTCGGCGGTGATCTCGGCGGGCCTGGTGCCGTGTAGCCGTCGCTGAATCGCCACGCGAATGTCGTCGGCCGAAACGCCGGCGATCGTGCCCGCTTGCACGGGCGCCCAGGCTCGGCTGACCTCACCGCTCGACGCCGCGTCGCCGTCGCGCCCACACGCCATACCGAGCACAGCGGCGGCGAGCAAAATCATTCGACTCATCATACCCATCCGTAAGGCGAAATGCGGGCCAACGGATGAGTGCGGCCGCGGCGCCACGCCGATCATTCCCGCGCGCGGCGGGTATGTTGGGAATAGGGACCCATTTGTTGAGGGAGGAGACGATGCACGTGCACGACTTGCTGGAGCGAAAGCCCGTAGACCTGATAACCGTCGGACCGGACGCGCACCTCGGCGCGGCGGTTCGGCTGCTCGTGACCCACCACATCGGCGCGCTGGCGGTCGTGGATGCGACCGGTACGCTGGTGGGCATCGTGGACGAGAGGGACATCGTGCGTACGACGCACGAGCGTTTCTACTCGTTCGAGCGCCTTCGCGTGCGCGACGTGATGCACTCCGCGCTAACCTGCGACGAAGAGGACACGATCGAAGAGGCGATGCTGCGCATGACGCTCGAGCGCCAGCGCCATCTGCTCGTCACGTCGGGCGGCGCGGTGCGCGGCGTGATCTCGCTGGGCGACCTGGTGAAGGCCAGACTCCAGCAGGTCGAGACCGAGGCAGGCGTGCTGCGCGATTATGTCGCGGCGCACAGGGCGAGCCGATAGGACGGTCAACGGCGGAGGGCGCTGACTGCCGAACGGCGCATACTCCGAACGGCGCATACTCCGAACGGCGCATACTTCCGAACGGCGCCTATTTCCATACTGCGCTGACTTCGGTACGGCGCTGACTTCCATACGGCGCCAAGGGCGGGCGAATTGGGGACGTCAGCGTCGTCAGCGCTGTCAGGAGTCAGCGCTGTCAGGAGTCAGCGCTGTCAGGAGTCAGCGCTGTCAGGAGTTAGCGTTGTCAGGAAGTCAGCGTTGTCAGGAAGTCCGCGCCGTCGGTGGTCCTCATCGGATCGGCCCTCCCTTCCTCACCTGCGGCAGCCCGTCGGCCATCCACTCCGGCATCGGCTTGTCCATCAGGTAGTGATCGAAGAACTGCTTCATCCGGATCGCGAAGTCCTTCTGGTCGTCGCGATCGGTGAGGTTGTGCGGCTGGCCGGGGTACGTCAGGAAGATCACCTGCTTCCCGGCGGTCCGCGCCGCGTTGAAGAACTGCAAACCTTCCACGTAGTCGACGGCGCCGTCGTCGCCGCCCTGAAGAATCATGAAGGGCGTCTTGATGTTCTTCACGTGGAAGATCGGCGACTGCTCCTCGAACATCTTGGTGTTCGTGTACGGATCGACGCCGACGCCCATGCGCACCTGTCCGACCGTGGTGATGCCTTGCTGGACGGTGCCCGTGCTCTTGTACAGCTCACTATAGAAACTCGTGAGATTCGTGGGCGGCGCGCCGGTGACGACCGCGGCGAACAGGTCCGTCTGCGTCACGATGAACGACGATTGATATCCGCCCCAACTGTGGCCGTGCAGGCCGATGTGCTTGGGGTCGGCGAAGCCGAGCTCGATCACCTTCTTGACGCCGCTCGTCACGCAGTCCACGGCCGACGTGCCGGGCTTGCCGATCTCGTAGACGACGTCCGGCTGGAAGACCGCGTAGCCGCTGCTCGCGTAGATCGAGATCTGCGGACTGTCGGCGTAACCGGGCGTCGGGAAGTTGTGATGCGTGTTCGACATGATCTCGTAGAACTCGACGAGCATCGGATACTTCTTGCCGGGTTCGTAACCGGCCGGCAGCGTGAGCGTGCCTTGCAGTTGGTGGCCGAAGCGGTCTTTGTAATCGATCAGCACCTTCTTGCTCGCCCACGCGAACTCTGAAAGGAACGGATTGGCGTCGGTGATCTTCTTCGGAGACTCGAACGCCGTGTTGGTCGCCCAATAGTCGGGGAATTCGTTGAAGTCCTGTTCGGTGAACACGATCCGGTCGGAGTTGGCGGCCTTGATCGCGCCGCCGACGTTCTTGTCCTCCCAGATGAGCGGCTTGGGCGCCTGGCCCGCGGCAACCTGCCAGTAGCCGAACTTCTTCGTGCGGTCGCCGTATGCGCTCAACGTGACCGGCTGCGAGAGGTCGACGCCGTCGCTGTCGGCGGCCGCTCCGGCGCCGCCGCGTCCACCACCGCCTCGGCCGCCGCCGCCGGCGCCGAAGCGCACGACGCGGAACTGAATTCCCTGCGCTCTGCCGACGCCCTGCGTGAGATCCGTCGCCTTGCTCCCGTCGAGCGGCACGTTCCACACGTCATACTTGTCGTAGAGCAGAACGGATTTGGCGTCCTTCGTCCACCCGCCGAGACCCCAGATCGGCTTCTCGTACGCGTGGTCGTCGTCGTCGTTCACGAACGACTTGCCGGCGATTGCCGTCGCATCGAGCGTCGACGACGTGCCGTCGGCGAGGTTGAACGCGCGGAGCTGCTTGTTCTTGAGGTAGAGATACCACTTGGAGTCGGGCGACGTGCCGTACTCGCGCGACAGCCCTTTGTCGATCAGCGTGCGCGCGCCGGTCGCCACGTCCACCTTGTAGACGTCGGCGCGGCTCCCGCCCCACGCCACTTCGCCGCGGTACGCCGAGTCGTTGCGCGCGATGGCGACGCTGAAGTTCGCGGCCGGAGTGACGTTGCGCGCGTTGTCGTCGCCCAGCTTCACCAGCTTGTTGCTCGCGAGAAGAACGACCGCCGGGAGCGTTGCGCGTCGCAGCTGCTGAAGCTGGATGATCTGCACCGATTGAGGCGTCGCGTCCTTCCAGTGCCAGATGTCCACGTTCGCCTTGTTCGAATCCGCCGCGGGAACTTCGGCTTCCTGTTCTTTCACGCCGACGAGAACGCGCGAGCCGTCCTTGCTCCAGCGCGGCGCGGTGAACTCGCTCAGCACCATTCCTTTCGGGAACGACGCGTCCTTCGCGGGATCGTAGGTGATCGCCTTGGATTCGGCGGTCGAAACGCCCTGCCACGCCAGGAGAATGTTCTCGCGCTGCTTCATTCCGCGCGGCTTGTCGCCGCGCAGCACGACGAGGTTGTTGCCGGTCGCGCTCCACGCGAGCTGGTCGTAGTCCGCCTGCGCGGTGTTGAGCGCGCGCGACTCGCCGGTGGCCGGATCGAGCAGGTAGACGCCGTTGCCGAGTCGTTCCGGCACCTCGAGCGTGTAGGCGAGGAGGCGTCCCGCGTCGTCGAAGTCGAATTGGTTGACGTTGCCGATGTTGCGAACGACGCCCGACGTCATGTCGCGCACGATGAGATCCGCGCCCGCCGATGTAGCGGCGGCGGCGGCCGCGGCCGCGCCGGGCGCGCGATTGAGCTTGACCGCGAGCCAATGCGCGTCGCTCGAGAACTTCCATGACGCGGCGTTGGGGATCGAGACCTTCTCGCCGCTCGCGAGGTTCAGCACCTCGAGGTGCGCGACGGCCGGTGCTTCTTGCGGGGCGGCCGCCTGTTGCCCGCCGCGCCCGCGTCCGGCGCCACCCCGGCCGGCGCCACCGCGCCCTTCCGGCGTGACCATGTAGGCCGCCCAGCGCGAATCGCTGGAGAACGACGGTGCGCCGCCGCCTCCGCCACCGCGTCCGCCAGGCGCACCGCCGGCGCGCCCACCGCCCGCGGCGTTGCCGACGGACGCGGTATAGTCCTTCGCGCCGTCGAGCGACTTCACGTGGAGGATCGTCTGTCCGCCCTCGTTGGGCGAATAGGTGAACGTCATCCACTTGCCGTCGGGAGAGACCGCGGGAGACGTGATTCGATTCCACTGCGCAAAGTCCTCGAGCCGAAGGACCTTGGCTTCCGGCTTCTTGGCCGGCGTCCGCTCGATGCGCCGGCGGTCGATTCAGCCGCGGACTGCCCCCGTGCGACGAAAAAGGGTGCGGCCACGAGCGCGACCGCGAGGAAACCCGCGCGAGAACGCGGAACAGGGAACGGGGAGGGGCGGCGCATGGATCGGCCTCCAGACAGTTGTGGGCAAGAGTGCGCACGAATGTGGCACCGGTGCTTTGCGTTGGCGACCGCGGCAGCCGCCGACGAGACTACGGCTGACCGCTCGACCGCGCTGAGTCGAGGCGCACCTGGAAGAGCGTCGGCCAGAGCTTGCCGGTGAGGAGCAACTGCGTCCCGTCGGGGGCGAGCGCGATTCCATTCATGACCTCGGCCTTCGGCGAGCGGTCGCGATACAGGTCGGCGAAGTCGAGAAGCTCGCGCACATTCCCGGTGGCCGGGTCGATCCGCAGGACCCAGTTCGTCTGGTAGACGTTCGCCAGCACGTCGCCGCGGTCGTACTCCAGCTCGTTCAGTTGCTTGAGCGGCGCGCCGCGGTATTTGACGTGAACCACTCGCTCGACCTTGAACGTCTCCGGCGAGACGACTCGCAGCGAGTCCGAGCCGTCGCTCATGATCAGCGACTTGCCGTCGGTCGCGAGTCCCCAGCCCTGACCGTCGTAATGAAAGGAGTCGCCCGGCGCGAGCGTTGCCGCGTCGTAGGTGTAGGCCACGCCGGACTCCCACGTGAGCTGATAGAGGCGGCCGTGGAGGAGGGCGAGTCCTTCGCCGAATCGGTTGGGCGGCAGCGGGCGCGACGCAAGCACGCGTCCGCTCCGCAAGTCGACGCGACGCACGTCGGAGTGGCCGTAAAGGCCCGTGCTCTCGAATAGCACGCTGTCCGCCCAGAGGAGTCCCTGCGTGTAAGCGGTCGGATCATGGGGGAAGGTGGCGGTCACGCTGAACGCATCGTGGCCCGCGCGTTCCGCGCCTCCGCACGCGACCGCCAGCAACACCGAGATGAACGCCACGCGTGTTTTCATTCCGCCTTCGATGGTGTTTTCCGTGTGTTTTCTGTGGTCTGCCCGACGATGCGACGTCGAGTCCGCCATGCGGCACAATGAATGCACCTTGGACCCTCGAATCAGCGTGTTGCGTCACGCACGGAGCGCGCGGCGCTCGTCGCCCGCACGAAGATCATCTGAAACCGAGCCGAGCATCAGGAGGAATGATGTTGCGACTGCGAGATATCATGTCGACGAACGTGGTGACCGTCAGCCCCGAAATGTCGATCCGCGAAGCGATGGAGCTGTTCGGAAAGAACCACGTGAGCGGCGCGCCCGTGGTGAGCGGGGGTAAGCTGGCCGGCGTCGTGACCGGCGGCGACCTGATGACGTTCGCCAGCGCGCTTCCTGGCGTGCCGACGGAGCGGGAGTTGGCCGACGCGTCGAACGCGTACGACGAGGACGACTCGGTCGAGCGGGACGCCGAAGACGAGACCGAGGCCGCGGCGGCGTATTTCGCCGAGCTGTGGGACGACTCCGGCGTCGACGCCTCCGAGCGCGCCGCTACCGTCGATACGCCCGAGTGGAACTTCCTCGAGGAGCACGACGTGAGCGAGGTCATGACGCGCGCTCCGCTCGCGACGCTTCCGCCGGACGCCGAGGTGTCGACGGCCGCCGAAATGATGAAGAAACAGAAGGTGCATCGCGTGCTCGTCACCGACGGCGAGGCGCTGGTCGGAATCGTGACGGCGATGGACGTCACCAAAGCCGCGGCCGACCAGAGGCTCGACGGACAGACCAAGCGTTGACAAGCGTCGCGCGAGTCGCCTAGCGTTCTCGCGGGCGATGGAGCTCGCCCTCAACCGCCGCGTCTCGGCTGATAGCTCCTACTGACCCGTTGTCCGTAGGAGTGTCTCCATGAAGATGGATTGGCGATTGATCGCCGCCGTCGCGGTGGGCGGCGCGCTCGGCAGCGTGGCGCGATATCTGATCGGCGCCCTCATTCAGGACCGCTTCGCCACGGCTCTCCCGGTGGGAACGCTCGCCATCAACATCAGCGGCTCGCTGTTGCTCGGATTCCTCGTGCGGCTCGGGCTGGAGACGTCGGCGTTCGGCCCCGAGATGCGCTTCTTCCTCACGACCGGATTCTGCGGCGGCTTCACGACGTTCTCGACGTTCAGCTACGAGACGTTTCGCCTGTTCGAGGACGGCGAGTATCGAACGGCGGGACTGTATGTCGTCGCCAGCGTCGCGCTTGCGCTGCTCGGCTGCGCGATCGGCATGGCCGCGGCGGGACGCTTGATTTCGATCGGCAAGACCGGGCTTTCGGCGGACTGACGCACCCACGACCCGAGGGGAGGAATCCGGCGATGCAAGGACTCAAGGGTCAGCGCGTGCTCATGCGCATTCACGTCGGCGAGCGGGAGAAGTACGAGGGGAAGCCGACTTACGAGCAGATCGTGCAGCTCCTGCGAACGCGGCGGCTCGCCGGCGCAACAGTCTTTCGCGGCATCATGTCGTTCGGCGCGACCGCGCACGTACACACGGTGAAGTTCCTCGAGCTGTCCGGCGACCTGCCGATCGTCATCGAGTGCGTCGACTCGGCCGAGAAGATCGACGCGATCCTTCCCGAGCTCGATTCGATGATCGGCGGCGGCTTGATCACGCTCGAGAAAGTGGACGTGATCGTGTATCGAGCGGGAGCGGAGCGGTCGTCGGAGTGAGCGAGCCACAAATGGCCGGCGGGCCACGATCGGCGGGATTTTGCCGGCAAGTTCTTGTAGCCCGGGGTGCCTCACCCAGACGTTTGTTCCCGCTCGATCTCCGCGATTTTCTGGAGTCTCCGGCGGTGCCGCTCGGCGCCTGAGAACTCGGCCCGCAAGAAGGCTCCGACCAGCTCCGCGGCCAGCGAAGGACCGATGACCCGCGCTCCGAGCGCCAAGACGTTCATCGAATCGTCCTCGACGCCTTGGTGCGCCGAGAACGTGTCGTGGCATAGCGCGGAACGGATTCCGGGGAACTTGTTGGCCGCCACCGACGCGCCGACGCCGCTGCCGCAGACGATCACTCCGCGCTCGGCGCGGCCGGCGAGGATGGCGCGCGCGACGGCGGCGGCGAAGTCGGGATAGTCGTCACCCGGCGTGAGCTCGAACGCGCCGCAGTCGAGCACTTCGTGTCCGGCGGCGCGAATCGCTTCGGCGACGCCTTGCTTCAGAGCGAATCCCGCGTGGTCGCAGCCCAGGGCGACGATCATTGCTGCAACGCCGGCCGGCCGGCGACGGCGCTCGCCCACACGAGTCGCGAGACATCGGCGATCAGGGCGCGCGCGACCTTTTCGTCCGGGATGTCGCGCGTGAGGACGACGAGCACGTACGGTTTGCGGTTGGGCGGGTAGACGACGGCGGCGTCGTGCAGCACGCCCGTGATCCAACCGGTCTTGTGGGCCACCTTCGTGCCCGGCGGGAGCCCGGCGGGAATCTCCTCGTTGAACTCCTGCCGGGAGAGAATGTCGCGCATCGCGTCGCAGCTGCTTCGCGACGCCGCGCGACCGGTCTCGATGGCCTCGAGCAGAACGGCGAGATCGCGCGCGGTCGTCGTGTTGTTCATGCCGGCTCGGAACGCCGGAGTGTCCTCGACACCCCGCAGGACCTTGATGTTCGCGGCGCCGAGGCGGTGCGCCGTGGCGTTGGCGTTCTTGGCGCCGACCAGCTCGATGAGTGCGTTCGTCGCGAGGTTGCTCGACCGCGTGATCATGTGGTCCACGAGGTCGCGAAGCGGGACGCGGGTTCCTACAAGGCTGTAAGCCAGGCTGTCGGAATCGTCGGAGGCGTTGAGCGAATAGCTCGACCCATCCGCGATCGATACAAAATGATTCACCAGTGGAACGCCCTGATCGAGCCGCAGGGTGCCGGCGTCCACCTGCCGGAAAAGCTCGATCATCACGGGCACTTTCATGGTGCTGGCGGCGTGAAAGCTTTCGTCGGCACGGAGATAGAGGCTGTCGCCGGTCTCGAGGTCGTGGAACGCCACCCCGACGACCGCTCCGGGAACCTGCGCGACACGGCGTTCGACGTCCGCGGCGAGGGGTTTCGACTGCGCGATCGCAGGCGCCGCGAGCCCGACGAGAGTGAGCGCGCCCGCGAATGCTGCCGATACTGAAAATTGTATCACGACGTGCATCGAAGTTCGTGATTGGAGTTACAACGACCGTGTTGCGGGGCGTGGAAACCACTCGTTTTAACAGAGGGGCGAGGGTGCTCCTTGGTCAAGCCGTCCGCCACCCTGTTGCTATCGCATGGATCAGGATCAAGAGCGCCCGGAACAAGACAGCTCGATCTTCTCCCTCGGCCTGCGTCGCGAGCGGCTGCGGTTCGCGCATTTCGCTTTCACGCGAACGCCGTCCGGCCAGTGCAACTCCGAGGTCTCGCTCGAGTGGGACGGCGAGATGTTCGTGGGGAAGGCGCTAGGGCAATCGAGCCCGCTCGGTGACTTCCGCGTGGCCGCCGAGGCCGCGCTCAACGCCCTGATGACGTTCGCCAAGGGCGCGCTGCAATTCGAGCTGCTCGGCATCAAACAGATGCGAGCCTTCGACGAAAACCTCATCATCGTGTCGATCTCGATGCGTCAGGATGGCAAGCTGACGCGTCTCGTCGGTTGTTATCTGGTGGACGCCGACACGCGCCGCGGCGCGGCCGTGGCCGTCTTGAATGCGACAAACCGCGTCCTCGGAAACTTCATCACTTCGCAATAGCTCGTTGGTCCCAGCGGGCTGGTGCCCGGTCCGCGTTGTAGTATGTTGGCCGACAACCCCTCGCCGCCTCGAGCGGCGATTGTGTTTCGAGCGGCCAGGTCAACTCTGACGAACAAATGGAGCGGAATCGGCCTGATGCGCCTGCGTAACGTGGTTCTTCTCGGTGGAGCGATGGTCTCGGCTGCCTGCGCGGGCTCACGCGCGGGGAACGCGGGCCTGTCGCCGGCGCCGACCTCCACGAGCGCGCCAGCGTCCGACGACGACGCTCTCTACGGGCGACGTAGCGCAGCTCGCGGGGCACGCGATTCCGCGCGACACGACGCCGCGAAGCCGCCCGGCCGTCGACTCCGCGCGGCTGGCCGACACCGTGCCCGTGACCAAGACCGACGTGGATCGCAGCGTCACGAGCCTGTTCGGCGCGCGTGATTCCGCGGTGCATCCGGTGGCGGTCGCCGATTCGGCGATCGAGCCGGCCTGGGACATCGAGGTGCACGCGTACGAGGCGAGGGCTCGCGTTGGACGCTACGTCCGGCTCTTCTCCGGTTCGGCGAAGGAAAGCATCCAGCTGCAGCTCGAGCGAGGCACGCGCTACGAGCCGATGATTCGCGCCAAGATGCGCGAGGGCGGGCTGCCGGAGGACATGTACTACCTCGGGCTCGTCGAAAGCGGCTGGGATCCGAACGCGTACTCGAAGGCGGCGGCCGTCGGCATGTGGCAGTTCATGACGACGACGGCCCGCGACATGGGAATGCGCGTCGACTGGTGGGTCGACGAGCGCCGCGACCCGGTTCGCTCGACGACGGCCGCGGTGCGCTTCATCAAAGATCTCAAAGAGCAGTTCGGGTCGCTCTACCTTGCCGCCGCGGCGTACGACGGCGGACCGGGGCGCATCGCGCGCGGCTTGTCGCGCTACGCCGACGCGTTCGAGGGAACCACCGGCGACGATCTCTTCTTCGCGCTCGCCGAAAAGAACTATCTGCGCGCCGAGACGCGGGAGTACGTTCCGCAGCTCATCGCGGCGGCGCTCGTCGGCAAGGAGCCGGAGCGGTACGGGCTGACGATCCGCCCGCAGCCCGCCTTTGCCTACGACACCGTGAGAGTCGGGCCATCGACGCCTCTCGCCGCGATCGCGGCCGCCGCGTGCACGAACGTCGCCACGCTCAAGGACCTCAATCCGCAGATCCTGCGCGGGATGACGCCGCCCAAGGACTCGCTGCGCGTGCGGATCCCCGTCGGGGCCGCCGACAGCTTTGCCGTCGCGTTGGCCGCGCTCCCCAGCGCCGCCCGCACGGCCTACAAGACGGTGGAATCGAAGAAAGGCCAGAGCGTGGCGTCGATCGCGAACAAGAACGGGCTGACGGCGCAGCAACTGGCGACGTTCAACCCGAAGATCAAGCGACTGAAGAGCGGCAACCTGGTGCCCGGTCAGGTGGTGCTGGTCCCGACGGCCGCCGTGGCGGCCGCCGCGACCAACGCGCCCGACCCGGCGATCGAGCACTACGGATCTTCGCGCGCGCGCGTGCTGCACGTCGTGAAGTCGGGCGAGACGCTCGCGTCGCTGGCGAAGAAGTACCACACGTCGACGTCGGCGCTGATGAAGATGAATGGCCTCAAGCGGGCGATCGTCTTCCCGGGGCAGTCGATTGTGGTGGGGACGAGGAAGGCGAAGAAATAGGGTAGACCGGTGGACCGGTGGACCGGTACGGTAGACGGCGAGAGCTGACGACAAAACGGGTGGACAGCCAAGTCAGCGCTGTCCACCCGTTTTCTTCGTCTCGTTGTCCGCGGTCACCGGTCACCCGGTCCACCGGTCCACCGATCTACTGAATGATCCCTTTCCCCTTGTAATCGCCAATCACCATCCGGTCGTAGCCGTTCCCGGGGTTCACTCCGGCCCGAACGTCGCGCCAGACAGCGTCCTCGCCGCGGTTGTACGCGAGCAGCGCGAGGCGCACGTCGCCCTTGTACATGTCCAGCAGGGTGCGGAGGTAGTGCATCCCGATCTTCAGGTTCACCTCGGCGACGAACAGCCTGTCGCGCGTCGCGCGCCTTGTCGAACATCACCGCGGTGCTGGGCATGAGCTGCGTCAGACCGATCGCGCCGGTCTTGCTCACCGCCCGCGGGTTGAACTCACTCTCGAGGCGAACCAGCCGGAACGCGAGCTCGGGGTCGATGCCCTCGCGAAGCGAGGCGTCGAACACCTTGCCGGCCAAGCCGGCCGGGATCGCGTACTGGGTCGAATACTGAATGACCTTATCCGCCCGCTCGATCTGGGCGCGAAGCAGCGACAGCTCGCCCTGACTCGTAGCAAGCTCGGAGCGCAGCTTCCGGGAGTCTCCGAGGGAGAACATCCCCCCGGCTCGGCTCTCGGTTACGGCAGGTTCGGCGTTCGCCGTGGCGGCGCGATGGACGGTAATGGCCCCGAACGTCAGGACCACTGAGCCAGCCAGAAACAGGGTCCGGTGGAACCGTCTCCGCCGCCGAAACGCATCACCCCGGTGGACGTACGTCCCACGTAGGTTGCGCATAAGTGTTGTGAAGGCAAGTGGTTAACTACCAAACAGCCTCTACGGCTTTACCGCTGCCCGCACATTAGGTGGCAGAGCTCGTGCCATCAACTCTTGCGTATTCGCCGCCGAGTCCACCCGACTTCGAGGCCAACGATATATCGGACAGTTCCATGCCACGGTCCAGAGCCCTTTGCCATGTCATAGACCGTTAAGAGCGCGACGGCGACCGATGTAAGGGCCTCCATCTCAGCGCCCGTGCGACCCGTCGTCGTCACGGACGCCTCGGCGCGGATGCCCGGAAGCGATTCGTCCGGCGTGAGCGAGACCTGGATGTCGTCGAGCGTCAGCGGATGGCAGAGCGGGATCAGCTCCGCGGTGCGTTTTGCGGCCATCACCCCCGCGACGCGCGCTACGCCGAGCACGTCGCCCTTTTTCACCTCGGCGTTCACGATCGCCTGAAGGGTCGCGGGGCGCATCCGGATCGCCCCGGTCGCTCGCGCGCGGCGATGCGTCTCCGGCTTGCCCGAGACGTCCACCATGCGCGCCGCGCCGGAATCGTCCACGTGGGAGAGCTTGTCGCGTCATCGGACGAGGGGGGCCAGGTCCCGAATCAGCGCCGCCGTCAACAGCTGCGGATTCACGTTGCCCGTGGCGAGCTCCTTGGTCCGCTCGACGATCGCGATTGCGTGGGCCGCGCCCGCGGGCTCGCTTGTCCTCCCCTCGCTCGGCGGCCGCCTGCGCTCGATCGTGCAGCAGCGACGTGAGCGCGTCGAGCGTGTCGCTGAACTTTCCGCGCGCGCCGCTCGCGCCCTGGCTCAGCGCGACGCGCGCGCGGCGTCCTCGGTCGGGCGCCGACGCGGCGTCGAGAAACCGTGTCGCCTGATCGATCGCGGCGGTCCAGGCGTCGCGCTCGGCGAGGCGCCCCGGCGCTCCCGACGCCGCCTTGACCAGCTCGGCGGACTTCGCCGACAGGTCGAGGAGCGGAGCGATCTCTCTTGTCCTCCACGAACGCCTTCATCTCGGCGTCCGTCAGCGGCAGCGCGCGCACCGCGATCACGCGGGAGCGAACGGTCGGCAGCAGAGGCGCCAGGTTCGCTCGAAGTGAGAATGACCGTCGTGTCGGCGGGCGGCTCCTCGAGCAGCTTGAGGAACGCGTTCGCCGCCTGGTCGGAACCTTCCTGCGACACCATGCGTTCGGCGTCGCCGATGATGAATACCTTCCGCCGCGCCATCGCCGGCTTGAGCGCCGCCGTCTGAACGATCCCGCGGATCGCGGCGACGAAGATTCCCTCGTCACCGCCGGGGGACTCGTACAGGCCGCCGTTCGCCAAGCGCTCGGCGATCCCTTCGGCCATGTCCTCGCGGATGTCGGCGAGGTCCGGGTCGGAGGAGCCTTTGAGCCGTGGGCGAGGGAAAAGCCAGTGCAGGTCCGGGTGCAGGAGCGACTCGGTCAGCTTGCACGTCCGACAATGCGTCCTGTCGGTGGCTCGAGCGGCGGCCTTCGGCCCGTCGGATTCCCCGACGGGGAAGTCGTTCTCGGGATCCTCGCAGAGCAACAACCGGCCGAGCCAAAGGGCGAGCTGTTGCTTGCCGACGCCTCGCGGCCCTTCGATCAAAAGGGAGGACGGGAGATCGCCCCGAGACACGGCTCCGGCGAGTCGGGCGCGAAGGGCCGAGTGGCCGTGCAGCGGGAGCAAATGACGAGGGGGCACACGAGGCAAGATAGGACTCGGGGGGGAGCGCCTCAACGTCGTCGCGCGTCGTTGGGGTTGCCGGCGCAAGGATGCGGCGATACGGTGAGGCGTCATCATCCTCCACGATGCTGAACCACGCCATTCCGCTCTCGACGGTCCTCGCGATGACCGCACTCTCCTCGCAGGCGATCGCCCAACGCGCGCGGGCGCGCGATCTGGGCGTCAAGCCTGGCGTGTTCGCGCCCGGACGGCTCAACGCGATCACCGACGTCGCCGGCGTGCGCGTCGGGCAGACGACGGTCGTGCAGGGCGACAACGTTCGAACCGGCGTGACCGCGATTCTGCCGCACGGCGGGAACGTGTTCACCGACCGTGTGCCCGCGGCGCTGCACGTCGGAAACGGCTTCGGCAAGATCACCGGAGCGACTCAGCTGCACGAGCTCGGCGAGCTCGAGACGCCTCTGCTCCTCACGTGCACGCTCTGTGTGTGGAAGGCGGCCGACGCGATGGTCGACTGGATGCTCGGACTGCCCGGCATGGAGAACGTGCGGTCGATCAATCCGGTCGTCGCGGAAACGAATGACGGCACGCTCAACGACATTCGCGCGCGGCCGATCACGGCGGAGCAGGTGCGCGCGGCGCTCGCGTCGGCGTCCGACGGTCCGGTTGCCGAAGGGAGCGTGGGGGCCGGCACGGGCACGGTGGCGTTCGGCTGGAAGGGCGGGATCGGAACTTCGTCGCGCGTGCTGCCGCAGTCGCTCGGCGGTTGGACGGTCGGCGTGCTCGTGCAGACGAATTTCGGCGGCGTGCTCCAGGTGTTGGGGGCGCCGGTGGGAAAGGAGCTGGGGCAGTACGCATTCCAGCGGGACGCGCAGTCGCCGGGCGAGCGTGGCGACGGGTCGTGCGTGATGGTCATCGCGACCGACGCGCCGCTCTCCGATCGCAACCTCGAGCGACTGGCGGCGCGCGCGATCATGGGCCTGGCGCGGACGGGCTCGTCGGCGTCGAACGGATCGGGCGACTACGCGCTGGCGTTCTCGACGAACGAAAAGGTCCGCCGCGCCGCCAACGCGACGCGGCTCACCACTGAGGAGCTGGCGAACGAGCAGATGTCGGGCTTGTTCGAGGCCGCGGTCGAGGCCACGGAAGAGGCGATCTACAACTCGCTGTTCGAGGCGACGACGACGACCGGGAACGGGCATACGGTCCAGGCGATCCCGCTCGACCGCGTGCGCGAAGTGCTGGCCAAGTACAACGTGTCTCGGCGCTAGGCACGCTTCGTGACGGACATTGCCGTCAGGGGGTGATGCCCAATGACAGGCTTCATGGATGAACCCGACGAAGGCGATCGGGGCGGCGGGGATCAGGACGTCGAACGCGAGGAACCGCCGCGGAATCGGCGGTACACCGATCGAAAGCCGGGCGAGCCAGAAAAAAAGACCCACACCGGCCGAGGAGCGACGACGAGCGGATCGACGAGGCATCGGACGAGAGCTTTCCGGCGAGCGATCCGCCGCAGCAGCCGTAGGACGGGTGGACCGGTGGACCGGTGGACCGGTGGACGGTAGAAAGGTGGACGGTGGCCCGGTAGTCCGGAGCAGCCGGCTCCCGGTAGCGACAGTAAACGAATTGCGCCACACCCGGCGCCGGGCTTTGTGACACAAAGTACTTGCCAGCGTTGCCGCCGCGCGCTATCCTACAACCCATGACGCGCGTCACGCCCATTCGGCCGAGCCGCCCGGAACCGCCCGAGATGCAAGCGCGGGCGATGGACAATCTGCGCTACATCCGCGGCATGATGGAGAGCGCCGCGACCTTCACCGCGGTGTCGGGGTGGGGGCAGGTCGTGATCGGCATCACGGCGATCGTCGCCGCGCTCGTCGCGGCGCGCCAATCGCCCGTGGACGCGCGTCGCGACGTGGGTCGCCGAGGCCGGAATCGCCGCCGGCCTGTCGGTCGCGTCGATGGCGCTCAAGTCGCACGCCAACAGCGTGCCGCTCGTCTCGGGTCCATTGAGAAAACTCATACTGAGCTTCTCGCCCGCGATGTTGGGCGGCGCGGTGCTGACGGCGATATTCGTCCGGCAGGGACTGTACGCGCTCATCCCCGGATCGTGGATGCTGCTGTACGGCGCCGCCGTCGTGAGCGCGGGCACCTATTCGGTGAGCAGCGTGCCCGTCATGGGCGCGGCTTTCATGATGTGCGGCGCCACCGCGCTCGTCGCGCCCGAGTCGTGGACGACGCCGCTCATGATCACGTCGTTCGGCGGATTGCACATCGGCTTCGGCGCATGGATCGCAAGGAGACACGGTGGGTAGGCCGCAGCAGAAACGGGGCACTGGGCGTGCGGAGCCGGCGGAGAAAAAATCCCCGCCGCAGCTCGCGCCGGTCCGCGGCAAGGCGACGGATCAAGGGCCGTTGGCGCTCGATCGGTTGATTCACGAGCGTCTCCGCCTCGGGATCGTGAGCGCGTTGGCCGTGAACGAGAGCCTGACGTTCAACGACCTCAAGAAGCTCAACCGCACGACGGATGGGAATCTGAGCGTCCACGCGCGGAAGCTCGAGGAAGCCAGCTACATCACCTGCACGAAGTCGTTCGAGGGCCGGGTGCCCCGGACGCGGTATTCGATCACGCCGGTCGGCCGGCGTGCTCTCGAGCGGTACCTCGACCACATGGAAGCCCTGATCCGGCTGACGCGCGACCGATAAACGTTCGAGACTTTCAATCGTCTCCCTCTCAGACATGAAGCGACCGAGCGCTGGCCCCGGCCGGGCTCCCAGAGGTGTGCAAGGGGATCCACGTCGGCATCATCATGGATGGCAACGGCCGATGGGCCGGGGCCCGCGGAATGCCGCGCACGGCGGGACACCGCGCCGGAGTACGTGTGGCGCGCGACATCGTCGAAGCCGCCGCCCGCGCCGGCGTCGGCACGCTCACGCTCTACGCGTTCTCGTCGGACAACTGGCGCCGCCCCGCGTCCGAGGTCTCGACGCTGATGCGGTTGCTCCGCCGTTCGCTGGCGGTCGAGTCGAAGCGGTGCATCGACAACGGTGTCCGCCTCACGCATCGTCGGTCGCCGCGATCGTCTGCCGGCCGCGCTGGTTGCCGCGATCGAAGACGCCGAGCGAGCCACGGCACGGGGCGGGAATCTGCATCTCCGAATCGCCGTCGACTACTCGGCGCGCGAATCGATCTTGCGGGCGGCGACGCGCGCCAACGGCCAGCCGTTGAGCGCCGCGATGTTCGACCGCCTGCTCGCCGAAGTCAATCACGACGCCGTTCAGGCGGGAGACGTCGACCTGCTGATCCGCACCGGCGGCGAACAGCGACTGAGCGACTTCATGTTGTGGGAGTGCGCCTACGCGGAGCTCTATTTCACCGACCGGATGTGGCCCGAGTTCAACGAGGGCGAGCTGCTCCACGCGCTGCGCGAGTTCGCGGGGCGGGAGCGCCGATTCGGTGCCGTCCCCGCGCAAGCCGCAAGCTGACAGCCGGGCGGGTCTAGCCGAGCGCGCGGTTCTCATAAGAGATTCTGGGTGTGCCGACTCCCACCCGCCGGCCGCGAAGTCATGGCGCCCGGTCAGCACACCGTTTCCCGTCCATCCCTCGTTGGCCGCGCGACTGAGCTCAACACGCTCGTCGCGGCGCTGGCCGCGGCCGATTCCGGCGCCGGATCGACCGTTTTCGTCGTCGGCGAGAGCGGCATCGGCAAGACGAAGCTCGTCGAGGCGCTCGTCGAGCACGCGTCGCGCCGGGGTTTCGCCACCGCGATCGGACGGGCCTATCCCGTAGAGACGGGCGTTCCGTACGCCGTGTTCTCCGACGCGTTGATGCCGCTGCTCCGCGGCATCGAGCCGTCCGTCCTCATGCTGCTCACGCGCGGCGGCACGGCGGAGCTGGCGCAACTCTTCCCCGCGTTGGCGGAACGGCGATCGTCCCGTCTCGCCGGCACGCGGCGATCCGGCCGAGCTGAAGTCGCGCATACTCTGGAATTTCACGCAGCTGCTCTCCCGCCTGGCGGCGAAGAAGCCGCTGCTGCTCGTGCTCGAGAACCTGCAGTGGGCGGACAGCGCGTCGCTCGAGATGCTGCACTTCGTCGCCAGACAAATCGGCGGCGATCGATTGCTGCTCGTCGGGACGCACAACGATCCGGATCTGCGCGGGAACGCGGCGCTCCGCGGCACGGAGCGTTCGCTGCGCGGGCTCAAGGGCGCGCAACGACTCCGGCTTCAGCCGCTCGGCGTCGACGACGTGGTGGCGCTGCTCGAGCAGCGATTTCGCGCCGAACGCGCGCGCGTCGCGGATTTCGCCGAGCGGCTTCACCGCTGGACCGGCGGCAACGCGTTCTTCATCGACGAAACAGTCACGTCGCTCGTGCAAAGCGGACAGCTTCGCGAGGCTCACGGAGCGTGGACAGGGTGGGACGTCGAAGACCTCCACGTGCCGGCGACGATTCGGGAGGCGGTGCTGGCGCGTGTGGCGGATCTGTCGCCCGATGCCAGACGACTCGCCGACGTCGCCGCCGTGCTTGGCGCCGAGGCGACGCACGCCGAGCTCGCGGCCGTCAGTGAGCTCGACAACGACGCGCTCATCGCGGCGATCGACGAGCTGCGCTCGGCCGACGTGCTCGCCGAGCGCCGGCGATCCGACGACATCGTATACGACTTCTCACATCCGCTTCTTCAGGAGACGTTGTACTCGGAGATCGGGCTGGCGCGCACGCGCGCGCTGCACGGGACGATCGCCGAAACCCTCGAGACGCTGTACGGCGGCGGCGCGATGGCGCACGCGGGGCGCCTGGCCTTTCACTACGCGCGAACCGACACGCGACGCCTGGCCGACAAGGCGGTGCAGTACCTGCGCGCGGCCGGGCGCGACGCGTCGGCGAAGCACGCCAACCGCGAGGCGGCCGACTATCTGACCACGGCGCTCGAGCTCGCGGGCGGCGCGGACGCGAGCGGGGGCGGCGCCGACGTGGACGAGGTGGTGTTCGAGTTGGCGCGCATCCGCCAGCGCCTCGGCGACTACGACGGAGCGCTCGAGCTCTGGAAGCGCGCGATCGCGATCGCGTCGGCACGAGGCGACGTCGCGAGGGTGGGCTCGATCGAACGATCGATGGGGCTCGCCAGCTACTGGAGCGGCGCGTTCGACAAGGCCATCGCGCACTTCGACGCCGCCATCGACGCGGCTCGGCGCGCGGGCGAACGTTCGCTCGAGGCGCGAGTGCTGCTGCCGAAGGCGAGTTGTCTCCAGGCGCTCGGCCGCACCGAGGACGCGGCGCGCGAGATCCAATCCGCCGTGGCGATCGCGAACGAAGAGAACGAGCCGGGGCTGCTGGCTCGCGCGCATCGCGCGCTGCTGCTCCACTACCTGTGGACGGGTCCGGCCGATCAGGCGCGCGAGAGCGGCGCGCGAGCGATCGCGATCGCGGAATCGACGGAAGGAAAAAATCTCGGGGTCGCGTGGTCCGCGCATTGGGCGTTGGCGATGCTCGGCGGGCTCACGGGCAACGCCGAGGAAGCTCGTTTGCATCTCGCCGAGGCGCAGCGGTTGGCCGACGAGGCGCGCTCGCCGCTGTTCCGCGTGTGGACGGCGGAAGTGGAGATCGAGTACGCGGCGGGGATCGGCGAGTGGGAGCACGCGGTCTCGCTCGCCGAACGCACCATCCCGCTGGCGCGAGCGCTCGGACAGCGCACGCTCGTGCCGCGCCTGCTGGTCTGGCTCGGGCTGCTGCATTTCGGTCGCGGTGACATCGAGCGCGGCCGAGAGTGCGTCGACGAGGCGTGGGAACTGTCCGGCGCCGCGGACCCGACCGCCCCCGGCCGAGACGTGTACGGCACGGTGCCCGCGCACATCGGCAAGGCCGGCTATCACCTCGCGATGCGCGAAAACACGGCGGCGATCGAGGTCGGCGAGCGCGGGCTGCGCATCGCCGACGAGTCGGGCTACGTCGTGTGGGCGATTCACCGGCTCATGCCGATCATCGCCGAGGCGGCGCTGTGGGCCGCGGACCACGAGCGCGCGAGGGCACTCGCCGCGCGGTTGCGCCGCCAGTCGATGGTGCTCGGCCAGCGGCTCGGACTTGGCGTGGGCGGACGCGTGCGATGCGATCAGCGAGCTGCTCGTCGGCGACACGGAGCGCGCGCTGGAGCAATTGCGCGGCGCGACCGAGGCGCTCGAGGCGATTCCCTACGTGGCGGACGCGGCGCGACTGCGACGCCAGCTCGCCAGCGCGTTGGCGAGAACCGGCGATCGCGAAGGCGCGACGCGCGAACTGCGGCGCGCGCACGAGGTGTTCGCTCGACTCGGCGCCGAGACGGAGCTCAACGAGACGCGCGAGCAGCTTCGCGAACTGGGCGCGCGCCCGCCGGCGCGCAGCATCACGCAGGGAATGGCCGGACTCACGGGCCGCGAGGTCGAGATCGTCCGGCTCGTCGCGGCGCGCCGGTCCAACAAGGAGATCGGCGCGGCGCTCGGCATCTCGGCGCGGACGGCGAGCACGCACCTGTCGAACATTTTCACCAAGCTCGGCGTCGAATCGCGCGGCGAGCTCGCCGACCGCGCGCGCGAGGCGGGGATCGGCGAGGTCAGTTCTTGATCAAGCGGACGGTCCCGGAGCCGCTCTCGATCTTGATCCGCCCTTTGCCGTCGCCGATCTGACCGCGCAGGTTGTTTCGCGAGAGACGCGTCGTCTGCACGGCGAAATCGCTGTCGACCCCGCCGCTGCCGGTTCGATGTCGACCTCGGCGCCCTGCGCGGCGGGTAGACGAAGCGTCACGCCGCCCGAGCCCGCGTCGATCGCGATGTCCTCGACCGGCTGGAGGAATCCGAGCTCCGTGCGCCCGCTGCCGGCGTCCACCGTCACGCGGGTCGAGGTGATGCGATCGAGCGACAGGCCGCCCGAGCCGACGTCGATCTTGAGCATTTTCGTATCGATGTCGTGACCGCGGACCGAGCCGGAGCCGGTGTCGATGTCGAGCGTTTCGCCCTTCATGCCGTCGATCGTCACGCTGCCCGAGCCGGTATCCAGCTTCACCTCGCCTTGCGCGTCGGTGACCGAAACGGTTCCGGAGCCGGTATCGAGCGACAGCCGGCCACGCGTGTGCTCCGAGGTCACCCACGCCAGCGCTCACGCTCACGCGAAGGTCGCCATCGACGTTGGAGACCGTCGCGTCGCCGACGCCCCAGTGGACGGCGAGATCCGCTGTCCCTTCGGCACGCCGATAGTCAGGTCGGCGTGCGCCTCGAGGCCGTCGCCCGAGCTGCGGATCTCGACGCGATCCTGGTCGCGCCAGTTGTTGTCGTCGTCGAACGTGCCGTCGGAGTTGACGTGCATCTGCGTACGCCCGCGCGACGACTGCCACTCGGGGTAGACGATCCGATCGGACGGATAGACGACGCGCAGAGCGCTCCACCCTCGAACGTCGCCCGTCTCGAGCTTGAGCTTGCTCGCGTCGCGGCCGCCGCGCGTGATGTCCACGGTCACCTGCGTGCCGGTCGCCGCCTGCACGCGAACGCGGCCGGCGAGGTTGTACACCGCGACGCGCTCGCCCGACAGATTGCGATGCTCGGCCTGGCCCGTGGCCGCGCGGGGAATCGAGGCGACGATGGCGCCGAAGGCGATCGCGCGAATGAAAGAACGCATTTGAGTCATTGGGTGAGCTGGTGGGTTTCCGGCTCAGACAGCCGCGGAGGCGCGAAGGTTTGACGCGGCCCTAGTTGGTGCGAAGGTGGCGCGCGAGGCCCTCGAGCGCCTGCGCCATGTCGGCGCGCCCGTAGCCGAGCCGGAAGTGATTCCCCGGATACCCGAACTGCGATGCCGGCAGGAGCAGGACTCCTTCGCGCTGCACCAACGTCGCGGCGAAGTCGTCGATGCTCTGACCGGCGAGTTTGGGAAAACAGACGCTCCCGGCGCGCGGACGAACCCAGGACAACCGGTCCGAGTGCTCGCCGAAGAACGCATCGAGCGCGGACAGATTCTTTTCGATGATGCCGCGCGACCGGGCCAGCACACGCTCGCGGGCGCGGAGCGCGATCAGCGACAGCACCTCACTCGGCGCCGCGTTGCAGATCGTCGTGTAGTCCTTGAGCGACGCGAGCTTCGTTCGGAGCGACCGGTCGCGCAGAGCGAGCCAGCCGATTCGCAGGCCGGCCAGCCCGAACGCCTTGGACATGACGCCGAGGCTCAACGCGCGCGGCGAGAGCGAAGCCGCCGGCGGAAGCGGCGGAGCGCCGTGCTCGAGAAAGCGGTACACCTCGTCGGAGAACAGCCACGCGCCGTGCAACTCGGCGATCGATGTGAGACGTGCCAACTGCTCGGATGAAAGCTGCGCGCCGGTCGGGCTGTGCGGCGAGTTGACGACGATGATGCGAGTCGTGGGCCGCATCGCGGCGGCGACGGCGTCGACGTCGAGCGACCAGTCCGCGGGATTCAGCGGCACGAGCGTGACGTCGGCGCCGATCGATCGCGCCACCTCGTACAGCGACTGGTACGCCGGCCACGCGACGACCGCGTGATCGCCCGCGCCGAGCGTCGCGTGCATCGTGAGG
The DNA here is from genome assembly GCA_963707105.1 of uncultured Gemmatimonadaceae bacterium. Lineage (GTDB taxonomy): Bacteria > Gemmatimonadota > Gemmatimonadetes > Gemmatimonadales > Gemmatimonadaceae > JAQBQB01. The sequence goes on from CAVPOS010000009.1 coordinate 100,244, forward strand.
AACACGGCTTCCTCCGCGCCGGCGAAGGTGAGGACGTCGTCGGGGGTGACGCCGTCGTAGAGCGTCGCGATCTCGTCGCGCAGCGCGGGGAGTCCCGGCGACTCCGTGTAGCCGAGGCTCAGAGATTCCCAGCGCCGCCGGGCAGTCGTCGTCGGCGAGCTCGAGCAGCTCGGGCAGGCGATATGGCTCGACGTCCGACGCGCAGAGCACGTGGCGGACCGCGAACTCCCAGCGAGCGAAGTACCGCTCGAGCGTGAAGTCCGCGATCTGCACGGTTACGGCGCGGCCGTGATCACGCCGCAGGCGATGCGCGCGCCGGAGTTGCCCGCCGGATCGGTGAGGTAATCGTCGGCGGTCGCGTGCACGACGATCGACGCCCCGTCGGCGTCGAGCAGGCCGAACGGTCCGTGTGAGCACGACGCCCGGCACGACGAACTCGAAGTCGAGCTTGCCCGCGGCCGGCGTCACGATGTTGGGCAGGTCGCCGAGATGAGGACCGTGCTGGTTGTTGAATCCGTGCGCGCGTTGCTCGGGATTGAAGTGGCCGCCGGCCGACGTGAACGGCGGCCTCGCACTTTCCGACCGCGTGCAGATGAATGCCGTGCGCGCCGAGGCCGAGATCGCTCACCGCAGCCGCGCACGAGCAGTCCGGCGTACGTCTCGCTGAACGTGACCGAGCCGACGCGGCGGCCGACCGCGTCGTGGAGGACCGGCCGTCGCGGTCGCGCCGGCGAGGGCGCGATCGTGCGCGCGTGCAGACGGTGGCGGCGCGCCGCGGGGGGCGGCGTCGGAGTCGGCGTGCGCGTCGGAGTCGGGATACGGCCCGACCCGGTGTAGCACGCCGGCGCACGGCGCACAGCGATCAACAGCGAAAAAGACGTGATCGAGTCACGCGAAGCCTCTCAGGTTGGTGGTGCGACGAGCGCGTCGGCGGCGGCGCGAACGCGCGCCAGCGCGTCGTCGGCCGTGTCACCGACCGCCGACAGGTGGCCCATCTTGCGTCCCGGCCTCGGCCCCGGCTTCCCATAGAGATGAAGTCGGACGCCGGGTCGCGCGAGGGCGCGCTCGAACGGCGGCGGTCCGTCATGCTCGAGCCAGAGATCGCCGAACAGGTTGTGAATCGCGCCGGGGCGCAGACGCCCGCGTGTCGCCGAGCGGAAGATCGCACACCGCGCGCACGATCTGCTCGAACTGGCTCGTCGAGCAAGCGACTTCGGTCTCGTGGAAGGAGTTGTGCGGCCGCGGCGCGAGCTCGTTCACGAGCAGCTCGTCGTCGTCGAGCACGAACATCTCGACGGCGAGGATGCCTTCGAGCGCGAGCGCAGCCGGCGATGTCGCGCGCGATCCCTTCGGCCCGCGCCGCGAGCGCGGCGTCGATTGGAGCGGGAAGTACGGACCAGGCGAGGATCTGTCGCTCGTGAAAGTTGAGCGCCGGCGGATAGACGCGAACCTCGCCGCTCGGCCGTCGCGCGACGAGGACGGAGATCTCCGATCGCAAGGTCGAGCGCGCGCTCGGCGACCGACGCGCGATGGCCGAGGTCGGCCCAGGCGCGCTCGACCGCGGCGGCGTCGGCAACGCGGACCTGGCTGCGGCCGTCGTAGCCGCCGCGATTCGCCTTCACGACGAGCGCACCGAGGTCTCGCTGCGCGCTCGCGAGCTGTTCGAGCGACGCGACGTCGCGATAGTCGCCGACGGGGAACCCGTTCGTGGCGAGCCAGCGCTTCTGTCGCGACCGATCCTGCACCATGGCGAGAATCGCGGGGCTCGGCCGAACGGGCGCGTGCCTCATGGCGGCATCGAGCGCGTCGGGGCCGATCTGCTCGATCTCGAGCGTGACGACGTCGCACTGGCGCGCGAGATCGCTCGCCGCGTCGGCGTCGTCGAACTTCGCGGCGACGACGCGGTCGGCCACGGCGCTCGCCGCGCAATTCGCGTCCGGATCGAGCACGTGGACGTGGTAGCCGAGCGTGCGCGCGGCCATCGCGGTCATGCGGCCGAGCTGGCCGCCGCCGAGGATGCCGATCGTCGAGCCCGGCGGAATCACGCCGTCACCGCCGTCACCGTGAGGGAACGTTCGTGTTCGCGAGCACGTCGTCGGTGCGCTTCTGCCGCCAAGCGCGCAGCCGCTGGCGCACGTCGGCGCGAGCGTTGGAGACGATGGCCGTCGCCAGCAACGCGGCATTGATCGCGCCGGGCTCGCCGATGGCGAGCGTTCCGACGGGCACGCCCTTGGGCATCTGCACGATCGAGAGCAGCGAATCGAGCCCGTCGAGCGTCGTCGCGGGAATCGGAACGCCGAGCACGGGAAGCGTCGTCTTCGCGGCGACCATTCCGGGGAGATGGGCGGCACCGCCGGCCGCGGCGATGATCACCTCGAGTCCGCGTTCCTCCGCCGACGACGCGTACTCGAACATCCAGTCGGGTGTGCGGTGCGCGGAGACGATCTTCGCTTCGTGCGGGACCTCGAGCTCGCGCAGCAGGTCGATGGCCGCCTGCATGTACTTGAGGTCGGAGTTACTGCCCATGATCACGCCGACCCACGGTTTGGATTCGCGCGCGGACGATTTGCGAGTGGGCATGCGGTCGGGGCGACGGCGAGGGAAGATTCGCCGGAAATATACCGCGCCCCTAGCGCGTCTTGTCGACGACGACGCTGCCGCCTTTCATGACCCAGCGCACGCTGTCGATCACGACGCGAACGTCGGCCATCGGATCCCCCGCGACCGCGACGATGTCGGCGTAGCAGCCCGGCGCGATGCGTCCGAGCGAGCTCTCCATCCCGAGGATCGCCGCGCCGTTCGTCGTCGCGGTGGCGAGCACCTCGGCCGGCGTCATGCCGATCTGCGCGAACCATCCGAGCTCGCGCGTGTTCTGGCCGAACATGATGTGCACGGCGTCCGAGCCCATGCCCATCTTGACGCCGGCTTTGTAGGCGCGGCGCGCCGTCGCGATGTTGAGCAACCGGAACGAGTCGAGCCCGGCCGCTTGCTGCGGCGTGTAGTGGTAGGCTTCGCGGTACTGCGCGTAGTAGCGATTGTGATCGATCGTCGGGACGTAGAAGATTCCGTCGCGGGCCATGCGCGCGAGCGTCGAATCGTCGAGGTCGATCGCGTGCTCGAGCGACGTCGTGCCGGCGCGCACCGCGTCGCGGCCGCCGTCGGGCCCGTACGAGTGAATCGCGATGCGCTTGCCGAACGATTTCGCCGCGTCGACCGCGGCCTTCATTTCTTCGTACGTGAACGTCTCGTTCCCGGTGACGTCGGCGCCCGTGCCCGTCGACCCGTACATCTTGATGTAGTCCGCGCCGGCGTCGACCTGCTGCTTCACCGCTTCGGGGATCTGATCGATGGAGAAGACGCGCCCTCGCTGCGTGCGCGTCGTGTCGGTGTTGGGCCGATAGGGAGGCCGCGCACGCGAAAGCCCATAGCCGGCGACGAACATTCGCGGTCCGATCCAACCCGCCTTGTTGATGGAATCGCGCATCGCGATGTCCATGTAGTTCGACGAACCGAGGTCGCGCACGGTCGTCACGCCGGTCTCGAGCGTGCGGCGCAAGTTGGCGCGCGCGAGCTCGATCGTCTGCGCCGGCGTGCGCTGCGGCTGCCGCCACGGATCCGTGCCCGACGTCGAATCCCAGTAGTACGTCATGTGGGTGTGCACGTCGATCAGGCCCGGAATCGCGGTGTAGCGGGTCAGGTCGATGACCTGCGCGTTCGCGGGAACGCGATCGTTGCTCGTGACGACGGCGCTGATCTTGTCGCCGTCGACGAGGACGATGCCGTTCGGGATGACGTGGCCGGGCGAATCGATGACGGCGCGAAACTTCAGCGCTTTGACCTGGGCGCCGGCGCTCGTGCGCCAGGAGCGCGAAGAGCGAGGACGGCGAGCAGGCGGCGGGGCACGGCGCTAACATCGTGCGGCATGGGCGAAGAGTAAAGGCGAGGAGCCGAATCGAGCAACGCGACGGCGGTTGATCGAGCGGTGAGCCGCGGACGTAGCGTCAACGCGTGCTCACGATCAATCGAATCATTCGGGAGGCGTGTCGCGTCGGTCACGATTCACGGCTGTGCTCGCGGCACCGTGATGCTGCCGGAGCGTGCATCGCGGGTCACATGCGCGCGTCGACCGCTCGCACGCCGGCGCTGCTTCGAACCGTCGAGCACGTTTTGGCGCGACACGGCGCCGAGCGTGTATCGCGCACGCGTCGAGACGTCGCGAGGCGAGTTCGTGATGGAGGTGCACCGCGCGTGGGCGCCGCTGGGCGCGGACAGATTCTACAATCTGATTCGCGCCGGCTACTACGACGACTCGCGCTTCACGCGAATCGTGCCCGGCTACATCGCTCAATTCGGAATCGCTCGCGACTCGGCGATCAACGCGACCTGGGTCGCGCGATCGTTTCCCGACGATTCGGCGCACCACTCGAACGTGCGCGGCACGTTCGCCTTCGCGATGACCGGCCCCAACGCGCGGACGACACAGATCTACATCAACCTCGTCGACAACACGCGCAACGACTCACAAGGCTTTTCGCCGATGGGCCGCGTCGTCGAAGGAATGTCGGTCGTCGACAGCCTGTACGGCGGCTACGGCGAGAACTCCGGCAGCGGCATGCGCGCGGGAAAACAGGGCCCGCTCCTCAACGGCGGCAACGCCTACATCGATCGCGAATTTCCGAAGCTGGACCGGCTGGTGAGGATTCGGGTGGAGCGGTAGACCGGTGGACCGGCCTACTCGATCGTGACACTCCCCGTCATGGATCCCCACGGGTGCCACTTCGGTCCAGCGCGATACGCGCGCGAGTCCGTGACCGCTCGGTAGCCCAGGGCCACACCGCGCACGTGAAATTCGAATCCGGCTTCGCCCGTTCTGACGAACGGCTCGTGTCCGACCCGCGGACCGTCCTGAAACGTGTTGCCGTCGAGGAAGAGGTCGCGCGCTACTGCGCGCGCGGACGCTCCGACGAGCAGGTCGAATCCCATGTCGCGCGCGGGCGGCAGCCATGGATGCGACATTCGCCATCCGAATCGAAGACGCGCGCCGGCGTCCGCCGCCGTGAGCACGTTGCCCAACGAAGCGCCGACTCGCGGAACGAGGTCGAGCCCGAGCGGCGCGCTCGACGGCGTGGCGAATCGAACGGCGTGCTCGACGCGCGCGATCGCGCCCGGTTCGAACGCGACCTCGCGGCTCCAGTCGGTCGGGCGGTTGTACGCCGGGGCGGCACTGTGCGCGATACGTTGCGTGAGCTGCGCGAGCGACGGCGGGCCGGTGACGCCGAGAGCGATCGTGAGCGCGTCCGAGCTCTCGGTCGTGAGCCACTGCGCGCTCTGACTCACGTACAGCCATCCGGCGTTGGGCCGCGCGGTCGTCGCGGCGTTGCCCGTCGGCGAGACGAACGGCGTATAGATGTCCTGGCCGATCTCGACGTGCGACGTTCGACACGCGTTCGATCGCGCGGTGCACGGCTGCAGGCCGCTCAGAACGTCGGCGTGCCCACCACGGCGCGTCGCCGCCGTCGTACGCGAGATGGACGCCGCTCGTGTATTCGTCATCGGGACGATTCCACGGCGCCATCCAGAAATCGAACGCGTCGTTGTCGGTGCGGAGCGAGAACGTGCGCGGCGATTGGGCGCGCCGCCGACGTGCGGACCCAACGCGATCGCGGCCACGGCGAACGACGCGCGGAGCGCGGAGACGAACCGTAGTCCCGCCGGGCGAAAACTGTTCACCTACGGGAGTATCGGCCGCGGCGGCGGACTCCCGTAGGTTCAGCGCCCTACGTCACTGGTATTGGATGTAGAGCGGCCGAGGCATCAGTCGCAGCACTTCGGCGGGGGTGAGCAGCGCGTCGCCGTGCTTGACGTCGTTGTGGAAGAAGATCTTGAATCCCGTGAACTGGACCGGTTCGGCGTCGACGTAGTCGCGGTACGAGTCGAACTTGAGCCACGGCGGACCCCAGCCGTCCATGTCCATCACGACCTGCACCTGCGGCGTCGGCCGAATGTTCGGCGCTCCCAATACCATCTTCTGCGTGAACCGATGCACGACGAGCACCTTCGGCGGCAGGTGCTTCTCCTGCACGAGTTGCGTGAGCGTTCGGATCACGTAGTTCACGTCGTCGGCGTTCATCTCGCCGATCTTCGAGCTCGGCCGCATCCCTTCTCGCTCGTAGTGCATCGAGAATTCGGGGTCGATGCCGAGGTGGACGTCGGGTCGCGACAGAAAAGGCAGGAGCCGCGGCAGCTCGTTCTGCAGCGTGCTGTGCCCGACCTGAATGTCGAGAAAGAGGAGCGCGTTCTTGCGCTTCGCCCAGCCGTAGACCTTCTCGATGAGCGACGTATCCATGCGCAGGCGGTACATCCCGTCGCGGCCGGGCGCGCCCTGCGCGACGACGGCGATCAGGTGCAACGCGGGCTGGATCGGCGTCGAGGGATCGGCGCGGTGCCACTCGGCCACGGTTTGATCGAGCTTGCCGAGCATCTCGTCGACCGGATACTCGCCGAGCACGCCCATCTTCTTCGCGAGCGGATTGCCGTAGAACGCGACGATTCGCTTGGCGGGGAAAACCGCGCCGGGCAACGGCGCCGGGCTGGCCGGCCATTTCGCCGCCATCGTCGTCCCCCTGCGAACCGCCGACGCGTACGACGTCTTGTCGTGCGCGTTCCGGCCTGAAATCAGGTGGGAGCTGATCGTGTCCGTCGGCGCCGGCGCGACTCCGCCCGCTGCCGTTCGCGTTTCCGCGTGCGTCGCCGTTCGCGGCTTCGAGTGCGGCGGCGCGGCTTGCTTTGGGCGGCTGAGGACGTTCGGCGGCGGCGCCGAGGAACATGGCGCCGACAAACGCGGCGATCGAACGACCGCCCGGGCGAAAACGACGACTCACTCTAGGCAACACGGCAGGGTTGAGCTTCGGGTGCTGGAGACCAAAGGCGCTGGATACAAGGATAGCGCCAAGCGCCGTTTGCCCTGCGTGACGAATGGATGAGCACTCTCGCCACGAATTCCTGCGTTGGGATCAGAGCCAACCAGGAGCGGGGAAATGAGAGGGCCGAACAAGTATCCCGGCAGGAACACGACGAGGCGTACCGCCGCGTTCGCGCTCGTGCTGTTTGCGGCAGCGGCTGTGGATCGTCGCGCCAGCGCGCGCGCAGGTCAGCAGCTACGACGACTACCTCAGCCAGCTGGGGAAATACGGCGGAGCGTGCGTCGGCGCTCATCGACAGTATCGCCAACGTCGACGTGCAACCGACCTATTGCACGGACGCCGACCGCCGCGCCGCCGGCAAGCGGCTGGCCGAGCTCGTCGCCGAACTCGGCGACCTCGGGCGCGACTGGACGCAGTTCAAGTACACGGTCGAGAAGTTCGGGCGAACGACGCAGGGCATCGGGCACTTCGGCCCCGAGAACGCGAATCCGAACGATCCGAACTTCTGGGCCGCGCCGGACCGAGAGGTCATCCAGCATGTGCGGGCCGATCTCGAGGCAAAGCGGGCGGAATTCAGAAAGAGCGCGGTGATCGATTGCAATCCGCCGAAAACGGCGCCGCGTCCCCCCGCGCCGCAGCAGGCGCCTCCACCGAAGCCGAATCCGCTCGCCGGCCTCACCCGGCCGAAGCTGCTGGTGCAAACGATGCCGGCGGCGCCTGCGCCTTTCTGCAGCGAGGAGGCGAGGTGGGCGTGGATCAGATCGGTCATCCGACCGCTGATGGACGCGAACATCAAGGCATCGTCGGCCCTGCGGGAATACGGCGATGAGGTCTGGGATCGGTTGCAGGCCGCGACAAAGCCGGGCAAGCAGGCGGACCCGGACGCCGTGCGCGTTCTGGACAAGGAGCTCAAGTGGGCGCACGACGAGCACGTGAAGCTCGACAAGGTCTACTTCGACGAGATCGTCAAACTTCGCGAATCGGCAACGGTCATCGATTGCTCCGAGCATTTTACGACGCCGCAGCCCGTTCCGGCTCAGAAGCCGGACACCAACTTTCCTCGCACGCGTGAACGGCCCGGCACGGGCACGCCGCCAGACACGACGTTCCCGCGTACACGCGAACGGCCCGGCACCGGCACTCCGCTCCCGACGGACACGCTCCAACCGAGGAACCAGCCGACGCCACGGACCGGCGCGCTCCCCGGCGGAAAGATCCGCGCCGGCGGGTGGTACATCGGCGCCGGCATCGAAGAGAGCTGGTATCAGGACTTCGCCCACACGGCGGGCGATCAGCACAACATCGACACGTTCGACGGCAAGCAGACGACGCCCGGATGGGGCGTCGAGTTGGGCTACCAGCACGGCGCGTGGCGCGTGGATGCGTGCCGTCACGTCAACCGACTGCACTACACCCAGTTCTTCAGGACGGACTCGCCGTTCTCGCGCATCGAGGGTGACCTCGACGGCAGCTTCTACGACTTCCAGGTCGGGCGCGGAGTCGATCTGCGGTGGAATACGTACGTCGAAGTCTTCGGCGGCGTGACGTTCGCCTACGACAAACTCGAATTCACGGCGGTCTCGCCGTCGGGCATTCGCCTCCCGCAAGAGTCGCGCAGCCTCGATACGTGGAAGACCAATGCCGGCGTCGCCGTCGAGCACGCGATCTCGCCGGACTTCAATTGGCGCATCGGCATGAGCTACACAGGCGCCGGCAAGACGGACGACGCGGACGCCAACGTCCGCTTGAGCGCCGGCGTCACCTACAAGCTGCCGGTCAAATTCGGCTTCTAACGAGAATACACATTATGAAAACCAAACAACGCATCCTTCGCGACCGCCGCTCGATTCCGCGGCCGGCGGCAGTTCGGTTCGGCGCGCTGGCGATCCTCGCCTCGCTGTCCGCGTGCCAGGCCAAGCCGGCCGACTTCTTCGCGCCGCCGTCGTCGTCGGGCACCAGCCAGACCCACGCGGGCGACAACACGCCGCCCACCTTCATCAACCCGTTCCCGGCGGCGACGCTCGCCGGCCCGTTCCGCATCAACAGCACGCGAATCGACATCCAGGACCTCATCGGCTCGAACGGGGCGTCGGCGAGCGGCGTGAATCCCCTCAGCGTCGGCGCCTCGATCAACGGGCAATCGCTGCCTGTCACACACAGCGGCGCCACGTACACCGCGTCGCTGGACGGCCGCGCCGACGGACAGCTCGGCATCGTCTGGAGCGCGAAGGATCTCGCGGGGAATCTCGGAACGTTCCAGACGAGCTATATCTGAAGAACACGGGGCCCTCGATCGCCGTCCCGACGCCGCCGCTCGGAACGTCGCAGTCGTCGGGCGCGTCGACATCGTTCAGCGTTGCCGGGACGATCGCGGATCAATTCCTTTTCAAGGCGACGGGAACGGTGCTCAAGCCCGGGCCGAGCAACGCGTGCGGCAACGCCGACAACACTCCGTGGCCGCTCGGCTCGGGCCCCGGCCAGGTGTCCGGCAATTCGTGGGACTACACAAACAGCGTCCTCTCGAACGGCAGCTTCAATCTCGGCGCTACCGCGTTCAACGCCGTCTCGCCCGGCGGCATGCAGATGACGCTGCGCTACTGCTTCGGCGTGAGCGCCGAGGACAAGGCGACCGACGGCAGCGGCGTCGCGAATCACAACGTGACCACTCGGTACTTCACTGTCGATCAAACGTGGATGCCGCCGGTGGTGACCTTCACGCTGTCCGCGACGGCCACCTATCGGCACATCGCTCCGGGCAGCAGCGAAGTCTGTGTGTCGATCAACACGACACCGGCGCAGACGGACCGCTCATTTCAACTGGGCATCTCGGGCCCGGGCGTCGTCGGAGCGACCAGTTTGACGGGAACGTTGTCGAGCGGCGCGGTGATCGTGCGCGTGCCGATCAACCAGTTCGGCGCGTACAGCGGCTCGGTGGCCGTCGGTTCGCAGACCGCGGTGTTCAGCGTCAACGTGACATCGGCGCAGGGCACCTGCACCTGACGAGGGGCGGACGAGCAAAAAAAACAGCCGCCCTTCGCGCTGGATCGTGAGCGCGAAGGGCGGCTGTGCAGCTCCCCGAGTAGGACTCGAACCTACGACCACTCGATTAACAGTCGAGCGCTCTACCAACTGAGCTATCGGGGATCGGTACTTGGACGAATCAGACCGATAAAGGTAGTGAACACGACGCCGAAGTCAACCGCGCTGCAAGACGCCAAACGCAGTCGCAGCATCCACTTAAACCGCCTGCGACACAGCGTTGCGTACGGCGCCGGGGTGCGGCGACAGGCGAGTGTATTCCGCAAAGCCCGGGAGCACGGTGCGCAACCAGCGGCCTGTGTGGGACACCGCCGATCGCGCGAGATCTTCGGGCCTCCCGGTGGCGACGATCTCGCCGCCGCGGTCGCCCGCTTCAGGGCCGAGATCGATCACCCAGTCCGCGAGCTTGATGACGTCGAGGTTGTGCTCGATCAGCACGAGCGTGTGGCCGGCGTCGACGAGCCGATCGAAGACCTGCGCGAGCTTTCGAATGTCGTCGAGGTGCAGCCCGGTGGTCGGCTCGTCCATGACGTAGAGGTTTCGTCCGGTCTTTTTTCCGAGAGCCAGCTCGCGCGCGATCTTGAGCCGCTGCGCTTCGCCGCCGGAGAGCGTCGTCGCCGGCTGGCCGAGCCGCAGATAGCCGAGCCCGACCTGCTGCAGCTGCCAGAGCGCCTGGCCGAGCTTTTCTTCGCGCGGGAAGAAGCGGATCGCCTCGTCGACGGTGAGCTCGAGAACCTCGTGGACGTTGCGGCCGTTCACGCGCACGTCGAGCACCGCGGGCTTGAATCGCTTGCCGCCGCACTCGTCGCACGGCACGAACACGTCGGCCATGAAGACCATCTCGACCTGCGAGATAGCCGGCGCCCTCGCACGTCTCGCAGCGGCCGCCCGGCGACGTTGAAGCTGAACGTTCCCGCGGTGTACCGGCGCTCGCGCGACAGCGGAGCGTCGGCGAAAATGCGCCGGATCTCGTCGAACGCCTTCACGTACGTCACCGGATTCGACCGCGGCGACTTGCCGATCGGACTCTGATCGATGCCGACGACGTCGTCGATCGCGTCGGCGCCGGAGAGCGTGTCGTAGTGCCCGACGCGCTCGCCGAGATGTTCCTTCGCCGAATGCTCGCCGTGAAGCTTGGTCTCGAGCGCGCGCAGCAGCACGTCGTGCACGAGCGTGCTCTTGCCGGAGCCCGAGACTCCGGTCACCGCCGTGACGGCGCCGAGCGGGATCTTGATGTCGACGCTCTTGAGGTTGTGCTCGCGCGCGCCGGTCAGCGTGATCCATCGCGGACCCACGCGCCGCCGCTCGGCGGGAACGGGAATTTCGCGGCGGCCGGTGAGGTACGCGCCGGTGAGCGGACTCTCGGCGATGCGCGAGATCGGCCCGTTGAACACGAGCTGTCCGCCCTTCTCGCCGCTTCCGGGCCCGAGCTCGACCATGTGATCCGCGGCGCGGATCGCCTCGGGATCGTGTTCGACGACGAGCACCGTGTTGCCGCCGTCGCGCAGGCGATGGAGCAAGCGGAGCAGGCGATCCATGTCGCGCGGATGCAGGCCGATCGACGGCTCGTCGAGCACGTAGAGCGTGTCGACGAGCTGCGAGCCGAGTGAATTGGCCAGCCCGATGCGCTGCGCCTCGCCGCCGGAGAGCGTGCGCGTGGCGCGGTGGAGCGTGAGATAGTTCAGCCCGACGTCGCACAAGAACCGCACGCGGTCGCGCGCTTCCTTGAGGATGTGCGCGGCGACTTGCCGCTCGAACTGGCTGAGCGCGAGCGCGTCGAGCCACACGAGCAGCCGGTCCACCGGGAGCTCGCACACGTCGGCGATCGTCTCGCCGCCGACGCGAACCTGAAGCGACTCGGGCCGCAGCTTGGTGCCGTGACACGAGGGACATTCGCGCGCCGTCTGGTACTGCCGCAGGAAGACGCGGATGTACTGCTTGTACTTCTTCTCCTCGAGATCCTCGAGGAAGGGGAGGATGCCCTTGAACCCGCGGCTCCGCGCGTTGAGAAGCTTCGCGCGAGCCGTCGCCGGCAGCCGCTCCCACGGCGTGTCGAACGAAATGCCCTCGCGCTTCGCGAACTCGGCGAGCGCGCGGCGCTTGTTGTCGTAGCGCGGCTTGGTCCACGGATCGATCGCGCCTTCGCGCAGCGTCCGGCTCGGGTACGGGACGATGAGCGCCTCGTCGTACTCGAGCGTCGCGCCGAATCCGTTGCAGCGCTCACAGGCGCCGCGCGGGCTGTTGAACGAGAACAGCTGCGGCGTCGGCGCCGGGGCGCGCGTGCCGTCGTTGGCGCACTCGTAGCGTTCGGTGAATCGAAGCCGGTCGGACGGCCGCGGCGTGAGCGTCGTCGAAACGCGGTTCGGAGAGAAGGATCACGCAGTCGCCGTCGCCCTCGCGGAACGCGGTGCCGACCGCATCGGCGAGGCGGCCGCGCGCTTCGTCGCCGACGACAAGGCGATCCACGACGACAAGCAATTCCTTGGCGAGCGTGACGTCGACCGGCAGCGGTGAGCAGGTCGTCGAGGTGCGTGATCGCTCCGTCGATGCTCACGCGCACGAAGCCCTGCGCCCGCAGGTTCTCGACGACGACCTCGTGCGTGACTTCGGGCGACAGCACGAGCGGGAAGGCGACGTGGAACCGGATGCCCGGCCGCAGCGCCATCACCGCGTCGACGACGGACTGCACGGTGTCCGGGCGCATCTCGCGGCCGCACAACGGACAGAACGTGTGTCCGACGCGCGCCCAGAGCAGCCGCAGGTAGTCGTAGATCTCCGTCGCCGTGCCGACCGTCGAGCGGGAGGTCTTGGTGGGGTTCTTCTGCTCGATCGCCACCGCCGGCGAGAGCCCGTCGATCGAGTCGACGTCCGGCTTTTCCATGCGCTCGAGGAACTGGCGCGCGTACGCGGACAGCGACTCGACGTAGCGGCGCTGTCCTTCAGCATAGATGGTGTCGAACGCGAGCGAGGACTTGCCCGATCCCGACGGTCCGGTGATGACCGTGAACGCGCGGCGCGGGATCTCGAGGTCGAAGCCCTTGAGGTTGTGCTGGCGCGCCCCGCGGACGAGGATGGCGTCCTTCATGACGCCAAAGTTAAACGCGGCACCGAAGAAATGGCGAAGCGCACGCCGTTTGCGTTACCGGTCCACCCGTCAACGGTTCGGGCGCCGGCGCACGAGACGGCCGATGATCAGCACGAGCAGCGCGCCGAAGGTCGCGATGGCGATCGAGCGCGCGTCCAGATCGCCGGCTGTGACGCGTCCCCAGCCGAGCTGCGTGCCGATCAAACCGCCCAGCATCGCGCCGACGATGCCGAGGACCACCGTGAAGATGCACCCGGCCGGATCGCGACCGGGCATGAGGAACTTGGCCAGGGCTCCGGCGATCAGGCCGAGCAGGATCCAGAAGAGCCACAGCGGCATGGCTACGCGGATGTCGACGTAGTCATTGGACCCGAACCGCGCGCCGGGGCCCTTCCGGATCCGCGTACCGGAACTACATCGGCGGCGTCGTGCTGCCGCGCGAGCGCGTTGCCGCGCGATAGATCCAGAGCAGGATCAGCGATCCGACGATCGCGAGAATGATGCTCCACAGGGAGAAACCGGTGAGTCCGGTGTTCGGTGATCAGGTTGCCGATGTACCCGCCGACCAGTGCGCCGACGATCCCGATGAGCGCGGTGACGATGATTCCACCGGGATCCTTGCCTGGCATGATCGCCTTGGCGATCGAGCCGGCGATCAAGCCGAGCACGATCCACGCGATAACACCCATAAAATCGCCTCCGGTTATGGGAGTGTGTTGCCTGAGGCCATCAGCCACGCAACGCACGTACCACATCCGGTTCGCGGACGCGCTCAGCGGATGAGCACGTCGCACGCGCGACTACGTTTCCAATATGCACGACGACGAAGTGACCGGTAAGCCGCTGGACGCCCGCCTGATGCGGCGGCTTTTCGTCTATGCGCGGCCGTATTCGGTGCTGGTGGTGTCCGCGCTGGCGTGTCTGATCGTCGACGGACTCATGCAGTTGGTGGGTCCGTTGATGACGCAGCGCGTCATCGACGTCGCGCTCCCGGCCCACTCGGCGTCGCTCGTGTGGCGCTCGGCGCTGATCTTCGCCGGATCGCTCGTCATCGGCTTCGCGTGCCAGTACGGCGAGACGCTTCTCACGGCGCTGCTCGGCCAGCGCGTGATGCGGGATCTTCGCCGCGACATTTTCGGCCACGTCCAGCGGCTGTCGATCACGTTCTTCGATCGCAACCCGGTCGGCCGGCTCGTGACGCGCGTGACGTCCGACGTGGAATCGCTCAACGAGCTGTTCACGGCGGGCGTCGTGGCGGGGCTGGGCGATCTCTTCACGCTGCTCGCGATCAGCGGCTTGATGCTCTGGACCGATTGGCGTCTGGCGCTCGCCTCGTTCGGCGTGATTCCGCTCGTCTACCTCGCGTCGCACCTGTTCCGGCTGAAGGTGCGCGAATCGTATCGAGACATTCGGACGCGGCTCGCGCGCATCAACGCGTATCTCCAGGAGCGGATCACCGGCATTCGCATCGTGCAGGTGTTCGGCCGCGAGGCGTCGGAGGCGAAGCGCTTCGACGATCTGAATCGCGGCCATCTGAAGGCGAACCTCGACTCGATCACCTACTACGCGCTCTACTTCCCGGTGATCGAGGTGCTCACGTCGATCGCGCTGGCGAGCCTGATCGTCGCCGGGGCGCACCGCGTCGAGGTCGGAACGCTGACCGTGGGAACCGTCGCCGCGTTCCTCCAGCTCGTGCGCCGGTTTTTCCAGCCGCTGCAGGATCTGTCGGACAAGTTCAACACGCTCCAGCAGGCGATGGCGGCGAGCGAGCGCGTGTTCCGGCTGCTCGACGAGCCCGAGGCGGTCGGTCTCACCGCGGTGGAGGCGACGGCGCGGTCCGCGACGGCGACCAGGCGACACGGCGTGCGCGTGGAGTTCGAGGACGTGTGGTTCGCGTACGATCTGGGCCATGTCGCGCGCGATTCGGACCGGATCGCGTCGCCGGAGTGGGTGCTCAAGGGCGTGAGCTTTACCGTCGACCCGGGACGGACGCTCGCGCTCGTGGGGCACACCGGCGCGGGCAAGACGACGATCATCAGTCTTCTCCTCCGGTTCTATGACCCGCAGCGCGGGCGAATCCTGGTGGACGGCGTCGACATTCGAGAGATCCCGGTGTCCGAGCTGCGCGCGCTGATCGGCTACGTGCAACAGGACATCTTCCTCTTCGCCGGAGACGTGCTCACGAACATCCGCCTCTCGAACGAGATCTCGGAGCTCGAGGTCGCGGCCGCGGCGTCGCGCGTCGGCGCGGACCGCGTGATCCGGCGCCTGCCGGGCGGCTACCAGCAGACGCTCGGTGAACGGGGCGCGTCGATCAGCGTCGGCGAGCGCCAGCTGCTGTCGTTCGCTCGCGCCATCGCGGCGGATCCGGCGCTGCTCGTCCTCGACGAGGCGACGAGCGCCGTGGACAGCGAGATCGAGGCGGAGATTCAGGCGGCGCTCACGGCGCTGATGTACCGGACGCACGACGATCGCTGTCGCGCACAGATTGAGTACAATTGTCGGCGCCGACGAAATCCTCGTGCTGCACCACGGGCAGGTGCGCGAGCGCGGGACGCACCGAGAGTTGCTCGCCCGGCACGGGCTCTACGAGCGCTTGTACCGGCTCCAGGCGGGCGCGGTCCGCGACGCTTTGCGCGATTCCGCGGCCGACGGCGAGAACGACGAGGAGCGGATCGAAAGCGATGCAGTTCGTGCGGGTGCTTGATGCTTGCTTCCGCAGTGGCCGATGGGGTACTTTCTGCCGGAACTGTCCGTTGCCGAGCGCATCGCGATGCCGGTCATAAAGCTGGACGATCAACAGTTCTTATTGCGCCCGGGAACCAACCGACTCGGCGGAGGAGATTTCGTCGAGTTGACGATCTCTCCCGACGTCTCGCTGGGAGTACAGGCGATCATCGAAGTGACTGGAACCGAGGGGGTCGTCATCCGGCCCGTATCAGGCAAGGAGGCAGTGGTCCTGGTGAACGGTGTGCTGCTGACGGATCCGACGCCCTTGCTCCACGGCGACAAGCTGGAAGTCGCCGGCAAGGAACTCTCGTTTTCGGACGACTCGAAGACGGGCGCGACGACGTTCGTGTCGCGCGCGGAGATCGCCGCGGTGACCGCCGCGGTGAAGGCGCCCGTTCCCCCAGGGCCCAAAGCTGGGAGAGCCGATTCAGCTGGGCGAAACGGTTCGCGGACCCGGGTCACGGCGACTCGACCGACCAGGATGCCGGGGACGACGCGCCGAGCACGGTCGTCGCCGCGACGGGCGGCCGACTCGTGTCGCTGGTTGACGGCCGGGAGTATCCAGTGCCGCAAGACCGGATTGGTCATCGGGCGCGAATCGGGATCGGACGTCGTGCTCGCGCAAAAGCAGGTGTCGCGGAAGCACGCGACGATCACGCCGACGCTGCGCGGCTACGAGCTGAAAGACCTGAGCTCGAACGGCGTCTACGTGAACGGCACGAAGATCAACGGGACGCGACTGCTGGCCCGCTCCGACATGATCCGAATCGGGAAAGACGAATTCCGATTCTACGCCGACGCGACGGCTCTCGCGCCGACGATGTCGTTCCAGGCGTTCGCGCCAAAGACGAAGCCCAAGACGTCTCGCGAGGCGCCGGCCGCCCGGAAGAAGACACCGTCGAGCGCGCACGCGGTGGCCAGCCGGCTGGCCTATCAGGACAAGCGGCGGGGCGCGGCTTGGCAAACCCCGGTTTCGTCGTCACAAGCCACGACACACCAGCGCGGCACGGGTAACGGTTGGATGTGGGCCGTCGTCCTGCTTGCACTTGGTTTCGCCGCCTACTACATGATCAAGTGATGATGGTTCGCCTGCTTCACGCCGCCCGGACCGACGTGGGCATGATCCGGTCCGGGAACGAGGACAACTTCGCCGTGGCGGCCCGGGGAAACCGCGGGCTGTTCATCGTCGCCGACGGCATGGGCGGCCACGCCGCGGGCGAGGTCGCCAGCGAGATGGCCGTCCAGACCATCGAGCAGGAGCTCGACGGGCTGAGGGACCTCGACGACTCGACCGGCGACCGCCTGGACCAAGCGCTCCGCAAGGCGAATCGAAACATCCACGAGCGCACGATGACCGAGGTCGACAAGCAGGGGATGGGGACGACGGCGTCGGTGCTGTTGATCTACGACAAGAAGTATTTGATCGGCCAGGTCGGCGATTCGCGGGTCTACCTCCTGCGCGACGGGGCGCTGCACCAGCTCACGAAGGACCACTCCTACGTTCAGGAGCAGGTCGACGCCGGATTCCTCACGCCGGAACAGGCGCGCTATCACCCCTACAGCAACGTCATCACCCGTTGCGTCGGTGCGAGCCCCGAGGTCGAGCCGGACATCTATCACGGCGACGTCAGCGTCGGCGATCTGTTTCTCGTGGCGAGCGACGGGCTGACCAGCATGGTGGACGACCGGCGCTTGCAGATCCTGCTCATGTCGCGCGCGGAACCCGAGCGCAAAGTTCTCGCGCTGATTTCAGAGGCGAACGGGCGCGGCGGACTGGACAACATCACGGCGATCGTCGTGCAGGTCGCCGCCGACGAGGACGGGAACGGCCTCTCGAAGTGACGACGGTCCGCTCGGCTGACCTCACGTCAGCGGGCGCCGCGCTTCCCGCGTAGCCCTTCCCAGAAGTCGGGCACCTCTGCAAATCATTGGTAACCCGCGGCGAACCACCACCCGTTCGCCTCATCCACGCCGTTCAGCACATCCGGAGAGTATGTCCATGCGCCGCCCGAACAGCTCGCGGTTCGCGCTCGTCGCCCGCGCCGTTCAATTCGGCCTCGTCCTCGTCGGCGCGGTCGCGCTGACCGCCTCGGCCCAGCAGCACGCCAACAAGGCGAACTGGGAGCTCGCCGACAAGTTCTCGGCGGCGAACCTGCGGTCGCGCGTTTATACGAGCGCCGTGACGCCGCACTGGCTCGGTCAGAGCGATTCGCTCTGCTACGACTGGAAGGATCGCGGCGGGAGCACGTTCTTCCTCGTCGTCCCGACGACGAAGACGAAGAAGCCGTTGTTCGACCAGGCGAAGCTCGCGTCGCAGCTCTCGGAACAGAGCCATCACGCGCACGATCCGCAGAACCTGCCGTTCACCACGCTGACGTTCTCGAAGGATCGCAAGACGTTCACGTTCACGGCGGACACCGCGCGGTGGGAGTGGGACGTCGCGACTGAAACGCTCAAGAAGCTCGGTCCAGCCGGAAATGGCGCGCGGTGCCGCGCCGCAGGGCGCCGGTGGTCGCGGCGGTCGCGGCGGTGGCGTCGGCGGCGGTCAGAACGCGGCGCCGCCTGACACGGTGAACACCTGTGGCGGCGGCGGCGGCGGACGCGCGGGCGGCGGCGGTGGCGGCGGCGGAGGATTCGGCGGCGGCCGCGGCGGCGATTTCCGCAACTATTCGCCGGACAGCAGCATGTTCGCGTTCGCGCGCGATCACAATCTGTATTTGGTGCACGTCGCGGCGAAGGACACGGTGCAGCTCACGCACGACGGCGTGAAGAACTACAGCTTCGGCGCGCGCGACACGCTTCAGGAACGACAACAGCAAGAGCTGACACGCCAACAGACGCAGCAGGGCGATTCGACGCAGGAGAACGGCGGCGGGGACGTCGGCGGCGGCCGGGGCGGCGTGAACCGCGATCCTCGCGTCCGCGCGAACGTCGTCTGGTCGCAGGACTCGAAGGCGTTCGCCGTGATCCGGAGGGACCAGCGCAAGGTCAAGCCGCTCTACCTGGTCAACAATCTCGCCAATCCGCGTCCGGAGCTGATGGAGTACACGTACGCGATGCCGGGTGAGACCGAGGTCGGCCAGGAAGAGTTGTGGTCGTGGCACGTGGGCGACACAAAGCTCACGGGGGTCGGCATCAAGAAGTGGAAGGACCAGCAGCTGTTCGATCTGCACTGGGACGGCACCGCCGACCACCTGCGGCTCGTGCGACGCGATCGCACGCAGCGTCACTTCGAGCTGCTCGACATCGCGCTGCCGGCGCAGACGACGACGCAACTGCTCCACGAGGACATCGACAACAACTCGAGCGAGCGGCAGAACGTCCGCTACGTGAAGGCCGGCGGCGATTTCATCTGGTGGTCGGAGCGCTCGGGCTGGGGACACTACTATCTGTACGACAACACAGGTCACCTGAAGCGCGCGCTGACCTCGGGCGCGTGGCGCGCCGAGCGAATCGTCGACGTCGATTCGGTGAAGGGCATCCTGTATTTCGCCGCCGTCGGGCGCGAGGCGGCCGAGAATCCGTACTACTCGCACCTCTACCGCGTGAATCTCGACGGCACCGGCATGTCGCTGCTCGACGCGGGCGACGCGACGCACGACTCGCGGCTGTCGTCGAACAAGAAGTGGATCGTCGACAACTCGTCGCGCGTCGACCTCATTCCGCACGCCGTGCTGCGCGACGCGACCGGCAAGCTCGTGATGGATCTCGAGACGATGGACCTCTCGGGGCTCAAGGAGCTCGGGTGGAAGCCGCCGGAGAAGTTCCAGACCAAGGCCGCCGACGGCGTGACGGACATCTACGGCAACATGTGGAAGCCGTTCGACTTCGACTCGACGAAGTCGTATCCGATCATCGCGAACGTCTATCCCGGTCCGCAGACGGAGACGGTGAACTTCACCTTCTCGCCGACCGCCGTCCCGCAGCAGCTCGCGCAACTCGGCTTCATCGTGATCCAGATCGGCAACCGCGGCGGCAGCCCGCAGCGCTCGCAGGAGTATCAGGGCTTCAGCTACTACAACCTCCGCGACTACGCCTTGGCCGACAAGAAGACCGGCATCGAACAGCTGGCCGCGCGGCACAAGTGGATCGACCTCGACCGCGTCGGCATCTACGGCCATTCGGGCGGCGGGTTCCTCACCGCGGCCGCGATGCTGCTGCCGCCCTACAACGAATTCTTCAAGGTCGGCGTGAGCGAATCAGGAAACCACGACAACAACATCTACAACCAGAACTGGAGCGAGCAGTACCACGGTCTCAAGATCGTGGCGAAGGCGGGCGGCAGAACCGGCGTGCTCCAGGCGGGCGCGGCCGCCCAATCCACCGACGGCAACGGAAACGAGAATGGCGGTGCGGTTGGGAACGCGCCACGTGGCCGTGGCGCGAGCGCCGCGCCGACGTTGCTCGACGGCTCCATCGCCGACGGCGACACGACCGACGCGTTCCAGATTCACATGCCGACGACGGTCGACCTGGCCGCCGAACCTCAAGGGCAACCTGCTGCTCGAGACCGGCGACATGGACAACAACGTTCACCCGGCGAACACAATCCGCCTCGTGAACGCGCTCATCAAGGCGAACAAGCGGTTCGACTTCATGCTGCTGCCGGGCAAGCCGCACGCGTACGGCGACGACACGCCGTACACGAACCACCTGATGTTCGAGTACTTCGCCGAGCACCTGCTCGGCGACTACTACCGGACGAACGCGACGATCGACAAGAAATAGCGCGACCCTTCGCGCGCGGGCTACGCCGCGGCGCGGCCGCCCCCGCGCGCGCGGCGGTGGAGATCAGGACGAACTCCTGGATCTTCTCCGCCGTCAGCAGGCCGACCACCTGGCGCCCTTGGAGCACGGGCATCGCCTGGCAGTGGCCTTCCTGCAGGCGTTGCATCGCCTGCTCGAGGGACTCGTCCGGCGTCGTCGCGCAGAAGTTCTTCTGCATCACCTCGCCGACGGTCTCGTCGGCGTGACCTTCGGCCATCGCGCGCAACAACCCCTCGCGGGTGAGCACGCCGGCGATGTTGTCGTGGTCCACGACCGGGAAGTCGTGCTGGAACCCGTGGCGGACTTCTTCGATCGCCGCCGAGACCGATTCCGTGGGCGCGAGCGTGCGCACGTCGGTGATCATGGCTTTCGATACCGCGACGTTGCCGACGGTCATCTTGAGCTGCGCCGCGCTCGACTCCGCCGCCGCGCTGAGCCACACGAACACGCCGATGATGACGAGGAACGGATTGTTGACGACGAACAGTCCGAACAGCGCGAACAAGCAGCGCGAATCCTTTGCCGAGTCGCGCGGCGATCTCCGTCGCGTTCTCGAAGCTCGTGCGCATGGCCAGCGCCGCGCGCAGCACGCGGCCGCCGTCCATCGGGAACGCCGGCAGCAGGTTGAAGATCGCGAGTATGACGTTCACCCACATCACCTGCGCCAGGAACAGCCAGATGCCGTGCGTCTGCGCCGCCGAGGCGAGCGAAACCCTCCCCAGGAGCAGCGCCAGGTAGAGCACGGCGATGATCGCCACCGTGACGGCCGGACCGGCGATGGCGATCAACAATTCCTCGCGCGGACGCGAAGGCATCCGCTCCAGCCGGGCGACGCCGCCGATCGGCAGGAGCGTGATGCTCTTCGTCTTCACGCCGAAGCGCGCGGCCATGAGCGCGTGACCGAACTCGTGCAGCACGACGGAAAGGAAAATCGCGAGCGTGAGCAGCACGCCGACCACCGCCGCGCTCGCCGTGTGCGCTTGCTGGTAGTCCGCAAGCGCGATCCAGGCGAGCAGGAGGAGGAACGTCGCGTGAATGTCGACGTCGATTCCCTTGATCCGTGCGACCGTCCATGACCAGCGCATCAAACCTCCGTTCTCTCTTCCACTAAGTCAGCCTTCGTGCCCACGCCCGCCGCCGCCTCCGCCCGGTCGGTCGGGCTTGCCCTTCGGCGGCTTTTGCGCGGGTTTAGCGGGCGCCGGATGCGCCGCGGGTTGTGCTGGTCGACCCTTGGGCTGCTGCGCGGGCTGCGGAGGCCGTTGGGCCTGTTGCGGCTGAGGCCGTGCGGCTGCATTCGCTGTTGCGGCTGCGGACGCGGTGGTTGCATCTGCGGACGCGACGGTTGCGGCTGCGGACGCGGCGGTTGGACCTGCGGACGCGATGGTTGCACCGGCGGTGGCGCCGGAGCGGCCGCGCGATGGTTGGGAACCTCGTGGTCGTGCGGTGCGCCGGCCGGCCGACCCGCTCGCAAGTTCTCGATCTGCCGAGGTTCGAGCGGTTTTCCCGGATGCGCTTGCATCGCCGATTGGCGCTCGGCCGCATTCGGACGCGGCGGCGGCGGGGCGTTTCTCGCGATCAGCGGGCGCGGCGACGCGGACGCGCGTGGCGGCGGTGCGGCGGCTTCGCGATTCCCACCGTTGTTCTTGCCGTTGCCGTGGGGAGCGGCGGGCCGACCTCACCTCCGATCTGGATCCGTTCGACGCTGACCGGGCGGTTGATTCCGCGCGATGACCGGTGCAGGCCGCTCACGCGCGCCGGTCGGCGGGCTCACGGCGTTGCCGCGCGAAATTCTCGATGCCGGAGCGTTCTGAATCGCTCGCTCGTGCGCGCCGCCGCGCGGCTCGGCTCTCGTGACGAGCGTTTGAGGTCGCTCGGCGAATTTCGGGCGCGGCGCGGGAGCGCCGCCCGCGAGCAGTTCGCGCCGAGGGTTCACCGACGGATGCTGCGCCATGCGAAGCGGCGGCAGCAGATCCGTTCGCAGCTCGAGCGCGTGACGCCCGACCGGATCGCCGGCGCTGAACGCCGCCGACGAAATCGCGGTGAGCGCGTTGTCACGATTGATCCAGCGATGGTTGGCCAGATCCTTGTCGCGAATGATCGCGTCCACGTCGCGCACCTGGATCAGGTTCGTGACGTTCACGTCGCGCAAGTACGCGTCGCTGTGGTGGTACCAGGGGAAATACGGCGCGGTCGGACCGAGGGGGAACCACGCTTCGACGTTCGGTCCCTGGCTCAGGTCGAGCGCCGCGCCGTCGACGAAGGCGACGAGCGCGGGCGCCCAGACCGGCTGCGCCACGACCGGCCCGGGAACCCACGCCCAACTGCTCGTGCAACGATTGTTGGCGACCGTTTCCCAACGACCATAGTGGAACGGAGCGTAGCCCCAAGGCTGGTCGTCGACCCAGGTCCAGCCCCACGGCTCGACCCACGACCAACGGCCTTCCCGATACGGCACCCACGTCCTGCTGACGCGCGTGGGACACCAGACCTGCGTGTTGGCCGCGTCGGCGAGCCAGACGCCGTTGTCGTCCAGGTCCTCCCATCCGGGAATGCTCCGGGCGACGTAGCGGGACGAGTATCCCGTCGACGTGTAGAGCGGATCGCGCCGCGAACGCCACGAGTCGAGATCGGAAAACGCCGGCTGCGTCTGCGCGTACGACGCGTCGAGCGACACGACCTGAATCGGGTTCGTTCCGACGAGGCGGACCACTTGTCCCGCATTTAGAGTTTGATCAAGCCCGGGTCCGGAAAGCTCGAGCGCGCCGGACTCGACGTCCACCACCGTGCCGCCGTTCGGTTCGATCGAGACGATGTACGTCCCAGGGCCGGTCGGCACGAGCGCGCCGTTCGGCGTGTCGAACTCGAGCGAGTCACCCTTGTCGTATCGATACAGGCTTGCCTCGAGCGCTCCTTCATCCAACCCCAGCTGCGTGAAGTTGTCGGTCAGGTTCGTGAGCGTGAGATCGCCGCCGTGATCGAGCCGAACCGCGCCGCTGCCGAAGTCGAGCTCGGCGTGCGCATCCTGGCCGGCGTACAACCGGTCTCCGGTGGACAGCGTGTAGTTGGGTGTCGGCTGCGTCCAGCCATCCGAGCCGGGCGCTTGCAACGACACGGTTCCTTCCATCGAGCTCAGGCGTGCGGCGCGCGTCGGTGGATCAGTGGCGACGTCGCCCGCGGCCGAGTCTGTCGAGCCGCCGCTCCGGCCGCCGCGCGAACAGGCGGCGATGCCGAGCAGAAGCGCTAGTAAACGTTTGTTCATAAACCCTCCGCGACCGCTGAGGAGGGCAATGACCGAGCCAATCAGCACATCATCATGCGAGCAGCGAGCTTCCCCGCGTGAGTCTGGCGCGAACTTCGTCAGCCGGAAGCCTCGCCACGTTCATGAAGCGCGCCGGGTCGAGCGCCATTCGAGCCGAGGTGAACACGCGAAGCCAGCGCGCCGAGCGATAGAACTCCTCCGACAGCCTCGGGAGATTGATCACGCCCTCCCACCCCGCCGCCGTCACGCGGCGGACGTCGCCGTAGGGGCGCTGGATCAACAAGTCGAGCCCGAGCATCTGCGTCTTCGCCGGATAGTCGAGCAACAATTCTCCTGGCCGCAACCGAACTTCGCGCGCGAGCTGGTTCTCGACAGCCGCCGTCAGCTTCGGGTCGTCGGCGATCCATTCGGCGTCGTCGCCGCTCAGATCGGCCGCCGGACACTCGAACGCGCGCTTGTACAGGCGCCGGCCGCGAAGCGAGTCGAGCAGCTCGTTCGGCGCTCGCGTCTGCAACGCGTGCAGCAGGCCTTCGTCGGTGAACGCCGCCAGCGTGCGCGCGTCGAGCGTGCCGGCGTCGAGCGCGTCGGCCACCAGCCGCTTGTACATCACCGTCGCGCTGCGGACGCCGTGATGCCAGTACACGTTGCGGTACATCTGATACCGCGCGAACAGGAGCGACTCGAGCGCCGAGAGTCCCTTCTCGACCATGCCGATGCGCGGAGAATTCGTCTCCGGGTCGCGCACGATCGCCAGCGCGTTGAGCAGGCGGTCGACGTCGATCTCTCCGTAGCTCACGCCGCACATGAACGCGTCGCGACGGAGATAGTCGAGCTTGTCGAGATCGATCGAGCCGGAGATGAGCCCTTGCAGCGGGCTCTCGCTGCGCCCGCAGATGAGCGCGTGGATGCGTTGCGGAGCCTCGTCCCCCAACTCGCGCCGCAGCGCCTCGGCGACCTCGCCCTCGCAGATCAGCGGACGGGCGACGTCCTCGTGATGCATCGCGCCGATCTCCTCGAGCGCGTGGGAGAACGGATAGTGTCCGATGTCGTGGAGCAGCGCGGCGAGCCGCGTCAGTTGCACGTCCTCGCGATCGACGAGCGCGAAGTCGGGCTGGTCCTCGAGCAGGGTGAACACGCGGCGCGCCAGGTGGTACGTGCCGAGGGCGTGCTCGAAGCGCGAGTGCGTCGCCCCGGGGTAGACCAGAAAGGCGAGGCCCGAGCTGGCGAACGTATCGGAGCCGCTGGAATGCCGGTGTGTCGATCAGCTCGAAGGCGAGCGGATCGAACCGTATGTTGTTCCAGAGCGGATCGCGGATGATGTCCACGGGTTTTTCGGCGGTTCGCGTATGATAGTTGGGCCCGACAGCGCTGGGCGAACCCCCGTCTTGCGCGGGAAACCCGGACGCGCCCGGACCCGTAGAACGTTCATGCCCCCCTCCTACCCTCGAGCCGTCACCGCGCATGCCGACCGAATCTCAGGGCACCGTCCCTACGCCAACCGTGGCTGGAGCGACGATTCAGACCGGAGGGGCCTCCATCGACGCCCTTCAGGCGCAACTCGCCGGGCAGGCGCAACAAGTCGCCGTGCTTCGGGCGCAGCGAGCCGTCATCGAGCGGCAGATCAACGTCAGCGACCCGGGGCCCGGCCGCGTCGGAGCTCATCGCGCAGCGGACAGGCGCTCGACGACCAGCTCGTCAAGCTCCAGGTGGACATGGCGGGTTCGCGAGCGCAGATCGCGACTCGCCTCGGCGTACCGGTGGAGCGCATCGGCCCGAACGGACGCTTCCTGCAGCAATCGTTCATGGACTACGGTTCGCGGCGCGGCCCCGATCCGGACATCATCGTGGGCATGTCGTTCACGCTGGCCATCGCCGTGGCCTTTCCGCTCGCCATCGCGTACGCACGACGCATCTGGCGCGGCAAGCCGTCGACGCAGGCGCAGGCCGACACGGTCGCGCCGCGGCTGGACCGCATCGAGCAAGCCGTCGAGGCGATCGCTATCGAGGTCGAGCGAGTCGCCGAGGGACAGCGATTCGTGACGAAGGTGCTCGCCGAGCGACCGGCGCATGCGCAAGCGAACGTCGCCGCCGAGTCGCCGCTCGCGCGAGACGCGGCCGCGGGACTCGGCGAAGCGAAGCCGTTCCTGGCGCTTGGTGCCGGCCCGATCGAACCGATCCGCGTTCAGGAACGTCAGGCGGTGCGGCAGTCGATCACGCCCCACTAAGGACGCGTTCGTCTCGCCAGTTGGCCACGATGCGGGGCGAGAAAGGGGAACGACGATTTCCGCGGATGCACGCAGATTGACGCAGATAGAGTTGGGTTGAACGCCCCCAGTCCCATCTGCGTCAATCGCTTTTCAGATCCGCGGGCATCCGCGTTCAATTTTTCAGGAACGACTTAGTGGCCACCGTGGCGACTATGCGTGCGGGCCCGGCCGCCTTCACGGATCAGGCACGAACTTCTCGAACTTCGAGAAGTTTTCGCGGAACATCGCGGCCAGCTTTTTCGCCTGTCCGTCGTAGGCACCGCCATCGCTCCAGGTCGAGCGCGGTCGCAGGACGTCGTCCGGGACGCCCGGCGACGTGCCGCGGAATCTTCAGTCCGAAGATCGGGTCGGTGTCCACCGGCGCCGAGTGCAGGTCGCCGCGGAGCAGCGCGGCGACCATCGCGCGCGTGTGCGAGAGCTTCATGCGCTTGCCGACGCCGAATGCGCCGCCGGTCCAACCGGTGTTCACGAGCCAGACGTCCGACTCGTGCTCGTCGATCAACCGGCCGAGCATCTCGGCGTACTTGCTCGGATGCCACACGAGAAAAACCGCGCCGAAGCACGACGAGAAGGTTGCCTGCGGCTCTTTGACGCCTCGCTCCGTGCCGGCGACTTTCGCCGTGTACCCGGAGAGGAAGTAGTACATCGCCTGCTCGCGCGTGAGACGCGCGATCGGCGGCAGCACGCCGAAGGCGTCGGCCGTGAGGAAGACGATGTTCTTCGGATGGCCGGCGCGCCCGTTCGCGACGTGGTGCGGGATGTAGGGCAGGGGATACGACGCGCGCGTGTTCTCGGTGATCGACTGGTCCTCGAACTTCACTTTGCGCGTGAGATCGTCGAGGACGACGTTCTCCAGGATCGTCCCGAACATCTGCGTCGTCTTATAGATGTCGGGCTCCCCTTCCGGGGAAAGGTTGATCACCTTCGCGTAGCAGCCGCCTTCGTAGTTGAAGACGCCGGACTTCGACCACCCGTGTTCGTCGTCGCCGACGAGCGCGCGCTCGGGATCGGCGGAGAGCGTCGTCTTGCCGGTTCCGGAGAGTCCGAAGAACAGCGCCGAGTCGCCGGACTTGCCGACGTTGGCGGAGCAGTGCATCGAGAGCACGCCCTGCTTCGGCATGTAGTAGTTCATCACCGTGAACATCGCCTTCTTCAACTCGCCGGCGTAGCGCGTGCCGCCGATGAGGATCATGCGTCGGGCGAGGTTCAGCACGATGAACGTTCCCGTGCGCGTGCCGTGGCGCGCGGGATCGGCTTCCATCTCCGGCACGTGGAGCACCGTGAAGTTCGGATCGAACGTCGGAAGCGCGGTCGCGTCGGGGCGGATGAACATGTTCCGCACGAACGCCATGTGCCACGCGCTCGGGCTCACGTAGCGGACCGACAGGCGGTACTCGGGATCGGCGCCGCAGTAGAGATCCTGGACGAACAGGTCGTCGCGGCGCGCTCAGGTAGGCGCGCACGTCGGCCAGCAGCGTCTCGAAGTGTTCGTCGGTGATCGGCTGGTTCACCTTGCCCCAGTCGATGTCGCCCGCCGACGCGTCTTCCTTGACGACGAATTTGTCGTTCGGCGAGCGGCCCGTGTGCGGCGACGTGACGGCGCAGAACGGTCCCATGTCGGCCAGCTGCCCTTCGTCGCGGCGGATCGCGGCTTGGATCAGGACCGGGGCGGTCAGGTTCCAATGGACCTCGCCCGCCGGGCTGATCCCCTGGGCTTCGAGCCCTCCCGCGGCAGCTGCCGTTCAAGTCATTGTCGTCCTTCGGCTTCGACAAGATTCCCATAGCTATCACAACCTCGAGAAAACCGTTGGTGATGCGGTGCCTCCGCCGTCATGCGAAGGCGTCCCGGCGTCGGCCGGCGCGGAGCGCTCCTGCGCGTCGACGACCGCGACCGCCGCCATGTTGACGATGTCCTGCACGTCCGCGCCACGCTCGAGCACGTGGACCGGCCGGCTCATGCCGACCAGGATCGGCCCGATCGCTGTCGCGCCCCCCAGATGGTTCAACAGCTTATACGCGATGTTGCCCGCGCTCAGGTTGGGGAAGATAAGCACGTTGGCCTCTTCCTTCAGCGTGCTGAACGGGTAGTCCCGTGAGATGATCTCCGGGTCGAACGCCGTGTCGGCCTGCATCTCGCCGTCCACGACAAGCGATGGATCGCGCTGGCGCAGCAGCTGGACCGCGCGCGCCATCTTTTCGGTGTCCGGGTGCCGGACCGACCCGAAGTTCGAGAACGACAGCATCGCGATGCGCGGCTCGACGCCCATCGTGCGCGCGATGCGCGCCGCCGAATAGGCGATCTGCGCCAGCTGCTCGGCGGTCGGATCGATGTTGACCGTCGTGTCGGCGCAGAACACGAGCTGCTTCTCGAACACGAGCATGTACATGCCGCTCACGAGGCCGCCTTTCGGATGCGCGCCGATCACCTCGAGCGCCGGACGGATCGTCTCGGGGTAGTGCAGGTTGACGCCCGACACGAGCGCGTCGGCGTCGCCGCGCACGACCATGCACGATCCGAAATAGTTGCCGTTGTAGAGACGCCGCCGCGCCTCGTCGAGGCTCATGCCCTTGCGCTGGCGCTTCGCCCACATGTGCTGCGCGTACTCTTCGCGCTTGCGCGACGTCGCCGGATCCTCGATCACGATCTCGTCGAGCGGGATGTTCATCGCGCGCGCCTTCTGCTCGATCGACTTGCGGTCGCCGAGCAGGATCGGCATCGCGATGCCGTCCTCGACGCAGATGTGCGCCGCGCGAATGATCTTCGGCTCGTCGCCCTCCGGGAACACGACGCGCTTCGGATTGCTGATCGCGCGGTTGATCAGCCCGCGCATCACGCCGCGCGCGCGGCCCAGCCGCGCCTCGAGCCGCTCGCGATAGTCGCCGATGTCGACGAAATCGTTCGCCGCGCCCGACGCCACCGCCGCCCACGCGACCGCCGGCGCGACCCACAGCAGCACGCGCGGGTCGAACGGGAAGGGAATCAGGTACTCGGCGCCGAACTGCACGTCGTGCAGTCCGTAGAGCGCCGCGACGCTGTTCGGCACGTCTTCCTTGGCGAGCAGCGCGAGCGCGCGCGTCGCCGCCATCTTCATCTCCTCGTTGATCTCGGTGGCGCGCACGTCGAGCGCGCCGCGGAAGATGAACGGGAAGCCGAGGACGTTGTTGACCTGGTTCGGGTAGTCGCTGCGGCCGGTGGCGATGATCGCGTCGTCGCGCACCTCGCGCACCTCTTCCGGCAGGATCTCGGGAACCGGGTTGGCGAGCGCGAAGATGATCGGCTTCGGCGCCATCGACTTCGCCATCTCGCGCGTCATCGCGCCGGCGACCGACAGCCCGACGAACACGTCGGCGCCGTCGAGCGCGTCGGCGAGCGTCCGCGCGTTCGTCTCGAGCGCGAACCGCGCTTTGTACGGATCGGCTGCTTCGGGCCGCCCCTTGTAGATCACGCCGTGCCGGTCGCAGAGAATGATGTGCTCGCGCTGCACGCCCAGCCGAACGTAGTGCTCCGCCGTGGAGATCGCGGCCGCGCCGGCGCCCGAAAAGACGACCCGGATGTCTTCGATCTTCTTCCCGACGACCTCGAGCGCGTTGAGGAGCGCCGCGCCGGAGATGATCGCCGTGCCGTGCTGGTCGTCGTGGAACACCGGGATGCGCAGCGTCTTGCGCAGCGTCTCCTCGATGTAGAAGCAGTCGGGGGCGCGGATGTCCTCGAGGTTGATGCCGCCGACCGTCGGCTCGAGCAGCTGGCAGAACTTGATGACGTCGTCGGGATTCTCCGAGCCCACCTCGAGATCGAACACGTCGAGGTCGGCGAACTGCTTGAAGAGATTCCCCTTGCCCTCCATCACCGGCTTGCCGGCGATGGCGCCGATGTTCCCGAGCCCGAGCACCGCCGTGCCGTTGGTGACGACCGCGACGAGGTTGCCCTTGGCGGTGTACGTGTAGGCGAGGTCCTTGTCCCGCTCGATCTCGAGGCACGGCTCGGCCACGCCCGGCGAGTAGGCGAGCGACAGATCCCGCTGGTTGGCGAGCGGCTTCGTCGGAACGACCGCGATCTTGCCCGGCCGGCCGTTCGAGTGGTAGTCGAGCGCGTCCTGTCGTTTCGTCATGAGGGACCCGAAAAATAGCGCTCAGAGAGGGTTACGTCACGTAACGGGAAGTGTGTATCTGGCGCACACGGGGCCTCTCATAGTTCGGGCTGCCGTCTAGGAATGCGACGCGACGACGGGAAGCGTGAGTCTGCGCGTCGCGCACGCGGTCTGTTGTGCGTACGTCAGGCGTCGGTGTTCGACGCGAATCAGTTCACCGTGCGCTCGCCGTCCGTCAGCTTGCGGTTGTTGTACTTGAACTGCTTGCTAAGTAGCGGTGCAGGTGCTTCGGCTGACACTGTGATGCGTGCCGTGTAGCTGGCGCTTCACGCCCGCCAAAAGCCTTCGATACGGTTCGTCGTGACTGCACGCCATCGTCAGCGTAGCGCACGTATTGCCCTGCGTTGTGGCGAGATGCGTTCGTGACGCGAGTAGTTCTCGACCAATGCCTTGTAGGTCGACGTTCTGGTCCGTTGCAGGTGAGGCATTCGTGTCGACGATGTCCGCGACGTGCTTGGCGAGCGAGGAGCCGTTGAGCTTCCGCGAATGACGCGCACCTTCACGCGACCATCGCGCTCGACACACGAACGACGGGCGTTTTGCGGTAGTCAAAA
Source organism: uncultured Gemmatimonadaceae bacterium (assembly GCA_963707105.1). GTDB lineage: Bacteria > Gemmatimonadota > Gemmatimonadetes > Gemmatimonadales > Gemmatimonadaceae > JAQBQB01. The sequence continues at coordinate 131,016 of CAVPOS010000009.1, forward strand.
TCAACGGCCTTTCCTGATTTCCGCGTGCCGTAGGGTTGATCGCCTGACGGTAGAGCGCGTGTCCGCGAGGCTTGCCGCCGAATAGGTCTAGTCGTATTCGACGATCTCGCTGTTCGCGCCGAGCTTCGGCTCCATCTCGTTCGCTGGTGCCATCGCCCAACGAATCCTGTGCATGAGATAAAGAGCACTTTTGTATGACAGCCCCGTCTAGCGTTGAATCTGTAGCGCGCTGACGCCCTTCTTCGACGCTGCCGCGCGGTAGAACGCGAGGCACCAGAAGCGGAAGGGGATGGGGCTGTCCTCCATGATCGTGCCGACGCGGACGGTATATTGGCCGCTTCGCCGAGTCCGGCTCAGAACAGCGCCACAGCCAGCGCGCGTTTCGGTTGCCGAGCTTGTCGCGCATCTGTTTCACGTCCACGTCACGCAGCGCGGGCAGTAGGGCGTGTAGACCGAACGCTGTTCCTCAAGGAACGCGACGGCTGCGGCTTCATCGGCGCAAGCAACTGGGATGCGGGCTTCAAGTTCCGATTTGTGCGAGGCGACTTTGGGCATGGGCGTCAAGTGAGAACGCCGACAAGGTATGGCTTTTGAGTGTGTGCGTCAAGTAAAAAGTTAGCGTTTTCTCTTCTTTTTCGACTTCGATTTCTTGGGCTCAGCGGGCGGCTTTCCACGCTTGAGCGCGTGCGCTACCGCCTCCTTCCAATCGCCCTCGATCTTGAGCCGTTCTGGCTCCGGGCCTGTGGGCTTCTTGGGCGTCATACTGGCCCGCCCTCTGTCGAAGTCGGAACGATGATCGGCTTCATCTTCGCCATGTTGTCTTTCACGATGTCGAGAATGAGGTCGTATTCGATGTCGGATAGGCTCGCGGGAATGCGGAGAATCGCACGACGCCCGCTGAGCAAAGGAATTGTGACGTCGATGGGTAGGCTGGTGCCCGGATCTTGTTGCACTTGAGGCATAGAAGTCCCCTGCGGTGACGGGTTTCCGCGAAGCGGGAACGCGTGTTCGGGCTGCTTCGGGTATGTGTGTTCAGCCGGTTTCGCCGCCTGTTCGGGCTCGATCGGTTTATCTTCGGCGGCGTCCTCGCCGAGCCGCGCATAGGCGACGGTTGCCTTGAAGTCTTTGATAAACGCCCGAACAGACACCGGATTGAACTTATATTTCTGGATTAGGTCGAACTCCATGTTCGCTTCGGACGGCAGGCGAGGTCCCCATTCAGCCCACAGCACCTCAAACAGCTTCGGCGTGAGCGCAGCCTTTCGGATCGCAGCATCCCGTTCCGTTGCGTCCTCCCGGCGATCAATGAGGATCGAGCGGGCGGAGTTTGTGAGACGCACGCGCCGCTTCGGACCGCCGCCCGTTTCTTCGAGCAACCCGTAATGAATGAGCGCGGCCAGCGTGCGAAGCCCCGAGCTGCTGAGAGGGCCGTAGCCCCAATGCCTCTTGGCGACGTCCGCCGCCGTCCAGTTGAAGCTTTCGTGGTCGTACAGCTGGTGCGCGCGCGACAATGCCTCTTCGAGGTTCAGCGACGGATGCTCCGGACTTCGCTGTTTTGTGCGCGTCTCTAGTTGGTCGGCCATGTTTCTCTCCCGCCGCATACGTGCGGCATCTGATATGGCCGAGAATATAGCCCAATCGGGCTAGAAGTCGCAATCAGGTGACGCGGACCTTGACATACGGGACTTGCGGCGCTTTCGTGCATAAACGCAGAACGGCCGACGCCGTTGCTCAGGCGCCAGCCGTTCTGCTGTTCTTTCAGGGCCTTGCAGGCTCGCCGGTGGGTCTGCTGGAAGTCATCACCGACGGGTTCGATTCCCGTGGGGTCCAGGGAACCGACTTCAACCTTCAACAGCGAGGAACCGATGCCGCCGCCACCATACTGACGACTTTCCCGCGTTGGACCCGGGAGCGAGCGCCTAACGCCGCTCCTGGGGCAGTACCCGAGCGACCACATCGGGTCGCCGGTCGATCTAGAACACGTGCATGGAGAACATCAAGATGAGCACCACGCCGACCGTCTACAAGCCCGGGCAGCAATGCACCACCTCCCGCATCTACACCGTACAGCACGACTACGTTCACCGCGACAAGCACGATGTCACCGTGGTCGCGGGCGAGCCGTTCCCACCATGCAACCACTGTGGGCAGCACCCGCGCTACACTCTGAAGTACGCCGCCGTGCACGTTCGGAATCACGAGCACTTTAAGAAAGCGGCGTAAGCGCAGCGTCCTTCCCGTCCGGCTCACTACCGCTCGTGGACAGCGTGACCAAGTATCGGTCACCGTCCCGGTCGGTAGTGAGCCGGACGGTTTTTTCTGCCCACAGGTGCTCAAGAATCTGCCGTTCCACCGCCGCGCGGTCGTTGCTAGCGATTTCGATATACATGGTTCGCCCTCTCAGGTTGTGGTAGTACGTGGATTCGATGGCAGTTGATCGCGTGTGCGCGTAGACCACACTTCCCCACGCCACGGCACCCGAAAAAAGCGGCGGGATGGCGGCCATTCTGAGCGTTCGTCGTGGCTGAACGGGGTTCGGCTGATCACTCGAAGTCGGAGGTCTGACGTCCGATATCTGACATCAGACCAAGCGTGATGAGGTAGAGCCCCGCGTGGACACCGAGGCTTCACTGCACAACGCCGGGTCTGATGTCGGACATCAGATATCAGACGTCCGACGTCGAGCTGTACGGACGGGATGATTGGTAAGCGCGAGACGGGATGATTGGTAAGGCCGGTCGCGGTGCAGAAAGTCCTCGGTTGACGCTATCGGGTGCCGGGGGTCCAGGCGAGCGCTTCGTGAAAGGCGAGGGCGGAAGCGGAGTAGATGCCGAGGGTCAGCGGCCCGAAGGCAATCGTCCACTCCCTGTCGGCCGTTTCGCGGAAGCTCACGTATTCACCGGCGAGGGTCGACGAGAGAAAGAATCGCGTCGTCCGCCAGGAGATGGTGCCGCTACTCGTCACGCGACGCAGGTCGACGTCGGCGGGATACTAGAGGAGCGGGAGCCGGCGGGGCAGCGGCCGCGGCGAGGCGGCGTAGTGCGTCGCAGGTGGAGTATTGCCCAGCGCTTCGTGGGGCCGGCGCTCGTTGAAGGTGCGGCGCCAGCGCTCGAAACGCTGGTGCTGCAGCTCGAGCGTCGCGCTGGGTGGCCGAGTGGTCTCGGCTTTGAGCGTGCGATGCATGCGTTCGTGCGCGCCATTCTGCTGCGGCACGCCGCGGTCGATCCGCTCGGGCCGAATGCCGAGCCGGATCCACCACACCGCTAAGGGGGAAAGGCCACCGAGCGCGCCCGGCGCGCCGAACGGGACGCCATTGTCGGTGCGGATCACGCGCGGCAAGCCGTACGTCGCGAAGCACTGGCGAAACTGCACGGCCGCGGGCTCACTCGCGGTACTCGGTAACGCGGTGACCGCGAGCATGTAGCGCGAGGCGAGATCGCTGATCGTGAGCGGATAACAATACGGCCCCCGGGCGAGGCGAAATTCGCCTTTGAAATCCGCGGTCCACACGTCATTCGGCCCGCGCGGCTGCGTGAGCGCGGTGGCGGCCCACGCCGCGCGCTCCCGGCGCGCGCGGCGGCGCGGCACAATCAGCCCGGCGCGCTTGAGCACCGTCGTGATCGTGCTCGCCGCGGGCCAGGCCACGGTCGGCTGCTCGCGCCGCAACACGTCGCGCAGTTTGCGCGCGCCCCACGCCGGCTGCTGCTCCCGGAGTGCGATGAGGGCCTCGACGATCGCGCGCGGCAGGTGATGCGCCGCGACGTGCGGCGCATGCGAGCGATCGGCGAGCGCGGCGGGGCCGCCCGCCCCGAAGCGCGCCAGCCATTTGTGGCCGACGCGCTCGCTGATCCCCACCCGACGACAAATGTCGCGAATGCTCTGGCCAGGAGCGCGGTGCATGACGGCCTCGACAAACTCCAGACGCTGGGACATGAGAGACTCGGAACGCCAGGGCATGGGGCTTCTCCGCGTGAAGCCCCAACGTGCATCCCCGACTTACCGATCATCCCGGTCTGCTACTTACCAATCATCCCGGTCTGTACAAGCGCGCAGCCAAATCCAACAGCCACGTGGACACCAGAGTGGCCGAGTCCCCTTCGCGCCACTGACCCCGGCTCAAACCTCCAGATGGTCGTCCTGCCGCGCGAACATCACGTACAGCACCGGCATCAGGAAGACGCTGATCAGCAGGCGCGAGAAGAGCCCGCCGACGATCACCAGCGCGAACGGCTTCTGCGTGTCGGATCCGACGCCCGTCGACAACGCCGCGGGCAGCAAGCCGAGCGCGGCGACGAGCGCCGTCATCATGATCGGACGCAAGCGCAGGAGCGCCGCCTCGCGCGTCGCCTGCACGATCTCGTGCCCGCCGAGCCGCAGCTCGTTGGCGTAGGAGATGTAGACGACGGCCGTCTGCACGGACACGCCGAACAACGCGAGAAAGCCGATCATCGACGAGACCGAGAACGGCGTCCCCGTCACGAGCATCGCCAGCAATCCGCCCAGCGGCGCGGAGAGAATCACGCCCACGACCGTGATCAGCGGGAACTTCAGGTTCTTGTATAGAATGAACAGAATCGCGAAGATCAGGATGATCGTCACGGGGAGCACGACGTTCATCTGCGCGCGCGACGCCGTGTACTCCTCGAACTCGCCGCCCCAGCGGATGGTGTAGCCCGATCGGCAGCTTCACCTGCTTGTCGACCGCCGCGCTCGCCTCGGCGACCGCGCTCGCGAGGTCGCGCCCTTCGACCGAGTACTGCACGCCGATGTAGCGCGAGTTGTCCTGGCGGTAGATGAACGCCGCGCCGTTCGCGATCTGCACGTCCGCCACCTCGCGCAGCGGCACCTGATTTCCATCGGGCGTCGCGAGGAGGATGTTGCCGATTTGGTCCGGCGTGCCGCGATATTGCTCCTGCAGGCGGACGACGAGATCGAACGTCCGCTCGCCCTGCACGACCTGCGTCGCTGCCGACGCCGCCGACGGCCGCTTCGATCAATCCGTTCAGCGCGTCGGCGCTCAGCCCATAGCGCGCCATCTTCGCCCGGTCGGCGGTGATGGTGAGACTCGGCTGCCCCAACTCCTGCACCAGCGTCACGTGCTCGATGCCGGGAATCTTCTGGATCACCGCCTTGATCGCCCGGCCCTTTTCCTCGAGAACGTTGAGGTCGGTGCCGAACACTTTCACGTCGAGTGCGGCTTTTAGTCCGGTGAGCGCCTCGTCGACCGCATCCTCGGCCGGCTGCGTGTAGTTGAACGTGATGCCGGGAAACACCGACAAGCTTCTTCTGGATCGCCGCGATCAGCTCGTCCTTCGAGTGGTATTGGCCGTTCCACTCTCGATACGGCTTGAGCCCAACGTAGAACTCGGCGTTGAAGAACCCCGTCGGATCGGTGCCGGCATCATCGCGGCCGTGCTCCGACGCGACGTCGGTCACCTCCGGGAAGCTCTTCAGGATTTGGCGAACCTGCGGTACGATCGCCGAGGATTCTTCGAACGAGATCGTATAGGGCATCGTCGCGCGAACCCAGAGCGCGCCTTCGTCGAGCTTGGGCATGAACTCGCCGCCGCGCGTCCACGCGATCACCGCCGAAACGGCGAACAAGGCGATCGACGCGACGACCGTCGCCGTCCGATGCGCGAGGCACCAGTCGAGTCCGCGCGCGTACTGGCGACGAATCCACTCGAATGCGGGGTTCCTCCGCTCGCTTCACGCCGCGGCGCAACACGATGGCGCACAACACCGGGATCACGGTCAGCGTGAGGAAGAGCGATCCGAGCAGCGCGAAGATCGTCGTGTCGGCCATCGGCTTGAACAGCTTCCCCGACGGCCCCGTGAGGGCGTAGATCGGGAGGAATCCCGCCACGATCACGGCGATCGCGTACACGATCGGCCGATTCACCTCCGACGCCGCGTCGAACAGAACGTCGCTTGAGCCGGTACTCGTCCCGTGCCGCTCGGCGAGCTGGCGATAGATGTTCTCCACCATCACGACCGCGCCGTCGACGAGAATGCCGAAGTCGATCGCGCCGATCGACAGCAGATTCGCCGGGATGTTGCGCAGGTCGAGACATATGAACGCGATCAGCAGCGCGAGCGGCACGGTGACCGCGACGATCAATCCGGAGCGAATGTCGTACAGGAAGAAGATCAGGACGACGACGACGAGCAGTATGCCGCGGATCAGGTTGTCGGCCACCGTGCGCGTCGTGAGCGCTACGAGGTCGCTCCGGTCGTAGTACGGAACGACCTTCACGTCCTTCGGGAGCACGTGGTCGTTCAGCTCGCGAGTCTTCGCCTCGACGCGCTTGAGCACCACCTGCGCCTGCTCGCCCGTGCGCATGAGGACGATGCCCTCGACGGCATCGTCGGTCTGGTTGAACCCGAACTGGCCGAGCCGCGGCGCGTGGCCGATCTCGACCTTCGCGACGTCCTTCACCAGAATCGGGAACGCTGTTCTTCACCGCGATCACGATGTTGCCGATGTCCTCGAGCGTGACGACGCGTCCGAGACCGCGCACGTAGAAGAACTGCCCGCCTTCCGAGTAGAATCCGCCGCCGGCGTTGCTGTTGTTCGCGCCAAGCGCGTTCGACGACGTCGCTGACGCCGAGACCGGCGCCGGCGAGCTTCGTCGGGTCCACGAGCACCTGGTACTGCATCGTCTCGCCGCCGAGCGACGCAACGTCGGCGACGCCCGGCACCGCGCGATACGCCTTGTCGAGCACCCAGTCCTGCGAGGACGTGCAGGTCCATCGCCGAGCGATCGGAGCTCTTGATCACGTAGCGGTAGACGAGTCCCGACGGCGAGAACGGGCGCCTCGATGCCCGGGCTGACGCCGCTCGGGACCGACGCGTCGCCCAGCCGCTCGAACACCTGCTGCCGCGCGAAGTAGAGGTCCGTGCCCTCGACGAACGTGACGCGAATGCTCGACAATCCGTAGAGCGACACCGAGCGCATCACGACGAGATTCGGCAGTCCGTTCAACGCCGTCTCGATCGGGACCGTGACGAGACGCTCGACTTCTTCGGCGGCGTGGCCCGGCCATTCCGCCGTCATCTCGACGGCGGTCGGCGACACGTCGGGATACGCGTCGACCGGCAACCGCTTGAGCGAAAAAATGCCGACGCCGATGATGCCGAGCGTGATCAGCGCGATGATGAGCGGTTGTCCGACGGATGCTTCGACGAGCCGTTGAATCGGGCCGCGCCTCGACGCGGCGCCGCCGGCCGAGACGTGCTCGGCCGCGGAGTGTGTCGGCTCGCTCACTGCGTCTCCGCGAATTCGAGGAAGAGCGCGCCCTCCGCCACGATCTGGTCGCCGTCAACCAGCCCCGAAATGATCTCGTAAGAATCGCCGACGCGGTTGCCGAGCGTGATCTTCCGCCGCGCGAATGAATTTCCCGGCGCCGCGACGAACACGTACGGCAGGTTCTGTTCGTCGCGCATCACCGACGACACAGGCGCGAGGATGCCGCGGTGCTCGGCGGTCGACCTGATCTGGACGCGCACGAACATGTCGCGCCGCAGCGCGCGGTTCTCGTTCGGCACGACGATGCGAACCTGCACCGCCTTCGTCCCGGGGTCGGCGAGCGACGCGATGTAGTCGACGCGCCCGGGCATCGGCGCGCCGCGCGTTGTCGGTGATCACGTCCGCCGTGCTGGCCAACCGAAACGTCGCCCAGATCGTTGGCATAGACGTTCGCCAACACCCACATCGTCGAGAGATCGGCGATGGTGTAGCACGGCGTCGTCCCGGCGGCGAGCAGTTGGCCTTGCGAGATGAGCTTCTCGACGATCGTGCCGTCGATCGGCGCGCGCACCACCGCCGCGATCGACGTCTTCTTGCCGTCGCGCACCGCTTGGATCTGCGTCTTCGTCCACGCCGAGCGAACGCATGCCTTCGATCGCCGCGCCGACGTCGGCATCCGCCGACGCGACGTCGGACTGCGCCTGTTCCAACTCGGTGCGGGCGAGCGCGTCGTTCTTGAAGAGCGCCGAATCTTGAACGTAGATCCGCTTCGCGTTGCGGAACGCCGTCTCCGCCTTGCGATAGGTCGCCACCGCCGCCGCGAAGTCCGGCGACGAGACTTCGGCCAGTACGTCGCCCTTGTGCACGAACTCTCCCGGTTCGGCGATCACGCGGATCGCCGGGCCGGAGACGGGAGACAGCACCTGCGTCGAGTGGTCGCCGTTGAACGCGACGTTGCCCGTCGCGTCGACGGTCGGGCGGAACGCCACCGTCTTCACCGTGACGAGGTGGATCCGCTGACGTTGCTCGGCGGTGACGACGAGGTTGCTCGGCTTGGGGCCGAGCGACGTGTCGCCCAGCTGACGTCCCGACGCGTCGTTCGAGGAGCAGGCGGCGGCGAATCCGCCGGTGAGCAGGCTAGCGGAAACGAATCCGCGATAGAGTCGAGTATTCATCGGATGACCGCCCCATAGGCGGTGGTGCTGAGGCCGAGCGCGCGATCGAGATCGGCGCGGGCCGTGTTCGCCGCCGCGAGGGCGTCGGCGAGTTGGGCTTCGGCTTGCAAGAGAGCGGTTCGCGCGGTGATCACGTCGAGCGCCGACGAGCCACCGAGGCCGTAGCTCGTGGACGAGACGCGGTAGGCCTCGCGCGCCGACGGGAACGAGCTCGTCGCGCAGGAAGGTGACCTGCCGCATCGCGGTGCTCGCGTTGGCGTAGGCGGCGCGCACGTCTTGCGTCACCTGCGCGCGCGTGTCGCGGTACGTCGCGGCGAGCTCGGACTCGGTGTGTTGCGACAGCGCGATGTCGCCGCGCGCGTGCTGCCAGTAGAAAACGGGCAACGGGAGCGAGATTCCCGTCGTGAAGAGCGCCGAGCCCGGTGGTCGAGTAGTCTTTCGCGACGGCGAACGACAGGTCGGGAAGCCAGAATTCCTTCGTGAGCTTCGTCGTCGCCGACTGGCCGAGCTGCTGCTGCTGGATCGCCTTGAGCTCCTGCCGATTCTCCAGCGCGATCTGTTCGATCGTCGTGGAGTCGGGGAGCGCGGGCGGCAGCGCGAGCGTGTCCGTCGGAACGATCGGCGCGCCGATGATTCGTCCGAGCGTGCGGTTGAGCGAAGCCTGCGCGTTGAGCAGGTCGCGTTCGTTGGCGATGAGATCGTTTTGCGACTGCCCGACAGTGACTTGCGCCTGAATGACGTCGAGCTTGGCGACCGTTCCGGCCTCGAAGCGCGCCTTCGTCCGCGTCAGAAAATCCTGCGCGAGCTTTTGCGCGTCGAGCAGGTTCTGCCGGTGGAGCAGCGCGACGAGCAGCGAGTCGTACGTGGCCGAAGCCTCGAGCGCGATCGTCTGCTGCTGGAGCCGCAGGTTCGCCTGCGAGTTGCCGATGTCGGCTCGCCCGATCTTGTTGTTGAGCCGGAACTTGTCGGGGAAGGGAATGGAGAGGCCGAGCGTGACGGGCCGCGACGGCGCGCCGTTGAACGCGAACGGACTCGTTTCCTGATCGAACCCCGCGGTGAACTGCGGATCCGGAATCGCGATGGCCGTGACGCGCCGCGCCGCGGCTTCACGCGTCTGTTGGCGCGCGACCTCGATCTGCGCGTTGCCGGTCAGCGCGGCGGCGATGGCTTGCCGGCGCGACAGGCGTAGCGTGTCGGTCGATCGATCTTGATTTGCCCGCGTGGCACCGGCTTGTGCGGTGCATCGCGGAGCCGTGGCACTGGCGAACGCGGCCAGCGCACACACTCCAAATAAAAGGCGCATGTTGTCCCGGATTGTGGATCTGAGGCGTGCTGCTACTGCGACGAGCTCAGATCAATCGGGGTGGTGCGCGCGGGTTGTCTTGGGAAAATCGGTCGGCGGCGACGACGCTGACGCGCGCCGTGGCGACGGTTGTCGCGACTTCACTCGACGGCGGCAGAGCGACATCGGCCGCTCGCGGCGTTCCGTGAATCGAACGGGCCTGGCAGGACGCGCACGTGGCTTCGTTGTGCGCATAGTGCAGCTTCACCCCGCTGCTCTCGACGTGCGCCCCCATCCCCGGCCGGCGACCTTCCGCCAGCGGGGACAACGCGACGCCCACCTGCGCGATCAACGCCAAAAAGGCGATGACCAGCGTCAGCGGATGCCGGCGTGTGGGTCGGTGTTGGAGCGGAGCGCGCATTCGGTGGAGTAAGCCTATTCCTGGACGAGTCTGGGCGCCAGGCAGCCACAACCACTTACGGCCAGATGCGTCCACTCGTTGGTACGCCGAAGCCACCCATATAGTTGCAAGTCATGGGCTTTCGCATACAAACGCGGCGATTTTCCCGGGCCGATTTTGCCCCTCTCGGCTCCAGTGCGAGCCCGGTCGCGGGATCTGTTTCATTGTCCGGCCGGCAATCGAAAAACGGCCAATTGCGGCTTCAGGCTCGGCCGACAGAGCAACACCCGCCGGCGTCGCGAATTGCACGGACACCGTCGGTGTTCCCGTCGGAGTGTTCAAGCGGAAGTACGCATTGGTGCCCGGAACCATGCTGTGGCTGCTCGTGTCGCTCGAGATCAGCGCGATCGGAATCGGGAATGCGAGCGGGATTTGCGGGCCGGCCGACGTGGCGAACAACCTCGCCCAGAGCTGTCGCATGTTCCGCGTGACGAACCGATTGGCCGGCGGAGCCGTGTTGCGCGGTAGGCCGGGAAGGCTATCTGTCACCAGTGCCAGACCAAAGTTTGCGAACAGCGTCGGAAACGACTGTCCCGATGCGCTCTCGATGTTCGCCACGCCCGTTGTCACGTTCTGGTCGAGTTTGCGGTAGAAACCGGCGGGCATCTGGTCGCCGAGCCACCGCATGAGCAACCAGTCGCCGCCCCGCCAGGAAAACCCGCCGTCCGAGTCGCTGTGCAGTGTGACGCTGGCGGTGTCCGGGCGGAGCCCATACTCGTACGAGTCGAACAAGAAACCTTGAACGAACCCCTGCGACGAATCCGGAAAGATTTGCGCGGGGTTCGTGCGGCACGCCGTGCCGGGGCATTTCTGCTCGTAGAACAGCGAGCCGAGTTCCTCGGCGACGATGCTGAGTCCCTCGTCCAGCCAACCGTACTCAGGGCTTCCCCCATGGACGACGAAGTGCTGCGAAAACGAGATCAGGTGCTGCAGCTCATGCATGAACGTCGCCGGCACGGTGAGGCCGAGATTGGTTACGCTGTGCGCGCAGCTCACTGAGCCGGCAGGATCGGGAACGACCGAGTAGAAGACCTCGCCATGGTTCGAATTCGTGTCCGTCGGTGCCGCGCCGAGGTCCAATTCGTCGAAAAAGCCCGCGATGAATCCCTGCGTCTGACAATCGGATGCTTTCGTCAGCGCGTTCACCGCGGGCGACATCAGCACAATGACACGACCGTTGCCGTCGACGTCGGTCGGCGGTCCGAAGGCGGCCGTGTCGATCGGATAGAGCGTCTGATCGAACAAAATGCCGAACGCCTGAAGCTGGTCGGCCGTGAACCCGCTGGCCGGGGAGAGCGTGTCGATGTAGACGAGGACATTCACACCGGCGAACGCGAGGCGGGCCCCGACGGTGCTGAACGCGTTGCCGGAGGCGTTCGCGATAACGCGAAACGCGCGCAGGCTGCCGACTGAAGGCACTTGGGAGGTGCTCAACGCACGAGTGGATCGCGAGGCGCGACCCAATGATGGCGTCCAGACGTTGGCGGCGATCCGCGCGCGCGCGCGGTCCCGCAACGTCCCATCGAAACGGCGCTGCCGAGCCCCCGGCTGCGGTTCCGACGACCTCGCGAACTCGGTGGAGACGGCGCGATTCCCGGCGACGCTCGCGACGTCGGGAACGATCGACGCCGACGCGGCGGCGCTCGAGCTGAGACTATACGCAACCTGTGTGTTGGGAACCAAACTCACCGCGAACTGCGGAACGATGAGATAGCTCGCGCCGTTTCCGGTGAGGGTGAGCGTGGTTCCTCCGTTGCTGCAATCGACTCTCGCGGCCTGGTTTACCGACAGTTGGAGGCTGCCGCTAACGGAGCACGGCGTGGGGGCGTTCGAGACGGGCGCAGTCGTATCGTGGCAAGCGATCGCAACGCCAGCGAACGAGAGCAGCGGAGCGAGTAGTCGGGTCAAGCGAGTCGGTTGTCGTGGCATCATTGGAAGGCGATGTCGAAACATGCGTGTACGCATTGTGAATGACACGCAAATACTCGCCAATCCTCGCCGAGGTTCGGGCCGCGCGCCCGGCGGAGGTCCTGTGACAGTCGTGCGTCGCGACGACGACTACCACCCATTGTTCCTCAGCTACCGTCTGCATCGCCTGAGCAACCACTCGTGGAGGACCGGCGGGCTCGGCGGAGAGCGCAGTAGGGCGCCCAGCAATGGAGCCCTTCATTGTCACGACATGGCCGCTCGTTGGAAGCACGCGGCCGAACGTTGAATCCCGCCGTCTGCCCTCGTACGAATCGGTAGCCTTAGCGACCGAGGAAAGCCGCACCGCGAAACGCTGTCGGCGAGCCTTCGCGATTCGGCTTCTGTCGGAGTCTCGATGTCTAGACGGGCAGTTCCTTGTGGGTTGTTCGTGTTGGCCATGCTCGTAACGCCGTGGCACGTCGCGTTTGGAGTTGGCCACGGCATCCATGCCGACCGTGCGTTCAACGCCGACGTCACCGGCGTCGTCACCGATAGCACAAACGGTCGACCGCTCGCCTCGGCCGAAGTGAGCGTCGCGAATCAAGCAGGCTCGGTGATCGCCAACGCGACGGCCAGCACGTTTGGCGCCTTCACCTTTCACAACCTCGCGCCGGGCTCCTACGTCGTCCGCGTCCGCCTGATCGGGTTCCGCGCCGAAGAAAAACCGTTGACCATCGGTGCCTCGGCCAACGCCATGCAGATCGTGAACTTTGCGTTGGTCCCAATCGGGAAGACGCTGCAGGCCATGCAAGTGACGACACAGCCCGTCGTGACGCTGGATTCCAGGACCGGCAACCAGATCTTCAAACAGAACGCCTTTCACAGCGCGCCCACGACGACGACGTCGCAAATCATCCAGGCATCGGTCGCCGGGGCCGCCCGCGGTCCGACGGGCGAGGTGCACATCCGCGGCCAGCACGCCGAGTACACGTTCTACGTCGACGGCGTGCCCGTACCGGCGGGAATTTCGGGTTCCCTGAACGAACTGTTCGATCCGGACGTCGTGGATCACATCGACTTCCAAACAGGCGGATGGGACGCCGAGTACGGGGGCCGCATCGCCGCGGTCGTGAACGTCACGACAAAGATTCCCTCCGGCGGATTTCAGGGAAACGCGAGCGCGTACGGCGGAGGATTTTCGGGATCGACGGTGTCGGGACCGACGGGGTCGAACGGGCAGTCGGCGCTGGTGAGCGACAACCATGGCCCTTGGGGATTCTTTGTTTCGGGAGCGCGTCAATTCAGCGACATGCGTCTCGAGCCGCTCGTCATCAACCCGATCACCGGGTTGATCAGCAACTTTCACAACAGCGGCACCGACCTCTACGGCTTCGGCAAGCTCCAATACACGCCGAGTTTGCGCGACGTGCTCATGCTCGAGGTGAACCTCTCCACCACGGAATTTGCGGTACCGTTCGACTCGAGCGGCGGTGCTTTTCAGAACGATCATCAGAACGACGCCAACAGCTTCGTCAATTTCGCCTGGCATCATCAGATCGGCGACCCCGACTCGGCCGGCCAAACGCGGGGCGACGTCTTCGGCGCACTCTTCTTCCGACACTCCTCGTTGCGATACGAGCCCGACCCGAACGACGATCCGGCGTTTCAGTTCTTTCCCGACACGACGCTCTTCAACATCTCCGAGAACCGAAGCGCCAACATCTATGGTGTGAAATTCGACTACACGCTCCGTCGAGGCCACGAGACCGAATTCAAATTCGGGACGCTCTCGTCGGTGACGACCGGCCACGAGGATTTCTCAACCTTCAATGCGACCTCCCTCGGACCCCAGTCGAACGCCACGCTGACCGGGAACGACCTCGGCTTCTACGCACAGACCGCGTACTCGCCCACCGAACGGTTGCAGATACGGGCGGGCCTTCGTTTCGATTCGCAATCAGCTCCGGATACGCCGACGCAAAGCCAGGTCAGTCCACGGTTGAGGCTCAACTTCTATCCCTCCGCGTTGACGACGGCCTACTTGTATTACGGCCGTCTCTTCATGCCGACGAACATCGAGGACCTTCGGACGATCACGAGTGCCGCGCAGGGCGGTCAGGCCAATCAACCGACACTTCCTGAGCGCGACAACTTCTACGAGGCCGCCGTCATCCAGCGGTTTCCCAAAGCTGGCCTCGTGGCGAAGCTGTCCGTGTATCACAAGCAGAGCAACCCGGGCATCGACGACAACACCGTCCCCGGCTCCGCCATCGTGACCGACGTCAACATCGCGCACGTTCGGGTGACGGGCATCGAAGGCGTTCTCGAGGCGCAGCCCCAAGGCCCGTTCTCGGGCTACATCAACGCCGCGCTGAATCACGCGTACGGTTTCGGTGCAATCACGGGCGGTTTCTTTCCGGCCGCGCCGCCGAGCGGCAACTTCGACCTCGACCACGATCAGCGGTTGTCGGTGGTGGCGGGCGGTACCTACGCTCCCAAACATCTCTTCGTGAGCGGGCTGGTCATCTACGGTTCGGGTCTGACCAACGGCGTAGATCCCGCCGACTGCAAATGTTCCGTCGGCACGGGCCTGTTCGACTTCAACGACGGGATTCACGTTTCGCCGAACACGATCTTCAATGCGGCGGGCGGCTACTCGTTCGTCGTCCGCGGGTCGGTGTTCACGCCCCAACTCTACGTGGAGAACGTGTTCGACAGGAGCTACCTGCTCAAAGGGGCATTTTTCAGCGGACCGTCCGTCGGTCGGCCACGCAGCTTCCAGCTCAAGCTCAAGGCGACGTTTTGAGCGCTGGCTCAGACGGAATCTCATCGGCGACTCGCGGTCAGCGGTGAGGCGGTGTCCGCCTGATCCATGGACATTCCGCCCATGCCGGCCATTCCACGAGTCGAACGAACAGGACGGAGACGGAGGAACACCACGCCACCGAGCGGCGTGCGAGACCCGTACGCGCCCTCCAGAACGGACGGAACCACATTGAGCGTTCCCATGACACCGAGCCCGAACGTCGCGCCACGCAGGCGGGCGACTTCGCGGATGTAGCCGAGCGATGCGGACGACACATCGAACCGACGATCAGGCGCGAACCCAAATTGTGGTGTGTCGAGGACAAGATCCTCGGCGCTCTTCTGTACATACTCGACGCGCCCGAGAATCGTGTTCGACTCATCGAGGATGGCTTCCGATTCCAGTAACACGCCATGTGAAAGGCTCGGCTGCGCTGAGTTCTTGTTCGCGCCCCACACGAGCGTCGCCGCCACCTGTCCGTCGGTTCCGATCGTGCTGCCGTACATCGCCGATGCGGTGACTCGATGCATCGACTCCGTCGGCGCCAGCGCCTCGGGGCTTTTCAGAAATCCGTAACCCGCCGAAAGCGCCCAGTGCGCGCCTGGATTGTACAAGACCCGGCCCGAGTACGAGTCCAGCCTGATAGGATCGAAGTCCCAGCGGTTCTCATCCGGCTCGCGGCCGTTGAAGACCGAGCCCTCCAGCTTCCACCTATGAGTAAAGAGGCCCGCGGTGAGGACACCGAACGAGATGTGCGTCGCGTCCTGCCAATGGTGCGTGATCGGCGCAAGCGGATTGTCCATGGCCGACGGACGGTGCATGAAGGCGACGGGTCCGAGTGCAGGCTCGCCGGACGGGGCGACGTACGCCTCGATTCCCAGGTGCTTGGCGACGGCCCTCTCGTAGAGCGCGCCAAGCTCCATCCAGAAATCGTGCGGATGCTGTCGATCGTGGAGCGCCTCACGGTGAAAGCTCTCGCCGGTCTGCAAAAGAAGCGGATAGCCACCTGGCGTCACCGTCCACGGGTCGAGGCTCAGCATCGTGCGAGCTTGAAAGCGCCCGCCCGCCAGCTCGTGGCTTGCCATGAACATTCCCCAATTGAGCGAGCCGGTCTGCGATTGTCCTCGTCGGCCATCTTGTTGGTCATGCTGGCCGAACACGAAGCCGTGGAGCATCAAGTCCCACTTCCCGGCCGTGAAGTGGAGTGATGGAAGCGGAACAGCGTCTGGAATCCAGGTAGTGCCCGATCCCATTCGCTCCATCGAGACGCCCAGCGGTTCACGCATCATTGGCGGACCCATCGTCCGCGCCGTGTCAGCTCCGGCCATCCCCGGCATGCTCGGCATCGCTGTCGTATCGCGCGCGCGACGCTCGGAGATGTCGCGAGCTATCGAATCACGTTGTTGTTTGGTCACTGGCTTGGCCGGTCGTTGCGCGCGGGCGTCGAACGCGAGGAACACGCTGAGCATCACGGCAATCAGCCTGACACCGACGCGCCCGAGCGTGCGCGCCGATTGCGGCATAGTCGTTTCGTACATCTCCCACCCGAAGTAGAGGCCCTGACGCGCGGCGCGGAAGCGCCGAATCGCCGTGCGTCGATCTCGTCGCACGCGGGCGCGCGGCGACGTTCACAACGATCGATTGTGAGGGGCCTAGGCTCTTGGCGGTGGCGGGTCGGGAGACGTGATCGGCGACAACGGCACGCGCATCATGCCTGGCTCGATCACGTCACGAGGAAGCGACACTGACGCCAGACGGTCACCGCGCGCAAACGCCGCGCTGATCGCGCACGACGTCATCGCCTGGCAGCACTCCGCCCGCGCCGGTGTCTTGCAGGGCTGGTCGTTCGTCGTCGCAGCATCGCCATGCACCGACGCGACGCGATCTTGCTGACCAACCATCGCGTGTCGGTGCCCCGGCATGGGGCCGTCTCCGTGTTGCGCGCACGGGAGGTCTGCCCCCACAAACGTGAGGTGCAGCATCAACAATCCCATCATCAAAGCTGAGATGCGGCGCGCAAGCACAATTCGAAGCGTAGCGGGCTTAGCGTGCGACTGACAGGCCTCTCCGCGCAACATCGAATGAGCCCGTAACCGACGAGCCGTTTGGCGACGCCAATGCCGACGGCGTAGCCGACGATGTACATGACGGCATACCACCGGAGCGCGAACGGCCTGACGTGAAGTACGCGCGTAGCCAATCGCAGTCGCTGGTCTCGGGACGGTCCAGTGCCCAGCGACCAGTGATTAGTGACCTGTGCCCACTCACCCAACCAAATCACCCGAACGTTGAATTCCAGCGCGACCGATCGCGAACGCTCCGTAGCGTTTACGAGCCAGGGATACCGCCGAGCGATGCCGGTGGTCTTGCCTCCCTACTTCCACGGGGCTTCTGATGATTCGCAGGTACTTCCTCCACACGTTCTTTCTTGCCGGCTTGGTGATCCCGAGTCAGGCGTCCATGGCGGTAAACGCTCCCAGCGGCGGCGAGAAAGTCGCCGCCGCGAACGTCGACGTCACCGGCGTCGTCACCGATAGCACGACTGGCCAGCCGCTCGAATCGGCCGAGGTCACGATCGGCAACGCCGGCGGAGCCGTCGTCGCGAACACGACGACGAACACGTTCGGCGGATTCACCATCCACAACATCGGCGCCGGCGCCTACTCGATCTCCGTCCACCTGATCGGCTACCGGCCGGTGACGCAGCCGTTGTCGATCGCCGCGTCGGCCAGCGCGACACAACAACTGAAGTTCAATCTCGCGCCGGTCGGTCTGAACCTCGAAACGGTTCGCGTCGTCGCGCCGGCGACGGTCACCGTCGACACGCGCAGCGGCGATCAGGTGTTCAAGCAGAACGATTTCCACGGCGCGCCGACGGTCACGACGTCCCAGATCATTCAACAGTCGATCGCCGGGGCGGCGCGCGCGCCGACCGGCGAGGTGCACATCCGCGGACAGCACGCGGAGTACACGTACTACGTCGACGGCGTCCCCGTGCCCCCCGGAATCTCCGGGTCGATGAACGAGCTGTTCGATCCGCAGGTCGTGAACCAGATCAACTTTCAGACCGGTGGGTGGGACGCGGAGTACGGCGGCCGGAACGCCGCGGTCGTGAACATCGCGACAAAGATCCCGTCGGGCGGTTTCCACGGCAACTTCAGCGGCTACGGCGGGGGCTATTCGGGATCGACGGTCTCTGGACCCACCGGTTCGAACGGCCAGTCGGGCACGATCAGCGGCAACAGCGGCCCGTGGGGCTTCTTCCTCTCCGGCGCGCGGCAGTTCAGCAACATGCGTTTGGAGCCCGTCGTCATCGATCCCGACACGAAACTGATCAGCAACTTTCACAACGACGGCACCGACTACTACGGATTCGGCAAACTCCAGTACTCTCCGGGCGCGCACGACGTGGTTACCCTCGAGGGAAATCTCTCGACGACCAAGTTCGCCGTTCCCTACGACTCGAGCGGCGGCGCGTTCCAGAACGACCATCAGAATGACGCGAACAGCTTCGTCAACCTCGGTTGGCATCATCAGGTGGGCGATCCGAACCAGGATGGCCAGACGCCGGGCGATTTCTTCGGCGGACTGTTCTATAGGCACGCGTCGCTCCGCTACGACCCCGATGCGCGCGACGATCCGACGTTCCAATTCTTCCCCGACACAAACTCCTACAACATCGCCGAGAATCGCTCGGCCAACATCTTCGGTCTCAAGGCCGACTATGCGTTCCGCCCGGGCCACGAGACGGAGTTCAAGTTCGGCACGTTGTCCACGCTGACCAACGGCCACGAGGACTTCTCGACCTTCAACGCCACGGCGACGGGTCCGCAGTCGAACGTAGATCTCAACGGCCACGACATCGGTGTGTACGGTCAGGCGTCGTACTCTCCCGTGGAATGGGTAGAGTTCCGCGGCGGGCTGCGCTACGACTCACACGCCGCGCCGGACACGCCGGTACAAAGCCAGGTGAGCCCGAGGTTCCGCGTGAACTTCTATCCCTCGAGCTCGACGACGGCCTACCTGTACTACGGGCGGCTCTTCATGCCCACCAACATCGAAGACCTTCGCACGATCACGAGCGCGTCGCAGGGAGGGCAAGCCGCGCTACCGACGCTTCCGGAGCGCGATCATTTCTTCGAGGCAGGCCTCGTGCAGCGATTCCCCGAGGCGGGTCTCATCGCGAAACTTTCGGCGTACCACAAGGAGAGCAGCCCCGGCATCGACGACAACACGGTACCCGGCTCGGCGATCGTCACCGATGTCAACATCGAGAACGTGCGAATCACCGGCATCGAGGGCGTGCTCGAGGTGCGACCGCGCGGACCAGTCTCCGGCTACATCAACGCGGCACTCAATCATGCGTACGGCTACGGAACGATCACCGGCGGCTTCTTCCCCTCCGAGCCGCCCAGTGGGTCATTCGATCTCGACCACGACCAACGGCTTTCGATCGCCGCCAGCGCGAGCTACTCGCCGAGCAACTTCTTCCTGAGCGGCACCGCGATCTATGGCTCGGGCCTGACCAACGGACAGGATGCCAGCGATTGCAACTGCAGCATCGGCCAGGGGCTGTTCGATTTCAACTCCGGCATACACGTCGCGCCGAGCACGATCGTCAATGCGGCGGCGGGGTATGCCGTGCGCGTCGGTGGCACGCAGTTCACACCGGAGCTGTACATCGACAACCTGTTCAACAGGAAGTATCTGTTGAAGGGCGCGTTCTTCAGCGGGCCGTCGGTGGGCCGGCCGCGCAGCTTCCAACTTCGCCTAAAGGCAGCATTCTGAGGAGCTACAGTCTCAGTAGTTGGTCGCGCAGCACGCGGCCGCGAATGCGGCTCACCTGATGCTGGGTGCCGCTGTGCGTGACCGCGACGTACGTACCTCCCGGCATCGGCGTGATCTTCTGAATCATGCCGATGTTGAGGAGCGTGCCCCGCGAGATTCGAACGAACTGTGACGGGTCGAGTCTGATCTCGAGGTCCTTGAGCCGATAGGTGATCGTAAAGCGCTCGTTCTGCCGCGTAGCGAGGTGCAGCAGCTCTCCATCGGCGATGATCGAGACGATTTGATCGACCGGGACGAGGTAGATGTCGTCGCGTTTGCGAACCGGAATCCGTCGCAGCGCGGTCGGCGGCAGCGACGCGGCGTACTCGGTGGCTGCGGAGCGAAGCCGTTCGCCGTCACCTGGACGCAAATCGGCTCGCTCGAGCCGTTCGATCGCCCGATTTACCGTATTGCGCAGCCGCGCCGCGTCCACGGGCTTCAGCAGGTAGTCCACCGCGTTCATCTCGAACGCGCGAACGGCGTATTCGTCGAACGCGGTGACGAACGCCACGAGCGGCAGGCGATCCTTCCGAATGAGCCGCACGACACCGAGTCCGTCGACCTCCGGCATCTGGAGATCGATGAGGGCGAGGTCCGGACTGACCTGCTCGATGAGCTCCACGCACTCCGCCCCGCTTGACGCTTCGCCGACGAGCTCCACGTCCTCGAAGTTGCGGAGGATGGACGTGAGGAACGCGCGCGCCGGACGCTCGTCGTCGGCGATGATGACGCGAAGTTGGCTCATCGACTCAGTCGCCGCGGCGGACCGGCGAGCGTACGCGTAGGGGTGGGTGGGGGCATCGCTCATGCGCAGAATAGGCGATCCCGGGTGCGACGCCATTTTTCCTAAGTGAATGGTCGGTTCGATAGAACGAGCGGTCGTCATGTGGCTATAGTCGGATTCAGCTGGCGGCCGCCAGCACGTGATCGCCGACGAATGGCAGGCAGAGCTCGACGGTGGTTCCGCCGCCGATGGTCGGGCGAATCACCATCGCGGCGGACGCTCCGAAGTAGTGACGAAGACGACTCTCGATGTTCTCCAGCCCCACGCCGGTCCGCGGCTCACGCCCGTTCCCCCCGCTCCATCCGGATCCGGTGTCGGAGACGATCAGCGTCAGGAAGGCATCCGCGTCCAAGGGGTCCGAGCGTCTCGCCAGCACCGTGACCCGCCCTCCGTCCCGCATGGGTGCAATCCCGTGCTTGACCGCGTTCTCGACGAGCGGTTGCAGCAACAGCGGTGGGACGCGTGCGTGCCAGAGCTCCTCTGGGACGTCGATCGACACGAGGAGACGCTCTTCGAATCGCTCGTGTTCAATCGCCAGATACGCTTCGACGATATCGAGCTCGTCGCGCAGCGCGACGAAGCCGCCATCCGTTCGCCGCAGCACCTTGCGCAGCAAATTTGTGAGTTGGTACAGCGTCGCCAGCGCCCGGTTGGGCGCCGTCTGCATCAGGTGGCCGAGCGTATTGAGCGCGTTGAACAGGAAGTGCGGATTGATCTGTGCCCGGAGAGCGCGGAGCTCGGCCTCCGCGGCCAACTGGCGCATCTCCTGCTCGCGCTGCTCGCGTGCCCGGTGGTCGGCGTCGATTCGCAATTCGTCGATCCGGCGGCCGACCAGCGCCGCCACGGCGTCGAGCAACAGGAAGTCGTCCGACAGGAGCGTGCGGCCGCCGCTCAACTCCGAGATGTGGATCTCGAACGTCGGGGCGAGGGCGGTCGGAACGACGATCAACGCGCCCGTGCGGTGAGGGTCGACTTCGATCGTCGCGTCCACTGAGCGTTTCGAGGCCAATGGCCGCCAGGCGACTCCCGTGGCTCCCAACGCGCCACCGAGCAACGCGCACGTCGCGTCGAGCGCTTCATTCGGACTCCGAGACTCGCTCAGCGCCTGCGCCAGCTCCCCTCGAAATACGCGATAGTCCGGTCGCCGCAAAATCACTCGATCGACGAATCGGAAGATGCGTCGCTGGATGAACGGGTACGCGAGGGCGGTGACGATCCAGAGGCCGAGGAGCGCTCCGGTCGACCAGAGATGCGAGCCATCGCGCGCCAATTGCCGCGCCGCCAATGCATGTGGATCGACGAGCGGCGCCGCGAACAGCGCGTACAGCAACGACACGAGGCCCACGAGCGCCAACAATGAAAGCGCGCGCTTGAGGAAGAGATCCGTGAACGCGAAACGATAGTCCTGGTAGAGAATCGCCAAGACCAGCGGAAGCGACGCGTGGTGGCCGATCAGCTCGACGAGCCACGGCCCTTGATCGGCCGCTCCCTGGTTGCGGCTCAGGTGCAGCGCCGAGACCGCGAAGGCCGCCAGGGCGACGGCGAGAATCGTTCGCTGAAAGCTCGGCCGGCGCCGCTCGGTGACGGCGAGCGCCACGAGCAACGCTCCGTAGGTGATGGTGAGGAGCAGCAGTCCGGCCGACGACGGTGTCTGTCCGCGGAGCGCGTCGGCGACGTGCATGACGGCGGCGACGCCGCTGGCTGAATACGCCACTCCGAGGAACCACGCAAAGTCAGCGCGCTGCGCGCGGCGCAGCGTCGAGTGGACGACAACGGCGGGGAGGAATCCCAACGCGCCGTACGCGATCGCCGCGACCCAGGTCAATTCGTAGTTCGCGCCAAAGTCGCGCGCGGCGAAGACCACCATGGCGCCGACGTTCCAGATCACGCCAAGAAGCGCCGCCGCCAATGGCACGCGATCGACATTCTTTCGCTCAGCCGGCGCCGTAACGTTCGCCAACCGCCGCCGCGTCATCACGCCGAGCATCGCGTAGAGCACGATGCCGGTGCCGAAGCCGACGAGGTGGACCAGAGCCGTGAGGTCGCGGGCGTTCATCCCGTACTGAAGTAGCATGGCGGGGACGATTTCTGAAAGGCGGCAGGCGGGCCCAATACTACCCTCGAGCCAGCCGTGTGGGTCCCACTTCGACTACCGGCCGTCGAGCGAGCGAGGTTGCAAGGCGACCGGCCGCGCGATGGCGACGATGACCGTCGCGCCGACGATGATCATGATCGCCGACAGCACTTGTCCCATGCTGAAGGGGCCCGCAACGAATCCGAGCTGTGAATCGGGTTGGCGCGTGAACTCGAGCGAGAATCGAATCGCGCCATAGCCGATCAGAAACGCCCCCGAGAGAAGGCCGGGGCGGTACCAACCGGCCCGTGCGCTAGCGCGCTCGAGCCACCGCAGCGCGAGAAAGAGCAGGACTCCTTCACACAGGCCTTCATAAAGTTGAGACGGGTGCCGCGGAATCCCTTCGGGATCGGTGGGGAAAATCATCGCCCACGGCACCGTCGTCGGCCGGCCGTATAGTTCGCCGTTGATGAAGTTGCCGATCCGGCCAAAGAAGAGTCCCGGCGTGCCGGCGAGTGCGAGCGTATCGGCGAGCGACCAGAAGGGAATGTGGCGCCGGAGAGCGAAGACCACACACGCCACCGTCATGCCCAGCACCGCGCCATGAAACGAGAGTCCGCCGTGCCAGACGGCGAGCGCGTCGAGCGGATCAGCGGCGTAGTGGGCGCGGTCGTAGACCAACACGTAGACGACCCGCGCGCCGAGAAACATGCCGACGACGAGGTAGCCCACGAGGGAATCGATCACCGACTCGTCGAACGGCACCATTCCACGGCGAACGCGCCGCTTGGCGATGGCGATGCCGACGGCGTAGCCGATGATGTACATGACGGCGTACCACCGCAGCGCGAACGGCCCGATGCGAACGAGTTCCGGAGAAATGCGTGGATAGGGGATCGTCACCGCGACTTGCGAGGATTGTGGTGGACGGCTGGACCGCGAAAGGCAATGTGACGCGTCCAGTCATGCGCTGAATTCGACCAGTGGTTGGGTTTCGCGTTCCGAGAAGGGGATGCGTAATACCCTTCGTCCATGCGCGCGGGTCCCGTCTTTCTCCTGGCGCTGTGCGCCGCCGCCGGCCGGCAAAGCGCGGCGCAAAGTTCGTACTACAACCTCGACGCCGGCCGCCCGGGGCGCGTCGAGGACGCCGAGCCGACGCCGCTTTACAGCCTCGATCTCGATCCGTCGTCGCTCCAGTACGAGCGACTGACAGGCGGCACCAGCCGCTTTCGTGCCGAGCCGCGAGTGTCGTACGGCGCGTTTCCGTTCACAGAAATAGAATTGCGAATCCCCATCGTCGCCGTCGATCCGCCGCGCGGGTTGGCCGGCGGCGCGCGACTGACCGCCGGGCTCGGCGGCGTCGGCGTTGGATTCCTTCACGCCTTCAACGTCGAGACGTCGAACGTTCCCGCCCTCGCGGTCGCCGCTGAGTGGCTTGCGCCGGCCGGCTCGCTCGCCGGGCCGGTTGGGTCATACTCCCTCAAGTTCCTGGCGACCAAGACGACGTCGATCGGCCGATTCCACTTCAACGCGGCCGGCGGCACCTACTCGATTCGCCTGAGCGGTTCCGTCGCCGACACGAGTTGTAGCACGCTGGTATCGGTTCGGCTCGCCGGCTCGCCGTGCAGCCAGCTGCCGGGGGGCGTCATCGACGCCCCGTGCTCGGTGACGACGGGCCAGGCTACAGGCGTGTCCCGCTTTTGCATGCCGCCGGCCGAGCAAATCGACTCGACGCCGGTCGCGCGGACGAGCCTTGCCGGCCAACATTGGTTGGCCGGCGTCGGCTACGACCACTCGTTCGCGCTCAGCTCCACGATGATCACAGCGGACCTGTTCGCCGAGCGGTTCGTCGGGCTGTATCCTCGTCCAGATGTGTCGGTGGAAACGGGCGTCAGACGCCAGGTGACGCCAGTCATGGCCGTCGACGCCGGGGGGGCATGGCACTTTGCCGGCGTGCTCCGGTCGTTCTCCTTCACTTTTGGTGCGACCTACGAGCTGGCGACGCACCCGTTTTCCTGGCCGTGATCCGGAAGACGGTCGTCCTCGCATCGATCTCGGTCCTCGGGCTTTTCGCATGTGCTCGCCCGGGAGCGCGAACGTACGAGGAATCGTATCTCGCGGCCGAATACAATTGGTCGTTCCGCGAGCATTTCCCGCAGGCAGACCATCTGTTCAACGGCTTCGACTACGGGCACGCCATTCTATATGAGACGCTGCTGACGCGCGCCGACGCCGCTGGGCGTCTCGAAACCCGAGAGTTCGATTTCATCACGACCTCCGTGCTGCGCCATCCGCCGAGCGTTCCGCTCGAGGAAGCGGCGATCGGCCCGGACTATGTGAAGTTCGTACCGGAGGTCGCGGCGATGTTCGATTGGGCGCACGCGTTCCACCGGCAGATCTACGACATCTGGGGCGGCTACGGTCTGACGGTGTGGCAGCGCGACTCGGCGGTGGCGCGGGCACTGAAGTACTACCTGTCGCGAAAGGATCTCGCGTTCAGCACGCAGCCCAAGAGCATGGACCTGATGGAGGGCCAGCGATACTCGTTGGCCTTTCGACGGCAGGATCCCAAGTTCAACGGACTGTTGTGGTCGTATCACTGGCTGCAGATGTCGCTGTACGACGCGCTCATCGAAGGGCGCTCGGAGCGTCAGCTCCAGTCCGGTGTCGATGCCAAAGTCGCGGCCTTCTTTCGAATGCTCGACAGCGCCCCGGTGCGCATGCCGACGGAGATGCCGATGTCGCCGGGGTCGGCGCCGCTCTTCACCGCGCGGTATCCGACAGCGGCGATCGTGTTCGACAATCTCCACTCGCTCCACGACGTCGTATCCGACATTCTCGTGTCGAACGCGGTACCGCCCTCCCGCAAGCGGGCGGCGATCCTCGCCGCGGCGGCGGCCTATCGCGACGATACGACCGGAGTCATCAGCGTCGACGAATGGCGGGAGATGGGTCGGATGATGGCGCCGCGGGTGCCGTAGGAGCAGGTCCCTGGTCTGCGGGAACCGGCGCGCGAGCCGGCGCGGACGTCGGCCGGCTCGCGGTCGTCGCGTCAGCTGAGAGTCACCGCGCCGTGGTCGTCGCAATGACCGGCATGTAGGTGATGCAAGTGTCCCTTGACCACGTAGTCCGTGTGATCGCCATGGGGCACGGCATCGTGTCCGCAGCCTGGGCCGTGGCGATGGGCCTTGTCGTGACCGTCGCACTGGTGATCCGGCGTGCACGCCGCCGGGTTCGTGGCGCTCACGCCGATGCTGTGCTCCTCGACCTTCGACCCGCTTTGGTGGTGAAGGTGCCCGTCGTGAAGATAGTCCTGGTGACCGTCGTGCTTGATACTGGCGTGGCCGCAATTCGGTCCGTGAACGTGGGGATGCGCGGTCCGCGCATGGTCAGGGTCCGAATGCTCCGTTTGCGTCTGTGGCGACATGTACCCTCCGGTTGGTGAGGCGTGGATGGGCCGTATTCGCCGCACGATGGATGCCGCGCATGCGGAGCGGGCATTCGTAATTCCTAATGCGCGGAGAACGCTAGGCGCGCTGGAGCGATCCCGCAGGACTGCCGCGACGCATGGTTCAATCCATTCATTGGTCGCGCGGCGCGTGTCATCTGGTTCTGCGAACCGCCGGTGCCGATCAACAACTCGACGGACTCGGCTAGACCTCGAGCGCACCCGGTTTCATCGCCCAACACTGACGCCGAAGTTTCAGCCGACGATTCCAGCCTCAGCCGAGGGGTCATTGCTCGGGACTGCCGTCCCTTCTCCCTGTTATACGGAGCGCGCCGTAACCACCGAAGACGGCTGATTCCGACCGTTCGGGCGCAACCGAACGGACGAGGATGGCTGGCTTCTTGGAGTCCGAGCGCGCAACGAAGAGGTGACTTCTCCGCTTGCGAAGCTGAGTTTTCGGACCGCTGAGCTCACTGATCGCGTCGGGCGAGCCATCGCCACCGCCGGCGATCGGACCGGAACCCATGGTGCACGCGAAATTGAAACATCGCAGACGAGAACGTTCCCGCGATGAGTTGATCGCACTCACCGATTCAACGAGTGGTCGCATAGTGAGGCGGGATTTGTCTCGACGCTCGGGCGGCTTGCACCAAGACCTCGAGAACCGGAACGTTCGCCGAGTACATCGCCAACACCGCTTGACTCCGCGGTCTCATTGCCGAAGGATGTCGCTCACAACCGGCGAGCGATTGATGACAACGGCGAAGACGGTCGCCATCAATACGGCGAACATCGTACGCAACTCAGCTCGCCCGATATTCCTCGGGCGCAGTCACCGTCACGAGCGCTGAGATCGTTGTCACCGACGCTGAGGTCACCGTCAGCAATGCCTGCGGTCACCGGGTCAGTCGCCATCCTCGTTTGGGCACCAGTGCAGCACCTACGGCCACCGAACCGAAAGGGGACGGGTTGCGGGGCGGAGGTCGTTGGTACGCTTGGCAAGCGAAGAAGGAGCGTCTGTCGACATGGCTGACACCCGCGTGGAGATCGGTGATCGCACCCGTCCGCAATGTCGGTGCGCTCACCCAAAGTCATCGAAACTCGGTCGAGCGCGGTCGCCACCAAGCCTGAACTCATCGCCACCAACTAACGCGCTGTCGGCGAGGTTGCCTGGCCGGACCAGCCCTGCACCGCGCCCTCGTCCGAGGCGCACGGTGCAGGCTACGACCACTTCCGATCACTTCAACACGTCCGCCAGCGCGTCCAACCGCTCCTTCCAATACTTCTTTACGTTCTCCGCCTCTTCTTTGCTTCGCAGCTTGGCATGGCTCAGCGCCGCCATGCTCTTGGCGTCGCCCTTGGTGGTGAACCCAACCGCGACGATGCTGCCGTCGGCGAGACCAAGTCGAATCGTCTTTGGTGGCGTCGAAGCGCGAACCTTGAGCCCGTTCTCGCTCAACCAGCGACGGCGAACGGTTGCATCGGCGAAAGCGTGATGCAACGTGGCGATCGGGACGTTGAACGTGCGCGACTTGGTTGCTTCATACGATCCGTCGCGTCGCTGGCCTCGCGCGCGCAAACCCTTGATGCGTTCGTAGCCAACCGTCACCATCTGCGACCACCAGTCGCCGACCTTGTACTTCTTCTGAACGAGGTCGACGATCTCGCGATGTGGCATCTCCGCGGCACCGTGGTAGTCGAGAGCCTTCACCCACCGGTCCCACTGGCAACCGGTTTTCTCTTTGACGACCGCGTCGCCCATGCCGGCGAGCTTCGCGTAGTCGATGGCCGGCGCGGCCGAGCGCGCGGTTTTCTTCGCGGTGCGTGAACGTGACGGCTTGGCGAGCAGCTTGGAGCGGGCGGCGGTGTAGGCTTCGCCGGTCTTCTGCATGCGAGCGCGCACGAGGCGCTTGAAATCTTTTTGGCTGGGCATCGTCCGGTCTCCTTTGGGTACACCACGGGCCACTCCCCAGCAGCGCACGCGGTGAACGCAAAGGACCGACGAACGGATCCGGGAGTCTGCCCCCCTTTGCCTCGCACTCGACTCCGGCTGGGGCGGAGTCTCGAGAGGTTGGGCGCGGATCGGCGCCGCATTCAGGATGCTCAGGCGCGGGCCGAGCGTCAAGAGTCGCCGGCGTTCACGACGCTTTCCGCGCCATCAGCGGCAGCCGTAGGTTGGTGCCACCCACCCTGAAACACGTGAGACGCGACCGTGGCCACCGGACCTCAGACCAACCAACTGCCGGCCAACCCGCTGGCCCTGATCGGCATCGCGCTCTGGCTTGGCGTCGTCGCCTTCGGTGGCGTCGTTTGGTTCATTCATCGAGCCGGCACGTTTCCAATCCGGGCGGCGCAGGCGCCGTTGACCTATGCGCAACTCGGCGTGTCCGTCGTCGCCGTCGTCTTCGCCCTCGCGTTGCGCGGCGAGATCAGGCGGATGGACGACGGTCCCGAGCGCAATTCCAAAATCCTCTCCGTGTGGGCGTGCGGAAACGGAGCCGCCCTGTTCGGCGCGGTCCTGTTCCTGTTGAGCAACGAGACGCAGTCGTACGCACTGGGGCTTCTGGCGATGCTCACGACGTTCGTCCTCGTCCCGCTCCGGCGTCCGAGCTAGCGGTACGCCGGTTCACTCACCCCGAAGCGCGACGATCGGATCGACGCGCGCCGCCCGCCGCGCCGGCACGAGGCTGGCGATCACCGCGACGATCGCGAGCAGGCACGGCACGACGACGAACGTCGCTCCGTCCGTCGCACTCGTCGCGAACAACAGCGAGCGGACGAGCCGCGACCCGAGCACGCCGGCCGCGAGACCCGCCGCGACGCCAAACGCCACCAGTCCGAGCGCGTGCCGCATCACGAGCGCAATCGACGTCTCTCGACGTCGCGCCGACGGCGATGCGAACGCCCATCTCGCGCGTTCGCTGGGTCACGCCATAGGCGATGATCCCGTACAGGCCGATCGCCGCCAGCAACAGCGCGATCGCGCCGAACGCGCTCATGAGACTCATCACGAAGACGCGCGGATTCGTGAGCAGCGGCGCCAATCCGGTCGGCGCCGCGTTCGGCTTGCCGAGGAAGTTGACCGCCGGCTCGACCTCGCGGACGGCGCGCTCGACTTGCGATGCGACAGCCGCCGTGCGCGGCGCGCGGACGACGAAGTTCATCCACGGCCAGACCTCGAGCGTGTACGGCAGAAAGATCTGCGCCGGCGGATCGGCCTCGGCCCCGAACACGCGATGGTCGGCCACGACGCCGAGCACCGGGAGCGTGATCGGCTGACCGAAATCGGCCCGCGCCTGCGATTGACGGTGGACGGTGATGCGCTGCCCGAGCGCGCTCGAACCCGGCCAGAGCTTCTTCGCCAGATTCTCGGTGATGACGAAGCCGGCCGGCGCGCGCATGTCCTCGTCGTTGAACGCTCGCCCGGCGACGAGACGAATTTTCATCAGCGCGAAGTAGCCCGCCGACACCGGATGATAGAGCGCCGTGGGCGGCGCGACGGCGCTCGTTTGACCTTCCGTCTCGATCTTCGCCGGGAGGAGCGCGCCTCCGGCCACCGCGCTTGCCTCGGCCGACGGCACGGCGGCTGTCGCATCGAGGATTCGCTTGTAGAGGGCCGCGGCCTGGGCCGGCTCGTCGTAGCGGTGAGCCGGCGGTGAGATCGCGAACGAAACAACATCCGGATCGTAGCCGAGCGGGACGTCCGACAGCCGACGCAGACTCTGGATGAGCAATCCGGCGCCGATGAGGACCGCGATCGCCAGCGCGAGCTGGATCGTGGCGAGCGCATCGCGCGTTCGCCGCTCCGCCACGCCGTGCGCGAGCATCGTCGCGCCGCCGCGCAGGCGATCGACCAGCGTGCCGCGCTTCAGGTGCAGCACCGGGAACATTCCGACGAGCGCCGCGATGCCGATCACGAGCGCCAGCACGAACGCGGCGGCGCGCCAGTCGACGTGGATGTCGCCGGCGAACGGAAATCGCTGCGCGGCGTAGGGGCGAAGCGCGGCGACGGCCAGCGATCCCAGCCACGTGCCGACGATCCCGGCGGCGGTCGTTATCACGGCGACTTCGGTGAGTTGTCGCCGCACGAGTCGCCACGTTCCCGCACCGAGCGCCGCGCGCACGGCCATGTCGCGTTCTCCGACGCTCGCCCGAATCAGGAGGAGATTCGCGATGTTGGCGCAGGCGAGTCCCAGCATCAAGGCGATGGCGCCGCCGATGAGCGTGAGCGTGGTCGACAAGCTTCCGAAGAGCTCATCGGGCAGGCTTCGCAGCGACACCGACGTCCAATGCGCCTGCTCGACCGGATAAGCCTCGGCGAGATGTGTCTGGAGCGCCTTCATGGCGGCGGTCACGCGCGCTGTGTCGGCGCGAGCGGCCAAGCGCACCAGCGCGCGGCTGTCGACGTGCAGGCCGCGCTTCGCCAACGCGGTGTGTGTCGCTTGAAAAACGGCGATCGGTTGCCAGACGACCGGTGGAAGCCAGCTCCCCGTGCCGGCGAAGTTGGGATAGGCGAATCCGCGCGGCGCAACGCCGATGATCTTCGTCGGCACGCTGTCGATGCTGATCGTCGCGCCGAGCGCGGACCGATCGCCGCCGAAGTGTCGCATGAAGAAGTCGTACGAGATCACGGCCACGCGCGGAGAGCCCGGTGTCTCGTCGTCGGGGGCGAAGAGACGCCCCATGAAGGGACGCGTTCCCATCAAGTCGAAGAAGCCGGGCGTGACGAACGCGGCGATCTGCCGTTCCGGGCCGTCTTTTCCCGGAATGAGCACGCCGTCGCCGCGCACGAACGCGAGACCCTCGATCGTGCCGCGCATCGTCGACGCTTGCGCCTGCCAATCGAGGAACGTCGGGTAGGACGGAACGCGGAGCGACGCGTCGTCGCTCCGCTCGTAGATGGTTTGCAGGCGGTCGGCGGCCGGATAGGGCAGACCACGCACGAAAACGGCGTCGACGACGCTGAACAGGGCGGCCGCGCTGCCGATGGCGAGCGACAGCGTGAGCACGGCGACCGCCGTGAACACCGGAGCTCGGCGGAGCGCGCGAATGGTCTCTCGGAGATCGGTCGTCATGGTCCACCGCGACAAGAAAGTGTCTCTCAGTAGATAATATTTTATCTCTCGCGGCGTCAAGCACGAAAACCGCGCCGGCGGACTCGGGGATTGCCGTCCACGCCGGGGCGCGTATTCTCTCGCGATGCGCTTCGCTCGTCTCGCCGCTAGGCCTGGTGGTCGCTCATTTCTCGACTCACGCCGTCCTCGGCCAGAGCACGCCGGCGATTCCCGCCGAACGCGTCGCCGCCCGCGAATGGTTCCGCGACGCCAAGTTCGGGATGTTCGTCCACTGGGGCGTGTACAGCCAGCTCGGCCAGGGCGAGTGGGTGATGGAGAACCGCTCGATCCCGGTCGACACGTACGAGTGGCTCGCGTCGAGCGTTCAACCCCGTGAAGTTCGACGCACGCGCGTGGGTCGCGACCGCCAAGGCCGCGGGCGTCCGCTACATCACGATCACGGCGCGGCACCACGACGGCTTCTCGATGTTCGCCACCAAGGCGAATCGCTACAACATCGTCGACTGGACGCCGTTCGCCCGCGATCCGATGAAGGAGCTGGCCGCCGAGTGCCGCGCGAACGGGATCAAACTGTTCTTCTACTACTCGCAACTCGACTGGCATCATCCCGACTACTGGCCGCGCGGACGCACCGGACACGCGACCGGCCGCGCCGAGTCGGGAGACTGGAATCGCTATCTCGACTTCATGGACGCGCAGCTCACCGAGCTGCTCACGAACTACGGGCCGATCGGCGGCATCTGGTTCGACGGAATGTGGGACAAGCCGGACGCCGACTGGCGGCTGGCGAAGACGTACGCGCTGATCCACCGCCTTCAGCCGGCGGCGCTCATCGTCCCCAACCACCACGAGGCGCCCAAGCCCGGCGAGGACGTGCAGACGTTCGAGCAGGACCTGCCCGGCGCGAACACGGCGGGATTCAACACGAGGGAGATCGGCGCGCTGCCGCTCGAGACGTCGCTCACGATGAACCAGTCGTGGGGGTTCAACATCACCGACAAGAAGTTCAAGTCGGTGAAGGAGCTGATCGGCTATCTCGTGCGCGCCGCGGGGAACGACGGCAACCTGCTCCTCAACATCGGCCCGCGGCCGGACGGCACGATTCAGCCGGAAGCCGTCGAGCGTCTCCGCGCGATCGGCGATTGGCTCGGCACTTATGGACGCTCCATCTATGGAACGCGCGGCGGTCCGGTGAGTCCCGCGCGCATGGGGCGCGACGACGCGCCGCGGCGACACGGTCTTCGTCCACGTGCTCGACTGGCCCGACCGATCGCTGTCACTTCCACCGCTCGGCGCGCGCGTCGTTCGAGCGACGATGCTGAAGGGCGGCCAACAGGTCGACGTCGTCGAGTCGCGCGACGGCGTCACGCTGACGCTTCCGCCGTCCACACAGGACGAGCCGGATCGCGTCGTCGTGCTCGTGACGAAGTCGGGTTCGTAGAAACAAACAACAACTCACCGCAGAGTCGCAGAGGACGCAGAGGAACGCAGAGGACTGCCCACACGATGGGCGTCGGCGCGCAACGAGCCTGATTTGTTGGGACTGCCGCTCCGGAAGCCACTCGCTCCGCGAACGCCTATGCGGCCACATCGAAGCATCCCGAGCGGCTTACACAAAAATACCCGGCTCGTTGCGCGACCGAGCTCGGCCTCTGCGGCTGTTCTCTCGCGTCTCTGCGCCTCTGCGGTGAAGCAGTTCAGGCCTCGGTGCCGCTAACTCAAACGCCAAGAGTCAGCTGAACACATGGACTACAGCAACCGTTTCATCGTCGAACCCGGATCGAAGGTTCGCCTCGACAAGATCGATTCGGGGCTCGACCACGGCCGCGATGAAAAGGATGACGCGGCCGCGGAGCTCGAAGCGGACAAGGCTCGCCTCCACGATCTGCAAGCGCTGCTCTACGCCGAGAACGCGCGGTCACTCCTCGTCTGTCTCCAGGGGATGGACACTGCCGGCAAGGACGGCACGATCGCCCACATCTTCGGCGCGATGAATCCGCAGGGATGCCGAGTCACGTCGTTCAAGACGCCGTCGGCGGAAGAGCTGGCGCACGATTTTCTGTGGCGCGTGCACCGCGCGACGCCGGCCGAAGGGTGAGGTCGGGATCTTCAACCGATCGCACTACGAGGACGTGCTCGTCGTGCGCGTGCACAAGCTCGTGCCGAAATCGGTCTGGTCGGAGCGGTACGACCAGATCAACGCGTTCGAGGAAGAACTGCGGCAGCGGGAACGCACGTCCTGAAATTCTTCCTGCACATCTCGAAACAGGAGCAGCTGAGGCGCTTCAAGGACCGGCTCGACGATCCCGCCAAGCGATGGAAGATCAGCGAGGCGGACTATGCCGAGCGAAAGCGCTGGGACGACTACATCGAAGCGTACGACGACGCGCTGTCCCGATGCAGCACCAAGCACGCGCCCATGGTTCGTGATTCCCGCCGACCACAAGTGGTTCCGCAACTTCGCGATCGCCCGCATCATGGTCGAGCAGCTCGACGCGCTCGGGATGCGCTACCCGAAGCCGACCGTCGACCTCGACCGCATTCGCCGCGAATACCACGCGGCGAAAAAGCGCTGACCCAGTTCACGGCGTCAGGTTCGCCTGCCGCTGCGTCGACTCGACGAAGCTGGTGATGTCGGCCTTCAGCTGCTTCGCGGACGTTTGGTTGAGGTACGCCATGTGGCCGCTCTCGTAGTACTTGAACTGCACGCGATCCGCGTACGTCTTGTCGTATCCGAGATGGTGGAACGTGTACTCGGCGTTGGCGAACGGCGTGGCCATGTCGTAGTAGCCGGAGCCGACCATCACGTGCAGATACGGGTTCTTGGCCATCGCCGTGCGCAGCGCTTCCGACGTGCTCGGATATCCGCTTCCGAGATTGCCCGCGGCGAGGATGCCCGAGTAGTCCCACCGGCCGGCGTGACCGCCCGTGTAGTACTGAAGATCGGTCTTGTAATCGAGATCGTTGTGGAGGAAGCGCATGTACGCCGACATGAACGCCCCCGACGGCGCGACGTCCGACGGGTCGTAGTCCTGGCGCTGGCTCGACGCGTTGCCGTTGAGACCGATCATGCGGCTGTCGTAGCGGCCAACCGTCTGGCGCTGGTCGCGCAGCAGCTCGGTGCGGAACACGCCGGGATCGATGCGCAGGTTCGTATTGAGGATGAATTGCGTCGACAGACCCGTGAGCCGCGCCACCTGCTGCGCCGCCGCGTTCCTCTCGGCGGCGGTGAGCATGTTGCCCTTGGCCAGCGCGGTGGCGTACTCGCCAAACGCGAACGTCCGTGACTGTTGAACCACTTGCTCGAGCGAGAGCTTCTGCGCGTCGGCGGGAAGCCGCTTGTGATACCACGCCGTCGCCGTGTACGTCGGCAGGAAGCACTCGTACGGCATGTCGTTCGCCGGCGCCGGCTGAATGAGCGCGAGATCCAGCACCGTCCCGAGCAGCATCACGCCGTTCAATTCGATGCCCTCGGCGCTCTGCAGCTCCGACTGAGAGCCCCGCGGACCGGAAGGTGCCGTAGCTCTCGCCGAAGAGGAACTTGGGTGACCCCCAACGGTTGTATTTGTCGAGATAATTCCGAATGAACTGGCCGAACATCTTGAGGTCGTTGCTCGCCCCGGTGAAATCGGTCACCTTCGCGCCCGGAGCGGGCCGCGAGTAGCCGGTCATCATCGCGTCGACCTGCACGAGATCCGTCGCGTCGAGCGGCGAGAACGGATTGTCGACAAGGTTATAGGGCGGGGCAGGCTCGGCGCCGTTCGGACCCATGTCCGGATGCTTGGGGCTCATCAACCCCATGCTCAGCCAGATGGAGGCCGAGCCCGGGCCGCCGTTGAAGAAGAAGGTGACGGGCCTCGTCGACACGTCCTCCTGGTCTCGCGTGTAAGAGATGTAGAAGACCGTGCCTTGCGGCTTCCCGTCATCGTCCCGAATCAGCCATCGTGCCGGTGTTCGCCGTGTACGCGATCGCTTTGCCGTTGATGTTCGCGGTGTGGTGCGTGGTCGAGACTCTCTCGACCGCCGGGACGCCCGCCTCAGCGGGCTCCGGTGCGGCCGCGGCGCCGCCGCGCCCTCCTGGAGCGTTGGGTCGCTGCTGCGCCGACGTCGTCGTGGCGAGTGTGAGCGACGCGGCAATCCCGGCGAGCCAAAGGCGATTCACGATGACCATTCTCCGTCTCACGGATGAGTTTGTGATGTGGCAGCCCCCGACGGATTATCGCACTAGGGGCCCCATCTGTGGAGGGCCAGCGCGCGAACGCGACGAGGCAAGGCATCCGGCCGCGGGTCGACCCCCAACGGTTCCGCGTCTCAGAGCGTACTATTGACAACCGACGCGCGGCGTCTCATTATCTCCTAGAGTTATAGGAGATACGCGGGCCGGCCGGTGAAATCACCAGTGGGCCGCCCCGACGAGGTTCACCGAAAGCCGTAGGAGGAACTGGATGCCGCCGACCTTCACAGACCGCGAGCTCGACGTGATGGCCATCCTCTGGCAGCGCGGGCCGTCGACCGTCGCCGAGGTGCGCGCGCGACTGAGCGACGACCTCGCGCACAACACGGTGCTCACCGTCCTCACCGTGCTCGAGAACAAGGGCTACGTCACCCACACGGAAGAAGGGAAGGCGCACCGCTTTCAAGCGCGCGTCAAACAGGACGTCGCCGGTGCGACCGCGACGTCGCGCCTCGTCGAGAAGCTTTTCGGCGGTTCGACGGAGCGGCTGCTCACGCATCTCGTCACCGAACGGAGCGTGACGCCGGCCGAGTTGCGACGCCTGCGCCGATTGCTGGACGACAAGCTCAAAGGGGGGGAGGACAAATGATCGCCCCGTGGATGCTCTACTGCGTATTGTGCGCGCTCGGCCTGTCGCTCGCGGCCGTCGTCGCCGAGCAAACGTTGCTCTCCGGACGCGTGCCGGTGCGGCACGTCTGGACGGTCGCCGTGCTCTTGTCGCTCGCCGTTCCGGCGGTCGCGTATCGTGTCGCGTCTCGTCCGACCGCGACGGTTGTCGCCGTCGCCGACGATCCGGCGCCCGCGGCCTCCACGCTCGCCGATTCGCTGGCCGGCACATCGCCCGCGGCCGCGGTTCACGGTCAACCGGCGACGCCGCGCTGGAATTGGCGATCGGCGTTGACGCGGGCCGACGCGCCGCTTGCCGTTGCGTGGCTCATGTTGTCGGCGGCGCTCATCGCGCACTTCCTGTGCGGAACGATCGCGCTCGCGTGGATGCGCCAATGGTGGCGGCGCGACACGGTGCAGGGAGTCGACGTGCTGGTGTCTGAAGCGACGGGGCCCGCGCTCGTCGGCGCGTTGTCGCCGGCAATCGTCGTCCCCGAGTGGACGCTCGCCATGGACGCGGAGCAGGTGGCGCTGATGCTGCGGCACGAACAGGAGCACCGGCGTGCGCGCGACGGGCAGTTGCTGACGCTCGCGCATTTCGCGCTCATCGCGATGCCGTGGAACGTCGCGCTCTGGTGGCAGCTCATGCGCCTGCGCGTCGCCGTCGAGCTGGATTGCGACGCGCGCGTGTTGCGCGACGCCGACGCGCGCTCGTACGGCGATCTACTGTTGGAGGTCGCGCGTCCGCGACGACGGCTCGCGCTCATGGGCGCGACGGCGTTCGCCGAGCGTGCGTCGCAGCTCGAGCGCCGAATTCGCGCGATCGGGCAGCGGCGCGGCAGCGCGTCGCGACGAGCGCGACTCGGCGCGGCGGCGGTTGGAGTCGTCGTCGTGTCCGCGGCGTGGGTCGCGCCGCGTCCGCCCGCTCCGCCGCGGGCGTCGCATCCGACTTTGCCGGCGCCCGTTGCAAAGCCGGCGCCGCACGATTCGTCCGTCGCGCCGACGCACGGTACGCGCGGTCGCCGACGTCTCGCCGGCGCCGACCAAGACCGCGGCAGTGGCAAGCGCGCCAACAAAGCAATCGCAACCATCGCGCGTCGCGGCCGATTCCGCGCACAATTCCGAGCTCGCCGCGTCGCTCAAGAAGGTCGACGGATTCCGCCGCTGTCGCCGAGACGCTGACTCGACGTCAGGTGCCTGGCCCCGTGGTGACACGGACCGTCGGACTCGCCGAAGCCCCGTCTCAAGGAGGCCGACTCGGTCTTCGAGCGGCTCTTCAACGGCATCACGCTCACGCAGGACCAGGCGGCGAGGGCGCGAGAACTCATTGCCCAGTTGGAAGCCGCCCAGATTGCTCAAATGGCGAACACGGTGCGCGCGCTGCTCGCGGCGATTGCCGCTCAGGCAGGCGATCCAGGCGCACGCGGATTCCACTCTCGAGAATTTGCTCACGAGTGAATCCGACAAGACGCTGCTTCACAGCCGATTCATACTCGCAGGTGCCAGGAGGCCGCGGCCGATCCGGCGGTGGTGGGGGCGGGGGGCGCGGCGCGGGTGCGGTCGCAGGTGGGTTTGTCGGCGACTCGGTGTTCATCAGCGGCGGCGGGCGTGGCGGGCGGGTCGGTGGTGGTGGCCGCGGTGCCGCGCCCGTCGTCGTTGGCGCGGCGGGAATTGCGGGCGGCGGACGCGTGGGTGGCGGCGGACGCGGCGGCGCGGGCGCCGTGTTGACGGAAGTCAACGCGACCGACTTCCTGTTCCAGCGCTACTTCGACGGCATCGCGCTGACGCCGCAGCAGGAAGGTGACGCGCGCACGATCCTCACCAAGATGCAAGCGGACATGCGGGCGGTGGCCCCGCCCGTTCGCGCAGAGGATCATCGCGCGCGTGCCGTTCTCGAATCAGGTAATCATGTCACCCGAGAGCGCGGCGGCGTTCGCGGCGATTCTGTCGAACGACGCCGATCGCGCGACGCTCCAGTCGCGCATCCGCGTCGAAGTGGTCAGGACGATCGAGACTCCGCCGAGATAGGCGACGACGATGCGACGCCGTTTTCTATTTGCGATTGCCGCAAGCACGGCGCTCGCCTTCGCTGGCGCCGGCCGTCTCGAGGCGCAGGTCGACGTCATCCGCGGCCGGGTGACGTCGGCCGGGTCGGACGGCGCGCCGATCGCGAACGCGTCGGTCACCGCGACGTCGCTCAACGGCAACGTCAACCGAAACGCGAAGACCGACAAGGACGGCCGCTACACGGTCACGTTCCCCGAAGCCGAGGGCGACTACTTCGTCACGTTCGTCGCGCTGGGGTATTCGCCGCGGCGCATCGAGGTCAAGCGCACCGCGGATCAGGACATTCTGCTCGGCGACGCGCGCCTCTCGCCGATCGGCGCGGTGCTCGACACCGTGGTCACGACGGGGCAGCGAAACCGCAACCGTCCCGTGCGGGGCGCGACGGCCCCCGACATCGGCGGCACCGAGAAGTCGATCACGTCGGGGCTCGTGCCGCCGGATCAGGCGGGAGACCTGGCCGCGATGGCCGCGACGCTCCCGGGCGTGTTGTTCATCCAAGGCGTGAACGGCGATCCGTCGGGCATCTCGGTGCTCGGGCTCGACCAGGACCAGAACAACACGTCGCTCAATGGTCTCAACAGCAACGCGGCGGACATTCCGCGCGACGCGAACGTCTCGGTCAATCTCGCGACGTCGCCGTACGACGTGTCGCAGGGACAGTTCAGCGGCGGGCGGATCAACATCCGGACGTCGCCGGGCTCCAACTACATCAATCGCGGGTCGAGCGTCGTATTCAACGCGCCGCAGTTGGAGTGGACCGACCGCACCGGCCGCGCGCTCGGCCAGCAGTACACGAACGCGAACGTCGGCGGCGGCATGTCGGGGCCGTTCGCGCTGGACAAGGCCTTCTATAGTATCTCGTATCAGGCAGGGCGACGCGGGAACGACCTCCACACCCTGCTCAACACCGATTCGCTCGGCCTCGAGGCCGACGGCATCGCGGCGGACTCGCTCGATCATCTGCTCTCTATTCTGAACGGAGTGCAGGTCCCGGCGACGGTGCGCGGATTCCCGAGCGACCGGCTCAACGACCAGGGACTCGTCCTCGGCAGTCTCGACCTCACGCCGCCGTCGTCCACCAGCGGCCAGGCGTACAACCTCACGTTCCAGGGAGCGTGGAACCGCTCGTCGCCCGCGTCGCCGCTCGCGACGATGCTCCCAGCGGCCAGTTTCAATTCGACCTCATGGAACGGCGCGGTGCAGGCGCACCACAGCGGGTTCTACGGCTTCGGCGTTCTGAGCGAGACCGCGCTCGGCTACAGCGCATCGCGGCGCTACCTCACGCCGTACCTCGATCTGTCGAGCGGCAACGTGATCGTGAATTCCACGTTCCCCGACGGCACGAGCGGCGTGCAGTCGATCGTCTTCGGCGGCACGTCGGCGAGCACGAGCACGACGAACAACTCGGTCGACCTCACGAACCAGCTCTCGTGGTTCAGCGCGAACAACAAGCACCGCGTGAAGGTGACGAGCGAAGTGCGGCGCGACGGCTACTCGATCGACCAGGCGACCAACGCGTTCGGCACGTTCACGTTCAACTCGCTCGTCGGATCTCGAGGCGAATCGGCCGGCGTCGTACACGCGGCAACTGACGCCGACTCGCGCGAGCGGCGGCGAATGGATCGGCGGGTTCTCGCTCGGCGACTCGTACCGCCGAAACCCCGACCTGCAAATCGTCTACGGCGCGCGCGTCGACGCGAACCGGTACGAGCAGGTGCCGGCGTTGAACTCCGACCTCGAGAACATCCTCGACGTTCGCAACGACCACGTGCCGAACGGCGTCTACGTGAGCCCGCGCGTCGGCTTCTCGTGGACGTACGGCACGGCGCCGCAGATCGGCGCGTTCGAGGGCGCGGCGCGCCTTCCACGCGCCGTGGTGCGCGGCGGCATCGGCGTCTTTCAGAATTCGTTGAGCGCGTCGCTGCCGAGTCAGGCGTTCGTGAACTCGGGGTTGCAGGGCGGACAGCAGCAGGTGACGTGCGTCGGCGACGCGACGCCGATTCCCGATTGGCGCGCGTACGCCAACGATCCGTCGCGCGATCCCGAGCGAATGCCTCGACGGGCGGGTCGGCACGCCGTTCGCCAACTCCGGGCTCGAACGTGACGCTGTTCGCGCCGAACTACGCGTCGCAGCGAAGCCTTCGGTCGACGCTGCAGTGGGCGGGGGCGGTGCTCGACAACCGCCTGTCGGCGACCGTCACCGCGACCTACTCGCGGAACATGAATCAGCCGGGGTTCGTCGACCTGAACGTCACGCCGGCGGCGCGCTTCACGCTGCCGGGCGAGGACGGCCGCCCGGTGTTCGTCGACGCGGCGAACATCGTGACGAGCACCGGCGCGATCGCGCCGCGCGACGGGCACGCGACCGATCAGTTCAATCGCGTGACCGAGCTTCGCTCGAACCTCACGTCGACGAGCCGCCAGCTCACGATCACGCTCTCGCCCTCCACCGTGAACTCGCGGTACACGTGGGGACTGAGCTACACGCTCAACAGCGTGCGCGACAACGTGAGCGGCTTCACCAGCACCGTCGGGAATCCGTTCGACGAGTCGGGCGGCCGGTCGTCGGCCGACTGGCGGCATCAGGTGCTCGCGAGCGTCGGCGCCAACGTGTTCGACGTCGTGCGTGTGAACTGGAATCAGCGATTCTTGTCGGGGATGCCGTTCACGCCGATGGTCGCCAGCGACGTGAACGGCGACGGCTACGCGAACGACCGCGCGTTCATCCTCGATCCGGCCCGCGCGACCGGCGCCGACGCGTCGCTCGCCCCGGGAATGGCCGCGCTGCTCGGCTCGTCGTCGCAGCGCGTGCGGGCGTGTCTCGACAAGCAACTCGGCGACCTCGCCGCGCGAAACAGCTGCGAGGGTCCGTGGACGTCGACCGCGTTCATGACCATCGCGCTGAACCCGGTGCGCATTCGTCTTCCGCAGCGCGCGACGCTGTCGTTCGCGATCGGCAATCCGCTCGGCGCCGCGGACTATCTGCTCCACGGCGAGAGTCACACGCACGGCTGGGGGCAGGCGGCGTTCGCCGGATCCGCGGCTGCTGTTCGTGCGCGGCTTCGACCCGCAGACGTTGTCGTACACGTATCAGGTCAACCAGCGATTCGGCAACACGAGCCAGGCGGCGAGCGCGATTCGGAATCCGGTGACGATCACGGCGGCGCTCAGGGTCGACGTCGGGCCGCCGCGCGAGCGGCAGGCGCTCACGCAGACGCTGGATCGCGGGCGCACGTCGGGCGGCGCCAAAGTGACCGAGGCGATGCTGCGGCTCGCGTACAACTCGGGCGGCATCATCAATCCGATGGACGCGATCCTGCGCGACGCGCGTGACGCTGAAGCTCACGGCCGATCAGGCCGACAGCATCGCGACGATGAACCGTCGCTACGTCATTCAGCTCGACTCGATCTGGACGCCGGTCACCAGGTACTACGCGACGCTGCCGGAGGTCTACGATCAGGGCGACGCGTACGACCGCTATCGCCGCGCGCGCGAGGCGTCGGTCGACGTGCTCGTGGGGATCGTGCCGTCGGTGAAATCGCTGCTCACGCGCCGAGCAGCGGCGGAAGCTGCCGGATCTCATCTCGGCGTATCTGGATCTGCGCTATCTGGCCGCGGTGCGTTCGGGAACGTCGGGGACGCCGGGGGGCGTGTTCGCCCCGGGCAGCGGCACGACGGGCGCGCCAGGACTGGGGGTCGGAGGGAGGACGCGGAGGATGGAACGCGAAGTCGACGAAACAGCGCGGAGACGCCATGAGAAGTCGCGTTCGTGTGGATGCGTCGATCGCGGTCATGATCGCCTCGGGCGAGTGCGACGGGATCCGGCCAGCGGCCGCCGCCGATTCGGCCGGTCGGGCCAATCACGCACGTGTCGAGCGAGCCGCTTGTCGAGCATCGCGTCGGCGATCCGGTTGTCCGACGGGCGCGTGTTCGTCAACGACATCGTCGCGCGTCAAGGTCGTGCTCTTCGATTCGACGTTGGCGGCCGCGCGTGTGGTCACCGACTCGGCGAGCGTGACGGCGACCGCGTACGGATTTGGCGCCGGCGCGCTGATTCCGTTTCACGGAGACACGGCGTTGTTTCTCGATCCGCAATCGAGCTCGATGCCGGTGTTGAGTCCGGCCGGGCGCATCGCGCGTGTCATGGCCACGCCGCGCCCGAACAACCGCCCCGTCTCGATCGGGAGCCTTTATTTCACTCCGGGCTTCGACGCGGCGGGTAGGCTGTTGTACTACCTGGCGCAAAGCATGACCGTGTCGCGGGAAACGCAGCCGCCAAATGCCACGACGACGAAGATCATCGACTCGGCGTTGATCGTGCGGTACGACTTCACCACGCACGTCTACGACACCGTCGCGACGATCCGAATGCCAAAATCGCGGCAGACGGTCAGGACGGACGAGAACGGCCGAATCAATTCGATGCGCAGCTTGACGGCCGACCCCGTTCCCGTGGTCGACGACTGGGTCGTGCGCGGAGACGGCTCGCTCGTCGTCGTGCGCGGCCGAGACTTTCACGTCGACTGGATGGACGCCAACGGCAAGTGGTCATCGGCGCCGAAGATGGCGTTCGAGTGGCAACACCTCGACGACACGCAAAAACAGGTGCTGATCGACTCGGCCGCGGCGGCGAACAAGGCGCGGCTCGACTCGATGATCGCGGGGACCAGCAGCGGCAGTCATCGGTGGCGGCGTCGCGGTCGGTCGTGGCGGCGGAGGTGGCGGCGAAGGAGTTCCCCCACAACGCCCGCCGCCGGTGTTCGACGATCCGAAGATCGAGCCGAACGAGGTCGCCGACTATCGGCCGCCGTTCCCGCACGCCGCGACCCGCGTCGACGCCGACGGCAATCTCTGGATCCGCACGACGACGGTGGTGAACGGGCAACCGGTCTACGATCTCGTCAATCGGCGCGGCGAGCTGTTCGATCGAGTCCAACTGCCGCCATTTCGGACGATCGCCGGCTTCGGACCGGGCGTCGTGTACATGGCGGTGAAGGACGCGGCAGGCGTGGTGCACCTGGAGGCGGCGTCCATCGCGAGAGGCGGTCTCGGGAAATAGCGAGGGTTCTCATGACGATCCGATCAACGTTGGCCCTGCTCGTCAGCCGCGGTCGCGGCGGCGCCGGTGAGCGCCCAACAAGCCCCGGCCGTACGACCGCTCGGCCCGATCACGCGCGTCTCGACGCAGCCGATGGCGAGCGTCTCGGCCGCGATCCCGCTCTCCGACGGCCGCGTCTACGTCAACGACGTCGTCTCGCGGCGCGTGCTGCTCTTCGATTCCACGCTCGCGACGGCGAAAGTCGTCGCGGACTCGACGGCCGTCACGTCCAAGGCCTACGGGGCGCAGGCCGGGTGCGCTGTTCGCGTATCGCGCCGACACCGCGATCCTCACCGATCCGGCGTCGGGTCGATGCCCGTGCTCGGCCCGACGGGAACGATCGCGCGCGTGATGGCGGCGCCCACCGTGGCCGGTCCCATCGGGCTCAATCTTGGCAATCCGTTCTACCCGCCGGGGTTCGACGCCGGGGGCCGTCTCGTGACGCAGTTGCCGACGCTCGTCCGCTTTCCCGATGCGGCTCCCGGCAAGGCAACGACACAGCAAACGACGATGGATTCATCGTTCATCGTTCGCATGGATCTCGCCGCGCGCGCGCTCGATACGGTCGCGCCGTTCAAGACGGTGAAGATCAACCAGGTGATCGGGCGCGACGAGGACGGACGGATGACGTCCATGAAAATCACGCCCGACATTCTGCCGGTCATCGACGACTGGACGGTGTGCGGCGATGGAACGATCGCCATCGTCCGCGGCCGCGACTATCACGTCGATTGGCTCGGCGCCGACGGGAAATGGCGGTCGACGGCCAAGATGCCGTTCGAGTGGCAGCATCTCGACGACACACAGAAGACCGCGCTCATCGACTCGGCGCTCGCGGCGATCAAGGCGCGGCGCGATTCGATGGACGCGGTGATCGCAAGCCGTGGCGGCATGCCGATCGGTGCGGCGGGGGCGGCCGTCGGGGGAGGGGCGGCGGTTGCCGTGGGCGGACGTGGCCGAGGCGGTGGCGATGGAAGCGGGGCGCCGCCGCCGCAACTCATCGACGGCAGGCCGGCGCTCACGGACCTTCCGGACTACCGGCCGGCATTCCTCCGTGGCTCCACGCGGGCCGACGCCGAGGGAAATCTCTGGGTTCGCACGACGACGCTCGTGAAGGGGCAGCCGGTCTACGACGTGGTCGACAGGCAGGGTACGATCGTCGATCGCGTTCAATTGCCGCCGTTCCGCACAATCGCGGGCTTCGGCCCGGGCGCGGTCTACAT
The DNA here is from genome assembly GCA_963707105.1 of uncultured Gemmatimonadaceae bacterium. Taxonomy (GTDB): domain Bacteria; phylum Gemmatimonadota; class Gemmatimonadetes; order Gemmatimonadales; family Gemmatimonadaceae; genus JAQBQB01. The sequence goes on from CAVPOS010000009.1 coordinate 175,334, forward strand.
GGCGGTGAAGGACTCGGCGGGAACCGTCCACCTGGAGAGGGCGCGAATCAAGTAGAGCGAGCGTCGAACAACTCGAGAATCACTCCGCGCAGGACCGACGCGACCTTGGGGTCGTTCGCGAGCCGATCGGCATCGAGCGCCGCGCCGCGGCAGGTCGATGACGACCGTCGCGCGGGGCACGACCACGGCGTTCATCGTCGAGAGGACCTCGATGATTTGTGGATGCGCGAACTGTGACGCCGCCGACGGGCACACAAGGCCGACGCGCTTGTCCACCAGCTCGCCGCTGCCCACGACCCAGTCCAGCGCGTTCTTGAAAGTGCCGGGGATGCCGTGCGCGTATTCCGGGCTCGAAAAGAGGATAGCGTCGGCGGCCGCGAGCGCGGCGCGCCAGTGCGCGACCGCCGGCGGAACCGCGGTTGCGTCCTCGTCGAGATCCGGGCTGAAGGCGGGCAACGCCGCAAGCTCCGTATATGGCATCACCTCGATCCCGCTCGGCGCCACCCGCGCCGCAGCGGCGAGGAGCGTCGAGTTGGTCGATCCGGTGCGCAGGCTGCCCGAGATCGTGAGAAGCTGAGGCATACGTGACCGCCGCGAGAAGGCTGCGTTCTACCCGACCAGGCATTCTACTCATCTATTAGGTGGAAACGCAGTCAAGTCGTTCCCGCGGACGCGCCCGTTCGACCGCGAGGACGCAGTGCCGACCGCCTCCTCCGCGCGCTCCTCACCGAGCGCGGCGCCGACCTGTCGGAACCGCGACGCTGAGAAGAGCCAACCGGTACCCCATGCGCCGCACCGTGTGCAGCGCGTTGCGGAGACCGATGGCGCTCAGGCGTTTTCGAAGCGTGCAAATGTAGACCGTGAGCGCGTTCTCTCGCTCCGAGCGGCGCAGGCTGCTGCCGGCCCACACACGCTCGATGAGCTGCAGCCGCGTGACGGTCGCGCCGTCGGCGCGGAGCAGCGCCTCGAGAAGCCGAAGCTCGGTACGCGACAAGCGCACGCGGTTCGATTCGTTCGAGACCGTCGACCGCGACCAGTCGACGAACAGGCGACCCTTGAGGTGCTCTTCCGCCGCGTTCGTCGTGCTCACGGCGAGACGCAGGCGAAGCATCAGCGATCCGTCGGCGGCGCTCAGGCGGAAATCCGTCTCGCCTCTGGCCAGAATGCCGAGCAATCGTTGGCTCGCGGTCTCGGACATCAGCAACGTCGCGGTCAACCGCCGCTCGTTGCTTCCGCCGACCAGGCGCGGCGAGAACGAGGAGAGTGCTTGCACGTCGCTGGGGCGAGCCGAGTGGAGTCGCTTCATCCTCGAATCCGGTTGCGTCGGCGCTGATTATCGCGATTGTTGGCCCGAGACAGGGTTACACCATGTGCAACGCCGTTGTGCGCCGCTCCGCAAAGCGTCAAAATGCGGTGAGCAGCGACCCTCACCGTCGGGCGGCGTTTGAATCCTCGGGCGCGCATGCCTCGCTCCACCCTTCAATCCATCTCTGCCACGCGAGCGTATCGCGCCGACGCGATGCGCGACGGCGTCTCGCGCGCCTGGCGAGGTCGAGACACCAGAAGGACGTGAGTGCTGGATCCCGGCGCAACTCCCGAGCAGCGTCCGCATCAGGAGCGACACCTGCGCCGCGATGGTGGACGCCGCGGTGAGATCGCCGGGCGTGCTCGGAGCGGAGGCCGTAGCATCGCGGGGATCGAGTGCCCGAGAATCGGTTTCGGCGACGGATTCTGTGTGGCGACGAGGCTTCGGTCCGGGCCGAACGCAAACTCGATTTCGCGCGCCAGGTCGTCCTCGGTGAGCCCGGTCAGAAAGGCGCGCATGTCGCGCTCGACGCGGCTCCAGATCTCGACGACGGAGTCCAGCGTCGGATAGTCTTCGGCGTTGAGACGCTCGCCGCGCGGCGGGCCGCCGCAGCGATCCAGCCATCCCCATTCGGCGCTCAATACGTGAACGAGCGTGTTGCGAATCGAACCGTAGCTTCCAGCTATGTCCTGAGTGAACTGTTCGGGCGTCAGCGACGAAACGGCGCCCAGCAGCTTTCGATTCGCCCAGTAGTGGTAGTCGTAGAGGCGTTCGAGATGGGCGATGAGGCGCATGGCCGGTGGACGGGTGGACGGGTGGACGGGTGGACGGGTGGCCGCTCGACAGCGGCGCTGGCCTTTCATATTGTAGCCGCGTTCCGGCTCCACAAGCGGTCATCCTCTCGCGGACACGACGTGGCAATCACCATTTTGCGACTCGGCTCTCCGCGGACGCTCAACGAAGGCGTCCGACTTGGCACCGTCGCCGTCCGCCGCGCGGCGTGCCGAAATCGGAATTACGCGAAGCGCGATTTTTATGATAGGTCTGGCTCCCGGCGTTGTCTCCAGAGCCAGAAGCTGGTGACGTGCGCTGCGCGCGGCGCTCGGCTCGCGCGAGTCGACGAATCTCCAAGCGGCTGCAACTCTCGCCCGATGCGATCGACACCGTCGTGTTGCCCGCTTGCGACGCCACGGGAAGGACGCGAGCCGCATTGTGCGCGAGGTCGCCGCGGGCCGCCCACGTTCGGCGAACGTGGCGGGTGTTCGAGGGGCGCACAAGTTCAGGACGGAGATGCGAGAGCCCGAAGCCGGCGCGAGTTGCTTGGGGAATCGACGACCTTCTCGCCGCGCTGTCGCACCAGACCGACTTCTCGCTCGGCGATACTGCGAGCGCGAGGATCGATGCCACGGCTCGATCCTCCGCGCGTTCTCACCGAGCCGGCGCCACCATGTCGAAGGAGACGCTAGCGCGTCGAGATCCAGAGCCGAGTGCGCGGCGCTGCGATTGGTGTACGAAGGCGCTAGGGCAATCATGTCGGAACGCGAGCTTTCTCGCTCCCGCGGAGCTCATCGCCTGGGGGCGGCTGGCGATGGTGGCGTACATGTTGGAGACGACCGCGTGCACCATCGAGCGGATCGCGATCGAGCTGGGCTACGCGTCCGACACGGCGCTGCGCAACACGATCAAGCGCTATACGGGACAGCGCGCCGGACAGATTCGAAACGCCGGCGACGTCGACGCGGTCGTTTCCGCGCTCGAAGAGCGCGCGCGTGGCGGCGAAGCGAGGCGATTGCGCCTGGTGTACGCCACTGTGACATGCTCGTGACACGACAACCGCCGCGTCGCGCCCGACGTAGCACCTTTCCGCACTCCTCACCATCGCGACATGCGTCTCTTCGTTGCCGCTGCGTTCCTCCTTGCCGCCTCGCGCGACCTCGCCGCTCAAGCCTCGACCAGCCGGGGCGAGCGGCCGGCGCTCGTCGTCTTCATCGCCGTCGACCAACTGCGCGGCGACTACCTCGACCGGTTCTCGTCGCAGCTCACGGGCGGCCTCGCCAGGTTCCGAAACAAGTCGGCGTTTTTCCCGCACGCCTGGCAGGATCACTCGATCACCGAGACGGCGCCGGGGCACGCCACGATGCTCTCCGGGCGCGAGCCGGTGCACACCGAGATCATCTCCAACAACCGCGGTGTACCGGACGAGCTGTCGCCGCTCATCGGATCGAAGGCGACCGGCGCGTCGCCGAGGCGCTTCGTCGGCACGACGCTCTACGATTGGCTGCGCGCTCGCGACTCCGCCGTCCGCGTGCTCTCCGTTTCACGGAAGGACCGCGGCGCGATCCTCACGGTTGGCCGCGCGCGCGGCGACGTCTATTGGTTCGCCGACGGCCGATTCACGACGAGCCGCTACTATGCCGACACGCTGCCGTCTTGGGTCAGGACGTTCGACGACTCGATCCACCTCGAGCGGCTCGCCGGCAAGAAGTGGGACCTCCTGCTGCCGGCCGATCAGTATCCCGAGCCCGACTCCGTGTGGGTCGAGAACGCGGGAACCGATTTCGTGTTTCCGCACGTGCTGCCGCCGGCCGAACAGATAGGCGCGAAGCTTCAGTCGTATCCGCAGATGGACTCCGTGACGCTCGCTTTCGCGCTCGAAGGCGTGAGGCGCACCGGCATCGGCAAGCGCGCGCTCGCTTCGTCGTCCGCCGGGACCATGCCGGACCTGCTCTCCATCTCCCTCTCGACGACGGACGCCGTCGGCCACGCGTTCGGACCGGATTCGCGCGAAATCCACGACCAGGTGTTGCGCGTCGATCGGTGGCTCGGGGATTTCATGCAGGCTCTCGAGCGGGAGGTTCCGTCCGCGCGAATCGTCTACGCGCTGACCGGCGACCACGGCGTGAGCCCTCTGCCCGAGCTCGAGGTGCCGAAGACGGGTCACGGCGGCCGGATCTGGATCAGCGACATCGGAACGGCGCGCGGAACAGGCGTTCGAAGCGCGCTTTGCCACCGAGTTCGGGATCGACTTCGACAATGGACTGATGTTCGGTGACGTTGCGGCGCTGCGGGCGAGGGGCATCAACACGGACAGTCTCGCGTCGGCGATGGTCGCCGAAGGAACGAAGCGCGCCGGCGTTCGCGCCGGCTTCACGGCGGCGACGCTCGCGACGTCGTCGGACAGCGCGGCCATTCGCTGGCGGCGCAGCCTCCCGGCGTCGCTCCAGTACTTGGCCGTATTCGCCACGGCGCCGGGGTTCATTTGGTCGCCCGGAAAGTCGACGGCCGAGCACGCGACGCCGAACGCGATGACGCTCTCCGTCCCGATCTCGTTCATCGGCGCCGCGATTCCGACGGGACGGCACGAGCGGTTGGTTCGCACGGTCGACATCGCGCCCACGCTGGCGGCGCTGATCGGCGTGAAACCGACGGAGCGACTCGACGGCTCGCCGATCGCCGAGGTTCTCGGACGCACAGTGAAGGCGATCGGACAGCGCTAGCCGCGCGCATCGCAAAGAACGACGCCGCGAACAAATCGTGACGACGGCGTGACGAATTGTCACGCCGCCGTCGACTTTCGCCGATAGGCTGGAGCCGTCGAGGCATCGCCAACTCCAGCCCCTACAAGAGACTCAATGACCGTGCCCAATCGTCTAGTCGCCGCCGTCGCTGTGATAGTCGCCGCCGCTGTCGCCATCTCCTGCGGATCCGACTCGACGGGTCCCATGGTCGATCCGAACGGCGTTGCGTTGTCGTTCGTGGTGCTCGGCTGCAATCGCGTCGCGGCGCCCGAATCGCTCGGCGTCGTCAGCACGGCGAACGTCGCCGAGTTGAATCGCACTTTCGCCGACGTCGCGGCGATCAGCCCGAAGCCCAATTTCCTGTTCTTCGACGGCGATATGGTGTTCGGCTACACGAACGACAGCACGGCGCTCGACCGAGAACTCAAAGGTTGGATATCGCTGTACCAGGCCTCGCCTCTGCCGGCCTCCGGGATCGAGCTGATTACCGTCCCGGGCAATCACGAGACCGACAACCTGGCGAAGATCGCGTACCCGCCCGGCGAACGCGTTTGGCTGCGCGATATGGCGGCCTACATCACCCGCGGGGGCAACGGTCCTGGCCTTGGCGGCCCCGACGCCCTGCAAACGGATCAGAGCCGTCTGAGCTACTCCTTCGATTTCAAGGACACGCACTTCCTGGCGCTCAACACGGACCCTGTCGGAAAGGATTGGCACGTCCCCAATGCGTGGGTCGCCAGCGACCTCGCGGCAGCACGCGCGAAGGGCGCGAAGCACATCTTCGTCGTCGCGCACAAGCCGTCGTATCCGTATCCGACCGTGCCGACCGACGGTCTCGTCATGGACCAGGCGGCGCGCGATGCGTTCTGGACGTCGCTCGTGAACAATCAGGTCGAGGCCACGTTCTCGGCCCACAACCACGTGTATTACCGCAGCCAGCCGACGGGAAAGACGTGGATGATCATTGCGGGGAACGGCGGCACGCCGATCGACGCAACGGCGGATGTGACGCTCCCGTCCACGGGAACCTACTTCGGTTATACGCTGGTTACTGTGCTGAACAACGGTCGCGTTTTCTCCAAGAGCTACGGGCGCGACGTGCCCGCCGCGACGTACACGCAGGCTCCCGTCGGCGTGACGACCCTGCGCGATTCGGTCGAGATCACTTGGAAGTAGTCGAATGACGGGAGGCCGGGAGTCCTCCCGGGGGGCGAGCCGCCGCGGCGCATGGATGGCCGCGGCGGTTCTCGCGTTCGGCGGCGTCGGCTTCGTCACGCGCCACGAATCGGGGCACCCGCTCGCCGGCGACGACGTGCGCCGTTTGGTGCTCGCACAGGCCGATTCTCTTGACGGATCACTCGCGGCGTTGCGCGTCGTGTTGTCCGCTGAGAAAGACGCGCCGACGAGCGATGGGCCGCCGCCGGCGGTTCGCCTCGCCTTTCGTCGGGCGCGCGCCCAATACAAGCATCTCGAGGGAGTCATCGAGTTTTACGCCCCGGCTCTCGCAGGCGCGTTCAACTCTCGGCGGCAGGAGGTGGACGACGACGATGCGCCGCCTCCATCGCTCCTCTCGCCGAGTGGTTTCCCCGCGCTCGAATCCCTACTGTGGCCCGGCGAGGCGCCGGCGCGGAGGCGAGCGTTCTCCGACAGCGCGCGCTCTCTCGTGGACGCGCTGCGGCCGCTGATTGGCCGGGTTCGCGGCCTGGCGTCGGGAATTCAGCCGACCGACGGTCAGGTGATCGAATTGACGCGACTCGAGCTCGTGCGCGTCTCGACGCTCGGCATCGCGGGCTTCGACGCGCCGCGCTCGAAGGATGCGATGATAGAGTGCGCGGAAGCGCTCGATGGCATCCGGCAGACATATATGATCGTCGGTGCGCGCTGGCCCGCCGCCTCGGCTCAACGCAATCGGCTTGACGTCACGCTGTCGGCGGCCTCGGTTTATCTGAGGGCGCACGCCAACTTCGTGAGTTTCGACCGACTGGCCTTTCTCGTTGGCTACGCCAACGCGTCGGCTGTCGCGCTCGACTCGCTTCGCCTGGCCGCGCGTGCCGTGGCGATCACCATGCCTCGCGGTCTGCGCGCGAACGCGGTGTCGCCCTATGCCAAGGGAGCGTTCGACGCGCGCGCGTACGCGCCGCGCAGCGCGCCGAGCGAGTCGCCGGCGTTGATCGAATTGGGCGAGCGGTTGTTCGGCGATACGCGACTCTCCGGTCCACGCACGCGAAGCTGCGCGTCATGTCACATACCATCGCGGGCGTTCACGGACGGCCGCGCGACGCCCGTCGCTCTGGCGGCTGGCATGCACGTGCCGCGCAACACGCCGACGTTGATCAACGTCGGGCTTCAGCCGGCGCAGTTCGCCGACGAGCGGGCTGTGTCGCTCGAAGATCAGGTCGTCGTGGTATTGCGGAGTCGCGCCGAGATGGGGAGCTCGATCGACACGGCCGCGTCGCGCATCTCGGCGGATCGCGACTATCGTGCGCGCTTCGCGCACGCCTTCGGGGCGGGCGGCCGCGGAGACGACACCGCCAGCGTCACGCCGTTGCGCGTCCGGCAGGCGCTCGCCGCCTACGAGCGATCGCTCGTCGGCATGAGCTCGCGGTTCGACCGCGCGGTCCGGGGCGACACCTCGGCGATCACGGCCGAGGAGCGTCGCGGGTTCACCCTGTTCATGGGGAAGGCCGGCTGCGGCTCGTGTCACTTCGCGCCGCTGTTCGGCGGCGTCGCACCGCCCCTGTATGTCGCGTCGGACGTCGAGGTGATCGGTACTCCGGCGGCACCAAACTCCACACGGTTCGACGCGGACTCCGGTCGCGGGGCGATCGACCACCGCGCCGACCACGTTCGCGCCTTCAAGGTCCCGTCGCTCCGCAACGTGGCCATCACCGCCCCATACATGCACAACGGAACCTTCCTCACCCTGCGGCAGGTCATGGACTTCTACGAGGGGGGCGGTGCCCGTGGCCGCCTGCCAAACCAGACCCTCGCCACAGATTCATTACGTCTGACCCCGTCCGAGCGAGACGCCGTCATTGCCTTCGTGCAGACGCTCACCGATTCGAGCGTTCGACCCGACCGTGTTAAGATGAATGTCCCGGGTAACCACACGTCTCCTTGAGAGGTTGGACGCCATGCCGAATGCGATCATGCATTTCGAGATTCCCGCCGACGACGTCGAGCGCGCGAAGACGTTCTACAAAAAGGTTTTCGGTTGGAAGTTCGAGTCGTACCCGGCGGGGCCGGGCGAGGACGAGTACTTCATGGTGATGGCGAAGGACGGCGAGAATGGCATCAACGGCGGATTGATGAAGCGCAAGATGCCGGGGCAGCCGTTCGCGAACTACGTCACGGTGGACTCGATCGACCAGATGTTGTCGGCGGCGAACGCGAGCGGCGCGCGGACGGCGCTGCCGAAGCAGGAGATCGGTGGAGGCATGGGTTGGATCGCGGCGTTCCTCGATCCGGAGAACAACCTGATCGGCCTTCACCAGATCGGACCAAAAGCTCAGCGCCCAGCCGCCGCGACAAAAGCGCCCGCCGCGAAGGCGGCATCCGCGGCGCCTGCGGCGAAGAGATCGCCCGTCGCGAAGAAGAGCGCGCGCAAAGCGGTGAAGGCCGCGGCGAAAAAGCCGGCGAAGAGAGCGAAGAAGTCGGGCAAGAAGCGACGCTAGCTGTCAGCTCGCTGACCGATTCAACGCGAGCCGGCCGGCGGGGAACGCCCTGCCGGTCCGTCTCGCCGAAAACATTCTTTGCGTAGCACGGCGCCGCGGGGCGATCGCGCGTCCGCTCCTGACGGTGGGTTTCGTAAGCCCACATAAGTCGGCACGTGTTCCGGTCGCCGACCCCACCGTCCAACCCCCGGGCCCATCATGTTCGCACTGTTGTTTGCCGTCGCGCTCGCCACGGACAGCACGGTCTATCCCGTCCTGAACCACGATCGTTCGGCCGGCTCGATGGTCGTCGTGCGGCACGGCGATTCGGTCACCGTGCGATGGGTATTCACCGATCGCAATCGGGGCACGCGGATCGAGACGCGCTACGTGTTCCGCGACGGGCACATCGTGTTCTCTGAAAACCGCCCCGTCCTGGCCGACGATCGCAGCGGGGAACCGACGTCGCGCTTCGAGGTCGTGGGCGACTCGATCCGCCGCTGGACTCCCGCGCGCACGACGGCCTCGGCGTACAACACCGACACGTATTACGGCTCGACCTTCACGCCGTTCGACGAGGTGGCGCTCGCGCGATTTCTCCTGCGGCGGCCCGACCACACAACGAAGCTCCCAGGCCCGACGTCGCCGGCAATGCGTCTGGAAGTCGTAAAGGAGACCACGGTCCAGACAAGCCACGGGAAAGAGCGGGCGCGCCTCGTTGCTCTCTATCGAGGAACGACCGACACGCCTGAGATGACCTGGCTCGACAGCAACGACGACTTGCTGGCGACCGAGGTCGGTTGGTTCATCACCGTCAAACCGGGTGCCGAGGGGGCGCTGCCGGCGCTCCGCAAGATCGAAACTGAATTTCGCGACGCGAAGGCCGAGGCGATGAATCGCCGCTTGATGAGAGCGACGGCTGGAACGATCGCCATCGTCCACGGCGACGTCTTCGACAGCGAGCGTGGCGTGGTGCGGCCGCGAATCACCGTCGTCGTTCGGGGCGACCGAATCGTTGCCGTCGGCCCCGACGATTCGGTGAGCGTCCCCGCGGGCGCCACGGTGATCGACGCCGCCGGCAAGACCGTGATGCCAGGCCTGTGGGAAATGCACAACCACATGCAGCTGTACAGCGAGTCGCTTGGCAGCCCGATGCAATTGTCGTACGGCATCACGACGGCGCGCGACCTCGCCTCGGACATCGACGTGGCGACCTCGCAGCGCGACAGGGCCGAGCGCGGACTCATCGCCGCACCCCACACGATTCTCGCCGGCTTCATGGAGGGCCCGGGCAAGTGGGCGGGTCCGACGGCCACGATCGTTCGCACCGAAGATGAAGCTCGCCGCTGGGTCGCGGCGTACGACTCGATGGGGTACAAGCAGATCAAGGTCTACAACCTCGTTCACCCCGACCTCATCCCGACTGATCGTCGCCGAGGCGCACCGCCGAGGGATGCGTGTCAGTGGCCACATTCCGCGCGGGCTGAGCGTGCCGGCCGCCATCGAGCTCGGTTTCGACGAAGTGAATCACGCGGCGTTCCTGTTCTCGACGTTCTATCAGGATTCGCTCTACATGCCGACGATGCGCGCGTATTCGCTCGTCGCCACCACGGTCGCGCCAAACATCGACGTGGACGGCGCGCCGATGACGTCGCTCATCGCCGATCTCAAGCGCCACAATACCGTGATCGATGGAACGTTCAGCGTGTGGGTGATCGGCGCGGGGACCGGCGTGGCGCAGGCCGTCGGTGGCGGGCTCCCGTCCAACGTGCAGAAGGCCGACTCGAACTACATGCGGCTCTTGCGGCGCCTCTACGACGGCGGCGTCACACTGGTGGCGGGGACCGACGCATTCGGGAGCTCGTCGTACAACACGGAGCTGGAGCTGTACGAGAAGGCGGGCATTCCGGCGCCGGCGGTTCTCCAGATCGCGACGCTCGGCTCGGCGCGCGTGATGAAGCAGGATCGCGACTACGGCAGTCTCTCGGTCGGTAAGGTCGCGGACATCATCGTCGTCGGCGGCAAGCCGGCCGAACACGTTGCCGATCTGCGGAAGGTCGAGCAGGTGCTTCGCGCCGGGCGCTTGTATGACGTCCACGATCTCAAAGTCGCGACGGGCCTCGTAGCGCCGAACTAGCGTCGGCTTTTGTCATCTCCATGACAGCTATGGATCGTCGAGCGTCGCGCTCGGCGGTTCGCATTTTGCTAATTTGGTCGGCGTGATCTCATCCTCGATGCGACGCCGACTTGTCTCGATCTGGCTTGGAGCCGTCTGTGCCCCGCGCTTCGCGGCGGCGCAGACGCCCATGCCGCACGACAGCGTGCACGCGGCGAAGACGCTGTTCACTTCCCGCGATGCACTCCTTGCCGCCGGATTCGTCGGCCTCACGGTCGCGCTCTTTCCGATCGACAAGTCGGTCGCGGGGCGCCTCCAGAATCCAAATACGCAGGCCAACGCCTTCTTCCGAAATGCCTCCACGGACGTCCGGATGCTTGGCGACCCGGGAACGACGATCATCGCGGTGTCGATGTACGGCGTCGGCCGCATCGCCAAGTGGAAGAATGTGGCAGACTTTGGTCTACATGGAGCTGAAGCGATCGCGGTCGCCGGCGCGACGACGACGCTGCTCAAGGGTTTCGCCGGACGGGCGCGGCCATTCATCACCGCCGACACGAATCCAACCGACTTTCATTTCGGCCGGGGGTTCAGCAAGGGGAACTATCAGTCGTTCCCCTCCGGCCACACGACCGCCGCGTTCGCGCTGGCGTCGACGGTGACCAGCGAGTCGCAACGTTGGTGGCCGCATCAAACCTGGATCGTCGGCCCGGTGACGTACGGTGCCGCGACGCTCGTCGGGTTGTCGCGGATGTACAACAACGCGCATTGGGCGAGCGACGTGGCACTCGGCGCGGCGATCGGCACTTTCGGCGGCATCAAGATCGTGCGCTACAACCACGGTCATTCCGGCAACGTCATCGACCGGTTTTTCCTCGGGACCCTGGTTCAGGCGGGCCCCAGCGGGGATGCGCGTGTAGGCATGTCGCTCCAGTACTGAGCGACCGCCCCCCCCCGGCGCCTACTTCGGCAGCGGAGCACCGCGGGCAACCCAGCCGCTGATCCTGTCAACGCCGGCGAACCGAGCCAGCTCGCGTTCGGGACCCACCTGGAGCATCCGCGTGTTGTCCGACCGAACGGTGCGCTCGAGCAGAATCAGTTCCGGAATCGTCGAGTCGGACACGCGACCGTCGTTCGCGCCGAGGTAGCGGACGACGGCGGAGTTGGTCCAGTTCCCGCCGACGCTCACCTCGTCGAACGCCGCGAGGCGCGACAGGTGGCGGATACCCCCTTCGACGGACGGCTCGATCGAGACGCCCCGCATGATGAGTCCACGACCTGACGACGCTGTCTGCCGGCGCAGGGCGGTGCTCATGTCGCTCAGCACCTGTGTCATGCCGGTCAGCGAGTCCGTGCCCGTCGAACCGACGTAGACGGCGATGACCTCCGTGACCTCGACGCTCCCCGGTGCCGCCGCCGGTCGTGTCGCCGCATTGAAGGTGTGCACCGAGGCGATGAGCGCTCCCGCGCTCAGGAGACTGGCCAGGCCTACTCTTATCGCGTGACGCACCGGGACCCCGGATCGGTTACGCCACGATCTTACCGCGGCCCTCCCAGGTGTGCCAGAGGCTTCACCACCACCTCGATGCCGACGCGATCGCCCAGGGGTCCGCGGGAACCTTCGACATTTTCAGCCAGGACGCGATGAAGAGCGCCAGCAGGCACAAATCGATCGCCCCACCGAGGAGGACCGCCGGTGACTGTACTCGGCCGCCCGTGAAGAGGATGACGAGCGCCGCGGGGTAGAGAAGCTTCTCGAGGAAGATGGCCGGGAAGAGCGGCTGGTAACGCACCGGATCTTCAGAGATGATCAGGTAGGCGATTTGCCATGCAACCACGACGCCGATAAACCCGTAATAGAATTCCGGGTGCGTGATCGCCGGCGGCTGCATTCGGTTGATGACGCCCTCGGAGAAATACAGCGGCACGATCTCGACGAGGCCCACGAAAGCGGCGAGTCGGAATACGAACCGCGAGAATCGGATGCTTGGATGCAGCGAGCTCACATACGCGTTCATGGCCGATGCACCTCCAGGTGAATTTGTACGCGAAATGCCGGTATGAGCGGCCGGGGCCGACCGGCCCCGTTACTGAGGCTTACGCCATTCGACGTGCCAAGCGGACGCGCTGGCGCTGGACGGGAATCGCGGCGGCGGGGCTCGCCTGTTCGCCGATTCGGATTCCGCCGTCCCCGGCTGTGCCGCAGTCCGCCATCGGCAGCACGATCACACGCGCCGACGCGATGGCCGACGTCGACACGATGATGCGGACGCTCGAGGACGTGCACCCCGATCTCTACGCCGAGCGATCGCGCGCAGCGGTTGCCGCGGAGAGGGAACGAATTGTCGCCGCGTTGCCTCCGTCGATGACCCGTGGCGAGCTCTGGCTGCGCCTCGCTCCGCTGGTCGCGTCGTTCGGCGACGGACACACGAGCGTGTACCTGCCCGGGGAAGAGGCCGCGCGAATGCAGTCCGCCGGGGCGCTCGTTTTCCCGCCTTCGGTTGTCCAGAACGACGATGGCCACCTGGTCATTTCAGTGCCGATCGTCCGCGACGCCTCGATCGACGCCGGCGATCGGGTCGTCTCGCTCAACCGCATGGGCGCGGACTCGCTCGTCCGCGCATGGACGGCCGAGGTGAGCGGCGAGAGCGAGCGATTCCGGGTCGCGAACGTGACGGGTGGATTTCGAAACTTCCTCCTCATTCACTCGATCGCCGCACCGTTCACCCTCGAGGTTGAGCGACGGGACGGAACACGACGCACCGTCGCTCTTGCCGGGATAACGCAGGATTCGCTGCGCGCGTCCGTCGCGCGCGGGGCGAGTCGGCGGACGGCGACTCCCAACTTCACGTACGAGAAGCTGTCGCCCGCGATCGGCTACATGAACTTCCGCTCGATGGCGGGCGACCGATCCGCGTTTGGCGCCGCCGTCGCCGAGATGTTCCGGCGCGTGGCCGCAGACTCCGCCCAGACGCTCATTGTCGACCTGAGAAGCAACGGCGGCGGCGACTCGCGGTTGGGCGACGAGTTGCTCAGCCATCTCACGACACAGTCATATCGCATGTCGGCGAACAAGCAGTGGAAGATGAGCGCCCGAGTATCGCGCCTACCTCAAGACGTACGTCCACGCGCCGCTGAGTTGGCTACCAGTGTGGGATTTCTTCTCGCTCGGGCGGCAACTCTTTCACGGACCCGACGGCAAAATCGTCGACCTTCCTGAGCCGGAAGAGGCGCACCCGGCGGCCGAGCCCTTCTTCACCGGCAACGTTTGCGTTTTGATCGGCCGGCAGACCTTCTCGAGCGCCGTGGACCTGGCCGACGCCATCAAGACCTACCATCTCGCGACGCTCGTCGGCGAGGAGACCGGCGGGCGGCCGAACGGCTTCGGTGAGGCCTACGTCTTTCGGCTACCGAAGTCGCAGCTCGCCGTTTCGGTGTCGTCGGCGCGGTTCGTCCGCGCGAGCGGCGACACGTCGGATCACCGAGGCGTCGTCCCCGACATCGCCGCCGGCCCGTCCGAGCTGGCGGCATCCACGCTCTCGATCCAGGCTCGCAACTGCTCGAAGCTCTGAGCGCCGAGCTTCTTGTCGACGAGGAGTCCGTCGCGGAAGAGAAGCGTCGTCGGCATCTGGTTTCGCGCTTCGGTCAGTGCGAGCCCCTTGGACGACAAGGAAACGCGCGGCACGTTCGTTTGGAACGCCGACCACTGCCGCGTGATCTCGCTCTCGGCGCTGCCCGGATCCGCGGCGGCCGCGATCGAGACGTCGGCGCCCGCGAAGTAGTCGCGCGCGTGGTCGAGGTTCGTGAACGCCTCCTGGCTGTGCGCGCTCCACGGCGCCCAGATCATGACCACGTTCACGCGGTGGCCGGGCCGCGCGGCCGTCTGGAAAACGTCCTCCCACGTGCGGCGACGCGGGAGCGGCTCGGCGACCGCGGGAAGCGGTTGCGCCGGAACGTCGAGCACGTTGCTGGCCATCATGAAGCCGCGGTAGTCGGGACCGTCGTACCTGAAGCAGAGACGGCCGTCCTTCGTCCAGCTGGGAAAGAGCGCCGACCCTGAAAGTCCCGGCAGCGTTCGAATGGTGTGCTGCTGCAGGTCGACGATCTGAATGTTGTAGCCGGACCCCTGCGGCTTGAGCGAGTGGAAGGCGATGTAGCGGCCGTCCCACGAGAAATCCGCCTTCGCGCCCTTGATGCCGGTGTCGAAGATGTCGTCGCAGTTGTCGAGCCCGCGCACGACGATGTTGCCGTCGACGAAGGTCGTGATGCGCTTGCCGTCTTTCGAGATGAGCGGACGCTCGCCGGTGCCGATCTTGTCGCACGCTTTCACCTTGGAGATCGGCAGCACCGCCTTGTCGCCGTCGAGATAGTAGTAGTTGCTGGCGATCGTCAGGATGAGATCCTTGCCGTCGCGCCGCGCCCAACTGTAGTAGTCGCCGAGTCCCGGCGGGGCGACGCCGCCGGCGATCGCGCCGGAGCGCATGTCGCGAATCGAGACGCTCGGGCCGCCCGAGTAGATGATCCGCGTTCCGTCGATCGACCAGTATGCGTCGATACCATCCTCGGTGAAGAGAATCTTTTTCGACGCGAGGTCGACCATCGTTTCGGCGGTCTTGATCCCGTTCGGATGGCGCGCGTCGCTCTTCTCCGACGCGTAGACGAGCGTGTGGCCGTCGGGAGAGATGCGCGCGTAGGCGAAGACGCCTTCCTTCGGCTTGAGCGTGTAGAGCCGCGCGTACTGCGGCCCCGATGACGGAGCTCGCGGGCCGAGGAGAGCGACGGCGGGCAGCGCGACGAGAAGGGCGGGGAGGCGCATTGAGAGAACTCTGGTGGGAGGCCGGCTACTGTCGGCCGTTCGTTCGAAGCGACGAGAGGTCCATCGTGTACACCCTGGGCGTCGTGAGGTCGTTCGTCACGTAGGTCACCGTGCGCCCGTCGGGCGAGAGCGACAGCTCACCGGTGAATGAGGAGATGGGAATGGTGAACAGCTTTCTTATCGCCTTCGTGTCGAGCGTCACCGCGTAGACGCCGATGTCTCGCTCTTCCTGCCACGGCAGCCCCATCACGATCACCTGTGAACCGTCCGGCATCATGCGCAGCCCGGTCGGGCCGTTGAGCATCGAGAACGGAAGCTCGATCGTCGTTCGGCCGGAGCCGTCAGGAGACACGACCTCCATGGCGTCGAGATCGCCGTCGGTCGTGCGGCTCCTTCTGAACGCGAGTCTCGCCGCGCCCTTGGATGCCGTTGGATAGGGTGGGACATACCGACCCGGGCCCTTCAGCAGCGGAGTCTCCAACGAGTCACCGTCGACGGTGAGGCGCTTCAGCTCACCGGCCACGTAGATCAGCGCCGTCTTGGAGTCCACCGCCAACGCCAGATTCGGTGCCGGTCCCAACAAGTACTCGCGAAGTGTGCGCGACGTGCCGTCCAGTCCGATTCGCTGAAATGACGCGTGACGCGTCGCGCCGGCGCCGATCGTCGCCGAGAGGACGAGTGCCTGCGAATCGGGCTGCCAGACGAGTAGCGCTCCGGTGAAGCGTACCGTCGCGAGGCGCTGCACCTTGCCCGTCGCCACTTCGACCGCTGTCACGTATCGGTCGGCGTTCGGCAGACCGCCGATGTACGCGATCCACCGCTGATCGGGCGACCAAGTGCTCGCGTTGGCAAAGCGGTCGGGAAGATCGATCGACGTGCGCGGCGTCCCGTCGGCGCGATTGAGCCGAAGTTGGCACGCGGACGCCGAGCAGCGAACCGACGAGATCATCGTGCCGTCGGGCGACCAGCTGGCCTCGGTGATCGGATCCACCGAGTCGTCGAGCAACTGACGAGAGCCGTCGGCGATCGAGTAGCTCCGCAGCCGGCGCGTGTCGCCGCGGTCGGAGAACAAGAGCGTCGAGCCGTTCACCCACCCTTCGGCCGTCTGACGCGGAACGAGCGGGAATGAACCGAGCTGTTTTCCGGTCGTGTCGGCGACGATCATGCGACCGGGAAATCCGCCTTCCGCGTAGGCGAGCAGAGAACCGTCGGCCGACAGTCCCGGCCAGCCGCCAGTGACCTTGGGTGCGATCGTCGACTGGCTCTTTCCGTCGATGGCGACGCGGTGGATGCTCCCCGTCGTCTGCTTGAATTCCTCGCCGAGCGGCAGGCAGCTCCATTCCGGATCGCACGCCACCGGCGGATTGACGCCGTAGTACAGCGAGCGGCCATCGGGCGACCATCGGATGTTGCTCACGCTGGCGCGCATGAACGGAACGACGACGCGTTCCGCTCCGCCGGCCACGGGAACGATCACAACGCCTTGGCCTACGCCGATGGAGTCGTCGGCGGCGAAGGCGAGCCATTTTCCATCGATCGAGATCGACGGCGTATCGCCTTGCCGCTCGCTCGCGCGCCGGGGCGGTCCGGTCGCTACTCCCGTACGTGCGTCGAGCGGCACGACCCACACGTGTTGGTCGGCCGATCCGGTTGCGGTTCGCTTGAAAGCGAGCGCGTTGCCCGCCGGCGAAACGGCGAGATCCCACGCCTCGCCGTCGGCAAGGCGCACGTTGCGTTTATCGGCGCGATCGTACATCCAGATCGCGCGCGCCGTGTCGCCGTAGTAGACGCGACGGGCGTCGGGCGTGAGGACCATCTGCGTGACGCGGACGTCGCCTGGCAGAACGTCGCTGAGCCGCGTCTGCTGAGGCGAGGCGGGCGGAGAGGGCGCCGGCGTTTGTGCCGCGAGCGACGCGGAGGCCATCGCCAGCAATACCGCGTGACGCATCATGACCTGCCTGCTCCGCGAAGGGTCCGACCAATATCAGCGCTTCTTGAAATACGCGCCAGCTAGTCGCGGCCGGACGAGCAGCGCCGCACGTGTCGCGCGAGCATCGTCGCGGGTACGTACGACTCCCATCGCGATGGCCCTTTTCCCGGATGACGCGTCGATTGAATCGCGAGGCGCTCAGCCGGCCACTCGACGGCCTCCGTGTCAGGCGCGATCCGAGAAATCGCCGACCATCCGCCTGGTTTGGCGATCGGGACCGTCTCGAACGCCGAGAAGCCGGTTGGTCCCCAGGTTCCGGATAGCAGGTTGGAGTACTTCATGTCCATGCCGTTGGGGTCGTCAGTTTGCACCATGACGATGCGCACGCTCGCCTCCTCGGCCACGACGTCGACGTTCTGGACGTCGTGCGGCAGCGTGGTCTGATCGAGCCGCCAGGACTTCAAGTCACGAGTCACCGCGTGAACCAGGAGCGACGAGTCGGCGAGCAGGCCGCGCCAAAAAACGTGAAACGCACCGTCCGCGGTTCGCGCAGGAACCGGCGCAAATCCGGGACGGTCGGACACGCGCGTTTCGGGACCCCACTCGCCGGCCCAAGGTCGATGGCGCGCGTAGAGGCCGGGAGCCACCGAGTCGGTGGCAACACCGCCCATCGACGGCAGCATATGGAAATACGTGATCGTCGTGCCCGACGCATCGATCGCCGCGGCGAGTGGAAGCTGCCAGTTGGATGCGTGCGGCACGGCGAAGCGCGCGACGTCCCACTGTCCGTGAGCGCGGATGCCGACGACTACTCCCGAGAAGCGTTCTTCAGCGGCCGACAGCGCCACGACGACGTCGTCCCCCGCGGCGGCGACGACATGCGACTCGGACAGCGCGCCGAACGGGGCGGCGAATCCCGTGTCTGGCGCCGACCATCGCACGCCGTCCGCCGTCGCGTGCACCACATGCGCCGGCATCGAGAGCGTCGTCCACACGACGTGGGCCAGCCCGCGCAGCCCCGGCACGACCCACGCTTCTCCCCCGACGATGTCACTCATGAACTGGGGCTTCGTGATCAACGTCGCGGTTCCGTTCGCGGCGAACGAAACGCCCAGGAATCGCGCCGACGACGTCTCGGTGTCGGCGTAGATGCTCATTCTGTCGCCGACGAGTGCGGTCCCGGCGCCCAGCGGGAGCAGGCGAGGTTGGCCGCTTCCGCCGAACCCGAACGACGCGCCATGGACGAAGAGCGTCTCAGGGGTCGTCCATTCCCATGTGCACGCCGACCGGTCGTTCGGTTCGCGCGACCCGGGCGGTGCGGGAGAATTCGCTCGCGAGCACGCGCCGAGCACGCGAACGACACAAGCGCGGCCAACGCGACGCGCGGCCGCGCGACGAGACTCAGGAGAGGTCGACTTCCTTTCGCCCTCGGAGCGAGGATAGCAGCGCGACGATCGAGAGGACCACCAGGAACGGATCGATCACCAGCAAGTCGACGCGACTGCACTCGTCCGGACACAGCACCCCGCGGTTCATCAAGAACTCGTAGACGGCATAGGCCGCCCAGATGAACGCGGCTCCCCACGCCAGCCCGCGACCCGTGCGGAGCGCGAGGGCGAAGAACAGCGCGGCGGGCAGAAATGCCGCCAGCGGCCATTGTCTCAGAATGCCTAGGACTAGCATGACCCGATTCCCCAACGGTAATGCCACGGCCGATCCACGAGACTCGCGGAACCGTTCTTGGCCCTTCCGCGCCCCCCTCCCTCGCGGCAGGCCTCTCGCCCGACGGGGGACTGGGTTCCATCATTAGATACGGATCCGGACAACCCGACGCCTCACTCATTTCATTGCCATGCGACTCAATATTGCGCTTGTCCTGTTCGGTTTCGCCACACCCGCCGCCGGCACTGCCGGTCCAAACCCCGGCCCGAGGACGTTTGTCGTGGCCCGCGCCGCGACTCCGTGCACGACGGCGACCGCTCCGTGCGAGCGTTGGATCATGTGGAGTGGGCCGGCGCGCTCGATGGTGTACGCGTCGTATCCGCTCGACGTTCCGAATACGGCGATCACGCGCGCGCTCATCATGGTCCATGGTGCCGGTCGAAACGCGGATCACTATTTCGAGACCAGCACCGCGGCCGGCTTCCTCGCCGGCGCGCTCGACAACACCATCATCATCGCGCCGCACTTCATCGCGGGCCAGGACAAGCCGGCGGCCAACGAGATAATGTGGCCGGAGGGCCAGAACTCGTGGCGATCCGGCGGGATGTCACCGACGAATGCCGCGATCTCGGCGTTCGACTTCTTGGATGAAATCGTCCGCAAGCTCGCCGACAAGAAAGTATTTCCCAACCTCACGAAGATCGTCGTCGCGGGTCACTCGGCGGGCGGCCAGGTCGCGACCCGATACGAGATGACGAACAAAGTCCACGGGACGCCGGGGGTCAGCATCACGTACGTCGTCGCCAACCCGTCGACCTACGCCTGGCCCGCGGCCGTGCGCCCGCTGCCGACGGGCGACGCCGACCCGGCGACGGCCGACAAAGAGGCGCTCGGGACCGACGGCGAGAAGGTGCACACGCACTTTCAGTTCGGCGCATTCGACACAACGAAGGCGCGCAACTACAATCGCTGGCCCGCCGGACTCGAGAATCGCGCCGGCTACAGCGCCGGGCCGTCCAATGAGCAATTGGTCAAGCAGCTCGTCGATCGGCCGACGACCTACCTGCTCGGCCAGGTCGACGTGCTGCCGCTGGGCGGCTTCGATGGGTCGCCCAACGCGATGGCACAAGGTCCGACGCGGCGCGCGCGGGGCGAGGCATTCTTCAAGTACGTCACCGAGACGCTCGGCGCCAAGCACAACGCGATCATCGTTCCCGAGTGCGGGCACAACGACCGCTGCATTTTCACGACCGACGTCGTGTTTCCGGTGATCTTCCCGAAGTAGAGTCCGCGAGAACAGGCGTTACAAGCCGCTCGATGAAAGAAGGAGTGATGATGCTCGCTCGGCACGCATGCGTCGCACTTGCGTTCGCCATTGTGACCGGCTGCAAGTCCAACGCGCCGTCGTCATCGGAACAAGCGCCTCGGGGGGGTGGGCAACAGGCTGCCCCAACGACCGTTCCGGCGAACATGTCGCACGGAGAGGCTCGCGTCGGCACGGCCGTCGACTCGGCGCCGGTCGATCCGACGCCGCCTCCGCGCGCGAGCGCCCACCTCGTTCACGTGCGCTTCGAGATCCACGATACGTTGATCGTGGTCTCGCCTGGCGTCGCTTACCGCGCGTGGAGCTTCGAAGGACGGGTTCCAGGGCCGACCGTGCGCGTGACTCAGGGCGACAGCGTCGACTTCACGCTGGTGAATCACGGAACGATCCCGCACAGCATGGACTTTCACGCGGCGCAAATCGCGCCGGACAAGTATTACGTCAACGTGACGCCGAAGGACTCGATCCACTATCGGTTCGTGGCCGAGGTGCCCGGCGTGTTCATGTATCACTGCGGCACCGCACCGGTCGCGGCGCACATCGCCAACGGCATGTACGGTGCGCTGATCGTCGACCCGCGCACGCCGAGGCCGCCCGCGCGAGAGCTCGTCCTCGTGCAAAGCGAGTTCTACATGATTCCGGATACCACGTCCCAACCGCGCTCGCTGTCGTGGGAGCGGTTGCTCGGGCTCGCACCGGATTTCGTGACGTTCAACGGACGCGCGTCGCAGTATGCCACGCATCCGATCACCGTCAAAGTCAACGAGCTCGTGCGACTCTACGTGGTGAACGCAGGACCGAACCGCTTTTCATCGTTTCACGTGGTCGGCGGCATCTTCGAACGCGTCTTCGTCGACGGATCGCAGACGAGTCCGTTGGCCGGCGTCCAGACGGTGAGCGTGCCGGTCGGCGGTGGATCGATCTTCGAGATTCGCCTCAAGCAACCCGGCGAATATCCATTCGTCACGCACGCTTTCGCGGACGCGACGAAGGGCGCAGTCGGCGTCCTGAAGGCGGAGCGGTGAATCAACGGCGCGGGGTCGCGGTCAACGCGTGGCGTGCGCCGCGTTGTCGACGATGGCCTCGGCGCCCTCGGCGTGCGCGCAGTGCGCGCAACAATAGAAGGAGCCGTCCGCCTCGACACCGTGGCCGATCACTTTGCAGCCGCAGTGTTCGCAGACGGGCGCCAGCTTCTGGATGGCGCACTCGAAGCTGTCGAACGTGTGCGTCTGTCCCGCGGACACCACCTGGAACGACATCTCGTAGTCATTGCCGCACACTTCGCAAATGGCCATGGCGGGCTCCCGTTGATTGTGGATCGCACGGTCGAGACCGAGGCGGTCTCGACCGTACGTTTTCCGCGCGGCTGAAAATCAGGCGTGCGTGCTTTGCGCCGCGAACTGCTCCATCCACACGTCCTGTCGCTGCTTCATCTCTTCCGGCGTCAGGTCCTCTTTGCGCGTCGCGATGGTCCACTGGTAGCCCTCGGGATCCGTGATCGTCCCGCAACGGTCGCCCCAGAATTGATCGGTCATCTGTCCCATCGGCCCGTCGGCCGCTTTCGCTCCGGCGGAAGTCGCGCGTCTGTAGAGAGCGTCAGCGTCGTCGACGTAGACCCAGAGTCCGATGGGCGTGGCGCCGAGGGCGCGCGCCGACTTCGCGCCCATCATCGCGTCGTGCAGCATGATGCTCGAATCGCCGATCCGAATTTCAGCGTGAAGGATCTTGCCGTCGGGCCCCACGGCTCGCGACTTCTCTTCGGCGCCGAAGGCGCGCTTGTACCAGTCGATGGCCTTTGTCGCGTCGTCGAGAGTGAGCGCGGGGGTGACCGTATGCAACCCTTCCGGAACTGCTCGCTTTGCTTTGGTCAAGTTGGTCTCCTTGGAGGGAGGGTCGGGTCGCGAGCCGCGGCGTCGAGGCTCGCGAGAGCGACTCCGCGCTGCAAGGACTGCGCCTCCTATGTTCCCTCGAGCCCCGCGCCGTGTTGTCTGAGGAGCGCGTCGATTGGCTCGTTACCCGACGGATACGCCGCGTTCACGTCTGCGCCGGCGGCGATGAGCATTTCGAGCATCGCCGGATAGTCGACGCCCTTGACGGGCATGTGAATGGCGAAGTGAGTCGTCGAGCCGAGCACCGTGCCCTCCCACCGGTTCAGCGCCTCGAGCGGCGCTCCGAGCGTGAGCAGCCGGCGCACGACGCCGATCATTCCATTCGGTGCCGCCCAGTGCAAGGCGGTCATGTCGTAGCCGTCCTTCGAGACGGGGTTTACCCCGATGTCGAGCAGGAATTCGGCAACATCTGCCCGCGCGAATTTGCACGCCCACGCCAGCGCGAGCTCGATGTGGAGCGTCGGATCGTCGGGCAGATTTCGCCACCTCGGAGCGACTAGTGGGACCCCCGGCGCGACCGTGTGCTTGTCGACGATGAAGCGACGAACGAGGTCGAGTCGCCCCAGCGCCGCGGCGGTGACGACGTTGTCGACGCGTGAACCACGCGCGGCCAGCGTTTCTGCTGCGTCGCCGTAACCGAAGTCCAGCGCGGTCATCATCGGCGATTCGTCGTGACGCACGCCGTTCGTTGCGGCGCCGTGGTCGACGAGCACATCCACGAGGGCGGGCATCAGCCCGGCACCGGCCGGATGCGCGCTGGAGACGAGGAGGTTCATCGTCGTTTGCCAGTGGCCGCCGCCGTACGTTTCCGCGGAGGCGTCCACGTCCGATCCGGCCTCCAGTAGAAACCGAGCGATCGCCACAGCGTTCTTCGGCGTCTTCTGACGAAAGTCCTCGACACCGTTCGCCGCCACGTAGTGAAGAAGGGTGGCGCGATGAACGCGCCGAGATCGCGCGCGAATCAGCTCCGGATTCTTGCGCACCAACGACTCGAGCGTCGCGAGATCGCCGTTGACGACCGCGTCGGCGGCGAGCTCGAAGTCGTCGTGTGGTTTCCGCTTGCCCTCGGCTTCTTCGACGTGCAGCGCGAACGCTCCCCAACTCTCGTAGCCGTGCGCCTCGGCGATGAGATGCTGCGCGTCGGCCAGGAGAAACGGTTTCGACGCGGGCCGGTCGCGCACTCGCGCTTCGATGTGTGCGACGGCGCGGTCGATGCTGGCGCTCACGAACGGCGTGATGTCAGCGCCGAGCGACGACGCGAGCGACTCGAGCCATTTGCGCGCCCACTCGCGGACCGCGGAGGGGCCCGCCGACTCAGCCGCGTTGACGAGTGCCTTCGCCCTCTTCTTGTACTGCTCGAGACTCGGCGACGGCGGGAGAGGAAGCGTATCCATACGAAGCTCCTTTCAAGAGTCCGCCCGGAGTCCGCTCGTGTGGGGCGTGAAGGAGTTCGTACGCTCTCGATTGTCGAACTGACGGGTGGGCATGGCCCTTTCCGCGGACTGGATGCGCCCCTCGCGCTGCAGAAGAGGCTAGGCAACCGCAATCGGGGAGTCAAGGCACGCGCGCCGCGGCCTCCGCCGACGTGATCACGGGGTGGACCTCGAATTCCACGAGGTCCTGCCAGGCACTCATCCACTCGTCGAGCAACGCGCGATCGTCACACTCCATCACCTGGTAACAGCGCGCGAGGTCGGGGGTCACCCAACTGCCGAGGTACCGGAGACCATCCGGCGCCAAGCGTCCGCGCTTTCGGAATCGGTCGTAGACGGGTTTGGCGTCGCCGTTTCGAAAGTGCTCGACGATCATGAAGATCACGGCGGCCTCAGGCGGCTGAAGGGATCGCGTTGGCCATCCCAGCGCGCCGCAGTCGTTCCTTTCGCATCACGCCCTTCAGGAGATGGTGCTCGATGACTCTATTGATCGGGCTCAACGAGAAAATGATCGCCATTTTGACCGCGAGGAGCAGGAAGTAGTTGTCACTGTTCAGGAGCCGGAGGGCGGTGCCCAGGATCGCGTCCTGGAAAATGAACAAGACGATCGCGACGCCGAGCGTGAGCGCCTTCGCCTTGCGGCCGATCTTCGCCCGCGTGAGCTCGTCGATCGTGTCCTGCAACTCGCGGTTCTTGAGCTCGATCTCCGCCTTCTGCGCTTTGATGACGACGTTCTCCTTTCGCGTTTGCTCGGCCACGAACATCGCCTTCGCGTTGGCCAGGCTCCTCGCGTTGTCCTCCCGCTCGACCTCCTCGCGCAGCTCGTGGAAGCGCTTGTAGTGGAAGAGGCTCTTGTCCGGGAGACGCATTTTCTCGTACAGGTCGGCCAACTGCCGGTGCGCCTGGGCGATCTTGGGCTTGACCTTCAGCTCCTCGGCCACCGACAGCGCGCGTTCCAGGAGCCGACGCACCTCGGTCCAACGTGCTCGCGCCATTTGGATCTCGGCGAGGCGGAGGCAATTCGTCACCGCGCCGGCGAGCAGGTGATGCTGCTCGCGAATCGTGAGGGCCTGCTCGCTCAGCGTCTCCGCTTCGTCCAGACGACCGGCCCGAAAATGAAACGTGGCCAGCTCGGTCAACGAGTTGGACGTGTGCAGCGGGTGCTGATGTCGCTCGGCCAGTTCGAGCGCGCGATGGAACGCATCGACGGCCTCGGCATCGTTTCCCTGTTGCGCGTAGACCCGCCCGAGCCCATGGAGCGCGTAGACACCGAAATAAAAGTCATTCGCCTTCGCGCTCTCCTCGTGTGCGACGTTGAACATCTCGAGCGCTTCGTCGAGATGGCCGAGCTCGAGGTCGATGCCGCCGATGCTGTTCGCCGTGGCCGCGAGGAAGATCGGATATCGCCCGGACGCCTTGAGCAGCTCGAACGCCTCGATCAGCACCTCGAGCCCCAAGTCGAAGTTGCCGAAAGTGCGGTACACCGCGCCGATGAGCATCGCGGACAAACCCAGGCCTTCCGGGTCGTCGCGTTCGGCGAAAGTCGCCCGCGCATGCGTCACGAGCTGGAGCGCGGCATTCAGCTCCTCGTCCATGAAGCGATCCATCGCCTGCAGAAAATCGGCGAACGGCCGCGCGAACTCGGCGCCGCTCGTCTGATCGGCCCATCGAACGAATCCGTCGGCCAGCTCGCGCCGCTCGGTCCGCGAGACGAAGCGGATTTGACGCAGCACGCGCGAGAAGTGTGTGTGGAGCTCCGACGGCGGCGAATTTTGAAGAGCGGAGAGGTACTGCGTGACGTCGTCGAGGTCTGTCATGGCGTGCCCCGCGTCGGGCATGGAAGAACTCGCGGGAATCTGCACGGCGAGGCGCCAACCGGCGAGGCGGCGAACTGCTAACCCGGGCCGACCGCCGCCATCAACGTCGCAGGCGAGGATCCCGGGTCGCAGGCGAGGATCCCGGCGGTTGACCCGAGCCCTGCGTCGAGCAAGAGCTCGAGCAAGAGCTCTGAGCCAAGTGCGACTGACTCGCAGTCGAGGCTCCAAGGCTCGTGCTCAAGCTCCCGCTCACGGCAGGGCTCGTTTCCGCCTCGGCGATGTCCGCTTTCGGAACGGTGGCCGGAACGTACCCGCGCCCCCTTACCGACCGTGTAGCGTCACCAGAACCTTCGCCAGATCAACGGTGACCTGGCTGATGCCTATCGACGCCGGTCCAAAGTTGCTCCCCGCTGGCGGTGCCACCTTGATCAGGTACTGGCTGGTTCCCTTGAGATTCGGAACGGTGAAGTCGCCGTTCGCGTCTGATGCGCCGCTGCCAACCAACGTCTGGGTGATATTGACGGTGTCGGCGCCAGTGTGCGGGGTGAAGGTGTACGTCTCTTCGTAGACGGAGACGGTGGCGCCGGCGATCGGGTCAGTGGTCAGAGTATCCGTGGCGCCGGGACGCGGTGAGCCCACGTGCACGGCGAGGGTGAAGCTGGCGACGGGCTTCGGACCTGGGGTCGTGGTAACGCCGGTGTCGGGGTGTCCTCCGCCAGGATTGCCCGGCGGCGTCTTGGCGGAATCCCCCGTCGATCCACCGGAGGACGCGGACGCGTTTGGGCCCGTCAGGCCGGGCCGCGAGCCGCTCGCGTCGCTGCAGGCGGCGATCACAACGACAACGGCCGCCGTCATCAGCGTCGCGACCCGGCTCGTCACAACTCGGTTCATTCTTCCTCCATGCAGTGTGAGACTGTTGAATCGAACATGCCGAGTGGTACCTCGACCGGCGGGCGCGAAGTCACCGCGGCGCGGATGTGACTTTTCGAGGGAACGCGCGGGTATACGGCGGTAGCCAGGAGCGTGTCGTGAACGACTTCGCGAGTCGTTGGTGCGGCAGGGGACTGCGTGGGCTCATGATTCTTGTCGTGGCGACGGGCTGGACCCGGGTCGCCGCGCAAGTCGCGTTCAATCCATCGGCGCAGCTCTGGCCGAGTAGCGCCGACGCCGCGCGCCCGTCCGTCGGCGTCTTCGGGAGCGCGGTCGCGTGCACGCTCCTCACGTGCGACCCCGCGCCTTCATTCGGACTCGACGTGGCGCTACTCGGTCCGCTCCGCGTCGCAGTCGCCGGGCCCCGGTCGACGCCGCAACTCGGCCTTTCCTACACCTGGCGGCACTTCGACATCGCGACGCGCGTCGGTCAGGGCGCGAGCATCGTCCGCTCGCTCAAAGCGGCCAATATGATTCTACAGGTCAATCAGCATACAGACTCCTTGACCGGACTGACCAAGGTTGACTCGTTGTGGGTACAGGCCGCCGACACCTCGCCGCACGACGCGACGAAGTGGACTTCCGCCGAGGCGCGAGTCACCTGGCGGGAGGACCGTTGGTGGGTGACTGCACTCGTCGGCCGCGTGGCCCTCGTCGAGCAGGGGTCGGAATTTTGGACCGGGATGCAGTTGGGCGCCGAGTTGGGACGCGGGGTGTCGCTTCTCGTTGGCGCGTCGTCGTCGCCGCGACTCCTGTCGGCCACGCGGCTCGGACGAAACAGATTGAGCGTCGGATTCGGCTTCAACGCGGGAGTCTTTTCACGGCGGCCAGCCGGCGGCGTGGCGGCGAGCTCCACAAACGCGGCGTTCGCGATATCGCCGGCCGGCGCCGGGCGAGTTCGCATCGCGATCCGCGTCGCCGCCGCCGATGCAGTGGAATTCGCGTCCGACTGCACACAATGGCGTCCGATTCAGATGGCTCGCGACGGTGACCGCTGGATAGTCGACGTCGCGGCGCTCGCCGGATTGCACCGCGCCAACATTCGAGTGAACGGCGGCCGATGGACGTCGCCGCCGGGGCTCGCGTCGATGGATGACGATTTCGCGGGCGAGGTGGGAATATTCGTCGTTCAGTGACGCGCGGTGGCCGTGCCGAGGTACCACCAATCGGAATGACGGATGCCGAGTTGGTGCGAAGTACTCTCGATGGCCATGCACGAGCTTTTACCGAACTGGTCGATCGTCATGCGCCAGCGTGTCTGCGATACGCGACGCGCATGTTGGGCGACCGCGCCGACGCCGAGGACGCGGCGCAGGAGGCTTTCCTGCGCGCACACCGGGCGCTGGCGAGCTACGATTGGCGGCTGCCGTTTCGAACGTGGCTGTTCGCGATTCTCATCAATCGCTGCCGCACGGCGATGGCGCGCCGGGCGCGGCGCGAGCGAACGGTCGTCGCGGACGCGGACGCGATCGCGCTTTCATTCGTCGCCGACGGCGGCGAGGCGTTGGAGCTGCGGGACGAGATCGAGCGCGCGTTGGCCGTGCTGTCGGCCGAACAGCGTGAGGCGTTTCTGCTGCACCACGTGGAAGGGCTGAGCTACGAGGAAATGGTAGAAGCGACCGGTGCCGGCGTATCGGCGCTCAAGATGAGGGTGAAGCGGGCGTCCGAACGACTCAAGGTCTTGCTCGACGAGGGAGCGAAAGTCGATGACCGACCATGAATTGAAGATCCCGGTCGACGAACGGTTGGACCCGACCGTCGAACGCGCGGCGACGCTGCTGCGGCGGCCCGAGCCCGTGCGACAAGCATGGCGCGACGAGTTGCTGTCGCGCGTGTCGACGCCGTCGCGAGCGCGCCGCATCCCGATGCGCGTCTGGATTCCCATCGGGATCGCGGCCGTGCTGTGCGCGGCCGTCGGCGTCGAGCGGCACGCCGCGGGCGACGGCGGAGATCGTGTGCGATTCTCGGTCTCGGCGCCGAGCGCGAAACAAGTGTCGCTGGTGGGTGACTTCAACCGGTGGAATCCGGCGGCGGTGCCGATGCGGCGCGGATCTAGCGACGTGTGGGTGGTCGACGTTCGTCTCGAGCCGGGACGGCATGTCTTCGCGTTCTCGATCGACGGTTCGATCCGCGCGGATTCGGCGGCGCCGCGCGCAGTGGAAGATGACTTCGGTGTTCCAGGGTCGGTGGTCGTGGTGCCAGGGCGGGGAAGCGATTGATGCGCGGAGTCCCATCTACGAGTTCATATCGAATCTTCTTCGTGGCGTTGGTAGTCGCGATGCCCTCGTCGGTGCGCGCTCAGGCCGGCGCGGCGCCTCAGGGCACCGGCGTCGCGCCGCGGCTGCCGGCGAACGTCGAGGTCGTCGTCAACCGACTCGTCGACTCGGCCCGCGCACGCGGATTGCCGGCCGATCCGCTCGTCGCCAAGGCCGCCGAGGGTGCGCTCAAGGGCGCCGACAGCACGCGAATCGTCAACGCCGTGCGGCGCCTCCTGGACGAGCTGGAAGTCGCGAGGGCCGCGCTCGGCCCGATCTCGCCGAGTGCGGAATTGGTCGCGGCCGCGAGCGCGCTGCACGCAGGCGTCACGCCGTCGCAGTTGGCGCACGTCGCGCAGCTCGGCGGATCGGGCGGCTCGGCGAAATCTGATTGGCTAGTGATGCCGCTCGTCGTGCTCGCCGACCTCGTTGCTCGGCGCGTCTCGGCGGACGTCGCGGTGTCGTCGCTCGAGACGCTGCTGTCCCGCGCGGCGCCGGACGCTGAGTTTGCGAGTCTGCGCGCGGCGATCGAGCGCGACATCGCTCACGGAACGTCGCCGGACGCCGCGATGCGCGCCCGAAGTGCGGCGGTGGTGCGGACTCTTGACGCGAAAACGGGGGCTCGCCCGCCGGAAGAGTGATCGCGCCGCTCGGCGGCTGATCTGCTCGAGAGTCGACCTCAGGACAAGGATGTTGGCTTGCGGCCCACGGCACAGATCCAACCCTTGGACCGCTCGACCGAGACCTGAACATTCGAAAAGCCCGCCGCAGACAGAATCGCTCGATGCTCGTCGACGCTCAGGTACGTCGCGCCGAGCAGCCCCGTCATGACCGGCCGGTAGAGCCAATCCATGCTGCGCCCCTTGTACGTCTCGGCGAGGATCATGAAAGCACCCCCGGGTTTGAGCACACGGCGGACCTCTTGCAAGTCGGTGGACAGATGCGGCCAATAGTAGTGCGTCTCGATCGCCGTGACGATGTCGAACGTCGAGGGCGGGAAGGGGAGGTTGGAAACCGAAGCTTCCTGCACGTCGACGCGGCCTTCGGCGATGCGCCCCGCGTTATGCGCTCGTGAGGCCGCGACGCTGGCGGCCGAGTAGTCGACACCGTGGACCTGGCCCATCGTCGCGACGCCGGCGATCGTGGCGATCGTTCGTCCACCGCCGCATCCGACGTCGAGAACGGTCGAGTCTCGTTGAATATCGAGGTGACTGAGCCCCCACTGCGTCAGACCCGAGTGCCCCGCGTTCATCTGTGCAAGAACAAACCGCCCGAGGAGCCACTTCGGCTTGCGACACTGCCTGGCGAACGCGAAGGCGGCGCCGACGGCGACAGCGTAAGTGACGAGCTGGCGAAGGGTGGCCGGGTTCATCGTCGTCTACGACGAGAACCGGGCGCTCAAAGTTTCTCGTCGGGTGCTATTCGGCGCGCAGCGCCCGCAGCGGATCGACCCGGCTGGATCGACGCGACGGAACATACGCGCCGATGAGCGCCGCGGCGAACACGATCCCCGCCGCCGTCGCGTAGGCGGTTGGGTCGACGCGAGTGACGCCGTATAGCGTAGATTCGACGAACCGCGAGGCTACGAACCCGACGCTCAGCCCGACGATGATGCCCGCGAGCGCCACCGAACCCGCATCAGTCAGCTCAGCCGCTTTCACCTGGAAGGGCGAGGCGCCGAGCGCCATCCGCACGCCGATTTCATGCGTGCGCGCCGCGACGGTGTACGACATCGTGCCGTAGATCCCGATGGCCGCGAGTACGAGCGCGATTCCACCGAAGATCGCGAGCGCGACCGTCGCGAATTTGCGGTCGGCGGCGCTTCTCGCGATCCGCTCGTCGAGCGTGCCGAGCTTGGCCGGCATCATCGGGGCGACGTCGTGGAGCCGCGCACGAACGGATGGGATCAACGCACCGGCGTCGCGCGTCGTTCGGATGAACGCGACGAGCTGTCCCTCGGTGCGCGTCGGGTGCTGCGCCAGCGGCACGTAGATCTCATTCTGTTCTCCGCGCGGCATGCTCCAGAGGGACGCCTCGGCGGCGACTCCCACGACCGTGAGCACCTGGCTCGAGAGGTAGTTCGTGATGATCCGCTCACCGACCGGGTTCCGTCCGGGCCAAAGCGCGTTGGCGATGCCGGGTGTGATGATGGCGACCATCGGCGCGCCGTCGCGATCGGCTGACGTGAACCCGCGTCCTCTGACGACCGGTTGGCGCATGACGTCGAAGTAGCCGTTCGACACGAGGCGAAATCCCGCCATGGCGGGAAAATCGTGGTCGACAGGATCCGTCGTGCGACGCACAGGGCCGGCCGTGCTGCCCCATTCGAGCGGGACGTGATTGGCGAACGCGACACCGCTCACGCCGGGCAGGCTTGCCAGCTCGTCGCCGAGGTGGGCGAGTGCTCCGACGTTCACGGTGTCGTCGGGCACGAGCGAGGCGGTGACCACGCCGTGCACCTGAATTCCGGTGTCGGCGGAGAGAATGTTTCGCATCGTGCGGATGAGCAGCATGGATCCGACGAGCAGCACGATCGCCGTCGCGATCTCGAACCCGACAAGCCACCGCCACACCGAGGCACGAACGGTGTGCGTCGACCCGCGCGCGCCGTGCAGCAGCGAACCGGGGTCGCCGCCCGCCAGGCGAAGCGCCGGGTACAGGCCGATGAGCACCGACGTGACGACGCTCAGCGCCACGGCGAATCCAAGCACGCTGGCGTCGACGTGGAGCTCGTCCATGCGGGGAACGAGGCCGGTGCCCAGCACACGCACGACGCGAGTGAACACGATGGCGAGCACCACGCCCAACGCCGCGCCGGTGACGGCGAGCAGGCCGCTCTCGAGAAACAGCTCGCGCACGACTCGGCTGCGGGGCGCGCCGAGGGCGGAGCGCACGGCGAGCTCGCGGCCGCGACTCAGCCCTCGGGCCAACTGCGCGCTCACCAGGTTCGTGCAGGCGACGAGCAGCACGAGTATCGCGGCGGCGAGCACGACGGCGAACGTCAGGCGGTAGCGGCCGACGACGTACTCGTGAAGCGGCGCGAGATCCGCGTCGACGGCCGACGTTTCGTTGCCGTACGTGGCAAGCAACGCGCGCGAGAGCGCCGTCATCTCGGCGCGAGCGGTCGTCTCCGAGACGCCCGGCGCCA
This sequence comes from uncultured Gemmatimonadaceae bacterium, assembly GCA_963707105.1. GTDB lineage: Bacteria > Gemmatimonadota > Gemmatimonadetes > Gemmatimonadales > Gemmatimonadaceae > JAQBQB01. The sequence goes on from CAVPOS010000009.1 coordinate 207,131, forward strand.
GCCGGCCGACGACCCGGTAGTTGCGACACGTTCGACAGGTGCCCGGTTCCTGCTCGTGCGGCCAGTAGACGTCGGCGTCGTCGATGAACTTGAATCCGGCGCGCGTGACGCCGACCACGGGCACGGGCGTGCCACCGATCTGAATCACGCCCAGCGGCCGGCGCGCGTTCAGCTGCGTTTGCCAGAAGTCGTAAGAGACCATCACGGCCGGCGCGCCGCCGAGGCGATTCTCGTCGGCGGAAAACTCGCGACCGACGGCGGGTGGAGCGCCGAGCACCGCGAAGAACCCGCGCGACACACCCATGGTAATCGCGCGGCTCACATTCGATCCGACGACGACGGTGCTGGCCTGCGGAAACTGCGCCGAGGCCAGTCCGCTGAACGAATGCGCGCGGTCGCGCCAGTCGGAGAAGTTGGGGTAAGACGCGACTTGCAGCGCGCCAGTCTTGGTCTTCTCCCGCAACAACACCAGCCGGTCCGGGTTCGCGTACGGCAGCGGGCGGAGGAGCACCGTGTCGAGCACCGCGAAGGCGGTCGTCGTCGCGCCGATGCCGAGGGCGAGCGTGACGAGCGCGAGGGCGGTGAAGCCCGGTTGTCGGCGAAGGGAGCGGAGGGCGTAGCGGGCGTCGTGCACGGCTTCTCCGGCGGTAGGGGCGCGGGCCTCGCCAGGATAGACAGCGAACGGGCTGGAAGGGTTGGGGTGAAACAGCGCGTCGAACGGCGCGGGATCGCGGCCAGTCTGCGGGCTGTCTTGGCTCGGATGGTACGGCTGCGCGCTCGAAATCGGGGACAGACTCCTGACACCTGAATCCACACCAGGCGTGACGCGGGGCGGATTCGTCGTTGACCTCAACCTCCAAACGCAGGGTCTGTGGTCAGTTGGTCTGATGTCAGTCCCAGACTTCGAGCGGACAGCCGTTCGTCGACTAGTGCGATCGAACTCAGAGTGGCCGGCCCACTCCAATCGCGGTCACCAGACGAACGGTATCAGCCGATGCCGAACCTTCCGTTGGTACTCGACATAGCCAGGCAGACTCGAAACGAGCATCCGCTCCTCGTCGAACAGCCGCCAGATCAAGAACGGCAGCATCACCGCCACGCCGATCAGCCCCCAGTACGACGCCAGCGCGAGCGGCGTCCCGATCACGTACAGCAGCGCGCTCGCGTACATCGGGTGCCGGACGATCGCGTATGGGCCGGTCGACACGACCGTCTGATTCGGCGCGATCTCGATCGTCGCCGAAGTGAACGTGTTTTCGCGATAGACGCGAAGGATGAAATAGAATCCGACAAGCACGAGCGCGTCGCCGGCGAGTGCCACGCCGAGCGAGACGTCGGACCAGTGAAAGCGCCGGTCGAGTGCCGGCAACACGAGCAATGAGATGAATCCGACCGACGCGCCCAGCATGACGAGGCGCTGGGCCGGGCGCTTTTCAGCCGTCGGTCCGCCGCGCATGCGACGCTCGAGCAGCGCGGGGTCGCGCCGCATCAGGTCGAGAGTGACGAGGAGGGACGCGCCGGAGAAGACGGCGAGATACAGCCATCCCTGCCAATAGCCAACGGTGCCGGCTGCCCCGAACACGAGCAGCGCCATCACCGCCGCGAGCACGACAAGCGAGAACCACGCCCTGCCAACCAAGCTCGCCATCCTCGAGCCTCCAGTCCAGCTAACGTGTCCACCGCGCGGCTATTGCCGAATGATGATAGGAACCTGCAACGCGTCGTGGACGGAAGGGTGGCCGGGCAGCACGTCGTCGGGAAGCTTGAGCTGAAGCGCGGTGCGTCCCGGCGCGATGGCGACGAGCGTGTCGGGTTTGACCAGCGTGACGGGGCCCGCCAGCATGCGGAACTGGAGCGCGCGCATGCGCCCCAGCGTCTCGCCCTGCGTGCCAATGAGCAGAACCCGCACCGTGTCGAGCGTCACGCGGACCCCCACGCGAAGCACGAGCGAGTCGGGGAGAACACGAAGTGAACCGACGCGATTCGCCATATCGGCGATCTCGCTCGGCGCGAGGTCGAGATCAGCCGCGCCGATGGTGCCGCGCCGGCGCGCGTCTTCGCGCTGCATCGCACTCAGCTGGATGCGTGCCACTGTGTCGCCCCCCGAGGCGAGGGCGCCGAGGGCGGCCGTCGTCGCCGAATCGGCACGCCAACCGAACGTGTAGCGGAAGTTGAACCCTTGCTGTGGATTCGTCGGCTCGACGCGCACGAGCGTGACGCGGCTCCCGGGATCGAGCCGCAGGTTCAGCGGCCGAGGGGTGCACGACGCCTTGATGTTCTGGCAGTCGCGGAGGGTCACGCTGTAGACCGTTACGGGGACCGACGAGCGGTTCTCGACGTAGACGATCTGGCCCGGGCCGCTCGTCATCTCCTCTATCGTCGTGAAGACCGTCTCGAATGTCGGCGCGACGTAGGCACGCTGCGTCGGCGCGCTGGCGCAGCCGGGGAGCAGGAGGGCGACGAGCGCCGCGAGGGAGCGACGAATCGGCATACCTCAATATACTATGTCACGTTAAAGAGTTACTCAAGTCAAGGTTCCAGATCTGTAATTGAACGCCGGGGGTATCCGGTGACGCCGGGGGCTCGTCGATCGTCGTCGCCAGCTCGAAACCGAGCCGCCTCGGCACCGCGGCGCTCGGCGCATTGCGAGCGTCGCAGCGGATCTCGAGGTGGGTGAAGCGGCCGGTTCGGCGCGCAACGTCGATGATCGCCACGACCGCCTCGGTCACGAAGCCGCGCCCCGTCTCATCGGCGCGGATCCAGTACCCGATCTCGGCGCGGTCGGCGTCGGGCAACGCGACGCGGCCCGTGGCCGAGCGAGGGAAGAGATCCACCTCGCCAAGAATCGTTCGCTCGTCGCTGGTGAGCATCGCGAACCGCCACTCGCGGTCGGCGTCGAATTCGGCGCCAAACGCCGCCAGGCGCTCGGCCAGCAGAGGCACGACGGCCGGCGTCGCGACCCGGGGCGGAATCCACGGGGCGAGGTGCTCGTAGTTCGCGACGAGGATCGCGTGCAGCGCTTCGGCGTCCTCGCCTCGCCATGGACGAAGGCAGAGACGCTCTGTTCGAATCTCGATTGGCACCACGCGCCCATTGTCGAAGCCCGCCGCGCTCAGCTCGTCGGGCGCTTGAGAATGATGACCAGATCCTTCGTTCGCCCTTGCTGCGTCGACATCTCGGTCAGCCCGAGCGCCTCCCAGCCTTCCGCGCCGAGCTCGTTGAGCTTCGCGGTGAGCGCGTTGCCGTCGAGGTTCGGGCCGAGCCAGAAGCCAGACACGCCGACGTCGAGGATCATGTACTCCCACCGCGGTGGGCCGCCATTCGCGCCTCGCGCTGATGCGATTCGTCGCATGGATTATAAGGGGCTCGTCCCGTACCACGCGCCGAGGTACTCCCGGCGGAACTGGTCATGCTGCGTGGCGACGGCGGGCGGGCCCAACTCATACGTCGTTCCACTCGTGCACCACGTGACGTGATCGGCGGCGTCGAGGAGGCACGACACCTCGTGACCCGTTATCACGACCGCCGCGCCATCGGCCGCCATTTCCGAGAGCACGCGCGTCAGGTCCTCGGCGTCCTTCGGCTCGATTCCTCGCAGCGGCTCGTCGGCGAGCAGACATTTCGGCGCGCGCACGAGCGCGGCGGCGATCTCGGCGCGGCGCCGCTCACCGCCTGAGAGTCGGAATGGGCGCCGGTCGAGCACCTCGAGAATACCCAACCGTTCCGCGGCGTCGTTCACGTCTCCACCGTCGAACCGGCGCCGGATCATTTCGAGCTGTCGGCGAACGGTGAAGGCGTTCGACAGGAGATCGTGATCGGGTAGGTAGAAGACGCCGAGAAGCGCCAACTGTCGCAGCGAGGTGCGCAGACGGACACGCCCGTCGCAGTGCACGGCGCCGCTGTCGGGCGCGATGCGGCCCGCGGCGATCTTGAGCAGGGTAGACTTGCCGGCGCCGTTGCGGCCGAACATCACACGCAATTCTCCGGGCACGGCGCGCAACGAAGCCGACGTCAGCACGCGCCGGCCGTCGAATGCCTTTCCCACGCAGTCGGCGGCGAGAACCGGGTTCACGGCGAGCCCGGTCCGATCGCGTGCAGGATCGACTCGCCGAGTACGGCAGGCATCGCGAGTGCGCCGACCAGCGCGACGGGGTGAATTGCGAGATTGCCAATCAGCGCCATCTCACGTCGGCGAAGCGTGTCGACGAAACCGAGGGCGACGCTCACCGCGATCATCTCGAACGCGCCGGACGTCGTCAGCGGAAGGGCGGGGAGACCGCCGAACCACGCGACGGCGGCCACGACCGCGTGGGCCGCGAGCCAGCACGTCCCCCCGCGGACGAGGTACGCTTGCAGGTAGGGCCAGTGCGCTCGCATTGCGAGGACGGTACCCGCCTCTCGGGCCGATGTGCCCAGAGGGCCGCGATCGAGCTCAGTCGCCCGCGTTCACGACTTCGCGTACACCCAAGCCTCGCGTCCTGACGCCAACTTGGCGCGAATACGCGCATAGCCGGCCGGCTCGTACGCGTCCGCGTTCGCTAGCTCCGCGTCCGTCACCTCGAAAACCGTTCCCGGCACTCGGCTGTCGCTTCGGCCGGTGAACGTGACGATCGCGTGGTGCGCCGTTCCGCTCGCCGAGACGAATTCCGGATCGGTGACCTCGAAGAGCGACTGCTCGTAGCCGACCAACTCATCGGGCTCGCCGTGCAGGAGGCGGCCAAACGTGGCCAGTTGAACCGCCTCCTGCCGCAGCGTGCCGTATGAGAAGAGCAGCGGCACCTTACGCACGCATCGCGATCGCCGGGTCGATTCGCGCCGCGCGGAGCGCCGGAATCCAGCAGGCGACGACGCCGATCAGCGACATCAGCGCGGCGACGCCGAGGAACGTGGCGGGGTCGTGAGGCGCCACGCCGAACAGCAATCCTCGAATGACACCCGCTCCGAAGAACGCAGCGACGACGCCGAGCGCGAGGCCGGTGACGAGCAGCACGCCGCCTTCGCCGAGAATCATGCGCTGCACGCGGCCCGAGTCGGCGCCGAGACTCATGCGGACGCCGATCTCGTTTGTGCGCGCGCTGACCGAGAACGCGAGCACGCCCGCGATGCCGACGGCCGCGATGAGCACGGCGAGCATCCCGAACGATGAAACGAGTGCCGCGTTGAGGCGGCGCGGCGAGAGACTCTGGTCCTTGATCTGCGAGATCGTCATCACCTGACCGAGCGGCACCGTCGGCGCGATGCGCCGCACGATTCGCGTCGCCGCGGTGGTCAACGCGGCGATGTTGCTGTCGGCCCGGACGACGAGCCCTCCGCCGATAGCCAACTCCTGCGCGAACGGCATGTACATCGACGGTGGGAACTCGGCGTCGAGTCCTCCGTCGCGCGTGTTGCCGACGACGCCGACGATCGTGCGCCAATCGCCGCTGAACGGCGTGAAGCGCAGCACGTCTCCCGTCCACGCGACGCGCTTGCCGATCGGATCCTGGCCGCGGAAGAGCTTGTCGGCGAGCGCCTGGTTGACGATCACGACGTTGCCCGCGCCGCGTTGGTCGGTCGCGGCGAACGCGCGGCCTTTGAGCAAAGGAATTCCGGCGGCGTGGAAGTAGTCAGGGTCCGCGGTTCGTACCTCGGCGCGCGGGACGGCCTCACCGACGGCGAGCGGTCTTCCGTCTGCCTTGACCTCGAAGCCGACGTCGGATCCGCGCAGCGGAAACGACGAGCCGACGCCGACGTCGACGACGCCCGGCAGCGCGCGAATCTCGCGAGCCATGCGATCGTAGCCTTCCTTGGCCGCGGCGTCGCTCTGCACGATGCGCGCGAAGTCGCCGTCGCCGAACGAGAGGAGCTGCACTGGAATCGTGAGCACCTGTTCCGTCTTGAGGCCCGTGTTCACCTCCGACAATTGCACCATCGTGCGCGTCAGCAGGCCGGCGCCGGCGAGCAGCACGACCGACACCGCGATCTGCGCGACGACGAGTCCGCGTTGCAGTCGTTGACGGCGAACGCCGCCCGTCGTGCGGCGTGCACCCGCCGCGATCCATGAGCCAAAGGTCCCCTCCTTGGGAAGGGACGCGACGAACGAGAGCAGCAGCGCGACGGCCATCGATAGCGCGAGAGCGAAACCGAGCACGACGAAGTCGAGCCGAATCTCGTTCGCGCGCGTCGAATAGCGTTGCGCGAGGGACGTGAGCAATCGCACGCCGCCGACGGCGAAGACGATCCCCAACGCCGCACCGGTGAGCGTGAGCAACAGATTCTCGACGAGCATCAGCCGGCGCAGACGCATCACGCCCGGAGCCAAGCGCCGCGCGCACGACAAGCTCCTGTTCGCGTCTCACGCCGCGCATGAGCGTGAGGTTCACGACGTTCGCGGCGGAAATGATCAGCACGAACGCGGCGGCGGACATCAGCAGCCACAGCGTCAGGCGAGCCTTTTCCCCGAGCGCTTCCTTGAACGGGATCACGGCGACCCGATAGTGCGAGTTCGAATCGTAGGAGTCCTTGTGATCTCCCTGCATTCGCGCGTAGACGGCGCTCACCTCGGTGCGCGTCTGCTCGAGGCTCGAGCTCGGGGCGAGGCGCGCGACGACTTCCGTCATGCGGTGCGTGCGCCCTTGCACCATCTGTGCGCTCAGGTGGTGCTTGCTGACCACCATGTTCATCAGCGCATCCATCTTGTCGGGGAACGTCGGCGCCGGCTGCAACACGCCGATCACCGTCGCCGATCCGCCGTCCGTCTTGATCTGCTTGCCGACGATGCTCTCATCGCCGCCGAAGCGCTTCATCCAGAACTCGTGGGTCAGCACCATCACCGCGGGCACGCCGGGGCCGTCGTCGCTCGGCCGCGTGACTCGGCCGAGCACGGGCGAGAGGCCCATCACCTCGAAATAGTTGCCGGTCACGAGGCCGACCGAGACCCGCTCGGCCTCGCGGTCGGTGCGCATCGTGATCGACCAGGCGGAGTACTCGGCGATTCCGCCGAGCGATTTCACGCCGCCGCGGAAGTCGTTGATCTCCGGGACGGAGAAGTTGAGGTTCTCGCCGCCCGGACCGTCCATCGACTGGCGTAGATAGACGAGACGGTCGCCGTCTTTGTGGGGCAGGGGCTTGAGCAGCACCGCCCGGACGACGCTGAAGATCGCCGTGTTGGCGCCGATGCCGAGTGCGAGCGTCATGATGACGACGGCGGCGAAAGCGCGGCTGTGCCGCAGCGATCGCGCGGCGTACTTGATGTCGGACACGATCCCGTCGACCCACGGCAACCCGCGCCGGTCGCGCACCGCCTCGGCCGCCTGCGTCACGCCGCCGGATTCCAGCAACGCCTGCCGTCGCGCCGCGTCCGGATCCATGCCGCGCCGGATGTTCTCGGCCGTCGCCATGTCGATGTGCGCGCGCAGCTCCTCTCGAAGATCGTCGTCGCCGCGTGAACCGGCGAAGAAGTCCACCGACGCGAGCGCGCGCGGCGCGAATCCATTTCATGAAGCCCATCAGGCCTCCCTGCCGCGACGCGGCGTGAGAAAAGCGGCGATCAGTTCTGCGGTCTCGTGCCAGTCGCGCGTCTCGCGGGCCAGTTGCTTGCGGCCGGCGGCGGTGAGCGCATAGAACTTCGCGCGACGATTGTTTTCGGATTGGCGCCACTCGGCCGCGATCGCGCCCTCCTGCTCGAGCTTGAGAAGGGCGGGGTAGAGGGTGCCGTAGTTGAGGGCGAGGCGATGACCGCTCGTCTCTTCAATGCGGCGCGCGATGCCGTAGCCGTGCAGCGCGCCGAGGGACTCGAGGGTCTTGAGAATCATCAGGGAGAGCGTGCCCTGCTTGACGTCGAGCTTGTCTGGGCATCGATGGGCGTCCTATGGGTTACCCATACGACGTTAGGGCGGCGGGAAAAGTTTCGCAATAGCGAAAGAGCGGCTGGATCGCGGCCATTCTACGGTCTGTCGTCGCCGACTGAGCCCCGATCTTGGGCTCGAAGTCGGAGGCAGACTGTCGGACAACAGACAACGCGCGCCGGGGTAAGAGCGCGCGCGCTGGGCGGGGTTGTCCGTTGCTACAGCCGTCAGCCGTCGGCCGCAGGCCGAGCTATCAATCGGAAATCACTATCGGAACACTGCCTCCCGCATCCTCGATCTGATGCGCGAGGCTGACGGCGTCATCTGGTGTCATGCGAATACACCCGTGAGACGCCGCTTCGCCGATGGAGTCTGGGTTATTCGTGCCGTGGATGAAGTAGTACGGAGCCTCGAAGTAGATCTTCACGCCCTGCATCGGATTTTCCGGAGAGCCGGGTGGCTCGTAGTGCTTGTTGCGAGCCCAGTCGGTCGGTGGCGGTACCCACTGTGGGTTCCAGTCGATGTCTCCGCTTCGGAAGCGTCCGGTCGGCGTCGGGTGGCTCGGGCGGCCGACGGCGACTCCGTATGTGTGTACGACGTCTCCGTCTCGAACGACCTTCAGCACCCGATCGGAAAGACTTACTTCAATGCGCATCTCGGCCTGAGCGGCCGAGTGGCTCCGATAGTGCGACCACAGCAGAGCTGCGGGGACCAGCGGAGCAACGGTCATGAGCGTCGCGAAGCGAAATCGGCGCGTCAATTTCATGTCGTCCTCCCATGTTCTTGCTTTCTTAATGGGCAAGACGGTGGCCAGGTGCCGCTCGGTGGCGCGCGCGGCACAGCCTGGTCGTTAGACCTTTGTCATGCAACCTGCGAGAGGGCCGCGCGAATCAGTGCGGCGTGATGACGCGCTCTGGCCTGGCGGGCGGCGGCGCTGAAGGAGCCATGCTTCGCTCGGCCAGCAGCTTGGCCATGAATCGATTCGCTTCGGCGATGCGCTCGACCTCGAGGGCCGTCGTTTCCACGGCATTCTCGATTCGATCCAAGCGCTCCGCGAGGGATGTAAATGCTTCCGGCCGCGTTTGACGTGAGCGTTCGTGCCTGAGCTCGATGAACCGGAGCAGGAACTTGAACGTCGTCCCCAACGCGACGATGGCCACTACGCTCATGACGGCGATGAACGTCAAGTCCTTATCCATGTCGTTGCTCCTGAGAGAACGAGAACCTGGCATCGACGCTTCGCCTGGACGTACGTTCGGTGCAGGACTCAGGTTTCGCGCGCCGAAACCAGGGTGCGTGGTCGCGTCACGGCGTTCGCACGGCGACACGTCCGACGACGCGAATCCATCTGACGGTTCCCGCCGCGTCGCGCACGAACTCGATCGACTGGCCGCGTTCGGTGCCGTCGGTCACGACGGCGTGATCCGGCCCGAAGAACGCGATCGGCATTTCCGTGCCGAGCCGCCCGCTGTTCTGCTTCTCCTGCACGACGAGCTGCTTGTCATCCGCGCGGACGACGACCGTGTTGGTGGGCCGAGCGTAGGTGCCGATGTACGGCGCGGGGTTGGGCTGTTGCCCGAGCGGCTCGACATTGGGGAGCGTCTCGACAAGCCCGCGGTGCGCGATCGCCTGGTTGCGCGCGTACGTCGCGCCGAGATAGGACTCGAGCGCCCTGCGCTCGACGTCCTGGATCAAGCGCCAGCCGACGTTCGAGTTGGTGAGGATGGCGATGGCGAAGTTGCGGTCGGGCACGATCTCGAGGAGGAGAATGTGTCCGCTCAACGTGCCGCCGTGCGACGCGGTGTGAATGTCGCCCATGCGCCGCAGATGCCACGCGATCCCGATGTCGTCGTCCGTGCTCTGTTTGCGCAACTGAGGAGTGCGCATGAGCTCCAGCGATGGCCGCTTCAAGACGCGCTCCCCGTTCTTCGCCGTCCCGTCGCCCATGTGAAACTGCGCATACGTCATCATGTCGGTGATGCACAGGCCGACGCCGCCCGCGGTGACGCTCGACGACGGCACGAACGGACGTTGCAGGGTCGGCGTTCCGTTGCGCGTCGTATGCCCCGCGGCGAACCGCTGCACGATGAACTCGCCGGGAGTCGTTCCCGCGTGCTCGAGACCCAGCGGTTGGAACACGAGGTCGCGGATAGCGCGGTTGATCGGCTGGCCCGTCACGACCTCGATGACTCGTCCCGCGATGCTGAAGCCGGCGTTGTTGTAACTCCACGCCGCGCCGGGCGGCGCGACCTGCATCAGGTCCGTCACCGTCGGCGACTCGACGAAGTCCTTGAGCGTTTCCGTTCCGCGATCCGGACCTGAGACCTGTCCTTCCCACCCGCCGAGGTGCGTGAGCAAATGCCAGACGGTGACCTCGCGGGCCGCGGCCGAATCTCGGACGTGGAAGTCGGGCAGGTAGGTTCGCACCGGCGCGTGCAGATCGATCTTGCCCTGTTCGACGAGCCGCATGATCGCCGTCGCGGCGAACGTCTTCGAGATCGACGCGATGGGAAACACCGTGTGCGTCGTGATGGGGAGCGGATCCTCGACGTTCGTCACGCCGAGCCCGCGCGTCGTCACGACACCGTTGGAGATGATGCCGAGCGCGACTCCCGGCACTCCGAACTCCCTCATCTTCGATTCGGCGAGCGCGGCGATCGCGTCGAAGCGTGGGTCCGCCGCCGCCTGGGCGTGGAGACGCGGAGCGCGGACGGCGGCGGTGAACGCGATCGCGACGGCACATCGCGTCGTACACCGCCGAGCAGAGCGGACCAGGGGGAAGGTCATCTCGAGGTCATCGACGTTGGAACTGAGGCGACGCGAACGCGATGATCAGCAGTTGCCGAAGGCCCTGTTCTCCCGATGTCGCAGTCGTCTCCGATCCGCCGGGACCCGCCCGACTGGCGAGCATCGCGTTTCGCGTCGCGGCATCCGCTGACCCGCCGAGCACGTCGACCACGATGCCGTCTATTTGGCGTTCGAGCGGAAGCGGCGAGAGCTTGATCCAGTCGCGCCATTGCGCGATCGGCGCCGACGGACCATTGCCCTCGGCCAGATCCGCCCCGAACCGAATGCGCTTGTAGATCTCGCCGAAGTTCATCCACGCGTCGCCGCGATCCGGCCAACCCTCGGGGGTCGCCCAGCCGAAGGTGGGCTGACCCAGTTGCGCGATCTGGCGCACCGTCGCCGCAGTCGTGTCGGGCGGAGCGTCGATCGCGCGGCGCGCGCTGACGACGAGCTCGAAGGGCGTCTTTACCTTCGCGCGAAACGCGGCGCGCGAGAAGAACGCGGGGCTCGTCACGATCGCGCGAACGACCGCCGCGATGTCTCCGTCCGTCCGCATGTACGCCGCGGCCGCGCGGTCGACGAGCGCCGGCGGCGGATTGTCGTTCACGAGGCGACGAGCGAGCTTGAACGCGATGTGTCGGGCGGTGGACGGATGGCGCGCGAGAATGTCGAGCACTTCCTCGCCGTCCTCGATGCCTCGCCCCGAGCGAAGGACGTGTCCGAGAACGGTCTTGGCGGCGGTGTCGTGTTGCTCGGCGTGAAACGCGAAGACGCTCGGGTTTCGCGAAGTGGCAATCGACCAACCGGTGAACGCCCGCGCGACTTCGACGACGTCCTGTTGCGAATAGCCGCCGTCCACGCCGAGTGTGTGCAGCTCGAGCAGCTCGCGACCGTAGTTCTCGTTCAGGCTGCCGGCGGAGCTCAGATGGTTGTCGAGGTAGTACAGCATCGCCGGGCTGTGCGCGACCGCGCCGAGCAGCTCGCGGAATCTGCCGAGCGCGTGTGGACGAAGGACATCGCGATCCCATACCGCGAGCGCTTCGCGGGACGGCATCTTGCCGCTGTAGACGGAAAAGTGGTTCTCCCAGAAATCGACGATCACCTCGTAGAGCTGCCGCTCGCTGACCTGCGCGCGAATGATCTTGCCGGCGAAGAAGTCCTCGTCGACGGGGAGGGCAGCGAGCTGCAGCCCGATCAAGCGGAGTTGGGCCAGAGCGGCGGTGTCTTTCACGAGAGACGCCATCGGGGTCAACGCGAAGCGCCTCGGCGCCTCGGTGACGGACGCGATGTCCTTCGCGGGTTGATTCCACGAAAGAAGCGGCGCCAGCGCGACGGCGACGGCGCTGTCGGAAATGGCTTCGGGGTGCAGCTGCTGCTCGATCCAGCGATCGACGCCGATCGAGTCCACGCGCTGCGCGTCTCCAGGGCGCGCGCCGAACGTCAGACGCGAGAGAACGTGCGCGACGCGCTCCGATTCCGTCAGCTCACTGCGCTTGCCGACGGGATTCAACCGGGAAAAGGGAACACACCCGGCCATCGCGAGAAGCCCGAGCGACAGGGAGACGACCGTTCGATTCGTGAGCATTGTCTCTCGTGCCTGCGATCAGGGAGCCGGGCTTTCGTCGACGTCCTCGTCCAACGGGGCGAGTGGGACGCTCAGCAGCTCAGTGGCTTCTTTCACATGCTCGCGCCGGACGAGGAGAAAGGTCCGCTGCAGGATCTCGCCGGCCCGGTCGTGGCGAATCATCGAAGGAATATCTCCGGCCTCGAGTACCGCCTGGTCGAGAACGGCCAGCGCCTCCAGCGTGTAGCTGCGCAGGACGACCGGCTCTCCGGGATCGTAGATGACGCGATTTCGCATGTCGCAGTCCTCCCGCTCCTACGATACCACTATTTGAGCTCCTTGACGAATTTCGCGAACTCGGCGCGATGCGCGGCGACCGTGGCCGTCGGCCCGAACAGCTGGATGAACAGCGTTCCGTGCGGCGTCTCCACGATCGAGGCGACCAGCGTCTGGCCGGCGCGTACGGAATCGGCCGACCCGGCGCCCACTCCGCGACGGTAGATGCCGCGAAACTCGGCCGTCGTCGCGGGAAACGCCCCCGACGAATCGCGAGTGATCGTCTCAGGCACGGGAGACCCGTCCGGCGTCGAGAACTGGCCGCGCCAGCGAGCAAGGTTCGCGTCGACGTTGCCGCCCTGCGACGCGCCAAAGAAGAACGCGACGACCTCGGCGTCGCTCGATGCGTCCGCGCCGGGTATGACGAACTGAGCCAGTCGAGACGATGACGCCGGCGGACGAACCGACCACCCCGCGGGCACCTTCGTGTGGTACCCGAGCAGCGCGATCGACGAGTCGCCGGCGTTGCCGCCGTTGAGCGTGGGCGGCCCGGACGTTTCGGCGGCCGCATAAGCGCCGGCTACCAAGGCGACGGCCATGGCGACGGCCATGGCGACGGCCATGGCGACGGCCATGGCGACGGCGAAGCGGCGAAGTCGATTCACAGGAGGCGCTTGGCGGGCACGATTCAAAATAGGAAGCGGCCCGCCCGTGCGCGCAATGACTGTTCGGGCCGCCGCTACAAAACGGCGGACCGACGAGTCATGGATTTACCGTCAGGGTTGCCGACTTCGTGATGGTCGCCTGTCCAAAGTTCGTTGTCCGCGTCGCCGTCGCGGTGATCGTGGCTGTCTTCGAGACGGCCTGCGACGCGACGGTGTTCACGGTGACCAATTTCGTGAGTTGCCCCCCTAAGAACGTGACGGACGGCGGCGCCGTGACGGCGCTTGGATCGCTGCTCGAGAACTGAAACACGAGCGTCGCGGCGGACGCACGGTTCAGCTGAATGGTGAACGACGAGCTGGTCCCGCCGTGCACCGCCGTCGGCGAGACGGTGATGCTCTGGACGGCGAGCGGTTGGATGTCGAGCGTCCCCGTCGTCGTCACGCCATTGAGTGTGACCGCGATGGTTCCTGTCTGCGGTGTGGGAACGTCCGCCGTGTTGACGTTGAACGTGCCCGAAGGGCCGGACAGCGAGACGCTCGTCGGGCAGGTGAGGCCTTGCCCGGTGCACGCAATGGTCGCCGTCTGCGCCGACGGCAACGCGGCCGTGAGCGAGACGGTCACGGGGACGGTCGACGGCGAAAGGGTGGACGCGGGATTCGGTGTGACGCTCGCGACAGTCGGGGGCAAGACCGTGAGCGTGGCCGAGCGCGACTGCCCTCCGGCGGTCGCGGTGATCGTGACGGTTCGCGACGTCGGAACGACGTGCGTGCCGATCTGAATCGTGGCGCTCGAGCCGACGAGGAAACCCCCCGATGGAATCGCTACGGTTGTCGGGTCGTCGGCCGTGAGGGCGACCGGAATGCTGTCCGCGAGCGTCGCGCTGCCGGTCATTTGTATTGTCGCGAGCACCGATTGACCGCCGACGACATTGGGCGTTGCGAGCGTGAGACTTGTCGGCGAGGGCGGCCGTACGGTGACTGACGTTGTCGCCGACGCGACGATACCCCCGGTGAAGTTCGAATCAACGTTTCTCACCAAGATCGTGGCCGTGACCGGCGCACGCGTGACTCGCGTGGGGATCGTAAACACAGTCGGGTTGGCGTGCACCAGAATGGGAGCCGGCAGGGTGAGCGGGCTCGGTGCCGCGGGCGTTTGCGTGACGAGGAGCGTCGCCGCTGTCGTGCCGGCGGCGATGGGGGCGTTGAACGCGACCGTTGCCGTGATTGGCTGCCCCCCGACCACGTCGTTCGGAGACGCCTGAAACCCGACGATCGAAACCTGCGGCGGCTTGTCCTGGATCGTGACGGAGCGACTCACAACGCCGGCGCGAGTCGCGAGCGAAAGCGTCGCCGGTCCGAGAGGGGCCGTCACCGGAATGAAGAACTGGACCGTGCTTCCGGGCGCGGCGGAAGCAGTCGTCCCGGTGATCGGCTGGCCGTTGAGCTTGAGAGTGGCCGATTGAATGACGGAGCCCGCCGACGCGAGGATGAGCCCGACGCCCCCGACGTCGTAGTTCGCGCCGCGGAGCAGCACTCCGTCGTTGACGACGAGCGGCTGGCCGGTCGAGAACGTACGTCGGAGGAAGGCGATGGTCGGCGGTGGAACCGCGAGCACGTTCGGCACGCTCACCGATCCAAACGGCGTCGTCACGGTAAGAGTCTTGGAAATGGTATCTGTGAAGTTGATCATTCCGAACCTCACCGAGTCGGCGCCGTGCACGACGCCGACGACGGCGGTCGGGAAGTAGCGGGAGAAGCTCACATCAAGATCGTTCTGCCCGAACTTGATCGTCGGCGTCGTGGGAGCCGTCGACAACCCGGCGAGCTGGACGGAGGTCGGCGGCGTCCTCTGTATGGAGCTGACGACGCTCGGGTCGAGCACGAGCGTTTGCGTCGGCGCCAACGGGTTCGGCGCGAGGAACCTGCCGAGCAACGTGTGAACGCCACCGACGAGAATGAACCGCGTCCCCTGCGCCGTGGGTATCGAATCGAGCTGGGTGATCACGGGCGCGCCACCCTGAACGGCGATGTTCGGCAAACGGACAGCGAACGACGGCGGACCGCTGAACGACGAGGTCGGGCGGTACAGCAGCATGATCGAATCCTGCCGCATGCCGGCGTCCGCCGTGAAGGCGAGTCCGGCGCCCGAGACCGTCGTCGCCGCCGAGACGAACGAGTTGACGGATCCGTAGCGGGGTGCGGCTTGAATCTGGGAGGATAGTCCGGACGACGACAGCGCTGTTCCGGTGATCGTGACCGTCGAGCCGGAGGCCGGTGTCGTCGACGATACAGACGCGACAACGGGCACCGCGACGACTTGGACGTGCAGCGTCGCGGTCCCGCTGTAGCACTGATCCGTGCACGACGTCGGCGGCGGAGCGGGGAGATGCAGGTCGAAGAAGTCGGACGCTTCGATCGTGAACGTGCCGCCCGAGCCGAAACGGATCGGGAACGTCTTGCTGATCGACGACGTCGAGGTCTGGGTCGCGGTCGCGGTGAGGCCGGGAATGCCGGTCTTGGCGACGAACAGCGCCGCGTTCTCGACGTTGGTGCCGATCGCGCGCAGCGTGTACTGTTTTCCCGTGAGGTAAAAGCCGTTCGTCTCGGCCGGCTCGATGATCGAGAGGTTGTCGACCTGTCCGCGGTCGAACACCTGGACCTGGAACTTGTCCGGCCCGTTGGTCTCGACGAGGTAGTGTAGCAGAACCTGATACGTGCCGAGCGACGTCTTGTCACCGGTTGCCACCTCGACGACGACGCTCGAGTTGTCACCGCCGACGCGGTCCCCGGTGAAGACGAAGGGATCGGTGGTCGCCGCGCCGCCCGACGTGCGCGCCTCGACGCTTGTCGACAGGTCGACGAGGTGACCCTTCACCGTGACGTCAGCGGGTGTACCCCGGTAGACCTTCACCTTGTCGCCGGGACCATAGGTCTCGAGATAGGTGAGCGAGGAAACCGTCAACCGCGGTTCGTGGCGCAGGCGAGCGCGGCTCAATGCGCTACCGACAACGGCCGGGGCGAGCGCGAGCGTCGTAAGAATTGGTCCGAATCGCATGGGGTCGCGTTCCTCGCGGCGCGTGGTAGAACAAGGAACGCTGCGCGGGGCCCAGGATTCTCACGACGATGCGACGTCGCCACGACTTGTGCTGGAGCGTGAGCTAGCTCTTTCCGCCCGCCCGGAGGTCAGACACGGCGGGAATCCACGTCCGGGGGACGGGACGACGTTAGGGCGAAAGGCGAACGACTTGTGAGGTCCGTCGTTTACCGAAGCGTCCCCGCGATCTTCTCCACGTCCCGCTGATCGTGCTGAATGATCACCTTCGCGTTCAGGTTCGCGGCGAGCTTCTTGAACCGATCCAGCGACGCGATCGTCTGCGCACGGTCGGTGTTGAACGTCGGGACTCCATTCCCCTCGTAGTTCTCGCGGAAATGCGCGAGGTCGCCGGTGATGAGAACGTTGCCGGTTTCCTTGAGCTTCACGAGCAAACTGTGATGGCCTGGCGTGTGGCCGGGGGTGCTCAGCATGATCACGCTCCCGTCGCCGAACACGTCCCTGTCGCCGACCACCGGCTCGACCTTTCCGCCGCCCGTCGTCCAGGGCGCGAAGATCGCGGGATCCATCGGCGTTGCCGGCTTCGGGTCAGTCACGACGTCCCAATCGCCCTTGCCGATCAAGAGCGTCGCCTTCGGAAACTGCCGCGCCTGGCCGGTGTGGTCGCCGTGATAGTGGCTGATCGCGACGTACTTCACCTGCGCCGGCCTGACCTCGAGCTGCGCCAGGAGATCGGTGAGGCTCGTCTTCGGTGCCGACGCCGCGGTGCCGACGGGATTGCCGGTGTCCCAGATCAGGTAGTCGCTGCCGTGACCGATCAGGTAGCAGCTGAACGTGAGCTGCACCTTGAGACCGTTATAGGCGTAGGTATCGGAGAACCGTTGGCCGACGTCGGTCGGGGCGGCGTTCGTTCCGCACTGTAGACGCGTCAGCGTGACGGCCGCGGGGCTCTGCGCCAGCGCGGGCGCCGACGCGAGAGGCACGCAGGCAAGGATCGATAGAACGGAGCGATTCATCGGAGAGGAGGGGAAGGGTCGCGATAAGGTGCAGCGCTGTCCGTCCACCTGTCCACCCATCCACCCGTCGGCCATCTTCCTCCGATGTCGCCCTCCCGCCGCGAAGCCCTCGTCGAGCTCAGCGCGCTGCTCGCCATTCCGCTCGTGCGATGGCCGGTGCGGCTCGCCGACCCGCTCGCCGGCACCATCGCCGACTATCAGGCGGGGCGCGCGCGGCGTGATTGGAGCGCGGCCGAAGTGACCAAGCACGCGCTCGACCGCGCCAATTCATTGAACGGCTGGCTGCGCGCGATCGACGAGCTCTCGCCGACGTCGCTGGACGACGCGCGCGCCTCCGACGCCCGCGCGCGAAGCGGGACCCTTCGCGGTCCGCTCGACGGCGCTCCGGTGTTCGCAAAAGCGATCTACGACATGAACGGCCTCCCGACGACGGGTTCGAGCGCCGAGTGGGCGAAGCTCTTTCCTGGCGCGGTGGGACGCGATGCGATCGAAGTCGCGCGCATGCGAGCGGCGGGCGCGATCGTGCTCGGCAAGACCGCCGCCGACGATTTCGCGTATCACGGCAACGGCACGAGCTCGCTCACGGGTCAGGTGCGCAATCCGTACGACCCCTCTGGCGTGAAGACTCCTGGCGGGTCGAGCGCAGGCTCGGCGGTCTCGGTGGCGTGTGGCATCGCCTTCGCCGCGCTGGGGACCGACGACGGCGGCTCGAATCGGATTCCGGCGCAGTTCTGCGGCATCGTCGGCATGAAGCCGACGTTCGGGCTCGTCCCGCGTACGGGCGTGATCCCCACGTGGCCGTACCTCGACACGCACGGCCCGCTCGCGCGCCACGTCGCCGACGCGGCTCTGCTGCTCGACGCGATCGCCGGACCCGACGCATCCGACGGTCTGGCACTCACGGCGCCCTGGACACGCGGCGTCCTGTCCGCGTTGCGCGACGACGCACTCGCCGGCGCGCGACTCGGCCTCGTCGAGGCACACGTGCCTCGCGCCCAGATGAGCGCGGAGTCGCTGTCGGTTTTCGATCGTGCCATCGCCGATCTTCGAGCAGCGGGCGCGTTGGTCGAGCCGTGCACGCCGACGGTGACGCGCGCGACGGTGCGCGATCTCTTCGCCCAGCTTGCGAAAGACCGCGGCGACGTCCAGCCGAACGCGAACTCGCCCGCGGCGACGGCGAACGCCTTGTTCACGTATTTCCAGACGCACGGCGGCGACGCGAGACGCGACGTCGAGCGCGGACTCGCGCCGTATCGCGCTTTCTACGACGTGCTGCCGAAGGAGTGGGCGGAGATGTCGCGGCTCATCGACCAGCCGTACGAGCGCGACCCGGCGGGAATATCCTTCGCGCGCTCGCGCGAGGCGGCCGTCGCGCAGCTCGCGGCGACGTTCCGCGCGCAGCGCATCGACGCGATGATCTATCCGACGATGCCGTTTCCGGCGCCGCGCGCCGTCGACCCGTGGCCCGACGTCCGCACCACGCTCGGCTACGGCAACTGGATGGGTCTGCCGGAGGTGTCGGTGCCCACCGGGCTCGGCGCCGACGGCATGCCGGCGGGCAACATCTCGTTCGTCGGCCTTCCGGGCAGCGACGCACGCGTGCTCGCGCTGGCCCACTCGTACGAACGCGTGTCTTCGAGATTCGTCGCGCCACCGCCTCCGCGGGTCGGCTGACGTGCGCTAGAGCCCCAGGGCGCGGTCAGTTCCTGACGACGGTGATGACGCGAATCACGCCGTCGCTCATGTTGCTCAACGTCCACGGCCGGCCGATCGTCGCGCGAAATGTTCCGCCCACCCACCTCTGACCGCTGCTCACCACGAGCTTCTGTCTTGTGTCCGCGGAGTCGAGGGCGATCACCCAAGTCGGTTTCGAGGAGCTTGTCGGTCGGAGCGTCCCACCCGGGTCGATCGCGTGGAGGCTCACGGTGAGTTGATCCGAGGCAAACGCCGGGTGCTCCGGCGCGCCGGAGAATCGAGCCTTCCCGCCCATCGCCGGCTCACGGCAGTCGAGCGGCTTGTCCGCGACCGCGGCCTCGCAGAGGTTGCGCACGCCGGTCTGCGGCTCGAGCAGCTCGACGGTGATGTTGTCGAACGGCGCGGCGCCGGGGTTGCGCGCGATGTGCGCGAACTTGCCGAAACTGTAATGCACGGCCAGATCGGGCGACGTGACGGTTGCGTCGGGAACGCCCGGGCGAACGTTGACCAGGGTGCTCGGCCCCAAGGCGACCCAGAAGTAGTCGGGGTCGTGCTCGTGCAGCAGCGTCGTGTCGTGCGGTGGAACGCGGACGCGCAGCACGCGGATCGTCGAATCCTCGTACACGAGATGATGATGCGGCTCGCGCTGGGCGAGCACGGCGCCTGGAATCGACTGCGAGCGCGCCAGACAAGGCGCGGCGAGCGCCGTGGCGAGTAGAAAGGCCCGCGCCACGAAGCGTCCGCTCGACATGCATCTCGGAAACATTGCCTAACCCTCGGAAGGACGTCGTCGCGCCGGCGTCGGCCGGCGCGAGCACTCAGACGAGGGCGGCGGCGCGGTCGCTCAGCGATTCAGCCAGTAGGACAGCTTCACAAGGAACGTGTTCGCCGGGTGCAGCCGCATCAAGTCCCGGACGTCGCCAGTGAAATCGTGGGTGCCTTGCGTAGGAAGGGAACCCTGACGCCCCTCGTTCCACACCAGGAAGAGGGTCGATCCGGGCTTGTACTCCCAGCGGAACACGACGTTCGACTGGAATTCCTTGAAGTTGAATCCGCCGACGTTGTTCGTGACCGACGTGTCGCCGTACGCGGCGTACCGATCGTCGTACGCGTCCGCCCTCGGCGTGGCCGATAGTTGGCGCACGTCCGAGTACGTGCCCTTGGAGATGAACGGCTGCGTGTACGCCTGGAGCGAGACGTTCGGCGTGAAGGTGTAGTTCAGCCGCACAGTTGCCGAGGTCGTGGTCTGGTTCAAGTGCGCGAACGTGTAGTGCGTGACCTTCACCGAATCGGAGAAGTTGCCGTACCACTGGTTGTCCGACACGTTGCGCGAATAGTTGAGCGAGAACGCCGAGCTGAAACGGCCGAGCATCTTGTAGTCGATCTCGGGGCCGCCGTTCCACGATCGGCTGCGCCCGCCGGAGCCGACGAACCAGCTCGCGCTGAGGAACGGAACGACCGATCGCTTGTCGTCGCCGTTCAGGAACATCCACGGCGCGATGTAGCTGTCTTGCCGGATCGCCGGTCCGCCGCGTGCGGAGCGGTCGTCGTACGTCGTCCCGAGCTGGCCGAGAGTGCCGCCGAAGTGCACGCCCGTATTGTTGCGGAGCGTGATTTGAAAGTTGGTGTTGTACGCCGCCTCGAGCGGGAGGCCGTCGGTCGTCCAATACTGCCACCAGTTGTTGTTCCACTGGATGCGGTTGGTGAACGCGCGCTGCTTCCGATCGAAGAAGCCCACCCAATTGTTGAACGACTGTTGGTCCGCGCGCCGCAGATAGCCGAGATCGTTCACCTCGAACCCGGCGGAACGGCGCAGGTACGACGTCTCGAACATCAGGTTCTGTCCGGCGACCTTGCCGAAATGGACCTCCTCGGCGTCGCCGTCGAGCGTCGTGCGGTTCGAATCGAGCGGCAGGCCGGCGTCGGGCCGCTGATAGTAGTGCACGGCGTTGGTTTGCAGCGCGAGAATGTCCGCCTGACTTCCGTCCACTCGGCTCTTGTCGAACGACGCCGTCAGCTCGTAGCGGTTCGAGAACATCCGGTGGTGGAAATCCGTCGCCGCCGCATACGCGCTCGACGAGAGGAACGGCGAAGTCCAGTGATCCACGCTTCGATTCACCGCGGTGACCATGCCGCCGATCGAACTGTTGCCGCCGCGAAAATCCTGTTTCACGCGGGCGACCGTGTAGTTGGTCGCCGGTTCGTAGGTCGTGTCGCCCGGGCTCGACGCGCGTTGCGTCGTCGCGTCGAGCACGCCGAACGTGAGCCCGCTCGGGAATCTCCCCAACAGTTTCGCGGCGCCGAGGATCGTGGTCGGCGCCAACGGGACGGTGTCGCCGTACGTGCCGGCCAGTTGCGGCGTGCGGCCGATGCGGCGGCTGTAGTACAGCCCCTCGCTG
>CAVPOS010000010.1:0-167528 GCA_963707105.1 uncultured Gemmatimonadaceae bacterium
GCCGAAAACGACGGCAGTCGCGACCCACGGGAGGTAGAGTACGGCGCGCGCGCGACTTACCGCGCTGCCAGGGGCGCGTTCGGACGGATCCGAGGAAATCGCAGGAGCGGAAATGCCGGTTTCCATACTCTATCGCCCGATCGAAACGAAGGACGCCAGCCCGCCGCGAGCAGCGTGTCGCCGTTCAATATACCGTTTGCCGCCCAAGCTCCGCGACGCCAATTCGATACAAGCCGGTCGCCTTCCGAGCCGGGAACAAAACGGGCCGGGCGAATCTCGCCCGGCCCGGAGAGTCGAGAAAACCTTGTTCTACGCGCGCTGGCGATGTCGGCGCGCGGCGCCGAATCCACCGAGCCCGAGGAGTCCTGTTCCAACAAGGAAGAGACTCGCCGGCTCGGGAGTCGTCGTCGTGATCAATTCACCACCCCCACCCGTGTTGGTGTCCGGAGACAGGAAGGTGAACTTGACGTCGTCTTCCTTACCACCGGTGTCGTTGCCGCCGTAGCCTCTGAAATTCCATCCCCCGCAAGCGTCCCCAGCGCATGGATTGGTGCCGCCGAACGTGCCGCCGCTCGTGCCGAACAGTCCGAATGACGAGAGCCCGACGCCGGCTGGGTGAGCTCCGCCGTTGATCGCATCGAGAATCAACGCGAGCGAATAGCCTTTCGAGCTCGAAGGCCCAATCTGGGACAGATTGAACCCGAGGCAGACGTTGAGCGACCCGCCGCTGCACGAAGAGGCGGCGCTTTCGAAAGTCGTGCCTGCGACAGCCGTCGACATCGGGAGAATTCCAACGGCAACGGCGACCGAAGCTGATCGAACCACTCGTCCAAGCATCAGCATCTCCTGATTCCCGCCTCGATGAGGTTGATCGATATACGTCCGTGCGTTGCTCCCGCATGCCGCGTGCCCTCAGGCCGTCTGAGGGACGGAAGAGGCCGCAATACGACGAGCTTGAGGGAACAAAGTGGTTTGGCGGGCGCTTAGCGCTGAACTCGCCGGGGGCCGGCCCGCAGGGCGTCGCTCCGAAAGAGCGCGCTACGAAACGCCTCAAACATCTTTGATTCTCCCGAACACGTAGCGGAACGACAGGATCACAGCCGCCAAATATGCGATCTCATACGACGCGCCCATGATCGCTGTCCGAACGATCGCCTTCTTGATCGCCGTCAGCGGCGCTCCAGGCGGGGAGCCTAGCGCCAACGGGACGTCCAACGTGAACAGCGCCAGCGCCGCGCCGACCACAAAGAAGAGGCAAAGAAACGCCACGCCCATCACAATGCACGCCCTCGCGCTTGGCCCGCGCGAGGAAGCTGGCCAGCAGGATCGTCATCCCGATCGTCAACAGCGGGAGCGATCGCGATCGTCACGGCCGCGGTCCCGAACTCCCATTCCGCGCTGTGAAACGCCGGCGGATACCACTGCGACAGCCACGTCGCTGCCGCCGATCACCACTAGCAGAAGCCCGAACCAGCCGAACAGCCGCCACGCAGCCTTGGGAGCGCCCAGCGTGATCGGGTCGCGCGCGCGGCGGTCGGACTGAATGACGACATGCGGGCGCCGACGTCGGCGTCGTCTCCGGCAGGCCCGCCCCTCATCCCGCGCCTCGTCTCCGTTTCAGCAGCCACAGCAGTGCGCTCCGAGTCGAGGACCGGCCACCACAAGACTCGCACCAAGACGGGGCGGCTGTGAGCGAAGAATATGCCAGCCCTCTAAACAGACGGCAATCAGTTCATCGGTATCCCGCCGCCTGCATCGCGAACAACTCCGCGTAGAGTCCACCCGACGTCACGAGTTGATCGTGCGTCCCCTGCTCGACGATCTCCCCTTTCGTCAGCACCACGATCCTGTCCGCCATGCGAACCGTCGAAAACCGATGCGAGATGACGACCGCCATGCGACCCGCCATCAACGCATTGAATCGGACGAACACGTCGTACTCGGCCCTCGCGTCCAACGCCGCCGTGGGCTCGTCGAGAATCAGCAGCTGCGCGTCGCGCATGTAGGCGCGCGCGAGCGCGACCTTCTGCCACTCGCCGCCCGACAGGTCCACCCCGTCGTCGAACCGCCGGCCGAGCATCTGCCGGTACGAGCCAGGAAGCCGCGGCAGGAGCGAGGCGGCGAGCGACTTCTCGGCGGCGCGCGCGATCGCCTCCGGCGGCTGCCCGTCCCCGTTCGTGCTCGACGGGTCGGCGTCGAGATAGTGCCGCACGTCCTCGACCTCGCCGACGCCGACGTTCTCGTCGAACCGCATGTCGTAGCGCACGAAATCCTGGAAGATCACGCCGATCGTGTGGCGCACCTCGTCGAGGTCGTACTCGCGAAGGTCCACGCCGTCGAGGAGGATCCGCCCTTCGCTCGGGTCGTAGAGGCGCGCCAGCAGCTTGGTGAGCGTCGTCTTGCCCGCGCCGTTTTCTCCCACGAGGGCGACCCGCTCGCCGGGCTTGATCGCGAACGAGAGATGGCGCACCGCCCACTGCTCGCTCCCCTGATATTGAAAGCCGACGTCCTCGAACACGAAGCCCTGGCGAATCGGTTTGGGCACGGCGAGCGCGCCGGGCTTGCTCTTGATCGACGGCTGCATGTCGAAGAAGTCGAACAAGTCCTTCAGGTAGAGGCTCTGCTCGAGGATGCCGCTCGCCGACATGAGAAGCGACTGAATCAGGTCGCGGCTCTGGCGGAACGACGCGGCGAGGAAGGTGAGCGTGCCGATCGTGATCGCCCCGTGCATCGCGCGCACGAGCACGACGACGTAGGCCGCGTAGTACCCCGCCGTGCCGATGAGCGAAAGCACCGAGCTGACCAGCGCTTTCCGCACGACGAGCGAGCGGTTCTCGGCGTAGAACCGGTCGGAGAGCGCGCGGTACCGGTCGATGAGCCAGGGGGCCAGACCGAAGAGCTGGACCTCCTTCGCCGTCCGGTCGCTGGCGCCGATGTAGCGCACGTAGTCGAGCTGGCGCCGCTCCGGAGTCCACCGGAAGAGCAGCGCGTACGAGAGCGCCGCGAAGTGCGTCTCGCCGAGGAAGCCGGGGAGCACCGCGAGCGCCAGGAGCACGAGCAGCCAGGGCGCCTGCGCCGCGAGCGCGGCGCTCAGCGAGATGAGGGTGAGCATGCTCTGCCCCATCCCCAGGAGCTGTGAGAGCAGCGCGACGCGTCCGGCCGTGCCCTGCCGGGCCCGCTCCAGCCGGTCGTAGAACTTGGGGTCCTCGAACTGGTGGAGGTCGAGGGTCGCGGCGTGCTCCATGAGGCGAACGCTCATCCGGTTCGTGAAGCGGTCGCCGAGCAGCGACTCGATGAGCCCGGACGTGCGCGCCAACAACTCCCCGGTGACGACCGTAGCCATCTCGAGCGCGACGAGCATCCACAGGTGGCGCGACTCGCCACCCACCCGCGCCAATCTGATCACTTCATCGATGATGAGCTTTCCGACCCAGAGCGTGGCGACCGGCACGAAGGAGCGCGTCACGCGGAGCACGATCATCGCCGCGGTGTATCCGCGGTGGGTCTGCCAGACCAAGCCGATGAGCCTCGGCACGAGCCGCATAGCCGCGAGCCGCTCGCGGAGCGGCGGTTTGGGAGCCCGCGGATCCGGACGCCCTCGCACGATCATGGGATGACTCATCGGGACAAAGTTACCGGGGATGAGGGTCGGACCAACGATCCCGCGCCCGGGGCTGTACCATCGGCAGCGGAGGAGGAGCGGGCGATCGTCGCGCGGGTGCAGCGCGGCGACGTCGAGTCCTTCGACGCTCTCGTACGCCGCTACATCGATCGGGCGCTCGTCGTCGCGCGACGCATCACCGGCAACACGCACGACGCCGAGGACCTGGTGCAGGACGCGTTCATGCGCGCGCTCGACCGAATCGGCAGCTTCGACAACTCACGTCCGTTTGGTCCGTGGTTCTTTCGCGTCCTCACCAACACCGGTCTCAACGCGCGCCGCGCTCGGATGCTTCGCATGACGGAGCCCGAGGCGGTGGATGCGCCGTCGGGGGACGCCGGGCCGGACGAGGTGGTGGAACGACACGAGATACGGGAACGGTTCGACGCGGCACTGGCGACGCTCTCGCCTCGCCAGCGCATCATTGTGACGTGGTTCGAGGTGGACGAGGTCCCCTCGTCGGAGATCGCCGAACGACTGGGGATTGCGCAGGAGACGGTTCGATGGCATTTGCACCAGGCGCGCCGCATCTTGCGCGACGCGCTGGGAATCGTCAGAGATTGAGACGGCCACGGAGACCAGAGTGACACTCCCCCCGATGCGCCCTTCCCGCACCAAGCCAGACGACCGGTCGGATGGCGATCCGCCGCGCGATGCGCAGCTCGGCGCCGCGCTGCGACGCCGCGACGCCGCCGTCTCGGACACGGACACGCTTCGCCGCGCGATCGCGGCCAGCGCGCGTGAACGCCTCGCCCGCCTCGAGGCGGGCGAAGGCGATCGGTGGTGGGACTGGACCGCCCGCTGGTCGCACGCGGCGATTCCGATCGCCTGCGCCGCCGGGCTTGTTGGTGTCGCGGCCACGGCGATGCTCGCGCTGCCGGCCGTGGAGGAGCAACAGGCGTTGCGTGCGCCCGTCGTCGCCTTCGCCGCCGTCGCGTCTCCGGAAGTCACCGGAACACAGCTCACCGACTCGCTCGTCGGCCCGGCAACGCACGATTGGGTCTTGAACGGGGCCGTTTCGCGATGACCGCGCGCGGCACGGCCGCCGTCGTCCTGGCGCTGTGCGTTTCCGTCGGGACGATCGCCGGCGTCGTGCTCGACCGCGTGCTCCTCATCCCGAACCACATCGGCCGCCGCGCGCCGCCGCCCCGCGGCCCGCGCGCGCTCTGGCCGGCGAGCCAGGCCTCGTCGCGCGACCGCCTGGCGACCGAGCTCGCCCTCACGGACTCGCAGCGCGTCAAGCTCGACACCGTGCTCTCGCGGCAGACCGCGCGCTTCCGCGCCGCGCGCGAAGTGATCCAGCCTCAGATCGACAGCATCTTCCAACAGACGCGGGCGCAGATCGATTCGATGCTGACGCCGCAGCAGCGCGATCAGCTCAAGAACATCCGCGATCGGAACATCTTCGGATTTCCGCCGGGGATCGGGCCGCGACCGAGTGATTCGTCGAGGCCGCGACGGCGAGGGCGATAGCGGCGGACGAGTCGGCATCGTGCTCTCGCCGTGGCGTGGTGCGAGTAGCGAGACCAGCATCGAGCATCGAGCATCGAGGGATCGAGGCGTGGAACCGCTTTGGCTCCGTGGGCCGTGACTAGCTACCGCGGCCCACCCAGATGTGAGACGGCTGAGTACTGAGTTACCTGATATCAGAAGTCTGGCGACTGAGTGCTGCGAGCATTCCTGATTCCTGGGCGGGACGAGAGTCAGTATTGGCGAGAAGAGCACAAAGTGGTTCTGAACCTCGCCCCTCGATGCTCGAAGCTCGATGCTGGCTGAACACGCCGGCGCCGCACTCGCCACGCCATCCTCAGCTCCGCGCCATCGATACTTGATCATCGCCAGCTCTTCGTAGAGCCAATCCGCCGTGGCGAGCAGTCGCGTCGTCGACGAATTGAAGGTGTACACGGTGTAGAGTCGCTCGTCGGCCGGAATGCACGTCACTTGGAAGCCGACCTTCTCGAACGTTCGGCAGGCGCGCCGGGTGTGGAGCGGGCTGGTGACGACGGCCACGCGTTTCTGTTCGAGCGGGAGCAAGAGCGCGGCGGTCCGTACTGCTTCGTCGCGCGTCGTGGCAACCGGACCGACGGCGTGCCAGCGGCCCGTGTCCGCGGCGAGATCGATCAGCCGGCGCCGATCCGTGTCCGACTCGAGACGATGATCCGATGCGGAGACGGCGCTGCGCGTCGTCACGAGGAGACGCGCGCCGTTGTCGCGGAACACCGCGAGGCCGGTCAGCAGTCGTTCGACGGCGGCCGGGTCGAGAAGGCTGTCGGCGCTCACCGCCGACGACAGCACGATCACTGCATCGAGCCGCTCCGCGGGAATCGAGTCTCGGCGGATCAGCGCGTGCACCGGTCCCCGCATGACCGACGTGAAGCCGATGACGTAGACGAGGACGGCGACGATCGCGGTTCCGATCGCGATCGGCTCGTCCCGACACGCGCGCGCCGAGCCACGCGCCGACAGCGCTCGCGAGGATGTGGAGCCACGGAAACGGGATCGGACGCGGAAGACCTGTCGCGATGTACATGACGACGAACACGAAACCGACCGACGCGCCGATGATCGCGCCCGGCCAATTCGTGCGGGGATGTTTGCGCGCGCCGTGCAGGTAGACGGGAGTCTTCAGCGGGCCGTGTCTGGTAAAATGTTCCTAGGACGACGAGTGAACGCGCTCGAGCGTCCCACAGTGTAGCGGTACCGACGCCTCGGATAGTTCCCCGAGGTTCGCCATTCGTGCTAGATTTGCTGGAGTCGGGGGAGGTGGCCGAGAGGCTGAAGGCGGCGGTTTGCTAAACCGTTATACGGGCTTAAACCCGTATCGAGGGTTCGAATCCCTCCCTTCCCGTGCAACACGGCGTGAGCCCGCGACCGGCGGGCTCTCGTCGTTTTCGGAACGACGAATCGCACCATCCTATGGCCCATCGACTTCGCTTCGCTCCATCGCCGACGGGATATCTCCACGTCGGCAGCGCCCGCACGGCGCTCTTCAACTGGCTCTACGTCAAGCACTACGGCGGCCAGTTCCTGCTGCGCGTCGAGGACACCGACCGCGCGCGCAGCACCGAGGAGAGCACGCGCGCGATCTTCGAGGGACTCGGCTGGCTCGGCCTCGGCTGGGACGAGGACGTCGTGTTTCAGGGAGCGAATCTGGCGCGGCATCAGGCCGACACGCAGCGCCTGCTCGCCGCCGACGCCGCGTATCGATGCTTCTGCACGCCCGCCGAGCTCGACGAGATGCGCAAGGCGGCCGAGGCGCGCGGCGACGCGTTCAAGTACGATCGCCGCTGCGCGCGACTCGCGCCCGACGAGGTCGCGCGCCGGGTCGCGGCCGGAACGTCGTTCGCCGTGCGCTTCCGCGTGCGCCGACGGCGAGACGTCGTGGACGGACCTCGTCCACGGACCGATCAAGTTCGCCAACAAGGACATCGGCGAGGGTGACTTCATCATCCTTCGCTCCGACGGCACGCCCATCTACAACCTGGCGGTCGTGTCGGACGACATCGCGATGGACATCACGCTCGTGATGCGCGGCGACGACCACATCTCGAACACGCCGAAGCAGATTCTGCTCTACAGGGCGCTCGGCGCGACGGTGCCGGAGTTCGCGCACCTCCCGATGATCCACGGGCTCGACGGCAAGAAGCTGAGCAAGCGCCACGGCGCGACCGCCGTCGGCGACTATCGCCACATGGGAATTCTCCCGGAGGCGATGCTCAACTTCCTCGCGCTGCTCGGTTGGTCGCCGGGCGGAGACGTCGAGGTCATGACCGTGCCGCAGATGGTTCAGGCGTTCTCCGTCGAGGGCCTGTCGAAGAAC
Source organism: uncultured Gemmatimonadaceae bacterium (assembly GCA_963707105.1). GTDB lineage: Bacteria > Gemmatimonadota > Gemmatimonadetes > Gemmatimonadales > Gemmatimonadaceae > JAQBQB01. The sequence goes on from CAVPOS010000010.1 coordinate 7,482, forward strand.
GCGGCGGTGTTCGACACGAAGAAGCTCGAGTGGATGAACGGCCAGCACCTCAGCATGATCCCGGCCGATGAGCTGATGCCGACGTTCGTCAAAGCGGTGTTGGCCGAGAGTAAGCCTTCGGTCGTCGGTATTTCGGCGGCCGACGAGAATTGGCTCCGCCTGCTCGTCGACCTGCTCAAGGTGCGCGCGCGCACCGTCGACGACATGGTGCGTCAGGCCGCGCCGTATCTGCAGGACGACATCTCGTACGACGAGGACGCCCTCGCCAAGACGTGGAAGGATCCGAAAGCGACGCACGAGGTCCTCGCCGCGACTCGCGCCGCGCTCGCCGACGCAAAGCCGTGGGACGCGGCTTCGCTGGAAGGCGAGCTCCGCACGTTCGCCGAGTCGCGAGGGATCGCCGCGGGAAAGCTCTTTCAGCCGCTGCGCCTGGCGCTCACCGGCGTCACGGCGAGCCCGGGGATCTTCGACGTGCTCGTGTTGTTGGGACGCGAGCGGTCGCTCGCCCGCTTGGACGCGGCGCTCGCCTGGCTCGGCGCCGCCGGCGGCGCCGCTACGGGCGACGTTACGGAATGATCGGCGACTGAGTCGCCTTTGTGTCGCCCGCGTCTTTCCGCTCGCGGTCCATCCGCTCGCGGATGCGCTTCACGGCGGCGCGGAAGTCGTCCTCGCTCATCCCCTGCGAGTGCGAGTAGATGTCGTTCTGAATCCAGGTGGCGTTGCGCGCCTCGATGATGCGCGAACCTTCCACGCCGCCGCGGTTGAGCGGCAGCGCGGCGAGAATCGCCGACGGAATCTTGAACTTGCCGAGGTAGATGTACTGCGAGTCGAGGCCGTACTTCTGGCCGTCGTGCGTCATGGTCCAGTCGCGCGGGCTGCGGCCGCGTTGCTCCTCGGCCTCGATCTCCGCCTGGCGGAACGCGACGTAGATCGCCTTCACCGCGCTGTCGTTCTTCTGCGCCATCGAGAGCGGCAGACGCTGCCCGTTCGGGCGCAGCTCGATGCGCGGGTCGGGGAGCGCCGGCTCGATGCCGGTCGCCATGCCGTTCGGGAGCGCCACCCGAGCCGTTGGGCGTTCCTGAGATCGCGCCGGGGCTAACTGCTCGGCGGCGGCAGCGGCGGAATCGACGTCGGAATCGTGGACGGCGGGAGCAACTGCGCGGGGCTCAGCGTGCGTAGCGTCCTTCGCTTCGGCTCGGCCCCGTTGCCGACCGCGCCCCTCGGCGCGGCGGGCGCGACGCGGACGTACTGGACGCGTTCGATGGGCGACTTGTCGCGCGAGTTGAAGAGCGACGATAGCGGATATCTGAACGTGATCGACGCGATGGCGACGATCACGAATACGTGAATTACCAAAGACAGGACGATCGAGCCCTTGTCCTTCTTGGGCGGCGCGATCATCAAGCGGCGAGGCTTCATGCGACCTCCGCGGCGATCGATGCCAGCACCTTGCCCGCGCGCCGCGCCGCCTCGGCGATCCGCTCAGGCGACGTGACGAACGAGATGCGGAAGAACCCTTCCCCACCGGCACCAAACGCCGAGCCAGGCATCACGACCACTCCTTCCTCTTCCAATAGTCTATCAGCGAAGAGCGCGCTTGGCACCTCGCCCGGGAGGGGGATCCACAAATACATGGTCGCGCGCGGCGATTCGCAAGCAAAGCCGGCGGCCCGGAAGGCCGTCACGGCCGCGTCCCGGCGCGCGCGGAAGGTCGCAACGTTGGCCGGCACAAAGGTTTCATAGCTCTCGAGCGCCGCGACTCCGGCCGCCTGGACCGCCATGAACTGGCCCGTGTCGGTGAACATCTTGATCCGCGTCAGCGCCGACGCGATCTCCGGCCGGGCGACCGCCCAGCCGCACCGCCAGCCGGTCATGTTGTACGTCTTCGACAGCGAATGGAACTCGATCGCGACATCCCGCGCGCCGTCGATCTCGAAGATGCTGGGCGGCACATAGCCGTCGAACGCCAGCTCCGAGTACGCGTTGTCGTACACGAGCAGAATGCCAAGCTCGCGGCACCGCGCGACGACGCGCGTCAGATACTCCGTCGGGCGCGATCGCCGCCGTCGGGTTGTTGGGGTAGTTCAGGTAGACGATCCCGGCCCGCCGCAGCGTGCCGTCGGGAATCTCGTCCAGGTCGACGAGAAAATTCGTGCGCGGCCGAAGCGCGTAGCGATACACCTCGCGCGCCGGCGAGCAGCGCGCCGCCCTGGTACGCGTTGTATCCCGGCTCCGGAACGATCGCGACGCGGCCCGGCTCGACGTACGCGAACGCGAGGTGCGCGATCCCTTCCTTCGATCCGATGAGCGGCACGATCTCCGTGAACGGGTCGAACTGCGACGCCGAACCGCTTGCGCATCCACGCCGCGATCGTCTCGCGAAACGAGACGAGGCCGAGCCCGAAGCCATAGCGATGCATCGACGCCTGGTGCGCGGCGTTGGCGATCGCCTCGATCGCCTTGGGCGGCGGCGCGAGATCCGCGTCGCCGGCGCCGAGGTCGATGACGTCGACGCCGCGCGCGGCCAGCTCCCGCTTCTTTTGCGGAATCGTCGCCAGAGGATACTCCGGCAACGTCTCGAAACGGGCGGCCAACCGCGGCAAGTGCACTAAGCGTCCACCTTTACAGGGTTCGTCACGCGAGAGTGCCCGACGATCTCTACTTCTACCTCGTCCCCCGGCGAGAGTTTCCCCACACCGGCCGGCGTGCCCGTCAGGACCAGGTCGCCGGGCTCGAGCGTCATCACCTGCGAAACGTAGGCGAGCACGTCGGGGATCGGGAACACCATGTCCGAGGCATTCGCTCGCTGCCGCTCCACGCCGTTTACCCGCGTAACGACGGTCAAGCTGGACAAATCGGCAGGCGGCGGAACGAGTTCGCCAGTCGGGCAGAACGTATCGAACCCCTTGGCACGGGTCCACTGCGAATCCGAGCGTTGCAGGTCGCGAGCCGTAACGTCGTTCACCGCCACGATCCCGGCGATCGCGCCGCGCGCCTCCGTGCTCGTTACACGCCGCAGCGTGCGACCGATGGTCACGCCGATCTCGCCCTCGAATTCCACCTGCGCCGACTGCGGCGGCAGCACGATCGCGTCGCCGGTGCCGATGACGCTGCTCGGCGGCTTGAGAAAAATTAGCGGTTCTTTGGGAACGTCGTTCCCCAGCTCCTTCGCGTGATCGACGTAGTTGCGGCCGACGCAAACGATCTTTCCGGGGCGCTGGCTGGTCGAAGAGGACGGATTCATTTCAGGTCGAATGGGGGGACGTTGGCGGCGCGAGCGCCGAGTGAAATGCCGGCGCGCTTTGCGCCGACCGGTGTTGTATAGAACTCTCGAATCGCCGGGAGCAACTCCGCCCACGCGCCGACGAGGCGCCGGGCGGGCGGCAATCCTTCGATCAGCGCGCGCCCGTACGCCTTGGTGACGACACGCGGATCGGCGATGACCACCACGCCGCGATCCGTGCCGCTGCGGATGAGTCGTCCGAATCCCTGCTTCAATCGCAGCGCGGCGTGCGGAAGCATGTACTCCACGAACGGGTCGCCGCCCCGCTCCGCGATCGCCTCGCAGTTGGCCGCGGTGATCGGTTCCGTCGGAACTCGGAATGGCAGCTTGGCGATGAGCAGCGCGCGCAGCGCGTCGCCGGGCACGTCCACGCCTTCCCAGAACGACGATGTGCCGAGCAGGATCGCGCCGCCCGAATCGCGAAACCGTCCGAGCAGCGAATCGCGCGAGTCGTCGCCGTGGACGAGCACGGGCCACCGCTCGCTCGGCGCCCCGCGCGCGCAACTCGGCGGCCATCGCGCGAACGTCGCGGTGGCTGGTGAAGAGCACGAACATTCCGCCGTCGCTCGCTTCGGCGAGATCGTGCGTGATGCGCGCGAGCGACGAGAAGTGGCCGGCGGCGTCGACGTTCGGCGGCGGCACGTCGCGCGCGATCGCGAGAATGGCTTGCTCGCGATACCGGAACGGCGACGCGTAGAGTCCCGTCCGCGGCTCGAGCTCCGGGTCGTCGAGGCCGAGGCGCGAGGTGAGAAAGTCGAACCGCCCGTCGTTGGCGAGCGTCGCGCTGGTCACGACGGTCGTCGTCGCGCGACGGAAGAGATCCTCGCGCAGAATCGGCGCGAGGTTCAGCGGCACCGTCGACACACTCGCCGCGCGGTCGCGGCCCTTCGCCTCGATCCAGCGAATCGACGGATCGTCGTCGACCGGCGGGTCGAGCGCGCGACGCAAGCCGTCTCCCGCCGACTGCAGCCGTCGCGTCACCGCGCGAATCTCGTTGATGAGCATCATCACCGACTCGTCCGGACGCTGCGCGCTCTCCAATCGCTCGCGCACGAGGTCGAGACCGTCGGCGAGAACGTCGATCTGGCCGAGCGTGTCCTCGAGCGCGAGTCGCAACCCCGAGCGCCAGATGGGGTGCTCGCTGAAATCCGCCGTCAGGCGCTGTACTTGTTCGCCGCCGTTCGCGAGAAAGGTCTCGAGCAGATCGAAGAGCGTCGCCGCCTTCGTGCGCGCCGATTCGAGCGCCGGCGCGAGACGCGTGAGAACGAGATCGAAGCTCGCGGTGCTGAGCAGGTCGTTGGATCTCGCGAGACGCGCCATGAGCGCGCCGAACAATCCCTTGCCGCGACGATCCAGACGGCCGAAGAGGCGCTGCAGCGAGCGGCGCGAGACTGTCGCGCCGAGGTGGCTGGCCGCCGCTTCCTCCAGATGGTGCCCTTCGTCGATGACGAGACGGTTGTAGGCCGGCAGCACCGCGGACTCGCCCCAATTGCCCGAGACGCGCCGCACCGCGAGGTCCGACAGCAGCAGATGGTGATTGACGACGATCACGTCCGCCTGCGCCGCCTCACGCCGCGCCTTGAACAGAAAGCACTTCTCGTACGCCGGGCATCGGGCGCGCTGGCAGAGATCCGGCTCGGCGGCCACTTCGTCCCACACTTCGGGTCGCGGCGAGATCGTGAGGTCGCTCAGCGAACCGTCGCGCGTCCGCTCCGACCAGGCGCGAATGGCCTCGAGCTCGTCGTTCAGGCCCTCGTCGAAGAGCGCGTTCCCCGCCGCTCTCGCCTGATCGAGGCGCACAGGCACAGGTAGTTGCGCCAACCCTTGAGCAACGCGAAGCGAACGCGTTGGTCGGAGAGCGCGCGCTCGAGAAACGGCAGGTCCTTTCCGACCAGCTGTTCCTGGAGGTTGATCGTGTTCGTCGACACGACAGTGCGCTCGCCGTTCGCCGCCGCCCACCGCAACGCCGGCACGAGGTAGCTCAGCGATTTGCCGACGCCCGTGCCCGCCTCGAGCAAACCCACGCCGCCGTCGTTGTAGAGCTTCGCGATCTCGGCGGCCATCGCGCGCTGGCTCGGACGATCCTCGTAGCGCGGCAGCACGCCGGCGATCGGGCCGCCGGGGCCCAGGTCGTCGTTCACGGAGCCGGCGCTGAGCTCTCGCAACTGGGCATGCTCCGGAACCTCGACGACGACGTAGAGCTCCGACGCGTCGTTGTCGACGATCGCGAAGCCGATGCCGTCGTCGTGGATCCGCGCCGCGACCTCGAGGTCGGGAATCGACGGCTCGAGATTGCCCGACGGATGGTTGTGGATCAGCATCTGTCCGCGCTGCGCGAATCCGGGGAGCGCGAGGACGGACGTGGAGTCGCCGCGCGCGACAGTCTTGACCGTGATGACGACGCCCTCGTCGTCGAGCGTGGCCGCGAAGCACACCTCGCGTCCGCCGGCCAACCGGATCGCGGCGCGAATGGCAACGGCCGCGGTCGGGCTGAGTCGTGTCGCCGGATCCGCGGCCGCGTGGGAGGGCATGGCCCGAAATTTAGCCTATGTCTTGAGCGGCTTCTTCTTCGCGGCCGGGAACAAGACGTTGTTCAGAATGAGCCGGTAGCCCGGCGACGTCTTGTGCAGGGACAGGTCGGTCGGCGGGTTGCCGATTCCGTGGGACGGGTCCTCGGGATCGTGGCCGCCGTAGTAGGTCCACGTGCCCTTGCCGTAGTCGCCGTGGATGTACTTGACCCAGGGCGCGCCCTCTTCGTCGGCGAGGATCGTCACGCCCGGCTTGAGGACGGATTTGTTGAAACTCGTCGTAACCCCGAAGAAGTCGTTGACCACGGCGCGATGGTTCTGGACGAGCATCGAGTTCACCGGATCGATCTTCGCCGAGAAGTTGAACAGCGTGAACGTCCCCAGCGGCTGGCGTCGCCCGCCACGTTGACCTGATGCCCATCAATGTCGCTCATCGAGTTCACGAACGGGCGACATCTCGAGGTGCGCGTCCTTGAACGCGAACGTGCGCTTCCAGTCCAGCTTCTTGTCGGCGTCGGGGTCCATCGGCGTGCCGTCGATGAACGCCTGCGCGATGTCGACGTGCTGCGCTCGCGATGGCCAGCTCGAGCGTCTCGGTGGCGCCGCACATCGCGAACAGAAAGCCGCCGCGCTCGACGAACTCCCGGATCTTCTCCGCCACGTCCTTCTTGAGCGCCGGAATGTTGGCGAACCCGAGCCGCTTCGCCGCCGCCGTGTTCTTCTGGAGCAGGTCGATGAACCAGGGTGCGTCGCGATACGTGAGGTAGAACTTGTTCAGCTGCCCCGTGAAGTCCTCGTGGTGCAGATGCAGCCAGTCGTACTTCGACAGGTCGCCGTGCTCGACCTCGTCGTCGTAGATCGCGGTGTAGTCGATCCCGGCGTACTTGAGGGCGAGCGTGACGGCGTCGTCCCAGGGCAGCGCGTCGGCCGGCGTGTAGACGGCGATCTTCGGCGCCTTCTCGAGCGGGACGGATTCCATGTTGCTCGACGCGATCTGCGAACGGATCTGGCCGAGCTGCGCGTCGTTGACCGGCTCGAAGGTGATTCCCGCCAGGCCCGCCTGACGCCGCATCTCCGGCGTGTCGCCGAGCAGGAACGAGCCGCCGCGGTAGTTGAGCAGCCACTCGGCCGTCACGCCGGCCTTGATGGCGTTGTAGGTGAGCCCGTACGCCTTGAGGTGGTTCTGCTGGGCGTCGTCCATCGGCACGAGCAGCCGCTGCGCGGCCGATTGCGCGAGCGCGACAAGCACGAGGGCGGCGGAAATCGAAAGCTGTTTGAGAATTCTCATCGGTCCGGCGGTACGGAAGGGGGATTTCGTACGAGGTCGAGCTCGCGCCGCGCCTGCGGCACGAGCGAGCTGCCGGGATAAGTGAGGATCAGGTGCTCGAGATGATTCGCCGCGCCCGGTCGCGTCACCCTTGCGGCGCAAGAGGCGCGCCCACTCGAGCTCGACCTGCGGCGCCTCGGGCGAATCCTTGTCCTGGTCGAGCACGCGAGTCCAGAGGGCGACCGCCTGGTCCTCGTTCCCGAGCGCCAGATCGATCTGCGCCGCGGTGGCGAGAAGCAACGAGCGGACGGCCGGCGTGGAGTCGCCGGCGGCGACGAATTGCGCCGCGGCGCCGGCGCTGTCGCCTTTCGCCAAGGCGAGGAACGCGTGGCCCACCGCCGGCGCGCTGTCCACCCTTGAGGCGCGCGACGAGTCCCAGCGCGAGCGCCAGCTCGGGAGAGCTCTCCGTGCCGCCGCGCAACAGGCCGCGCGCCACCTTGAGGTTGCCGTCGTAGAGCGCGAGCCAACCCGCCGCGTCGCTCGAGTCGCCTTCGACGCCGGTCGCCGCCAGCGCGGCGCGCGCCCTGGCCATGTCACCGGTGCGAACCCAACCCCACGCGATCGTGCGGGTCAGCGAGTTCTTGGCGCCGGGCGTGAGGAATCTGTCATACGCGTCGACGAGCTGCTGCGCTTCGATCGGCCGGCCGACGGCCGACAGCGCCTTGACGCGAACCGGCAGATACTCGCGCGCGGCGAGCGCCGAGTCGTTCCCCGCATCGGCCAGCGGCGCGAGGCGCAGCGCGGCGGCGCCGTCTCCGGCGTTGAGCGCCGCGTTCGCCGCGCGAACCGCGAGCTCCGGCGTTCGCTTCCAGCGCAGCGCGGACTCGAGCGCTTCGCGCGCGAGCGTCCATCGGTCTTCCGACTCGGCGCGCTGCGCGAAGTCGGACCAGGCCGCGGCCGACACGCTGTCCGGCGGCAGACCCTTGAGCGCGTTCCAGCCGTCGGCGAGCGAACCCCAGCTCCCCTCGAGGTCGGCGAGCGCGCGGCGCGCCGCGACGTCGATAGGCAGAGCGAGAAAGATGTCCCGAACCTGATCGCGCGCCGACGACGGCGCCGGCGCGAGCGCGTACGACGCGGCCTGCGAGAGATACTCCGCGTTGGCGAGCGCGTCTCGCCACGCGCGCGCCGATTCGACCCACTGCCCCTGCGCCGCGCGCGCCTGCGCGACCTCCAGCGAGAGATCCTTCGTCGTCCCGAGCGCCGCCGTGGCGCGGCCGATCACGCTGTCGGCCGCCGCGGCGCGATTGTGCTGGAGCAAGAGCTTGGCGTACTCGCGATACGGCGCCGGGCTCGACGGATCGTCGCGAATCCACTTGTCGAACGCGCGATGCAGCTCCGCGTCGCGCCCGACGGCGTCGAGCGTGCGCAGCTGCACGGTGCGATACGTCTCTTCCTTGGGGTTCGCCGCGATCAGCGAATCGAAAGGCGCGACGAGCGAATCGGTCCAACCGAGCTCCGCGTACACGCGCTCGAGGCCGAGCAGCGCGTTCACGCCGGCGGGCGTCCGCAACACGGATCGAAACAGCGGCGCCGCCTCTTTGTACTTGCCCGCCGACTCGAGCTCCATGGCGCGGTAGAACGCCATCGTGTCCGCGGCCTGCGCGACGAGCGGGGTGTGCGAAGGGGAAAGCGCGACAAACGCGATCAACGCGGCGCTACGGCGGATTCCCCGCATTGATCCGTTTGAAGTATTCGAGAATCGCCCGACGCTCGTCGGCCGTGAGACCGCGCAGTTCTTCCCACGTCGGCTCGCGGAACTTCACCGCGGCTTTCCCGGTGGCGTTGGCGTTCTGCGGCTGGAATTCGTTTCCGGGCTTCGCCGACGTCGCCTGTCGCTTGCCGGTGTCCTCGCGGTCCTCCTTCTCCAGCGAACGGCCCGCGTCGAGCAAGCGGCGGAACAGCTGCTGCTGCCGCGCGACGGTGGCCGCGTCGAGTCGTCCGCCGTCGAGCGCGTCGGCGAGCGTCTTCGCTTCCTTGGCCAACTGCGCGGCGCGGTCCCCGCCGACGGATTCGCCCAGCTCGTCGAGCTGCTGCGCCACTTGACGCTGCTCGCGAGCCAACGCTCGCGCCGTCGCCTGGTTCCCGGTCGACATCGGCTGGCCGAGTCCCGGCAGGAGCCCCTGCGCCTGAGCGTTGATCGACCCCTGCTTCTTCGCCATGTCCTGCAGCTGCTGCATCATGTCGGCGAACCCTGTCGCCGAGCTCGATGAATTCGCCTTCTCGCGATCGCGCGCCAGCGACGCCGCGGCGCGATTCAGCGCGTCGGACGCTTCGCCGAGCGAGCTCGCCGTCTGCTGGCTGCCGCGCGCGTCGCCCGTGGACTGAAGCGCTTCGCCCACCTTCTGCTGCGCTTCGGCGACCGACCGTTCGGAGCGGCCGGAGAGGAGCGAGGACTTCTGCCCTTCCTGCTGCAAGCGCTGCGCGGCGTTGTCGAGCCCCTGCTTCACGGCGCTCTGCGCGCCGCGCAGATCCTCGGGCTTCGACTGACCCGACCGCGCCTGCTGCTCGAGCGACTGCTCCTGCCGCGCCATCTGCAGCATGTCCTGAACGGCCTGGTCGAGCGCGTTGGTCAGCTCCGATTTCCATTCGCCGACCTGCGCCGCGCGCGCCTGCTTCATCGCGTCGGACGCGCGCTCCATCTGCGACGCGGCTTCCTGCGCGTTCTGCGAGAGGCCGCCGCCCTTCTGGCCGTTCTGCTGACTTTGTCCGTTCTGCTGCTGTCCGTTCTGCTGGTTGCTTTGCTGGCCGGACTGCGGCTGACCGTTCGGCTGTGGTTGGCCGTTCGGCTGCGGCTGGCCGTTCGCCTGCTGCTGGCCGTTTTGCTGTTGCCCGGCCTGTTGCTTCTGCTGATCCGACGCGGCCTGCCGCATCGCTTCCTGCGACGCGTCGGCGTGCTGCTTGGCTTCCTTCGCGCCATTGGCGCCCGCGTCGGCTTTCGCGTTGTCGAGGCGTTCCTGCAGCTTCTTCACCTCGTCGGAGAATCGCTGCGAACGATCGGCGAGCTGCTTCGCGTCGCGCTTCTGCGATTCCGTCTGCTTGGCGGCCGCCGAGTCGGCGAGGGCTTTGTCCTTCTGCGCGATGTCCTTGGCTTCGTCCTTGAGCGTCTCCATCGAGCCCTCGAGCGCCGCGCGCTTCAGCATCTCGGCGCTCTTCTCCAACTGCTCACGCAGACGCTGCTGCATCGCCTGCAAGTCCTTGAGCGACTGCTGCGACTGCTCCTTCGACAGTTGCTGCGTCGCGTTTTCGAGCTTCTGCATTTGCGCGAGCAGCTCGGGCGTGAGCGCGTCGCGCAGCATCGCCTGCGCTTCCTGGAGCTGACGCTGAATGGCCGTGTCGAGGACACCCGCCTGCTTCAGCTGCTGCTCGATGGCCGCGGCCGTTTGCTGAAGATTCTTGACCTGGTCCGCCAGCTCGCGCTGGTCCTTCGCGACGGCTTTGGCCTTCTCCGCCGCCTCGTACGTCATGTTCCCCTGCTTGCCGTTCGCGCCCGTCGGCGGCGGAGCGTCGGCCGGCGTTCGCTGGCGGTCGCGGGCCGCGTCGGTCGTTCGCTCCTGCAGCGATTTCTCGGCGGCCGCCGTCGCCTTCACCTGACTCACCGCGGAATCCATCGCGTCGCGCACGATCGCGCGACGTTCCTCGAGCGTCGGAATCTTGAGCAGCAGTTCGCGGCTCTCGCCGTGCTGCACCCATGGCGAGTTGTCCGTCGCCACGAACTTCACGTGGAGCGCGTCGCCGGGGTGGAGCTTCAGCTGGCCCAGGTCGAGCGTGGTCGTCCCGTTCCACACCGTGCCCGCGGATTCCGCGGCGCGCTGCAACGTCGGTGCCCGCTGTCCGACCCAAGAGCTTGCCCACGACATGACCTCGACCATGGCGAGTCCATGATCGTCCGTGGCGGTCGCGTGGAGCGTGATGCGATCGTCGCCGGCGACCAGCGTGTCGGTCTGCGGAGAAACGATGTCGACGCGCGGCGCCGAGTCTGGAACGACCTCGAGCTCGACGGGCGCGGGGACGTCGGCGATCGGGCCGGTGGTGCCGGCGGCCAACCATGTGTAGCGACCTGTGTGGCGCGCCGCGAAGCGACCCGAGAAGACGCGGTCGTTCGCGTTCAGGTTTACCGTGTCCCCGGACGCCGCGAGTCGCACGCCGCGCAGCGCGGCGGACGCGCGCCCCGAGACGTCGATGACGGTCCCCTGCGGCACCTTGGCCGGCTCGCCGATCGGCAGCCCCTCGGCGGGGCGCGCGAGGTACGACGGGTAGGTCGCGCGCATCGAGACCGCGCCGACGAACGGGCGGTCAGTCACGTGGACAAGGCCCGTATCGCTCGCGCTGCGTCCGTCGCTTGCTACCACGCGCAGATCGCCGCGCAGCGGCCCCACCTCGACCGACGCGATCCCGGTGCGCGAATCGACCGCCAGCGTTTGCGTCCGCCATGCCTCGCCTGGCACGCGCTGCGAGAGCGAGACGGACGTTCGGCGCGGCGCGCTGATTCGAATGCGCACCGTCTCGCCGCGCAGCACGTCGGGCGGCAGGTTCTCGAACGCGAGATGCGGCAGCAGCGTGCCCTTCCACGCGCTGACCGGCTCGAGAATCGCCAGCATGCCGTCGTTGAAGTTCGGCACCGCGAAGACGAGCGCGGCCACCGCCATTGTCGCCGCGCCGGTGGCTTGCGCCGCGCCTCTGCGAACGAGTCGGCGCTCGCCGACGGCGAGCTTCCCGGCCTTGGGGCCGAGGCGTTCGCTCAGCACCGCGGCGGCCTTCCGGCCAAGCGCGCCGGATTCCGCCACTTCGATGACTCCGCGCAGCGATCCCGCGCGAAGCAAGCTGTTCACGCTCGATCGCGGCCGCGACGCTGTGGCGCGTCGCCCGGCGGTCGAGGCGGCGGATCGTCCAGACGACGACCGCCGCGTCAGCGACGAGGACCACGAGCCAGACGAGGAAGGGCGTGCCCCGCGGCAGCCCGATCCACCGCGCGCCGCCGAGCGCGGACGCGGCCGCGCGCGAGGAGCGCGCACGTCGCCCCGATGGCGAGCGCCGCGCCCGCCAGCACGTAGAGCCGGCGCAGCCTCGCGCGCTCGCGCTCGACCAGCTCGACGACGGTCATGGCGTGGGCCGGCTGGTGACGGCGTACACGAACAGGTTCACGCCCATGCGCAATGCGGCCTCGTGCAATTCCGGCGGGTCGTGGTAGACCTCGGGATCTTCCCAGCCATTCCCGAGGTCGCTCGAGAAGCTGTAATACACCGCCAGGCGGTCTCCAAGGAAGATGCCGAACCCGCGCGCGGGAAGCCCGTCGTGCTCGTGGATCTTCGGAATCCCCTTCGGGAAATCATAGACGATGTGGTAGATCGGATGCGTCAGCGGAACGTCGACGAGCGGTCGGTCCGGAAACACGCGCTTGATCTCGCGACGAAAACTCTCATCCAACCCATAGTTGTCGTCGACGTGCAGGAAGCCGCCCTTCGCAAGGTAGTCGCGGAGCCGCACGATCTCGGCGTCGCTGAAATGGATGTTGCCGTGCCCCGTGACGTGGATGAACGGATAGTCCCAGAGCTTGTCGTCCATCAGCGTGACGCGAGCCTCGGTCTTGTCCACCTGGAGCGAGGTGCGCTGGCGGATCGCGGCCAGCAGGTTCGGAAGGCTGGACGGGTTCGCGTACCAATCGCCGCCGCCGTCGTACTGGAGCCGCGCGATGGTGAGCACCGGGGGCGCCGGACGCGCTCCACTCGCCAGCGGAAGCAGTGCCGCCAGCGCCAAGCGCGCGATATCGATGCAACAGGCCGAAAGTCATTCCCCGGTTTCTCCACCGTCGCTTCGAGCGAGACGATACGCCACACGCTTGGAAACACCCATCTCCGCCGCAACCTGCGCCGACGCGTCTCGGGCGCTGAGCCCCGCTGCGCGAAGTGCGCGTACGCGCGCCGCCACGTCCTCCTCGCTTGCCTCGCGACCGCGACCGCCCCGCCGATGACGAGCACGACCTCACCGCGCACAGGCCGTTCCCGATAATACGCGAGGAGGTCGGTGACCGTTCCTCTTTGGATGTTCTCGAATTGTTTGGTCATTTCGCGGGCCACGACCGCCGGGCGGAGTCCGCCGCCGAGGCGCTCGAGCTCGGCGAGTGTGTCGACGAGGCGGTTGGGCGATTCGTAGACCACGACCGTGTGGGACGAGTCGACGATCTCGTCGAACGCCGCACGCCGGTCGCGGCCCGATCGCGGGAGGAATCCGAGGAAGAAGAACCGGTCGGCGTCGAGACCGGACGCGACGAGCGCCGCGAGCGCGGCCGACGCGCCGGGAATCGGGACGACGTTCACCCCCGCGTCGATCGCCGCGCGCACGAGCCGGGCGCCAGGGTCGGATACAAGCGGCGTGCCCGCGTCGGACACCAGCGCGAGCGACTCGCCCTCGAGCAGCCGCGCGACGAAGCGCGGGCGTCGTCTTGGCCTCGTTGTGCTCGTGATACGCGAGTCGCGGGCGTCGAGATGTCGTATCGATCGAGCAGGTGCCGAGTGTGCCGCGTGTCTTCGGCGAGCACGACGGCGACGGACTTGAGCACTTCGACCGCGCGAAAAGAAAAATCCCCCATGTTGCCGATGGGGGTGCTGACGATGAACAGGGTTCCGGGTGCCGCTTCCGTCACACCACCTTCCACGGCATCTGGTCGAACAGCCCAGCCGATTGGAAGATGTGCCGCCGCTCGTACGTGAGCTCGCGGAAGAGGTCTTCGGGCGGCGCGTCGTCAGCGCCCTTCGCGGTCCAGAGCACCTCGCGGATCCAGGCCGCCACGCCGCTCGTCAGTTCGCGCGTGTCGGCGACGGGGTCGGCGGCCGCGCCGCCCCGTGATCGTAGAACGCGTCGAGCACCGGATGCTTCGGCGCGAGCATCTGACGGGCACGCTCGGCGAGAGCTGGAGCGTCCTCCTGTCCACGCTCCGCCACGCGGGCGACAAGCGCGCAAACGAGATCGCGGTACGCTTGAACCAGCGCGTGCGGCGCCTGCGTGGGAAGCGGCGGCGGCGGCGCCCAGCGACGTCACACGGAGATCGCCCACCCGCCCCTCTCGGCTGAACACCTTCGCCACGCGCTCGATGACGGTTCCGATCGCCGGGCTCGAGAGGAACGCGCGCGCGACGGCGCCATTCTGCAGCGCGAGATAGTTCACGTGATCGTTGGCGACGATCTCGATGAACCCATCGAACGTCGTGGACGCGAGATATGGAAACAGCACCGTGGCGTCGCTCGCCTTCATCCCCGCGGGCCATGGCTCCGGCGCGGCCGTGCGCGACGTGAAGATGCAGGCCAGCTCTTCAGGCGCCGCCTCGTGGAAGCAGCATTCGCCGTATTCCGGCTCGTGCGGGACTTTCTCCAGTGCGCTGGCGATGGCGATCGCGCGCGAGCCGCGCGTGTCGCGTCAGAGTCGCGTTGGCGACCTCGCCGTTCAGCAGATAGAAGAGGATCAGCTCGTCGAGCTGCGAAACGGCGACGTAACCCGAGATGCGCGCGCCGCGATCGCGCTTGGCGTCGGTGAGGAGATTGCGAAGGTGGACGTAGGCGAGCCGCGTTCGCGCCAGAAGAACGCGGCTGTGTGGAAAATGGAGCGCGGCGGGCGACGACACTGCGCGCGCGCCGCGGCCTTACGCCGCCGAGTGTTGTTGCAGCTTCGCCTCGATGAATTCGCGGCGGACGGCGCCGATGATCTGATCGACGACCCGCCCTTCCTTGAAGAACAGCAGCGTCGGGATCGACCGCACGTTGAAACGCGCGCTCGTCCGCACGTTGGCATCGGTGTCGAGCTTGGTCACCTTGACCTTGCCTTCGTAGTCGGTCGCGAGCTGATCGAGGATCGGCGCGATCATGCGGCACGGGCCGCACCACGTCGCCCAGAAATCGACGATCGCGAGGCCGTCGTGTTTCTCGACTTCGGCCTCGAACGTGGCGTCGGTGACGTGCAAGACGTTGGACATGGTTTCCTCGGACATATTCTCATTGGCGCCGGACGCTGTGCCGGAGCCGGTTGGGGCGGTCGGATGGGCGAGAACTGACGCGTCCTCGACCCGCTGACTGTAGCTTAATCACATGGAAAAGGCTTCCGACAGCGCGCAAGCGCGCGGCGGCGCGGTCATCGCGCACATCGGCATCGCGGTGCGCGGACTGGACGCGGGCGTTTCGTTTTACCGCGACGTTTTGGGGCTGAGTGAGGTTCCGCTCGCCGATTCAGACGGAGCCAGGATCGCCGGCTTCGCGGCCGGCGAAGCGCTCGTCGAATTGCTGGAGCCGGCGACCGACGACTCGCCGATAGGACGTTTCGTCGCCAAACGCGGCGGCGGGAATTCATCACGTCTGCTTTGCCGTGCCCGATCTCGATGCGCGCGCTTGGCGCGCTGCCGCGAGTTCGGCGTCCGGCTCATCGACGAAACGCCGCGGACGGGCGCGGAAGGCAAGCGCATCGCCTTTCTGCACCCGTCGTCGACGTCCGGCGTCCTGGTGGAGCTGACCGAGCGCTGACGCCGCTCGGCGTCGCGTCGCTACGGCGACGCAGACCGACTGGAGCGGCTTGAGGTCCACGTTCTGCACGTACCATCGGCTGTGCGGACCCGCCACGACGGTCAGGTGCGTCGTGTTCGCGGACTCGCGGTACATCACGTTCACGATGATGTCGTGCGTGCCATCCGTGGCCGGCGCTTCGCCCACGACGGTCGTACCGATCGTGCTTGAGACACTTGAGCATGATCAGCTCGCGCTTCTCCAACTCGTCCTTGCCGAGATGGTCGCGGGTCGGTCCCTGCGCATCGCCCCACCACATCGCGAGCGACTGGATGCTCTGCAGCTTCGCGGCCGCCATGAACCCGCGCACCGCGCTCGACGCATCGGGCGCGCCCGGCGCGCCGTTGGACGCGGGCGTCACCGGACTTGGCGCGGGCGTTTGAGCCGACGAACACGCGGCGAGAGCCGAAAGCGCGAGTACCGCCGTGATTACTTTCCTCACACGAACCCCCTGTGACCAGAGACCTGAGACCCGCGACCTGAGATGCTCCACCAGCGTCTCTTCATCAACGTCGACCACATCGCGACGATCCGCCAAGCGCGCCGGTCGGCCTATCCCGACCCGGTGGAGGGGGCGGTGGCGTGCGAGCGGGCGGGCGCCGACGGCATCACCGCGCACCTGCGCGAGGATCGCCGTCACATTCAGGACGACGACGTGGAGCGTCTCGCAAAAACAGTTTCCACGGTGTTCAACCTGGAGATGGCCTGCACCGACGAGATGATCGGCATCGCCCTGCGCCTGCGCCCGCACCAGGTCACGCTCGTCCCCGAGCGGCGCGAGGAGATCACCACCGAAGGTGGCCTCGACGTGCTCCGCGAGAAGGACCGAATCGAGGCGGGTGTGGCACGTCTCAACGCCGCCGGCATCCGGACGAGCCTCTTCGTCGCTCCCGATCGACGGACGATCGAGGCCTCGCGCGCCGTGGGCGCCGTCGGCGATCGAGCTGCACACGGGCGCCTACGCCCACGCGCCGGTCTCACCTGGGCGATCTCCGTGACGCGGCGAGCTACGGGGCGTCGATTGGGTTGGCGGTGCATGCGGGACATGGACTTACAACGGAGAATGTGGGCCCCGTCGCAGCGATCCCGGAGATCGAGGAGCTAAACATCGGACACTGGGTCATAGGCCGCGCAATCATCGTCGGTTTGGCCGACGCGGTTCGCGAGCTGCGCGTTGCGATGGACGCCGCCCGGGCAACTTTCTAGCTTGCGGGCGCTCGGCGCGGGCAAATCGGATCACTCGGAGAACGGATGACCGCACCTGCGGGTTTTCTCGAATTCTTCATCCTGGAAGCGAGCGAATACGTCGAGCAGCTGGACGGTCTCCTGCTCGGCGCCGGCCCGTCGGGGCCGGACAGCGCCGCGTTCCAGCGGACCGCGCGCGCCCTGCGCGGCACCGCGACGATGGCCAAGCTCGGTCCATTCGCCGAAGTCGCCGCGGCGCTCGAGCGTGTCGGCCGTGTGTTGCAGGATGGCGCCCTCAGCTGGGAACCGGCGTTGCGCGGCGCCCTCGTCGCCGCGGTCGACGACCTCAAGGTCCTCCTGCACTCCGTGCGGTCGTGGTCGCCGGCGGAAGATGCGCGGGCTCGGGCGCGGTCGTCCGAGCTCGCCGAAGTATCTCCCCGGCGCGTCGAACACGCCCGTCTCGCCGAGCGCGGCGACGGCGACCGCGGCGCCATTCCTCGCGGGAGAGGCGGCGAACATCGCCGCCGGACTCGAGCTCCTCACCACGCGTCCCGGACGACATCGCCACCGCCGCCAACGTGCTCAAGCGCGTCCGGGCGCTCCGCGGCGTGGCCGGTGTGTCGAGCGTAGGGCCGCTCGCCGACGCTCTCGAGGCGACTGAGGACGCGGCGCGCGGACTCGAGACCGGCAGCGAAGGAATGACGCCGCAGGCGCGCGCGCTGCTCGAGGCCGCGGCTGCGTACCTCCGAACGCTGTCGGGCGCGATGCGGGGCGGCGTCGACGTGAACGCGCCGAGCCTCGCGCCCGCGACGCGTTCAACGCCGCGCTCGACAACTGGAGCGCCAGCACGAGCGAGCGCGAGCGCGTCGTTCCGATCGCCGAACTGTTCTATGGAGAGAACGAGGGTGTCGTGACGGCGGCGTCCGCGCCGCCGACCTCGGCCTCCGAGCGGTTCCGGCTCGAGCTCGTGAGCCAGGGCGAGCACCTGCGGCAGGTCGTCGCGCGGCGCCCGGCAGGCGCGGGATTCGGCGGCGCTTTCGCGATCCCAGCGCGATCTGCGCCGGGCGCTGCGCGCCTTGCAGGCCGCCGCCGAAAGCTTCGGTGAGACCGAAGTCTCCAAGCTGATCGCGCCAGCGAATCGACGCGCTGAGCCAGCTCGACGGGCGCGCGCTCGACGACCTGAACTCGGTCGCCGCCGCCCTCACCGACGCGACGTCGCCGGGCACCGACCTTCGCACGCGCCTTCGTCAGATCGCCGAGAAGACCGCGACGCGTGCCCCGACGCCGCGCCCGCGCCGGCCGTCCGCGCGCCGCTCGAATCGCCGCGCGGGCGCACGCCTGGACGGGTGGCCGCGCTGCTCGACTCGGCCGTATTCGCGATCGAAGCCCTCAGCGGCCAGCCGCTCGCGCGCGGCCGTCGAGATCCCCGAGGACGCTCTGGTGCCGATCGGCTCTCTGCTCTACCGCGGCCGCGCCGCGCTCGACCGCGCGCTCGAGATCCGCGACGAGCTGCGCGAGTCGGCGGCGGGCGGGCCGGCGAACAAGCCGGCGCTCGACGAGCTGTTCGAGCTGATCGATCTCGCGCGCACGGAGTAACCTCGAATGAAGTTCGGCTGGCGCGCGGTGCTGGGAATCGGCATCAGCATCGCGTTCTTGTATTTCGCCTTTCGCAATCTCGACTGTCGCGCGCGCTCGCGACGGCGCGCGACGCGAACTATTGGCTGTTGATCCTGAGCGCCGCGGTCGCGACGTGCATGTTTCCGCTCCGCGCGCGACGGTGGCGAACGATTCTCGATCCCGTCGCGCCGAAGCTCCCATTCGGGCCGCTCTGGCGGTCGACGGCCATCGGCGTGATGGTGACGAACGTCATCCCGCTGCGCGCCGGCGAGCTCGCCCGGCCGCTCGCGCTCACGCGGCAGGTGCCGTCGGTGAGCTTCTCCACGGCGCTCGCCTCCGTCGCCGTGGACCGCGTGTTCGACGGAATCGTCGTCATGGTGCTGCTGGCGATCGGCGTGGCGCGTCGCGCACTTCCCGACCAATACGACGATCCGCGGCTATTCGCTCGCCCACGCCGCGGGGTTCGTCGTCGGCGGCGCGCTGGCCCTGCTCGTCGCCTTCTACATCCTCGTCTTCTTTCCAAAAACGCTCATTCGAGCATTTGAGCTGCGTCGCCCGACGCGTCTCCCCGGCCATCGAGCGGCGCGGCGCCGAGATGTTGGCGCGATTCTCCGAAGGGCTGAGCGTGCTGCGCACGCCGGGACACTTCATCGCCGTCTTCGGCTGGACGCTGGCGCACTGGCTGGTGCAGCCGCTCGCCTTCTGGCTCGCGTTCCTCGCCGTCGGCGTGCACGTGCCGCTCGCCGCCACGCTCATCGTGCAGGGAATCATCGTCATTCTCGTGGCGCTGCCGTCGGCGCCGGGTTTCTTCGGCCCCTTCGAGGCCGGGGCGGCGATCGGCCTTGTCGCTGTACGGCGTCAGCCAGTCCGAAGCGGCGACCTGGGCGCTCCTCTTCCACATCGCGTCCTTCATCCCGATCACCCTGATCGGCGCCTACTACGCCGTGCAGCTCGGCTTCTCGATGGGCGACATGCGCGCCCCGCCGCCCGACACGCGTGACCGCCTCCGCGCACGTCGCGGCGCAAGCCAAGGTCAACCTTTTCCTCGACGTGCTCGAGCGGGACCCGAGCGGCTACCACTCGCTCGAGACCGCGTTTCTCCGCATCGACCTCGCCGACGACGTCACGGTTCGCGAGGCGGCCGGCCGCGCGCTCGACGTGAGCGGGCCTGCCCTGCCCGCGGCCGGACTCGGCCCCACCGAGAAGAACCTCGCGTACCGCGCCGCGATGGCGTACTCGGACGCGACGGGATGGCCGTCGGGGTTCGCGATCGAACTGGTGAAGCGGATTCCGGCCGGGGCCGGATTGGGCGGAGGAAGCGCCGACGCCGGCGCGGTCCTTCGCGCTCTCGACGCGCTCTCGCCCGCCCCACTCGGCGCCCGCCTCACTGGACATCGCCGCGACACTCGGCGCCGACGTCCCGTTCATGACCATCGAGGAGCCGATGGCGCTCGGATCCGGGCGCGGGGACCGCGTGAAGCCGATTCGCCCGCTCGAGCCGCGCGCCGTGGTGCTCGCGGTGCCGCCGTTCGCGATCTCGACCGCCGACGCCTACGCCTGGCTCGACGCGGACCGCGCGGCGCTGTCGCGTGCCGTCGGGCACGCGTCTCGCCGAACCGATGGCGACGTGGGAAGACGCCGCGGCGTCGGCCCACAACGACTTTGCGCCGGTCGTCGCCAGGCGGCACCCCGAGATCGCCGCGCTCACCGAGCGGCTCCGGGCGGCCGGAGCGTCAATCGCCCTGCTCGCCGGATCGGGGTCGACTGTGTTCGGCGTCTTTGACGACGCCGCCCGACGTCGCGTCGATGGGGTTCGACGGCAATGTGCGCGTCATCACCACTTGGACCAGCGATCGAGTTGAACGCGTGACCGTCGATCGGTAGCTTTAGAGGCTCGCTGCCCCCTCGTCCAATGGCAGGACATCGGACTTTGGATCCGAGAATGGTGGTTCGAATCCACCGGGGGCAATGCCGCGAGCCCGGCGGCATGGAAATGGACGCGCGCCACGTTCGCCCCCGTTTCAGCTTTCAGCCAACTCCGCTCGTTCGATGCTCACCGCCCAAGCCCCCGCGCCGCGCATGGATGGATTAGCCGTACCGAGCCACGGCCTCAAGCTGCTCTCCGGGACCGCCAACAGGCCCCTCGCCGAAGAGATCGCGCGCAACCTCGGCGTGGATCTCTGCCGCGTGAACCTCGGACGTTTCGCCGACGGCGAGATCTCCGTGCGCATCGACGAAAACGTGCGCGGCAACGACGTGTTCATCTTCCAGCCGACGAATCCGCCCGCCGAGAACGTGATGGAGCTGCTGCTCCTGATCGATGCCGCGCGGCGCGCGTCGGCGGCGCGCATCACGTGCGTGATGCCGTACTACGGCTACGCGCGGCAGGATCGCAAGGACCAGCCGCGCGTGCCGATCGGCGCGAAGCTGATGGCGAACATGATCCAGGCCGCCGGCGTCGACCGCGTGCTCGGCGTCGATTTCCACCAGCACCAGCTGCAAGGGTTCTTCGACGTTCCGGTCGATCACCTCTACGCGATGCCGGTGTTCACGGCGCACTATCGCAAGATGCAGCTCATCGAGCCGGTGGTCGTCGCGCCGGACGTGGGCTCGGCGAAGATGGCGCGCGGTTTCGCGAAGCGCCTGAACGCGACGCTGGCCATCATCGACAAGCGGCGGCCGCAGCCGAACGTGTCCGAGGTCGTGAACGTGGTCGGCGACGTGGAAGGGCACGATTGTATCCTCGTCGACGACATGATCGACACGGCCGGGACCGTCAGCGAGGCCGCGCGCGCGCTCCGCAACTTGGGCGCGAAGGACATCTATATTTGTGCGACGCACGCGCTGCTCTCCGGACCGGCGCGGTCGCGTCTCAACGACGCGCCGATCAAGGAAGTCGCGGTCACCGACACGATCGCGATTCCGGAGGAGCGACGGCCCAACAAGCTGTTCGTGCTGTCGGTCGGCGAGCTGCTCTCCAAGGCGATTCGCTTCACGCACGCGGAGCAGTCGGTCAGTTCGTTGTTCGATTGACGGGCAAGGAGTTAGAAGGGCGGTACTGCGAGAAATCTGAAGTCTGAAGTCGGACGTCTGACGTCAGATTTCTCCGGGTAAGGCAAGGTTTTGTAGGAGCTCTCGCTGTCTCATGGTAGGGAGGACGCAGCCTCCCGAGAGTAGACGGACGGCGCGAGCGGGCTGCGATGGTCAGGCAATTCGACGGAATTCACTGAAATGGCAACAGCATCCTTGAACGCAACGGTTCGCGACAACGTCGGGACCGGCTTCGCGCGCAAAGTTCGGCAGGCCGGCAACATTCCCGCGATCATCTACGGCCATGGCCGCGAGCCGCAGAAGCTCTCGCTCGTGGCGCGCGAGGTCGAGCGTCTCCTCGGCACGATCTCGGCGGCCAGCACGGTCATCGAGCTCGCGGTGGACGGCACCACGGCGCGCACGCTGATCCGCGAGGTCCAGCGGCATCCCGTCAAGCGCAACATCATCCACATCGACTTCCAGCAGCTCGTCGCCGGTGAGAAGGTCACCGTCAGCGTGCGCATCCGGTTCACCGGCACGGCCGACGGCGTTCGCAACTCGGGCGGCATCCTCGCCGAGACGATGCACGAGCTGTCCGTGCGCTGCGATCCGTCGCTGATCCCCGAGCACGTCGAGGTGGACGTCACGCCGCTCACGATCGGACACAGCATCCACGTGCGCGACCTCACGCTCCCCGAAGGCGTCCAGGTGCTCGACGACGCCGGCGCCACGGTGTGCGTCTGCACCGCGCCCGCCGCGGCGATCGAAGAGGCTGCACCGGCCGAGGGCGCCGCGCCCGAGGCGGCGGCCGAGCCCGAGCTCATCCGCAAGGTGAAGCCGGACGAGGAGGAAGAAGAGGCCAAGTAATTGGCGTCGTGCTGCGATTCCTTTTCGGACGCGGACGATCGTCGAAGCCGGACGCCGAATCGGCGGACCGCCCCGACGAACCCGACGTCGAAGCCATGAAAGTCATCGTCGGGCTCGGAAACCCCGGACGGGAATACGAGCGCACACGGCACAACGTCGGCTGGTGGGTCGTCGACCACCTCGCCGACGTTTGGCGTTTCGAGCCGTGGAAGCGCGACGGCGAAGCGCGCGTGACGACCGGCTCGGTCGGGCGCGCGCGCGTGCGGCTCGTGAAGCCGCAGACGTACATGAACCTCAGCGGGTCGGTGCTCCGGACGTACTTGCGCCGTCCCGCGTGGTCGGCCGCGTCGGACCTGATGGTCGCGGTGGACGAAGTCGCGCTGCCGCTCGGCCGATACCGATTTCGCGCCCGCGGGAGCGCCGGCGGACACAACGGGTTGAAGAGCATCGAGGCCGCGGTCGGGTCGCAGGACTACGCCCGGCTCCGCGTCGGCATCGCGCCGGACGACCCGCGCCGCCGCGGCGATCTGAGCGACTTCGTGCTCGACAACTTCGGCAAGCACGAGGCGGATGTCGTCCGTCGCGCTCATGCCGACGCTGACGCAGGCGCTGGAGCTGTGGACGACGCACGGCATCAAGACGGTCATGAATCGATTTACCGGCACCGCCGACAACGGCGAAGACGAACAGGCCGATTGAACCGCGGTACCGCGGCCCGAACTTCATATCATGCTAAAACTCGGAATCGTCGGACTGCCGAACGTCGGCAAGTCCACCCTCTTCAACGCCCTCACGTCGGCCGGCGTGCTGGCCGCCAACTATCCGTTCGCGACCAAGGACCCGAACATCGGCCGCGTCAACGTCCCCGATCCGCGGCTCGACGTGCTCGCCCGCATCGTGCGCCCGGAGCGCGTCGTCCCCGCCGTCGTGGAGTTCGTCGACATCGCGGGGCTCGTCAAAGGCGCGTCGCAGGGTGAAGGACTCGGCAACCAGTTCCTCGCCAACATCCGCGAGACGGACGCCGTCGTGCACGTCGTGCGCGCGTTCGACGACGACGACGTGCTGCACGTGATGGGCGCCGTGGATCCGGTGCGCGACCGCGAGGTGATCGAGTTCGAGCTCGCCCTCGCCGATCTGAGCATCGTCGAGAAGCGTCTCGACCGCGTGCGTCGCGCCGCGAAGACCGGCGACAAGGAGGCGCTCGCCGAGCTCGGCGCGCTCGAAGCCGCGAACGCGGAGCTGAAAGAGGGACGCGCGCTCTGGCACGCCAAGCTGTCGCCCGAGCACCGCCGCACGCTCGCGCCGCTCACACTACTGACGCTCAAGCCGGTTCTCTACGCCGCGAACGTGACCGACGCCGAGCTCTCCGGCGCGGACCAGGAGGGGACGCACATCGCGCAGTTGCGGCGGGCGGTGGCGGAAAGCGGCGAGCACGCGGAGGTCGTTCCCTTCTCCGCCAAGATCGAAGCCGAGCTCGCGGATTTGCCCGAGGAAGACCGCAAGGCGTTTCTCGAGTCGCTCGGCCTCGAGTCGGCGGGGCTCGACCGCCTGATCCGCGCCGGCTACCACCTGCTCGGCCTCCAGACGTATTTCACCGCCGGCGAGCAGGAAGCGCGCGCCTGGACGATCCACAACGGCGACACCGCGCCGGTCGCGGCGGGCGTGATCCACACCGACTTCGAGCGCGGATTCATCCGCGCCGAGACGGTCGGCTACGACGAATTCGTGGCGAACGACGGATGGAAAGGCGCGCGCGAGAAGGGCGTCGTGCGCTCCGAGGGCAAGGAGTACGTCGTCCGCGACGGCGACGTGATGCTGTTTCGCTTCAACGTCTAACCTCGGCCCCGAGGTCGGCTGACCGCGCTGACTAGGCATGCTCTCGGAGCGTTGAGTTCGATGTCCGGATCGTAACGGATTCCTCGGGAAGACGTTCACTCCGCGGACGATCAGCATGTCGTCCGATCGTGCGCTGATGCGCACCAATCGCCGCATTGTTCGGGCGGTGTCGGGAAGGAGCGGCGCGATTCGTTATGCCTCTCGAAGAGGGCTGCCGCGACTGGAACGCGCTCGCTTCCTATTCCACGCCGCTCAACCATTTGCGTGCTACAAGGCGCCAAGCGCCTCTCGGCTGTCGCTCGAACAAGAAATCATAGAGACCAAGGTTGAAGCCAGCCGGGCTCAGATGCGTAACGATCGCGCGCACCGTGGCGCACGCGCCGCTAAGCGCACCTCGGTCTGTGAGGGTACTATCTGCCACACAGGGCCTGGAAACAACCTCGGGGCGGCCGGCAACGACTATGACTTGCGGGGATGAGGGACATCCGCGATGGCGTACGTCTGGCTCGTCGCGAGGGACCGGAACCGCCGTTCCCGCACAACCCGTCCTGATTCCTTGGTCCGCGCTTCGCAATGCGGCCTCAACAATGTTCGCAGCCCGGGCGGTGCGAACTTGAGCTCTCTGACCCGTGAGGCTCACGTCCGGCCCAGCGGCATCAAGCTCTGCGGGCAACAGTTCGGGGTCGAGATGAACCGGAAGTCGTTCGCTGTCGCTGACAGTGCGAAGCAAGGCGGCACTCAGGCCTGTGTCGACCGGGACGATCGTCATCGCATTGATTCGCGGGTGGCCGGCACACGAGATAGCCGTGGCGATGCCTAGGCAGACCGACGCCGCACAAACGCACCTACCCTGCCGAACGCGCAATGTATGAATCCTCAATATCCTCGGCATTGCTCCGAATGAGTCGTACACGACCGGCACACGCGAAACGCAAGGGCCGGCGTGACGATGCGTTACAGAACGCTCACGCGTCTTGCTTCAGCGTGTGAGCTAGTGCCGTAGGTCGACGACACGTTTCGCCTTCCCGACCGAGCGATCGACGACGCCCGGATCGACGAGCCGCACATTCGCCGTCACGCCCACGAAATCCTTGATGTGAGCGACGACGACGTGCGCCATTCGTTCTCTCTCGTCGCCCCGTTCCAACGCTCCCGGCCGGACTTCTGAGACCACGGTCAGCTCGTCGAGCCGCCCGTCGCGTCGCAACTCGAGCACGTAGTGCGGACTCAGGCCCGGCGTCGCGAGCAGAATCTCTTCGATCTGGCTCGGGAAGACGTTCACGCCGCGCACGATCAGCATGTCGTCCGACCGCGCGCTAATGCGCGCCAATCGCCGCATCCTTCTGGCGGTGCCCGGCAGGAGCGCCGTGAGGTCGCGCGTGCGGTAGCGGATGAGCGGCTGCGCTTCCTTCGTGAGCGTCGTGAAAACAAGCTCGCCTGGCTGGCCGTCCGGGAGCACGGCGCCCGTCTCGGCGTCGATGGTCTCGGGATAGAAGTGATCCTCCCACACGTGCAATCCGTCCTTTGTGTCGACGCATTCCGACGCCACCCCGGGACCCATGACTTCCGACAAGCCGTAGATGTCCACCGCGTCGATCGCGAAACGTTCCTCGATCTCACGCCACATCGACTCGGTCCACGGCTCGGCGCCGTGAATGCCGACGCGCAGCGACGTCGAGCGCGGATCGATCCCCTCGCGTTCGAATTCGTCGGCGAGAGCGAGCATGTACGAAGGCGTCACCATGATCGCGTCGGGACGCAGATCCGCGATCAGGCGAACCTGCTTCTCCGTTTGGCCGCCGCTCATCGGAATCACGGTGCACCCGAGCGCTTCCGCGCCGTAGTGCGCGCCGAAGCCGCCCGTGAAGAGACCGTAGCCGTACGCGACGTGAACGAGGTCACCGCGCCGCACGCCCGCGGCACGCAGCGATCGCGCGACGAGCTGCGCCCACGTGTCGATGTCTGCCCGCGTGTATCCCACGACGGTCGGTCGCCCGGTCGTTCCGGACGAGGCGTGAATCCGCGCGAGCTGGTCGCGCGGCACGGCGAGCATCCCGAACGGATAGTTCTGGCGAAGGTCGTCCTTGACCGTGAACGGAAATCGGGCGAGGTCGGCCAGCTCGTGCGCGTCGTCCGGGTGAACGCCTGCCGCGTCGAAGCGCGTCCGGTAGAGCGGGATCCGCGCGTACGCGTGATGCAGGAGCGCTTTCAGCCGATCGAGCTGGGTCGCGGCAAGCTCGTCACGCGAGGCGTGTTCGATCGGCTCGAGCCCGTCGTGGAGCGGTACCGTCAGCGGTGTGCGCGCGGAAGCCATGGTCACGACGGTATTATCCGATCGGTTTTCGAGAGAGCGAGAACGTAGCGGCTACGGCTGAGCGCGGCGAACAAACCCCGCCCTCGTACGTTCTCCGATTCGGCCGGTCGATCGTCCCACCGAAAACGGACCGAATCTGGCAATGGGCTTTTGAACCCATTTCCGGGCGCTAACGTAATATCAGGTAGCGGCGATCTCGGCCGCCGCCCCACTGCGAGAGAACGCGCGTGATCCTTCCCGGTCTTGGTGTCGTTTGGCGTAGCGCCATGGTGGTCCTCGGCATCGCGGCTGTGCTTCCAGCCGGTGCCGGGGACATGCGCTCGCATCCCAACCCGACGCAGGACTATGACGCGGCCGTGGCGCGGGCGAGGGAGTTCATCGCCGCCGACTCCGCTGTCGTCGCGCCGGGTGGCGAGTCGATCCTGCTCGTTCACGGCGGGAGAGCGCCGCGCGCGGTCGTGCTCTTTCACGGATTCACGGACTCGCCGCGCCAGTTCGCCGCCCTCGCCGATTCGCTCTACGCCCGCGGCGACAACGTGTTCGTTCCGCGGCTGCCCCACCACGCCGAGCGCGGCCGCGACGCGCGACAGTTGTCGCGGCTCTCGGCCGCGGATCTCTGCCGCACCGGCGACGCCGGCGTGGACATCGCGGCGGGCCTCGGCGACTCGGTCATCGTCGTCGGATTGAGCGTCGGCGGCACGATCGCGGCGTGGACGGCCGAGCATCGCCCGGAGGTGCGTCGAGCGGTGGTGATCGCGCCGCCGTTCGAGGTCACCCACGTCCCGTCGGTGCTCGAGAAGCCGCTGGTCAACTTGAGCTCGCACGTGCCCAACGTGACACGGCGCGCCGCGCCCGACACGACTCGTCCGGATCGCGACCCCGGGTACACGACGCACGCGTTGGCACAGGTGCTCAAACTGGGCATGGCCGTGCGCCGCGACGCCCCGCGCGACGTGCCGGCGCGGGCCGAGGTGCTGTTCCTCGTCAACGCCGACGACGGCACGGTGAAGACGCCGGCCGTGCTCGACCTGGCGCGAGTCTGGAACGAGCGCGGTGTTCCGGTTTCGGTATACGAGTTCCCTGATTCGCTCGGCCTGCCGCACAACATCCTGGACCCGATGTGGCGGCGGTCGGACGCGAGCGTCGTGTACCCCACGCTCGAAGCCCTCGCCCACGGACAGAATCCGCCGGCGTGGCTCCGCGCGCGTCGCTAACGGCTACCGAGCGCTAGCGAACTATCACGTTGCTGTTCTGAAGAACGGCGCCCACCGTGAAGACGATCGTCTGACCCGAGCCGACGGACACTTGGCCCGCTCGACGCGCGACCCGAGCCTCCGATCGGCACCGCGATCAGGTGGAAATCGCGCGACCCCACCGTCGGATCGAGCAGGAAGTGGCGGCTGCCGTTGCCGGTCACCGTCCCGAGGCGGGTCGACAGGCCGTCGACGATCGAGAACACGTCGACGTCGAGGAAATTCTGGTTTCTAACGTCGAGGCCGATGGCGCTGGCGGGCACGACCTCACCGCCGGACTCATTCGTTCGGCCGCAAGCCGCGAGCCCTGCCCCGGCCGCGATCGGCGCGATGGCGAGCAGGGCGGCAATGATACGCAGGTTCTTCATGTATCCTCCATAAACCGATTCCGCGGGCCGAGCATATTGGCCCTTGGCAACCCTAGGGGCAGGTCGAGTGCCAAAGCCCACGCGGCTTGAGATAATTCGTTGCCGCGGCTATCATTAGCGGGCTGGGCGCAAGTCCGCGCCCAGCGCACAACTTCCCCTCCTCTCGCTACGGCAACCAGCGAGGGGCGGCTCAGACCAAAGGGAGGATTGCCAGCGCATGACGCGCCAATACGAGGCGGTCTACGTCTTCGACTCGACCCTCGAAGACGCCGCCATCAACGAGAAGCTCGGTCGACTGCACGGACTCCTGGGCAACCCCGGCGACCTGCAGGTGAATCACTGGGGCCGGCGACAGCTCGCCTACCAGATCGGCCGGCGTGAGTCCGGCTACTACGCCGTGGCGCGGTTCACCGCCGACGCGACTGCGCTCCCCGAGTACGAGCGCGCGATCAAGCTCGACGACGGCGTCGTCCGTCACCTGATCACGCTGTTCGAGCACGAGGTCGGCGCTCCGCCGATGTCGGAAGAGGAGATCGCGGCCGCCAACCGTCGTCGCGATTCGGACGACGACGACGACGAGGAGTAGACCATGCGACGACCACAGAAAGCCTGCCCGTTCTGCGAGACGCGCGTCCGCTACGTCGACTACAAGGACGATCGCACGCTCGGCCGTTTCATCACGGATCACGGGAAGATTCTCCCGAGCCGGCTGAGCGGCACCTGCTCGCGCCACCAGCGTCAGCTCTCGACCGCGATCAAACGCGCTCGATACCTGGCGATCATTCCGTACACGCGGGGCCTGCAGCCCTAGCTGATGACCGACCCCGCGCCGAACCAGCCCGCCGACGTTTCGCCGCCGGTCACCGACGCTTCGGCGCCGGTGCCCGCGCCGGCGCCGTCGGAGCGCGGCTGGGGGAAGCTCTTCCTCGCGCTTGCGGCGTTCGTGTTCCTGCCGCTCACGCCGTACGTGCGCGCGGTCCTGCCGATCGAGCAGACGATGCTGCTCTTCGTGCCGGCCGTCGCGGCGTGCGCGCTCGTCGGATGGTGGGCGGGCGGCCGGGCGTTCTTCGCGATCGCGTGGGTGGCGATCGCGGTCGTGCTCACGGTGCAGCCGCCGGGTACGATCGGAGCGTTCAACAACCTGGCGCGCGGGTGGAGTCTCTTGCTGGCCGGCGCGTTCGGCATCGTGTGCCTGTTGTCCACCGAGCGGCCGTTCTTCACCCGCGCGATGGCCGCGCTGGTGATGACGCTCGGACTCGCCACCGTGATGGCTCTGCTCGGCCCGGTTTCGGCGTCGCGCACGGCGGCGCTTGTATCGGACGAGTTCTCGCGCCGCAACGGCGAAACGATGGCGACCGTCACCTCGGTGATCGAGTCGCATCCCGAAGGAGTGGCAGCAGCTCGTCGACAAGGTTCCGGCCTTTTCGGATCTGCCGACGGAAACGGAGCGCGGGCTCGCGTCGGTCTCCGAGTATGGGGCGAACGATCTTTCCGTCGCTGCTCGCGCTCGAATCGCTCGCCGCGCTCGCGCTCGCCTGGGCCACGTATCACCGCCTGGGACGCACGCGGCTCGGCGCGCCGCTGCAGCCGCTGCGCGAATTCCGCTTCAACGACCAGCTGGTCTGGGGACTGATCGTCGGACTGACGACCGTCCTGGTCCCGACCCTTTCCACGCTGCGCGGGTTCGGTCAGAACTTGCTCGTTTTCTTCGGAACGCTGTACGCCGTGCGCGGCCTCGGCGTTCTGTCGTGGTTCATGGCGCCCGGGACGCTCGGCGTCGCGCTCACCATCGGCGCCGTGCTGCTCTTCGCGCCCGTGCTGCAAGTGTTCGCGGCACTCGCGTTCCTCTTTCTCGCCGTGGCGGCGATCGCGCTCGGCCTCGGCGACACGTGGGCCGACTGGCGCGGACGCGCCGCCCGGCCCGCGCCGTAACGTCGTCTTCACATTCGGCAATTCGATCGGAGCTCAGTCATGGAAATCATTCTTCGCCAAGCTGTCGAGAACCTCGGCAAGACGGGCGACGTCGTGAACGTGAAACCCGGCTACGCCCGCAACTATCTCCTTCCCCACGGTCTCGCGTACGAGGCGACGCCCGGCAACCTCAAGCGCATCCAGCAGGAGCGCAACCGCCTCGAAGCCGCCGAGAGCGAACGGCGAGGCACGGCGCAAGGATTGGCCGAGAAGCTCGAGCAGGTGTCGCTCACGTTTTCGGCGCGGGTCGGCGAGGAGGGCAAGCTCTTTGGCTCGGTGACGGCGACCGACATCGCGCAGCAGCTCGAGGCGCAGGGCTACCGCATCGAGAAGCGGCAGATCGACCTTCACGAGCCGATCAAGGCGCTCGGGGTATACAGGGTGCCGATTCGCCTGCACGCGGACGTCAAGCCGGAAGTCCGCGTCTGGGTGATCAAGGGCTAGATCGACGCGCCGGTCAGGGGGACGAAATGACCCGAACGGCGTGGCGCCTGCCACGCCGTTCTTCGCGCTAAAGGACCTCGATCTGTTCTACCCTTCTCGAGAACCAACGTTATCCTACCAAGGAGCCTTCGGGGCTCCCCATCTCAGCGGAGCGACAGCCGGACCTTCATGCCAGCCACTTCGACAAGCGGAACCGCGCTCGCTGCGGCGCAGCGCGCGGCGCAGATCGCCATCGAAAACAAAGCGCACGATGTAGTTCTTCTGGATTTGCGGGGCATCACCGACATGACGGATTTCTTCCTGATCGCGAGCGGCACGTCGGACACGCACGTCCGCGCTCTCGGTGAGCACCTGATGACGGGGATGAAGAAAGAGGGCTGGCCGGCCCATCACGTCGAAGGATTGGAGAAGGGACGGTGGGTGCTGCTGGACTTCGTCGACATCGTGGCGCACGTGTTTCATCCGACGCTGCGAAACTTCTATCAACTCGAGCGCTTGTGGTCCGACGCCGAGCAGATTCAGCTGGAGACGGGCGCCTAGCGCGCCTCGTCGCGAGTCGGGCGAGGGCGCGCCGATTCGCGGCGGCCCTCGGTCTCGCGCTGGGCGCGACGATCGGCGCGGGACGCGCGGCGCGCGCGCAGAACTACTTCGGCCAGAATCAGGTCCAGTACGACAACTTCAAGTGGCTCGTTCTGGACACCGAGCATTTCCAGATCTACTACTACGCTGAAGAACGCGCGGCGACGTGGGACGCCGCGCGCATGGCGGAGCGCGCGTACGCCCGCCTCTCGCGCGTGCTGGACCATCAGTTCCGCGAGAAGAAGCCGATCATGCTCTTCTCGTCGCGCGCCGACTTCGGGCAGAACAACGTCACGGGCGACCTCGGGGAAGGCACGGGCGGCGTCACCGAAGCGACGCGGCACCGCATGCTGGTGAACTTCACCGGCGACTACCGCAGCTTCGAGCACGTGCTCACGCACGAGATGGTGCACGCGTTCCAGTACGACATCTTCGCGCGCGGCAAAGCCGGCAACGGGCTCGAGACGCTGGCGCAGGTGTCGCCGCCCGCCTGGTTCATGGAAGGCATGGCCGAGTACCTGTCGCTCGGGCCGAGCAGCACGATCACGAACGTCTGGATGCGCGACGCGTCGCTCTTCGGCAAGCTGCCGACGATCCAGCAGATGAGCGACGACCCCGACAAGTATTTCCCGTATCGCTACGGGCAGTCGGTGTGGGCGTTCGTCGGCCAGAACTGGGGCGACGAGACGATCGGACAGATCATGAACTCGGTGCCGAGCGTCGGCGTCGAGCGCGCGTTCATCCGCGAGCTGGGCGTCACGCTCGACGACTTGAGCGACCAGTGGCGCGAGGACGTTCAGACGCGGCTCCTGCCCGCGATCGGGGTGATGGACCGGCCGCGAAAATTCGCGCAGGCGGTGCTCACCAAGAAGCAGAGCGACGGCGACATCTTCCTCGCGCCGGCGCTCTCACCGGACGGACACTCCATCGCCTTTCTCTCGAACGGCAAGGTTCGGCGCGGCGAGGTGTTCATCGACCTCTGGCTCGCCGACGCCGAGACGGGCAAGCGCACGGCGCGGCTGATCCCGAGCCAGTACGACCCGAACTTCGAGGAGCTCCGCTTCCTCTACTCGCAGAGCGCCTTCTCGCCGGACGGACAACAGCTCGCGTTCACGGCGCAGCGGCGCGGCAAGGACGCCCTCTACATCCTCGACGTTCGCTCGCGGAAAGTCACGAAGCGGTTCAACCTGGCGCTGGAGTCGGTCACCAGTCCCACCTGGTCGCCCGACGGAACGAAGCTCGCGTTCAGCGGAGGATCGGGCGGGATCACGGACCTCTTCGTCGTCAACGTCGACGGCACGGGCTTCCGTCGGCTCACCGACGACAAGTTCGGCGACTTTCAGCCGCAATGGTCGCCCGACGGGCGCACGATCGCGTTCGCGACGGACCGCGATTCGGCGAGCTTCCCGCTGCTCCGCTTCAAGCCGTGGCGCATCGCGCTGCTCGATCTGGAGTCGGCTTCGATCAGCGTTCTTCCGGGGCAGACCGGGCTGAATCTGAACCCGCAGTGGTCCCCGGACGGGCGGTCGATCGCGTACGTGTCGGATCGGACCGGCACTCCGAACGTTTTCCTCTACGACCTCGACGCCCGCCTGCATTATCAGCTCACGCGCGTCGCCGGCGCCGTGCAGGCCGTGACTGAGCTCAGCCCGGCGATCACCTGGGCACGCGGCGCCGACAAGCTCGCGTTCACGTACTTCGAGAACGGCGAGTACACGGTGTGGACGGTGAACAATCCGCGCTCCCTGCGAAAGACGCCGTTCCGCGAGCTGGCGATGGCCGACTTCTCGCAAGCGGCGGTGCCGACGCCGCAGACGCCGGAGGACAGCCTCACGCGCACGGTGTCGCTCGTCGCGCTGCTCGATTCGGCGGAGTTGGGGCTTCCGGATACGAATCGCTTCCGGACCGTGCCGTACCGCGTCCGTCTGACGCCGGATTTCTCGGCGCGGCCGACGATCGCGTACTCGCCCGATGCCCTCGGCGGGCGCACGGTGTTCGGCGGCACCACGCTCGTCATGAGCGACATGCTCGGCAACAACCACCTGTCGATCTCGGGCGAGATCAACGGACGCATTCGCGAGGCGCGGCGCGCTGCTCGGATACACGAACCTCGCCCATCGATGGCAGTTCACGACGGCGCTCTCCCAGAATCCGTACTACTTCCTCTCCGCGGACTCGATCGCCAACACGAGCGATCCCGACGTCGCGACGCGAGAATCAGCAGATCACCACGTACGTGGCGCGCCAGGCATTCGCCGTCACCGCGTATCCGCTGGACCGGTTCACGAGGATCGAGTTCGGCGCGGGGTTCAACAACATCGATCGAACGCGCGACTTCATCACGCGCAAGGTGACCGACGGAATGGTCGCCGGGCGGCTATTCGGTCGACAGCACGCACCGCGATCCGTCGCTCAACTACGTGGACGGCCAGGTGGCGCTGGTCTCGGACAACACGGTGTTCGGCTACACCGGCCCGGTGATGGGGCGCCGGTTCCGCTTCCAGGTGAGCCCCGTGACAGGCACGTACCACTGGGTCGAGTACCTGGCCGACTATCGGCGCTACGACCCCATCATCTTCAACTATCTCACGCTCGCGACGCGCGCCTACACCGATCTTTCCATCGGCAAGGACGAAACCGCGTTCCAGAAGTACATCGCCCGCCCCGACTTCGTGCGCGGCTACGACCGCAACAGCACGTTCTACCTCTCCTGCCCCGTCGTCGGCGCAAACCCGACCAACTGCAGCGCCGTGCAATTGCTGGGAAGTCGTGTCGCCGTGGCGAACGCCGAGCTTCGCTTCCCGCTGATTCGGCGCCTCGAGTTGGGATTCCTCCCTGGCGCGTTGCCGCCCCTGGACGGACTTTTCTTCTACGACGCGGGGCTCGCCTGGTCGCACGGCCAATCGGTTTCGCTTTCGCGGCCGCCCGGCTACGATGTCACCAAGGACCGCATTCCACTCCGCAGCTACGGCCTCGGCTTGCGACTCAACCTGTTCAACTACGCCATCCTGCGGTGGGACTACGCGATTCCAGTGAACCAGGACGGACACAAGGGACTCTGGACGTGGTCATTGTGGCCCAGCTTCTGATGGCGCCGCCCGATCGGCGGTCGTCGACTCCGCCTCGACGGCGGACATGACGGCGCCCGCGACGGAGCGCGGATTCGACTGGGAAGCCGCCGGGCAGGGTCTCGGCGAATCGCTGAATCTCCACCACGCGATCGTGGTGGCCGGTCACAATCCCGATCAGACGGGGCAAGTCGCTCTCGGCATCGCGCGAGCGCAATCCGCGCATCGGCGCGTGACCCTCGGCGACCTGTTCGCCGATTCACCGCCCATTCAGCGGCTCGTCCAGGACGACGACGCGCACGGCCTCGTCGAAGCCATCTCGTACGGCATCTCGCTCGCGCGGGTCACTCGCTCCGTCGCCGGCTCGACGCGTCTGTTCGTGATCCCCAGTGGTTCCGAGCCGCCGGATTACGACGAGCTGCTCTCGAATCCGCGGTGGGCGCGGGTCGCCTCGGAGGCGCGGGCCTCCGACTCGCTTCTCATCCTCGCCGCGCCGGCGGGAGCGCGCGGCATCGCCGAGCTCGTGGCGTTGACCGACGGCGTCGTAGTCGTAGGCGACGCGGTGCCCGGCCGGCGTCGACGCGTCGCTCGTCGTCGCGATGCTGCGCGAGTCGAGGCCGCGCCGCGCCGAGGACGGCCGAGCAGCGCGCGTCGCGCGCGGCGCCGGCGAAGCGGCGGCAGTTCAAGGTCAACTCGATGCCGGGAATCGCGCTGCTCTCGTTGCTCGTGATCCTCGTCGGGTGGCTGGCGTACCGGCCGCTCGCCGGCGGCCCGGCGCACCTCGGCCCGAAGCCCGACACGGTGAACCACCGCGTCATTCCGGCGCCGATCGCCGTGCAACCCGCCACGCCCGCCGACGGCGTCGACACGGTGGCGATCGACACGCCGTATCTGGTGGCGAATCCGCACGACTCCGGGTCGGTCGCCGCGTACGGGGTCGAATTGGTTGCCGCAAATACGCAGTCAGGCGCTATTTTGAAGCTGCAACAAGACGGCAACAACGTCCCGACGGAAACCTTCTCGCCGGCGCAGGTGCAGGGTGCGACGTGGTACAAGGTGGTCAGCGGCGCGTACACGAGCCGAGCGCAAGCCGACTCGCTGCTTCGCGCGCTGAGGCAACGCAAGCTCCTTGACCGGTCCAGCGGCACCATCGTGCGACTTCCGTTCGCGTTCTTGATCGATTCAGGATTGCCACCATCGGCGGTACCCGGAGTGATCTCGATGTGGGGGTTCCGGGGACAGCCGGCGTACGCGCTCAAACAGACCAACGGCTCGGCGTGGCTGCTCGTCGGCGCGTTCGAGTCGATCGGTCAATCGGCTTTGGCTGTTCCCTCGCTCCGTGCGGCCGGTATCAAGCCGCTGCTCGTCTACCGCAAAGGGAGATCCTTCTAGTGCGACTGACCAAGCTCGAGTTGCAGGGCTTCAAGTCGTTCGCTGACACCACGCAGATGCAGTTCGATGCCGGGGTGACGGCGATCGTCGGGCCGAACGGGTGCGGCAAGTCGAACGTGTCGGACGCGGTGCGGTGGGTGCTCGGCGAACAGCGCGCGCGGTTGTTGCGCGGCGCGAAGATGGAAGAAGTCATCTTCCAGGGATCGTCGGCGCGGCGCGCGGTGAACGTCGCCGAGGTCTCGCTCCACTTCTCGAACGAAGACGGCACGCTGCCGGTCGCGTTCCAGGAAGTCGTCATCACGCGCCGGCTCTCCCGGTCGGGCGAGAGCGACTACTTCCTGAATCGCGCGCCATGCCGGCTCCGCGACATCTCCGATCTGCTGCGCGGCACCGGCCTCGGCGCCGACACCGGCGTCGTCATCGAGAGCAAGATGATCGACGCGCTCCTCTCGGATCGGCCGGACGACCGGCGCGAGCTGTTCGAGGAAGCGGCGGGCGTCGGACTCTATCGCGACCGCCGTCGCACGGCGGAGCGGCGGCTCGACGAGACGACGGTCGACCTGCAGCGGCTCGACGATCTGATCAACGAAGTGCAGAGCCAGGTGCGTTCGCTCGCGAGACAGCGGCGCCGCGCCGAGAAGCATTCGGAGCTCAACGCGCGACGGTTCACCGTCGAGCTGGCGCTCGCCAAGCGCGAGATGGAAGCGTGGCACGACGAGCTGGGACGACTGACCGAGCGAGTTCGCGCACTGCGCGAAGGCGCTCCCGAGGCGGATGGAGCGGTCGGCGCGGCCGAGCAGGCGCGCGACACGGCGCACGGGAATCGCGCGGCGGCCGAAGCGCAGCGCACCGAGCTGCTTCGCCTCGTGTCCAGCCAGCGCGAGCAGGCGCTCCAGATCCGCTCCGAGATGAAGGTGGCGGAAGAGCGCCAGCGAAACTCGTCGGCGCGTCGCCAGCGCGCCGAGACGGAGGCCACGGAGGGCGTGGCCCACGGAACGCGACTCACGTCGGACATCCAGCTCGCCGTCGACGATCGCGCGCGGCAGGACGAAGTGCTTGCCGCGGCGCGCGGGACGTTCACCGAGCGCCAGCAGCGCGAGGACGAGTCGAGGCAGATGGTCGCGCGGAGCCGCGCGACGGTCGACGACGTCGAGCGCGCGCACCGAGAGCTGCAGGATCGTTCGCGACGCGTCGACATCGAACGCGAGCGGACGCGCCAGGAGAGCGACGAGTTGGTGCAGCGCCTCGAGCAGCTGGCCGAGGAGCGCGCGCAGCTCGCCGACGCGCTGTCCGCCGTCGCCCGCGAAATCGAGGACGCGTCGGTGGTCATGGATGACGCGCGTCGTCGCGTCGCCGAAGCGGTGTCGTCGCTCGAAGGCGCGCGCGCGACCGATCGCGAGGCGCGCGAACGCGAGTCGGCGGCGCGCGCCGAGTTGTTCCGCGCCGACGAAACGCACACGTCGATCCAGGGACGGGTCAACGCGCTCGACTCGCTGGAGCGCGAGCGCGTCGGACTCGCTCCGGCCGCGGCGCGCCTGCTTCGCGAGCGCGATCGCTTCGGCGAGGGCGCGGTGCTCGGCCCGCTCAGCGATTTCATCAACGCCGACGAACCTTCGGCGCTGCTCGTCGAACGCTTCCTCGGCGCCACGGTTCACGCGGTCGTCGTGCGCGACATGTCGATCGCGGCGGACGTCCGCGCGTGGCACGCGACGGCGAACCCCGGGCCGCTGCTGCTCCTTCCGCTGGACGCGATCCCGGACGCGCTCGTCGCCGACGAGCGTCCGGATGCGCTTTCGCATCGCGTCGACTCGTCGGGCCCGGTGCGCGCGTGGGTGCGCGGACTTCTCGGTCACGCGAGCCCGGTGGACGACGGCGCCGCGTTCATCGACATGCGCGGCGCGGTCTGGCTGCCGGGCCTCATCGGCGGCGCCGGCCCGCTCCGGCGCCGCGCCGAGCTGTTCGCGCTGCGCGCCGAGCTGACGGCGACGGAGAAAGCGCGGGCGTCGGCGATCGAAGTCGCGGACGCGGCTCGCGCGGCGGCGCAGGAGTCCGAGCGCGCGGCGGTCGCCGCGTCGGCCGCGCTCGAGACGGCGCAGGTCGAGGCACGCCGGGCCACCGAGCATCACGGTGAGCTCGAGCGGCGGCGCCAGCGCGTGGAGAAGGAAGTCGGCGACGCCGACGCGTTGTCGATTCGACTCACGCAGCGCCGCGACCAGCTGACCGATCAGGCCGCGCGGCTCGACGACGAGGCGCTCGCGGTCTCGCGCACGGTTCTCGAGTCCGCGGAATCGGGGACGCGCGCGCGCGATGCGCTCGCCGTCGCCGAACGCACGTACGAGGATGCCCGCGAGGCGCGCACGGCCGCGCAGATCGAAGTCGCGCAGTGCCAGGCGCGTCTCCAGGTGGCGCACGACCGCGAGCATCGGCTCACGGAGGAACAGCGCTCGGCGGCGACGCCGCCTCGAGGCGCTCCGCGCCGAGCTGTCCGACCTGGCGCTCGTCGACTCGCAGCTCGCCGAGCAGATGGCGGGGTGGCAGCTCGACCTCGAGACGCGGGACGCCACGCTCGCCGACGGCGAGCGGCGCCTCGTCCTCGCCGAGGAAGGCGTGCAGGGCGCCGACGAAGCGCTCACGTCGGCCGAGCACGCGCTCGACGACGCGCGACGACGCGCGCAGACGCACCACGACGAGCTGCACCAGGCCGAGCTGCGGCACACGGAGCTCGGCGGCCGCCGCACGGCGATCCGCGAGCGGCTCGAGGCCGAGTGGCGGCGTCCGCTCGACGACATGCTGAGCGAGGTTCAGCCGCTCGAGATCGACGACGCGACGCTCCGCGCCGAAGCCGAGTCGCTTCGCGACGAGATCGAGCGCCTCGGGCCGGTCAACGTGCTCGCGATCGAGGAGCACGACGAGACGGTCAAGCGGCAGGACTTCCTCACCAGCCAGCGCGCCGACCTCGCCGACGCGAAGGCGGCGCTGCTGCAGGCCATCCGCGAGATCGACACCACGGCGCGCGAGCTCTTTCTCACGACGTTCGCCGAAGTGCGCGACAATTTCCGACAGATTTTCATGTCGCTGTTCGGCGGCGGCGAGTGCGATCTCCGGCTGGAGAATCCGGACGCGCCGCTCGACTGCGACATCGAGATCCACGCCTCGCCGCGCGGCAAGCGCACGCAGCGGATCCACCTGCTGTCGAGCGGCGAACGCGCGCTCGTCGCGCTGTCGCTGCTGTTCGGCATCTTCCTCACGAAGCCGAGTCCGTTCTGCCTGCTCGACGAGGTGGACGCGCCGCTCGACGACGCCAACGTCGGCCGCTTCGTGAAGATGCTCACGCAATTCAAGTCGCGGACGCAGTTCATCGTCATCACGCACAACCCGCGCACGACGACGGAAGCCGCCGACGCGGTGTACGGCGTGACGATGCAGGAGCCGGGCGTGTCGTCGCTCGTCAGCGTCCGCATGCGCGGCGCGACGTCGGTGGACGAGGTGCTCGCCACGGCGAACGCCGACGGTGCCGTCGCGCCGGCGTGACCCATCGGACGTGACGGACGCGGCATGATGGCACGGCGCCGCCACGCGGCGCTCGCGCTGGTCGTCGGACTGATGGCGGGCGTGACGAATCGCGGCCTCGCGCAAGCGGCGGTGTCGGTCTCGCTCGCCGTCGTCAACGACAGCATCTCGCCGGCGCCGCAGATCCTCGTGCAGGGCACGCCCGGGCCGCCGTCGCTCGGGCCGTACAACGTGACCCTGGAGGTCGCGCTCGAGCCGCTCTTTCGCGCGCCGTTTCTCGTCCGCTCGTCGTCGAACCTGTCGCCGTCGTTCCAGGTCGACTCGCTGCTGCCCGAGCGCACCGTCGTCTGGTTTCGCGCCAGAATCTTCGACCGCCTCGGCAACTTTCAGGAGGACATTCGGTTTTTCCCGGTGCACAGCTGGTTGAGGCTCATCAGCCCCACGCGCAGCGTGAACGACGTCCTGTTCACGCGACAGCCGACGTTCACCTGGAGCAGCCCCCCCGTCACCCTGCCGCCGGGGCCGTGGACGTACGAGATCACCATCACCAACACGGCGAACGGTCAGGTCAAGCAGTTCACCGTCAACGACACGACGTTCGTTCCCCCGACTCCGCTCGAGGCCTGCACGTCGTACCGGTGGAACGTCCACGCGAACATGGTCAACGGGCCGGCGTCGGACCAGATCACGGCCAACAGCCCGGGGACGTTCGTCATCCAGACTTCGGAATGCCCCACGGCGACGCTGCTCTATCAGAATTTTCCAAACCCGTTCGGCGGCGGCCTCCAGCCGAACACCTGCTTCTGGTTCGATCTGGCCCATCGCGCGACCGTGTCGCTCAACGTCTACGACCTGCGCGGGCGCCACGTGCGCACGATCGTCCCCGGCCTGCTGCCGGCGCAGCTCGACTCCGGGGCCTACGGACGGCAGAGCGGCACCGAGGGCGGATGCGACACCCGCCTCCAGTGGGACGGGCGCGACGCCGCCGGGCGCAACGCGCCGCCGGGCGTCTACATCGCCATCTTCATCGCCGACGGGCTGCGCTCGACCATCAAGATCCTGTACCGAGGTCAGTGACGTGCGTTTCACCGCGCTGGGCACCGGAACGATCTCGCTCTCGGCGGCGCGCAGCTGTTCCGGCTATCTGCTCGAGACGCGCGACGTCCGGCTCCTCGTCGACTGCGGCTCGCGGCATCACGCGCCGGCTGGCCGAGCTGGGCTCCGTCGTGGCAGACGATCACGCACGTCGCGATCTCGCATTTTCACATCGACCATCACGGCGACCTGCCGTCGTTGATCTTCGCCTGGAAGTACGGCTTCCTGCCGCCGCGATCCGCGCCCGTCGACGTCATCGGACCGGTGGGAACGGCGGACCTGTTCGCGCGACTGGCCGCGGCGTACGGCGAGTGGGTCACGCGCGCCCGGATTTCCGCTCACGATTCACGAGATCGGGCCGTCGGATGCGTTCGCTCTCCCGGGCGGATTGCGCCTGTCGTGCCATCCCGTTCCGCACACGCCCGAGAGCGTGGCATATTCCATGGAGCGCAACGGGCGGCGGATCGTCTACACGGGCGACACGGGACCCTCCGAGGCGCTTGCCGTGTGGGCCCGGGGGTGCGATCTGCTGGTCTGCGAATGCTCGCTGCCGACCGGCATGCACATTCCCGAGCACCTGACCCCGGAGCAATGCGGCGATCTCGCCGCGAGCGCGGCGCCGAAGCATCTGGCGCTGACGCATTTTTATCCGCCCGTCGAGCAGGTCGACGTTCGCGCGCTCGTCGGCGCGCGGTTCGCCGGACCCGTCACGCTCGCGCGCGACGGTTGGTACTTCGACTTCGAGGACGAGTAATGCTGGTCGTGATGCAGAACCACGCGACGCAGGAGCAGATCGACCGCGTCGTGAAGACGATCGAGGAGATGGGCTACGCCGCGCGGCCGATGCCCGGCGAGACGCGCATCGCCATCGGGCTCGTCGGCAACGACGGCCGCGTCGACAGCTCGCGCGTCGAGGCGCTGCCGGGCGTCGCCGAGATCATTCACGTCAGCAAGCCGTACAAGCAGGTCTCGCGCGAATGGCGCGAGGAGAACACGCTCGTCACGATCGCGCCCGGCGTCACCTTCGGCGGCAACGACGTGCAGATCATCGCCGGTCCGTGCTCCGTCGAGTCCGAGGAGCAGATCATCGCGGCGGCCCATCTCGTACGCGCCGCCGGCGCCACGGCGCTGCGCGGCGGCGCGTTCAAGCCGCGCAGCTCACCGTACGCTTTTCAGGGACTCGGCAAGAAAGGACTCGAGCTGCTCGCGCTCGCGCGGCGCGAAACGGGCCTGCCCGTCGTGACCGAGGCGCTCGACGAAGAGGGCGCCCACCTCGTGGCCGAGTACGGAGATTGCATTCAGATCGGCGCGCGAAACATGCAGAACTATTCCCTGCTCCGCGCCGTCGGACGGCTCAACAAGCCGGTGCTGCTCAAGCGCGGCATGGCGGCCACGATCACCGAGCTTCTCATGAGCGCGGAGTACATCCTCGCCGAGGGAAACGGACAGGTGATTCTTTGCGAGCGCGGCATCCGCAGCTTCGACACGATGACGCGCAATCTCTTCGATCTCACGGCCGTTCCGCTCGTGCAGCGTCTCTCGCACCTGCCGATGATCGCCGATCCGAGCCACGGCACCGGGCTCCGCGACAAGGTGATCCCGATGGCGCGCGCGGCGATCGCCGCCGGCGCCGACGGGGTGATCGTCGAGGTGCACCCGACGCCGGACCGCGCGCTTTCCGACGGCGCGCAGTCGCTCTACCCGGACCAGTTTGCGAGGTTGGTCACAGAGCTGCGTGCCATCAGGGCGGCCATCGGGCGCTCCGTGGCTACGACGGGAACGCCGGCCACCGCGGGCGTGTAGGAGAACTCATGCGATCTCCCACTCGCCGCAGCAGCCATCGTTCTCGCGACCGTCGCGCCCGGCGCGCGCGGCCAGTCCGTGGACGCCACGATCGACCGCGCCGTCGCGGCGTGGGCGCAAGGTCAAGACCGTGCGCGGGACGTTCGAGCAGACGGTCACCAACCAGCTCACGAGCTCGACCGCCACCGCTCGCGGAGAGTACGCGCAGCAGCGGCCGAACCTGCTCTCGATCCGGTTCACGCAGCCGGCGTCCGACGCCATCGTCTCGGACGGCAAGGCCGTCTGGGTCTATCTGCCGAGCACGGCCCCCGGTCAGGTGATCAAGCGATCGGCCACCGATCGGAGTGAAACGCCGATCGATCTGACCGGCGCGTTTCTCGACTCGCCGCGCACGAAGTACGACATCACCGCCGCGCCGGCGAAGACCGTCGACGGCCACGCGGCGCACGGACTGCTGCTCGTCCCGAAGGCCGGCGTGAGCGCGCCGTTCACCAAGGCGACGGTCTGGGTGGGCGACGACGACGCGTTGATTCGAGAGTTCGACGTCACCGAAGCGAGCGGGATCTCGCGCCACGTGCACCTCACGACCGTCGAGCCGAACGCGCAGGTCTCGAAGTCGCTGTTCACTTTCTCGATGCCGGCCGGCGCGAAGATCGTCGACCAGACCAAAGCCAGAGTAGTCAGACGCGCGACGGCCGGTCAGTCGGTCGTCGCGAATTCCTCCGGCCAGCGCGCCGCG
Organism: uncultured Gemmatimonadaceae bacterium; assembly: GCA_963707105.1. Classification (GTDB taxonomy): domain Bacteria; phylum Gemmatimonadota; class Gemmatimonadetes; order Gemmatimonadales; family Gemmatimonadaceae; genus JAQBQB01. The sequence continues at coordinate 50,234 of CAVPOS010000010.1, forward strand.
AGCTCCGACAGCACGCGCGCGAACACCTCGCGCTCCGTCCCGCGCCCGTCGATCGCCACGATCGTCCCGCACTCGGCGTGCGCGGCCTGCCACGGCGAGGTCGCGAAATCGGCGAAGGCGCGGGCGACGCGTTCGTGAAAGTCGAGGTCGGCCCGCTCCATCCGGTCGTGACCGCCGCGGTCCATCGCGCGCGCCAATCCGTCTTCGACGGGCAGCGTGATCAGCAGCGTGACGTCGGGTACGAGGACGCCGGTCGCCATGCCGTTGGCGGCGCGCAGCGCCTCCTCGGGGACGCCGCGCCCGCGTCCCTGGTACGCGTAGGTCGACAGAAAGAAGCGGTCGAGGAGCACGATGGCGCCGCGCTCGAGCGCCGGCCGGATCTCTCGATCGACGAGTTGCGCGCGCGACGCCATGAAGAGCAGCGCTTCGGCGCGCGGCGTGATCTCCGACGACGGATCGAGCAGCACGCGGCGGATCTCGTCGCCGACGACCGTGCCGCCCGGTTCGCGCACCGCCACGACGTCGCGGCCGCGCGCGCCGATCCAATCGGCCAACCGCCTGAGCTGCGTGGTCTTGCCGGCGCCCTCCGCTCCCTCGAAAACGATGAGCAGGCCGCGGGACATTGCCTCCCCCCCGGTCAGCTGAGCGTGATGATCGGGCTGGCCGCGCCCTTCTCGAGGCCGTCGAGGATCCAGTCGTTCACGCGCGCCATCGTCTTGTCGAAGTTCTCCTGCGCGACGAGCAGTCGCTGGTACGTCGGCTCGTCCCTGGATCTGGCCGAGGAGCACGTCGAGCTCCTTCTCCATCGCGTCGGTCGGGCGCTCGCCGCGCGAGAGCAGGCGCTGCGCGTCGACGCGGAGCTGCTCCATCTTCTGCAGCAGCCCGACGGTGTCCTTGTCGTCGTTCAGCGCGTCGCCGGCGCGTTTGACTTCCTTGTACTCGTTGCTCTGCCCGATCAACCGCCCGAGATCCTTGGCTTTGTCTTCGATCATCGCTCCCTCGGAGGGGCAGAGTTAGTCGAGTCGCCGGGCGAGCACGAAGCGCTCGCGCCCGGCGAGATCGAGTTCAACTCGCACAGCATGAAAGCGCCGCTCGCTCGCCACGAGCTCCGCGGCGAGCGACGCGCGGCGCGCGTCAACTTCGATGGCGAACAAGCCGTCGGGCTCGAGCACCGCAGCCGCCTGGCGCACAAGCCGCGCCGTAGCGGCCAGACCGTCACCCCCGCTGAACAACGCCGCGGCCGGCTCCCAGTTTCGCACGCTCGCCGGCAGCACCTCGGCTTCGCTCAGCGCAATGTACGGAGGATTCGACACCACCACGCGGCAGCGGACGTCGCGCAGCGGGCCGAGCAGCGAACCGTGCACGAGATCGACCGCCGCCCGCAGCGAGCGGCGGGCCGACGCCACGTTCGCCCGCGCGACGGCGAGCGCGTCGAGCGAGATGTCGGTCGCGTAGACGCGGGAGAGACGGCCCTCCGTGGCGAGCGCCAGCGCGATGCATCCCGACCCCGTTCCCGACGTCGACCGCCACGCCGCCCCGCTCCTGCCCGAGGTCCTCCAGCACGAGGTCGACGAGATGTTCGGTCTCCGACCGCGGGATGAGCACGCGCTCGTCCACCTCCAGCGTCAGGTGGCGGAAGCTCGCGCGCCCGACGGCGTAGGCGAACGGCGCTCCCTGCGCGCGCCGCTCGACGGCGATCCGCGCGCGCGTGCGCACCGCGTCGTCGATCTCGACGTGGCCGTTCGTCAGCGACCAGAACCGCGGCACGTCGAACAGCGCGGCGACGATCTCTCGTGATTCCGAAACCGGCTCGGCGATGCCGCACTCGTCGAGAGCGCGCGCGAGCTCCTCGGCCAACCGCGCGACGGTGCGCGCCTTGGTCAAACCGTCGGCGGTCATGCGTGCGATTCCGTCGCCGTCGCCGCCGAGCTGCTCTTCGACCTCGGCGAGCTTGAGCGCCTCGACCACGGGCGCGATCTCCCCGTCCATGAATCCCTGCAGGTCGTGCGTCGTCCAGCCGATGCGGTGGTCCGTCACGCGGCTCTGCGGAAAGTTGTACGTGCGGATCTTGGCCGACCGGTCGCCGGTGCCGACCTGCGTCCGCCGCATGCGCGCGCGCTCGGCCTCCTGCTGCGCGACGCGCAGGTCGAGCAACCGCGCGCGGAGCACTTCCATCGCCTTCAGCTTGTTCTGAAGCTGCGACTTCTGGTCCTGCTGGCTCACCACGAGGCCGCTGGGCAGGTGGGTGATGCGCACGGCCGAGTCGGTCGTGTTCACGCTCTGACCGCCCGGACCCGACGCGCGGAAGACGTCGATGCGGATGTCCTTGTCCTCGATCTTGACGTCGACTTCCTCGGCCTCGGGGAGCACGGCGACCGTCGCCGCCGAGGTGTGAATGCGGCCCTGGTTCTCGGTCGCCGGAACGCGTTGCACGCGATGAACGCCCGACTCGCGCCGCAGCGCGCCGTACGGCCCTTCGCCGGCGACCTTGAATATCACTTCCTTGGTGCCGCCGAGCGCGCCGTCGGAGAGCGACATGGTCTCGAGCTTCCAGCCGTGCCGCTCGCAGAAGCGCATGTACATGCGGTACAGGTCAGCGGCGAAAGAGCGCGGCCTCGTCGCCGCCGGTGCCGGCGCGGATTTCGACGATCGCGTTGCGCTCGTCGAGGGGATCGCGCGGCAAGAGAGCGTGCGTGAGCGACGCTTCGAGCTCGGCGATGAACGGCTCGAGCCGTTCGACTTCGGCGCGGGCCTCGGCGGCGAGCTCGGCGTCGTCAGACGAAACGAGCTCGCGCACCTGCGCGAGCTCGTTTTCGGCGCGCTCGAATTGCGCGCCCATCTCGACGATCGGCGTCAGCCGGCTATGTTCACGCCCCAGCTCGGCGAATTGCCCGGAGTTCAGCGCGCCCGGATTGGCGAGCGCGCTCTCGACCTCTTTCGCGCGGGCGAGGGCGGCCGCCAACCGATCGCGGAGCGCCAGACGAACCGAGCCTCAGGTCGACTGCTTCGCGAACTTCTGTCGGAAGCGCTCGACGCGGCCCGCGGTATCGACCAGTCGCTGCTTACCCGTGAAGAACGGGTGACACTGCGAGCAGACGTCCGTGTGAATCTCGGCCTGCGTCGATCGCGTGAGGAACGTATTGCCGCAGGCGCACTTGACCGTGGCCGTAGCGTACTCAGGATGGATATCGGCTTTCATCGTTACGACTCTCGTTCAGTGGAACCTCGATGGGCCGAAGCGCGAGGCACGGACGTGCCCGGCAACCCTCGACCACGAACGGCTCCGGTAGGTTGTAGCCTGATAAATATAAGGTGGCAACGGGAAGAGGCGGGAACTGCTTAGAAACGCAGCTGCCGGACGGCGCACCTGCCAAACGGCGCGACTGCCGAGCGGCGCGGCCGCCAAAAGGCGCGAACGGCGCGATTGCCAGAGGCGCGAACGGCGCGACTGCCCGAAGGCGCGACTCCAAAGCCGCATTTGCCGGCCCCGCGTCGTCTCGAGATCCCACAACGTTGCGCCGTTCGGCTGTCGCGCCCGGCGGGGTTTGGCCCCCGCGCCCTTCGGCGGTCGCGCGGTTCGGCAGTCGCGCCGTCTGGCAGCTGCGCGGTCAAGCAGTTCCGGCAGTTTGGAAGTTCGCCCTATCCGTACTAATTTCGCCACACGTCTATCCCACACGAGAACGTGACCACGACGACCGTAGACTTTCTCGCGACGGTGCAGCTGTTCAATGGGCTCGATCGCACCGAGCTCCAACGGTTTGCCGACCTGACGCGCGAACGGTTCTATCCTCGCGGCAGCGTCATCCTGTTCGAGAACGACCCGGGCGACTCCCTCTTCGTCGTCCGGCAGGGACGCGTGAAGGTCGTGCTCATCGGCGAAGACGGGCGCGAAGTGATTCTCGGCGTGCTCGGCGTTGGCGAGCATTTTGGCGAGCTGTCGCTGATCGACGACCGGCCGCGGTCCGCGCACGTCATCGCGATGGACGACGCGCACCTGCTCGTTCTGCGCCGCGAGGATTTTCGGAAGCGCGTCGAGTCGTCGCCGGCCGTCGCATGGGCGCTGCTCACCGAGCTGTCGCGCCGCCTCCGCCGGGCCGACGAGAAGATCGGCGGGCTCGTGCTGCTCGACGTGCCCGGACGCATCGCCCGACTGCTGCTCGATCTCGCCGCAGAGATGGGGAGCGACACGATCGACAAGCCGCTGACGCATCAGACGATCGCGCAGATGATCGGCGCGAGCCGCGAGACGGTGTCGCGCGCGATGAAGGACTTCCAGGACGCGAACTGGGTGACCGTCGAACGCCGGCGCATTACACTGGCGGACCGGCCGGCGCTCGAAGCTCGCGCACAGGCCAAGCTCTAACCGCGTCACGTCGGCCCGGCACGAACGGTCATGACGCTGCACCTGCGTTTCTGGGGGACGCGTGGGTCCGTTCCGACCCCGGGCCCGTACACCGTGCGCTACGGCGGTAACACGCCGTGCGTCGAGGTTCGCACCGGAACGGGCGCGCTCGTGATCCTCGACGCGGGGACCGGGATGCGCGAGCTCGGGCAGTCGCTGGTCGACGGCGCGAACGGATCGCCGATCGCCGGCGACATTTTCCTCTCGCACGCGCACTGGGATCACATCCAGGGAATCCCCTTCTTCGCGCCAATCTTCGAGCGCGGAAACCAGTTCACGATCTGGGGCGCGACGGCGCTGCGGGCCAACGTCGGCCGCGTGGTGCGCGACCAGATGTCGCCGGTCGTCTTTCCCGTGACGTTCGACTCGCTTCTCGCGCGCGTCGAATTCGCCGAGCTGACCGACGGCCCGCACGTCGGTGACGGATACTCGATCACGGCCTTCGCGCTGCACCATCCCGGCGGCGCGCTCGCGTATCGGGTGACCGACACCGCGCCCGGCGGGCGGGCGTTCGTCCACGTGTCGGACAACGAGCTCGCGCCGCACGCCAGCTACGGCGACGACCCCGGTTGGCGCGACCGGCTGGTCGAGTTCATTCGCGGAGCCGCGACGCTCGTTCACGACGCGACCTATACGCCCGAGGAATACGATCGGCACCGCGGGTGGGGACACTCGACGTACGAGGACGCGCTCGACCTCGCGCTCGACAGCGGCGTCGGCGAGCTCGTGCTCTTTCACCACAAGCCCGAACGCCACGACGACGACCTCGACGCGCGCCTCGCGGCGTGCCGGGCGACGGTGGCTCGGCGCGGCTTGCCGCTCCGAGTGACCGCGTCCGCCGAAGGAATGACGCTCGCGGTGTAGCGTGCACTTCACACCGCTGGGCGATCGCGCCGTGATGATCACGCTCGGCGCGACGATCGACGAGGCGACGCACCGGCTCGTGCGAAGCGCGTCGGTCCGCATCGACAAGCGTCCGCCGGCCGGATTCGTCGACCAGGTGCCGGCGTTCACGAGCATCGCCGTCCATTACGATCCTCTCATCGCGGCGCGCGGCACGTCCAAGACGCCCTACGCGCGCGTCGTGGACGAGCTCACGTCCGCCCTCGACGGGCTGACGGCCGAGCGTCTTCCTCCGGCGCGCGTCGTCGAGATCCCCGTGTGCTACGGCGGCGCGCTCGGTCCGGACCTCGAGGACGTGGCGCGCGCGCACGAGATCACCGCCGACGAGGTCGTGCGGATCCACACGAGCGGCGAATACCTCGTGTACATGGTCGGATTCATGCCCGGGTTTCGCGTACCTCGGCGGGTTGTCGCCCAAGCTCGCGACGCCGCGGCGCACCACGCCGCGGACCGTCGTACCGGCGGGCACGGTCGGCATCGGCGGGAGCCAGACCGGCGTGTATCCGCTCGATTCTCCGGGTGGTTGGAACCTCATCGGCAAGACGCCGCTGGCCGTCTTCGACATCGCGCGACCTCAGCCTGCCCTGCTCGCGACCGGAGATCGCGTTCGCTTTCGCGCCATCACGGAGATCGACTTCCGGAATTGGCCGGCGTGAGCGCGCGAGTCGTGAGTGGCGGGCTCCAGACGACCGTGCAGGACCTCGGCCGCGCGCACATGCAGCGGCATGCGGTGCCGGTCGGCGGCGCGATGGACACCATGGCGCTTCGCCTGGCCAACCTCCTCGTTGGGAACGAAGAAAACGCGGCGGGCCTCGAAACCACGCTCATCGGGCCGGCGCTCGAGTTCGACGAGCCGACGCTGATCGCGATCTGCGGCGCCGACCTCACCGCGACGATCGACTCCGTGCCGCTCGGCCGCTGGCGCGCCGTGCTCGCACCGGCGGGCGTCACGCTGCGATTCGCCCGGCCCGAGGCCGGTTGTCGTGCCTACGTCGCGTTCGCGGGGGGCATCGACGTCCCGGAGGTCTTCGGAAGCCGCGCGACGTATTTGCGCGGCGCGTTCGGCGGTGTGGACGGCCGAGCGTTGCGCGACGGCGACGAAATCCGCTTTGGTCAGCCGTCGCAGCTCTCGCGATCGCATCGCGGCGTCGCTCCACGACGACGCGGGCGGTGAGGGCTCGGGCTGGCGCGCTGGTACGCGGGCATCACGCTGCGTCCGCCGTATTCCGCAGGAACCGATCGTGCGCGTGATCCCGGGCGCGCACACCGACTCGCTCGACGCCGCCTCGCGCACCACCCTTTTCGGCGGCCGGTTTCGCGTCTCGGCGAGCTCGGATCGCATGGGCTATCGACTCGAGGGACCGCAGCTTCAATTGCGAGAGCGAGTCGAGATGCTGTCGGAGGCGCGTGACGTTCGGGACCGTGCAGCTGCCGCCCGGCGGCGCGCCGATCGTCCTCATGGCCGACGGGCAAACCACCGGGCGGCTACCCGCGCATCGGCGAGATCGCGACCGTCGATCTGCCTCTCATGGCCCAGCTCAAGCCGGGAGACCACGTGCAATTCGCGCCGGTCTCGCTCGACGACGCGCAGCGGCTGTACCTTGAGCGCGAACACGAGCTGGCTCAGATGAAGATCGGACTCGAATTTCGTTTCTCTCGAGGCGGCGACGCGCCATGACGATGCAGGTCGATCTCAACTGCGACATGGGGGAGAGCTTCGGCGCGTACACGATCGGCGCCGACGACGCGGTCTTCCCTTTCATCACGTCGGCGAACGTCGCGTGCGGCTACCACGGCGGCGATCCGGCCGTCATGCGCTCGACGATCGCGCGCGCCAAGGAGCGCGGTGTCGCGGTCGGGGCCCACCCGGGGTTCCAAGATCTCATCGGGTTCGGCCGCCGGCCAGATGGACGTGACGCCCGCCGAGGCGTACGACCTCGTCGTGTACCAGGTCGGCGCGCTCATGGGATTCGCTCGCGCGGCCAAGGTCGAGCTGCAACACGTGAAGGCGCACGGGGCGCTCTACAACATGGCGGCGGTCAACCGCGAGCTCGCGGCGGCGATCGCGAACGCGACGGCCGACGTCGATCGCGGGCTGGTGCTGTTCGGTCTCCCCGGTAGTCACCTCGTCAGCGAAGGAGAGAAGGCCGGCCTGCGCACGGCGAGCGAGGCGTTCGCCGACCGCAACTACATGCCGGACGGATCGCTCGTCTCTCGCCGCCGGCCGGACGCGCACGTCCACGACGCCGAGGAGGCCGTGCGAGCGAGCGATTCGCATGGTCAAGGAGGGGCGCGTGCGCGCGGTGGACGGAAACGACGTCTCGCTGCGCGCCGACACGATCTGCATCCACGGCGACGGGCCGCACGCCGCGGAATTCGCCGAGCGGCTTCGATCGGCATTCGAGTACGAGGGAATCGCCGTCCGCGCGCCCGGGCGCGCGCCGCCCGCCTCCAGCTAGAAGCGGAACTCCTTTCCTTCGTCGGCCGCTTTGTAGATCGCTTCGACGATCTTGTGCAGCACGACCTGGTCGGTCGGCGGGTCGAACGCGGTCTCGCCGTTGACGACCGCGACGAAGTGCGCGAGCTCCGCGCGATACGACTGGATGAAGGCGCTCTCGCGGCTCGCGGCGCCGCTGGGTGAAACGTCCGTCGCGCGCCCGTTCAGCTCCTTGACCACTCGCAATGGAGCGAGGCGCGCGCTGCCGCGCGTGCCGAGCACCTCGAACCACCAGCGCTCCTCTTCGCCGACGTACGCCGACGAGACGTCGAACGAGGAAGGCGATCCCGGGGGCGCACTCGAGCTGCGCGAGGAGCGCGTCTTCCACGGCGCTCGCGCCGCGCCCCCGCTCCATGTGCGCGGTGACTCGAACGGGATCGGGATTCTCGGCCAGCCAGAGCGCGAGGTCGAGCAACGGAACGCCGTGCTCGAGAAAGGCGCCGCCGCCGGCCTCGGCGCGGCGAAAACGCCAGCCGTCGGGCGGACGCTTCCCGCGAAACGCGCCGGCGCGTACGCCGACGATGCGCCCCAACTCGCCGCCGTTGATGAAACGCGCCAGCGTCTGGACGTCGGTGCGATACCGGTGATTGTTCGCCACAGCCACGACGCGATCCGCGCGCGTGGCGGCGGAGAGAATTCGTTCGACTCCCCGCGAGTGCAGCGCCAGCGGGCGCTCGCACAGCACGTGCTTGCCCGAGGCCAGCGCGCTCAGCGCGTGCGGCTCGTGGAGATGGTTCGGCGTGGCGATGACGACCGCGTCGAGCGCGTCCTGCTCGAGCAGATCCTCGATGTCGGTGTAGACGTCGGGGACGCTGAAACGGTCGGCGAGCGCGCGCGCTTTCGGCCGGTCGTTGTCGCAGAGCGCGACGAGCTGCGCGCCGCGCATCTTCGCCAGGACCGGCAGATGCGCGATCTGCGCGATGGCTCCCGCGCCGACGACGCCGATTCGAACGGGCTCCTTCATGGATTCGCTCTGAGGGCTCTTACATGCCGCGGATGCGACCAAAGTAATACGTGGCGCCGGCGCGAGCCTGAACCGAGCGGAGGCCGCCCACGAGATCGCCGCGCACGAGGCCCTCCACGCCGATCGACCGGGAGATACGGACGCCGAGCCCCGTGACGCCGTACACGCCGAACGCGATGTCGTCGAGCGTACGCTCGACGAACGTGCCCTTGATCAGCTTTCCTTCCGCGTTCACCACGTGCGCCGCGACCCCTACCCCGGCGAACGGCTTGAGGAAGCTGCTGGAGACGTGGCGTGTAGCGCGCGTCGCCGCCGAACGTGACGTCGAACACGTTGATCCGCGACGGCTTGGATGCGCGCGGACGTGTCGGTGAGGCTCCTGTTCGAGCGAGTCCACGAACGTGCGCACGACTTCGTCGCGATAGCGCGACTCCCAGTAGCTCACCGAGACGGAGAAATGCCACTTCTGGCCGATCGGGCCGTATTCGGCCTGCGTGGCGTACACGTTCGCCGGCTCGATCTGCGACGGCAAAATCCGGCCGACCGACGCGCCGAGTGAGATGATCTGCAGCCGGTCAAGGTTGATGAGGGATCCGCTGCCCTGCGCGTGCGTCGCGCAGCGGAATCGCGCAAACACTCAGCAACGCGAATGCACGCGCGAGGGCGGCGCTACGGCGCCGGCCCGATCGCGGTGCCAGGATAGTAGGCCTGGAGAATCGCGCGAAAATCCTGGCCGGCGCGCGCGCGGCCGATCGCGCCCCACTGACACATGCCGACACCATGCCCATAGCCCATCCCGTGGAGCGTGAGACGCGCGAGCGAGCCGTCGGGCGCCGGCGCCGTTGCGACGGAAAAATAGGTGCTCTCGAGAATCTCGCCACCGGGTTTGCGAAGCACGAACCGAATGTCGTTGCCGCGCAGCACGAAGTTCCCGCGATCGGTCGTCACCGTGAGCGTCCCGACGCGCCCCGACGGCGTGTGCGACGCGACCGACACGGCTTCCACGACGCCCGGCTTCTTCCCCGGCACGTTCACGTACGCGGCCAGGTACTGGGCGATCGCCGCGTTCAGCGTCGCCGCGTCGAGAGTTCGCGTCCACGCGAATCGCGGCGCGCCATCGCAGTAGAAGCGCTCGGTCCCGGGAATGCGGTCGCTCACCGCCCGGAGATAGGGCTCGTCGCTCGTCCGCCAAATCTCCGACGCCGCCGCGGTGGATCCGCCGCACGCCGAGTGATACGGCGCGTTCACCACTCGCCCGCCGAACGTCAGGACGAGCCACCGCGTCGACTCCACGGCCTGGGATCCGACCGCGGTCTCGGCGGCGACGCCGCCGTACAGCTGATCGAGCACGCCGCTGGTCACGTCGTACGACCGCGCCGGCGTCAGGTGGATGTACGCGTAACTCCGCGCCGTCACCGCCTGCGCCTGCACCGCCGCCGAGTCGCCCGCCGGACGGTCGCCCATCTCGAGAGGCACCACGCCGGGCAGATAGTCCTCGATCGAGAGCGCGTTGATCTCAGCCAAGCCCGCTGTCCGAGCCCGCGAACGAGAGCTCGCCGCGATACGGCGACCCGTCGAGCGACAGCAGCGCGGACTCCACCGGCTGCGCGCGAATCGAGCCCTCGGCCCAAACGGTCGGAACGCCGTCAGGCCGAACCGCGCGAACGCGACGTCCCTCGTGCTCGATCCGCCACGCGGCACCCGGGGCCGCCGCGCGCCATCAGGCTGCCGCCCGCGCTCAACAAGTTGAACCCGGACGGCGAGGACACGCGCGCCGTCGTGGCGCGCGCCGATAACAGAACGCGAATGAGCGTCTCGGAGCGTTGAGCCGGCGGATCGGCCCCGCCGTCGCGGCGGCTCGGCGACGCGATCGCGAGGAGCGCGGCGGCGGCGAGCGCCGTCCGGCCGTTCATGCCACCGACGCCATCGCGGCGTCGAGGCGGTCGAGCGTCTCGTCCACGACGCGGTCCGTGTGCGCGGACGACATGAACGCCGCCTCGAAGGCGGAGGGCGCGAGATAGACTCCACGTTCCAGCGCGGCGTGAAAGAACCGCCCGAATCGCGCGACGTCGCTCGTCTTGGCGTCGGCGAACGAGCGCACCGGCTCCTCACGAAAAAAGAATCCCCACATCGTCCCGGCGCTGCCGGCCGTGAACGGAACGCGACGACGCGCGGCGATCCCGCGCAGGCCAAGCACGAGCCGGTCGGTGTGCCGGACGATCTCGTCGTGAAGGTCTTCGGTCAGCGCGTTGAGCGTGGCCGTTCCGGCCGCCATGGCGACCGGATTCCCCGACAGGGTGCCCGCCTGGTAGACCGGGCCGTCCGGCGCGATCTGCCGCATGAGATCCCGGCGCCCGCCGTACGCCGCGACCGGAAATCCCCCGCCGATCACCTTGCCGAGCGTGGTGAGATCCGCGGTGACGCCGAAGCGCTCGCGCGCGCCGCCGAACGCGACGCGGAAGCCCGTCATCACCTCGTCGAACACGAGCAACGCGCCATGGACGTCGGCCAGCTCGCGGAGTCCGGGAAGAAACGCCGGGTCGGGCGGGATGAAGCCGGCGTTGCCGACGACCGGCTCGACGATGATCGCCGCGACCGAGTGCGCGCCGAGCAACGCTTCGACCGCCGCGAGGTCGTTGAACGGCGCGACGACGGTGAGCGCCGCGAGCGCGTCGGGAACGCCGGGCGAGTTCGGCAGGCCGAGGGTCGCGACGCCCGAACCGGCGCGCACGAGGAAGGAGTCCGCGTGGCCGTGGTAGCACCCGTCGAACTTGAGGACGACGTCTCGCCCGGTCGCCGCGCGCGCGAGCCGGATCGCGCTCATCGTCGCCTCGGTGCCGCTGGAAACGAAGCGCAGCATCTCCACGTGCGGCATCCGTTCCGTCACGAGCTCCGCCAGCTCGACTTCCGCTTCGGTCGGGATCCCGAAGCTCGTGCCGCGGCGCATCGCTCGGTCCACGGCATCGAGCACCACGGGTGGCGCGTGACCGAGGACGAGCGGTCCCCACGACAGCACGTAGTCGATGTACTCGCGGCCGTCGGCGTCCCAGATGAGCGCACCCTCGCCGCGCTCGACGACGAACGGGTCGCCGCCAACGCCGCGAAACGCGCGCACCGGCGAGTTCACGCCGCCGGGGAACAGCTCGCGCGCCCGACGCATGATGTCCGCGCCGCGAGCCGCCGCTCACCGACCGTAGCTTCCGATAGAACCGAGCATGGGGAGCGCCCGCACGCGGCGCGCTCTCGCCGGCGGCGCCGACACGACGCTCACGAGCGACGCCGCGAAATCGACGTCTTCGACGACGTCGTCCAGCTCGACGTCGACGAACGAGCCCGGCGCGACACTTGACGCGCCGACCAGGCGCGTCACCCCATCGATGTCGTCGGCCTGCCAGACGACGCGGGCCTGGACGCCGTCGTCGTCCACCCGATCCACGATCGCGCGAACCGTGCGGCCGAGCCGCCGCTCGTATCGCTCGGACGTGATGAGCCGCTGCGTCTCGTTCAACCGCTCGAGCCGCTCGCGCTTCTGCGCTTCGGGCACGTCGTCGGGCATCTCCGCGGCGCGCGTTCCCTCCTGCGCGGAGTAAGTGAACGCGCCGACGCGGTCGAACTGCATCTCCTCGAGGAACGCGAGCAGCGTCTCGTAGTCGTCCTCGGTCTCGCCGGGGAATCCGACGATGCACGTGGTCCGAATGGCGACGTCGGGAACCGTCGCGCGAATCGCCTCGACTCGCGAGCGCACCGTCCGCTGCCGCTCCGGCCGCCGCATGCGCGCCAGCACCGCGTCCGATCCGTGTTGGATCGGCATGTCGAGGTACGGCACGATCCGCGATTCGGTCGCCATCAGCTCGAGCACCGCCGGCGTGAGTCCGGACGAGTAGACGTAGAGCATTCGAATCCACGGAATCGACGTCTCGCGCACGAGCGCCGTGAGCACGTCGACAAGGCCGAGCTTCTTGTCCCGCAGATCGCGGCCGTAGTGCGCGAGGTCCTGCGCGACGAGATTGATTTCGCGCGCTCCCTGCGCCTCGAGCAACTGCGCTTCGCGCACGATGTCGTCGAGCGTGAACGATCGGTGCTTGCCGCGCATCAGCGGAATCGCGCAGAACGCGCATCCGTGGTCGCACCCCTCGCTGACCTTGAGGTAGCGCACGTGCGGGAGTCCGGCCACGAACTGCCGGACGCCCGGATGCGGAACCGGCGCGTCCTCGGCGGCGAGCAGGCCGCGCTCGGTGAGCTCCGGCACGAGGCGATCCATCTCCGACGCGCCGAGGAAGAGATCGACTTCGGGGAGCGCCGAGAGGAGCTCCTCCTTGTGGCGCTCCACCATGCACCCCACGCCGACAACGGCCTTGCACGACCCGCGCTCCTTGAGCCGCCCGGCCTCGACCATCGCGTCGATCGATTCCTTTTTTGCCGCGTCGATGAAACCGCAGGTGTTGACGAGCACCACGTCGGCTTCGTCGAGGTCGCGGGTGTAGGTCGCGCCGCGGTCGGCGAGCTGCGCGACGTAGCGCTCGCTGTCCACGGTGTTCTTGTCGCAACCGAGCGTGATGACGGAGACCTTCATTGCGGCGTGATGGCGGCGTGAAGACTGGAGTAGCGGCGGCTGAGCGCCGTGCCGGGCAGGGCGGCCCGCGGGCGCGGGGAAATCTAAAGTCCGTCGGCGGGGGCCGGACTTTATTCGGGAACCGCAGTGGGCCACGAATTGAGTCTTGCGGGTCTGCACTTTGCAACATAAAGTACTTGCTATGACATCACCTCTTTATGGCGCGCCGGCCGGTGTGTCCGCCCCGCGGACGCCCGCCCCGGCGGTCTCGCCCGCCGTCGCCCGAACGACGCTGACCACCGCCGTCCTCCTCGGCGCCGCCGCCGATGGGCTGATGCACGACGGGCCGGGCGGCGTCGGACTCGCGCTCTGGATCGCGATGCTGGCCGTCAACGCGGCCGCGCTCTTTTTCCGCGTCGGCCGCACGCCGACTCGCCAAGCGCTCCTCTGGCTCGCCGCCGCGGTGTTGTTCTCACTCGGTCTCGCGTGGCGGAATTCGGAGACGCTTCAGGCCTTCGATTTCCTCGCCACGCTCTTTTCGCTCGCGATGGCCGCCATCTCGATGCGCGATCCGCGCGCCGCCCTGTTCGCCCGGCGCCTGCGGGACACGCTGCTCACCGGGCTCGACGTCGCGGCGAACACCGCCATCGGCGTGCTCCCGCTCGCGTTCCGCGAAGCGATCGCCAACGATGCGGGCAAGCAGGCGTTCGGACGCGTCCGATCGCTTCGTTCGGCCGGTCGATGATCGCGGTCGCCGCGCTCGTGATCTTCGGCGCGCTGCTCCGGGCCGCCGACCCGATCTTCGCCAGCTGGGTCGACATCCCGTTCGACGTCGGCACGATCGTGTCGCACCTTGATCGTCGCGGGATTCTTCGCGTGGATCGTCGCCGGTTGGGCCCGCGCGGGCATCACCGAGAATCCGACGTCACGGCGGTCGACCGCTCCGCTCCCGATTCAGCTCGGCGCGGCGGACATCACCGCCGCGCTCGGCACGCTCGGCGTTCTCTTCGCCGCGTTCGTCGCGTCGCAGATCGGCTGGCTCTTCGGCGGCGAGAAACTCCTCCAGGCGAGAACGGGTCTCACCGCCGCGGCCTACGCGCGACAGGGCTTCTTCCAAATGGTCTGGGTCGTCACGCTCGTCGTCCCCGTCCTCGTGGGCACGCGAGCGGCGTTGGGACCGGGAAAGGAGCTGGCGCGACGTCACACGCTGCTGTCGATCCCGGTCATCGCGCTGCTCGGCGCGATCATCGGCTCGGCGATGCTGCGGATGAAGATGTACGTGCACTACTACGGCCTCACGACGGACCGTTTCTACCCGGCCGTCTTCATGCTCTGGCTCGCGACCGTCATCGTGTGGCTCGCGTTCACCGTGCTTCGCGATTGGGGACGGCCGTTCGTCGGCGGCGCCGTGCTCTCGGGGATGGCGTTTCTCGTCGGGCTGAACGTCGTCGACCCCGACGCGATCGTCGCGCGCGTCAACGTGTCGCGCGCCGAGCGCGTGACGCCGGGAACGGAGCCCGCGCTCGACCTGCAGCATCTCGCGTCACTGAACGGACAGGGCGCCGCCATCGCCGCGGACGCCGTGGTGCATGCCGATGCGCCGGGTTCCTCCGCCTCGACGCCGAATTCTCCGGCGGCGCGCCGATGTCTTGCCGCGAAGACGCTGCTCAACCGATGGAGCCCGGCCTCGCGCGCTCGGCAGGAATCCCAGCGGACGGGAGCGTGGCGCTACTGGAATCACGACGACGCCGTCGCCTTCCGCGCCGTCGATGCACGGATCGCCGATCTCGGACGATCTCGCGAACGAGGGGTGCGCGGTCCCCGACCCGCACTAGCGGTAGTTGCCGAACTTCAGCTCGACGCCGAAGTCCTTCTGGCGCAGGAGCGCCATCGCCGCCTGCAGGTCGTCCTTCGACGGCGAGGTGACGCGCACCTGCTCGCCCTGAATGGCGGCCTGCACCTTCTTGAGCTTCGCGTCCTTGATCGCGGCGGCCACTTTCTTGGCCGTCTCCGAGTCGAGCGCGGTCTTGAGCTTGATCTCGCGCCGCACCGTGTCGCCGCCGGCCGGCTTTATCTCGCCGACGTCGAGGTTCTTCACGGACACGCCGCGCTTGATGAGCTTCGACTGGACGATGTCGAACAGCGCGCGCATCTGGAAATCGCTGTTGGCCACGAGCTCGAGGAGCGCCTCGGCGCGCTTGAACTCGATCGCCGCGCTCGAGCCCTTGAAGTCGTAGCGCTGCGCGACCTCTTTCTGCGCCTGGTTGACGGCGTTGTCGACTTCCTGGAGATCGACGCCCGTCGTGACGTCGAACGACGCTTGTTGGGGCATGCGGGAAGCCTACGGAGCGCCGTCCGCCGAGACCAGTCGTCCGCCGAAAAAGACCTGCTTGGCGCCGGCGGGCGCGAACGGAATCAGCGCCGCGATCCCCGTGCGGGCCGCGAAGCACGCCGTTTCGCGAAGCTGTTCTCCCCGCAGCGCGTCTCCCAGCGTCGTGGTCGGCGCGCTGGCGATGATCGTCCGGCGCGTCTGGTAGCCGAGGCTGAAGGCCGCGGCGTCCGACTTCGTCACCGACTGCGCGGACCCGCAGCCGTAGCCGCCCATGACCGTCGTCCATGCGCACGTGTGGTGGAATCCCAGCGCGTGCAGCAGCTCGTGCTTCATCAGGCTGCGGCTCGCCAGCGCGGCGTTCGCCGTCACGCGCGTCTTGGCCGACAGCATGTTGAGGCCTCCGTCCCAGATCCAGTTCGTGTAGCCCGCGAAGCCGCTGAGCGTGCTGTCCACCCACACGAGCACCGCCTTGCGCGAAAAACCGTTCACGTCCTGCGGCGGCAGCGACGAGAGCGTCGCCGGCACGAACAGCTGGCGTCCCAGCTCGTTCTGCATCTCGGCGATGATGCTCCACAGGTTGATCGAATCGGCCGCGCTGATCGGCGACGTCGTCGCGCTCGTATTGAACGCCAGGGGGACGGGAAGATCCGCATCGTTCCACAGGATGACCGCGGACTTCCAGATCTGCGGGAAAAAGCTGTTGCAGTTCGCGTTCGAATCGTCGGTGCACACGCGTTGGAACGCCTGTGTGAGACTCACGTCGACCGACGACGACGGATACGCCGGCGTCGAAAAGACGGACGCCTTGGGCACGAGCATCGGCCGCAGCGCCGTCGACGACACGCGGTTCGTCGCCACGAGCGAGAAGATGGGGTGATAGCGCCGCGCGCCGCTCGCCACGTCTACGAGAACACTCATCGAATCGGCCGGGCCGAACGTGAGCGGTGCGGCGATCTGAAAGGCGCCGGTGGCGTCGAGCGACGCGGTGAAGTCTTGAATGTTCGTGCCCGTGCCGCTCTCGACGCCGGCGACGAGCCCCGCGACAGCTCCCGCGTCGACGGCGGCGACACGTCCCGCGACGGACGTCGGTGTGACGATGGTCGCTTTGGTCGTGCCGGTGCCGGTTCCATACGTCGCGCTGATCGTCGCGACGCCGGCGCGCAGCCCGGTCACCAACCCGCCCGCGTTGACGCTGGCGATGGACTGGTCGGACGACTGAAAGGTCGGCGTCGCCCCTGAGACCGGATTGTTCGACGCGTCAAGAACGCGGGCGTTGATCTGGGCCGACCCGCCGACGCTCACGAGCATCGGGGCGGGACTCACGACGACGCTCGCCGCCGGTCCGGAGGGATGTGTGTCGGTGGTCCCCGACGAGCCGCAGCAGCCGACAGGCAGCCGCAGACACGACGCCGAACGCCGCGCTCGAAGCGCGGCGTCGACCGCTAGCCGAGGTAGGACTCCAACGCACGGGCGCGGCTCACGTGACGAAGCCGGGACAGCGCCTTCTCCTTGATCTGCCGCACGCGCTCGCGCGTGATGCCGAGCAGCGCGCCGATCTCCTCGAGCGTCATCGGCTCGCTGCCGTCGAGGCCGAAATAGAGGCGCAGGATCTTCGACTCGCGTTCCTTCAGGTGCGACAGCGCTTCCTCGATCGACTCGGTAAGCGCCTTTTCGAACATCGACTCGTCGGGCGTCGGGTTGAGCGTGTCCGGCAGGTAGTCGAGGAGCTTGTTGTCTTCACCAGGGGTGAGCGGCGCATCGAGCGAGAGATGCGTCTGCGAGATCGCCATCGTCTTGGCGACCTCTTCCTCGGTGATGTCCATGCCGTGCGCGATCTCTTCGTGCGTCGGATCGCGCCCGAGCTCCTGGAGCAGCGCGTTGGCGCGCTTGCCGATGCGGTGGAGCGTCCCCGCCCTGTTGAGCGGCACGCGCACGATGCGCGACTGCTCGGCCAGCGCCTGGAGGATCGCCTGCCGGATCCACCAGACCGCGTACGAGATGAACTTGATGCCCTTCGTCTCGTCGAATTTGTGCGCGGCGCGAATGAGTCCGAGGTTGCCCTCGTTGATCAGATCCGAGAGCGACACGCCCTGGTTCTGATACTTCTTCGCGACCGATACGACAAATCGGAGGTTGGAGCGCACCAGCTTGTCGAGCGACTCCTGGCTGCCGTCGCGGATGCTCTGCGCGAGCCGCACTTCCTCATCTCGCGAAATCAGCGGATAGACGCTGATGTCGCGGAGATATTGGTCGAGCGAGCCTTCTTCGTACGACGATTTCTTGTTGCCGGTAGCGGCCATGCGGTTTCGAGGCAATCTATCGGATCCGCTCACCGAGGCGCGTCCAGCGGATGCGCGTGAGCCAAGCCAAGCTGTGTTCGGAGGAGTCGGGCGCATAACTGTAATAGATCACGAACGGCTGACCCTTGATCAACGAATCTGCGACCCAGCCCCAGTATCGGCTGTCGTACGAGTTGTCCCGGTTGTCGCCGAGCGCGAGGTAGTTCCCTTCTGGGACGACCAACGGACCCCAGTTGTTTCGCGACGGGCGATATGCCACGGCAGCGGCCGCGGCCGACTTCACAAGGTAATCGCGCTGCCACCGAAATTCTTCCTGCTGAGGGTCGATATCCGGCTCGGTATGCTCGACGTACCGCTCGCTCACGACGTGGCTGTTGCGGATCAGTGTCCCTTCTCTCATCTCGACTGTGTCGCCGGGCACACCTTCCAACCGCTTCACGAAATACTTCGTCAGGTCGCCCGGGTACTCGAACACTATCACGTCGCCGCGCTGCGGATCCCGAAGCCGCGGCAGCCGTTTGTGCGTGAACGGCACCTCGGCGCCGTACACCAGCTTGTTGACGAGCAGAAAATCGCCGATCTGGAGCGTGTTCTCCATGCTTCCGCTCGGGATCTTGAACGCTTCGACAAGGAACGTTCTGATCACGACGAACAGGAGCACCGACACGAGAAAGATCTTCGCCCACTCGCCGAGGAAGTCCAATCCCGGAGCGCTTCCGGTTGAGGTCGCGAAGCGCGTCGGTCTTCTGCTGATCGGAGATCGAGCGCGTAGCGGGCGCGGCCGTGTTCCCGGCCGGTGGCGCGGCGGGTTCCTGGTTCGGTGACGGCGACGCCTGCTCGTTGAGACTCATCCAATGCTCACTGCACTCACTGCGGGAGATGCGGTTGTGAGATAACGCCCGACAACGGACTCGGCTAGGGCACCCACGAGATCAATCCGGCGTGCCGAGATAGTTGTCGATCTGCGCCCGCTGCAACGCGCCCGAGAAATCCAGATAGCCAACCTTCGTCTCCGAGAAGAATTCATACACTTCCCACCCGCCTTCCCGGTGGCCATTCCCCGTTTGTTTTACGCCGCCGAACGGGAGATGTGCCTCGGCGCCGATCGTCGGGGCGTTGATGTACGTGATTCCGGTGTCGAGCTCGTTCATCGCCCGCATTGCCACGTTCACGTCCCGCGTATAGACGGATGACGACAAGCCGTAGCGGACGTCATTGTTGACCGTGAACGCCTCGTCCGGCGTGCGGACGCGAACCACCGAGAGCACCGGTCCGAAGATTTCTTCCTGTTCGAGACGCATGCCAGCGCGGACGCGCGCGAAGATCGTGGGCTCGAAGAAATACCCGTGATCGAGCCCCGATCCGGTGGCCCGGCGACCGCCACACAACAGATCGGCGCCTTCCTTCTGTCCGATGTCGATGTAACGCTCGACCTTGGCGACCGAATCCTGATTGATCAGCGGGCCGACGTCGGTCCCCGCCTTGCGCCCGTCGCCGAGCTTGAGCGAACGAGCGCGCTGGACGAGGCGGCTCACGAACTCGTCGTGCACGCCGTCCTGCACGATGAGGCGGCTCGTCGCCGTGCAGCGCTGTCCCGTGGTGCCGAACGCGCCCCAGAGCACGCCGTCGAGCGCCAGATCCAGGTTCGCGTCGTCGAGGACGATCATCGCGTTCTTGCCGCCCATCTCGAGCGAGAGCCGCTTGTGCATGCGGCCGCAGATTTCGCCCACGACGCGCCCCGTCTCGGTCGATCCGGTGAATGAGATGACCGGAATCGACGGATGGTTCACGATGGCCGCGCCCGCCGCTTCGCCCACGCCGTGCACGAGCTGGATCACTTCGGGCGGCAACCCGGCCTCGAGCAGAATCTCGACGAGCACGTGCCCGGTGTGCGGCACGTCTTCGGCGGGCTTGAAGACGCACGCGTTTCCGCACACGAGCGCCGGGAACATCTTCCACGTCGGAATGGCGAGCGGAAAGTTGAACGGCGTCACGATGCCGGCGATGCCGATCGGACGGCGGAAGCTCATCGCCCACTTGTCGCGCAACTCGCTGGGCACGGTGTGGCCGAACAGGCGGCGTCCTTCGCTCGCCGCGTAGTACGCCGTGTCGATCCCTTCCTGAACGTCGCCGCGCGTTTCGGCCAGGGGCTTCCCCATCTCGCGCGACATCAGGTCGGCGACGTCTTCCTTTCGGGCGGAGAGCAGGTCGCCGACGTGCCGCAGCACGTCGCCGCGCGCCGGCGCCGGCGTGCGCCGCCACAGCTCGAATCCGCGCTGCGCGGACTCGACCGCCTGGTCGACGTCGGCCGAGCCGGACATCGGGAAGCGGCCGATCGTGTCGCGCGCGTCGGCCGGATTCTGATTCGCGAAATATTCACCGCTCACCGGCGGCACCCACTTACCGCCGATGAAGTTCTCGAACGTTTTCATGGTTTCGTAGTTGGGGCCGGAGGCTTCGCTGGCGTCGGAGAGGGCGCGGGTGTGGTGGGCGCGGGCACCGGTGCCTGCTGAGGCTTGGTTGGAACGGCGGAACACGACCAGGCCGCGGGATGCTTGTCGGTGGGATACGCATAGCCGATACGGGGCAGAATCTCCAGGGAGCCGAGGAGCACGCCCCATACCGTGATGGCGAGCGACACGAGATGAGCGCGGCTCGCGCGATGGCGCCACGTCCAGATCGACGCCCACACGCCGCCGGCCGTCATCACGCCGACAGCGCCGAGATAGCCGATGAGTCCCAAGCCGCACCGCGACGGATAGGGCCAAAAGGCCATGGCGATTCCGACGGCGAGCGCCAACGTGAGTCGCGCGAACACGCCGAACGACGACGTCGATCTCGGCTCCGCCGGCGCGGGAGCGGCGGCGCGTCCGCCCGGCTTCGCGGAGCTCTTCGACTTGTTTTTCGGGCGCAACCGGCATCAGCGCCTCGTCGGGCAGCGACGCCAACTGCTTGTCGATCTTGGCGAGCTCTTTCTCCCAATCGCGATCAGGGGCCATCAGGTCACGCTCTCTCTCGTGAGGCCGTAGCGCTCGATCTTCTTGTACAAGTTCGAGCGCGGCATGTCGAGCCCGCGCGCCGTTTCGGAGACGTTCCAGTCGTACTCGCGCAGCTTGGCGAGCAGAAACGCGCGCTCCGCGGCGTGCTTGAACTCCTCGAACGTCTTGCAGTCGAGCAGCGATCCCAGTCCCGTCTGGTCGGTGTCGTGGCGCCCGCCGAGCCGGCCGACGTCGTCCGCCGTCACGCGCGGGCCGGCCGCGAGGATGAGCAGCCGCTCGATCGTGTTGCGCAGCTCGCGCACGTTCCCCGGCCAGTCGAGCTTCGACAGCCGCTCGACCGCTTCGGGCGCGACCGTCCGCGCGGCGACACCCTCGCGCTTCGTGAGCACGTTCACGAAGTGCGCGACGAGCAGCGGAATGTCCTCGCGCCGCTCGCGCAGGGGTGGAACGTGAATGGGAACGACGTTCAAACGATAGAAGAGATCCTCGCGGAAGCGCTGCTCCGTGATCTCGGCCTCGAGGTTCTTGTTCGTCGCCGAGAGCACGCGCACGTCCACCTCGACCGGCTTCGCGCCGCCGATGCGCGTCACGACGCCGTCTTGTAGGACACGGAGGACTTTTGCCTGGGCCGCCAGGCTCATGTCGCCGACTTCGTCGAGGAAGATCGTGCCGCGGTGCGCCTGCTCGAACTTGCCGGCGCGGTCGGCGACGGCGCCGGTGAACGACCCCTTCATGTGCCCGAACAGCTCGCTCTCGATCAACTCGCTCGGGATCGCCGCGCAGTTGACCTCGACGAACGGCTCGTCGGCGCGCGTCGACTGCGAGTGGATCGCCCGCGCCACGAGCTCCTTGCCGGTGCCGTTCTCGCCCGTGATCAGGATGCGAGCCGGCGTCTTCGCGACGCGGTCGATCTTGTCGATGACGAGGCGGATGCCGTAGGACCGTCCGACAATCTCGTACCGAGATTGAATGGTCTCGCGGAGCCGCGCGTTCTCCTCGTGGAGATCCAGGTGCTGGAGCGCGTTCCGCAGCGTGACGAGGATGCGGTCCGTGTCGAGCGGCTTCTCGAGGATGTCGTACGCGCCGAGCTGCGTCGCTTCGACCGCGGTCTGAATCGTGGCGTGGCCGCTGATCATCACGACGATGGCGCTCGGGTCGAGCTCCTTGATTTTCTTGAGCGCCTCGACGCCGTCGATGCCCGCCATCTTCACGTCGAGGAACACCAGATCCGGGCGCTGCTTCTGGTACTCAGCGATCGCGTCGACGGCGTTGCCGACGGCGCGGACCTCGTACCCCTCGAACTCGAGCAGTTGGCCGAGCGTGGCGCGAATCCCTTGCTCGTCGTCGACAATCAGGATGCGCCGCGCAATGCTCATCGAACCGTCTTGTACAAGGTGATCTTGCTGTTCGCCACTCGAATGTCACCTATGTAGCGAGGGGATCGGCAACAGCAGCGCGTTCGGCGGCACGCCGGCCTGGCGCGCGCCGGGCTGGATCCGGTCGATGAGCGACGCGATCATCCCGCTGGGGATCGGCAGCCCGTGAATCCTCGCCTCGGAGACGTCGAACACCGCGACCCCGGGCTTCGATACGCCGAGCGTTCCCGTGAGCTCGACGCGCTCTCGGTCGTGCACGATGCCCACCGCGTCGGCGATCCGCGCCGCCGAGATCAGAGACCGACACCACGGCGCGCATGGAAAGCTTGTCGCCGCTCGCCATCGCGTCGACGCTGTCGGCGGCGGTCGGCAGCCGTTTCGCGACCTGCTGGTAGGCGTACGACGCGAGCGCCGCCGGCGACAACGTCTCGAAGACCTGGCCGCGAGGCTCGCCGAGCCGCTTCAGCGCCGCTCGCGTCGTGTCCGCGGCGGCGTCGGACAGCGGCTCCCAGCGTTCGGTCGCCACGACGGCGCGTCGGCGCATGGCTCGCGTGCGCCGCGAGGCGCGACATCCACATGTCGCGCGTCAACCATCCGGCCACCGCCAGCCCGACGAGCACGAACAGACAGCCAAGTCTCGTGATGCATCCCATGTCATTCTCTCCGAAGCGGCGCCGATGCGACGGTCGAATACTTCGAGCCGCCTGGTCCCAGCTCACTCTGCATGAGGTCGAGCGACTGAACCACAACGTCGACCCCGTAGTCCACGCCGCGCGCGGCATCGGTAAATGCGCGCACGCGTTCCTCGGCCAACGGATGCTTCACGCGTGCCAAGGTGAGGTGCGGACGAAAAGGGCGCCCGTCGACGTCGAAGCCGAGCGCTTCGCACGCGACCTCGATGTCGTTGTGCAGCAATTCCAGCCGCGGATCCTGTTCCACCCCCATCCATACGACTCGCGACCGGCGAAAGTTCGGGAACGCCCCGATGCCGCCAAGGCGCATGGTCAGCTCGCGGTGGCGGCCCGCGATCTGGGCGGTCGCGGCACGCACCGCATCAGCCGTTTCGGGCGGCTGGTCGTCGAGGAACTTGAGCGTGAGGTGCATTTTCGCTTCGTCCACCCACCCGAGCTCCGGGGCGCACTCGCGCAGCGGCCCCGTTGCCGCGACGATGTCGCGGCGGACGTCGAACGGCAGATTAATCGCCAGAAACAGGCGCACTCGCCGCGTCCGAGTCGTGTGTTCGGGCCCGCCCGCGCCGATCGAGGCAAGCTCGTTGAGCGCGCCCGACCGGAATCCACGCGGATCGATCTCCACGCGCTGGTACCCGGCCTCGATCAGCGCATGCTCGAGCACCGCTCGCCGATCGCCGGCTCGCTCCATCGGGACAGCTCGGCCGCCGCGAGCTCGACGCGGGCCAGCTCTCCGAAGTGCCGAACGCGAAGGTCGCCCGCGATGCCGAGCTCGCGCAGCGACGCTTCGGCGCGCTCGACGCGTCTCAGCCTCCCACCGTAACGGGCGTGCCGTACGGGATGCGAGACGAGAGGCAGGGCGACGACGGCTGCTCGGACGTCGGCAACCCGAGCGCGCGAGAGCGTTCGCGGATCTCGGCCTTTGTGAGTCCGAACATGGCGAGCGGTGACACGACGCCGAATTCGCGCGCGGCTCGCGCTCCCGGCCGATGGTCGCTCAGGTCATCGGCGTTCGTGCCGTCGGCCACGAGATCGATGCCGCGCGCACGGGCGACGGGCACGACGTGGGACCAGAGCTCCGACTTGCAGAAGTAGCAGCGGTTTGTCGGATTGGCCGCGTAGCGCGGGTCGTCCAGCTCGGCCGTATCGATCTCGAGCACCTCGAGTCCGATCGCGCGCGCGGTCTCGCGCGCGGCGGCCCACTGGCTTTCCGGATACGACGCGCTTCGTCCGGTGACGGCGAGAACGCCGTCCGCGCCGAGCACACCGACGGCGACCGCCGCGAGATACGCGGAGTCGACGCCGCCGCTGTAGCCGATCGCGATTCGCCCCTGCTCGCGCAAGCCAGCCGCGCAGTTCGGCTTCCTTGTGGGCCGCCATGCGGGAAACGTAATCGCCCCTCGAGCAGCGCCACGTTCGCGCGACGAGCGTCGAACGAACGATCCCGGTCGAGCGAGGCTCGGCCGGGATCGGGTCCGCTGTCGAAGGTGTCGTTACCGGCGGATCGAGAGCCGGTTGCTCGACGGGTTGTAGCGACAGGTGATCGGCACGCCGTCGCGTCCGTTGCGGCGAACGGTGAGTCGCCACGTCCCAAAGCGTCCCGCGTCGCGTCGCGGAGCCGACGGACAACACGCGATAGCCCGGCGCGGAGTTCACGAAATCCTCACAGCGGCGCTGGGCGCGCTGGTCCTGCG
Organism: uncultured Gemmatimonadaceae bacterium; assembly: GCA_963707105.1. Lineage (GTDB taxonomy): Bacteria > Gemmatimonadota > Gemmatimonadetes > Gemmatimonadales > Gemmatimonadaceae > JAQBQB01. The sequence goes on from CAVPOS010000010.1 coordinate 74,942, forward strand.
TTTCCAAACGCCCCGCGGCGGTCCCCGATCGCTCGAATCCGGGCAGATCCACCAAGCCCGAGCGACCGTCGTAACGGCAGGTCACGTCGACCTCGGTGGCGCCGCGTCGAACGTGCATCGGAAACGCGTACATGCTTCCGTGAAGCGATTCACGGTCGCGGCGCAGGACTACGTAGCCGGCGCGTGCGGCGGCGGCGCTGCACGCGTCGCGCGCGCGCCCCCACATGCCCGGGGTTGCTGGGCCTGGACGCGCGTGCTCAGCAGCGTCGCGGCGGCGAGTGTGACGAGGCCGATGTGCATCCACGGCCGTCGAGTTCGGTCATTCATGGCGGCTATCCCTCATCATTGATGACGTCGTGTTAACGTCGCGCGGTTCGAGTTGCTCGCGCGCGTGTTAGCCCTTAGGGCATGATCCGCGCCGCGTCCCGCGTGACCCACGTCGCAGCCGTCATCGCGGACGGAACCGCGCGTCGGCGGCCCGCATCATTGGGCGTGGCCCACACTCGCGTCGAGCACGGCGCCGGCGGCGAGCCGCGATGGTCCGTCGCCGTTCGCGGCTACGCGCGCGAGGACTTCGTCAATGAACGGTTGCGGGGCGGGCTGGCTCGCGCGGCGCGCCGCGACGACCGCGCCCGCCAGATCCGGCGGTGGCTCTCGCCCGGGCAGCAACACGACCAGATCACGCAACGGCGAACTCGCGCCCATTCCTCCACGCAACTCCTGGCGCGGCGCTCACGGATTGGGCGTCGGCCGGACTTTGTCGGCGAGATTCCCTTTTATGACGTCAACTTCGACCGAATCCTGTGCACGCGCGCCATTCGTGTCGACTGACGCGCGAACGTAGCTGGTTCCAAGCCGGCGCAAGGTCAGGTTGCCGGACTCGTCGACGCCCACAACCGATGTGTCAGTGCTCGACCATGCGACCCGTACACTCGCGTCGATCAGAATCCCAGAGTTGTCATACACGTGCGCGTGCACATGTGCCGGCGTCGAGATGTCCGCGAGAAATGGATTCGGCTCGAGAATCGTGACACGCGACGGAACGGGGCCTTGCCGCAAGGCCGTGCTATCGGATGCGCAACTCATGGCCGACGCAACCGTGCTCGTTGCCAATAGCCTGAGGGTCAGTCTCACCATTACCTCCACACACAGAGCTCGATCGGCGTGGCGCCGCATTTCCGCGCGGGCCGGCAAACATGATAAAGTCACGTTGCACATCGCGCAAGCGTTCTCAGTCGGTGAGTCAAGGAACGCGATTGCTAATGCATCATTACAACGCTCTGATCTTCCGAAGGTGTGGCCGCCGCCGGCTCAGGCCACCGAGAACGCCGGCAGCGCCCTTATCCGGGACGATAGCGTAGCGCCTCGGCGACATGCGCGGCACGGCATGGTTCGCTGACCGCGAGATCAGCGATCGTTCGCGCGACGCGCAGAACGCGATGGAATCCGCGAGCGGACAGATTGAGGGATTCCACGGCCGCGCTCACCAGCTCGCGCGCCTTCTCGATCGATGTGGCCATGCGAGAGCAGCCATCGACCCGATGCTTGCGCGTTGCACGGACGGCCTGTATGCGCGCGAAGCGCGGCTCGTTGAATCGCGCGACTACTGCTCGACGCGCGCGCGGATCGCCGACGACGACTCGCCGTCGCTGGCGTGCTCGAGCGTCGGCGGTCGCGACGGCGCCAGCGTGACATGCATGTCGATGCGATCGGCGAGCGGCTCCGGACAACCGCGCTCGATAGCGTAACGATCTCCGACTCGGAACAAGTGCACACGTCGCGTCGGCTCGCCGGAGTTGCAGCAGGGACACGGATTCATCGCCGCGATGAGCGAAAATCGCGCGGGGAACGCGACGCTCAGCGCCGCGCGGGCAATCACCACTCGGCCGTCTTCCAGCGGTTGCCGCAATGCCTCGAGCGCCCCGCGCGGAAACTCGAGCAGCTCGTCGAGAAAAAGCACGCCGTGGTGCGCGAGACTCACTTCGCCCGGCCGCGGAATGCCCCCGCCGCCCGACGAGCCCCGCCGACGAAATGGAATGATGCGGCGCGCGAAACGGCCGAGCGGACACGAGCCCGCCGGACGACGGCAGAAGACCGACGACGGAGTGGATCGCCGTGACCTCGAGCGCTTCGTCTTCCGTGAGCGACGGAAGAATGGACGGCAGCCGGCGCGCGAGCATCGTCTTCCCCGCACCGGGCGGGCCCACGAGCAGACACGCGTGTCCGCCGGCCGCCGCGATCTCGAGCGCGCGCTTGGCGCTCGCCTGCCCCGACACGTCCGCGAAATCCACGTTCTCGTCGCACACCACGCTCTCGATCGCTCGCTCGGCGCGGGACAACGATCCGGCCTGCAATGATTCGACGAGTGAGCCCAACGAATCAGCGGTGAACGTGCACAGCGATCGAACGAGCGACGCTTCGGCGACGTTCGGCGGCGGAATGACGAATCCGCGCAGCGGCGCCGCGCTCGCGAGATGCCGCGCGACCGACAGCACGCCCCGCACCGGCCGAATCGCGCCGTCGAGCCCCAGCTCGCCGAGGAACGCGAGGCCCTCCACACGACTCGGCGGGCAGCGCACCGAGGGCGACGAGGAGCCCGATCGCGATCGGCAGGTCGAAGCCGGTCCCCGCCTTTCTTTGGTCGCCCGGCGAAAGACTCACGGTCACGCGCCGAGCGGGGACCGCGAAGCCGGAATTGGCGAGTGCGGCCGAGACGCGCTCGCGGCTCTCCTTCACCTCGCCGGATGGAAGACCGACGATCGTCCAGTGCGGCAGCCCTTGGGCGACGTCGACCTCGACGCAAACGTCGTAGGCGTCGATTCCGAGCACGGCGGCCGAGCGGATGGCGGCGAGCATGTCGCGACGCTAGCCAAGCCGCCGGGCGGACGCGTCATCATCTCATTGCCGAATCGCTCTTGATGACGCATCGAGTCTGTCGATGCGTCGCGCCGCCTCAGCGCGCGATCGCTTCAGTTTCGCGACGGCGGACGATCCGAGTCGACGCAGAGCACCTTGAGCTGCTGCTGCGCGTACGGATCGATCTGGTCGAGCAAGTCGAGCGACTGCTTCGCCGTTTCGGCGAACGACGCCTCGCCCGCATGAAGCCCGACACGCGCGAGCGGGATCACGTCGGCCGCCACGCGCACCCGTTTGCAGCTCTCGCCCTTGTCGGTGAGCTTCATCGATTCCTTGAGCGCCGTCTGCGCGACGGCCAGCGCCGCCACTCCGGTGAGGAACCGGGCTTGCTCCGAGGTTTGCACCGAGTCGGCAAACGCCAGCATGCGAAGCGCGGCCGCGAGATCGGCGTTGGACTGCGCTCCGCTTGCCGCCGCCTGGTACAGCGCGTTCCCCTTGGCCAACGCGAACGTCGCCACGAACGTCGAATCGTCGCCGCTCGCCAACGCCGCGTGCAGCGATGCGAGCGCGCTGTCCGGACGGCCAAGTTCGATTTGAAGCTGCGCGATCGACATGTACCCGTGTTTCGTGGCCGAGTCGAGCAATACCAGCTGCCTGGTGGCGTCCAACGCTTCGGAGACCTTGCCGCGGGCGTGCAGCTCCGTGGCGTGGAGGTTCAACAACTCCACGCTCCGCGGAAAGAGCGCGAGCCCGCGCGGCAACACCGTGTCCGCCTCGGCTTTGATGTACTGCGTGTACAGCGCGTACATCTTCGCGTCGTTGCGGAACGCGTTGACGCCGTGGGCGAGCGTCTCGATCGCCTTGATCGTCTGGTTCGCCGAGTGGTACGCGTAAGCCGAGGCGGTAGTAGAAGAGCGAATCGCGGCGGCTGACCGAGTCGCGCTCGAGGAGCGCCTCGCCGGCGGCGATCGCCACCGGCCAGTGCTTGTTCTCGTACGCGGCGCGCCATCTCTGCAAGACGAAGCGGATGTCGTCCGGATGCGCGTTGCTCAGCGCGACGAGAAACGGCTCGGCGCGCGACGCGTTGCCGCCGTCGAGCAGCGCGTAGCCGACTCGAACGGCGAGGTCGAGGTCCGCCGTGTCCGTGGCCGCCAGGCGGAGCCAGTACCCCGCGGCGGGTTCGCGGCGGCGCAGCGAGTCGAGCGCGACGGCGGCGGCCTCGAGACCGTGCGGGCTCACCGAATCGATCGCGAGGAGCGACTCGGCCGCCGCGAGTACCTCAGTCGCCGGGGCCCCGTTCTGGTGCAGTGCCCACACGAGGCACGTCCGAACGATCGAACCACGCGGATACGCGTTGACGCCTTCTCGCGCCGCCTCGACTGCGCGGAGGCCGCTCCCCGCGCGGAGCGCGTTCTCGCAACGGCGCTCGTGCACGAGCTGCACGCGCGCCGCGACGATGGACCGCGCGAAGAGCACGGCGGCCGAATCGAGCTTCGGCGCCGTCGCGTCAGGGAGCGGTTGCCGCAGCCGCTCGTCGCGGAGCAGCATGAGCGACCCTGACAGGCGCGGACCCGCCGGCCCGTTGGACACCGACGCCATCACGAACTCGTCGGCGCGGAAGTACTTGCCCGCGGAGCGGATTTCCTGAAGGTCGTAGGTCGTGTCGGGGTTGTAGCCCGCGCGCTCCATGCGATACCCGACTTCCCCCGCGTCGATGAGGTCGACCTCCTTCTTGTCGATCAGGCGGCCGACTCGCGAGCGCACCGCGTCTCCGGCCTTGCGGCCGAGCTTCATGTCGGCGCCGGCGCGCGGCGTGAAGTTCACGATGAGGAGGCCCTGGCGCGTGAACTCCGGCTGGTCCTTCTTCGCGCGCTGCGCGCCGGCCGACACTGCGGCGGCGAGCATCAGCGCCGATGCTGCCCGCCATCGCTCGTCGCGACAGACGGGAGGGGCGCACGGAAACATCCGGCGGGGGGGTCGGCGTTCGAGAGCGTGGGTGGGAATCAAGCTCTAACTATGTAGATCGGTGGCGGCCCGTGCGACACCCCATCCGGGCCCGAACCAAATGAGTACGGACCAAGTCCGAGGGACTGCTGAACATTACGATTTCTGGCGCGGAGCGGCGACATCGGGCCATCGAAGCGGACGATTTGTCCCGCTTTCAGCGCGACTACCGGAATCCGTCGGGCACTGCTCGCCGGTGAGCTTGTCGAAGTCCGGCATCCGGACGCGCCACCCGTACTGAAGCGTCGCGTGCGCATACGCCCGCGGCGAGCTGGCACTGGTATCGACCCAGGTAGAAGTCGAACGGATCGCGGGAGTCGGCAGTCCACCAGGTCGAGGTCGGAGTCCACCATCGTGAGCTTGCCGAACTTGAGCTGGCCGCGCCGAATGGCGACGAAGTTCGGCGACGCCATCGCGGACGGCACGAGCGCCGCGCAACGCCGAGTCGCTCACCGCGTTGGGCGAGCCGATCACGAGTCCGAAGCCATGCGCGCAGCAGTCGAGCGACGCGATCGCGCCGTGCAGGTGCGGCGGCGGCAAGTTCGAGAACACGTCGATCAGGATCGTGTTCTTCTCGACGCGCAGGTTCCCGCTCGCCGGAACGTTGATCATCGCCGAGAGACTGATGTGAAGCGCGCTGAGCAGGCCGGTCACGCCGACGGCGCCGATCTTCACCTCTTTCGTCTCGATCGCCAGCCAACGTCCCTCGCGAATCGACGGTGTGCCGCCCATCGTGAACGGGATCGTGGCGCCCTTCGAGAGCGTCCCGTGGATGACCAGGTTCTGGCCGTCCGCCTCGACGCGCAGGTTGCGGACGTTCGCGTTCGGATAGGCGAAGATCCTCGTGTTCATGAGGACCTCGACCTGCGGCAAGTCAGATGGACCGACGGCCCCGGCGACGTCGAGGTCGAAGCTCGCCGGATCGTCGAACGAGACGACGGTGGCCGGCGGCGCCGGACGCATCTGCGCGCGAATCCTGTCGATGCCGACGACCAGGTCCTTCGTGAACCTGAATTGAACGTTTCGCATCGTGAGGACGGGGGAGACGTTCGGATCGACGACCGAATCGGGCGCGGCGCGGCGAGCCGAGTCGGCCACGTTCCCCGCGGCCATGGCCGGCGTCGTCGGACCCGAGCAGCGCCGCGGCGCCCGCCGCGAGCCATGCGGCGAGAATCCATTTCCCGGTCGGTCGGCCGAAATGACCTCACGAAGCGCGCAGCTTCTCCCATGTGTGCGTTATCCCCCCACGCGCCGGCGCGTTCGCCGGTGTCCTCGCCTTCTTCATCTCGCAAGGAACGGTCTAACTCGTCGGCCGCCTCGTCGCGGGCGACGGCGCGACTTAAGTTGCGAAAGGCCGAGTTACGGAGGCGGGCTCGTGGGCTACGAGGCGAAGTGCCGCGTTCGCGTCGTGGAGAAAGGCGCCGCGCGCGAGGCGGACGGGACGGTTCTTGCTGGAGACGGACGAGCTCGTCGTACGCGGCGAGGCACGCGTGCGCGTCAAGCGCACGTCGATTCAACGCGTCTCGCGCCGCGCGGGCGACGTCACGGTCACCGCGCCGACCGCGACGATCACGCTCACGCTCGGCGAGCCCGCCGCGACTCGTTGGGAGAAGAAACTCGGCGAGCCGCCCAAGCGACTCATCGACAAGCTCGACGTGAAGCCCGAGGCCGCCGTGCTGCTCATCGGCACGCACGACGACGAGCTCTGCGCGCAGCTCTCCGAGCGCACGTCGCGGCTGTCACGCGCCAGCGCCGCGAAGAATCGCGACGTCGTGTTCGTGGACGTGAGCCGCGCCGCGGACATGACGCGAATCGCTCGCGCCAACGCGGCCATCACGGACGACGGCGCGATCTGGGTCGTGCACCCGAAGGGGCCGACCGGCATCGCCGACACGGCGATCTTCGCCAAGGCGAAGGAGCTCGGACTCACCGCCACGAAGGTCGCGCGCGTCTCCGACACGCTGACGGCGGAGAAGCTCGTGCGCCCGCTCGCGTCGCGCGGATCGGCGCGGGCGGCCAAGTCGAACGGCGCGCGCGAGTCGAAATGAGCGAGACGGGAGCGGGCGGGCCCCTGCTCCTCTACGACGGGACCTGCGGATTCTGCGCGGACGCGGTGCAGTTCGTGCTGCGGCACGACGTCCGCGCGAGGACGCTCAACTTCGCGAGCTTGCAGGGGCCGACGGGGACGGCGATCCGCGAGCCGCCATCCCGAGCTCGCGTCGGCCGATTCGATGGTCTGGCTCGAGGGCATCGACGACGCGGCGCCGCTCGTGCGATCCGCCGCCGCGCTGCGCGTGCTGCGCTACCTCGGCGGCGCGTTGGGGCGCGCTGGCGGCGGTCGCGGCCATCGTGCCCGGCGGCGTTCGCGACTGGGGCTACGACCTCGTGGCGCGACACAGGCACCGGCTCGCGGCCGGCGGCGCGACGTGCGTGATTCCGACGGCTGAGGAGAGGGGGCGGTTTCTCGACTGAGTCTGAGATCTGAGAGCTGAGATCTCAGGTCAGTTGTGAGCTCGATTCGGGCGTCGAGGCGGGGCGTCGCGTTCCGCCAGCTGGGAGCGAGACCAGCATCGCGCATTCAGCGTCGAGGAGGCGAGGCGTGAGAGCTGCTTTGGACTCCACGTGCCTTGAACGGCCAGTACGGCCCGACCCAGGCCTCAGGCGTGCTCTCAGGGTTGAGATGCCAGGGAATGGGGGCGGTCGCGGGGGAATGGTCCGCGTCAATCGAGAGGGGCCAGGATACAGTTGTCAGATGCAAGACTTCAAACACATCAAGGCGTGGCAAAGGGCGCACGCGTTGGCGATTGCGATTCACAAAGCGACGCGGCACTTCGGGCGACTGGGGTACGCTCACCTGCGGTCGCAGCTCACTCGGGCCGCGGACGCCGTTGCGGCGAACATCGTCGAGGGGTGCGGAGCGGCGACGAACAAGGAATTCGCCCGATTTCTCGACATGTCGATCAAGTCCGACAACGAGGTCGAATACCATTTACTCGAATCGCGCGACCTGGAGCTCCTCGATCTCGCGACGTGGCAGGGCTTCAATGATGAAACGATTGAGATCCGTAAGATGACCTTCGGCTACCGCAAGCGCGTCCTGGCGAGCCCGCGCAATACCTCGCCCTCACGCCTCAAGTCCGAATCCTGATCCTGAGACCTCAGACCTGAGAGCAGTCCTGAGGCCTGGGTCGGGCCGTAGCGGCCGTTCAAGGCACGTGGAGTCCAAAGCAGTTCTCACGCCTCGTACCCGCGATGCTGAATGCTCGATGCTGGTCTGGCATCTCAATCCGGGCACGCCCATCTCACCCCACGCCTAAGAAGCGGCGCACCGCCGCGAGTACCTCGTCTCGATTGCTCACGAAGATCCAATGGTGCGCTCCACGGATCTCGAGAACCGTGCCGTGCTCGACCTCTCGGCGAAACTGATCGCGCGAGACTGCGGTCGACGCGATCGAGTCCGCGAATCACGTCCTGCCACGCCGCCGCGTGCTCGCGGTCGCGCGCGCTGCCACGGCTCGAGCTGGGTGACCGAGTCGGTGACCGCGTAGATCGCCAGGGCCGGCGCTTTCACGGCGCCGTAGTTCGGGTGCTCCGGTTGGATCGACTGATACGCATTCGTGATCTCCTCGCGCCAGCCGTCGTACTTGAAACGCGTGCGGATGTCGGCCTCGGGGATGTTCACGCCGCGCACGCGATGCACGAACGCGACGTACGCGGCCGGCGTCGCGGTGTCGGCGGCGGTCGGCTCGGGGCGCCCCGGCAAGTTCGGCGGTACGGGGAAGATCTCCTGCAGCTTCGCGTCGGCCGCCACGCGATCGTAGGCCCCGTCGAGGTACACGAGCTTGTCGACGAGCGACGGGGACTGTCCGGCCAGCCGCGTCATCTCTTCGCCGGCGATCGAGTGCCCGATGATCGTCACGCGGCCGAGGTGGAGCGCGGTGATCGCCGCGCGGATGTCGGCCACGAGCCGGCGCGTGTCGTAGCCGGACTCGGGATGATCGGACTCGCCGAACCCACGCCTCGTGAGCGCGACGACGTGAAACTTGTCGGTGAGCAGCGGTGCGAAGTCGTCGAACGAGTGGGCCGTGTTGCCCAGGCCCGCCAGAAAGAGAATCGTCGGCGCCCCGGCCGGGCCGCCGAAGTCCAGGTAGTGAAGCCGGACGCTCGGCGCGACGCGCACCATGCCGCCGGTGTGATGCGTCGTGTCGCGCCACGCGTCGGCGGGGGCGCGCGATTGGGCGGCGGCCGACGCGCGCGCCGCGCCGAGCGTGACTGCGCTCAGCGCGAACGCGGTGGCGGCGGCCCGACTACGGAACGACCTTGCCCGACGACAGCTCTTTGGTGAGGCGATAGAGGAATTCCTCGCTGTCGTAGTACGACTTGATCAGCACGCGCTCGTCCTTGCCGTGCGCGCGGTTGTCGTTCGGGTCGCCGAACAGTCCCGAGACTCCGTACCCCGCGATGCCGATCGCGCGCAGGTATTTGCTGTCGGTCGCGCCGGTGCCCATCGTCGGAATGACGAGGACGTCGGGACCGAACATCTCGTGCGTGAGCTTCTCGATCGGGCGCATGATCTCGGGCGTGAGCGGCGACGGCGCGGCGTGTTCCATGGCGGGCGCCTTGGAGATCGTCACGCCCGTGTCGCCGGTCGCCTTCAACAGCGAGGCGCGCACGTCCTCCGGATCGTGTCCCGGCGCCATGCGGCAGTTCACGTTGGCGCTCGCGGCCTGCGGCAGCGCGTTTCGCGCGTGCCCGCCGGTGAGCATCGTGGCCACGCACGTCGTGCGCAGCATCGACCGGTAGCGCGGGTCGCGCGAGAGGGTCGCCGACGCCTTGGCGTCGTTCGGATTCGCGACGATCGCGCGCATCGCGGCGCCGATTTCGGGCGTCTCGATCGTCGCCGTGCGCGTGAAGAACTCGCGCGTCACGTCGTTGAGCATGACCGGAAACTGGAACGTCGCGATGTGGGTGAGCGCCTGAGCCAGCTCATAGATCGCGTTGTCGTCGCGCGGCACCGACGAATGCCCGCCGCGGTTCGCCGTCGACACGGTGAAGTTGGCCGACACCTTCTCCGCCGCGCCGACCGAATTGATGAACGGCTTGCCGTCGCGCAGCGACCCGCCGCCGCCTTCGTTGAGCGCGTACGCGGCGTCGATCAGCTCGCGGTGGTTGGCGATGAGCCAGCGCACTCCGTTCGCCGGCCCGCCCTCTTCGTCGGCCGTCAGCGCGAGAATGATGTCGCGGTCGGGGACGTAGTGTTCCTGCTTGAACCGAATGAGCGTCGTGACGAAGATCGACGCCATCGCCTTGTCGTCGCCTGACCCTCGGCCGTAGTAGTAGCCGTCGCGCTCGGTGAAGACGAACGGATCGAGATCGGGCGACCAGTCTTTCTTGAGAGCCTGGACGACGTCGAGGTGCGCGAGAAGAAGCAGCGGCTTGCGCCCGCTGGACCCGCTGCCGTGATACCGGACGACGATGTTCCCCTTGTCCGCCCGCGGACCGCCCTGGAAGATGTCGGAGTCCGCGAACCCCGCGTCCTTCAACCGCTTCGCCACCGCACTCGCCGCGACTGTCGTGCTGCCCACCGAATCGGCGGTGTTGATCTCGACCATCTCCTTGTAGATGTCGTGCGCGAGCCGCTGGTCGGCGCGCAGCGGCGAGCCTTGTTGGTACTGAGCGGCGAGCGTGGCGGGAAGTGCGAATGCAGCAAGCGCGACCGCGAGTCGCATCGAAGGCTCCGGCGAGGGTGCGCGGAAGTGTACGATGCGAACGAGAGAGGCGTGAAGATCCCCGAACGGCGCGAAGGGCGATGGGGAGCTCGGCCACTCTGAGTTCGAGCGCCGGTTGGATGTATCGGCTGTGCGCTCGAAGTCGGGAACGGATGACTGACCACGGACCACAGACCCGGCGTGACACACTGGAGTCTCGTGCGGCGGCGGAGCCCCTCCGCGACAACGCCTAAACTGTCCTCAGGTGTCTGAGGTCAGTTCCCGACTTCGAGTGATAAGCCGTACCACGCGGGCGACGACGAGCCTCAGAGTGGCCGCGATCCCGCCGCCGTTCCCCGCGCCGTTTCAGCCGGCGCCGAGTCTCTTCCTGATGTCCCGCGCTCCGGACGACACCCCTAGCGCCACCGACAACCCGAACAGCAACGCCGTCCCTATCCCTACGAGCGGGACAATCATCACGACCGGTATGGCCACGATCGCGGCTCCAACCCCGGCGAGCACCGGCGCCAGACCGTTCTGCACGGCGTCCACGTATTGCAACCGGTTCACGGTGAAGCGACGGGCCTGCCAGAAGCCGAGCGCCGTTGCGGCGACGGTCATGGCGAGACCGGTGATCGAAGCGAAGAAGTGGAACACGAGAGCCTCCGAAATGACACGCGACGTTGATCGTGCATCAGTACGTGAATCCTGCACCGGAGTTTCAGCGCGCCGCTAGTCTCAGCCGAAGCCGTCCAATAGCTTTGGCGTGGCGGCCTGAGAGACGGCACGCGGTGCCCACCACGCATTACGCACGAGAGTTCGATGGTGACGTTGCGCGTCGTCCGTCATGACCGGGAACTGGTGCTGGCCGAGGTCCTTAGCGACGTGATCCCCAGCCGCGGCGAGGTGCTGCAGCTCGACACACTGGACGAGACGGGCGAGAAGACGAGACCCAGTACCCTCTGGCGCATCGTCTCCGTCACGGTCCACGTCCCGTCCCTCGCCTCGTCGCCGCAGCGCGACGGCTCTTCGCTCGCCGTCCGACAGGTCGAGGTCGCCGTGCTCCCCGACATCGCCCTCGTTCCGGAGTTCGCCGCGGCTGCCGAGAGGATCCTTTCCGAGTCGAAAATGTGACGGACGCTCCATCGAGCCGAGTGACCGGGGGTGGGGATGCGTTGGTGGGAGCCGACCTCGCGACGGGCCGGCCCCCGTCCATGTACACCCGGACGCAGGAGCTGCCGGCGCATTTGCGCGAGTGGCGGCTGCCGCCGGGCTGGGCGTGGGGATCCGAAGGACTCCACACGCAGCATCGCCACTATCAGGAGGTCGTCGACGCGCTCGGGCGGTCGCTGTCGCTGGTGACGGCGCCGAACGACGCGCACGCCGTGTGGCTCGAGTCGGAAGCGCGGCACTTGGCCCACCGAAACCACCCGGCGATTCCCACGACGTACCACTACTGGTCGACGTTCGCGGTGAATCAGCGCGGGCCAGGCTACCTGCGCCGCTGGATCATCGGTGAAACGATAGCCGCCCGAATTGCGCGCATGGGGCCGGACGACGTTCCCGGCGCGCTGCGCGTGTTGCGCGAGATCGGCTCGGGCTTGAGCTACCTCCACGACCTCGGGGCCGCGCACGGTTGCATGGCCCCCGAGACCGTCTTCGCGTCGCCGATGGGGCGTCTGTGGATGATGGGATGGCAGTGGGCGATGCCGATGACCGAGATCCCGCCGGGAATCTCCCCCGACTTCCGGTTCATGCCGGTGCCGCACGAGTGGACCGACGGCGTGTGGTGTCCGACTCCGGCGAGCGATCAGTGGCAGCTCGCGGCGACGTGCTTCGCCGCGCTCACGGGCGAGAACCCGCCGCCGGACGAAGTGCCGCCGATCCAGCTCATGCGTCCCGACTGCCCGCGCGCGCTCGCCGGCATCATCGATCGCGCGCTGAGCGCCGACCCGGAAAAGCGATTTCCGTCGATCGCCGCGTTGCTTCGCTCGATCGATCGCCTCATCGGCGGGCGCACGATGGTCGCGCTCGCGGGCGACGAGCCCGAGACGTCGCGCGCCAACGAATCGCCCGAGACGCGGCTCCGCTGGGCCCTCGCCGACGACTACGAGGTCCTCGCCGCGCTGGGCTCCGGTTCGTTCGGCTCCGTGTGGCGCGTGCGCGACCTGACGCTCGGCCGCGAGGTGGCGCTCAAGCTGCTCCATCCGCGCGTTGCGCGCGACGAACGCATCGTCGGCCGTTTTCGGCGCGAGGCGAGGCTCGCGGCGCAGCTCGCGCACCCGGCGATCGTTCCGATCTTCGACTGGGACAGCCGCGGCGACGTCGCCTGGTACACGATGGAGCTCGCCGAGGGCGGATCGGTCGCGGATCTCGTCGCGCGATCCGGCCCGCGCACGCTCAACGAGATCGCGCCCGCAGATCGACTTCATCCTCAACGGCCTCGCGGCGGCGCACGCGATCGGCATCGTCCATCGCGACCTAAAACCGGAAAACGTTCTCATCGATCGTTACGGACGCTGGCGACTCGCCGACTTCGGCATCGCCAACGCCACCGGCGAAGAAACCGCCGGCGCGTCGGGCACGCCCGCGTTCGCGCCGCCCGAGCAGCTGCTCGGCGAAGAACAGGACGCCGCGGCCGACTGCTTCTCGCTCGCCGCGATCGTCGCGTATGCGTTGACCGGAACGCCGCCGTTCGGTGAGCGCGACAGCGCGTCGATTCTGGCGCGGGAGTTGCGCGGCGACGTCGACCTGTCGTCGCATCCCACGGAGCTCGCCGAGTGGCTGCGCCGCGGTCTCGCGGCGACGGCGGCGGAACGGTTCGAGGACGCGGCGGCGATGCAGGCCGCGTGGCGCGACGCCGTGGGCGCTGTGCTCGAGCAGGACAGACAGGTCCCGTGGTGGCGACGCTGGTTCGCCGGCGACGCCGCCGAGGGCGGCGTCTCGTGGACGGGAGACACGTTTCTCTCCAAGTAGGCGGAACGAACGGATGGCGATAACGAGCACCGACCCGGCAACGGGTGAGCTGCTGCGGGAATTCGCGCCGCTGACGCCGCCGGCGATCGAGGACAAGCTGTCGTGCGCCGACGCGCGCCGCGCGCTCGTGGGGATCGGCGCCAGCTCGACGACCGAACGCGCGTGCTTCGCCGCGCCGCGGACCTGCTCGACGAGCGCCGCGACGAGTACGGAAAGCTGATGACGCGCGAGATGGGCAAGACGTTCGCCGCCGCCAAGGACGAAGCCGCGAAGTGCGCGACGAGTCTTCGCTACTACGCCGATCGCGCGGCCGAATTCCTCGCCGACGCGCCGGTCGCCGTCGACGGCGAACGCGGATACGTGGCGTTCGAGCCGCTCGGCGTGGTGCTCGCCGTGATGCCCTGGAACTTTCCCTTCTGGCAGGTGATCCGGTTCGCCGCCCCGGCGCTGGCGGCCGGCAACGTCGGGCTGCTCAAGCACGCGTCGAACGTGCCGCAGTGCGCGCTGGCGTTGGAACAACTCTTTTCCGACGCGGGCGCGCCGGATGGAGTGTTTCAAACGTTGCTCATCGAGGCCGGCCAGGTCGAGTCGCTCATCGGCGACGAGCGTATCGCCGCAGTGACGCTCACCGGGAGCGAAGCGGCGGGGAGCAGCGTCGCTGCGGCGGCCGGACGGCACGTCAAGAAGACGGTGCTCGAGCTGGGCGGGAGCGATCCGTTCATCGTCATGGAGAGCGCGGACATCGACGCGGCCGCGCGGACCGCCGTGACGGCGAGAACGATCAACAACGGTCAGTCGTGCATCGCGGCCAAGCGCTTCATCGTCGCGCAGCGGATCGTCGAGGACTTCACCACGCGATTCGTCGAGCGCATGCGGAGCCTCGTCGTCGGCGATCCGATGGACGAGCGAACAAACATCGGGCCGTTGGCGACGGCCAAGATCCGTGACGACCTGCACTCGCAGGTGACCCGCGCGACAAGCGACGGCGCGTCGCTGCTCGTCGGCGGGGCGCCGCGCGCCGGCAAAGGGTTCTACTACGAGCCCACCGTCATGCGCGACGACACGCGCAACAGCGCGGCATTTCGCGAGGAGACCTTCGGCCCGCTCGCGGTGATCACGAGCGTCCGCGACACGAGCGACGCCATCGCCGCGGCGAACGATTCGCGCTTCGGACTCGGCGCGGCCGCGTGGTCGCGCGACGAGAAGGAAATCCGGCGATTCGCGCGCGAGCTCGAGGCGGGCAGCGTCTTCGTGAACGGGATGGTGGCGTCGGACGCACGCGTTCCCGTTCGGCGGCGTGAAGAAGTCCGGCTACGGCCGCGAGCTCTCGGCGTTCGGCATGCACGAGTTCGTGAACGTCAAGACGGTCCGCATCCGCGGCGCCGCCACGACCTCCGGCAGCGCTACGGAGTAGCCGCGTCCCGCGCCGCCGCGGCGCGCAGCGCGATCGTCACCGTCGCGCCGGGGCGTCCGTCGTCAGGCGGCTCGACGCTCGGGCTTCGCACCGAGATCGAGCCGCCCCACCCTTCGACGAGCTGCCGGCTGATCGCCAAACCGAGCCCGCTGCCGCTCGTGCGGGTCGAGAAGTGCGGCTCGAAGATGCGCGGCAGCACGTCGGCCGAAATGCCGTGGCCGTCGTCGCTCACCGTGATCGTCGCGTGCTCGCCGTTGCCGGTTCCGGGCGGCTCGACGCTCACGCGAACGCGCGCCGCGCCGGCGAGCCGCGCGTTTTCCAAAACGTTCAGCAACACTTCCTTGAGCTCGTCGACGCGCGCCAGTGCCGTGACGCGCGAATCGTCGCCGGTTTCGATCCACTCGACGTCGTCGGCGCCCGCGCCATCGCCGCCCATTCGTTCGAGCGACACGACCTCGCGCACGATCGCGGCGATGTCCACCTCGCTCGGCCGGGCGCGCTCGTCGGGGGCGGCGCCGTAGCGGCTGAACGCGCGCGCGATCTCGTCGAGCCGGTCGATCTCGGCGAGAATCTGGTTGACGTTGTGGTCGAGGACGCGGTCGAAGTCGACGCGCTTGTCGGCCCGCGCCCGCCGAAGATGTTGCACGCCCAGGCGAATAGGCGTGAGCGGATTCTTGATCTCGTGGGCGACCTGCCGCGCCATCTCACCCCACGCGAGCACGCGTTGCGCGCGCGCGACCTCGCTCACGTCGTCGACCGTTATGACGATGCCGCCGCCGCCGCGCGACAGGCGGGTGAGCGTGCCGCGCAGCTGCCGTTGATCCACCGTCACCTCGAAATCGTGCTCCTCGGCGGCGCCGCCGATGAATTCGTCCACGCGGCGGGCGACTTCGGCGTTCACCGTGTCGTCGAGGCGCGCGCCCGCCCGCAGTGAAACGCCCAGCAGCTGCTCGCTGCGCGGATTTGCGAGCGTTACGCGCCGTTCGGCGTCCACGGCGACGACGCCGCTGGCCACGTTGCGCAGCACCGCCGCGGTGCGCCGCTGCGCCTCCTCGAGCGCCGAGCGGCTCGCGTTCAGATCGGCCGTCATCCGACGGAACGCGGCGAACACGGGGAGAAACTCGAGAGTGGGCTCCGACTCGAGCGGCGGCGTGCGACTGCCGCCGGCGATGGCGAGCGCCGCTTCGCGCAGCGCGCCGATCGGCTTGGCGAGCTGCCGGGCGGCCGCGCCGCTCAGCCAGAGCGCGGCGAGCGCGCCAAGGGCCGTGGCAAACAGCACCAGCACGCCGAGGTCGCGCCGGCGTCGGCCAAGCGGAGCGTCGGTCGCGCGAGCCGGCGCGGCGATCACCACCGGTGGCAAAGGCGCCACCGTCAACGACCGGTACCCGAACAGCGTCGGGGCGTCGCCGACCGACTCGACCTCGGTGGCCGTTTCCTCGGCGTGGACGGCGAGCGTCGACTCGATTTTCGGCGGGAGAAGCCGGCCCGTCGGAGCCAGGTCGTCGTAAAGCTGGTCGCTGGTCTGCCGCAGCTCGCCGCCGCGGAACAGGAACAACGGCGTCTCGAGACGCTCGCTCTCGTCCGCGAGACGGTTCAGCGCGCCCGCGCTCGGCTCGACGGACCGCAGCGTCTCGCCCACCAGCACGGCGCGCGATTGGATCGCGTCGGCGGCTAACTGTCCGTACATCCAGATCGCGAATGAGAGACCCGGAATGACGAAAAACGCAAAGAGCGCGAGCGAGAGTCTCGCGCGGTAGCTGCGGCCGAGCGTGCGGCGTCGCGCGCGCAGCCACCGCCCCGCCCCGCCGTCGGCGATCACCGCCGCCAGCCAGAGACCGCCGACGATCGCCAGGTCGAGCAATACGATGAGCGCGCCGCGCTCCACCAGCGCGTCGAGCGATCGAAGCTCGACGTCCACGTGGGCGGGCGTCGCTCCTCGGCCTGTCGCGATGATCCGGTCGCCGTGCAGCTGCGTGCCGTCGCGACGCCAGAGCGTCGGACCCACGGTCGTGTCGGCACGCGGCAGCAGCGGACCGCGTAGCCGCACCGAGTAGGGCGGCTCGACGTCGTGCTCCTCGGCCAGGCCGAGGAGCTGCGCGAACGGGTTCGACTGGAACAGACGACTCGGCGGCGCGAGCACGACGCCGGTCGCGCCGCCTCCGGCGGACGGCGCCCCCATCACCAGCTCGACAGCCGTGTCCGTGGCCACGGGCTCGATGATCACGTTCCCCGTCCGTCGCGCCACCGCCACAACGCGCGCGACCTCGGAGGCCGGATTGGGAATGTCCGCCGTCGCAAACATCGCGACGGCTCCCGTGTCCGTCGGCCACGCCGACAGAATGATGGGATTTCCCGCCGCGGCGATGTCCGACGTGACGTAGTTCTCGAGCAGCGATTCGCGAGTCGGCGGCGCTTCGCCGGCCAGACTCAGGCCAAAGCGCTGAAGCAGCGTCGCCGCGACGGAATCGGCCTGACCAAGACTCGCCAGGTCGTGCTCGGCCGACTCGACCCTTCCGCGCGCAGTGCGCCCCCAGACGAGCGTCGTCGCGCCGAGGGCGGCCACCGTCGACGCGCTGAGGATCACGCGCCGCGATCGGCGGCTCAAGGCGAGCAAACCGATCGCGACGATCCATAGGATCGAGTACCACCACGGCCACCTGCCGGGGGCCTCCCAAACGACCGGCGCGAGCACCGCCGCGGCGACCGCGATGAGCGGCGCGAGCCACGGCGGCGCGCCGCGGCGCGGCCCCAGCACGATGGCCCCGGCGGCGGCGCCCGAGAGCAGCACCGAGACGGCGGCGAGAAAGAGAGGGACTTCCCACACGAGCCAGAGCGACGCGTCGACGCCGCGAAGCGGCGTTTGCACGCCGCGCGAGAGGTCTCGCAGAAGAAACGGGCCGAGGCCGGCGACGGCGAGCGTCGTGACGACGGCGGCCCAGCGCGACGTGCGGCGTCCGCCGCGACGGAAGACCGCCAGCACGCCGAGCAACACGACGGCGCTCGTCATCGCCAACGCGGCCGCGTTTCCGGTCAGCGGTCCGCCACGGGCCATGAAGTAGACGGCGGGGTCGAAGAGGCGGCTCGAATTCGAGTACTGGTTGAGCGGCACCAGGCCCGACGCACGCGAGCCCGACGGCGAGCGCGGCCGCCCGTCGCGTGTTCGTTTTCGTCGCGCGCCACACGCCGATCACGAAGCACATGAGCGCGATGACCAGCGCGATGCCGGCGCGCGCGCGCGCTGCTTCGGCGATCTGCTGCGAGACCTCGCCTTGGGTCAGCGTGACTGCCGCCACGTCGAACAGACGCAGGTGTCCCGTGGCATAGCGAAGAAGGTCTCGCGAGGAACGGCGCTGTCGCGTCGGCGGAAGGAACTTGAACTCCTTGAGTCCGGCGCGATCGGCGATGGGCTGCGCGAGCGTGGAAACGAATCGGTCGGCGGGAGGGGCGGCATCGAGCAGCACGGCGACGACGGCGCGGTCGTCGCCGCGCCGCTGCGTGACCTGCAGCGCCAGATAGAACGGAGTCGCGACGATCGTCGTACCCGTCGCGGACCTGGTCGATCGGGGCGCGAAAGTCGCCGGCCCACGCGAACGCGCTGTCTCGCCGGTAGACGACAACGCCGCCGTCGTCCAGTCCGCGTGCGACGGTCAGTCATCTCGTCGAACGCACGGTCGCGCAATGAGTCGGCGGCTACCTCGAGCGCGGCACGGGCGCGGCGCGCGCCGTCTTGGGTCGCGTCGTCGAGCGCGCGTTTGAGCGCGCTCAGGCCGCGCGCCGACTCGTCGCGGCGCGCGGCTTCCCAGTCGTGCGTCGTGATCCAGAGCTCTCGTTGCGCGGCGATCGCGATCAGCGACACGGCGATCAGCGCCAGGACCGACGCGAGCGCCCAACGTCGAGCCGGGCCGCGGACCCGAACCGCCGTCGCCACGGTCGCGGCGGTGGCGACGATCAGCGGGACCAGATACTCTACGCTTGGCGCGTGGAGCCACTGGCTCGCGGTAAGCAGCGACAGTCCGGCGGCAGTCGCCCACCACGTCCATACCGCGGGCAATCGGGGAGGGGCGAGGCGCTCAGCCATCGCCGCCGTCTCGACTGCCTGCGTGGACCACCGACCCGAATTTCTGGACGACATGAGTCAGTTGCCCGCCGTCGACGGCATCAGCTCGCCGCGCCGTCTCAAGCTGATGCAGCCCGAAGAAGTGGCCGAGTGCATTCGACGCGACCCGCGGCTCATCGTCCCAGTCGGGACGTGCGAGCAGCACGGGAAGCACATGCCGCTCGGCGCCGACTCGATCATCGTCGAGCGGCTCGCCAACGACCTGTCGGTGGAGTCCGGAGTCATCGTCGCGCCGACGGTCGAGTACGGCGTGAACGTCATCACCGAGCGCGAATACGCCGGGAACGCCTCGCTTCGGAAAAAGACGCTTCACCGCGTTCTCAACGACCTCATCGACACCTGGGAATCGACCGGCATTCGCGAGTTCATTCTGCTCACGTCGCACGAGCACGATCCGCATCTCGAAGCGCTCTCGACGGTCATCACGTCGGGCGCGCGCGTGCGGGTCGTCGACGTCTTGAGCGTGGATTTCAGTGACCTGCTCGAGGGGCAAAGCGAACCGATGCACGGCGACGAAGTCGACACCTCTCTGCTGTTGTACATCGCACCCGAGCTCGTCGCCACGGACCGCGCGCAGGATTATATGATGTCCGAGGACGAGGTGCGACGTTACAGGCGCGGCTGGCTGCGCGTCCCGCGAGCGAGTCCGGGCTCGATTGGTCGCCCGTCGCTGGCGTCGGCGGAAAAGGGCCGGGCGATCTATCAACGGATCTACACTCGCATTCGCGACCGCATTTTCGTGTCGCCGAGGGACGAGGCGTGAACCAGACGGTCTCAACCGGGTAGGTAACCTCATGACACACGTCCGTTCCATGACCGCCGCGACGTGTTTGGCCGGCCTCGCGGGGATCGTCGCGAGCGCCGGCGGCTGGCTGCGCGACGCCGCGGCCTTGCAGGGCGCGATCGTCGACGAAGGCGCCTTTCGGATCTCTCGCGGCGGCGGGAGCCGCGACCGAAGTGGAGAGCTTTCGGATCTCGCGCGGCGACAACGGCCAGCTCGTCGCCACGAGCCAACTGAACGCCGGCACGCGGCGGCTCGTGACGAACCTGGTGGCCGACTCCATCGGCGCTCCCATCACGTACACGCTGACGGTCATGGACAACCAGCGCGAGGACGTCGGCGGTCCAGGCTGCCGCCCAGTCGGGAAGGCTGGCGACGCGGGTGACGAACCAGCGGGGCGATGAATCCGACCGCGATTATCCAATGGGGCGGGAGCGCACGGTCATTCTCGACGACGAATTGGTGCACCAGTTGTACTTTTCAGGTCTGTCCAGCCGATCGGGCGGGATTCGCGTCATCAGTCCACATGTCGCGCGGGCGGCCACTTTCGTGATCGCCGCCCATGGCATGGAGCCCATCGAGGTGGGCGGGCAGTCGGTCACCGCGACGCATCTCTCACTCGTCAACGGCGCGGACCGACGCGACTTCTGGGTCGACGGCGACGGGCGGGTGCTGCGGGCGGAAACGTCCTCGGGTCTCAAGGCCGTTCGCGACGAGTTGCCCAGAAAGCGCTGAACCAAGCCGACCGGGGGCGGCGGCACAACCACCGGGCAGTCGAGCGGGTCCAACCGTGAGTCGTCTCGCTGCTGAAGCACCCCTGCTCGGGACGAGACGGACTGAAACCCGTCTCGCCGTGTCTCCGTACTCCCCCCAGACCCCATCCACAAGGATTGCCGAAAATGCGTTCGTTGCGGTTCGTCGCGGCCCTGGCGATCTCCGCGCAGGCACTGATTGCGCAGCAGCCGGCTGGTCGTAACTCCCTCTCGCTCGATGAAGCAATCAGCATCGCGCGCCAGAACAATCCGACACTCTCCTGACGACCCAGAACACGTGCGCGTCGCGACGTCGAAGGATTCGTCAGGCGTATTCGGCGCTCCTGCCGATCGCGTCTCGTCGAGCTTCTCGGACGAGCTACAGCAGCCGGAACTCAGTTTGTTCAGGGCCTGCCCTCGGCGCGCAGCGGCGACACGTACAGTCGGCAGTACAGGCTCGGACGTCAACTACTTCATCACGGCGCGGCAGTGGCGTTCGCGCCGCGGCAGGCGCGCGCCAATCGCGACGCCGCGGAAGCCGACGTCGTCGAGCTCGGCTGAAGCGACTCGCGCGCTCGTGACCAACCAGTACATCGCGTCGCTCAAGTCGCAGGCACAGGCCTCGCTCGCCGACTCACTCGTCGCAGACGGCGACGGGTCAGCTCGACCTCGCCAACGCCAAAATGAAGGTCGGCGCCGGGACGATCGTCGACATCCGCACGGCCGAGGTCGCGGTAGGTCAGGCGCAGGTGAACCAGGTGACTGGCGCACAACCAGGCGCGTCATCGACAAGATTCGCCTGTTCCAGCACATGGGCGTGCCCGCTCGACACGTCGGCGAAGCTCACGACGCAGTTCACGATCCCGCAGCCCACCTTCACGCTGGACTCGCGTTCTCAACGTGGCTCGGCACGTGAACCCGGACGTCGCCGCCGACGAGTCGCGGCGATTCGCCGCGGAGATGGGCGTGAAGACGGCGTCGACGGGCTACATGCCGTCGCTGTCGGTCGGCACGGGCTGGGGTGGCAACGTCTCGTCGTACGCGAACTCGGACTTTCTGGTGCACTCCGCGCAACAACCAGATTGCCTCGAACGCCGCTTCGTGCCTCGGCTTCGGACTCCCTGCGCACGCGCGTCGGCCTGTCGAGCCTGCGGTTGCGGGCAAACCGATCCGCTGTCGGCTGACCAGATCTCAGACCATTCGCGACGGGCAACAACCAGTCCCGTTCAAGTTCAGCAGGAATCCGATCTCAGCGTCGGCGCGACGCTCTCGCTGCCGATCTTCAACAACTACTCGCGCGAAGCGCAGCTCGAGCAGGCGCGCGTCACGCGCGACAACGCCAACTACGACGCTGAAGGCCCGCAACGCTGCAGCTCACCACCGACGTCACGAGCGCGTACTTGATCCTGATCGCCGCCGCAGAAGACGGTCCAGTTGCAGGAACAGACCGCCCAGAAGGCCGCCGAGGAGCTCGCGTGCGCGTCGAAGAGCGCTACAAGGTCGGCGCGGCGACGTTCCTCGAGGTCACCACGTCGCGCGGCTCGTACGAAACGGCGCAGATCGGCCGCGTCAACTCGATCTACGACTACCACACGGCGTTCGCCAATCTCGAAAGCGCAGTCGGGCGCCCACTCCGCTAAAGGACTGCTGACCATCATGGGTAAGAAATCGAAGATCGCGATCGGCGATCGTGCTGCTGGCCGGGCCTCGTCTCCGTCTTCGCGTTCAGTGCCGCCAAAGCGCGGCAACAAGGCGGTCGAAGTCCGCATCGAGCCGGTGCAGAAGCGCGATCTGATCGCGTCGGTCACCGCGAGCGGACAGGTGCGCCCGCAGACGAAGGTCGACGTCGCGTCCGACGTCAGCGGCAAGATCACCAAGCTTGCCGTCAAAGAGGGTCAGATGGTGAAGGCCGGCCAGCTCCTCCTGCAAATCGATCCGACGCAGGCCCAGGCCGCCGTCGAGCGCGCCGAGGCGGTGCTCGCGTCGAGCCGCGCGCAGCTCGCGCAGGCCCAGTCCAGCCTCGAGCAGGCCAAGAAGAGCTACGATCGATCGGCCCAGATCAAGAAGGCAAACGCGCAGCTCATTTCCGACGAGCAGCTCGAGCAGCTCAAGACCGCCGTCGACGTGGACAGCGCGCTCGCCGACGCCGCCAGGCACGGCGTCGACCAGGCCATCGCGTCGGTCAACGACAGCAAGAGCTCACTCGACAAGACGACGATCTTCGCGCCCATGTCGGGCCAGGTCACGCGACTTGCGGTCGAGCAGGGTGAAACGGCCATCCAGGGCACGCTCAACAAGGACGCCGCCACGCTGCTCACGATCAGCGACATGTCGGTGCTCGAGACGCGCGTGAAGGTCGACGAGACCGACGTCGCCCGCATCTCGGTCGGCGACTCGGCCCAGGTGCAGCTCGACGCGTTCCCCGACACGACCTTCCTCGGCCGGGTGACGCGGATCTCGAACAGCTCGGTCAAGCCGAGCGTCCGGGACGGCGACGACCGACCAGGCTGTCGACTACGAGGTGACGATTCAGCTTCTGAACGCGCCCAAGGACACCCGCCCGGACTTCTCCGCCACCGCCAAGGTGATCACGGACAAGAAGACGCACGTGCTGTCGGTGCCGATCATCGCCCTCACCGTGCGCGAGAACCAGACGATTCAGCAGGGTGACACGGCGGTGGGGTTGGGCAAAGCCAAACCCGCCAAAGAAGTTGGCAAGAAGGACGTCGAAGGGGTCTTCGTGGTCGGCACGGACAACAAAGTGACCTTCCGGGCCGTAAAAGTGGGTATAGCCGGCGAGAAGCACTTCGAGATCATCGACGGTGTCAAAGAGGGGGAGCGGATCGTCGCCGGTACGTACCAGGCGATTCGCGACCTGAAGGACGGCACCCTCGTTCGAGAGACCAAGCCGGATCCCAAGAAAGCCGCCACCCCGGGGACAGGAACCAAGTCGTGAACCCAACCTTAGAAACACCGCTCGGCGAAACCGCCGAGCGACAGATCATCACGGGCAAGGCCGGAGCGACGCCCGATTCGAAGTGGATCATCGTGACGCGCGGCGTGAAGCGCGAATACGACATGGGCGGCGAAATCGTGCGCGCCTTGCGCGGCATCGATCTCGCCATCGGCCGCAACGAGTACGTCGCCATCATGGGCCCGTCGGGCTCCGGCAAGTCGACGCTCATGAACGTGCTCGGCTGCCTCGACACGCCGAACGCCGGCGAGTACTGGCTCAACGGCCAGCTGGTCTCGAAGATGAGCGACGACGCGCTGGCGCGCGTCCGCAACAAGGAGATCGGGTTCGTCTTCCAGACGTTCAACCTCCTTCCCCGCGCCACCGCGCTGCACAACGTCGAGCTGCCGCTCGTGTACGCGGGTATCGGCTCGGACGAGCGGAAACGGCGCGCCATCGAGGCGCTGACCAAGGTTCAGCTCCAGGACCGCATGGACCACCGGCCGAACGAGCTCTCCGGCGGTCAGCGGCAGCGTGTCGCCATCGCGCGGGCGCTCGTCAACAACCCGTCGATGCTCCTGGCCGACGAGCCGACCGGAAACCTCGACTCCCAGACGTCCGAAGAGATCATGAGAGTGTTCGAGTCACTTGCCGATGCCGGACAAACGGTCGTCATGGTGACGCACGAACCGGACATCGCCGCCCACGCACGCCGCGTCGTCGTGCTTCGCGACGGGCTCATCTCGACCGACGAGCGCCGCGAGGCAGTTCCAGGCCCGCCTCGGCGCCTAGTAGGCCGTAACTTCGGCTGAGGTTTCCTCGTAGGAACGGGAGACGTCTGACGGGCATCCGACCCGATAGCGTCTCCCGCTCGCATTTCAGGCCATGTCATTCTTCCAAGCCGTTCGACTTGCGTGGGAAACGATCCGCGTGCAGAAGCTGAAGAGCTTCTTCACGGTGATCGGCGTGACCATCGGCGTGACGTTCCTGATCGCCGTCGTCTCGATCGTCGGCGGGATGGGTCGCTACATGAAGGACGATCTGATCGGCAAGCTGATCGCCGTCAACTGCGTTCAACCTCCGCCAGCGACCCGACATCCAGCTCGGCGACGTGACCCAGGACGACCTGCGCGAATGGCGCAAGCGTCCGCACATCATGGATTCCGACGTGCCGGCCGTGGCGGCGGCGCTCGCGCCCGACGTCCTGTGGGCCACCGAAAGCGGCAGCAACCTGAACGTCGAATCGGCCTACGCGTCGCCGCGCAACACCGAGTGCTCGACCGTGTCCGAGCAGTGGTTCACGATCAAGAAGATGGGCGTGTCGCAAGGGCGCCCGATCGCGCCGCAGGAATACCAGATGGGGGCGCCGGTCGTGATCGTCGGCCAGGACGTCGCCGACCACTTCTTCCCCAACCTGAATCCGATCGGGCGCGCCGTTCGCATCCAGGGCATTCCCTACACCGTCGTCGGCGTCGCCGAGAAGCAGGGGAGCGTGTTCGGCATGTCGCTCGACAAGTTCCTGATCGCGCCGGAGCGTGCGCCGCTCAACCGCTGGGTGAATCCGCACGGCGTGATCGACCAGATGGTCATCCAGGGTCCCTCGGACGAAGGGATGAAGGAGGCGATGGAAGCGGCGCGCGCCGTGATGCGCGGCGCGTCACCATCTGCACCCGTCGCAGAAAGACAACTTCGCGCTCGAGACGTCCGATTCGGCGCTCGAGTTCTGGAACAAGCTGCAGGGCTACCTGATCATCGCCGGCATCGCGCTGCCGACGGTCGGGCTTGGTCGTCGGCGCGATCGTGATCATGAACATCATGCTCGTCGCCGTCGCCGAGCGGACGCGCGAGATCGGGATTCGGAAGTCGCTCGGCGCGCGGCGCCGCGACATCCTGAACCAGTTCCTCGTCGAGTCGGCGACGCTGGCGACGATCGGCGCGGCGCTGGGCGTCGCGCTGGGCATCGGCTTCGCCAAGGCGCTCGCCGCGATCACGCCGCTGCCCGCGGCGGTGGAGATCTGGTCGATCTTCGTCGGCGTCGGCGTCGGCGCGGGCGTCGGGCTCATCGCCGGCGTCTATCCCGCGAGCCGCGCGGCGATGCTCGATCCGATCGCCGCCATGCGCCAGGAGACCTGATGGCGAACCTCGGCGTGCGGGTCCTCACGTTGTTCGAGGGAGTCGGCATCGCGCTCGATTCGCTCAGGTCGAACCGCGTCCGTGCCGCGCTGACAATTCTCGGCGTGGCGGTCGGCGTGTTCGTCGTCGTCGTGATCTCGGCGGCGATTCACGGCATCAACGCCAGCGTGGCGCGCGATTTCGAGAAGGCGGGGCCGAAGACGTTCTTCCTGAACCGCTATCCGATCACGTTCGAGGCGTGCGACGGAACGGACGACACGTGCAAGTGGCGGCACAACCCGCACTTCAATCTGACCGACGCGCAGATGCTCAACACGTTGCCGAGCATCATGGCCGCCGAGGCGCAGCTCGGGATGAGCAAGGAAGTGCGGTACCACGACCACGTGTTGAGCGGCACGCAGGTGATCGGCGCGATGGCCAACTGGACGTTGGTCGACCACGCGGGCGACCTGTATCCGGGACGCAGCTTCACGGAGTCCGAGGCAGCCAACGGCGAGCGCGTCGTGATCGTGAACGACGAGATGGCGAAGCGCCTTTTCGGCGACTCCGATCCGCTCGACAAGGTCGTCACCATCGGCGGCTCGCCGTTCACGGTCATCGGCGTCTATCACTACGAGGCCAGCTTCCTCGCCGGCGGGAACCGTCCGCGCGCCATCGTGCCGTTCGAGACGGGCTACCGCACGCTGAAGGGCGGCATCGGCAACATGGGAATCGCGATCCTTCCGCGCGACGAGGTCACGCGCGACGAGGCGGAGGATGACGTGATCGCCGCGATGCGCGCGCGACGCGGCCTCCGTCCGGGCGTCGACAACAACTTCGCGATCATCACGCAGGACCAGCTCCTCGACACGTACAACAAGATCTTCGGGATGTTCTTCCTCGTCATGATCGTGCTGTCCGCCATCGGGCTGATGGTCGGCGGCGTCGGCGTCGTGGCGATCATGATGATCTCGGTCACGGAGCGCACGCGCGAGATCGGCGTGCGCAAGGCGCTCGGCGCGACGCGCATGACGATTCTCTGGCAGTTCCTCGTCGAAGCCGTCACGCTCACGGCGATCGGCGCGATCATCGGCCTGCTCTTCGGCGGCGCCGCGTCGGTGATCATCCGGAGCGCGACGCCGATCAAGGCATCGGTCCCGCCGCTCGCGATCGTCGCGGCGCTCGGCGCCAGCGCGATCACCGGCGTGCTGTTCGGGATGCTCCCGGCGATGCGCGCCTCGAAGCTCGATCCCGTCGAAGCGCTGCGATACGAGTAGGAAGCGCCGCGGGCTGAGGGTTTTGCGAGGGCTTACTTTCACTCCATGCCCGCCACGGAAACGGATCGCGTCGACCTGCTCGCCATCGCCGCACATCGCGACGACTGCGAGCTGACCTGCGGTGGGACGCTCGCCCGTGCCGTGCGGCAGGGGCACCGCGTGGGCATTCTCGACCTCACGCAGGGCGAAATGGGGACGCGCGGTTCCGCCGAGGTGCGCGCCGAAGAGGCGATGCGGGCGGCGAAGGTCCTCGGCATCACGCTGCGCGAGAACCTGGCTCTCCCCGACGCCGCGATCATCAACGATCCGCCGACGCGTGAGAAGCTGGCACGCGCGATTCGGCGCATTGCAGCCGCGCGTTGTCATCGCACCGGCGCTCGAGGGACGCCACCCCGACCATCACGTGTCAGCCCAGCTCGTGCGCGACGCGTGCTTCATCGCCGGCCTCGCCAAGGTCGCGCCCGACCGAGCCAAGCACCGACCGCTCAAGATCCTGCACACCCTCGCGTACCGGCAGGATTTCGTCCGGCCATCGTTCGTCGTGGACGTGTCCGACACGTTCGAGCTGAAGATGGAGGCGATTCGCTGCTACAAGTCGCAGTTCGAAGGTGAGACCCAGGCCGGCGAGGTGTATCCGAGCGGCGAGCCGCTCGAGGACGTCGTCCGCCACTACGGCGCGTACTACGGAACGCTCATTCGGCGGCGCTACGGCGAGCCGTACTACACGACCGAGATGGTCGCGGTGGACGACGTCGCCGCGCTCGAGGTGTCGACGTTTTGAGCGAGGTCAACTATCAGTCGTATCTCTCGCTCGACGAGCTGCTGTCGCTCCAGCGTCCGCGGTCGATCGCCCGAGCATCCCGACGAGATGTTGTTCATCGTCGTGCACCAGGCGAGCGAGCTGTGGTTCAAGGCGATCCTCCACGACCTCGACGGGCTCGTCGGCTCGCTCACCAAGCGCGACGCCGGGCAGTCGTTGTGGCACGTGCAGCGGTTGAACGGTCTGGTGCGCATCGTCTCGGCGCAGCTGTCGTCGCTGGAGACGCTTCCGCCGCAGCATTTCGCGCAGTTCCGCCGATTCCTCGGCACGTCGAGCGGCGCGCAGAGCGTTCAGTTCCGCGCGATCGAGGCGGCATCCGGGCTCCGCGATCCGCACTTCATGCAGGCGCTCGAGGAGCACGGTCCGATCCCCGATCTCGTCCGTCGCGCGCTCGACCGGCCTACGCTGCAAGACCTGTTTCTCCAGCTCGTCGACGCGAGCGACACGACGATCGAGAACCTCTACCTCGGACCGGGGCCGAAGATGCTTTTCTTCGTGGCCGAGGCCTTGCTCGAGTACGAGCAACAGTTCGCCCAATGGCGCTTCAAGCACGTCCAGCTCGTCGAGCGCGTGCTCGGCCCGCAGACTGGCGGGACCGGCGGAACGCTCGGCTCCCGGTACCTGATGCGGACGATCGACCAGCGCTTTTTCCCGCGCCTCTGGGAGGTCCGCTCGCGGTTCTTCGGCGGGGCGTGAAAGAAGGGCTGCAAAAGCCTATATTTTTGCCATGCCGGAACCCATCTACCTCGACCACGCCGCCACGACCCCGGTCCGGCCGGAGGTTCTCGAGGCGATGCTCCCGTTCTACGGCCCGCGCTTCGGGAATCCGTCGAGCACCCACCGTTGGGGACGCGACGCCCGCACCGCGCTGGACGAAGCGCGCGAGCGCGTCGCGAACTGTCTTGGCGCCCAGCCCGATGAGATCTGCTTCACCTCCGGAGGAACCGAGGCGGACAATTTCGCGATTCTCGGAGCCTGGCGGGCGCTCCACGGCAGCAGCCGAAACGCCGTCGTCACCTCGCCCATCGAGCACAAGGCGGTGCTCGGCGCCGTCCATCAGGCAGCGCACGAGGGAGCGGAGGAGCGCCAGTGCGCGGTGCTCGCCACGGGTGTCGTCGACACGGCGTCCTTTGCGTCGGTGGTCCGCGACGACACAACGATCGCCAGCGTCATGTGGGTGAACAACGAGATCGGCACCGTCCAGCCGGTTGCCGAGTTGGCCGCCCATGCCAAGAGCGTCGGGGCGATCTTCCACACCGACGCGGTCCAGGCGTTCGGCAAGATCGCCATCGACGCGGCGGCGATTCCCGTTCGACCTGGCGTCGATCTCTGGCCATAAAATCGGCGCGCCAAAGGGAATCGGCGCCATGTTCATTCGACGCGGCGTCGGCATCGAGCCGCTGCTCCACGGCGGCACGCAGGATCGCGGTCGCAGGGCCGGAACGGAGAACATCGCCGCGATCATCGGTTTGGCACGCGCGGCCGAGTTGGCGATGGCCGAGCGAGAGGAGGAGTGCACACGGCTCGAGCGGCTGCGCGATCGCCTCGAGCAGGCGATCGTGGCGCGCATTCCCGACGCTGTGATTCACGGACGGGGTGCGGCGCGCCGCGCCCCGCACATCGTCAACGTCTCCGTGCCGGGCACGGACAGCGAGTCGATGCTCATGGCGTTGGACCTCCGCGGCATCGCCTGTTCGGCGGGATCGGCCTGTCAGAGTGGAAGCGTCAACGCGTCGCACGTGCTCGAGGCCATCGGCGTCCCCGCGGATCTCGGAAACGCCGCGATTCGGATGAGCATGGGGTCGCTCACGAACGACGCGGCGATTGATCGCGTGTCCGAGGTTTTCCCCGCCGTCGTCGCCAAAGCGCGCGGTATGTCCACCGCGGCCGCGGACTGATCGGTCGGTGAGCGCGGATTGGGTTTCCGGTCCACCGGTCCACCGGTCCACCGGTCTGCCGGCCAAGGAGCGCGTGCTCGTCGCGATGTCCGGCGGGGTCGACTCGTCCGTCGCCGCCGCGCTCCTCGTGGAGCAGGGCTACGACGTCGTCGGCGCGACGATGAAGCTCTTCTGCCACGACGGTGATCTCCCCGACCGTCCGTGCTGCTCGCTCGATTCGGTGAACGACGCGCGGCGCGTCTGTCACGCACTCGGTGTTCCGCACTACGTGCTGAATCTCGAGAGCGCGTTCGGCCGCGACGTGGTGGACGATTTCGTCGGCGAGTATTCGCGCGGGCGGACGCCGATTCCCTGCGTTCGCTGCAACACGTTCACGAAGTTCCGCGATCTCGTCGTGAAGGCCGACGCGATCGACGCGCGATGGGTCGCGACCGGGCACTACGCGCGCGTCATCGACGGCGTGTTGCACCGCGGCGTCGATCCCTCGAAGGATCAGTCGTATTTCCTTTGGGGAATCAACCGTTCCGTGTTGTCGAGGATGCTGTTGCCCGTCGGGGCGCAGACCAAGCCCGAGACGCGCGCCGTGGCGCATCGCCTGGGCCTCGAAGTCGTCGCCGAAAAGACCGAGAGCCAGGACATCTGTTTCGTTCCCGACGGCGACCACACGAAGATCATTCGCCAGCGACTCGGTGACGACGCGCCGTCGCTGGCGCGCGGACCGTTCGTCCTGTCCAACGGCGAGATCGCGGGCATGCACGACGGCTTCGCGCGATTCACGATCGGCCAGCGCCGCGGCCTCCCCGGCGGATTTCGCGAGCCGATGTTCGTCGTCGAGATTCGCCCCGAGGACCGCGCCGTCGTGATCGGCCCTCGCGCCGAGCTCCTCGGCCGCGGCGTGATCGCGCGAGAAATGAATTGGCTGGTGGATGCACCGCACGTTGGCGCGCGGGTCGAAATTCAGATCCGTCATCGCGCCGCACCGGCGCGCGCCGAGATCGTGCGGATCGACGGCAACGAGATCGAGCTCGCCCTCGATGAAGCGGTGCCCGCGATCACCCCCGGCCAGTCGCTCGTGCTCTACGATGGCGCACGTGTGCTCGGCGGCGGATTGATCGAGCGCGGAATGCGCGTCGGGCTTCCGGTGTTGGCGGCTGGACGGCTGGACGGCTGGCCGGCTTGACGGCTTGACGGCTTGACGGCTTGACGGCTTGACGGCTTGACGGCTTGACGGCGATGAAATGATCCGCGTCGCAAGAAAACGGTCCGGGAATAACGCGCGATAGGCATTACCGTGGGGCATGCGCGATCCGGACAAGCTCAAAGTCTTTGCTGCCGCCGAGGCGTTGGCCCTCGCCGCTTATCGCGCCACGGCAAGCTTTCCCCCCGCAGAGCGGTTTGGACTTACCGCGCAGATCCGTCGAGCAGCCGTTTCGATCGGATCGAATATCGCTGAGGGCTGTCATCGCCAAGGCAGCCGAGCGCTCGCCGCGTTCCTGCATCAATCCCTTGGTTCGACAGGCGAGTTGCAGTTCCAGATCCGGATATCTGGGCGCCTCGGATTCGGCAACGAGGGCGAACTCAAATCGCTGCTTGCCAGGACAATATCCTGCAAGAAAATGATCGCGCGACTGATTGTGCAGCTTCGAACAGACAGGAACTAACACCGCGCCGCGATCGAGCCGTCCAGCTGTCGAGCCGTCCAGCTGTCGAGCCCTTAGTACTTCAATCCGCCTGCGTTCGCGAAGTCCTTCATCGCCTTCTCCTGCTCTTCGGTGAGCTTCTCCGGGACGCTCACCTGGACCTCGATGATCAGGTCGCCGGTGTGGTCGTCCTTCTTGATGCCCTGACCGCGCACGCGGAATCGTTTTCCGGCGGGCGTGCCCGCGGGAATCTTGATCGCGACCTTTTTTCCGTCGAGGGTCTTGACGCTGATCTTCGACCCGAGCGTCGCCTGCGCGATGTTGATCGGAACCGGCGCCACGATGTCGAGCCCTTCCCGCCGGAAGAAGCGATCGGGCTCTACCTGGAACGTGATGAGGAGATCGCCCGGCGGGGCATTGCGCGTTCCGCGGCCACCCTGCCCTTTGAGGCGGATCTTGGTTCCCGTGTCGACTCCCGGCGCCACGGTGATCATCACCTTCTTGCGCGTGCGAACCTCCCCCGCGCCGTTGCACGTCGGGCATCGCTCGCTCGGGACGGTGCCTTTCCCGAGACACATGGGACACGGCCGCTGCACGGCGAACCCGCCCTGGCCGAACGAGATCGTCCCGCGTCCCTGACACTCGGGACAGGTCTGGATCTTCGCGCCGGCGGCGGCACCGCTGCCGTGGCACGTCGGGCATTCTTCGTTCACCTCGAGCTCGATCGGCACTTTTCCGCCGAGGGCGGCGACGCGAAACGGAATGCTGAGCTGGGACTCGATGTCCTGGCCGCGTTCGGGGCCGCGCGGCCGCGATCCTCGAGCGCCGCCACCGAACATCGAGCTGAAGAGATCTCCGATCCCGCCCAGCCCGACGTCGTTGAAGTCCTCGAACCGGAACGAGCCGCTACCGAACGGGTTCTGAGCGCCAGCGCCGGGCTGCGCGCCACCGCCCGGACGTCGCTGGCCGCCACCGAAGCCGCCAAACGCGCCCAGTGAGCGCATGGTGTCGTACTGCTTGCGCTTCTCGGCGTCGCCCAAGACCTGATAGGCCTCCGAAATCTCCTTGAATCGCTCGGCGGCCTTCGGATCGTTCGGGTTTTTGTCGGGGTGGTGCTTGGCGGCGAGTTTCCGGTACTGCTTCTTGACCTCGTCCTGCGACGCCGAAGCGGACACGCCCAGGACCGAGTAGTAGTCCTTCGTCTGAGCCATATGGATCAGTACGTGCTCAGCCGTTCCACTGCTTCACCACCACGCGCGCCGGACGTAGGAGCTGGCCGTTGAACACATAGCCCACCTGGAAGACGCGCGACACGACGTGGTCGTCCTCCGGCGCCAGCGCCGGCTCCGTCGTTACGGCCTCGTGCAGCGCCGGGTCGAAGGTCTGGTCGATGGGGTTGATCAGCTCGAGCCCCGCCGCTCCGAGCGACTTGAGGAACTTGCGCTCGACCATTTCCACGCCCTGCGCCAGCGTCACCGGGTCAACGGTGCCGGGGTCCACATGGGCAAATCGACCGAGGTCGTCGAGGGCGTCGAGCAAGTGCTTGGTCAGATCTGCCTGCGCACGGCTCGTCAGCTCTCCACGTTCGCGCGCGGTCCGCTTGCGATAGTTGTCGTACTCGGCGGCGAGCCGAAGGTACTTGTCGCGCTCCGTCGACAGCTCGCGTTGGACGTCGGAGTCCGCCACGCCGAGCCCGCCGTCAGTGGCGTCCGGATCGGGCGCCGGCGCGAAGTCCGCGGCTTCATCGGCGACGCCGTCCGCGTCACCGTCAGCTTGACGGCCCGCGGCGTCGATATCGGGGGCTGATCCTGCGTTTGGTTTTTTCGGCTGCTTCATCGTCCTGAATGTTCGCGGTACCGGTGGCGGGGTGCAACGGGCATACCCTCTATCGCTGCCGGAACGGCAGCGGGTCCCTGGCAACACCGTACGGACGGTCGTAGGCCGAATGTCACAGGCGACCAATTCTACCCGGAGGTCTTCCATGGCCGGCCATCTGCTGCCAGTGCCGACGCCTACCTCGGTGGACCGATCGTCGCGAACCTCAAGTCGGCTCCGTTCGCGCACGACGTAAGCGTCAAGCCTTTTCGACATCTCGAAAACGCTACCGCGGTCACTCGAGGACCGGTCGGCGCCGCGCTGCAGGCGGTGTAGAGCGGCCGGAGCGCATCCACGCCCGGCCTCCCATCGCGCGCGCGTTCGAGCGGTACGAGTTGAAACTACAATTTCGGAACTACAATTTCGCGGAGGAGGCGAATTTCGCGGAAACTGCAAGAGCATTTTTTGGTTTTTGCATTTGACGTTTCCGTCGGTTCTCCGCTCCCTCGGCGAAATTGTAGTTCACAAGTCGTAAAGGCCGGCCAGGCGCGCGCGTGCGTGGACCTACCTCGATACAACTGCATCGACGCGATGACTTGCCGGCGCCGCTTGATTCGCGAGGAGTTGAACGCGCAGAAGATCGAGAGTGTACTGCGCGGCTCGTTCGCGGATCTCGGCGCGGTCACCCCACAGATGGTGGCGCTGAGTCGCCACGTCCCCGTCGATGTCGGCCGCTAGCCAGACCGTGCCGACCGGTTTCTCCGGCGTTCCGCCTGAGGGTCCGGCGATGCCCGTGATCGCCAGGCCGACGCGCGCGCCGGTGACGCGTCGCGCGCCGGCCGCCATCTCGCGCACGACCTCCTCGCTCACGGCGCCGTGCGCCGCGAGCGACGCATCGCTCACGCCGAGCGTCTCGCGCTTTACGTCGTTGTGATAGGCGATGACGCCGCCGAGCACGACGTCGCTCGACCCCGGAATCGCGGTGAGCCTGGCGCCGAGCAACCCGCCCGTGCAGCTCTCCGCGACGCCGATTGTGAGGCCGCGCGAGCGGCACATCTGGAGCACGACGGCCGCGAGGTCGTCGTCGTCCTCGCCGTAGATCCAGTTCCCAGCGCGCTCGCGAAGGCGAACAGCCGCTCGCTCGATCGCGTCGACGGCGTCGCGCTCCGGCGCATCACGAACGGTGAGACGGAGGTCGACGCCGGGGATGGACGGCAGGTACGCGAGCTCCACACCCAGCGGGCCGCCCTCGATCGAGTCGATTTTGTCGGCGAGCAGCGATTCGGAGATTCCGGTCGTGCGCAGCGTGCGCGAGCGAACGACGGTTCCCGACGTGACGCGTGCCGAGAGTCGCGGGAGCAGCGAGTCGGCGAGCATGCCGCGCATCTCGCGCGGAACACCGGGGAGCATCGCGACCCACCGGCCGCGCTCATCCTCGAGCCACACGCCTGGCGCCGACCCGTGGCGATTCTCGAGCTTTGTCGCCCCCACGGGCATCATCGCCTGCTGCTTGTTCGCCGCTGGGAGCGGGCGGTTGAATCGCGTCCGCCAACGCTCCTCCATCCAGCGAAAGTGTTCTGCGTCCAGCTCCATGCCGCGGCCGAAAAGCTCGGCGATCGACTGCTTCGTGAGATCGTCGGACGTAGGACCGAGTCCGCCCGTCGTGATGACGGCGCCGCTGCGCTCGAGCGCCTCGCCGACGGCGCGCTGAATCGCCGCGGCCGCGTCGCCGACGGTGGCCCTGCGCACGACGTGCATTCCAATGGCCGCGAGCCCTCTGGCCAAGTGCGCGGCGTTGGTGTCCACGGTGAAGCCGAGGAGGAGCTCGTCGCCGATCGTCACGATCTCCACCGCGGTGCCGCGCGTCTGCTCCTGCGGCGTCATTTCTGAACGGCGGTGGAAAAGACGCTTCCGAAGCTGCGCAGGTACACGGCGAGCGAGTAGATCGTGAGCGCGACGGCGACGATCATCGACAGAAATCCGACCGTGCCGTTGAACATCGCGAATGCGCGCCATGGTTCGCCGTCCCATGATTGCGCTTCTTTGAGCGCTACAGCGAAGAACCAGAAGTAGGCGCAGCCCTGCCACACCAGTTGGATCGCCGTCTTCCATTTCGCCGGTCCGATCGCGGCGATCACAACGCCGCGGCGCGCCGCGGCCTGGCGAAAGAGCGTCATGAACAGCTCGCGGCCGAGCACGACGAGCACCACCCAGAGCGGCAAGCCGACCATTCCGAGGGGCGTGACGAACGGAAGATGCTGCGCGAGCAGATACATCGGGATGAATGTCGCGACGAGCAGCAGCTTGTCGGCGAGCGGATCGAGCAGGCGGCCGAGGTCGGTTTCCTGTTTGCG
Source organism: uncultured Gemmatimonadaceae bacterium (assembly GCA_963707105.1). GTDB lineage: Bacteria > Gemmatimonadota > Gemmatimonadetes > Gemmatimonadales > Gemmatimonadaceae > JAQBQB01. The sequence continues at coordinate 110,419 of CAVPOS010000010.1, forward strand.
CGACCGCGCGAGATGCCCGTCGATGTAGTCGCTGATCGCCGCCGCGAGGAACAGGATGAACGCCGTGAGGCGAAGCCCCCACGAGTTCGCCAGCGGCAAGATCGCGATGAGGGGCGTCGCGACGATGCGGCCAACGGTGAGGGCGTTCGGCAGATTCATGTCGACGGGAACGCTACTTGGGTTGCGGGCGGCGCAACGATCGCGCGCGGAGTTACCTACAATCTCCCGCCCTCAACCGCCCGTTCCAAGACCCGTCTGCCGGACCCGCCGGCGGTCAGGCGAGCGACTTGAGCACCAGCTTGCTGACGGCCTTGAGCGTGTCGAACACGCCGTCGCCATTCACGGCCACCGCCTCGATGTACGGGGCGCGTTCGATCCATTCGCCGGTCGTGAGCTGTTCGACCAGGCGCTCGCCGGGGTGCGCCGCGTCGGGCGTCACGCGCATCCGCGACGGGTCGGTGACTTCCCAGCCCGGGTTGAGCGAAGCTTGGAGCTCACGGATGGGGGAGGCGTTGGGCAGATCGCGCTTGTTGTACTGAATCACGAACGGCATCGACGTGAGGTCGTATCCGTACTCGGCCATGTTGTCGTACAGGTTCTGCATGGCCTCCTGATTCGCCTCCAGCCGCTCCATCTGCGAGTCGCCGACGAAGACGATGCCGTCGACGCCCTTGAGAATCAGCTTGCGGCTCGCGTTGTAGTAGACCTGGCCGGGCACCGTGTAGAGATGGAACCGGGTCTTGAATCCGCGGATCGTCCCGAGGTCGACGGGAAGGAAATCGAAGAAGAGCGTGCGCTCGGTTTCGGTGGCGAGGGAGATGAGCTTGCCGCGAGTGTCCGGCTCGACCTGGCCGTAGACGTGCTCGAGGTTCGTCGTCTTCCCGCCCAACCCGGGACCGTAGTAGACGATCTTGCAGTTGATCTCGCGTGACGCGTAGTTGATCATCGACATGGCTGTCTTCCGCTATTGAAACAGCTTGTCGATTTCGTCGTCGGCGCCTGCCAGAATGCCGGGTGCCCCGGCCGCTTGCGCGCTTCGCGTGAATACGGTCTCGAACAACTGTGCGAGCTCTCCGACGGTGTGGCGAAGCTTGAGCCGCACCAGGCCGAGCGTGGTCCGATTGTCGAACAGCACGACGAGGATGACGCGGCGGGCGATGTCGGCGAGATACATCGACTCCTTTTCGCCCTGGTGGAAGAGCGAGTTGAAGTCGTTCTCACCGATCAGCTTCGCGAGTTGATCGTTGGCACTGAAATCGGCGGCGGTGAGCGTCGCGAACGCGGTCGGATCGAACGTGGGGCGTTCGCCGACGGTGGCGACGAGTTGACCGGTCCGATCGACGAGCAGCGCGCACCGCGCGTTGCAATCGCCGAGAAACCGGTCCAGCGCCTTCGTGATCGCGCCAAAATCATCTTCGGTGAACGACCAGCTGGCGCTCACGGAAGGGGCCATTGCGAGTGCGATCCTATTCGAGGTGGGTGTACATGCGGCGGAGGAGCCGTTCGCCCGTCCGGCGAAGCGACGGGCTGCGTTCCCACGCCACGTAATCGTGCAGAAGGTGGACGGTCTCGGCCCCCGGTCGTCGACCGAGGTATCCAAGCGCCGCCAGGCGCCTGACGGGCTTCGTGCTGAACAAGTCACGCCTCGACCGCCGGATCTGTGAGTTCCATGCGGCCGCTCCGACTATTAGACCGACGAGGAAGCCCCCGGTCACGGCCCATCCTGTGCCAGATCGGCGTCTTTCGCGGCCTCTGGCTGTTCCCGTCCACCGGTCCGCCTGTCCACCCGTCCACCTGCTTTTCACATCGCCCTCCGCGCGCTGAGCGCCTGCGCGATGGTTACGCCGTCGGCGTACTCCAGATCCCCGCCCACCGGCAGCCCGCGCGCGATGCGCGACACCGCAACACCGATCGGCGCGAGCTGCGTCTGGACGTACAACGCGGTCGCCTCGCCCTCCAGGCTCGGGTTCGTAGCGAGGATCACTTCGCGCACCACGCTGCCTTCCCCTCCTCCAGCCCCGCCATTCGCGGGTCCGTTGCCGTCGGGGGGACGCAGGCGCCCCACCAAGGCATCGACGGTCAGATCAGCGGGACCTACGCCGTCGAGCGGAGACAGCCGCCCGCCGAGCACGTGGTAGAGACCCCGGAACTCGCCGGCACGCTCGATCGCTCCGATGTCGGAGGCCTGCTCGACGACGCAAATCAGCGACGCGTCGCGGCGCGGGTCGCGGCAGATCGAGCAGACCTCGTCTTCCGTGAGGTTGAAGCATCGCGAGCAGGTTCGCACCCGCTCGCCGAGGGTGATCAGCGCGGTTGCCAGGCGTTTGCTCTGCTCCGGCGACTGCCTCAGGAGGTAGTACGTGAGCCGCAGCGCCGTCTTGCGACCGATGCCTGGGAGCCGCGCCAGCTCCGTCGCGAGATCGTCGATCGCCGACACGTCTGGTTCGCCCTACTCGAGTGTGGCGGTCGCGGCGCTCAGAACGGGAGCTTGAAGGGCAGTTGGAGGCCGCCGGTAAGCTTTCCCATCTGTTCCTGCGCGGCCGCCTGGGCCTTCTGCTGCGCGTCCGATACGGCGACGACGACGAGATCCTCGAGCATCTCGAGATCCGACGGATTCACGACGCTCGCGTCGAGTTTGATCTTCGTGATCTGCCCGGTCCCGGTGACTTCGGCCGTGACCATGCCGCCGCCCGCGGACCCCGAGACCCGCTGCTGTTGCAGCTCGTCCTGAATCTTCTGAAAGCGACCCTGCACCTCCTGCGCTTGCTGCAGGATCTTCATGAAGTCTGGCATGTGATCAAAACTAGGGGCCGCGCAGTCAGTCGGCCACGTCGAGGTCGAGCGCCTCGATGGCCGCATCCAGTAGCGGCTCGCGCTTCCTCAGCGCGGCCACGCGCTCGGCGCGCACCATCTCGTCGGTCAATCGCTTGGGCGGTGCGACGGCTGCCTGCTCGTCGCGCCGCAAGTCGACGCGCTCGACGCCGGAAAACCGCTCGCGCAGCGCGACGAGAATCTCGCCGCGACCGGTGGCGATCGCGTGCGTGTAGATGTCGTTCGGCTCGTCGAGCTCGATCGTCACGACACCGCTCGCGGTCACCGCGGCCGGCGTCGCGTGTGAAAGCGCTGAGGCGAGCATCGGCTTAGTGGCGCGAAGACGCTGGACGATCTGGTCCCAGACCGCCGTGAGCTTGCTCATTTCCAGCGGCGCCACGCCGGCCATTTTTCCGGCCGGTTCAGCGACAGCGACGAGCTCGAAGTGCTGTCCGCGAACTTCAACGGGCGCGGCGTCGGCCAGCTCGGCGCGAACCGCCGGTCCGTCCGCGCGCGCGCTCGGCCGCGGCGCCGGAGGGGGGCGAACCAACGGAGCGAGAGCCGCTCGCCGCGCTCGGCGGCGCGGCCGCGGCGTCGACGCGTGCGTCTCTTCGCGGAGTCGGCGGGGCGCTCGCCTCCGGCCGCGCCGATGACGAACCGCCGCCCGAAGCCGCGCCGCTGGAGCCTCCCGACCCGCCGATCGAGCGAATCAGTCCCTCGATCTCGACCGCGCGATCGATGAGCGCGAACCGGACGAGCAGCGTCTCGACAAGGAGCTGCTGTTGTCCGCTCTTTTTGAACCGCGGCTCGAGCTCGGTGATCAGCTGGAGCATGCGAAGCAGATCGGATGCGGCGATTCGTTCGCGCCGCGCCTCGAGCGCCTCGCGGCCGCGCTCCGACATCTCAGTGGCCGTGCCGCCGAGTGCGACGGTGAGCAGCGAGCGCAAGGTGTCGGCGAGTCCGTTGAGGAAGCCGCCGAAGTCGATGCCGGCGTCGGCCAGCCGCGAGACCGCCGGGAAAACGTCCGCCGCGCGCCGGTCGGCGATGATGTCGATCAGCGCGATGAATTCGTCTTCGGCGACCAGACCGAGCGCGTCGCGAACGCGGTCCGCGGTCACGCGGCCGTCGCCCATCGAGAGCACCTGGTCGGTGAGGCTCAATGCGTCGCGCATCGAACCGTCGGCCGCGCGAGCGATCGACGCCAGCGCCTCGGGCTCGGACGAGATCTTCTCCTCCGCCAGCACGTGCGACAGCCGGTCTCGAATCTCGGCGGCGCCGATACGCTTGAAGTCGAATCGCTGCAGCCGGCTCAGGACGGGCGCGGCCGATTGCGCGATCTTCTGCGGCTCGGTCGTCGCGAACACGAACACGACGCGCGGCGGCGGCTCCTCGAGAATCTTGAGCAGCGCGTTCCACGCCTCACGCGTGAGCATGTGCGCTTCGTCGACGATGTAGACCTTGTAATGATCGGCGCCGGACGGCGCGTACATCGCTCGCTCGCGCAGTTCGCGCGCGTCGTCGACGCCGCGGTTCGATGCCGCGTCGATCTCGACGACATCGAGGCTTGTCGCGCCAAGCCAGATGCGCTGGCACGACTCGCACTCGCCGCACGGTTCGCCCGCTTCGCGGGCGAGCGTTTCATATGCGTCGCTCGTGCCTTCGGCGCTCGCGCCCGTTGCTCTAGCCTGCTCGAGTTCGGCGAACTGTCTGGCCTTCTCGAGGCGCCGCTCGCAGTTGAGCGCCATCGCGAGCACGCGGGCCAGCGTCGTCTTGCCGACCCCGCGCGGGCCGCAGAGGAGATAGCCATGCGCCACGCGTCCGCGCGCGATCGCACCCTTGAGCGTGGCTGAGACGTGGGACTGTACCGCGACGTCGGCGAAACGTTTTGGGCGGTACCGACGGGCGAGGGCGAGCGACATTCGACGCGCAATCTACAACCGTGCGCGGGGACAAAGGAACGCTTGCGCGTTCCCGCCTGTTTTGCGCGCGCGTGACCTAGGCAAGAAAGCGGTGATCCACTAGTCTCCGGGAGCGACGCCGGAAGTGTAGATCCGCCCAAACAGTGCGTCCAAACCTCGTCACCAATCCAAGAGCTCCTTGAAGAGCCTGTCGAAGGGCAACAGGCTCATTTGCAATGACTTGCCAATCATCGCCTCATTTCATTGAGCGCGAGTTGCCCGGCCGCTTCAAACCAGCCTTCTGTCGCGGGTGCCGCTGATGGAAACGCAAGGTTCGCTGGGGATCATTGCCCTGGTCATCGACAATTGGCAGGGACTCGTTACGGTGCGGCATCACGTCCTCCGCCGGCTCGGGCAGCGCTTCCCCGTCGAATGGGTGGAGCCCCCGCTGAACTGGCGTGAGTTCGTCAGACCCTCACAGCCCAAGTTCCTGGCGCGCGACCGGTGGTCCGAAGCGGCGCCCTCGCTCGAGGTGCTGACGACGGGCTTCCGTCATCCCCTGCTGCACCGTCCGCGCTGGGCGGCAAACGCCAGCGCGCGATCGCGGCTCGCTCTCGCGCGACAGCGTCTGCTGAAGCGCGGCGCCCAGCGCATCGCGCTCTACATCTGGCGCGAAGAGTTCGCCGAGGCGCTCGACCTCGTACCGCACGATTTCAGCTGCTACCACATCGACGACGAATACTCGTTCTCGGACCTCGACCTGCCCAATTCCGCCCAGGAGATCGACTTGATCCGCCGGGTGGATCAAGTCATCGTGCACTCGCGGACGTTGTTCGAGAAGAAAGGCGGCCTGAATCCGAACACCGCGCTCGTTCCGAATGGAGCGGACTATTCGCTGTTCTCGACGCCGCGCCCGGCATCGGCCCAGCTCGCGTCGATCCCGCATCCTCGGATTGGGTACACCGGCGTCCTGAAGAAACACCTGGATCTCGGACTGCTCGTGCGCCTGGCGAAGGCGCGCCCGCAGTGGTCGTTCGTGTTGGTCGGACCCACGCTCAACGTCGACGGCAAGGAGGAAGAGCTGGCCACGCTGGAGCGATTGGACAACGTGCACCTGCTTGGCCACCAGCCACAGTCAGAAATGCCCGGCTACGTCCAGCACTTCGACGTGTGCCTGCTGCCCTACGACCTGACGGGTTACACGCGATACATCTTTCCGTTGAAGCTTCACGAGTATCTGGCAGCGGGGCGTCCGACTGTTTCGTCGCCGGTCGATGCCATGCGCGACTTCGCCCACGTCGTCGACGTCGTCAATACAGACGCCGAGTGGCTGGCGGCCATCGAAGCGGGCCTCGAACACCGCGAAGACACCGCCCTCATCGAAGCGCGTCGGGCGGTTGCGCTGGCCTACGACTGGGACCTGCTCGTCGAGAAGATCGCGCGCCTGTTCCCGGGGGATGCCGCCTGATCCGTGAGCGGTCGGCTGTGGGCCGGGAATGCATGCCGCGGAGCCCGATAGCCCAAGCAAAACAAGACGCGGGGACGCCGCTCGGCTCTCGAGCGCGTCACCCGCGTCAATACCCCAGGTCTGACGAAGCAACATCAGACACCTCTTACCGCTGCTACCTTCGGGGTCCTGACGGAGTTCGAAGGCTGACGCCCTCCGGGACCTGGGGCACCTTGAACTTAATGTGAGGGCAGGTCGGTACAAACAGCTTCGGCCGACGCCTCGCTCTGCTGCTCTTGCGTTCCCGAAACTAGCTGGCGATCGTTACCGAACAGATGCCGAAAAACGCCACTCGATCCCGCGCGGTAGCGAAGCGCCGGGCAAAGCCGCGGGCGAAGTCCTCGCGCGGTCCGCTCGACCGTCTTCGCTCGATCTGCCTCGGACTCCCGCGGAGCACCGAGGTCGAGGCGTGGGGCGCGCCGACGTTTCGCGTCGGGAAGCTGTTCGCGATGTACGCGTCGCCGACGTCGCATCACAGCGGCGGGCGTCCGGCCGTGTGGATCTACTCGATCAGCGTCGAGCAGGACCTCGTCATCCGCTCGCGGCCGGACAAGTACTTCAAGCCCGCATACGTCGGCGCGTACGGCTGGATCGGCGCGTGGCTCGACAAGAATCCACCGTGGGCCGAGATCGAGGAGCTTCTGCGCGACGCCTGGCGGCGCCGCGCGCCGAAGAAGGTCATTCCGCTCCTCGACGGCGGCGACACGAATCCGCCGAAGGGTCCGCGCGCGAAGAGGACTTAGTTCCAGTTCAATCCGCGAAGCTGGTCGAGATTCACGTTGCCGCCCGACAGCACCGCGACGACGCGCGACCCGGCGGGCATCTTCACGAGGCCGTGCAGCAGCGCGCCGACCGGGGCCGCCGCCGCGCCTTCGACGACGAGCTTGCACCGCTCCATCACCCAGATCATCGCCTCGAAGATCTCGCGGTCCGGCAGCGTGACGATGTCGTCGACGAATCGCTGAACCACCGAGAGATTCAGCTCGCCCGACGCGCCGCACGCGCAGGCCGTCGATGATCGTCTTGCAGTCGATCGTCTCGAGCTTTCCGGCCTCGACGCTGCGCTGCATGGCCGGACCGTCGGATGATTCGACGCCGATGACGCGGATCTTGGGGTTGTGTCCCTTCACGGCCATCGACACGCCGGAGATCAATCCACCGCCGCCGATCGGCACGATCACCGCGTCGACGTTCGGCCAATCCTGCACGATCTCCAGCCCGAGCGTACCCTGCCCCGCGATGAGTTGCGCGTCGTCGAACGGATGCACGTAGGTGAGTCCCTCCGTGCGCACAAGCTCCTTCGCCTTCTCGTTCGCCTCGTCCCAGATGTTGCCGTGCAGCACGACCTCGGCCCCGTACGCTTTCGTCGCCGCGATCTTGGCGGGCGTGGCGTTGGTCGCCATGCAGACGACCGCTCGAATCCCATGAATGCGCGCCGCGAGCGCCACGCCCTGCGCGTGATTCCCCGCCGACGAGCACACGACGCCGCGGCGTTTGTCCTCGTCCGACATCAGCGCGAATTTGTTGAGCGGCCCGCGAATCTTGTACGAGCCGACGCGCTGAAAAAGCTCGGCCTTGAGCCGGACGTCGAAGCCGGTGGCGTCGCTCAACTGCTGCGACGTCAACAGCGGCGTGTGCTTGATGTGCGGCGCGATCCGCGCGCGCGTCTGGACGAAATCGTCGAGCGTCAGCGTCAGCATTCAGTGTCCACGCGTAAGGGCCGTACGCAGCACCGTCGCGGCGCGGCGGCAATCGTCCGCGCTCACGTCGATGTGCGTCACCAGCCTGATTCGAGTCGAGCTCCATTCGGAGACGAGCACTCCCTGCTCCCGCGCCGCGGCGACGACGTTCGGCACCGACTGGCCGGCGACGAGGTCCACCATCACGATGTTCGTGTCCGGCGCGACGATCTCCGTGCCGGGAATTCCGTCCAGCGCCTTCGCCATCTCACGCGCGTTCGCGTGGTCGTCGGCCAGCCGCGCGAGCTGGTGGTCGAGCGCGTAGAGCGCCGCCGCGGCGAGGATGCCGGACTGCCGCATCGCGCCGCCGAACAGCTTGCGCGCCGTCCACGCGCGCTCCATCGCCTCGCGCGTCCCGGCGAGCATCGCGCCGATCGGCGCGCCGAGTCCCTTCGACAGATCGACCATCACCGTGTCGGCCGGCGCCGCGAGCTCGGGCAGCGACACGCCGCTCGCGATGCTCGCGTTCCACAACCGCGCGCCGTCGAGGTGAACGGGAACACCCTGCTCTCGCGCGATCGCGCACATCTCGCAGAAGTCGCCGAGCGGAACGATCACGCCGCCGGCGCCGTTGTGCGTGTTCTCGACGCAGACGAGCCCGGGGGCGGGATAGTACCGCGAGCGAGGGCGAAACGCGCGCCGCAAATCGCTCGCGGACATCACGCGACCTTCGGGGACGACGGCGAGGATCTGCGCGCCCGCCAGCGCCGCGACGCCGGCGATCTCGCTGTGAACGATGTGCGCGTCGACGTCGGCGAGCACCTCGGTCGCGCGCGGAGCGAGCAGCCACACGGCCGCCTGGTTGGCCATCACGCCGCTCGGGAAAAAGAGCGAGTCTTCTTTGCCGAGCATCTTGGCGACGCGTTCCTCGAGCCGCCGCGTCGTCGGATCGCCGTCGCGCTCGTCGTCGCCGACGTCGGCGGCCGCCATGGCGGCGCGCATGCCCGGCGTGGGCTTGGTGACGGTGTCGCTTCGCAGGTCGATCGGCATCGCCGGAATATACGGTAACCGCACGGCGTCCGAACGGCGTGGACTTCTGGAAGGCGCTGACTTCCGAACGGCGCTGACGCCCGAACGACGCCTCGAAGAGCGCCGGCGTTGTGCGGATGCGCCGCCTTCTGGGAGTTCGCGCCGTTCGCGCCTTTCGGAAGTTTGCGCCGTTCCGAAGTTTGCGCCGTTCGGCAGTTGGCGCCGTTCGGAAGTCAGCGCCGTTCGGAAGTCAGCGCCGTCTAGCCTTTCAGTCGGTGAGCACTTCTCGCTGCAGCTTCCGCACTCTCCGCAGCTCGAACACCTGCCCGACCTCGCCGCCGAGAATGAAGATGAGCGCCGCGTAGTAGCACCACACCACCACGAACACGATGGCGGTGAGCGTCCCCCTGTACATCCCGACCGGGTTGAACGTCTTGGTGTAGTACGCGAACGCCGATGCGCGCGCCCTCGAAGCACACGCTGGTGAATCCGGCCGCGACCCACGCCGATGCCGTCGTCACGCGGCGGATCGGCAGAAACTTGTAGAGCGCGTAGAACATCAGCGCGAGAAACGCGAAGCCGAGGACGCGGCCGACCCAGTAGTCGACGCCGCTCAGCACGTCCGTGCGCAGGCCGACCGACACGAGCGCGTGCGACGCCAGGCCCACGTAGGTCGTCACCGTGACGCTCGCCACGAACAGCAGCGTCGACACCACCGTGATCTTCACGTCGAACACCTTGCCGGCGATGATGCCGCGCTCGGTCTCGATGTCGAACACGCTCGCCAGCACGGTGCGCAGCGATCCGAAGAGCCGCGTCGAAAACCAGATGAAGCCGATGGCGCTGTAGATCGTGATCGACCTGCGCGTGCGCAGCAGATCGTTGATCAGCCTGTGGACCGGCGAGTCCGTCTCGACGTGGGCGGGCAGGAGCCGGTCGAGGAAGACGCCGATCTGATCCGTCGAGTTGATCGTACCGGCGTAGACGATCGGCAGGAAGTACGTGATCCCCGCCGCCAGCAGCAGCATGAAGGGCAGCGCGGCGAGCAGAATGTTGAACGCGATGCCGCCGGCGAGGAACAGAACGTTGTCCTCGCCGCTGTTGTCCCAGACCCGCTTGACGTAGTCGCGGGCCGTCCAGAGAAAATCGGAGACGGGTGATCGATGGACCCCGCTCTCACCTGTGTTCACGCTCGCGGACAAAGGCGGTGCGGGGTTCGCCGATCAGCGGTCAGCCGATCAGCCGTCGACCGGCTCGTCGGACGCCGCGTCGTGCGGCGCGCTTTGCCGCCTTGACGCCCGCGCTGTACGCCGCCTTGGTCGTGGCGAGCCGGTTTTCCAGATCCTCGCGCGCGTCGTGCGCCGCGGCACGCCCGGCGTCGACCGCGTCGCGGGCGGCGGCGCGACCGGCGTCGACGGCGCGCGTCACCTGGCGACGCTTGAGATCGACCGCGTCCTTCGCGCTGTCGATCGTCTCCTCGACGCGGCGGCGCGCGTCCTGGTACGTCTCGCTGACCGTGTCCGTGACGCTCGGACGCTTTCGTTCGGCCAGCTTGCGCGCGCGGAGCGCGCGGCGCTTCAGATCGCGGCGCGTTTCCTCGCCGGACCGCGGCGCGAACAGCAGCGCCGCGCCCGCGCCGAGCGCGAGCCCGATGAGGAACGGCATCACGCTGGTCGAGCGCTGCTCGATCACCACGTACGGGTCGTGTCGTCTTCGAAATCTCGGCGTGACATGGCGATGCTCCTCTCAGTTAGCGTTTGCGCGCCAGCGGCTTCTTCACCGAAGCCAGGCGCGCTCCTGTGGCAGGTCGGTCTTGGGCCGGCCATTGGTCGCTGTTTCATCCGTGCCATTGGGGGCGCGCGACGCCGAGGCCAGCGGTCGCGGGCGCCTCGTTCACGAACGACAGCAGGTCCCGACGCACGTCGTCCGCGCCGATGCCCAGCAGCTTGGCCGTCTTTCGATGTCGCCGGACGTCGACGCGAACGTGTGGAGCGCCAGCTGCCGCCGCGCCTCGGTGGCGGTCGCACCGACCGGAATCGTCACCGACGTCGGCACGACGCCCCCGCAAGTCCTCCGCAGATGCCGCGGCATGACGTCGGTCAGGGTGATCGTGTCCGCCGCGCGCCATGATCACCGCGCGCTCGACCGCGTTCTTGAGCTCGCGGACATTGCCCGGCCAGTGGTACGAGAGGATCCATTCCAGGCGGCATCGTCGAAGTCGCTGATCTTCTTGCCGTTCTGTTCCGCGAACCGGGCGAGAAACTCGTTGGCGAGGAGATGGATGTCCTCGGCCCGCTCGCGCAGCGGCGGAAGAAGATCTCGACGACCGCGAGACGATAGTACAGATCCTCACGCAGATCGCCCGTCGGCGATGCGCCTGCTGCAAATCCTTGTTGGTCGCCGCGACGATGCGGATGTCGACCGGCGATTTCCTTCTTCCCGCCAAGGCGTCGCACCATGCGGGACTCGAGCGCGCGCAGCAGCTTGACCTGAATGTCCGGTGACATCTCGGCCACTTCGTCGAGGAAGAACGTGCCGCCGATCGCCATCTCGAACGCGCCCGGCTTCTCGTTCGTCGATCCCGTGAACGCGCCCTTTTCGTGACCAAACAACTCGTTCTCGAGAATCTCTTTGGGCAACGCCGCGCAATTGAGCGCGAAGAACGGGCCCTTGCTGCGCTCACTCTTGCTGTGCAATGCCCGCGCGACCAGTTCCTTGCCCGTGCCGGACTCGCCGAGGATGAGCACATTGGCTGTGGACGGCGCGACCGCGTCGATGATCTGGTAGACCTCGCGCATCGCTTCCGACTGCCCCGTGAGCTCGCCGTAGTGGGTCAGCCCTGCGAGGCGGGACGTCAGCTCGCGGTTCGTTTGCTGGACCTCGAATTTGTCGAGCGCCTTGGGAATCAGCGCCTTGAGCCGATTGAGCTTCTCGGCGTTGAGCGGCTTCTCGATGTAGTCGTAGGCGCCCTCTGCATCGCTTGGACCGCCGAGTCGACGGTGGCCTGTCCGGTGATGATGATGCACTCGGTCGGGATTCGCGTTGCTGCAGCTCTCGAGCAGGGCCAGGCCGTCGAGCTTCGGCATCTTGAGGTCGGCGAGCACAACGCCAAAGCGGTCGCTCGGCCAAACGTTCGAGCGCCTTCTGCCCGTCCGGCGCGATGTCGACAGTGTACCCAACGTCGGCCAGAATGGCGCTCAGGCCAGCCGTAATCGCCGGTTCGTCGTCCGCAATGAGAATCTTCGCGTTCGTGTGTTTCATTCGATGTCGGGGTACCCCGGGGCCTACCGCCCGTCAGGTAGGGAACGTAATCGTAGCGCCACTTTCCGAGATGTCGAGATGGACGCCGGCACTATATGCGGCTGAAACGACCTCGTCGCTTAGCGCAATTCTCGATCCGTCGCGCTCGCCACAGCGGAAACTCGGATCGCGGGACCGCCGCCCTCGTCCACGCCCGAGCAAACCACGTCCTTCGACGCCTCGACGGCGCGCCAACAGCACCGCCGCGATCGCGAGACGCGCGGCCGACGCCGGCGCGCTTGTCGTCCCGAGGCGTCCTACCCCTTTGTCGACGTAAGTCGCTCCGCCTGTCATCAGCCTCGGCCGCGCGCGCGCGAAGCCAACACGGCCACGTCCCGGGTGATGCGCGCGACGTCCGCCGGGCCCCGAGGCGACCGAGCCAGGGCCAGCATCGCTTCGACCGACTGGATCACCGACTCCAGCTCGGCCGCCGCGGCTTCGGCGAAGGGCCGCAGCGCCGAGGCTTCCGCTTCGGCTCCGCCGCTGCGCGACCGCACGACCTCCAGGTTCACGGCCACGCCGTTCAGGGCGCCCTTGAACTGGTGCGCCGTCGCGTCGCAGAGCCGCTGGAAGACGTCCAGCCACAGCTCGTCGGCCGTCGCCAAGCGTCAGTCGCTCAGCTCCGCGTCGTCCGGCGCCGCCGCCACGGCGACGGCGCGCGTCGGATCGTCGCGGTGGATGGCGACGGGCTTCACGAAGCGCGCGACCATCGCCGCCGTATCGCCAATCGCCAGCTGGTCGAACAGGAAACCGAACTTCTCGTCGTACGCGGCGTCGAGCGCGGCACGTCGCGGCTCGGGCAGATCCCAGAGCTGCCGCTTGAACGGACCGAGCGCCTTTTTGCGCGTCTTGTAGATAGAACTGCTCGTCGGAGTCGGTCGGCTTGCGCTCGTCCTTGGCGTTCGCGTCGAGCCACTCGTAGATCTCGTCGCGCAGCGCGTCCGGCATGTGATCGAACAGCATGTTCTGGAAGTTCGTCGCGAGATGGATCTCGGCCGTCTCGCGCTTCGGGAAGTTGTTGAACGCGGTATCCGGCAGCGTCGACGCGCCGTGCTGCACCGCGCCCGCGAGCCCGTAGTCGTCGCGCGCCACCTTCGACAGCGTCTCGAGCGTGTCGAGATCGAGCTTCACGTCGGCGATCGAGCCGTCGGGCAGCACCACGCCGCCGTGCGACGTGCCGGACTGCACGCTGATCTTCGAAAGCCCGACCGTGTCCTGTCGGCAGGCTGCGGTTGAAGCCGTCCATGTACGCGCGCAGCTCGTCGACCGTGCTGTTCTGCGTGCCGACTTCGCCGATCTCGCCGCCGAGCGAGATCGTGACGCCGTCGGCTCGAGCTCGCGCACGACCGTCGAATGTCGATCGCCGACTTCGTAGTTGAGCCGCTGCTGCTCGTCGAGCGTCGGCTTGGAGAGATCGACCAGCGTCGACGTGTCGATGTCGATGTTGTAGAACCCGGCCGCGATCGCCTCGCGGGCCAGCGCCTTCACCGCGTCCACTTCGGGCGTCGGGTCGGCCGCGTACTTCTTGGCGTTCACCTGGAAGTGGTCGCCCTGAATGAACACCGGGCCGCGGAATCCTTCGCGCAGCGCCGCGGCGAGCATCACCGCGACGTATTCGGCGGGGCGCTGATCGGTGTAGGCGATCTCGGAGCGCGCGATCTCGAGGATGAACGCGCCCGCCTTCTTGGCGATCGCCGTGCGGAAGATCGACGCGCGCCGTGTCGTACGCCATCGCCGCGCACGTTGATCGCCGGCACCGTGAAGCCGTGCGCACTCGCCGCGGCCGCGCGCCATGTACAGACTCGTGGATCGACGCACGCGACACGCCGACCGCCTGGCCGATCTCCCAGATCAGCCAGCGCGCGTGCTCTTTCTCGGGTCCGTCGCCGAAGACCGCCGCGCGCACCAGCTTGTCCATCGCCGGCGATGCGACGGCCTTGGCGTTCGTCGACGCGTCACCCGTCCGTCGCGCACCGCGACGCCGGCGCCGAACAGTTCGTTGAGTGATTCGACAGTATTCATGAGAGGTCGATCGACGTTGATTCGGCTACCGGTCTACCGGTACACCGTCGATCCGGTCCACCGGCTCAGCCTGTCCACCCGCTAACCTGCGCATCCGGCTTCGGCAGCAGGTTCCATTCCTGCCGCGCCTGCTCGGCGTCGGCGCGGCCGAGCATGCGCATAGGTGAACTGCTTGCCGAGCTCCACGCCCGGCTGGTCGAGCGGATTCACGCCGTAGAGCGCGCCGGCGTAGACCGTCGCGATCTCGAGCAACATGAACAGCGCGCCCAGGTGCCAGGCGTCCACCCGGTCGACGTGGATCGTCATGTTCGGCCGCCCGCGCCGCGCCAGCGCGCCGGCCGTCGCCCGCTGCTCGATCGACAGCAGCTCGCCGAGACGATGCCCGCCGAGGTAGCCAGCTCCTTCACGTCGGAATGGAGCGACGGAATGGTGACGTCCGACGGCGCCTCCTCGACCGCGATGAAGGTGACGGTCTTGTCCAGCGGGCCTTCCATGAACAGCTGCACCTGGCTGTGCTGGTCGGTGGCGCCCAGCGCGGCGAGCGGCGTCGGGCCGACGCCGTCGTCGCCCGGCTGCCGATGCTTGCCGAGGCTCTCCGCCCAGAGCTGCACGAACCAGTCGGCGATGTCGCGCAGCGGATCGGAGTACGGCATCAGCACGTGGATGTGCCGGCCGAGCTGTCGTGTCGGCGAGGATACTCGAAGCGCCGCGAAGAGCCCCGGCCGGGTTCTTCGCAGGACGTCGCTGGTGCAACGCGCGGCGATGTCGCGCGCGCCGGCGAGCAGCTGCCGCCGTGTCGATCGCCGACCAGCGCCGCCGGCAGCATGCCGACCGGCGTGAGCACGCTGAACCGGCCGCCGACCGCCGGCGGAATGTCGAGCGCCGGGATGCCCTCCGCTTCGCGATCTCGCGCAGCGCGCCCTTCTTGGGATCGGTGACGAACACGAGATGCGCTCTCGCGTCGCGCGTCCCCTTGTTCAGCCGGTCGCGCACGACCAGGTACTGCGCCATCGTCTCCGCCGTGCCGCCGGACTTGGAGATCACGACGAACAGCGCGCGCTCGAGCGAGGCGGTCGAGCAGCGCCGTGATCGTGTGCGGGTCGACGTTGTCGAGCACGTGCAGGCGCGGATCGCCCGCGCGCTCGGCGTCGCTCAGCGCGTTCCAGTCGCGGCGCGAGCAGCGCGGTGCGCAGCGCGATCGGGCCCAGCGCCGACCCGCCGATGCCGAGCACCACGACGTCGTCGAACTTGCCCGTCGCGCCGTCGCGGCGAAGTCGGTCGACTGCTTGTGGAGCGCGGCGTCGTCGGGCAGCTCGAGAAAGCCGAGCTCGCCCGCCGCGCCGACGCTTGCCGAGACCGTCTCGTGCGCCGCTTGAAAGCCGCCGGCGCGGCCGCCCAGTCCGCCGCCGAGATGCCGCCGTCGACGACGTCGCCCATCATGTTCGTGAAATCGAGTCGATGCGGCATAGTCATGGTGCGTCGGGTCGCGTCAGTCGATGCGAACGGTGAGCCCATCGAACGCCGGCGTGATGCCGCGCGGCAGCTCGGCCTCGAGGTCGGCGTGGAAGTTGTCGTGCGTGAGGTGCGTGAGATACGTGCGCTCGGCGCCGACCTGCGCGCGGCCTCACCGCTTCGGGAAGACTCAGGTGCGTCGGATGCTCGCGTGCGAAAGAGCGCGTTGATCACGAGCACCTTCGCGCCGGCGCAGCATCGCAGCGCGTCCGGCGGGAGCGACTTCGCGTCGGTCACGTAGGCGAGCGGCCCGATGCGATACGCGAAGACCGTGACACTCCCGTGCGGCACCCCGACCGGCAGCGACTTCGATGTCGCCGACGGTGAACGGCACGCCCGCGGCAACCGCGTGCGCCTTGCCCTCCGGCTTCGACGTTCCCGGGCAACGGCCGGATCCGTCGTCGAAGATGTAGCGGAACTTCGTCTCGCAAGCTCGTCCAGCGTTCCCGGCGCCGTAGATCGGCAGCGGCGCCGTCGCGGTCGCACCGTGATCGCGCGCAGGTCGTCGATGCCGTGCGTGTGATCGGCGTGGTCGTGCGTGAACAGCACCGCGTCCACCCGGTCGATCCCGGCGGCGATCAGTTGCAGCCGCAGCTCGGGCGGCGTGTCGATGAGGAGCCGGTGCCG
The DNA here is from genome assembly GCA_963707105.1 of uncultured Gemmatimonadaceae bacterium. Classification (GTDB taxonomy): domain Bacteria; phylum Gemmatimonadota; class Gemmatimonadetes; order Gemmatimonadales; family Gemmatimonadaceae; genus JAQBQB01. Next base: position 126,804 of record CAVPOS010000010.1, read on the forward strand.
CTGTCGCTCTCGACCACGGCGCCGACGCGGTTGCGCTTGTCGCGCGGATCGGGCGAGCGACACACGGCGCAGCGGCAGCCGATCTGGGGGACGCCGAAGCTCGTGCCGGTGCCGAGGAAGGTGAGCTTCACGGTGCCGCAGTCGTGCGACGGGCAGACCCGTCACACCGTCTCGACCTTGAGCAGGTTCGTCGTGCCCGGCACGTCGAAGGGCACGCCCGCCGTCACCACGACGCGGTCGCCCGTCGCGCGCGAGGCCGCGCCGCTGCACCGCCTCGAGGCGCGAGCTGCACCATCTCGTCGTACGTGTTGCAGTGCGGCACCAGCTCGGGAACCACGCCCCACACCAGCGCGAGCTGGCGGAACGTGCGCGGCACTGTCGGTCAGCACGAGGATCGGCACCCTCGGCCGGTGCGCCGCCACGACGCGCGCGCTGAAGCCGCTCTTGGTGAACACGATCAACGCCGGCGCGCCGAGCATGCGTCACCGCCGCCGCGCTCGCCGCCGCGATCGCGAACTCGGTCGACATCGCCGTCTCGTTGCGCCGCCGGTCGTCGCGGTGCCGACGGACGCGGCGCGCGTCTCGATCTCGGTGATGATGCGGTCATCGCCTCGACCGCGAGCCGCGGATACTGGCCCGCCGCCGTCTCGGCCGAGAGCATCACCGCGTCGGTGCCGTCGAGGATCGCGTTGGCGACGTCGCTCGCCTCGGCGCGCGTCGGGCGCGGATGCGTGATCATCGACTCGAGCATCTGCGTCGCCGTGATCACCGGGCGTCCGAGCCGGTTGCCGAGCGCGATGATCCGCTTCTGCGCGAGCGGCACCTCCTCGAACGGCAGCTCCACGCCGAGGTCGCCGCGCGCCACCATCACGCCGTCGGACGCGCGCACGATCGATCTCGATGTTCTCGAGCGCCGAGTCCTTCTCGATCTTCGCGACGACGAGCATCGTGCTTCGGCACCAGCTGGCGCAGCTCGGCGATGTCCTGCGCGCGCCGCACGAAGCTCAGCGCGATGTATTCGAGCTCCTGCTCCACGGCGAACGCGATGTCCTCCCGGTCCTTCTCCGTGATCGAGGGCGCCGACACCTGCACGCCGGGCAGGTTGATCCCCTTGTGGCTCGACAGCTGGCCGCCGTGGACGACGCGCGCCGTCACGCGCGGCTTGCTCACGTCGAGCACGACGAGCTCGATCAGCCCGTCGTTGATGAGGATGCGGTCGCCGACGTTGACGTCGTCGGCGAGCGCCTCGTACGTGACGGGGATCTCGCCGCCGTTGTCCTCGCCTTCGGGCGCGAAGACGACGTCGCTGCCGTCGGGCAGGTCGCGCGGTGCCGCAGCTCGCCGATGCGGATGCGCGGCCCTTGGAGGTCGCCGAGGATGGCGATCGGCCGCTTCGTCTCGGCGGCGACGTCGCGAACCAGCGCGATCGTCGCCGCGTGCTGCTCGTGCGTGCTATGCGAGAAGTTGATCCGCGCGACATTCAGGCCCGCGCCGACGAGGCCGCGCAACGCGTCGCGCGTCGAGCTCGAGGGGCCCAGCGTGCAGACGATCTTCGTTCGGCAGTAGCGCAATGAGTCGGAGTTCGTGTTGACGGCGTGAGTTCAGTGGCTCTCGACCAGCTCCTTGCCCAGCGCCTTCGTCTTCGTCTGCAGGCCGGCGATCAGCGAGTCGAACGACTTCTGGAAGCTGGCGATGCCGTCGACCAGCAGCTTGGCCGTGACGTCGTCGATCGAGATGCCGTACTTCGCCAGCTCGTCGATCGTCGCCTGGGCTTCGTCCACGTCCTTGTCGACCGTGCGCTCGACGTTCGCCATGATCGCGGAACGCGTCGATCGTCTGCGGCGGCATCGTGTTCACGGTGTTGGGACCGATGAGCTGCTCGACGTACATCACGTCGCGATACGCCGGATTCTTGGTGCTCGTGCTCGCCCACAGCGGGCGCTGGACCGTCGCGCCCTTGGCCGACAAGCGCCATCCAGCGCGGCGACGCGATCTGCTCCTGATAGAGCTTGTACGCCAGCTTGGCGTTGGCGATCGCCGCCTTTCCCTTCAACGCCTCGAGCGCCTTCGCGTCGGCGGCGCTGCCCTTGGCCGCGGCGTCGAGACGCTTGTCGGTCTCGGTGTCCACGCGGCTCACGAAGAAGCTCGCCACCGAATGGATCTTCGAGATGTCCTTTCCCGCCGCGACGCGCTCTTCGAGCCCGGCCATGTACGCGTCGATGACGCGCGCGTACGCTTCGATCGCGAACAGCAGCGTGATGTTGATGTTGACGCCGGCGGCGGTCAGCTGGCGCACCGCCTTCGCGCCCTCGACGGTGCCCGGCACCTTCACGAACGCGTTCGGGCGGTCCACCGTCTTCCAGAGGCGCGTCGCCTCGTCGATCGTCGCCGTCGCGTCGTTGGCCGCGCCCGGCGAGACCTCGATCGACACGAAACCGTCGGCGCCGTGCAGCGCATCGTGCGTCGGACGGAAGATGTCGCACGCGTCGCGCACGTCGGTCGTCGCGATGCGCTCGAACAGCTCCATCGCCGTGAAATCGCCGGCGGAGAACCGAATCTGATCGTCGTACGTCGACCCCTCGGCCAGCGCCTTCTCGAAGATCGTCGGGTTCGACGTCATTCCGGTCACGGCGTCGTCGCGAATGCGACGCGCGAGGTCGCCGTTCTTCAGGATCGTGCGATCGATGAAGTCGAGCCAGATCGCCACGCCGGCGTCGTGAAGGTCCTTGAGTCGATTCTCACTCACTGCTCACTCCCTCCTCGCCGTTCAGCCGTCCACCTGTCCACCCGTCCACCTGTTCTCAAGCTAGCCGATACTACTTCGGCGCGTACACGATCTTGTAGATGCGTCCGCCCGCGTCGTCGGCGACGAACAGCGAGCCGTCGAGTCCCTGCGCCAGACCGGTCGGCCGATGGTTGCCCTGCGGCGTGGCGTGAGGTTCGGCGAAGCCATCGGCGAACACTTCGAACGACGCCGCGGCCTTCCCGCCTCTCAGCGGCTGGAACACGACGTTGTAGCCCGCCTGCGGCTCGGGCGCGCGATTCCACGAGCCGTGGAACGCGATGAACGCGCCGCTCTTGTACTTCGCGGGGAACATCGAGCCCGTGTAGAACATGAGCCCGTTCGGCGCCCAGTGCGCCGGGGAACACGGCGACCGGCTCCTTCTTCTGCGCGCACTCGCCGACCTTCTTGCCGTCGCCGCCGTACTCCGGCGCGAGCACGAGGTGATGCTCATCGACCGAGTAGTAGCAGTACGGCCAGCCAAAGTCGTCGCCCTGATTCACTTGCATCAACTCTTCGGCCGGATTCTCGGCGTTGTAGTGGACGCTCTGCGGCCACTGGCCCGAGCCCTCCGGTTCGCCGCCGAGTCCGTCGCGGCCGTGCTGCGTCGTCCAGAGCTTGCCGTCCATCGGGTTGATCGCGATGCCGACCGCATTCCGAATGCCGCGCGCGAAATGGTTCGCGGCGCTCGGCTTCTGGTGCATCTTGCGTGCGTCGAACTTCCAGATGCCGCCGCGAATCTCGACCTCGTCGCACGGGCGCTTGCCGGGCACTTCCTTTTTTCGATCGTCAGGCTGACACGAGTTCGTCGCCGTGCCGAAGTTCACGTAGAGATTGCCCGCCGCGGTCGATCGCGAACGTCTTGACTGGGTGGCTGCCGCCTCCCGGTAGATCCTCGGCGACCGTGTCGGGCTTTCCCGCCGGGGCGAAGGTGTCGTTGGGGAACGGGAAGCGAAAAATTGCGCTCGTCGTTTCGGTGTAGAGGTACCCATCGAACAAAGCGACCTCGGACGACGAGAAGCCGCTTGCGAAGTGGACCTGCCGGTCGGCTTTGCCGTCGTCGTTGTCGTCGCGGAGGATCCAGACGCCCCGGTGCGGCGGCGCCGAGCCTCCGCGATGCTGAGCGGAAACGATCAGGTCGCCGTTCGGCGCGACAACCATGTGACGCGCCGCGCGAAGCGTGTCGGCGTATACCGCGCACAAAAGCCTGGCGGGAGCTTCAGCCCGGCGTTGTCGGGGTCGCACTTGTCAGACGCCGCCCCCGCCTGCGCGAAGAGGAAGCCAGGGACCATGAGAACCGTGAGCGCTGCCAGGAAAGATTCGCGTCGCATGTGTCTCTTGGGGTTGCGGTCGGCTTATCGGCGGACCGGACTGGCCCGCGCCGCTGAAGTTAACGTCGAAAGTCGTCGGCGCGACTCTGTCCGAGGTCCCAACCGTCAGCCAACCGGCGAGATGACGCGCGTTTGATTCGCCCGTGATCCGATCCGCGAAGATTGGCCACAAGTGACGGCACGCCGACGTGCCGCTGGAAGGACGATGCTTCCGACCGTCACGCGAGGCAGGATGAAAAACGCGAAACGACTCTGGCTACTGGCGCGCGGCACGCTTGTGGCGTGCCGCCAAGAGGGGCCGGTGATATCGGGCTTGCCCGATTTGCCATTCGACACGACCGGGATAATCGGTGCGGTCACCGGCTCGTCGACCCTGCAACAGCGGATGACGGCCCTCGATCAGCTACAGAGCATCGTGAACGGACTGGCGGTCGGCAAATTCGCGGGCAACACGACGCTCCTGGTTCAAGCCATGAGAGCGATGCCCCAATTCGCGACGGCCGGCTCTGGGCCGGACGGCACGGTATGGGGAATCTTCAAGGGCGGCATCGTCGGTCTACATCGTCGCCGGCGGCACGCCTGGAACGCCAACCAGCGACGTCGCGAACCCGGCCACGGCCGCGCGACCTGCTTCGGTTCTTCCGCGTGCAACGCTGCCCCTATCCGCTAGGTCGAGCGTCGCTCCGCGAGCTCGACCTTCGCATCGCTCGCGGAGGCGGCGGGTGGTAACGTCCCGGTTTCCGAGCACTACCACCTGCTCAACGGACTGGGGAGCGTCTTCTCGGGAAGCGATCCGCGTTCGGACCTCGCGGGCATGCTCAATTCGAACGGGTACACGGGCACGCAGAGTGACGCGACCGTCGCCGCCTTGCGATCGATCTCCGGCGACGGCGTCTTCTATCTGAGGACGCACGGCGGAATGGGCTCCATCCACGCCGACGCCAGCACCGCCGATACGTACGCCTTGTGGACCGCCAGCGAGGCGATGGACTCCACGGCCGAAAAGGCCGACGCGGCGCTGACCGACGACCTCAAACAGGGCCGCGTCGTATACATGCTCTTTCGGAACGACCGCTTGAACCAGGCGTTTCCATCGATCTTCGAGAAGAACCGGCACTACGGCATCACGGAAGACTTCGTGCAGCAGTACATGTCGTTCTCGGAGAACAGCTTCGTGTATCTCGACGCGTGCCGCGGCGCGGCCCAGCCGACGCTCATCGCGGCATTTCACGGCAAGGGCGCCTCGGTCGTCGCTGGATGGACCGAGAACGCCGTCATTCTGCAGTTGGGACCGACCGCTAAGTACGTATTCGACCGGCTGCTCGGCGCGAACGTCTTCGTGCCCGAGAATCCGAAGCAGAGACCGTTCGAGTTCGGCGAGCTTTCGATCGACCCGAAGTTCGGGACCGGAAAGACCTACGGGTACACGTCCGCGACGGCGAGCGACGGAACTCCGATAAATGCGAATCTCGTGTTCGACTCACAAGGCGGCGGATTCCAGATGCTCGCGCCGACCATCTTGAACGTGGCCGCCGACGAGCAGGACGACCAACTGGTCGTCTCCGGCGATTTCGGAGACAATCCCGGATCGGACGGCAAGGTCACCATCAACGATGGCAGCGGCGAAGTCGCGTTGGCCGTGGTCGAATGGCAAGCCGACCACATCACCACGGACCTCAAGCGGACCGGATCCGGCTCCGCGGGGAACGTCGTCGTGACCGTGCGCGGACACCACAGCAACACGCGCCAGCTTCTCGCGTGGATCGGCACGATGCACTACACCATGCACGAGGTCGGCAGCCTGACGCAGGTGTTCGATCTGGATTTTCAGGCGCGCGCCGACCCGCTCGAGGTCCGATTCCAGATCGCGGCGCACGCCGTTCATGCCGGCTCCGCCGGCCTTCGCGACAACAAAGGGAGAGCAGGCCAGGTACGCGTCCACAGGTACGTACACGTTCGCTCAGGGACAATGTGCGCTCACGACCGATTGGGCCGGCAAGGGCTCTCGTCACGTCGCGATCGGACCACAGCCGAGCGGGAAGTCCTACACGTATGCCGGCTTTGTGGAGCGCAATGCGAAGATCTTCACGATGGGAATCGGGGCGACCGACCCGACCGGCCTGGCGATGCAGCAGACGGTGCAAGTGTCCGATGAGCACGAAGGTTTCGAATCTCCCAGGATCACGTCGTCTTCGATCTCGGGCAGGCCGGACTCGCCAGCGGTTCGAGCCCGACGCTCAAGCTGACGCTCGACGAGCGCTGGTCATCGGCGCCAATTCACGGACGGGTTCCGGCGGCGTCCCAGTTCGATCAGAGCGCGAAGGCCTAGTTCACGCTCCAGTGGTCGGCATATCGGCCCGCATCCGCAGTTCAATCCGGACGTGCCGCGATGATCAGCCGCGCGAATCCGCCGATCGCAGATGTCGAAGCCGGCGCTGCGCGTCGGCGAGCGCCGGATATGCTGACCGTGTCCGCGAGCGGCCACTGCGTAAGAAAAAGCTCATACGCGAGGCGCGCCTCCCTGATGTTCCCCGCGCGTTCGTACGCTTGGCCGGTCCAGAACGACGCGAACTGTCCTTCGTGTTGCGCTTCCGACCCGAAGCCACGGGCGTGCGCCTCCAGCCACCGGTAGCAGTCCGCGGCGCGGTCCGCCGCACCCGAGTATTCCAGCACGAACGCGAGCGACTCCATCGCCTGCGCGCTCGAGTCCGCGTGCACGGCGGCCTCGGCGTGCGCGCGCGCGTCGGCGGGCCGCGTTTGCGCGAGGAGCACCTCGGCGCTCAGCGCATCCAGCGCCGACCGATACGCCGGGTCCGGTCGCGTGCGACGGTCTCGCAGAATGGCCAGGACATGCGACGCACGACTCACGTTGCCGGCGCGCGCCAACGCCTTGCCGAGCCAAAAGAGCAGCGTCGGCTCGACTCGATCGAACCCATCACGCTCGTACGCCGAGTCGAGTTGGCGGCTCGCGTCTGCCCTCCGCCCGAGCTCGGTGAAGCGCCGTCGCGAGAAGGAGCCGGTTGCGGATCTCGCTGACGCCCGAGCGCGTGGCGCGGCTGATCGCGACGGCGTCGGTCGAGAGCCGCGCACCGCGTCGCCGTAGCGGCCCGAGAACTCCGCCAGGAACGCCATCGATCTCAGCCCGCGCGCGCGTCGGAGCGGATCGCTCGATGTCGAGAGTTGCTCGATCACCCGCTGTGCGGAATCGCGGAGCCCCGCCGCCACGAGCACCGACGCGAATTCGAGATTGAGGTTGTTGTTCGCCGTGAACAGCGACGGCTCCAGTGCGAAAGCCCGGCCGAAGGCACGGAGCGCTTCGGGGCGCCGGCCGAGGTTGTTCTCGGCCTCCGCCCGATTGATCCAGGCGGACGACGTTCATCGAATCGATCGCCAGGAGTCGGCGCATACAGCTCGTCGGCTTTGCATAGCGGCGCATGCGGAAGTAGTCGTATGCGATCGCAGCCAGCGCGTCAACGTCGTCCGGGTGCCCGATGAGAAACGGCGCGAGAAGCTGACGGCCGAGTCGCGATCGCCGCGCCACTCCAGAGCCGCGGCACGAATGAGAATCCGCTCGCGCTCGGGAAGCACGTCGAGGTGCGACAGCGCCTGCGCGAAGTGCTGCTCGCCCTGGCTCGGCTTGTTGTCCCAGTACTCGAGCATGCCGAGCGCGGCGTGAGCCGCCGCGAAGGCGGTATCGAGCGACGCCGCCTGCGTCCACAGATCGCGCGCCTCGCCCATCCGCGCGCGACGCCACGCGAGACTGCCGTCGGCGAATTTCTCGAGGGCGTCGAGACTCGACGTCGTCACTCGGGGCAGCGCGATCGTGTTTCGCCCGACGGACCACATCGACTCGCCCAGGTCGCGGCGCAATTCCCGGCCGAGGCGGTCAAGCGCGGCCATCACGTCGGCGCGATTCGCGGCGCGAGCGGTGGGAAACGCGAGCACGCTTCCGTTCGCGCCGTCGATGACGCGCGCCGACAGCTCGTACGCTCGGCCGACCTTGTTGATCACCGGTACGGCCACGATGGCCGCGCCCTCGCGTCGTGCGATCTCGCGCGCGAAGCGCTCCGTGATCACGGAGTCCGTCGCCGGCCGGCGCATGCGCATCAGCGCGCGTCCGACGCGGTCGGGGGCAACCACTCGGATGCGGGGCGACTGCGCGAGCGAAGCGGCGAGCGCCACGGGCACCGTGTGATCGAACACCGCGTCGCCGGTTCCATTCTCTGCGTCGGCGATAACGACCCATGGCCCGGAATCCGCGTTCGCCGGCACGCCGGCGGAGCGCAGCCCGAGCATCACGGCCGCCGCAACGAACGCCGCCGCCGCCGACGTCGCGCCGATGACGATGCCCTTCCGCCTCGCTCGAGCGATGGGCGCCGTGGCGACCGGCGCGAACGTCGGCGCTCGTGACGGCGTCCGGACGCCGCCTCGACCGTGCGCGATGGGCTCTCTGGTCCCGATCGCCCGGGCGCCGGGTCTCCTACCGGTGGGCCGCGCCGGCTCCCCGCGCGAAGCGCGGCTACGAAGTCCAGAACCGACTTGTCGGGCGGAAGATCGAGCTCGGCGCGCACCAGCGCTTCGTGAGTGCGCCCGTGCTGGATCGCGCCCGCGCGGTCGCCGGCGGCGGCCATCGCCTGCATCAGCAGCAGCGCGACGCGCGAATCGAGCGGCCGGAGAACGGCGAGCCGCCGACACCAGTTCACCGCTTGCGCGTGATCTCCCCGACGCGATGCGTCGGCGGCCAGCGCCTGCAGCGCGCCTTCTGCCGCGCCCGCGAGCTCGGCGCGTCGCTCCTCCACCCAACGCTCGAATTCGGGGCAGCCGTCGAGATAGAACCCGTCGAGAAACGGCGCGCGGTACAACGTGGCGGCGCGCTCGTGATCGCCCCGCTGGATCGCCGCGGCGAAGTCCTCACGTCGCTGGCGACGCGCTCGGCGTTGAGGCGCAGCACGGCTGCGCCTCCTTCGATGCCGTCATCGCCGAGCGTCCGCCGTAACGTGTGGATGAGCTGAGCGAGGGCGTGCCGCGCGCGCTCCTCGTCGCTCTCGGGCCAGAGCAGGCCGACCACTCGGTCACGCGAGATGCCGCCGCCGCTCGCCGGCAAGCAACGCGAGCAGCGCCAAGCCGTCGGCGCTGCACGGCGACGCCGCTCATCGGACCGTCGGGCCCTTCGAGCAGGACCGCGCCGAAAGTCCTCAGCCGCACCGGTGCCGCGGGCGAGAGACGGTCTGAGGAATTCATGCAACGAAAGGGTCGGCGATTCCGATCGCGTCTCGGCGCGGCATCGCGCTTCGTGCTCCCGCCACGAACTTCTCCGCAAAGCGGACCGCCCGCAATGTGTCAGCGCGGGACCAGGGTCCGCGAAAAAAACGGTAACACTTTCGTGATGATTCGCTCGCCGACGCGGCTCGTATGCGTGCCGTCGTAGGTCTCGAACGTGTGCGGCACGCCGGCGCGAGTGAGCGCCGTGTCCATTGCGGTCAGCTGCGACAAGGGCACGAGCTCGTCGCGCGTTCCGACGTCGAACGCCAGCCCGGCGAGTCGCTTCAGCCGGTCCGCCGAGCGCGGCACCATGTCGAGCGGAAAATGCTCCGTCCACTTCGCCATGACCGCATCCATCCGTTGCCGCGAAAACGGAATCGTGTGGTCATCGCCGTACCGTCGAGGATGACGTCTCGTGGAAACGGCGATGACTTACGACGCGACCGGCTCCGACGCAACCGCGCGAGCGGCGGCGCTATCGCGAATCAATGGCGGGCCCGGCCAGCCGCCGCCGCCGTCGATCAGCGGGCGACCGGAGTTCCGGTCTGACCAGTCCCCGCGTGCGTTCGCACCCACCGCTCTTGAGGAACCCTTTCTCCACCGCGATCAGCGCCGCCGACGTCAGGAACGCGGCGAACAGCGTTCGCGATGGCGAGAACGCCCGGATGTCGATCTCGCGAATCAGCGGACGCGGGCACTAGCACCACCTCTTGCCGCCATGGCGCGCCGTTCCATCGCGATGCACCGATTCGTCCATCGCCACCGACAGCGACGTCAAATCCTCGGCGACGACGCTCCCCCGCAACTGCTCGACGGCCGGTCCCACTTTCGCCGCCAAGACGACGGAGCCGGAGTCGGTCAACGTCGCCTGCACCTGGCGGCCGGTGAGGCGTTCGGACTCACCCAGGTGCGGCGTGTTGTACGCGTAGCACCCGGAGACGAGCGCGCCCGCGACGACGAGCCCCCCGACTCGCGCGGCTCCGTTCAGGACCCGAGCACCAAGCATTCTGTCTACGACCATGCGACTCGACTCCTGCAAGAGATCGCGGGGAGGGCGAGGCACGCTCACCCTCCCCGCTTCAACGCCAGCACTTCAACTCGCTTCCTGCGCCGATCCACTTACGGACAGCCGTTCGGGTCATTCCAGTTGCGACCGGTCGCGAGCGACGGTTCGGGCGGCCGGGCGCGTTGGTGTTCGTTTGCGTTTCGGTCGTGCCTACAGGAACCGCCCGGGACCGCGAGCTTGTTGCGCGCCGGCTTGAGCGCCGGGATGCAGGTACGCTTGTAGTCGTTCCACGCTCGACGTTCTGGAACATGAGGATGTACTTCTCGGTCATGATGTCGGTCAGCGTCGGCGACGCGATCGGCGGCTTGCTGTAGCGCGCGCGCACGTTGTTGAGCGCCGTGGTCGCCGTGGCTTTGTCGTTGGTCTGGAACGCCGCCTCGGCGATGATCAACTGCGTCTCGTCGTACGTGATGATCGGCTGGCTGAACGTCGGGTCATTCGTCCGACTCGATCCCAGGATCGACGAGACGTGGCGCCGGCGTGTGCGTGGAAACGTCGTATCCGCCGTATCCGCCGTGCGAGTTCTTGGCCGAAGTAATCCGGCAAGCGCGGGTCGTTCTGCGCCATCATGATTCGCGAGCAGGAACCCGCGACGAGATCCTGACCGAACGACGTGAGCTGGAACTGCGCCCACAGGTTGCGCTCCGACGTGGCCGACGAGTGCACCGTGAGCCAGTCGTTCGCCGGAACGCGATGCCCTTTTTGGCTTCGTTCAGCGCGCTCGTATACTGCGCCGTCGCCGAGCTTCTCCTCCCTGGTGGAGGTAGATGCGGGCCTTGAGCGTGTGCGCCGCTTCGATCCACTTGGCCGCGGTGCCGTGTAGATCAGGTCGTGCGCCCCGGGCCCGTGCCGCCAGCACCCATGTCGGTGATCGCCTTGTCCAGCAGCGCCAACAGATCGGTGTAGATCTGCTGCTGCGGATCGAATGCGGGGGAGGAGTTCGGGCGACCGCCTCCGGTACGGCATGTCGCCCCAGAGTCCGTGCCCCAAAGGATGTCCATCGCCTCGACCACCTCGGCGATACCCGAGATAGAGCTTGTCGCCGGCGGCGTGGTTCGCCTCCACGGGCGGATCTGGATCAGTCCGCCGCCGTCGTAGATCGACTGGAACGAGCCGTCGAAGCGTCTACGAGTCGATCGCGTAGGTGCCCTGCGTGTCGACGAAGCGGCCGCCGATGCCGGCGCACTGTTGCATCCATTCGCAGATGTTCATCGCGACAGGGCCTTCCTGGCTGCCCAAGATGTTCGCGATCGCGCCGCCGAAAAGCTGGTTCGTCGTCGCGCCGGTCGGGCGCGTTCGGGTTCGCAACGGCCGTCTCCGAGTCGAGAAAGCTGCTGCACAGCGCTCGATCAGCCCAGCGCGACGACCCCGACGAACGCGGAATTTGGAGATTCGCATTCGAGAGTCCTCGCGGTTAGCGGTTGAGACTGACCGACACGACGAACGAGCGGGTGAGCGGCAGATTGAAGTAGTCCGCCGCGCCGACGCTCGAACGGTCCCGCGACGTTCGTCTCGGGATCGAGGCCCTTGTACTTCGTCCACGTCTTCAGGTTGCGACCGGCGACGCGCACCGTCAACGTCGACAGGTTGAGCGAGCCGTTCACCCACGGAGGTCGAACGTGTAGCCGCCGAGATCTCGCGCAGCTTCACGAAGCCGGCGTCCTCGAGGCACGGCTCGTCGATGCCCGTGAAGGGCAGCCGCGAAGCCGCTCGTGCGATACCAGTTCTCGCCGATCGGGAATCTGCTGGCCGGCGCCTGGACCGGTGACCGGCCCCGGATACAATCGGCATCGCCGAAAGCGTGCAGGTTGCCCGTGCACCGCCGTCGAAGAAACCGTGCAGGTCGCGCGGTTCTCGCGTGTCCTCGGGTGCCGTAGCTTACAGCGCGCCCTCGGTGCCGTCCCACGTCGACCGCCGTGCCGGACGTCGAGGAGCCCGGAGAACTCGAGCTTCCTGTACTTGAAGCTCAGTGCGTGTTGCCCGTCCACTTCGGGTTCGGATCGCCGAGGATGCGCTGGTTGTCGAAATCGCCGCAGGGCATGCCGGCGTCGCGCAGCCGTCGTTCGTGCCGTCATCGATGTAGAGCGTGCCCTTCGGCTTGCCCTGACACGCGCGCGGCAACGTCGTCGATCGTTGTCGGCCGTGACGCCGCAGCGCACCCAGCCGAGGCCGCGGATCACGCCCAGCGGCTGGCCCACCTTCGCCACCGTGCCGATGAACGACGACCGGTGAACAGGAACTGCGCGCCCGGCGAGTGCTCGACGAGCGACTGGTTGCGTCCCCAGCCGAAGCCGAGGTCCCACTGATAGTTCGTGCCCATCAGCGGACGCAGGTTGAGCGACAGCTCGGTGCCGCTGTTCCGGAAGATGCCGGCGTTCTTCGCTTCGCTGCCGAATCCCGTCGACGGGGCGATCGGCGTCACGAGGATGACGTCCGTCGTGCGCGACTTGTACCACGTGGCGCTGAGGTCGGCCTTCTCACCCCAGAAGCCGAGGTCGAAGCCCGCTTCCTTCTCCTCCGTCCGCTCGGGCTTGAGCGACGTGGCCGGCTTCTACGCCCGTGAAGAACAGACCACCGAGGCCACTCTGCGTCGGCGTGAGGCCGGTGCCCTGCGAGATGCCGCCGACCGTTCGCTGCCATTGAACATGGCCGACGTGAGATACGGCTGCGGCTCGTTGCCCGCCTGACCGTACGAGAGGCGCGCCTTTCCGAACGTCAGGAGCGCGGACTTGTGGAAGTTCGTGAAGTTCCACGCGGCGCTCGCCTTGGGGAACGCGCTCGTCTTGTTCGAGCGGCCGAACGTCGTCGATCCATCGCTGCGCAGCGCGCCCGTGAGGTAGAGCTGCTGGTGGATGTCGAACGTCGCCTGGCCGAAGTACGACTCGTTGTGGATCTGCGTCTGGAAGTCGCTGGCCGGATCGCGCGACAGCGTGTTGACATGTCCATCGGCTGCGGCGCGATGAGCGTGCGGCCCACGACCGAGAACGTGCGGAAATTGCGCGCGTTCAGGTTCTGTCCAGCGTGAACGTTCCGCCGAAGTTCGAGTTGAAGTTCCAGGTCGCCGTCGCCGTGAGGTTATGGTCGATCTGGTAGTCGACGACCTTGCCCTCGGTGACGCGGCCGCCGGCCGCGACGTCGGAGCACTCCGCCGGGCAGCCTTCGGTGCGCTCGTCGTTCGAGTAGTCGGCGCCGAGCGTGTAGGCGAACGTCAGCCAGCTGTTGGCGACGTACTGCGCGTTCATGTTGCCGAACGTGCGACCAGCCTTCTGGTCGTTCAGCTCGTCTTACAGCGTGAAGAACGGATTGTTGAAGCCGCGCGACTGGCCCGCCGTCGGGTGTCGGGTCCTGCAGCCGGTACGAGCGATGCAGACCGGTCGTCGGGTCGAGCGCCGGCAAGTTGTTGAAGCCCGGCGGCGTGCGGAACAACCCGAGGAGCAGACCGTTCACGTTGTTGCCGCGCTGCGTCATGTGACCGCGCGTGTCGGCGTACGAGAAGTTGCCGCCGAGCGTGAAGTTGTCGGTCAGGTGGTGCGTCGCGTTCAGCCGAACCGTTCCGCGGTCGAAGTAGTTGTTCGGCCCGACGAACACGCCCTGATTGTTGTTGTAGTTGCCCGAGAGATAGAAGGTCGTGCGGTCGTTGCCGCCCGACGCGCTGAGCGTGTTGTCGAGGACGTGGCCCGTGTCGAACGCCTCGCTGCGCGTGGTCGTACGTCGGCACGCCCGGTGAGCGCCGGGCCCCAGCTGCGCAGGCAGGCTGCGTTGCCGATGTCGTCGCACGTGCCGGCGGCCATGTTGAACGACCCCTGCCGAAGCCGCGCTGAGCGGCTCCTTGCGCGTGATCACGTCGTTCGAGCCGGACGAGCGGAGCTCGTAGTGCGTCTGCCCCGAGCGGCCGTGCTTCGTGGTGATCAGGATGACGCCGTTCGCCGCGCGCGCGCCGTAGATCGCCGCCGCGGCCGCGCCCTTGAGAATCTCGACATTCTCGATGTCGTCGGGATTCATGTCGATCATGCGGTTCGGGGCGGACGTGCCCTCGAACTCGCCGCCGTTGTCCTGACCGCCGACGCCCGCCGCCGCCCGCGTCGATCGGATTGAAGTTCGTCGTCGAGAAGGTCGAGTTGTTGATCGGAATGCCGTCGACGATGAACAGCGGCTCGGTCTGCCCGTTGAGCGTGCGCAGGCCGCGGATCTGAATCTTCGAGCGCCGCGCCCGGATCGCCCGACGTGCTGGCTGACGACGACGTTGGGCGCTTTCGCCGCCAACGCCTGGACGATGTTCGTCTCGTTCGACTTCTGAACGAGCGTCGAGTCGACCTGGTTGCGCACGTTGCCGAGCTTCTCGACCTGCATGGTCGTGCCCGCGCCGGTCACCACGACTTCGCCGAGTTGCAGCGGATTCGCTTCGAGCACGAAGTCCTGCGTGATCGTGCCGGGGTTCAGCGTGACGCGCGCGGTCTTGGGCTTGTAGCCCACCCGACGCGCCGTGAGGGTGACGGCCGCCCTCGTGACGCGCGCGCCGGGAACTGTGAACAGGTAGGTGCCGTTGTCCTTCGTCGATCCGCCCAGTCCCAGTTCTGGAATCGAGACCGCGACGCCGGCCAAGCCGCTACCGCCTTCCCCTGTGACTTTTCCGGTAATCGTCGCGGGTTGTTGCGCCGCGAGAGCGACCGGCACCGCCACTGCGACAGCCCAAGACGCAAGGATGCCGCGGAACGAGAGTGCCATGCCTCCTCCCATCGACCGTGATACGGGGTGAGGGCCGATATCGCGACGGGCGAGCACGTGCGAAGTCGTTTGCTCGGGAATCGCAACTCGGCGCGAGCACGGAACTGCGACTACGCGAAGCACGAGCGCAACGGGGACGCTCGTCCCACCGGTGGTCCCACCGGCGTCAGGGAGAGAACCCCTCCAGGTGACAAATCGTCACCCAGAAATTGACACAATCGCGACGCATATATTATCCAATCCTGATGACTTGGCTCGCTTGGTCGCCAATTTACTTTCAGTCGCGTAACTCGACCGTTTTGGGACGGATCGTCACACGGAAAACGCCGGCTTCCAGCCCTCGGCCGCGGCCGAGGCAGCTTCCAGGCGCTAGCGGCTCGTCGAGAGGAGGCGCTCGCGCGCCGTGCGCACGACGGCCGTGTCGCCAAGTTCGGTCGCGAGATCGATCTGCAGCTGCAGCCCCGTCTCCTTGTATCGCGGCCACCCGCGACCGAACGAGCGACGCTGCAACGCGGCGAGCGCGTGTCGAGAATCGCCGAGCGTGCGATACTCGCGAGCGACGAGAAGATTCGCGTAACGCATCGCGTCGCCGACGGCCGGCCCGCTCAGCATCAAAGAATCCAGATGCGCGAGACGCTCACGCGCGTTCGGCGCGTCGGCCTCGATCGCGATCGCCGCGTCGAGCAGGGTCGCGCACGCGGTCGGGCTCGCGCCGACCGGCACCGGAAACGCCGGCGTTCCACCGGCGCGCAACATGCGCGAGCGCGTCGCGCGCGCCGCGCACGTCGCCCGTCTTGAGACGCCACTGCCCCACCACGCAAGCGTCCGCCAGCCGCACCGCGCTGTCGGCCACCGACGCCATGCGCGGCTCGCGAAGGTGCTCGCTCAGCGCCTCCGCCTCCCTCCGCGCCGACGCGGGAACGTCGCCCGAATAGAGCGCATCGAGCACGCGCAGGCGAAGTCCCGGGTGCAGCCCGGGAGGAAACGACTCGAGCTCGTGCGCGATGGCGTTCGCCGTCGCGCGATCGCCGCGGTTCAGCGCGCGGCTGTGGCGCGCCAGCGCGACGTCCACGCGCTCGCCGTCGGTGATCGCGCGGCGGCGCGAGGATCTCGATCGCGCGGTCGCCGTCGCCGACGCTGACGCCGTCGAACTGCGCCGTCATGGCGATGCTCCGCAACGCGCCGCTCGGCGCGTCGCCGAGCCGCGCCCGCAAGCGCCGCACGTCCTGCGAATCGCCGAGCGCCTCGGCGACGCGCCATCGTACGAAAACGCTCAACGCGTCGCCCGAGTCGGCCGCCGGCGCCGTCGCGACGAGGCGGCGCAACGACGCGGTGTCGCGCAGTCGCGCGTACAGCAGCGCGAGCATGCGGCGCGACGGGCCGGACGACGGATCGAGCTGCAACGCGCGCGAGAACGCTTCGCGCCGCGCGACTCGCCGCGTCGCGCAGGCCGACGATCTCGCCGTCGTTGTACAAGCTCTCGCCGAGCTCGTACCACCCGTCGGCGCGGTCCGGCGCGACGCGCACCACCTCGCGCCACGCGTCGAGAATTTCCGCGGCGGACGACGGCTGCGGATATCGCGGCCCGGCGAACGCGCGCAGGAACGCGCGGTCCGCGGGCGGGAGCGACGCTTGCTGCGCCCACGCGATCGCCACGCCGCGGTCGTGCTGCTCGGCGGAGTTCACCTTGTCGGCCGACATCGCCAGTCCGAGCGCCGCGAGCGCGAAGCTCGGCTCTTCGGCCAGCGCCTGCCCGTAGGCGCGAAGCGCGCGGTTGTAGTCGCTGAGGCGGTACGCCGCGCGGCCGGCGAGATAGTCGCGCAGCGCCGGCGCCGAGATGCTCGGCGGCTCGGGCAGCGACGACGCTCGGTCTCGCGATTCGGGGAGAACCAGTCCGGCGACGATCTTGTCGACGAGCGCGATGAGACTGTCGGCCGGCCCGGACACGTGCACCGACGCGACGACGCTGGACGTCGTGCACGTCGACGAGCGTCGCCGCGATCGCCACGGCCCCGGCGGCCGCCGGTTCGATCGAGCCGGCGACGATCTCCTCGGCGCTCAGCGACTTGGCGAGACGCACGGCATCGGCGATGGTCGGCGTCGTCGTCGCGTCGCTCATGAATCCGGTCGACCGCGCGACGCGGAGCACGCGCGACGGATCCGTCCCGCGCTTTCCGTCGGCGAGGGCGATGCGCGAACCGAGCAACTCGAGGAGACCCTCGCGGACGTACGACGCGGACGCGTCCGACGCGTTGACATGGAACGGCGCGACCGCGATGACCGGCTCGTGCTCCGCCGCCCGCGCCGTCGCGAGACGCCACGCCGACGCGGACATGGCGCCGATCGCGACGAGGATCGTCGCGGCGAGCCCCATCCATGCCGCGGCGGACGGCTTCAGCCGCCTCGTCACTCTCGCGCGAGGCTCGGCACGCCGCTGCGACGACGCTATCGGAACTCGAGGTGGCCGCGGCGGGAGTGTCGTCGCGGCAGCAACGGATGGCGAATGCAGATGGCGCGACGATCGGCCGTCTCGCCGGACGGCGTCTCGCGCGGCGGCGCCAATCTGCGGAGCTTGACGAGGAGCTCGGCGACTTCGGGCGCCGGCGGAAGGTCGAGCTCGCTCTGCATTCGGATCTCGTGCCAGCGCCCGCGCTGCAGCGCGGCGGCGTGATCGCCGCTCTCGGCGAGCGCGGTCATGAGTCCCGCCATGGCGACGCCGTTCAGCGGATCCTGATCGGCGAGTCGAATGCGCCACGCGATCTCCGCCTGCCGATCGCCCGCGTCGCGCGCCTCGCGCGCGAGCGACTCGAGCGATTGCGCGAACGCGCGCGAGAGACGATCTCGCTCGGTCGCCGCCCAGAACTCGAAGTCGGGATCGCCGTTCAGATAGAACCCGTCGAGGAACGGCCCGCGATACACGCTCACCGCGTCGGCGAGACGGCCCTGGGCGAGTGCGAGCTGGAAGTCGCCGACGTCGGACGTGATCTCGGCGGGATCGATGCGCAAGTCGGCGCCGCTAAGGAAGATTCGCTCGACGCCGAGCGCTTTTCTTATATGGTAAAGCGACTGAGTCAGCGCGTGTCGCGATTTGTCGGGCTCGCCCTCGGACCAAAGCAGTCCGAGCAGCTTGTCGCGAGACATTCCGCGATCGCCGACTGAGGCGAGAATCGTGAGAATCGCGAGCAGGCGACGCTGCCCTGCAGGCCCCGTCAGGATCTCCCCGTCCCGCGACAGGTAAACGCTACCAAAGGTGCTGAGTCGTAGGGTCATCGGGCAGGCGGCGGGACCGTCTGACATCCATCTGAGGGTGGGGCCTTATAGATGGACCGTCGACTAGAGAAACGCAACGTCCGTCGCCGGCGTTTCGTCGGCACTTCCACCACCCAAGCGTCTCCGATGTCCGCTGCGGTACCTCTGAACCTGTCGGCTTTGCGCGAGGGGACGTCGGTCGCCGCCACCGATGCCGCCCCGGAGCACGGGGTCGCGGTGAGCGTCGTGATGCCGACGCTCAACGAGGCGGCGCAGATCGGCCAAGCTGTCGCGGACCTGTCGTGGGCCAATGAGGTCATCGTCGTGGACGGCGGCTCGACGGATCGGACGGCCGCGATCGCCGAGGCCGCCGGCGCGCGCGTCATGGTGGTCTGCGGCGAGACGATCGCCGCGCAGCGGAACGCCGGGATCGAAGCCGCGCGCAATCGCTGGATTCTCGCGCTGGACGCCGACGAACGCGTCACGTCGCAACTGCGGGCCGAGATCTCGCCAGATCGTCACGGGGCGAAACCCGACGCACGCCGCGTATCGGATGAAGTTCCGCAACCACTACCTCGGCCGCGAGCTGCACCACGGACCGTGGGGGCGCGATTGGCACATGCGGCTCTTCACCAACGAGCGCCGCTACGTGTGCCACCGCGTCCACGAGCACCTCGAGTCGATCGACGACATCGGCACGCTCACGGGGCCGATCGTTCACCACCCGTATCGCGATCTCACCCATCACGTCGACGAAGATCGTGAAGTATGCGCGGTGGGGAGCGGAAGACCTCCACGCGCGCGGCCGCGAAGCGCGGATGCGCGATCTGGTCGGCCGCCCGGCCTGGCGATTCTTCCGCGACTACATCGTCTATTCGGGATGGCGCGACGGAAGCGTCGGGTTCGTCGCGTCGGCCCTCAGCGCGTTCGCGTCGTTCCTGAAGTACGCGTTCCTCTTTTCCAGGAGCCGCTCGACGGAGGCATGAAGCTCACGATCCTGATGTATCACAAGATCGATGAGCTACCGTCGGACGTTCGCACTCCAGGCAATTTCGTCGGGCCGGCGCTCTTCGCGCAGCAGCTCGACGCGCTCGACGCGTGGGGCTATCGCACGATCGACTTCGCCGATTGGCTCGCGTACCGCGACGGCGGCCGGACCCTCCCGAAGCGACCGCTGATTCTCACGTTCGACGACGGCTACACGTGCTTCGACGAACACGCGTGGCCCGCGCTCCGCGCGCGCGACATGGGCGCGTGGGTGTTTCTGGTCGCCGGCCAGATCGGCGGCACGAACTCGTGGGATCGCGGACGAGCGGCCGTTCCCGTTGCTCGCCCCCGACCGCATCGCCGCGCTGCAACGCGACGGCGTACGATTCGGATCGCACGGCGACCTCCACGTCCCGTTGGCGCGCGTGCCGCGCGAGCAGGCCGCCGCCGATCTTCGCCGGTCGCGCGAAACGCTCGGCGAACTGCTCGGCCACGCGGTGGACGTCGTCGCGTATCCGTTCAGCAACCAGAACCGCGCGAGTGCGCCGCGCGGCGCGCGACGCCGGCTACCGGTGCGCCGTCCGCGGCAAGGGCCGCATGAACTCCCCGCGCACCGACCGCTTCGGCCTTCGCCGCATCAAGATGGACTCGACGATGACCGTCGAGCGGCTCGAGCGGACTTTTTCGTGAACGCTACTTGAGATTCTTCTAGCGTCAGGCAGCGTGCCACGGCCCTGAGCTTGCGCAGATGCCGTTTGAAACGCGATGCCGCGATAGCACCAATCTGCGGCATGCTTATGCGGCGCGTTGAGCTGGTCGCCCGCCATCGTGGCCGGCCGCGCAATACCGCGGCGATCGTTGATCAGACCTTGGGCGCACCTCCGGGCCGAGCACCCGCAGCACCGCCGCCTGGAGCGCGTCGAGGTCCTTGCGCAGCACCTGATATCGGTCGACGGCGTCGCGGCCGATGCGTTGGTCGACGCGCGCGGTCATGCCGGCCAGATACGTGATCTGCGTCTGCAGCCCCGGGCGCCCGTAGCGAACGCCCTCGTCGGCGCCGAACAGCGTCGTCGCGAGCGAGTCGACTTTCGCCAGCGAGTCGGCGCTTCCGCCGTTGCGCAGCCGCGTCCGCGCCTGGCGCACGCGATTGGCGACGCGCCCCACTTCGGCGACCATGTCGCGCATGCGCACGTTGTGCTCGTACTGCTCGCGCAGATCGGCGGTCGTGACGCGATCCGCGACGAGCCGCGGGTCCGGCGTCAACGTGAGCGGCTCCGTGTCGCTCCACGAACCCGCCGACATCTTCACGCGATACGAGCCCGGCGGCAGCATCAAGCCGCCGTCGTTGTTGAAGTCCCAGACGAGCCGATTCATTCCGGCGTTCGCCGTCAGCCGAACCGGCGGCGCGGCACGGCGGAATCCGCCGCCGCCCTCTTCATCGTCCGGCGCGGCGGCCGGAGCGTCCGCCGACGCGGCCGTGACCGACGCTTCGCTCGAGTACTGCCGGAACTCGATGATTCGCCGAGTCGAGAATCGCGATCGTCATCGGGCCGGACTGCGGCCGCGCCAGGTAGTAGTCGATCGACGCGCCGTTCGGCCCGAACTGCGCCTGCCCGGACGCCGCGGCGCCGCCGCCCACGCCGCCCCCGCCGCCCCCAAAGCCACGGCCGCCGCCGATCCGCGCGCGGACGGCGTCGCGCGGCTTGAAGAGCACCGCGGCCGTCGTCGCGGTCTGCGCGTTGACCTGCCGCAGCGCCGAGACGTCGTCGAGGATCCACATCGAGCGGCCCTGCGTCGCCACGATCAGGTCGTCGTGGTGGACCTTGATGTCGGTGATCGGAACGTTCGGCACGTTCAGCGTCGAACGACTGCCAATGCGCGCCGTCGTCGTACGAGATGAACAGCCCGAACTCGGTGCCGGCGTAGAGCAGATGCTCGCGCACCGGATCTTCGCGGACGACGCGCGTCGGCCAGTCGGCCGGGAATGCCGTTCTTCCCGTCGGTGAGCCGCGTCCACGTCGCGCCGTAGTTCTCAGTTTTATAAATATACGGCTCGAAATCGCCGAGCAGATAGCGATAGACCGCGTAGTACGCCGAGCCTTTGCGGTGCGGCGACGTCTCGATGTACTGCACGCGTCCGCCGCTGGGCAGATCCTTCGGCGTGACGTTCTTCCACGTCTTGCCGTTGTCGCGCGAGATGTAGAACGGCCCGTCGTTCGAGCCCGTCCAGATGACGCCGGGCTCGGTCTTCGACTCGCTGATCGCGTAGAGCGTGCTGTAGAACTCCTCGCCGGTCACGTCGCGCGTGATCGGCTCGCCGCTTCCGCCCTGGCAACACGCCGGGTGCGCGGTGAGGTCCGGCGAGATCTTCTCCCAGTGCACGCCGCCGTCCTTCGACCGGTGCAGGAACTGCGAGCCGTAGTACACGACGCTCGAGTCCCACGGCGACGTCTCCATCGGCGACACGCGCTGAAAGCGGAAGATGAGATCCTTCGCGTCGTTGCCGTAGAGCGACTGCGCGCCGACCCAGTAGTTCTGCTCCTGCCGCGTGTTCATGAACATCCGGCCGAACTGTCCTTTGCAGGCGCCGTAGACGATCTCGGGATTCTTGGGGTGCGGCATGATCGGTCCGGTTTCGCAGCCCGGACCCGACTCGAACGGATTCGTGTTCCCGGCGATCGGATTGCTCGGAACGATCACCGTGCTCGCGTCCTGCTGCGCGCCGTAGAGTCGATACGGCTCCTGGTCGTCGAGCCACACGCCGTAGATCTCGGCCGTGGGCTGATTCATCTGCGTCGACCAGGTGCGGCCGCCGTCCTGCGAGACGTTGGCGCCGCCGTCGTTCGACTGAATCATGATCTTCCCGTCGTGCGGGCTGATCCACATGTCGTGGTTGTCGCCGTGCGGCGTGCGGAGCGGCGTCCAGTTCGCGCCGCCGTCCGTCGACTTGTAGAAGCTCTCGGCGCCGGCGTAGACGACGTCGGCGTTCGTCGGGTCCGCGGCGAGCGCGACGTAGTAGAACGGTCGCGTGATGAGCTGCCCGTAGCTGCTGAGCAGTTTCCACGACGCGCCGGCGTCCTCGGATCGATAGAGACCGCCGCCGGGCTTCGCTTCGACGAGCGCGTAGACGCGATTCGGATTCGCCGCGGTGACGGCGAGGTTCGCCTTGCCGACCAGCTCCGTCGGTAGGCCGCCGGTGATCTTGGTGAAATGCTCGCCGCCGTCGGTGCTCTTGTAGAAGCCGACGCCGGTGGAGTTCTGCGCGCCGCTGATGATCGTCCACGGCTTGCGCTCGCCGCGCCACATCCACGCGTAGACGATGTCGGGGTTCGCGGGGTTGAGCTCGACGTCGGCCGCGCCGACGCTGTCCGACACGAACAGCACCTTGCGCCACGTCTTGCCGCCGTCGGTCGTCTTGAAGACGCCGCGCTCGGAGTTCGCCTTGAAGGCGTTCCCGATCGCCGCCACCCAGACGACGTTCGGATTCGTCGGATGGATGCGCACGGCGCCGATCTGTCCGGCGTCGTAGAGACCCGCGAAGCTCCACGTCGTGCCGCCGTCGCCGGTCTTGTACACGCCGCGCCCGGTCGAGACGTTGCTCCGAATGTCGTCGGAGCCGGTGCCGAGGTAGATCGTGTTCGGATCGGATTCGGCGACGGCGATCGAGCCGGTCGACGCGACGGGAACCTTGCCGTCGGTGATCGGAACCCAGGACGCGCCGGCGTCGGTCGTTCGGAACACGCCGCCGCTGGCCACGCCCATGTAGAAGGTGCGGGGCTGCGAGGGAACGCCCGTCACGGTCGTCACACGGCCGCCGCGCGGCGGGCCGACCATCCGGAATCGAAGCCCGTGGAAGAGCATCGTGTCGACCGAGGCGAGCATCGGCTGGCGCGGTCGACGGGCGGCGCGCTGCGCGCCGAGGAGCGAGGGAAGAACGAGCGGCGCAGATCGCGCGGCGCGCGCGGAAGGCACGAGCGAAGACGGCTCATGGAGAGGCTCGGGAGGAGTCGGGGCGACAGGAAAACTGGAGGGAACGCGCGGAGTTGCTAGTGGCTGCAGCGAGTGCGCACGAATCGCGATCGTCTGTTGGCGCGCACTCGAGGCGTCGGCGTGTCGCGCGGTCAAACCGCGCTACTGCCGACTGTCGCTGCCACCTGACGACTAGAGTGCCAGCGGCCACAGCAGACGCCACTAAGCCACCGCCCGCGTCGACGTACAACGACTCGCCCTCCCCCGTCGTACCTCTCGTCGACTCTTACGCCCTCGTAACTCGCGGCGTATCGTCAACGGCCCTCACTCCTCCCCTCCCCTCGATGCGCCTCCGCTCACTCGCCGCAACGACCCTCGCCGCGTGCCTCGGCGCCGTGCCTGCCGCCGCGCAGCGATCCTCGATTCCGACGCCCGCGTCGATCCTCGGCTTCGAGCCCGGCGCCGACCGGCACCTGCCGAGCTGGAAGCAGATCACCGACTACTTCATGGCGCTCGACAAGGCGAGCCCGCGCGTCACGACGCGCGTCCTCGGCAAGACGACGCTCGGCCGGCCGTTTCTGGCGGTCTTCATCTCGGACTCCGCGACGCTCGCGAACCTCGAGCACTACCGGCAGATCCAGCGACGACTGATGGACCCGCGCCTTCAGGCGAACGGCGAGCGTGAGAAGCTGATCGACGAAGGGAAGAACGTCATTCTCGTCACGTCGGCGATCCACTCCAACGAATCGGGCGGGTTCACCACGCCGATCGTCTTCGCCGACCGCCTGGCGCGGGCGCAGGATCGCGAGGCGAAGGAGATCCTCGCCAACACGATCATCATCCTCGTGCCGTCGCAGAACCCGGACGGCGTCGACATCATCGGCGACTACTATCGTTCGACGCTCGGCACGCCGCATGGAGGGACGCGACCCGCCGGTGCTGTACCACAAGTACGTCGGCCACGACGACAACCGCGACTGGTACGCGTTCACGCAGCCCGAGACCCGCTATACGGTCGACTCGCTCTACACGCCGTGGGATCCGGAAATCGTCAACGACATCCACCAGCAGGGATCGAACGCCGGGCGGATCTTCATTCCGCCGTACATGGATCCGATCGAACCGAACATCGATCCGATTCTCACCGCGGCGACGAACGGGCTCGGGATGTCGATCGTGTGGCGCATGACGAACGAGGGCTTCACCGGGCATCGGCAGCAACGCGTCGTACGACCAGTGGTCGCCGGCGCGGCAGTATTCATTGTATCACCGCGGCGCGCGGCTTCTCACCGAAACGGCGAGCGCGCGCCTCGCGACGGCGATCGACATTCCGTTCGACCAGCTCGGCGCCGGACGCGGCTACGAAGCGAAGACGGTGTCGTGGAATTTTCCGTCGCTCTGGGTGGGCGGACACTGGAGCTACGGCGACATCGTGCGGTATCAGGTCGCCGCGAGCTGGTCGCTCTTCCTCGACGCGGCGCTCAACCGCCGCGCGTGGCTCGAGGGCTACGCGGCGCAAGCCGATCGCTCGCTCGGCGATCTGCCCGGCGTGGGGGCGCGACAAGTGGCCGTCGGCGATCGTGATTCCGAAGACGCAGCCCGACACGCAGGCGCTCCAGCGAATGATCTGGACGCTCCAGCACGGGCAGGTCGAAGTGCGCGAGTCCACGGCGCCGACGACGATCGACGAGAAGACCTATCCCGCCGGCAGCTACGTGATCCTCACCAAGCAGCCGTTCGGCGCGTACGCGAAAGCGCTTCTCGAGCGACAGCACTATCCCGATCTCTTCGACTACCCGGGCGGACCGCCGAAGCGCCCGTACGACGTCACGGCGCACACGCTGCCGCTGCTATTCGGCGTGGACGTCGCGCACGACATGGACGCGGCGCCGGCGACCGGGCCCGTGATCAAGGAAGTGCCCGAGCCAAAGGTCAGCGCGAAGATTCCGACCTCGAAGCGAATCGCGCTCCTGCGTCCGAGCACCAACGAGCCGATCGACGAGGGCTGGACGCACTGGATTCTCGATCTCTACAAGGTCCCGTTCACGCCGATCACCGAGAAGGATGTCGAGGCGGGCTCGCTGAATGACCGCTTCGACGTGATCGTGATTCCCGAAGGCGGTATCGCCGGTGCCGGCGGCCGGGGAGGCGGAGGCGGCGGGGGCGGTCGCGGTGGCCGAGGCGGCGGTGGTGGCGCGGCCGGCGGCGGTGCGGCCGATGCGTTCGGCCCCTTGGACGCGTTCGTGCGGGGCGGCGGATCGGTGTTGGCGTTCAATACCGCGTCGAACGCCGTGATCGCGGGGCTCAAGCTGCCGGTGAAAAACGTGCTCGCCGGTGTATCGAGTAACGATTTTTACTGTCCCGGTTCGATCCTCGCCGTGGAGCTCGATCGCTCGAGCCCGCTTGCGCGCGGCTTCACATCGAATGTTCCCGCGATTTGGTTTGAGAACGGCCCCGCGTTCGAGATTTCCGACCCCTCCCAAGCGACCGCGGTGGCGACCTATCCCGTTACAGGAAATCCCCTCCTTTCAGGGTGGCTCCTGGGCGGGTCGAAGCTCAATGGCAAGGCCGCGTTAGTGGACGTGAAGCTCGGGCGCGGACATGTAGTGCTTTACGGGTTCCGGCCGCAGTATCGCGGCCAGTCGATGGCGACTTACCCGCTGATTTGGAGTGCCATTGGGCAATGAGCCGCGCGTTCCCGCGCGGATTGCACGAAAAAAGTGAAACGTTTCGGAAACGTTGTAGGTGGAGTGCGGGTAAGAGTGACAGGTGTGATTTAGATCACCCTCCCGCCTCCAATCGGCAGTGAGAACCCCGGTCTCATTCGCCGACTCGAAGTAGGTCCTTCCCTCCCCGGGCGCAGTCGCTCCCTCCTCCGCAGGTCACATGCAGCATCGCCGGACTGTTCTTGCGCTCGGTCGCGTCGCAGGCATCGTTGGTACCGCGCTCGCCGCGGCCGCCGCGCTCAATTGTTCCGCGTACACGGCCACTGGCCGTGATGGAACGCTCGACGGCTTCACGGAGCCACGCCGAGCTCCCGGCGATTTCATTTCGCGCGAGGCTGTGCTCTCCGCGGCCCCCGGCACCTACATCGAACAGGTTCTCGCCGACCGCGATTCGACGATCGAGCGGTGGCCGGCGCGTGTGGCGCAGCCGATCCGCGTCTGGATCGATTCCACGCCCCTCTTGAGCGGGCCCCAGGCGAATTTCCCCGAGGCCGTGCGTTCGGCGTTCGGTACGTGGGCAACGGCCGGCATTCCGATTCGATTCGCGTTCGTTCCCTCGAGCCATGACGCCGACATCCGCGTGCACTGGACGACGCACCTCGATCACAAGACCGGTTCCACGACCTGGCGCACGGACCGCAACGGCTGGCTGACGCAGGGCGACATCACGCTCGCGACGCACATCAGCGACGGCATGCCGCTCGACTCCCGTGGCATGCGCGCGATCGCGCTGCACGAAGTCGGGCACGCGCTTGGACTGAGCCACAGCCTGAATCCGCAGGACATCATGGCCCCGCTCATTCGCGTGGACGTCTTGAGCTTGTCCGACCGAAACACGATCAAGCTGTTATACTCCTTTCCGGCAGGTCCCATCCACTAAATACTCCCCTTCAGTTCACCCCGGCCCCTCGGTCCAATGCGCAAACTCGGTCTGCTCATCCCCGTCGCCGCGGTCTCGATGCTGGCAGCATGTGACCCACAAGCGTCAAGCAAGCTCAAAACCCTCGCGCACGCCGATTCGCTGCGCACCGATTCGCTGATCTCGATCAAGAACGACCTCCTGAACGAGGTCATGTCGTCGACACAATTCGTCAACGACCTCAATAGCGAGATCTCCAGGCTCAAAGCCAAGCAAAACGTCGCGCTCTCCACGAAGCTGACGAGCGAATCCGACATGACCGCCATCAAGGAAGAGCGCGCGGCCGTCATGAAACGCATCCAGAACATCGTGGCCCGCCTCGACTCGAGCGAAGCGCATGTGTCGGCGCTCCGAAAGCGAGCGTCCACGCTCGCCATGCACGACTCGACCCTCGTCGTGCAGGTCGCCGAATACGAAAAGACGATCGCCGACCTGCGCCACACGGTCGATCAGCAGCGCGCCGACTACGAAGCGACGATCGCCAAGCAGACCGCTCAGATCGCGGGGCTGAACTCGAAGGTCGACACGATGACCACCGAGAACACGCGCCTCATGGGCGAGGCCAAGACTCTCACTGATACCGTCACGCAGCTCACGACCGCCGTGAACACGGCCTACTACGTGATCGGCACGAAGGACGACCTCGTCAAACAAGGCGTCCTCGTCGAGGAAGGCCACCGTCGGTTCCTCCTGTTCGGCGGACGCTCGCTGTCCCCCGCCCGCGAGCTCGATCCGGCGAAGTTCACGCGCATCGACCGGGCGAAGGACAAGGTGATCAACTTCCCCGAAGGCGACTACGTGATCTTCACGCGCCAGAACCCCGCGTACGCATCGCCGTTCGCGTCCAAGGACGGCGCGATCTCCGGCGGCCTCCGCATCGACCAGCCGGAACGGTTCTGGGAAACGTCGAAGTTCCTGATCATCGTGAAGACGTGAACGGCGCTTGACCGGCCTGGACGGCTTGACAGGCTTGACGGCAAACACGAACGACCGCCTCCGACGTAGAGGCGGTCGTTTGTTTTTGCTGTCGAGCTTTCGAGCTGTCGAGCCGTCTAGCCGTCTAGCTGTCGGCGCCGTCCAGCTTTCAGCTATGCCCCTCCCGATCGAGCCGATCCTGCCCGCCATCCGCGACGCGCTGGGTGAGCGGGGCTGCGTCGTCGTGCAAGCGCCGCCGGGCGCGGGCAAGACGACGATGGTGCCGCTCGCGCTGCTCGACGCTCCGTGGCTCAATCGGACAATCGATCGTGATGCTCGAGCCGCGGCGGGTGGCGACGCGCGCCGCGGCGTGGCGGCTGGCCGACCTGCGCGGCGAGGAAGTGGGCCAGACGGTCGGCTACCGGATGCGCGGCGAGCGGCGCGTTGGCCGCGCGACGCGCGTCGAGGTCGTCACCGAAGGCGTCCTCACGCGACGCCTCCAGCGCGACCCGACGCTCGACGGCGTCGGCATCCTCGTGTTCGACGAGTTCCACGAGCGAAGTCTCGACGCTGACCTCGGCCTCGCGCTCGCTCTGCGCACGAGGGCGCTCCTGCGCGACGACCTGCGCATCGTCGTCATGTCGGCGACGCTCGACGGAGAGTCGGTCGCCAGGCTGCTCGGCGACGCGCCGATCGTGACGAGCCATGGCCGGTCGTTTCCGATCGAGACGCGCTACGTCGAGCCGCGACGCGAACTGAGAATCGAAGGCGCGGTCGCCAACGCGATCGTCGAAGCGTTGCGCGGCGACGAGGGCGACGTCCTCGCATTTCTCCCCGGCGCCGGCGAGATCCGCCGCGTGGAAGCGTCTGCTCGCCGAGCGTCTCGACCGGAGCGTCGTCGTCACGCCGCTCTACGGGATGCTCGAACGCGACGCGCAGGATCGCGCGCTCTTCCCGGATCGCGACGGGCGCCGCAAGGTCGTGCTGTCCACGTCGATCGCCGAAACGAGCCTCACCATCGAGGGAATTCGCGTCGTCGTGGACAGCGGGCTCTCGCGCGCGCCGCGCTTCTCGCCTCGCACGGGGATGACGCGCCTCGAGACGGTGCGCGTCTCGAGATCCTCGGCCGATCAGCGTCGCGGGCGCGCCGGCCGAACGGCGCCGGGGATCTGCTACCGTCTCTGGGCGGAGCACGAGACCACGCACCTGCTCGAGCAGTCTCCGCCCGAGATCCTGCACGCCGACCTGGCCCCGCTCGCGCTCGACCTCGCGGTGGGCGGCGTCACCGAGTCCTCGGAGCTCGCCTGGCTCGACACGCCGCCCGCGGCGGCGTTCGCCCAGGCGCGCGAGCTGTTGGTCGAGTTGGACGCCGTAGACACCTCCGGCATCGCGACGGCGCACGGGCGGGCGATGGCCGAGCTGGCGGTCCATCCGCGACTCGCGCACATGCTCGTCCGCGCGAAGGAGCTCGGCGCCGAGCGAATGGCGTGCGACCTCGCCGCGCTGCTCTCGGAGCGCGACGTGCTCCGATCGCCGCGACGGGGGGGGCGTCGTCGATTCGGACATCTCGCACCGGCTCGACCTGATGCGCGGAGCCCGAGACGCTTCGGCGAACGTCGATCGCGACGCACTGCGCCGGGCGCGCCTGGAGTCGGATCGACTCGCCGCGCGCCTCGCGTCGCTCGCGGTCAGTTCCGGTCCACCGGTCCACCGGTCCACCGGTCTACCCGCGCTCATCGCCCTCGCCTACCCCGACCGCGTCGCGCGGCGCCGGCCGGGGGTGAGAGCGCGCTTCGTGTTGCGCAACGGCCGCGGCGCCGAGTTGCGCGAAGGCGATCCGCTCGCGGCGTCGCCGTTCATCGTCGCGGCCCAACTGGACGACCGCAAGCCGGAGGCGCAGGTGTTTCTGGCCGCCGCGATCGACGAGGACGACGTGCGGTCGTTGTTCGCCGACCAGATCGCGAGCGACGAGTCGGTGGAGTTCGACGACGCCACCGGCGCCGTGCTCGCGCGGCGCGTCGAACGCCTCGGCGCGATCGTGTTGCGCGAGTCGTCGATCGCCGCGCCCTCGGAAGAATCCATCCGCGCGGCGCTCTTGCAAGCGATTCGGCGTCGCGGAATGGCGACGCTGCCGTGGTCGGACGGCGCGACGCGAATACGCGAGCGGATGGCGTTCGTCGCCGCGAACGACCCGGAGTGGCCCGACGTCTCCGACGACGCGCTCGCGGCACGCCTGGACGAGTGGCTTGGGCCGTCGCTCGCCGGCGTTCGACGCCTCTCGTCTCTCCAACAGGTGGATCTCGCGGAGGCGCTCTTGTCGCTGCTCGACTGGCGGCAGCGCCGCGCGCTCGATGCGCTCGCTCCGTCGCACGTCGTCGTCCCGACCGGGTCGCGCATTCCGATCGACTACTCGGATCCGCTCGCGCCGAAAGTCGCCGTGCGGTTGCAGGAAGTGTTCGGGCTGACGGAGTCGCCGCGCGTTCTCGACGGCCGCGTTCCGGTGACGATGCAGCTCCTCTCGCCGGCGCACCGGCCCGTGCAGACGACGCGCGACCTCGCGGGCTTCTGGCGAACGAGCTACTTCGACGTGCGAAAGGATCTGCGCGGGCGATATCCGCGCCACGAATGGCCCGAAGATCCGCTCACCGCCGCGCCGACGAAACGGGCCAAGCCGCGCCGCTGACGCTCGGCGAGGCGCGCGGCAGCGTCAGAACTGCCAGAAGGGAATGCTGCGGTCGGCCGGCCGCTTCACGAACTCCAGGTCGCGAACGCGGTTGATCGTGAGCGTGAAGCCGGTGATCGCGCCGCGGTCGCCGCGCACGATGCGCAGGAGCATCTGGTCGTTGTTCGTGAACAGGTCGGTCGTGAACGTGATGAACCGGAGATCGGACTCGTGCGCGCGCCGAAGCAGGAGAATGCCGTCGCGCGGCGCGAGCGACACGGCCAGGTCGAGCTCGGGGCTGTAGTAGTCGCCGGCGAGCTGGGTCAGCTGGTCGTTTCGCTTGCGCGCGATCGTCGAATCGCCCGGCGACGGAGCGGTGCCGACGCTGAACGGACCCGCGGCGAAGTCGATCGCGCGGGCCGCCGCCGCGGTACGCTGCTGCGTGATCAGGCCGAGGTGAATCGTCGCCACCTGGTCGACGAGAGTCGTCGGCGCTCCCGACGTGTTGCAAAGCGTGATCACGCTCAGGTGCCGCGACGGAATCATGAGCATCGCGCTTCGATAGCCGCCGTACGCCCCTCGGTGCGAGAACGTGCCCATGCCGGACATGTCGCCGACGGTGAGCGCGAGCGCGTACGGAATCGTCTGGCCGTTGTTCAGGCGGCCGGGCTCCTCGAGCTCCGCCACGCCTTCTTTCCCACCGACGCGCCCGGACTCGAAGTTCGCATCCCACTTGGCGAGGTCTTCGACCGTCGAAAACACGCCGCCGTCGCCGACGACGTCGAGCTCGGGCTGGTTGAGGCGAAAGCCGGACGCCGTCGCCTGGTATCCGACGGCCCGATGCGGAATCAACTGCGTGTGATCGTCGCGAAACTCGGTGTGCGCCATCCCGAGCGGCTTGAAGATGTGGTCGGCCGCGTAGTCGCGCAGCGATTGCCCCGACGCGCGCTCGACGACCATCGCCAGCAGCGCGTAGCCGGTGTTGCTGTACAGGAATTCGTCGCCCGGCGTGAAGTTGAGATTCTTCTGCCGGCTCACGAGATCGATGAACTGCGGCTCGGTGAGGAGCCCGTCGCTCGGCCATCCCGACAATGCGAGAAGTGTGAAGTAGTCGCGCAGCCCGCTCGTGTGATGGAGCAGCTGGCGCAACGTGATCGGCGCGCCGAACGAGGGGACCTGCGGCACCCAGCGGCGAACCCAGTCGTCGAGCGACAGGCGGCCTTCCTGGGCGAGCAGCACGATGCTCATCGCCGTGAACTGCTTGGACAGCGACGCGATGTAGAAGCGCGTCGACGGCGTGATCGGCGTGTCGTGCTCGAGGTCGGCCATGCCGTACCCCTTGGCGAACGCGAGCTGTCCGTCGCGCACGACTCCGACCGCGCACCCCGGCGATGACGTCGAGCTGTACGGCGCGAAGATGGAGTCCACCCACCGGTTCGCCGAGTCGAGCTGCGCCAGCCGCGTCTGCGCACCGGCCGACGCGCTGGCCGCGCCAAGCGCGACAATCAGCACGGCGGTGGTGCGCCCAACCAAACCCATGGAGGAGCCTCCTCCTCTACCCACGTTCAATCCTTTCACAGTCCGCAGGGGATGTCCAGCAGAGGACTGAAATCCTTGCAACCCGTAACCTCGCGGGCAACCGCGACCTAGGGACTACGCCGGCGAGGGGCCAAGGATTCGACGACGAAGCCGGGCCGCATCTCGTGAGCGACTGATTCCCGGGCTAAGTTGGGCCGCATGCCGAGTTCCGCCGTCGTGCAGACGCTCAAGACGACCCCCTTCCACGCTCGCACCGCCCCGCTCGTTCGCGCGCAAACGTGGCGTCGATGGGCCGGGCTATCAGGTCGCGAGCGCGTATGAGCCGCATCCCGATCGCGAGTACGCCGCCGATTCGCAACGCCGCGGCCCTGCTCGACGTGTCGCCGCTGTACAAGTATCGGATCTCGGGGCCCGACGCCGCGCGCCTGCTCGACCGCATGGTCACTCGCGACGTCAGCAAGTGTCGCGTGGGCCAGGTGCTCTACACGCCGTGGTGCGACGCCCACGGCAAGGTGATCGACGACGGCACGATCAGCCGCCTGGATGAGCACACGTTCCGCCTGACGAGCGCCGAGCCGAACTTGCGTTGGCTGTCGATGAATTCCGTTGGGCTCGAGGTCTCCATCGAGGACGTCTCCGAGCGCACCGGCGCGCTCGCGCTGCAGGGTCCGTTGTCCCGCGCCATTCTCCAACAGCTGACACCGGCGGATCTCACCGCTCTCAAGTATTTCCGCCTCGTACACACGACCGTACGCGACATCCGCGTCACGATCTCGCGCACCGGCTACACCGGCGATCTCGGCTATGAGCTCTGGGTCGACGCCGAGCCGCGCCACGGACCTTTGGGACGCGCTGATCGAAGCGGGCACGCCGTACGGCATCACGCCGCCGGCATCTGGGCGCTCGATCTCGCCCGCATCAGGCGGGCCTCGTGATGCTCGACGTCGACTATTTCTCGGCGCATCGCGCCGCTGATCGAGGACCAGAAATCGTCGCCGTTCGAGCTCAACCTCGGGTGGACGGTGAGCGCCGACAAGGGTCCGTACAACGGCCGTCGGGCGATTGCGGGCCGAAAAGGCGCGGGGACCGGCGTGGGCGATTCGTGGGCCTGGACGTCGACTGGGAATCGCTGGAGAGGATCTACGCCGAGCGGGGGCTCCCGCCCCAGCTTGCCGACGGTCGCCTGGCGAACGAGCGCGCCGGTCTACAAGGACGGAAAGCAGATCGGCTACGCGACCAGCGGTTGCTGGTCGCCGCTGCTCAAGAAGTATCTCGCGCTCGCCCACGTCGCTGGCGCCGCACTTTCATCCCGGCGCGGCCGTGCGAGCTCGAGGTCACCGTCGAGCATCATCGGAAGCGCGCGAACGCCGTCGTGCGCAAGCTCCCGTTCTTCGATCCGCCGCGGAAAAAGGCATGAGCCGTCCGAGCGCCCAGACGATACGACGCGATCGTCATCGGCGGCGGCCACAACGGCCTGGTCGTGCGCCGCGTATCTGGCGCGCGCCGGCCGGAAGACGCTCGTCCTCGAGCGGCGGCCCTCTCGTCGGCGGCGCGGCCGTGACCGAAGAGATCTTTCCCGGCTTCAAGTTTTCAGTGTTCTCATATGTCGTGAGTCTTCTGCGGCCGGAGATCATACGCGACCTCGACCTGCCGGGTCACGGACTGCAGATACTGCCGCTCGAGAGCACGGTCACACCGCTCGACAACGGCGACTATCTCGCGGGCTGGGCCGATCCCGACGAGACACGCCGCGAGCTGGCGCGGCACTCGCCTCGCGACGCCGAGGCGGCGATCGAGTTCGGGCGGCTGATGCACCACATGGCGATGGCCGTGAAGCCGATCCTCGGCATGGTGCCGCCCGATCCGTCTTCGCTCGCGCCGTCGGATTTGCGTCGGACTCCTCAAGCTCGGCGGTCACCTGCGGACGTTGGGCGCGGAGCGATTTCACGCGCTCTACAAGCTGATGACGATGAGCAGCGCCGACTATCTCGACGAGTGGTACGAGTTCGATCCGCTCAAGGCGACGAAGTCGGCGAGCGGCATCATCGGCACCTTTCTCGGCCCTCGGTCGCCCGGTTCGGCGTACGTGCTGCTGCATCATTACATGGGCGAGATCGACGGCGCGTTTCGCGCGTGGGGGTTTCAGAAAGGGGGAACGGGCGCGATCAGCGAGGCCATCGCGCGGCGCGCGCGCGCTGGGCGCCGAGATTCGCACGAACGCGCCCGTCGAGCGCGTGCTCGTGAGGGACGGCCGCGTGCGCGGCGTCGTGCTCGACGAACGGCGACGAGATCGCCGCGCCGATCGTCGTCTCCGGGCCTCGACCCGCGCCGCACGTTCTTGCGAGCTGGTCGACCGCAAGGAGTTGCCCGACGACCTCGTCGACGGAAGTCCAGCGCTACAAGTTTCGCGGCTCGTCGGGCAAGGTCAATCTGGCGTTGAGTGGCCTGCCGG
Source organism: uncultured Gemmatimonadaceae bacterium (assembly GCA_963707105.1). GTDB lineage: Bacteria > Gemmatimonadota > Gemmatimonadetes > Gemmatimonadales > Gemmatimonadaceae > JAQBQB01. The sequence continues at coordinate 161,388 of CAVPOS010000010.1, forward strand.
AGTTCACCTGTCTCCCCGGCGTCGGGCCGCACCACCGCGGGCGCGTTCTCGATCAGCCCGAGCGTCGAGTATCTCGAGCGCGCGTACGACGACGCCAAATACGGGAACTTCTCGCGAAACCCGTACATGGACATCGTGTTTCCGTCGATGATCGACCCTGGCATGGCGCCGCCGGGCAAGCACGTCATGAGCATTTTCGTCCAGTACGCGCCGTACAACGTGACGGGCGGCTGGGACGACGCGAAGCGCGAGGCCTTCGGTGACGCCGTGATAAAGACGGTCGCGCGTTACGCGCCGAACATCGAATCGCTGATCCTGCACCGGCAGGTGCTGACGCCGGCCGACATCGAGCGGATCACCGGCCTCACCGAAGGGAAACATCTTCCAAGGTGAGCTCGCGCTGCATCAGCTCTTCTTTCTCCGGCCCGCCGCGAAATCGGCCAAGTATCGCACGCCGATCCGAGGCTACTGGCAATGCGGCGCCGGCACACATCCAGGCGGCGGCATCATGGGCGCGTCGGGCCGGCTCGCGGCGATGCAGATCGTCTCGTGACCGCCGTTTCCATGTTCGACGCGATCGTCATCGGCGCCGGCTCGAACGGACTCGTTGCCGCCGCGGCGCTCGGCAAAGCCGGGCGACGCGTGCTCGTCGTCGAGAGCGCGGAGAGATCGGCGGGCAGCGGCAACGTCGAGTTCGCGCCCGGGTTTCGCGCTCCGCTGTCCGCCGACACGGGCTGGCTTCCGCCGGCGGTCGCGCGCGGGCTCGCCCTCCCGGCTATTGGTGCGACGACGCCAAGCGTCGTCGCGTCCGTGGCCGGCGACGGCGGGTTCTCGCGCTTCACGGTGACGTCGGTCGCGCCGCGGATGCCATTCGCGCGGCATTCATCGCGAGACGCCGAGCGGTGGTCATCGTTCACCGAGCGACTCGGGAAGCTCGCGGGCTTCCTCGAAGCGCTCTACCAACTCCCGCCACCGACGTCGACTCGGCGACGTCGCTCGGCGAGCTCGCCCCGCTCCTCGCTCGGGCGGAAGTTCCGCGCGCTCGGTCGAGCCGACATGACTCGAGTTGCTGCGCGTGCTGCCGATGTCGCTCCAGGATTTGCTCGACGACTGGTTCGAGAGCCCGATCGCTGAAGGCGGCCGTCGCCGCCGGTGGCGTTCGCGACATACGGCAAGGGCCGCGTTCCGGGGGCACGTCGTTCGTGCTCCTGCACAATCTTGTGGGCGCCGTCGGGCACGGTGCGCGCGCGACCGTGGTGGCGTGACGGACCGGACGCGTTCATCGGGGCGCGTCGCCGACGTCGCCCGCGCCAACAAGGTCGCCGATCCGCACCGGGGCGCACGTCGCCAGGATACTCGTGCGCGACGACGTCGTCACCGGTGTCGTGCTCGCCAACGGTGATGAGATCTCGGCGCCGATCGTGCGTCTCGACCGCCGATCCCGCGCGCACGCTGCTCGGCATGGTCGATCCGGTGTGGCTCGATCCGGAATTCCTTCACGCCGTGGGCAACATCAAGTTCCGCGGGTGCACCGCGCTCGTGCGCTTTGCCCTCGACCGTCTGCCGGACGTTTCGGGGCATGGCGACTCGTCGGCCGCTCTGCCCGGGCACGATGAGTTTGACGCCGTCGCTCGATGCGCTCGAGCGCGCGTACGACGCGGCGAAGTACGGCGGCGTCTCGCGCGAGCCGCACGTCGAGATCACGGCGCCGACGACGCGCTGGCCGTCGCTGGCTCCCGCCGGCAAGCACGTGCTCCTCGCCAGAGCGCAGTACGCGCCGTATGAGTTGCGCGACGGCGCGGTGTGGGACGACGCGCGTTCGTGCGAGCTCGGCGAGGCCGTCACGACGCACGATCGGCCGCGTCGATGCCGGGCTTCGCGGATGCGTGCGTGCATCGGGACGATGTCTCACGCCGCCTGATCTCGAGGCGCGGTTCGGCGCTCACGCGAGGGCGCGATGACGCACGGCGAGATGACGCTCGATCAGATTCTGTTCATGCGTCCGGTCCCCGGCTGGGCGACGGTACTGCAATGCCGATCGACGGTCTCTATCTCGCCGGATCCGGCGCGCATCCGGGCCCGGGCGTGCTCGGCGGGAGCAGGATGGTTGGCGGCGAAAGCGGGGATCGCGTACTGAGGGGCGCAAATGACGCACGCTTTCATCGCACGGTCGAAGCATACGAGCAGGGCGCGCGCACGATGCCGCGCGAGTACTACACGTCGCCCGACGATCCTCGTCGAAGAGCGCGAACGCATTTTCGCGCGCCAGTGGAATTGCGTCGGCCGAGCGAGCCGGCTCGCGCAGCCGGGCGACTACATCGTGCGAAACGTCGCCGGGGAATCGCTGATCATCGTGCGCGACCGCGACGGCGAGCTGCGCGCGTTCTTCAACATCTGCCGGCATCGCGGCACCCGGATCTGCCGTGAAGCTTCGGGCCAGTTCTCCGAGACGATTCAGTGCCCGTATCACGCGTGGACCTACACCACCGACGGGCGGCTCATCGGCGCGCCACACATGCACGAGGTCGACGGGTTCGACAAGACGCGACTTTCCGCTGCACGCGGCCGCGATCGCCGAATGCGAGGGCTTTCTCTTCGTGAACGTCGCGCGACGATCCCCAGCCATTCGACCGAATATTTCGCGCCGATGATCGCATCGGCTCGCGCGGTTCGGCCTCGCCGGCTCTGGAGGTCGGTCACAGCGTGCGCTACGAGGTGCAGGCCAACTGGAAGCTCGTCTTCCAGAACTACTCGGAGTGCCTGCATTGTCCGATGATTCATCCCGAGTTGTCGCTCGTCCTGCCGTACCAGAGCGGGGCCAACGACCTGATCGACGGACCGTTCCTCGGCGGGTACATGGAGATCGGCGCGCCGCACGAGAGCGCGACGACTCAGCGGCCGGGCGTGCGGACGACTCGTGACCCCCGGACTGCTCGGAGGCCGATCGGCGCCGGGCGTTCTACTACACGCTGATGCCGAATCATGCATGCTGAGCATCCACCCGGACTATGTGAATTTCTACATCGCTCACGCCAGACGGCGTCGACCGGACGATCGTCGAGTCGGAGTGGATGTTTTCACCGGAGAACAAGCGACAATCCGGACTTCAATCCCGCCGACGCCATCGCGTTTTGGGACGTGACGAACCGGCAGGATTGGGATATCGTCGCATTGAGCCAGCAGGGGATCAGCGTCGCGTCGGTACGCGCCCGGCCCGTACTCGCCACGCGAGAGCATGCCGGCGGCGTGGGATCGGGAATACCTGAGGATGATGGCCTAGGTCTACCGGTCCACCGGTCCACGGGTCCACCGGCTGAAACCCAGGGGGCCGGAGTGCGTACGCCGGAGGGGGCAGGTCGCGCTCACTCTCGCCGGGACCGACATGCAATCGCTGCTTCGCGACGTTCGCTATGGCCTTCGATCCCTATTGAAGGCGCCGGGTCTCACCGCCGTCGCCGTGCTCGCGCTGACGCTCGGGATCGGACTCACGACGACGATGTTCAGCATCGTGTACGGCGCGCTGCTCAAGGGGCTGCCGTATCCCGACGGCGACCGCATCGTCAACGTCACCCGGTCCAACACCGCGCGCGGCATCAACCAGTCCGGGATCTCGATCCTCGACTACGGCGACTACAAGGCACAGCAGCGGTCGTTCTCCGAGCTGGCGGCGGTCACGTCGGGAACGATCTTCGTGAGCGGCGACGAAAAAGCCGAGCGTTTCGACGGCTCGTGGATCGCGGCCAACGCGCTCTCGATGCTCGGCGTGAAGCCGATCCTCGGCCGCCATTTCCGCGCGGGCGAGGACACGCCGCAGGGCGAGAAGGTCGCGATCCTGTCGTACAGCATGTGGCACGACCGGTACGCATCGGACGCGAACATCGTGGGCCGCGTCATCCGCGTGAACGGCGTGCCGACGACGGTCGTCGGCGTGATGCCCGAACATTTCGAGTTTCCGCAGAACGACAGGATCTGGCTCCCGCTGCAGACCGATCCGAACGCGACAAATCGCCAAAACAGCCCGCAGTATCAAGTCATCGGCAAGCTCAAGGCCGGCGCGTCGCTCGATCAAGCGAACGTCGAGTTGGCGACGATCGCCAAGCGTCTTGCCGCCTCGTATCCCGAGGCGGACGAAGGATTCACCACGAGCGCGCAGAGCTTCGTCGACAGCTACATCGGCAAGCAGCCGCGCCAGCTGCTGTATACGATGCTCGCCGCCGTGTTCTTCGTGCTGCTCATCGCGTGCGCCAACGTCGCGAATCTCCTGCTCGACCGCGCGGCGCACCGCACGAAGGAAGTCGGCGTGCGGACGGCGCTCGGGGCATCGCGCGGCGCGGTCGTGCGCCAGTTCCTCGCCGAGTCGCTCGTGCTGTCGCTGGCGGCGACGGCGCTCGGGATCGTCGTCGCGTATTTCGGCGTGAACGGGTTCAACCGCGCGATCGCGGTGACGCAGGTTCCGTCGTTCATCGACATCCGGCTGCATCCGCAGGTGCTGCTCTTCACGATCGCGGTGGCGGCGCTCACGACGCTCGCCGCCGGCGCGATTCCGGCGTATCAGTCGTCGCGCGCCGACATCAACGAGATTCTCAAGGACGACTCGCGCGGCGCGTCGAGCTTCCGCATCGGCCGCATCACCAAAGGCCTCGTGATCTTCGAGATCGCGCTCTCGTGCGGCCTGCTCGTCGCCGCCGGGCTCATGATCAAGAGCGTCGCGGCGCTCCGCAATCTCGACCCGGGGTTCACGACGAAGGACGTGTTCACCGCGCGCGTGGGCTTCCCAGCCGCGTACACCGACACGATCGCGCAGTGGCGTTTCTTCGACGAAGCGTTGCAGAAGGTCTCGGCGATTCCGGGCGTCGTGTCGGCGTCGGTGAGCTCGGGGCTCCCGGCCACGCGGCAAGGATTCGGCGGCAACACGTTCGGCGTCGAAGGGCAGAGCTATCTGAAGGACAAGGACTATCCGAACGCGCGCTGGCTGTCGGCGACGCCCGACTTCTTCAACACGCTCAAGTCGCCCGTCGTCGACGGCCGCGCGTTCACGATCAGCGACCGCCCCGGCGAGCTGCCGGTGGCGATCGTCAACCGCGAGTTCGTCTCGAAGTTCTTCAAGAACCAGAGCCCGATCGGCAAGCGCATTCGCATCGGCAACTCGAGCAGCAAGCAGCCGTGGCTCACCATCGTCGGCGTCGTCGGCAACATGTTCACCGGTGACAACGAGCGCCCGATCGCGCCGGCCATTTACCAGCCGTTCGCCCAGTCGCGCGTCAACTTCGCCTGGATCTCGGCGCGCACCTCGGGCCCGCCGACGACGATCACCGCGTCGGTTCGCCAGGCGGTGGCGTCGGTCAACCAGGACATTCCGCTCTACTGGGTGGACACGTACGAGAATCAGATCGCGCAGCAGGTGTGGTTCGTCCGCGTGTTCGGCACGATGTTCATGATCTTCGGCTTCGTCGCGCTGTTCCTGGCGTCGGTCGGCCTCTACGCCGTGATGTCGTTCTCGGTGAGCCGCCGGATTCGTGAGGTCGGGCATCCGCATGGCCCTCGGCGCGCGCGCCGCCGACGTCGTGCGCATGATCTTCCGCCAGGGACTCGTCCAGCTCGTCGTCGGCATGACGCTCGGCCTGCTGTTCGCGACGGGGATGGGCCAACTGCTCAAGGCCATTCTCTTCCAGGTTCAGCCGCGCGACCCGTCGATCTTCGTCGGCGTCGCCGTCGTGCTGACGCTGGTCGGCCTGATCGCCTGCCTTGTGCCGGCGCGGCGGGCGACACAGGTAGATCCGCTCGTCGCCCTGCGGAGCGAGTGACGCAATGGCGTTGACCGTGCGTGTGACGGTATCTAGCTTGCTCCCCATGGCGAACGGCGCACTGAACCGCAATTGCTCGAATAATCGGAACTCCAACCGGAGAACTGGTTAGGGCGCACTCGGCTGTTCAGTGAGAGCGAGGGCCCGCCAGAAGTTCGAAAACGGCGGGCCTTTTCGTTGGGCCCACGGCGCGGACGGTGTGACGTTGGGACCTTCGGCGAGTCTGGACGATCGATGGGCAGTTGTTGATAGCCGGAAATGATGGGGCGTAGGTCAATTGGCAGACCGTCTGACTGTTAATCAGAAAGTTGGTGGTTCGAGTCCACCCGCCCCAGTA
>CAVPOS010000011.1:0-598868 GCA_963707105.1 uncultured Gemmatimonadaceae bacterium
GATCCGCACGCTGGAGAAGCCGGTCGTCTGCGCGGTGAACGGGGTCGCCGCCGGCGCCGGCGCCAACCTCGCGTTTGCGTGCGACATCGTCTTCGCGTCGTCCAGCGCGACGTTCATTCAGTCGTTCGCGAAGATCGGCGTCATCCCGGACAGCGGCGGCACGTTCATCCTTCCGCGCATCGTCGGTCTCCACCGCGCGTCGGTCATGACGATGCTCGCCGAAAAGATGACGGCCGAGCAGGCGCGCGATTGGGGACTCGTCTACATGGTCGTCGACGCGCCGGCGCTTGGTCGAGACGGCGCTGGGCACGGCGCGATATCTCGCGACGCAGCCGACGCGCGGGCTCGGACTGATCAAGCGCGGCTTCAACCGCTCGCTCGGCGTGGACCTCGAGGCCCAGCTCGACTACGAGGAGGAGCTGCAGCGGGAGGCCGGCGCGACCGCCGACTACGCCGAGGGCGTGCACGCTTTTCTCGAGAAGCGCAAACCCGTTTTCACCGGCCGTTGATGGCGCTCGACGCGAGCACGGTGGTCGGCGTCGTCGGCGCCGGCGCGATGGGAACCGGGATCGCGCAGGTCGCGGCGGCGGCCGGGCACCGCGTGGTGCTCGCCGACTCGATGCGCGGCGCGGTGGAGCGCGGGCGCGCGTCGATCGCGAAGTCGATGGCGCGCGAGGTCGAGAAGGGCCGCACGACGCGCGAAGCGGCCGACGCATTGACGTCGCGCATCACCTTCCACGCGTCGACGCTCGAGCACGACGTGCTGTGCTATCGCGGACTGCGGGCTGGTGATCGAGGCGATCGTCGAGGACCTCGAGGCCAAGCGAACGATGATGCGGCGCCTCGAGGAAGTCGTGGCGACGGACGCCGTGCTCGCGACGAATACCTCGTCGCTCTCGGTCACGGCCATCGGCGCCGCGTGCAAGTCACCGGAGCGGGTGATCGGCCTGCACTTCTTCAACCCGCCGCCGGTGATGCCGCTCGTCGAGGTCGTGCCGCGCGCCGGCGGAACGACGTCGGTCGTCGACGGCGCCGCGCAGCTGATGCGAGCTTGGGGCAAGACGACCGTCGTCGCGTCGGACACGCCCGGGTTCATCGTGAATCGCGTCGCGCGGCCGTTCTACGGCGAGTCGATTCGCATGCTCGAGGAGGGAATCGCCGATTGCGCGACGATCGACTGGGCGATGCGCGAGCTCGGCGGATTCCGCATGGGGCCGTTCGAGCTGATGGACTTCATCGGCAACGACGTGAACTTCGCCGTGACGCGGTCGGTCTACGAGGGAATGTTCTACGACCCGCGATACAGGCCGTCGATCACGCAGCAACGGCTCGTCGAGGCGGGGCGCTTCGGCCGCAAGTCCGGGCGCGGCTACTACGACTACACGTCCTGGAGCCGTCGCGCCCGAGCCGAGGAAGGACGCCGCCCTCGGCCAACGGGTGTTCGACCGCGTGCTCGCGATGCTGATCAACGAGGCCATCGACGCGGTCTACATGCGCGTCGCGTCGCCGGCGGACATCGACCTCGCGATGACTCGGGGCGTCAACTATCCGAAGGGTCTGCTCGCGTGGGCCGACGAGTTGGGCGCGCGCATCGGTGCTCGAGCGAATCGAGCGGCTGCACGCCGAGTACGGCGAGGACCGATACCGCCCGAGCCCGCTGCTCCGCCGAACGGCCCGCGAGGGCGGCCGGTTCGTCGCATGAGCGCGTCGAACCCGGCGCGACGGAAGATCAGGCGCTGGCCGAGCGCGTCGTGTCCGCGATGATGGCGCGCGACGCGTTCAGCCAGTGGCTGGGCATCGAAGTGCTCGACGTGCGTCCGCGCGGCTCGACGATTCGCATGCGAGTGCGCGACGACATGCTGAACGGCTTCGGCGTGTGCCACGGCGGCGCGTTGTTTTCGCTCGCCGACAGCGCGCTCGCGTTTGCATGCAACACGCACGGCCGCGTGACGGTGAGCATCGAGAACAGCGTGACGTATCCGGCCGCGATCCACGCCGGCGACGAGTTGACCGCCGAGGCGATCGAGGAGAGCGCGACCCGGAAGCTGGCGTTTTACCGTGTGGAAGTCCGGCGCGCGGGCGCGATCGTCAGCATCTTTCGGGGGACCGTGTTCAACACCGAAAAGCCCTTCTTCGCCGATTCCAAGCCGTGACGAGAGCAGCCTACCTGGTCGATGGTATCCGCACCCCCGTGGGGAACCTCGGCGGCGCGCTGAGCGAAGTGCGCGCCGACGACCTGGGGGCGCTCGTCATCGCCGAGGTGATGAAGCGAAACGCGGGCCTCGATCCGGCGCGCGTGAGCGACGTCGTGCTCGGCTGCGCGAATCAGGCCGGGGAAGACAACCGCAACGTCGCGCGCATGGCGCTGCTGCTCGCCGGGCTTCCCACGTCGGTGCCCGGCGAGACGGTGAATCGGTTGTGCGCGTCGGGGATGAGCGCGGTCGTGAACGCGGCGCGCGCGGTGCAAGTCGGCGACGGCGATTTCTACGTCGCCGGCGGCGTCGAGAGCATGACGCGCGCGCCGTACGCGATGTCGAAGGGAAGCAAGCCGTTCGCGCGCGACATCGAGCTGTTCGACACGAGCCTCGGCTGGCGCTTCGTCAATCCGCGGATGAAATCGAAGTACGGCACGGACTCGATGGGGCAGACGGCCGAGAACGTCGCCGAGCAGTATCGCGTGTCGCGAGCGGACCAGGATCTGTTCGCGTTGCGCTCGCAGCAGAAGGCGGCCGCGGCGCGGGGCTCCGGGCGTTTCGTACGGAGATCGTCCCGGTTCAGATTCCGCAGAAGAAGGGCGCGCCCAAGTGCGTCGACGCGGACGAATTTCTCCGCCCGGACACGACGCTCGAGATCCTCGCCGCGCTGAAGCCGGCGTTTCGCGCCGAGGGCGGCTCGGTCACGGCGGGCAACTCGTCGGGGCTGAACGACGGCGCGGCGGCGCTGCTCGTCGCGTCGGAGGCCGGGTTGAAGGAGCTCGGCGGCGCTCCGCTCGCGCGAATCGTCGCGAGCGCGGTGGCCGGCGTCGAGCCGCGGATCATGGGCATGGGCCCCGTGCCGTCGACACGACAGGCGCTCGCGCGCGCCGGCCTCACGCTCGAACAGATGGACGTGATCGAGCTCAACGAAGCGTTCGCCGCGCAATCGCTCGCGTGTCTGCGCGAGCTCGGCGTCGCCGACGACGATCCGCGCGTGAATCCAAATGGCGGCGCGATCGCGCTGGGCCACCCGCTCGGGATGTCCGGGGCGCGTCTGCTGCTCACGCGCGTCGCGCGAGCTGGAGGCGCGCGGCGGACGCTACGCACTCTGCACGATGTGCATCGGCGTGGGCCAGGGCATGGCGACGATCCTGGAACGCGTCTGACCACCCATATGATTTCGAGGCTCTCATGACGACCACAGCGCCGGCTCCGCGACTGATCGGAGTCGCGGGCAACGAGCCGCGCCGGCTCGAGAATTTTGTGAAGGGCCGCTGGGTGTCCGGGGACGGCACGGCCACCGATCTCTTTCACGCGGTCACGGGCGAGAAGGTCGCCGAAGCGTCGAGCAGCGGGATCGACTTCGCGCGGCATGGTGGAGTACGCGCGACGCGTCGGCGGTCCGGCGCTGCGCAAGATGACGTTTCACCAGCGCGCGCTGATGCTCAAGGCGATGGCGCAGCGGCTGATGGAACTGAAGGAGGATTTCTACCTCGTCTCCGCCGCCACCGGCGCGACGCGCGGCGATTCCTGGGTCGACATCGAGGGCGGCATCGGGACGTTCTTCGCGTACGCCTCACGCGGACGGCGCGAGTTCCCGAACGAGACCTTCTATATAGATGGGCCGCCGGAGCCCCTGTCGAAGGGCGGGACGTTCGTCGGGCGTCACATCTGCGTGCCGATCGAGGGCGTGGCCGTCCACATCAACGCGTTCAACTTCCCCGTCTGGGGAATGCTGGAGAAGCTCGCGCCGACGCTGCTCGCCGGCGTGCCGGCGATCGTGAAGCCGGCGACGATCACGTCGTATCTCGCCGAGTCGGTGTTTCGCGCGATGATCGACGCGCGAATCTTTCCCGACGGCGCGATCCAGCTGATCTGCGGGAGCGCCGGCGACCTGCTCGATCACCTCGACGAGCAGTGCGCGGTCGCGTTCACCGGATCCGCGTCCACGGGGCGCATGCTCAAGACGTCGAAGGGGATCGTCGAGCAGAACGTTCGCTTCAACATGGAGGCGGACTCGCTCAACTACTCGATGCTCGGCCCCGACGCCGCGCCGGGCACGCCGGAGTTCGACCTCTTCGTGAAGGAGGTCGTGCGCGAGATGACGTCGAAGGCGGGGCAGAAGTGCACCGCCATCCGCCGCACGCTCGTGCCCGAGTCGGTGCTGCAGGACGTCATGTCGGCGATCGGCAAGCGGCTCGACTCGACCACCGTCGGCGATCCGGCGGTTGATGGAGTTCGGATGGGCCCGTTGGCCGGAAGGGCGCAGGTGAGCGAGGTGCGAAAGAGCGTCGACGCCATCGCGCGCGCGCGCCGAGCTCGTGCACGGCAACCTCGACGACTTCGCCGTGGTCGGCGCGGACCGGCAGCGGGGCGCGTTCTTTCCGCCGCTGCTGTTCTACGCGCGCGAGCCGTTCACCGCGCAGGCGCCGCACGACGTCGAAGCGTTCGGACCCGTCAACACGGTGATGCCGTATCGCACCGTCGACGACGCGATCGAGCTCGCGAAGAAGGGGCGGGGCAGCCTGGTCGGGTCGCTGTTCACGGCGGACGACCGCGTCGCGCGAGACGTCGTGATGGGCACCGCGGCGTATCACGGGCGTCTCATGGTCGTGAATCGCGACAGCGCCAAGGAGTCGACCGGCCACGGCTCGCCGCTGCCGCACCTCGTCCACGGTGGCCCTGGTCGCGCGGGGGGCGGCGAGGAGATGGGCGGCGTGCGCGGCGTGCTGCACTACATGCAGCGCACGGCGCTTCAGGGATCGCCGACGACGCTCATGCACGTCGTGAACGAATACATGCCCGGCGCCGCGCGCACGACGGACCAGGTGCATCCGTTCCGCAAGTATTTCGACGATCTGTCGGTCGGCGACGCGCTGGTCACGGCGCGGCGCACGGTGACCGAAGCCGACATCGTCAACTTCGCCGGCATCAGCGGCGACTTTTTCTACGCCCACATGGACGACATCGCGGCGCGCGAGTCGTTGTTCGAGAAGCGCGTCGCGCACGGCTATTTCGTGTTGTCGGCGGCGGCCGGTCTCTTCGTCGACCCGGCGCCGGGGCCCGTCCTGGCCAACTATGGGCTCGAAAGCCTTCGGTTCGTGAAGCCGGTCTATCCCGGCGACACCATCCAGGCGACTCTTACGGTGAAGCAGAAGACGGCGAAGGAACCCAAGCCCGATCAGCCGCCGCAGGGCGTCGTCGCCTGGGACGTGGACGTGAAGAACCAGACAGGCGAGTCGGTCGCCGTGTACACGATCCTCACTCTCGTCCGCCGTCGGCCGGAGTGACGCCGCGAAAAATTAGAGCGCTCTAGTCCTGGCGGACCCGCAGTTCCGGAGTGCTCGATCGATCCCAGCCCGCCGCGAGAACCGATACCCAGATTACGTCGCGGCGTCGTGCGTCGTCACGAATAGGGCGCGCCCCGCCGACAACACGTCCCCGACCTTCCCCCTCCCGAGACCCTGAATTTCATGACGCCAGTTCCGAGCGACGACGCGAGGAGCGGTGGGCACAACGGCCGCGCGAGGCCGGGCGCATCGCTGCGCTTCCGGTTCGCGCTGACGATCGTCGGCGTCTCGGCCGCGGTCGTCGCGTCGTTTGGCGCCGTCGTGCACCGGCAGATGTCCGAGTCGGCGACGCGGGGGGCGAGCGAGCATCTCGAGCGCGCGGCGCGCGAGGTGGCGAACATGCTCGGCACGTCCGCCAAGAGCATGCGAGCCGCCATGGCTGGGGTTGCGGCGGACACCGAGGTCGTCGAGTTCCTCCGAAGACCCGACGAGCGTCGCGCCGAGGCCGCCCGCGAAGGCCTGCGGCGGCTGTCGCCGGAGCCCGGCAAGGCGACGTGGAGCTTTGGAACGGCGTCGGGCGTTCGCACGCGGGCGTCGGACTCCAGACTGGCCGGAGATGACCGGCGCGGCGCGAACGTCGCTCATGGACATGGTTCGCGGCAGCGACGCTACGGCGGTCTCGCCGATCGCCGTGGTCGATACGACGCTCGTGTACGAGGTCGTGTCGCGCGTCGGGTCGCAGGCGTCGCCGCTGGGCTACGTCGTCGTGCGCAGGCGGCTGATGGAGGCCGGCGCCGACGCATCCGCGCCGCTACGCGCGGTGGTCGGTTCGGACGCGTCGATCCTTCTCGGCAACGCCAGAGGCGACGTCTGGACGGACATGGTGCGCCGCGTCCCGATGCCGCCGGCAGCCCGCGCGGCGTCGGCCGTCGTGGAGTACGACGAGCCGCGGCTCGGCCCCGTGTTCGCGTCGACGCATGCGATCGCGAACACGCCGTGGAATCTCGTCATCGAGTTCCCGCGTGCGACCGTGCTGCACGAGGTCCAGGCCGGGATGCTCGCCATCATCCTCTTCGGTCTGGCCGCGTTGCTGATCGCGGCCGTGATGTCATGGCGCTTGAGCGGCGAATTCACCCGGCCGCTGGAGGAGCTGGCCACTGCCGCCGAACGGATCAGCGGCGGCGACTACGACCGTCCGTTGGCCGTGCGCGGGCGACGACGAGATCGGCGCCGCGGCGAGCGCGTTCAACCGAATGGCGTCGAGCTTGCGCGGCAGCCGGGCGGAGCTCGAGGCGAAGGTCGTCGAGGCCGCGTCGTCGGCGCGCCGTCTCGAGCGCGTGATCACATCGAGCGGCGCCGTCCTGTACGAGCTCGCGCCGCGCGACGGCGTGATGCGGTTCACCTGGATCAGCGAGAACGTTCCCGGACCTTCTCGGCTACAGTCTCGCCGAAGCGCTCGCGCCGGGATGGTGGTCGGGCAACGTCTACCCCGACGATCTGACGAAGACCGGCCGCCGCGGCGGGGGCCGGTCCGCGAACGGACGGCGTGCGCGAGTACCGCTTTCGCCACAAGGATGGCCGGTATCGCTGGGTGCGCGACGACCAACGGGTCGTGCCCGACGACGACGCGAGCGGCCGAGCGCACATCGTGGGAACGTGGCTCGACATCACCGAGCAGCGACACCTCGAGGAACAGCTCCGTCACGCGCAGAAGATGGAGGCCATCGGGACGCTCGCCGGCGGCGTGGCGCACGACTTCAACAACATCCTCACGGTGGTCACCTCATACGCCGAGCTGCTGTCGCGCACCGAGGACGACCCCAACCGCCGCTGCGATCTCGACGAGATCGTGGCGGCCGCGCGGCGCGCCACACTGCTGACGCGCCAACTGCTCACGTTCAGCCGGAAGACGATCGCCGAGCCGCAATCGATCAGCGTGAGCTACGTCGTCGCGCGGCTCGGCGGAATGCTCCGGCGGCTGCTGAAGGAGAACGTCAAGCTCGTGCCGCGCCTGAGCGACGACGTCGCTCCGATCCTCGGCGACCCGAATCAGCTCGAGCAGGTGGTGATGAACCTCGTGATCAACGCCGCCGACGCGATGCCCGACGGCGGCACGCTCGTGATCGAGACGCAGAACATCGAGCTCGACGACGAATATGCCCGCACGCGCGGCGGCGTGACGCCCGGGAGCTACGTGATGCTCGCCGTGACGGATACCGGCGCGGGCATCGATCCCGAGCATCATGGGCAAGATCTACGAGCCGTTCTTCACGACGAAGCCGCCGGGCCAGGGCACGGGGCTGGGGCTCGCCAGCACGTACACGATCGTGAAGGAGGCCGGAGGCCACATCTGGGTGTACAGCGAGCCGGGCCAAGGGACGACGTTCAAGGTGTACTTCCCGTGGGAGCGCGCCTCGAAGGCGTCGCCGTCGCCATCGTCAGCGCCGACCGAGCTTCGCATGCTGGGCACGGCGCTGCTCGTCGAGGACGACGCGCGCGTGCGGCGCGCCGTTCGCCGCATGCTGGAACGCATCGGCTTCGACGTCCTCGAAGCGCCCGACGGCGAGGCGGGACTCGGCGCGGCCGCCGGTCACGACGGGCCGATCGACGTCGTCGTGACCGATCTCATGATGCCGCGCCTTGGCGGCGGCGCGTTCGCCAGACGCCTCGCGCTGTCGCGACCGAACGTGCCGGTCGTGTTCATGTCAGGCTACACCGACGACGCCGCGTTCCGGCGCGGGCTTCTGGAATCCGAATACACGTTCGTCCAGAAGCCGTTTACGCGGGAGCACCTCGAGGCGGCGATCGCTCGCGTAACGCGGAAGGCTCGGAGCACGGTCGAGGTGTAGCGGATCGCAATCGCGACGTTCAGGGCACCGCCTTCGTCGTGTCGCGCACCGTCGGGTACTTGATCCCGAGCTGGTCGAGGTACGTCTTGTACTTCGTGGGATCGTAGTAGTACTTCCGCATCTCGGGGCGGTACTTGTCCATGATCGCCTTGTTGAGCCACGTCGCGGGCTGATCCTCGGCGCGCATCAGCGGGAAGTACTTGATGTCCTTCGTCTGCACGCTGCGGAAGTAGTCCCACGCCTGCGTGATGACGGCCGGCTTGGTCATGAGGTCGAGCACCGTCATCGCCTGCACCTTGGCGCCCGCGACGACGCCCTTGTGGGCGATCGGCGTCGCCATGGCGATCGCGTTCCACCAGCTGTGGCCCGGCAGGCCGGGAATGTTCGACGGATAGCGAAGCGTGACCGTCGGCAGATTCCACGAGACGTCGCCGATGTCGTCGCTCCCGCCGCCGCGCAGGTCCTCGGTTCGCGGAGGCGCCGGCAGCTCCGTCATCGTGCGATCGGACAGACCGCGCGGATTCTTCTGGCCGTACTCGCGCTGCACGCCCTTGGCCATCGTCTGGTCGGCCTCGCTCCACTGCGGCATGCCGACCTGCTTGATGTTCTGGAACATGTCCTCGGCGATGACCTTGTTGAAATGGCCGGACCAGCCGGAGCCGAGGATGTTCACCGACGCGAGCTTGGTGCTCGTCATCATCGCCGCCGCGGTCGCCATCGTGTCGCCGAGCGCGAACAGCCCCTGCACGAGCGGTGAGTCGGTCTCGCGGAAGAAGTACCAGACCGACGCCGTGGGCGGGACGACGTTGGGCTGATCGCCGCCGTCGGTGATCACGTAGTGCGACCGCTGCGTGAGCGGGAGATGCTCGCGGCGGAAGTTCCAACCCACATCCATCAACTCGACCGCGTCGAGCGCGCTGCGCCCGGCCCACGGCGCGCCGGCGGCGTGCGCCGCCTGGCCGACGAAGTTGAATCGCGCGCTGATGAGCGCATTCTGTCCCGAGTTTCCATACGACACGCCGAGGTCGGAGCCGACGTGCGCGAAGAGGACGATGTCGACGTCCTTGAACATCCCGGCGCGCACGAAATACGCCTTGGCCGCCATCTGCTCTTCGGCGATTCCCGGCCAGAGGTGGATCGTGCCGGTCATGTGCTCGCGCTCCATGATCTTCTTCACGGCGATCGCCGCCGTGATGTTCATCGGCACGCCCGAGTTGTGGCCTTCGCCGTGCCCCGGTGCGCCGGCGACGAGCGGATCCTTGTAGCCGACGCCCGGCTTCTGATTCGCCTGCGGGATGTCGTCGACGTCGGAGCCGAGCGAGATGACCGGCTTTCCCGAGCCCCACGTGGCGTACCACGCGGTGGGAATGCCGGCGAAGCCGCGCGTGACCTTGAAGCCGTTCTTCTCGAGCATGCCGGTCAGGTACTTCGTCGTTTCTTCCTCCTGCATTCCGAGCTCGCCGAAGCTGAATACCTCGTCCACCATCTGCTGCGAGAGCGTGGAGAGGCTGTCGACGAGACGGACCGCCTCCTTCTTGAGCGCGGCGAGCTTGGCGTCGTCCGCGGGCAGGTCGACGGGGAAGGCGACTTCGGGACGGTTGTCCGGGCCACCGCGGCCGCCGCGCCCTTGGGCGCAGAGCGGAACGGCGAACGTGACGAGGAGCGCGGAAATGGCGAGGCGCGAAGGCATGAGAGGAGGGGAGAGTGGCGCAGCAGGAAATCGCTGGAAGGGAGGGCGGGGGACTCACAATTCTTCACGCGGCGCGACGCGATATGTCTAGGCGCGCATCGCCCGCTCGACTTCCGACACGCGCGGCTCGATCTCGATCGGCGGGTTGGCGCGCGGGCGATCCGCCGTTCGAGCGGCGTGATAGTCGATGACGGCGTCGGGATCCTTGAGCAGGTGTCCCGTCAGCACCGCCACGACGCGCTCTCCGTTCGAGATCGTACCTGACTGGAGGAGCTTCCGCACGCCCGCGACGCTCGCCGCGCTCGCCGGCTCGCAACCGATGCCGGCGGCGTCGATCACCGCCTTGGCCTCGAGGATCTCCGCGTCGCTCACCGACGTCACGACGCCGTTCGTTTCGCGGATGGCGCGCACGGCGCGATTCCACGACGCGGGCGCGCCGATGCGGATGGCCGTGGCGATCGTTTCGGGTTCCACGGTGAGCGCGTTCGGCGAACCCGTGCTCGAAGCTCCGCGCGAACGGAGCGGCACCCTCGGCCTGCACAGCGCAGAGCCGCGGCATCCGATCGATCAGCCCGGCGTCGCGCGCGTCGCGCAGCGCCTTGCCGAAGGCGGAGGTGTTGCCGAGGTTGCCGGCCGGCAGCGCGATCCAGTCGGGCACGTCCCATCCGAGTTGCTCGAGCAGCTCGAAGACGATCGTCTTCTGTCCCTCGATGCGAAAGGGATTCACCGAGTTGAGAAGTTGAATGCCGAGCTCCGCGCTCGCCGATCGCGCGAGCGCGAGACATTCGTCGAAGCCGCCGCGCACGAACAGCGTGCGGGCGCCGTACGCGATCGTCTGGGCGAGCTTGCCGCCGGCGACCTTGCCCTTGGGGACGAAGACGAGCGCCGGCAGCTCCGCGCGCGCGGCGTACGCCGCCAACGACGCCGACGTGTTGCCCGTCGACGCGCACGCCACCGCGCGAGCCGCACTGCGCTTGGCCTGCGTCATCGCGACCGTCATGCCGCGATCCTTGAACGAGCCGGTCGGGTTGTGCCCCTCGTGCTTGATGAGCAGACTGCTCCGAGGAGCTCCAGTCCGGCCCAGCGCGCGACGGCGCGGCTCTCGAGCAACGGCGTATTGCCCTCGGGATGCGTCACGATCTCGTTCGCGCGCGCCGACGGAAGCACGAGCTCTCGATAGCGCCAGACGCCGGATGCGTCCGGGCCGCGCGTCGCCCGCGCCGATCGGCGAACAGCGCGCTCAACGACTCGCCGCCCGTCAAGAAGCGAGTGGCGGAGCTCGAGGAGACCGCCGCACGAAGGGCACGCGGATGCGGCGCTCAGCTCATCGATCTCCGTTCCGCAGATTTCGCAAACCTGAACGCTCGCCACGACCGACGTCACGAATCCTCCCCTTCCACCAGGCGGGCGCCGCGCTCGTCCACCGACGCCACGCGTCCATCCGCCTTGACGCCTTTCGCCTCGAACGCGGCGAGCATCGCGGCCAGGGCCGCGGCGGCGCCGTCGTCGCTGTCGGCGAGCGCGAACACCGACGGTCCGCCGCCGGAGATCGAACATCCGAGCGCGCCCGCTTCGAGCGCGGCGCGCTTCACGTCGTGAAACGCCGGGATCAGCGGCGCGCGCGCCGGTTCGGCGATGCGATCGTCCACGGCGCCGCGCAGCAACGACGCGATCGTCCAGGCAGAACGCGGCGACCATCGTCGCGACAGCGGCCGCCTGAGCGAGCGCCGTCGCGCGGTCGACCGAATCGGGCAGAATCTTCGCGGGCGCGCTGTGTCGTGAGCGCGAGATCGGGACGCGCGAGCGCGATGCGCAGCCACGACGGCACCGGCACGCGGACGAAGTCGAGCGGCTCGACCTGTCGAATGAGAAGAATCCCACCAAAAAGGCAGGGCGCGATGTTGTCGACGTGCCTTCCCGCGACGCGTTCCTCCGCGGCGAGCGCGGCCTGCACGAGCGAACGATCGTCGAGCGGACGGCCGATGAGCGCGTTGGTCGCCACCGCGCCGGCCACGGCGGAGGCGGCGCTGCCGCCTTGGCCTCCGGCGAGCGGCAATCGTTTGTCGACGCGAAGCGTCACGCCGACGTCGTGACGACCGGCGAGTCGCAGAACCTCGAGCGCCGCGAGTCCGCTCGAGTGTCGCGTGGCATCGCGAGGAAGCTGAGGGTGTCCGGGCTCCTCGATCCAGACGCCCGGCGCGCCATCGATCCGCGCCTCGACGGAATCGCCGGCGCCCGTGAGCGCGCAGCCGAGGATGTCGAGTCCGGGGCCGATGTTGCCGACTCCGCCGGGCGCGAACGCGCGGACTCTCGTCCGCGTGGCGCCCGCAATCGGTTCGTTCATGCTTGATTCAAGTCTGCGCCGTTCGCGACGACAAGTGCCGATCGCGCGCGTATGTTCTCTCCGTGACTGAAACCGCCCCTCCCGGAGAGAGCGTCGAGACGCGGCCGGACTTTCCGCGTCGATCCGTCGTCCGCGATGCGCGGTCCGCGCTTGGCACGTTCGCGCTCGTGTTCGTGCTGTTCTTCTGCACCTCGGGCGGTCCGTACACGACCGAGACGCTGATCCACAAGGTCGGGCCGGGACTCGGACTTCTCATCCTGATCGTCGTGCCGATCGTGTGGTCGCTTCCGGAAGTGCTCATCGTCGGCGAGTTGGCGAGCATGATGCCGGAGGAGGGCGGCTACTATCGCTGGGTCGATCGCGCGTTCGGACGCTTCTGGGCGTTTCAGAACGGCTGGCTGACGTGGATGTATTCGCTCGTCGACATGGCGATCTACCCGGTGCTGTTCAACCAGTACCTGAAGCACTTCGTGCCCGGACTCGACGCGCGGTTCGAGTGGGCCGTCTCGCTCGTCGTGATCTGGGGCGCCACGGCGATCAACCTGCGCGGATCGGTGCGCGTGGGACGCGCGTCGATATTCGCCGGGGCGTTCATCGTCGCCGGGTTCGTGGCCGTCGCGATCGCCGCGCTGCCGCACGCGTCGCACATCCCGTGGCGCCCGTTCGCCGCGCCGGAGGGCGGTGGCGTGGGCGGACTCGCCGTCGGCATCTCGATCGCGCTCTGGAACTACATCGGGTGGGACAACGCATCGACCGTCGGAGGCGAAATGAAGGACGCGTCGCGCGGGTATCCGCGCGCGCTCGCGTTCGCGCTGCCGCTCGTCGTGTTCATCTACCTGGTTCCGCTTCTCACCACGCTGGCCGCGACCGACTGGATGACGTGGGAGGATGGCGGCTGGCCGGCCATCGCCGCCGCCGCCGCGCACGGACGCGTCGGGGCGTTCCTCGGCGCGTGGGTCGGAATCGGCGGAATGGTGAGCGCGCTCGCGCTGTTCAACGCGCTCCTGATGTCGTACTCGCGAATTCCGTTCGTGATGGCACAGGACCGATTGCTCCCCGCGCCGCTCGCCGTCGCCGATTCGCGCGGCACGCCGCGCACGGCGGTGCTGGCCTCGGCGGTGCTCTACTCGGTGTTCGTGCTGGCGCCGTTCGGTGAGCTGGTCATCGCCGACGTGCTTCTCTACTCGCTGGCGCTCTTCCTCGAATTCGGCGCGCTGGTGCGCTCTGCGCCGCACGCAGCCCGATCTTCGCGGGCCGTTCCGAATTCCGGTCGGCCGTCGCGGAGTCGCGGTGCTCGCGGGAATCCCGATGGTGGTGCTGGTCGGCGTGATCGCGATCTCGTTCATGGACGGCGAGTACGGCGTGAAGGCCGTACTCGCCGCGGGAGTGGCGATCGTGCTCGGGCCGATGGTATTCGCGCTGGCGTCCAGGCCGAAAAGACAGGCGGCGTGAGTGGCTGTGAGCGCCCTCGCCCTACGGCTTCTTGTAGACCGTCCCGCCCTTCATCACGAAATCCACGCTGCTCAACGCCATGATGTCCTTCGTGGGATCTCCCTTCACGGCGACGAGGTCCGCGAACAGTCCCGGCTTCACCGTTCCGATGCGATCCTCCCAGTGGAGCATCTTGGCGTCGTTCACCGTCGCGGCGCGGAGAGCTTGCAGCGGCGTGAGGCCGTTGGTCACGAGCCCTTCGACTTCCTTCGCGTTGTCGCCGTGAGCGAGCGGACCTGAGTCCGCGCCGTTGCAGATCATCACGCCGGCGTCGAGCGCGTACTTCAGCACGGTCGACTTGTTGCGCCCACCCACGGAGACGGTCGGCACGTAGCACACGCCTCGCTCCGCCATGAGCTTGAAGACTTCCGGCGTTCCGTTGTCGCCGTGCTCGATCGTCGCGACGCCGGCGAGAACGGCGCGACGCATGCCCTCGGCCGTCGTCGCGTGCGCGGCGACCGAACGGCCGGAGCTCTTTGCCACGCTCACCGCGGTGTTGAACTCCTCCTGCGTCGGGCCGGGCATCGTTTCGCCGTTCGGGCCCCAGCGGTAGTCCGCGTAGATCTTGATCCAGTCCGCGCCGTGCTTGATCTGGTCGCGCACCACGCGCGTGAACCCTTCGGGCCCGTTCGCTTCCTCGGCGCCCTGAGGGATGTCGTCCATGTATTCGGTCGCGAAATTCTTGGGCGCATACTGGCCCGTGACGACGATCGCGCGCGTCACGACCTGCATGCGCGGGCCCGGGATGATGCCTTGATTGATCGCCTGCTTGAGTCCCGACGTCGGCGTAGCCCGCGCCCTCGGTGCCAAGGTCCCGCACGGTCGTGAACCCGGCCATCAGCGTGGCGCGAGCGTGATTCACGGCGCGCGCGACGCGCAGCGCCTCCGATTCGTGAAGCACCTGGTCGTCCCAAGGCGTCTCGTTGTACGGATGCAGCAGCAGGTGCGAATGTCCCTCGACGAGCCCCGGCAGGAGCGTCGTCCCCGGGCAGAGCGATGGTCACAGCGTCGGCGGGCACGGACACTTGTCCTCGCGGCCCCACCGCCTCGATGCGTTCTCCGCGAACGAGCACCACCCAACCGTCGTGCGGCGCGTCGGCGACTGCGTCCCAGACGCGATCGGGCACGAGCAGCGTCGGCGGGCCGGCGGGCGGGCGGGGGAGCGCCGCGTCCACCTCGACCCTGCGCGATGACGACGGCGGGAAGAGCGACGGCGGCGAGAGCGAGCAGAGCTGAGCGATGCATGATTTGTGTTGTGTGAAATGGAGCGGATCGATCGGACTCTACTTGGTGTCGTCCGAGCGTTCAATGGGAAGGTGAGCGGCGTTCCATGCGTCCATGCCGCCCTTCAGGGTCGCGACGTTGGTGAAGCCCTTCGCTTGGAGCATGCTCGCGGCGATCGACGCTCGTGTGCCGCCCTGGCAATGGAGGGCGATCGGAAGGTCGCGCGGCAAGTCGTCGCTCGTCTCCGGGAGGTCCCCGAGAAACAGATGCCGCGCGTTCGGGATGTGGCCTGCGTCCCATTCGGCGGCGCCGCGCACGTCGATCACCGTTCGGTGATTCCGAGTGGCGACGTCCGCCGGATCGAGCTGATCGACACTCGCCAGTCCATCGGTCGCCGCCCAATCGGCGCGAACGGCTCGCCCGGCCCATCCGACCACGCGATCGAAGCCGATCAGCGCGAGCATTCGCCGCGCATTCTCGATGCGAACCTCATCGTCGGCAAGAAGCACGATGTCGCGCGCCGGATCGAGCAGCGTCCCCGCCCAGGTCGCGAACGAAGTGCCGAACGGGATGGACATCGATCCCGGGGATGTGCGACCGGGCGAACTCCGCGCTGGGCCGTGCGTCGATCACGACCTTCGAGGCGAGCGCGCCGCGAAGCGCGGTCACGTCGAGCTCCGCGAGCTCGCCGCGCGCCGGCATCGCCGGCGGTCCGTCGCGGTTGAGCGATTTCATCCGCGCGAAATACTTCGGCGGTTCGGGCTGGCCCGCGAGCACCGCGCGCACGAAATCGTCTTCGCTCGCCGCTAGGAACGCCCAGTTCACGAGTCGCTCGTAGCCGAGCGTCGTGGACGGCATCGCACCGAGCGCTTTGCCGCACGCCGAGCCGGGTCCGTGTCCCGGCCAGACTTGGAGATGTGCCGGCAACGAATCCGTCGCGTGCAGCGAGCGATAGAGGCGGCGAGCCATCGGCTCCATCGTGCCGCCGACGTTCGCGGCGCGCTCGAGCAGATCGGGTCGGCCCACGTCTCCCGCGAAGAGGAAATCGCCCGAGAACATTCCCACCGGAATCGGTGCCGGCCGCCGTGTCGGTGACGACGAGGCTTATGTGTTCCGGCGTGTGGCCTGGCGTGTGCCGGACGTCGACGGACAGCGTGCCGACGTCGAAGCGGTCGCCGTCGCGAAGGAGCCGCGCGCCGTCGTCGGCGGCGAACGCGTACTGCCAATCGCTTCCACCCTCGCCCGAGAGCAGCAGTTGCGCTCCGGCTCGCCGCGCCAGCTCGCGCGACCCTGAAACGAAATCCGCGTGAATGTGGGTCTCGGTGACCGCGGCGATCGTCACGTGCGCGCGCGCGGCTTCCTCGAGATAGCGATCCACGTCACGGTTCGGGTCGACCACCATCGCCAACGAGGTTCGGTCGCACGCCACGAGGTACGCGGCCTGCGCAAGTCCGTCTTCGTAAATCCGCTTGAGTAGCATGCAGGGAGAATGGCTTGCCAGCGTTGTGCACGCAACGCAGGATTCAGCGATGCGTTGCATCGTCGGCTTGTGTCTGGCCCTCGCCGCGCTCTCGCGCGCCGGCGCTCAATCCACCGAGACCCCCGTGCCGTTCGACAGCGCCCATCGCGTGCTCGTCATCACGCCGGCGTTGGCGGAGCGCCTGCGTCTCGCCGATCCGGCGTGGCCCGTGCGCGACGAATATCGCGACGTGCATCTGTATGCGTCGTCGCAGGGCGGGTTCGTCCTCGTCGCGCTGCTCCCCACAGGGTCGCTCAAGCGGTATGAGCTGACGGAAGCCCAGCGCGTCGCGTTGGGCACGGCGATCGATGCCGCGATGGCCGCATCGGGAAGACCGCTCGGCCAAATCGGCGCCGAGCCCTCGGAGCCCGCGGGAAACGGCTACGCGCGGAAGATCACGGCGCTGACCGCGCTCGGATACGCACCCTTGGCCGCGTCGCTCAGCGACGACGGCACGGTGGCGGGCGTGACCTACGTGCTCACGACCGGCGCCGCGTTCTTCGTCTCGTATGGCGCGGCGCAAAGCGGACAGATCACGCGCGCACAGGGAGATCTTTCCGCCAACCTTGGCGTCGCGGCGGCGGCCGGTGGTATCGGTGTTGGGTACGCGGCGACCGGAAACGGCGACAGAGGCGTGCGAGCCGTCGGGGTCGGGGCGGCGCTCGCTGGTACGATCGCCGGCATCGGACTCGGTAAGCACCTGACTGACGCTGAAGCTCATTCCGCGACGCTTGGCATCGAGGGCACCGCGGCATCGGCGTGGGCGATCGCCGCCGGCGCGGGTGCACGCGGCCGAGGGATGGCCGCGATCGTCGCGGCGAGTGAGCCGCTCGGCTATGTGCTCGGGCTGCAGTATCCACGCATGGCGTCGTACGGCGTCACCGCCGGCGACGTGAACGCGATGCAGACGGCAGGACTCGTCGGCGCGGCTGTCGGCGGCGCCTTGATCGGTGGGGGACACCCGAGCCCGCGCAAGACAGGAGTGGCGTTGGGCGCGTCGTACGTCGCGGGACTCCTCGTCGGCGACGCCGCCATCGCTCGGCCGTTCGACCTCACGACGTCCGACGCGAACCTCGCCACGGTCGGTGCGGTCGCGGGGGGCGTCATGGGATTGGCCATTCCGCTGCTCGCGCAGACCCGCAACGGCTCGGTGATCTCGGGGTCGGCCGCGGCCGGCGCGACGCTCGGTATGTCGCTCGTCTTCGCGAGCACGAACTTCCGTCGCGCGGGGGAGATCGTGCCCGCGACCGACCGATCCCCTTCACGCCTCAGCTTCGGGCCCGGACTTGGTGTGTTGGGCCTCGCCGCGCGAGCCCCTGGTCGCTATCCGATGTTTCGGTTCACATTCTGAGTCGAAACGGCAACGCGCAAAGGGCGCGTATCGTAGACATAGGAGCGAAGTACCACCCCCTCATTCCGACCGTCCCCATGAGACACACTCGGCTCGCAGCTCTGCTCACCGCCGCGCTCGCCATCGTTCCGGCAGCGCAGGCACAAAAGAAAGTGCTGACACAGGCTGACTGGGACAAATGGAAGGCGATCAACTCGCCGGCGCTTTCCAACGACGGAAAGTGGGCGGCGTACACTCTCATTCCGCAGGTCGGCGACGGCGAGCTGGTGATTCGCGCGACCGAGCGGGACGACAGAGTTTCACGTTCCGCGCGGCTACCTCGGGCGGCCGAACAACGTCCCCGGCGGCCTGCGCGGGCCGGCCGGCGGCACGGGTGAGGCTGATCCGACTGGTCCCACGGCGACGCCCGCGCAGATCACGGCCGACAGCAGATTCGTCGTCGTGAGCACGCAGGCTTCGCAGGCCGAGGTCGAGAAAGCCGGCAGGGGACGCGGAGCGGCGGCGACGAATCGCCAGTCGCTCGCGATCGTGAGCCTGCCCGATGGCAAAGTCACGACGATCGCCGGCGTTCGGTCCTTCCGGCTGGCGCGCGCGAACGGAACGTGGCTCGCGTACGTGCCCGAGCCCGACAGCACGACGCCCGGCGACTCGTCAGCGCGGGGCGGCGCCGCGAACGCCGCCGGCGGCGGTGGTCGCGGTCGTGGAGGTCGAGGCGGCGGCGGTGCGCCGAGCAATCGCCGGCAATTCGGATCGCCGCTCGTGCTTCGCAATCTGGCGACGGGCGCCGAAGAGCGGCTGACCGACGTGCTCGCGTTCGCCTTCGACGACAGCGCCAAGGTTCTGGCGTACACGGTCGTCTCGCGCGATTCGACAAAGGACGGCGCATTCCTGCGCGCGATGACCGGCGGCACGACGACGACGCTCCTCGCGGGCCGCGGCGACTACAAGGCGCCGACGTTCGATCGCACGGGAACGCAGCTCGTCTTCCTCTCGGACCACGATTCGTTCGGCCACGAGACGCCGGCGCGCTACACGCTGTACCAGGCGTCGACAAAGGGCGGCGCCGCGCAGGCGATCGTGAGTCCGGCGCAGGTGACGCCCGGGATGCACATCGCCGACAACGGGCCGCTCGCGTTCACGCGAAGCGGCACGGCCGTCACGTTCAACGTCGCGCCGCCGCCGATCGACTCTGTGCCGGCGGACTCGCTGGTCGGCAAGTCCGTGTTCGACCTGTGGCACTACAAGGACCCGGTGCTCCAGCCGACGCAGCGCATCAACGCGCAGCGCGACCGCAACAAGTCCTACCAGGCGATCTACTTCGCGTCGAACAAGAAGGTCGTGCAGCTCGCCGACGATTCGATCCCGACCGTGAGCGTGTCGGAGGACGGCAAGATCGCCGTCGCCAACTCGCGCGAGCGCTACATGATCGAACAGATGTGGGGCGACGGCGGCTCGGATGTCTACGTGATCGACCCGGCGACGAACGCGCGGCACCTGATCCGGGAGAAGATCAACGGCAACGCGCAGCTCTCGCCCGATGCCAAGTTCGTGATCTTCTACGACAAGGCGCACTGGTACACGTACAACACGGCGACGAGCAAGCTCGTCGACCTGACCGGCGCGAATGAAAGGCGTCCACTTCGACAACGAGACGGACGACCATCCGAACGAAGCGCCCGGCGTGGGGAGCTCGCCGCTTGGACGAAGGGTGACAAGTCGGTGCTGATCAACGACCGCTTCGACGTCTGGGAATTCGATCCCACGGGTGCCAAGCCGGCCACGGTGGTCACCGATTCGGCGGGACGAAAGAGCTCGATCCAGTTCCGTGTGGAGATCGCCGGCGGCGGCCGCGGCGGGCGCGGCGGCGGCGGTGGACGCGGCGGAGCAGCGGCCGGGCGGCGAAGATCGCGGGGTGATCGATCCGGCCGAGCCGCTCATGCTGCACGCGGTGAACACCGAGACGATGGCGAGCGGATTCTACCGCACGCAGCTCGGCGTGAAGAAGGATCCCGAGAAGATCGTCATGTCGGATCTCGCCTACGGCACGCCGGTCAAGGCGGCGAACGCGGACGAGTGGATGATCACCAAGGGCACGTTCACCGACTTCCCGAACCTCTGGGTCGGTCCGTCGCTCACGAACTTGACGAAAATCTCGGACGCGAATCCGCAGCAGAAGGACTACAACTGGGGCTCGGCCGAGCTGGTGCGCTGGCGCAGCGCCGACGGCGTCGAGCTCAAGGGCATTCTGTACAAGCCCGAGAACTTCGATCCGAACAAGAAGTATCCGCTGATCGCGTACTTCTACGAGATCCTGTCGAACAATCTCCACAGCTACGTGCCGCCCACGGGCCGCAACGTCATCAACCCGACGCACTACGTCTCGAACGGGTATCTCGTGTTCGAGCCGGACATCGTGTACGAGACGGGTTTCCCGGGGCAGAGCGCGGTGCGCGCGATCGTGTCCGGTGTGGAGGCGCTCGAGCGGCGAGGGTACGTCGACGAGAAGCACCTGGGCATCCAGGGCCAATCGTGGGGAGGCTATCAGACCGCGTACACGATCACGCAGACGCACATGTTCGCGGCGGCGATGGCCGGCGCGCCGGTCGTCAACATGACGAGCGCGTACGGCGGCATCCGGTGGGGCACGGGCATCTCGCGCGAGGGCCAGTACGAGGTCGGGCAGAGCCGCATCGGCAAGTCGCTCAACGAAGCGCCGCAGCTCTACATCCAGAACTCGCCGCTCTTCTGGCTCGACCGCGTCACGACGCCGCTCTTCATCATGAACAACGACGCCGACGACGCCGTGCCGTGGTATCAGGGCATCGAGTTCTTCGTCAACATGCGCCGGCTTGGCAAGGAAGTCTATTTCATCGACTACAACAACGACGTGCACAACCCGGCCAGCCGCGCGAACCAGAAAGACATCGCGATGCGCATGCAGCAGTTCTTCGACAACAAGCTGAAGGGCGCGCCGGCGCCCGACTGGATGGTGCACGGCATTCCGTACGTCGCGAAGGGCAAGGATCAGCTCGGCCCGGCGCCGGTTCAGGCGGGCATCCAACCCGAGGTGAAGAAGCAGTAGAGATTCGCGGCGAGGGCCGACTCGGGCTTAACTTCGAGCAATGCCCGCGATCGAGACCCGAGCCTTGCGCAAGGTCTATCCCGCGCCCGCCGCACCGAAGCGGCGCGGCGCGGGAGCGATGCCGGGGGTCGGCGGACCCGGCGGGCCGCCCACCGCGACTCCGTCCGGCGCGTGGCCCCGCGGCGAGATCGTCGCCCTCAAGGGACTCGACCTCGCCGTCAACGAGGGCGAGTTCTTCGGCCTGCTCGGACCGAACGGCGCGGGCAAGACGACGACGATCGGCATTCTCACGACGCGCGTCCGCCCGACCTCGGGCACGGCGCATCGTCGGCGGCGCCGACGTCGGGACCGACCCGGTGCGCGTGCGCCGGCGAATCGGCGTCGTCCCGCAGCGGCCGAATCCCGACCGCAGCCTGAACGTCATCGAGAACCTCCAGTTTCACGCCGCGTACTTCGGCATCGGCGCCTCGCAGTCCGTGCCGCGCGCCATGCAGCTGCTCGAGCAGCTGGGCATCGCCGACAAGGCGAACGCCAAGGTCGACGAGATGTCGGGCGGACAGCAGCAGCGCCTGATGATCGCGCGCGCGCTGATCCACGAGCCGCACGTCATCTTTCTCGACGAGCCGACGGTGGGGCTCGACCCGCAGACGCGCCTCGCGCTGTGGGACATCCTGCGCGCGTTGCACGCCGAGGGCCGGACGATCGTCATGACGACGCACTACATGGAGGAGGCCGACAAGCTCTGCGACCGCGTCGCGATCGTCGATCGCGGCGAGCTGCTCGAGCTCGATACGCCGGCTGCGCTCAAACAGCGCGCGCCGGGCGGCACGCTCATCGAGGTCACGCTGTCGGGCGAAGCGAGCGTCGTGCGTGGACGCGGTTCGCGCCGTCGAGGGCGTGTTGCGCGCCGAGCCGCAGGGAAGGTTGCTGCGCGTGTTCAGCGACCGCGGCGGACGCGTGATCTCGCCCGTGATTCAGGCGGCCGAGGAGCGCGGCACGTCCGTCGCGAACATCACGCTCATCGAGCCGAGTCTCGAAACGCTGTTCGTGTCTCGCACCGGGAGGAAACTCGATTGAGCGCCGTTGACGTCGTGGCACGCCCGGCGCGGCCACCGAGGCGCGTCACCCGCCCGGACGCGGAGGAGCATGCCGCCTCCGTGTGGTCCGTGTTCTTCGCCCTGCTGCGGAGAGATTTGCGCGTCGCCCGCAAGGAGCTGGTGTTCTTCCTCGTGCGCACGACGATGCAACCGCTCCTCTTTCTCGTCGTCTTCGGCTACCTCCTGCCGAAGATGAGCTTCGTCGGCAAGGGATATCAGACCGCCCTGCTGCCGGGGATCCTCGCCGTCAGTCTGAGCTTGTCGGCGATCCAATCGGTCGCGCTGCCGATGGTTCAGGACTTCGGGTGGACCAAGGAGATCGAGGACCGGCTGCTCGCGCCCGTGCCGACGCTCGTGATCGCCGCCGAGAAGATCGTGTCGGCGATGCTGCAGGGCTTCATCGCCGCCGCGTTCGTGCTGCCGATCGCGCGCCTCGTGATGGGGCCGATCCCGGCGCTCACGCTCTCCCATGGCGGCGAGGTCGTTGATCATCGTGCTCCTCGGCTCGCTCGCGTTCTCGTCGCTCGGCATGTGGCTGGGGACGGCCATCGCGCCGCAGCAGATCGGCTTGATGTTCAGCGTGATCATCGCGCCGATGCTGTTCTTCGGCTGCGCGTACTACCCATGGCGCGGGCTCGACGTCGTCCCGGTCATGAAGTACCTCGTGCTGGTGAACCCGATGGTGTACGTGGCCGAGGGGATGCGCGGCGCGCTCACGCCGGCCGTGCCGCACATGCCGCTCGCCGTCGTCATCGTCGCGTTGCTGGTGATCTCGGCGTTCTTCTGGACGCTGGGCACCCGGAGCTTCTTCAAGCGCGCCATCGGATGACCGACGCCTCCGCCGGCGGCGATCCGATCGCGCGATTCCTCGCGCTCCTCGAAGAAGCGAAGCGAAGCTCCCGCGTGAGGTCCTGCCCGAGCCGACGGCGTTCGCCCTCGCCACGGTCGGACGAGCGCGGCGCTCCGAGCGTTCGGATCGTCCTGCTGAAGAACGTGGACGAGCCGCGGCTTCGTCTTCTACACCAACCACGAGAGCCGGAAAGGGGCGCGAGCTGCTCGCGACGCGCCGGGCCGCGCTGTGCTTCCACTGGCAGCCGATGGAGGTCCAGGTGCGCGTGGAGGGGACTCGCGGATCCCGTGAGCGCCGAGGAGGCGGACGCGTACTTCGCGTCGCGCGCGCGCGGCAGCCAGATCGGCGCGTGGGCGTCGCGGCAGAGCCGAACGATCGAGCACCCGGGCGACCTCGAGGCACGCGTCGAGGAGATCGAGAAACGATTCGCGGGCGGACCCGTGCCTCGCCCGCCGCAGTGGTCCGGATTCCGCGTCGCTCCGAGCCGTATCGAGTTCTGGAAAGGACGGCCGAACCGGCTGCACGTTCGCGACGTGTACGAGCGGGACGGTAACGAATGGCGCGTCAGTCGTCTCTATCCCTGACGAATTCGATTATTTTCGGCGCATGGCCACAACCACTCGCGTAACAGACGCTCCCTCCGGGTCCGCCGCTCCCGCGAACGGCGCGGCCGCCGCCTCGCCGCCCGGCGACGCGACGTGCGAGCGGCTGGTCGATCGACGCCGCCCGAGCGCTGTACAGAATCGAAGGATGGGGCGCCGGCTTCTTCGACGTGAACGACGAGGGGCACGTCATCGTGCGGCCGGACAAGGATCGGCCCGACCACATCGTCGACCTGTACGAGATCACGAACGACCTCGAGGAGCAGGGGATCGCCCTCCCGGTGCTGCTTCGCTTCTCGGACATTCTCCGCTCGCGCATCGAGGACCTCACGACGCGGTTCGAGCAGGCGCGCGAGGAGTTCGGCTACAACGGCGGCTACACGACCGTCTACCCGATCAAGGTCAACCAGCAGCGCCACGTCGTCGAAGAGATCGTCGAATTCGGGAAAGAGAAGCGTGTCGGCCTCGAATGCGGCAGCAAGCCCGAGCTCCAGGCGATCCTCGGCCTCGCCGAG
Organism: uncultured Gemmatimonadaceae bacterium; assembly: GCA_963707105.1. GTDB lineage: Bacteria > Gemmatimonadota > Gemmatimonadetes > Gemmatimonadales > Gemmatimonadaceae > JAQBQB01. The sequence continues at coordinate 24,100 of CAVPOS010000011.1, forward strand.
GACACCGAGCACCTGATCATCTGCAACGGCTACAAGGACGAGGAGTTCATGCGCCTCGCCCTCATGGGGCAGAAGCTCGGCCACCAGGTGTACATCGTGATCGAGCAGCTCAGCGAGATCGACGTGCTGCTCCAGGTCGCGGACGAGATGGGCGTGACGCCGACGGCCGGCGTGCGGATCAAGCTCGCGTCGCGCGGCTTCGGCCGCTGGAAGGAGAGCGGCGGCGAGAAGTCGAAGTTCGGCCTCAACTCCGCGCAGCTGATGCAGGCCATCGACAAGCTGCGCGCCGCCGGCCGCCTCGACATCATCAAGCTGATCCACTTCCATCTCGGATCGCAGATCACGGACATTCGCTTCATCAAGCTCGGCTTGACCGAGCTGACGCGGTTCTACGTCGAGCTGCGCAACCTCGGGCTCGACATCACGCACGTGGACGTGGGCGGCGGCCTGGGCGTGGACTACGACGGCACCAACTCGACCGCCGACGCGAGCGTGAACTACTCGCTCCAGGAATACGCGAACGACGTCGTGTACACCCTCGCGGAAGCGTGCCGCGAGCACGACGTCCCGATGCCCCACATCATCAGCGAATCGGGCCGCGCGCTGACGGCGCACCACGCGCTGCTGCTGATCAAGGTGATCGACGTCGAGTCGCAGGCCGACCGCCCCGTGCCCGAGCTGACCGAAGACGACCACCAGCTGCTGCACGAGATGCTCGCCGACCACCGCGACGCCTCGCGCAAGAGCGTGTCGAAGCGCCGCGTGCGCGAGATCTACCACGACATGACGTTCGACAAGGAGCGCGCGCAGGAGCTCTTCAACAGCGGCGTCTTCACGCTGCGCGAGCGCGCGTTGGCCGAGCAGATCTACTTCGCCACGGCGAACGTGCTGGCCAAGTCGGTGCTGCGGAAAGGCGCCGACTTCGCCGACATCATCGCCGATCTCGATTCGACGCTCGTCGACCGGTACTTCTGCAACTTCTCGCTCTTCCAGTCGCTGCCCGACAGCTGGGCGATCGATCACGTGTTCCCGATCATGCCGATTCATCGGTTGAACGAGGAGCCCGGCCGGCGCGGGACGATCCAGGACGTGACGTGCGACTCGGACGGCAAGATCGACCGATTCGCCGGCGAAACGTCGTCCAACGCGAGCCTGGAGCTCCACGAGTTCCACGACGGCGAGCCCTACATGCTCGGCGTCTTCCTCACCGGCGCGTATCAGGAGATCCTCGGCGACCTGCACAATCTGTTCGGCGACACGAACGCCGTGCACATTCGCCTCACGAGCAACGGCGGATACGACGTCACCGATCTCGTGCACGGCGACACGGTGACGGAGGTCTTGAACTACGTGCAGTTCCGCGCCCCCGATCTCCTGCAGACGTTCAGGCGGAAGGTCGCCGCCGCGAAGCACATCACGCGGCAGGAGGCCAACACGTTCATCGCCGACTACGTGGCGGGCCTCGAAGGCTACACGTATCTCGAGGGCGAGGCCGCGCAGTAGCTACCAGTTGCCGTTCTGGTACACGTGGGACGAATCGAGCTTCGCCGACACGACGATCCTGACTCGGTCGCCTTTGTTCAGACTGAGCGGGCCGAGTAGGGTCGACGCGCTGTCGTTCACCGGTCGCAGTTCGAACGTGGTGAGCGCATAGCGAAAGAAATCGGTGCCGAGGCTGACGGTCTGGCTCGTCCCGGGCGCGACCGTGGCAACCTCGTTCGTGTCTTCGTTGGCCTCGGCGTAGACCTTCACCGCGGTCGGGAAATCGTTCTGGACGCGCAGCACCACCGCGGTCGCCATCGGCGGCTGCAGCGTATCGAAGGCGAGCTCGCCGGCCGCCGTCTGCGACCGAACGCCGCTTTCGTGCGCGCACGCGGCGAGCAACACCATTGCCGCCGCGGCAGCGACGCCGATTGAAACCCGAATCATTCTCTGCTCCTTAGGGCGTCGAAGGACGCACCTCTACTCGCGCCGAGTCGAGGTTGGGCGTGATGATGAGGTTGGCCGTCTGGCCCTTGCTCAAAAGAAACGGTCCGAGCTGCTTCGACGGTCCGGTCACCGGGACGATCTCGAGCGAGAACGACGTGCCCGGGAACAGGCTCGGGTCGAGGGCCACCGTCTGCACGCCGTCGGTCACGACGCTGGTCAGCTCGGTGTTCTTGTTGCCGATCACCGTGAAGATCTGGACTCTCGTCGGGTAGGCGTTCTGGACGCGAACCAACACGGTGCGCGACGCGGTGGACGCGACAACGTCGATGTCACCCGCGGCGGACCGCGGTGCGGGACGCCTGCTGCGTGCATGCGTGCAGCGCCGCGACAGCGGCGCCCGTGACGAGCATTCGCATGGGGCTCATGCCTCCTCCTTCGAGCGAGCTGAGGAAATCGCATCCGCTCGACTGCCCAGCGGTTTGTCAAAGGGGCAGTTTCAGTGCCGACGACTCGCGTTCGACGCGGCATGGCGGGCCGATGAGCAGGCAAGCAGGCGGTTCTCAGGCGGCCGACGGGCGCGGCGCGCAGATCGCGCACCTGACGCCGATTCCAACACGTGTCATATGTTTATCCTCCTCGGGGAGCGAGCTGATGCGAATTGCTCGTTCGACGAATTCCGCGGTGTCAGCGGATCGGCCTCTACCGCCACGGTCAATGAGAACTCTTTCAATCGCCGCCGCCGGGATCGCGCTCGCCGCGGCCGTCGATCGCTTCGGCGCAGTACTCGTCCCTCGCGCCGGCGGGCTCGAGCACGGTGACGATTCACGCGGCGCGGATGATCGACGGGCGCGGCAAGGAAACAGCGAACGTGCTCGTCACCGTGCGCGACGGACGAATCGTGGCCGTCGCGCCGCGGCCGAGGGAAGCGTGAAGGCGACGTACGAGCTGGGCGACGCGACGTTGCTTCCGGGATTGATCGACGCCCACGTCCACCCCGGGCTGGTACATCAATCGAAAGGGCGCGCTCCACGACGGCCGCGACGGAGACACGCCGACCGAATCCGCCCTTGCCCGCGCGGGCAATCTCTACGCCACATTGAAGGCCGGGTTCACCACGGTCCAGAGTGTCGGCGGCGTCGAGGACCTCGACCTCCGCGACGCGGTCGCGCGGTGGCAGATCCCCGGGCCGCGAATCCTCACGTCGATCACGCAGCTCAGCAACAAGAATCCGTCTCCCGATTCGTTGCGCGCGTTGGTGCGGTCGCTCAAGGCGCGCGGCGCCGACGTCATCAAGCTCTTCGCGTCAGCCGGACTCGGCGCCGGCGGCGCGCAGACGCTGTCCGACGAGCAGCTCGCCGCGATTTGCGGCGAGGCGAAGGCGCAGGGGCTGCGCTCGGTCGTCCACGCGATCAGCGCGGGGAGCGTGCGCGCCGCGACACTCGCCGGCTGCACCGAGATCGAGCACGGCACGTTCGCCACCCAGGCCGAGCTCACGTTGATGGCGGAGCACGGAACGATCTTCGATCCGCAGGTCTGTCTCGTGTTCCAGAACTACATCGACCATCGCGACGTGTACGCGCGTTCCGGTTTCTCGGACTCGTCGTTCATCGCGCTGGCGAACGCGATTCCCACGGCGACCGCGATGTTCAGGAAGGCGATCGCCACGCCCGGGTTGAAGATCATCTTCGGCACCGACGCCGTCGCTCTGGCGCACGGGCACAACGCCGACGAACTGCTCTGCCGCGTGAAGGCCGGTCAACGCCCGATGGACGCGATCACCTCTGCGACGTCGGCGACCGCGGCCGCGCTCGGCCTGGGCGACAAGATCGGTTCGATAGCGCCCGGCTACGACGCGGACCTGATCGCCGTGCGCGGCGATCCCTCGCAGGACATCGCCGCGATCACGAAGGTGACGTTCGTGATGCGCGGAGGGGTGGTGTTCACCGGAACGCCCTGAGCGCGTCGCGCCTGCCTGCCGTGGCGCCGTTAGCGATATCGCTCGGCTACCGCATCCCAGTTCACGACGTTCCACCACGCCGTGATGTAGTCCGGCCGACGGTTCTGGTATTTCAGGTAGTACGCGTGCTCCCAGACGTCGAGGCCGAGGATCGCGGTCTTGCCTTCCATGAGCGGATTGTCCTGGTTCGGCGTGCTCGTGATCGAGAGCTTGCCGCCGTCGTTGACGAGCCAGGCCCAGCCCGATCCGAATCGGCCGACGCCCGCCGCCGCGAACTGCTCTTTGAATTTGTTGAAATCGCCGAACGCCGACTTGATCGCGTCGGCCAGCTTGCCCGTCGGCTCGCCGCCCTTGCCGGGCCCCATGAGCTGCCAGAAGAGGCTGTGGTTCCAATGTCCGCCGCCGTTGTTGCGCACCGCGGTGCGCACGGCCTCGGGGACGGAATTGATGCCGCGCATCAAGTCGTCGAGCGACTTGCTCGCCAGCTCCGGCGCTTTCTCGATCGCGGCGTTGAGATTGTTGACGTACGCCTGATGATGCTTCGTGTGGTGGATTTCCATCGTCCGCGCGTCGATGTGCGGCTCGAGCGCGTCATTCGCATACGGCAATGCAGGCAGCGTGAACGCCATTAGGCTCTCCTTGCTCGGTACCAGCCGATGATGCCCGGCGAGATCGAGACGAGAACGACGATCGCGATCACACTCTCGATGTGCCGGTCGACTCCGGGAATGTAGCGCCCCAGGAAGTAGCCGATGAACAGCATGCTCCAGATCCACGCGACGCCGCCGATGACGTTGTACATCGCGTATCGCCGGCGATCCATCTGCGCCATACCGGCCACAACAGGAACGAACGTGCGCACGATCGGCATGAACCGCGCGATCACGATCGTCGCCGCGCCGCGCCGCTCGTAGAACTCGTGCGCGCGGTAGAGGTGCTTCTTGTTGAAGAGCAGGGAATCTTCGCGCGTGAAGAGCCGCGGCCCGGCCGCCGCCCCGATCATGTAGCCCACCGTGTTGCCGATCACCGACGCGACGGTCAGCAGGACTCCGAGCAGCGCGACGTTGAACACTCCCGTCGTCGCGGCGAGCAGCCCCGCCGTCACGATCAGCGAATCGCCCGGCAAAAAGAATCCGACGAGCAGACCCGTCTCGGCGAAGATGATCGCCGTGAGCCCGACGTACCCGCCCCAGGCGATGATGCCGCGGACGTCGCGGACGCGGTGAAACCAGTCGAGCAGCGTGTGCATGTGTGAGCGGAAGGCGGGTTGGCGGGCACAGGAAGTTCAATGAGCAGGACGATCCAGGCAACGGTTGCGTTCGGCGCCGAACGCGTCACGTTCAGAAGCGTTCTCGAAACGCTCGTCCGCCGCGACCAATTTCGAGCCGCACCGCCCCCGGGGTCCATCGACCGATCGTGCTCGACGTTCACGTCGTCTCTCACACGCACTGGGACCGCGAGTGGTACCTGCCCGCCGAGCGCTTTCGCCAGCGCCTCGTCGCGCTGGTCGACGAGCTGCTCGACGCGCCGCCAGGCGACGGCGAGAGCTTTCTGCTCGACGGCCAGGCGATCGTGCTCGACGACTATGTCGCGCGTACGACCGGAGCGTGTTCAGGCGCTCGGCGAATCGCTTCGTGCCGGCCGCTTGGAGGCGGGTCCGTGGTACGTGCTCGCCGACGAGCTGATTCCGAGCGGCGAGGCATTGGTGCGCAACCTCCTCACCGGCCGGCGCACGCTCGAGCGCTTCGGCGCTGTCGCGCCGCCGGTTCTCTACTGCTCCGGACTCGTTCGGACATCCCGCGTCGCTGCCGGCGATCGCCGCCGGCTTCGGCCTGAACGTCGTCGTGCTGTGGCGCGGTTACGGCAGCCGGCGATTTCCGCCCGGCGACGCGGCCTGGTGGCGCTCGCCGACCGGCGAACGCGTGCTGCTCTATCACCTCGCGCCGAGCGGGTACGAGCTCGGATCGAACCTTCCCACCGATTCGATCGAGGCCGAGCGTCGCTGGTCGGCGATACGCGAGCAACTGGCGCCGCGCTCGACGACCGGCGTCGTGCTCTTGCCGCACGGGGCCGATCACCACGCTCGGCAGGTCGGCCACGCGGAGGCGCTGCGCGCGCTCGAGGCGTCGGGCGTCCACGACACGGTGCATCGAAGCTCGCTTGGCGCGTTTCAGCGCGCGCTCGTCGCGCGCGCCGAACGCGCGACGCTTCCGCTCGTCGAGGGTGAGCTGCGCGACTCGTACGGCTACACCTGGACGCTCTCCGGCACGCTCGCGACCCGCGCGCACGAGAAACGGCTGAATGCGCTCGCCGAGCGCGCGTTGCTGCGAGATGCCGAGCCGTGGAACGCGCTCGCGTCGCGGCGAGGGCGGTCGCGCCGCGCGTTGCTCGACGAGGCGTGGCGAACGCTGCTCGAGGCTCACCCGCACGACACGCTCTGCGGTTGCTCCATCGACGAGGTCGCGGCGGCGATGGAGCTGCGCGTTCGTTCCGCCACGAATCAGGCGGCCGGCATGCGCGACGATGCGATCTTCGATCTCGTCGGCCACGATCAAGCGGAAGCGCGAACGGCGCGCGAGGCGTGGCAGCCGGTCGTGCTCATTCGCAATCCGTCGCCGCGCCGCCGGACGGGCGTAGCGATTCTCGAGATCGAGGAGTTCGTCGCCGACGTGCCGGTCGGCCCCGGGTCGGCGCCGGCCGCGATTCCCGCCGTACCAGCGCCGCGACGAACGCCGACGGTGGCGGGGGTCGGCCCGGTCCAGGTGCTCGATCGGGAAATGCGAAACGCGCGCACCGAATCGCCGCGCCACTATCCCGACAACGATCTGGTCTCGGTGACACGCGTCGCCGCTTGGGTCGGCGACGCACCGCCTCACGGCGTGATCGCGCGCCCGATCGGCCGGCGTTCGCGCGGCGCGGCACCGGCGGATCGCGTGCGGACCACTCCGCGTTCGCTCGAGAACGCCGCGCTCTCCGTAACCGTACACGAAGACGCGACAATCTCGCGTGCTGCACAAACCCAGCGGCCGTCGCGTCGAGTCGCTCGTTCGCTTCGAGGACGACGCGGACGTGGGCGACCTCTACACGCCGGCGCCGCGCCACGCGACCGTGCGAAGTTCGCGTCGGCCGCGTGCGCCGCGTGCACCGGGGTCCGCTGCGCGGCGAGCTCTCGCTGGCCGCGAGAATCACGGAGCCGAACGCTCCGCGTGGCCAGGGCGGCGTCGACGTCACGATTCGGCTGATTCTGGACGCGGGTGCGTCTTACCTCGCGCTCGCGCTGACCGGCGACAACCAACGCGACGATCACCGGTTGCGGATAGTCCTCGCGAGCGACGTCACGCATCCGGAGGTGTGGGCGGACGCGGCGTTCGGACCCGTGCACCGCACGGCGATCACGCCCGACGCCGACGAAACGCTGAGCGAACGCGCGCCGGCGACCGCGCCGCTGCACCGCTACGTCTCGTTGTTCGACGCGTCGCGCGGCTGCACGATCTTGAGCGACGGCCTGGCCGAGTACGAGTCGCGCGACGACGGGAGCGTGGCGGTCACGCTCGTTCGTTCGGTGGGCGAGCTGTCGAAGAGCGACCTGCCCGAAAGGCCGGGCCACGCCGGCTGGCCCGTTCCCACGCCACGGGCGCAGTGCCGCGGCCCGTTCGCGGCCAATCTCGCGGTGATGCTCCACGGCGCGCGCGACACGCAGACGATCGACGCCATCGAGCGCGCGGCCGACGATTTCCTCGTGCCGATGGTCGGCTCGACCCTCCGCTCGGCGCTCGGCGTCTCCGACGACGTCGTCGGCCCGGAACTCGTCGGCGCCGGACTCGCGTTCTCCGCGATCAAGGAGAGCGAGGACGGTCGCTGGCTCGTGCTTCGCTGCGTGAATCTCACCGACGAACGCGTCGCCGGCGCGTGGCGCCTTCCGTTCGCCGTCGAGGAAGCGCGCCTGTCCCGCTTGGACGAGACCGTCGGCGGGCCGGCGTCGATTGAAGGTCAAGACGTCACGTTCACCGCCGACCCTCGGGCCATCGTCACCATCCTCGTGCGCTAGCTGCCCGTCCATTTCTTTGTCGGGCCTGTACGACTCGAACAACAATTTCGCGGACCTCTGCGGATTTCGCGGAGAAAGAAAAAAGGTCCTTGTCTGCTTCGCGAAAACTGTGCTCCTCCGCGAAATTGTAGTTCCAAGAATCTTGTTTGCTCCGCGAAATCCGGGCTTTTCTCCGCGAAATCGTAGTTCAAAGAATCTTGTTTGCTCCGCGAAATCCGGGCTTCTCTCCGCGAGAATTGTCGTTCCATTGTCGTAGATCCCGATCGAGGCGCACGGAGATTTGTCGCGCGCACGGAACCAAGGACGGAACGACCGCTCGGGCGCCCGCTACGCCCGGTCGCGTAAAGTGGCTCCGGTTTCGCCGGCCAGCCGGTCGCGCAGATCGTCGCCGATGAGCGTGCAACAGAGCACGGTCGCGATGAGTGCGAGCCCCGGCGCGATCGCCACCCAGGGCGCCACGACAATCAGGTCGCGTCCGCCGGCGATCATGTTCCCCCAGCTCGGCCGCGGCGGCTGAACGCCAAGGCCGAGAAACGAAAGGCCGCTCTCGAGCAGAATCGCGTTGCCGACGCCGAGCGTCGTCGCGACGATCGCCGGACCGAGTGAATTCGGCAGCGCGTGTCGCCAGAGGACGCGCGCGCTCGACGCGCCGAGGCTCGTCGCCGCGTCGACGAAGGGACGCGTCTTCACGCCGAGCAGCTCGGCGCGAACCATCCGCGCGACGCCCATCCAGCCCGTCAACACGAGTACCGCGACGACCGTCGTGAGTCCCGGACGCCAGAGCGAGGCGCAGACGAGCAGCAGTACGAGACGCGGGAGCGCGAGCAGCGCGTCGGAGAGCGCCATCAGCGAACGGTCCACGACGCCCGCCCACCCACGCCGCGACGGCGCCGGCGATCGTCCCGACGCCGCTCGCCACCACCGAACCGACGATCCCGACGGCGAGCGAGATTCGTCCGGCGAGCATCATTCGCACGAACAGGTCGCGTCCGAATCGGTCCGTGCCGAGCAGGTGAAAATTCCCGAGCGAATCGCGCGAGAACGGAGGCAGGAGGCGCAAACGAAGCACGTCGCCGATGCCGAGCGGATCCTGGTGCGACACGGCCGGCACCAGCAGAGCGGCGAGCACGAGGACCGCGAGCAAGGCCGCGGCCGCGCCGGGAAGCGTCCGCACCGCTCGGAGGGCGCGCGACATCACGCGCGGCGCCTCGGATCGACAAGCGGCAGCGCGACGTCGCCGGCGAGATTCGCGAAAATAACGAGCGCGGCGTACACCGCCGCCGCGCCCATCACGAGCGGATAGTCGCGCGCGGCGATCGCGTCCACCATGAGCCGCCCCATTCCGGGCCACGCGAAAACCGACTCCACGAAAATCGATCCGGCGACGAGACCGGGCAGCGACAACGCGAACAGGACGATCAGCGGCGGAAGCACGTTGGACAGCACATGCTCGCAAGTTCACGCGCGCGGGCGACGAGCCCTTGGCTCGCGCCGTGCGCACGAAGTCCTGGGTCAGCACGTCGGCGACGCTCGAGCGCGAGTAGCGCGCGATGCCCGCCGCGCCGACGACCGTGAGAATGCTCACGGGAAGAATCGCGTGGCGAATCAGGTCGGACAGCGCCGCCCATCCGCTCACGTCGAGCCCCGGCGCGTGAATGCCGAAGGCGGGCAGGCGCAACCATGCCGGCAGTCCCCATTCAGCCGCGCCGTACGTGAAGACCGCGACGAGCGAGAGCGCGAGCCAGAAGCTCGGCGCGGCGTACATGACTGTGGTGATCACCGTCAGAGCCGCGATCCACGACGCCTCCGCGCCGCGCCGCCTGGATCAGTCCGAGCGGAACTCCAATCAGAAAGGTCAGAGCGAGCGAGGCGGCGCCGAGGCCGAGCGACACAGGGAACGCGTCGGCGATGGCGCGGGTGACCGGCTCCCGCCGCAGCGAGCTCTCACCGAGATCGCCGTGCAGCACGCCGGACGCCCACCGTGCATATTGCACGGCGACCGACCGGTCGAGTCCGAGCTCGGCGCGAATACGCGCGGCGTCGGCCGCAGTCGCGGACGGCGGAACCAGGAAAGTCGCGGCATCACCCGGGGCAAGGCGGACAAGCGCGAACGTGAGCGTGAGCACCAGCCAGAAAAGCGCGAACGCGCCGGCGAGGCGCCGCAACACGGCGAGTAGATGCACGCGCTGAAGCTGCATGGGCGTGTTCGAGTGTCAACAGTCTCGAGCGCCTTGGCGTCGATGGTCGCGGCGGTGTTCGTCATCGGGTGCTGGAGTCCCGAGCGGCCGCCGGACACGGTGGTCTACGCCTCGGGGACCGACCTCGAGTCCGGCAACCCGCTCGTCACGATTCATCCGCTGTCTCGCCAGATCCAGCGATTCGTTCTGTACGTGACCTTGGCGAAGTACGACGACAAGCTGCAACCGGCGCCGTACGCGGCGACGTCGTGGTCCTGGTCGGCCGATCGCCGCGATCTGACGCTGCACCTCGCCGGCGGCCTGCGATGGCAGGACGGCGTTCCCACGACGGCGCGCGACGTCGCGCTTCACGCTCGACGCGGCCCGCGACCCGGCAACTGGATACCTGCGCTCCGCCGATCTCGCGAGCGTCGACACGGTCCTCGTGCGCGACGACACGACCGTCGGAATTCGATTTCGAATGCCGCAGTCGTCCTTTCCGCTCGTGTTCTGCGAGCTGCCGATCGCCCCGGCGCATCTGCTCGATTCGATTCCGCACGCCGAATTGCGCCGCGCCGCGTTCAACTTCGCGCCGGTCGGCAACGGGCCTTTCTCGTTCGTCGAACGTCGGCCCGGTTCACGATGGACGTTCCGACGCAACGACCACTTTCCGCCGGCACTCGGCGGACCGCCTCGCGTCGCGGGGTTGGTCGTCGCCGTCGTCGACGAGCCGACGACAAAGTTCGCCGGACTCGCGAGCGGCGAGCTGGACGTCGCCGGCATCTCGCCCGCGATGGCTTCGCTGGCTCGGCGTGATCCGTCGATGCGCGTCGTCGAGTATCCGATTCTCTTCACGACGGGCCTCGTCTTCAACGTTCACAAGGCACCGTTCGACGATGCCCGCGTGCGTCGCGCGACCTCGCTCTCGATCGACCGCCCGCGGATCGTCGCCGCCGCTCTGGCGGGGTTCGGCGTTCCCGCGGCCGGACCGGTCCCGCCGGAGAGCCCGCTCGCGCTGCCGGGTTCGCCGGCTCGAGACACCGCTCGCGCGGACTCGCTGCTCGACGCCGCCGGATGGCGCCGTTCGCCGAGCGGCACGCGGCAGCGGCTCGGCCGCGCGCTGGAGCTCGACCTGGTCACCGTCGGGTCGGGCGACAACGCGCTCGAGCAGCTGATTCAGGCCGATCTCGCGCTGCGTGGCATTCGCGTCAACGTCCGGCAGGTCGAGCTGGGCACGTTCCTGAACGACGCGCGGGCCGCGACGAAGACGTTCGACGTGTTGGTCGCGGGCGTTCCCGGGGACGTCGCGCTCTCGTTCGTGTCGTCGATGTTCGAGACGCGACAGCGGGGCGGCGCGCTCGACTACACGGGGTTCCATTCGCGCGAGCTCGACTCGCTCTTCGCCGCGGCGCGCGGCGCGAGCGACGAACCCGCGCGCATCGACGCATGGCGCGCGGCGCAGCGCGTCCTGAACGACAGCATGCCGGTCGCATGGCTGTACTCACTCGCGCGGGGTGCAGGGAGTGTCGGCGCGTCTCCGCAACGTGACGATGGATCTGCGCGGCGAGATGGTGTCGGTCTCCGATTGGAGCATCGAACCCGGGCACGCGTAAGGTGGCTGCGGCGAGATGAGCGTCCTGATCGATCACGAGGGCCTCGAGCGACGTCGCCGCGCCGCGGCCGGTCCGTTGAAACCCCTCGCCGAATCGCTGGCGTCGGACCTCGAGCCACTGCTGGGTCGAGACCTCTACTTCCCGCCCGACAAAGGCGCTCCTCTCGCGCGCCGGCGGACGCTGCGAAGTCGACGGCACGATGCTCGAGTTCGACCCGTTCTCGCTCCACGAACATCGCTGTCCTGCGTTGCGGACGCGTCTACACCGGCGAGCTGCACGACCGGTTCTGGAACTACTGGTACCAACTGTGGCTGGCCGAACGCGCCGTTCATGGCGCGGTGTTGTCGTCGGTTGGATGCGGTGATCGGTTCGCCGCGCTCTCGCGCGACATCCTCGCCGGGTACTGCGATCGGTACCTGCGCTATCCGAACGTCGACAACGTGCTCGGACCGACGCGGTTGTTCTTCAGCACGTATCTCGAATCGATCTGGCTGCTCCAGATCTGCGTCGCCGCCGACTTGATGGCGACGCGCGAGCGCGCGTTGGTCGATCGCGTGCGCGCGGAGATCGTCGAACCGAGCCGCTCGCTCATCGCCGAGTTCGACGAGGGCGGGTCGAATCGACAGGTCTGGAACGAGGTCGCGCTTCTCGCCGCCGCGCGTCTCTTGGGCGACGCCGTGTCGGCGGAACGCGCGGTGCTCGGCCGAAGCGGCGTGGCGCGGCAGATCGCGCACGGCATGCTGAGCGACGGAACCTGGTACGAAGGCGAGAACTACCATCTGTTCGCGCACCGCGGACTCTGGTACGGCGTGACGATGGCGGAGCACGCGGGAATCGAGATCGACCCGGCGCTCGTGCGGAGATTCCAACGCGGGTTCTCCGTGCCGCTCCTGTCGGCGCTTCCGGATTTCACGCTTCCGTCTCGACGCGACTCGCAATACGGGATCTCGCTGCGACAATGGCGAATCGCCGAGCACTGCGAGCTCGGCCTCGCGCGCGAGGACGACCCGACGCTGCGCGGCGCGCTCGCCCGCATGTACCTCGACGCCGTGCCGTGCGGAGCTCAACAGCGCGACCGTTCCGCCGCCGACGTGGAGCGAAACTCGCCGGCGTCGGCGCTGACGCGCGCCGATTTGAGTTGGCGCGCGCTGTTGTTCGCGCTGCCCGAGCTCCCGACGCTCGACGCCGCCGCGCCTGCGTCCGCGCTCCTCGAAGGGCAGGGGCTCGCGGTGTTTCGCCGCGAAGAGGGGCGCGCGTACGCCGCGCTCGATTACGGACACTCCGGGGGAGGGCACGGGCATCCCGACCGCCTGAACCTCGTCCTCGTCCACGATGCCGTGCGATGGCTCGACGATTTCGGCACCGGGTCGTACGTCGACCGCACGTTGCACTGGTATCGCAGCACGCTGGCGCACAACGCGCCTCTCGCCGACGGCCGGTCGCAGCGGCCCACGAACGGCACGCTCGGCGCCTACGACGAGCGCGAAGACTGCGGTTGGGTTTCCGCCGAGGCGGAGATCGCGCCCGGAGTCCGCGCGCGACGTTCGATCGTCGTGCTGCCGACCTATCTCGTCGACAGGGTCGAATGGGACGGAAACGAAGCGACCCCTCCGCCGCCAGACGCCCGACGGCGCCGAGGTCGAGACACGCCTGATGTTCGACCTGCCGATCCACGCCGCGCTGGAGCTGACCGACGGCGTCGGGGAGGCGGTCCTCGCACCGCTGCCCGGCGCCCACGGCCTCGAGGACGGTTTCGACTTTGCTCATGACACGAGCCTTCAGCACGCGGCCGCGGGCGCGACGGTCGTCGGGCGCGCGATGCGCGACGGCGCTCGCGCGTCGGTGTGGGCGCGCTCGACGGCTCCGTGCGAATGGTGGCGCGCGTCCGCTCTCGGCGCGCCGGGTCTGGGCGACCACGTGTTCCGGCTGGTGCGAGCGCGAGAGGTGGAGGGCCGCCACGAGTTCGTGTGGAGCTGGAGCGACGCGGTTGTGGGCGTGGAGTTCGGCGAATCTCTTCGCGTGACCCTCGCCGATGGTGCAGTCCACGAGCACCACCCCGCCACGGATCGGTGGGAAATCGTGTTCGCCGACGCCGCTGGAGAAACACGCGGCGTCACGCTCGCCGGCGTCGCCACGCGGACGGAGGCTCCAGCGTCTCGACGCCGCCCCGCCCGCGGCCCGCGCGCCGTTGCGCGTGCTGCGCGAGGGCGAGACCAAAGTAGCGTTGGGCTCGGAGCACTACCGACGGTCGGAGGAAACGTGGACCGCGGCGGGATGTCCGACGGCCGACGTCGCGTTCCGCGCGCGCGGCTCGACCCTCGAGCATCACGGTTACCGTTCCGCGCAGCGATGTGACGTTCGCGCCGCGAAACGCGGAGAACCCGCTCGACAACGAATCCGCCGACGTGAACGGCGACGGCATTCAACTGTACGCCCGTACGTCCGGCAAGAGTCGCGGCGTGGATGCTCGTCCCCGAGTTGGGCGGCGACCACGTACGCGTTCGCGGCATCACCGGCACGGACTCGCGCTCGGCGCCGCCTCTCGCGACGTGGCAGCGAGTGGGCGACGGATATCGCGTGAACATCGACCTCGACGCTCGAGAGCTCTCGGCGATCGACCTCATCGTGAATGAGATGCCCCGCGGGCGTCACCGGCGCCGCGGACAACTGGTGCTCAGCGGCGGCAACGGCGAGTTCGTCTACCTCCGCGGCGATCGGCAGGACGACGACCGCCTCGTCCCGATCGAGTGGGAGGGAGCAAGGGATGACTGAGTCGCTGCTCGAATCGGTCGTCGTCGTGCTCTTCGAGCCGCTCGATCCGGTGAACATCGGCGCGACGGTGCGCGCGATGAAGAACATGGGCGTGCACCGCCTCCGTCTCATTCGCCCCGTCGCGTACGACGTCCAGCGGCTCGAGGGAATCGCCCACGGGACGATGGACGTGATTCAACGCATCGAACGCTTCGAGACGTTCGACGAAGCGGTCGCCGACTGCGTCTACACGGCGGCGTTCACCGCCCGGCGCCGGTCGGCGAAGATCCGCCTCGTCGAGCCGCGCGAGGCGGCGCGCGAGCTGCTCGACGCCGCGCCCGGACGGCCTCGTCGCGATCATCTTCGGGCGCGAGGACAACGGACTTCCGAACGACGTGCTCGACCGCGTCCACGTGACGGTGACCATCCCGACGACGAATCACGCGTCGCTCAACCTCGCGCAGGCGGCGCTCATCGCGCTCTACGAGCTGCACCGGCTGGCGGCCGACGCGACTCGAACCATCGGCCCGCCGCGAAAGGACGCGCCGCCCCCGACAAACGCGGAATTCGAGCAGTACTTCTCGGACGCGGCGAAGTCGCTCGAGATGATCGAGTTCTTCAAGACGCGCTACCCCGAGCACATCATGCGCACGCTGAGGTCGCTCACGTTCCGCGCGTCCCCCGATGCCCGCGAGCTGTCGCTGCTCCGCGCGATGGCGATCGAGGTGATGAACTTCATCGAGCGCAAACGGCGGCGGGGTTGACGTCGGCGAACCGACGAACCTCATTTTCGACCATGCCATTCCGCCGCTTCTTCGAGCGAGGCGCGAAGGACGCGCCGCCGCGCCCGCGCCATCCGCGACCGCCGACGAACATTCGGACGAGGCGTCCGCCGTCGCCGAGCAGGAGCCCGAGGAATCCGGCGAACCCGAGGTGCCCGCCGAGCACGACGAAGCGGATTTCCGCGATCGCGCGGCGGCCATTCTGCCGACAGGCGCCTCGACCGGCAGCAAGCGCATTGCGGCGTTGTACGGCGCCGACGACGCCGTCGGGCCCGACGCACTACGTCCGCGCCATAGGATGTCGCGTCACCGACGCCGACGGCTACGAGTACCTCGATTGCACGATGGCGCTCGGCTCGGTCTCGCTCGGCTACGCGGAGCCGAACGTCACGCGCGCGGTCGTCGACGCGATCGCGGGCGGAAACGTGAGCGCGTTGTCCAGCGTGAACGAGGTGGACGTCGCCGAGCGACTGTGCGGCGTCATTCCGTGCGCGGACAAGGTGCAGTTTCTCAAGACGGGCGCGGAAGCGATCGCCGCCGCGGTTCGGATCGCCCGCACGTACACGGCGCGGGACGTCGTCGATCGGGTGCGGATATTTCGGGTGGTTGGATTGGTCGGCCGACGAGACCGCGGGCGTGCCGCAGGGAACACGCGGCGATTTTCGCCGCGTTCCGTTCGACGACGTCGCCGCGCTCGAGGCGGCGGTCGCCGCGGCCGGATCTCAGCTCGCGGCGATCGTCATCGAGCCGGTGATCGAGCGGATGCCGTCGCCGGCGTGGATCAACCGCGCGCGCGAGCTGGCGACGCAGACTGGCGCGGCGCTCATCTTCGACGAGATCAAGACCGGCTTTCGCCTCAAGACCGGCGGCTATCAGGCGTTCGCCGACGTCGTGCCCGATCTCGCCGCGTTCGGCAAAGCGATGGCGAACGGATTTCCGCTCGCCGCGGTCGTCGGCCATCGCGACCTCATGGACGCCGCGCGCAAGACGTGGATCTCGTCGACGCTGGCGAGCGAGTCGTCGGCGTTGGCCGCGGCCGGCGCCGTGCTCGCGTGGCACGACAGCGTCGACGTGTGCGCGTCGCTCTGGTCGATCGGCGCGGACATGAAGCACGCCGTCGTCGCCGCGATCGAAGCGAGCGGGGTGCAGGGAATCACCGTCGACGGTCCCGACCCGATGTGGATGCTGCGCTTCGACCGGCCGGAGCGCGAGCGGCGGTTTCTCGAGCTGGGCGCCGCCAACGGCGTGCTGCTTCAAGCGCGGCGCGTACAACTACGCCGCGCTGGCTCACGACGACGACGCGCTGCGGGATCTCGAGCGCTGCGCGAGCGACACGCTGGTCGCGCTTCGAGACGAAGAGGCGGAGGCCGCCGGTTGACCGAGCGAGCGCCGGGCGCTCCTCTGGGCGGCGGCGGACCGCTCATCGACGTCCACGCGCACTTTCATCACGCGCGAACCGGCCGCTCGGATTGGGCCGACGTCAACGCCGCGCGCTTTCGCGCGGGCGATCGCATCGGCATCACCTACCACGTCGCGTCGATCCTCGGCACCTGGGGTTTTTCGTCGCCGACCTACTTTCCGTCGCCGGACGACGTCACGCTCGGCAACGACGCGATGCTCGATCTCTGCGCGCGCGAGCCGGACCGCGTGCGGATGTTCACGACGGTGAATCCGAACTACACCGCCCACGCGTGCGCGGAGATCGAGCGGTGCACGGCGCGCGGGGCGATCGGCATCAAGCTGCTCGCCAGCCGCCGCGCCGACGATCGGCTCCTCGACCCCATCGCCGCGCTCGCGGCCGAGCATCGGCTGCCGGTGCTGCACCACATCTGGCAGCACCGCACGCGCGAATGGCCGTCGCAAGAGATCTCTGATGGCGCCGACCTGGCGCGCCTCGCCGGCCGGCATCCGCGCGCGAGCTTCATTCTCGCGCACATCGGCGGCGGCGGCGACTACGCCCACACCTTCGCCGCGGTGCGCGACGTGCCGAACGTCTTTCCCGATCTGTCCGGGCAGCGGCGTCGATCGCGGCATGCTCGACGCCGCCGTCGCGGCGCTCGGCGCCGAGCGTCTGCTCTGGGGATCCGACCTCACGATGTGCACCGGACTCGCCAAGCTCCGCGCGCTCGACGTGATCGGACTCGGCGGTGACGGAGATCGAAGCGATTCGCTGGAAGAACTCGGCGCGTCTCTTTCGTGCGGGAAGCTTTCCGCGTTGTGAGAGAACGCTGAAGTCGTCCGGCGCGGCGGGCGTCTCCGCCTCGGGAGCGCGCGCGTGATCGACGTCAACACGCTGATCGGGCCGTATCCGTTCCGCGAGGTCCCGCATCCCGATCCGGACGCGCTCGTTCGCGTTCTCGACAGGGAAGGGATCGAAGGCGCGTGGGTCGGTCACCTGCCGTCGGCGTTTCATCGCGATCCGACGGCCGGCAACGCGGCGTTGTTCGAGGCGCTGCGAAGCGTTCGACGGCCGGCTTCGTCCGGTGCCGGCGATTCGGCCCGACTGGCCGCAACTGGACGGGAGCGCTCGCGAGCGGCGAGAGATCAGGGCGCGCCGGCGGTGCGCGCGTATCCGCCGCAGTGGGGTCTCGCGCCCGGCGGAGGAGCGTCGGCCAGCCTGTGCGAGCTCGCGGTCGCCGCGGGAGAGGTCGGGCTCGCGCTGCTGCTCACCGTTCGCTTCGAGGATCTGCGCCAGCGACACCCGATGGATTCCGCCGGCGACGTCACGGCCGCGACGGTGCGAGCGCTCGCGCGCGCCGGCGATTCGGTTCGGCTCGTCGTGACGGCCGCGTCGCGCGAGATGATCGAGGAAGTGCACTGGGGGCTCACGCCGGACGAGCAGCGTCCGCGTCTTCTGGGACATCTCGTGGATCTGGGGGCCGCCCGAGGATCATCTCTCGAAGCTCTTTCGCACGATCGGCTCGAAGCGATTCGTGTTCGGATCGCAGTGGCCGTTGCGTCTGGTCCAAACGCCGACCGCCAACCTCGACTTGTTGGCCGACGACGTCGCCGGTTCGACGCTCGCCGATGCGCGCGACATCTGCGCGGCGGCATGAGCGCCTTGCGTGCAATCTCCTGCCCTTTCTAGATTTCCCGGCCAGTCGGGCACCTTGTGAATTAGTTCACAAGACGCCGCAACCCCGACCGGTTTCAAAACTCACCCCATCGCGATGACCAAGCGAAGGAGATGGACCGCCATACCGGGGCTCTTCGCCCTGGCGGTAGGCGCCGTGATGCTCTCCGCATACGCTGGAGCCTCGTCCTCGCAACGCCGCACCGTCATCCAGCCGATCAACTTTCCGCACACCGTCCACGTGCAGAAGCTCGGCATCAATTGTCTCTACTGTCACAACGCGGCGAACAAATCGATGGACCCAGGACTCCCGGCCGTGTCCACGTGCATGGGATGTCACAACGCGATCGGGCCCGATCGTCCCGCGAACGACCTCCACGGCAACAAGCCGTACAAGAGCGCCGAGATCCAGAAGCTCTACAACTACGCGAACCAGACGGCGGTCTTCCTCGGCATGGGACCGAAGGCGATTCCGATTCCGTGGAATCGCGTCCACAAGCTCCCCGAATACGTGCACTTCCCGCACACGCGCCACATCAACGCCGGCGTGACGTGCCAGACGTGCCACGGGCAGATCCAGAACATGGAGCGCGTCTACCAGTTCTCGAGCCTCAACATGGGCTGGTGCGTCAGCTGCCACGTCAACGGCTACAGCCCGCAGGAAGGACTCGAGGCCGCCGGCTACGCGCCGCAACCCGGCGTCGGTGCCAACGCCGCCGCGACTCCCGCGGTCACGACGGTCGAGCGCAAGAAAGCGCGCTACGACTGCGCCAACTGCCACTACTGAGATGAGCAACGACGCAAAAGTGCCGGCCGTCAAGCGCCGCGACTTTCTCAAGGTCGTTGGCGCGTCGGGCGCCGCGCTCGCCGCCACGGGCTGCCTGCCCGAGGATTCCGGAAAGCTCATTCCATATGTCCATTCGCCCGACGAGACCGTCCCGGGCGTCTCGACGTACTTCGCCTCCACCTGCCGCGAGTGCTCGGCCGGCTGCGGGCTCATCGTCGAGACGCGCGACGGGCGCGCGATCAAGCTCGAAGGAAATCCGGATCACCCATTGAACCACGGCGCGCTCTGCGCGCGCGGCCAGGCGGCGCTGCAAGGTCTCTACAATCCGGACCGCCTTCGCTCGCCGATGGTGAAGGAAAACGGCGCGTGGAAGCCGATCACGTGGGACGACGCCATCACGCGGCTGAGCCAGACGCTCGCCCAGTCGAGGGCGACGGCCGCCAACTCGATCTTCCTCAACCAGCACGAGAGCGGCGCGTTCGCGCGCTTCCTCGACGGCTGGCTCGCCGCGTACGGCATGCCGGGGCAGTTGAGCGTGGACTTCGAGTCCGACAGCGCGGCGATCGAAGCCAACCGGCGCACCTACGGCGTGGCGTGGCCCTCGCTCAGCTTCCAGGACGCGCGCCTCATCGTCTCGTTCGGCGCCGACTTCCTCGAGTCGTGGGGCGCCAACGTTCCGCAGCAGCTCGACTTCGCCGAGGCGCGCGCGAAGCTCGCCGGCGCGCCGCGCTTCTGGTACATCGGCCCGCGCCGTTCGTTGACCGGGCTCAACGCCGACGAGTGGATCGCCTGCAAGCCGGGCAGCGAGCTGTCGATCGCCAACGCGCTCGCCAAGAAGACAAGCATTCAACAGGCGGCGACCGATAGCGGTGTCGACGCCGCGACGTTGCAACGACTCGCCGACGAGCTCGCGGCGTCGCAGCACGCGCTCGCGCTGGCCGGCACGACAGGCGCCGACGCGCTCGACGTCGCGCTCGCGGTGGCGGCGATCAACGCCGCGAACGGCGCCGTCGGCACGACGATCAAGCCGGCCGAACCGATCACGTCGTTCGACGGAATCGCGTCCGACGACCATGTGCTCGCCGCCGTCGAGCGGATGCGCGCGGGGCAGGCGGGCGTCGTGTTCGTGCGCGGCTGCAATCCGGCGTACGCGCTGCCGAAGGCCGCGAAGTTCGCCGAGGCGTTCGCGAAGGCGTCGTATCGCGTGAGCTTCTCGAGCCAGCCCGACGAGACGACGGAGCTGTGCGATCTCGTCATCCCGGATCTTCACGCGTTGGAGTCCTGGGGCGACGCGGAGCCGGTGCGCGGCACGCTGTCGCTTCAGCAGCCGGCGATGGACCCGGTGTACTCGGCCATCAAGGGATCGACTGCCGACGCGCTCATCGCCGTCGCGAAGAAGGATCCGACGATCGGCGGCAAGTTCCCGGCGGCGGATTTCCGCACCTACTACATCGACAATTTCCCGGGCGGCGCTCCGGCGCTCGCCGCCGCGCTCCCGAAAGGACTCGCCGCGGCCACGCGGCCGCCGCGACCGTCCGCGCCGGCGGTCGCTGCCGGACCCAAGTCACCGGCGATCGGCGGCACGCAGGGCGATCTCTTTCTCGTGGCGTACCAATCGCCGGTGCTCGGCGACGGGCGCGGCGCGAACAAGCCGTGGTTGCAGGAGCTCCCGGATCCGGTCACGAAGATCACGTGGAGCACGTGGGTCGAGCTGCACACCGAGACGGCGCAGCGGCTCGGGATCGATCGGGGCGACATGCTCGAGGTGAAAACGGCGAACGGGACGATTCGCGCTCCAGCGTTCCCATATATGGGAATTCACAAGGACGCGATCGCCATTCCCACGGGTCAAGGGCACCGCGCGACGGCCTCGATGCCGAAGTTCGAGCCGAAGAGCCACGACCCGTCGCGAGTCCAATGGGGCTACGGACGGTACGCGCGCGACCTCGGCGCGAACGTCGGCGATCTGCTGCCGCGTGGACACCGACGCGGCGGGCGCGCTCGTTCTCACGTCGACGAAGGCCTCGGTCTCGAGGACGGGCGAGCAGGTCACGCTGGCGAGCACGGAAGGCTCGGCGCGCCAGCACGGACGCGGCATCGCGCGCGCGGTGAACGCGGCCGACATCAACAAGCCGCCGGCCGGGGAGAGCGAAGCGATTCCCGGGAACGCGAGCCACGAGTTCCTGCCTGGGTTGCGGTCGCCGGTCGCGGCCGACGCGCAGGGCGATCTCGGCGCGCCGACCGCGGCCGATCGCGGCAAGGACAAGGGGCTCTACGACCCCAACAATCCGCTCGGCATGACAAAGCGGCGTTGGGCGATGACGGTCGACCTCGCGCGCTGCACCGGCTGCTCGGCGTGCGTCACCGCGTGCTACGCGGAGAACAACATCCCGACGGTCGGCGCGTATTGGCAGAACGCGACGATCTGGGCCGCCGAGCGCCCGGGCTTCAACATCGAGCGCGGCCGAGAGATGAACTGGATCCGCCTCGAGCGCTACTTCGAGGGGAATCCGGACGGCAAGTTCGGCGAGCCGTTCGAGACGCGCTTCATCCCGATGATGTGCCAGCACTGCGGGAACGCGCCGTGCGAGCCGGTCTGCCCCGTGTACGCGACGTATCACTCGCCCGACGGGCTCAACGTGCAGGTCTACAACCGCTGCGTCGGCACGCGCTACTGCTCCAACAACTGCCCGTACAAGGTCCGCTACTTCAACTGGTTCGGGTACGGCGAGGAGGACCGCAAGCAGTACGCGTTCCCCGAGCCGCTCAACTGGCAGCTCAATCCCGACGTGACCGTGCGCGGCAAGGGCGTGATGGAGAAGTGCTCGTTCTGCGTGCAGCGCATCCGCGAGGCGGAGAATCGGGCGGCGCTCGAGCATCGCTCGGTCGAGCCGGACGAATTCACGACGGCGTGCGCGCAGGCGTGTCCGTCGCGCGCGATCACGTTCGGCGACGTGGCCGACGAGAGCTGGACGGTCGCGCATCGCGTCGATGACGCGCGCGCATACCACGTGTTCGAGGAGCTCAACACCTTCACCGCGGTGGTCTATCTGAAGAAGGTCAACCATCCGGCCGGCGCCGCCGCGCCGCGGGCATAGGGGGCGCGCGGCATGGCAACGACCGTGACGAGCTACCCCGAGGCGGCCCGCCCTGGCGGACCGCGCCCGAATATTCCTTCGGCCGGCGTTCGTTTCCCGGCCATCCGGGACTACGAGCAGGTCGATCGCGAGATCTCGGGCACGCTCCGGCCGACGCTCGGCTGGTTCGCGCTGCTCGGCATCGCGATCCTCTGCATGCTGATCGGCGCGGTGACGTGGGTCTATCAGATTCACGAAGGCCTGGGCGCCGCGGGGTATCAGCCGCCGGTGATGTGGGGCGTGTACATCATCAGCTTCGTGTTCTGGGTCGGTATCGGACACGCGGGCACGCTGATCTCGGCCATTCTTTATCTGTTCCGCGCCGGGTTCCGCACGAGCATCTACCGCGTGTCGGAGGCGATGACGGTGTTCGCCGTCATGACCGCCGGACTCTTCCCGATTCTGCACCTCGGGCGCCCGTGGAAGTTTTTCTGGTTGATCGCGTACCCGAACTGGCGGCTCATCTGGCCGAATCCCAAGAGCCCGCTCGTGTGGGACGTGTTCGCGATCCTCACGTACCTCACGATCTCGAGCACCTTCCTCTACATCGGACTGATTCCCGACATCGCGATTCTGCGCGACCGGGAGACGAACCCGATGCGGAAGTCGATCCTCGCGATGCTCTCGCTCGGTTGGCGCAACTCGGATCGCGAGTGGCGCCACTTCACGCGCGCGTATCTGTTCCTGGCCGCGTTCGCCACGCCGCTCGTGCTGTCGGTGCACTCGGTCGTGTCGTTCGACTTCGCGATGGCGCTGACGCCGGGGTGGCACGCGACGATCTTCCCGCCGTACTTCGTCGCCGGCGCCATCTTCTCGGGCATCGGGATGGTGTTCACCATCGCCATCCCGCTGCGCAAGGCGTTCAAGCTCGAGCACTACATCACGCTCAACGACCTCGACGCCGCCGCGAAGCTCTGTCTCTTCACGTCGACGGTGGTCGGCCTCGCGTACCTGACGGAATTCCAGGTCGCCTGGATGAGCGGCAACCGGTTCGAGCAGGACTACTTCTGGAACCGCGTGTTCGGGCAGTGGGCGTGGGCCGCGTGGATCATGCTCATCTGCAACATGGTCCTGCCGCTGTCGCTCTGGTCGCAGAAGCTGCGCCGCAATCCGAGCTGGCTCTTCATCCTCTCGCTGTTCATCAACCTCGGCATGTGGTTCGAGCGATTCGTGATCGTCGTGCCGTCGCTCTCGCACGAGTTCGAGCCGTGGCAGTGGGGCACGTACCACCCGACGTTCGTCGACTACGACATCCTGCTCGGCAGCTTCGGCTGGTTCTTCATGTGGTTCCTGCTGTTCATCAAGCAGCTCCCCGTGATGGCGATGTCGGAGATCAAGGAAGTCCTGCCGCCGCGAATTCGCAGAGCGTTCCTCCAAGGGGATCCTGACCGGGACCTGGCGATGCCGTTCGTCCACCCCGACGAGACGGGAGCGGAGCACTGATGCAAGGCGTCCTCGGAGCATTCCACGAGATCGACTCGGCCGTTCACGCGATCGAGGATCTGAAGGACCAGCGGTTCGGCGACATCACCGTGTTCACGCCGACGCCGCGCCACGAGTTCGAGCACGTCATGAAGCACCCGCCGAGCAAGGTGCGTGATGGTGACGCTGATCTTCGGCTTGGCGGGCGTGACGTTCGGCTATTGGATCGCGGTGTGGATCTCGGACTACTGGCCGATCGTCGTCGGCGGCAAGGCGATCGCGACATGGGTGCCGTTCACGATCGAAGGCTTCGAGCTGATGGTGCTGATCGGCGGTCTCGCGACCGTGTTCGCGTTGTTCGCGATGTCGCACGTGCCGCGTCTCACGACGACGGTCGGCTACGACGCGCGCTTCAGCGGCGGCCACTTCGGCGTCTGGGTCGTCACCGACCCCGATCGCGCCGAGGACGCGATGGGCATTCTCAAGAAGCACGGAGCCGAGGAGGTGCGACGTGAGCGCTAGCGCGCGCCTCGCCCGCCGCGGCGCTGATCGTTCTCGCCGCCGTCGCTCACCGGTTGCTCCTGGTTCACGGACTTCCGCCAGCAGCCGAAGATCGACCCGTGGGAGTCGTCGAACGACTCGATTCCGCCGCGAGGCAATCCGCAGTACTCGGTGTCCATCTATGGAAGCTCGGCGCCGGGCTTCGAGTATCCTCGCGAGAACCTGCCGGCGGACATCACGGCGATGGCGTCGATCCCCAACCCGACGCGGCCCGACTCCGGTTCGGTGAATCGCGGGCGCATTCAGTTCCAGATCAACTGCGCGCCCTGCCACGGTCCACTGGGCATGGGCAATGGTCCCGTGACGAAGTACGGCATGCCGCCGATTCCGATCGGCGCGGGCACTTCCGCCGCCGAGAAGTACACCGACGGCTACATCTTCGGCATGATCCGCAACGGGCGCGGCATGATGCCGACCTACAACCGCATCGAAGAGATGGATCGCTGGG
Source organism: uncultured Gemmatimonadaceae bacterium (assembly GCA_963707105.1). Taxonomy (GTDB): domain Bacteria; phylum Gemmatimonadota; class Gemmatimonadetes; order Gemmatimonadales; family Gemmatimonadaceae; genus JAQBQB01. The sequence continues at coordinate 48,785 of CAVPOS010000011.1, forward strand.
ACATCGTCAACTATCTGCGCTCCATCCAGGGTAAGTTGCCGGGATTCCCGCCGGACACGACGCACGGACGTCCCGGCGAGACCGGCCGTCTCGTTCCAGGCGCGTCGCGCATGGGGCCGACGCGCCCCGTTCCGTTCTGGAAGGCGACCAACGCGCCGAGGGCGGACACCGCTCGCGCCGCAGCGCCGAGTGATTCGACGAAGAAGCCGGAGGATCTGCGATGAGCGCCATTCATCCTCCGCGCGAATGGTCCGCGTCCGAGGCGCTGGCGGCGACGAATCGCGAGCTGCCGGCGTGGATCAACACGGCGGTCAAGGCGCTCTTCGGCGTCGGGCTCGTCGTGTTCATCGTCGGCGTGATCGTCGCACCGGACCGCGCGTGGCGCGCCTGGCACGCGAACTGGCTGTTCTTCGCCGGACTGACGAGCGGCGGTCTCGCCATCGTCGCCGTGCAGCGCATCACGACGGCGCGCTGGTCGCGTCACGTGATCCGCTTCATGGAGGCGTACGTCGCCTTCATGCCGGTCGCCTTTCTGTTCCTGCTGCTCACGTTCATCGGCGGGCGGAAGTACGTCTTCCCGTGGACGCACGAGGCGTATCCGGTCCCCGAGAAGGCGATCTACTTCAATCCCGCGTTCCTGATCTCGCGCGACCTGTTGATCTTCGGGCTGATGACGCTGCTCGGCCTGTGGTACGTGTACACGTCGCTGCGGCTCGACGTGGGACGCGTGCCGGAATGGGGCGCGAAGTGGGCGGCGAACCTTCGCGCGCGCATGCGAGCCGGCTTCGGCAACGAGCGGCGCGAGCTCCACTCGACGCACTCGCTCCAGGGGAAGCTCGCCGTGTTCACGGTGCTGCTCTACGCGATGGGCTGGTCCGTGCTGTCGTGGGACCTGTCGATGGGGCTCTCGCTCCATTTCCAGAGCACGCTCTACAGCTGGTGGTTCTTCATGGGCGCCTGGCTCTGCGCGCTCACGATGTTCGCGCTGCTCGTGATGGCGTGGGACGCGCGCCTCGGCACGGCGGACGGGTTGATCCAGGAAGTCCACTACCACGACATCGGCAAGCTCTGCTTCGCGTTCACCGCGTTCTGGGGCTACCTCACGTTCGGCCAGTACCTCGTGATCTGGTACGGCAACATGGGCGAAGAGACGTATCTTCATGCGCCTGCGGCTCATTCCGCCGTGGCAATGGGTGACGGTGACGTCGGTGATCCTCGTCTTCTTCGCGCCGTTCTTCGGTCTGCTCTCGCGCGCGGCGAAGGTCTACAAGCCGACGCTCGCGCTGTTCGCGGGCGCGAGCCTCGTCGGCATGTGGCTGATGCGGTACATCGAGGTGTACCCGTCGGGCTACGGCGTCGTCCCGGATCTTCCGTTCGGCATCTGGGAGATCGGCGTTCTGTGCCTGTATCTCGGCGCGTGGGGCTGGTGCTACACGCTGTTCGTGAGCGGCTTCCCGCGCATTCGCGTCACGCTGTCGACGTCGCCCTATCGCGACGAAGTGCAGGTCCCGGTCGATCCCGAGACGATGGAGCCGCTGCCGGCGCACGAATAGCGCCGGCGCCTCCAGCGGGTCACGCGCTCTCGGCGCGTTCGATCAGGTCCTCGAGACCGAGCTTCTTCATCGCGCCCGTGTATCGCGCGGCTTCCTTGCCGCCGCGGAACACGATCGTCGTCGGAATCCCGCGAATGTTGAACGACCCGGCGGTTTGCTGCGATCGATCCGTGTCGAGCTTGGCGACGAGCACGGCTCCTTGTCGTTCGCGCGCGATCTCGTCGATGAACGGCGCCATCGTCTTGCACGGGCCGCACCAGTCGGCGTAGAAGTCCACCAGCACCGGCACGTCGCTCTCGGCGATCGTGCGCCCGAACGTCTCGTCGTTGAGCGCGATGGGCCGGTCGAGGAGAATCGGCTTGCCGCACTTGCCGCACTTCGGGCGGTCGGGCGCGCGCGCGGCGTCGATGCGGTTCCACGTCTCGCAGAACTGGCAGCGGACGGTCATGTGCCGCGCGGCGGCTTCGGTATGAGCGTTATCGGTCACTGGGGCGTTCCCTCGGTCGTCTGGATTTGCTGCTAGATTCAAACCTACGAATCAGCGGAAGACGGGGGCGTTAGCTCAGCTGGGAGAGCGCCTGGTTTGCAACCAGGAGGTCACCGGTTCGATCCCGGTACGCTCCATGACGTTACACGATCGCGTGCCGTGTCGTTGCGACGCAGAGGGCACAATATTCCCGGCGCAATACCCCTGCGAAAGGGCCGCGCGCTAACAAGGCACGTGTCGCCGCCGAACTACCGACCCTGTCAGGTGCCGATGTCGTTGAGGTGGTCGACATGGGGCCTCCTTCGATCGTGACCACCGACGATCCGCCCGCGGAGAGATTCCCGCCGACCTACAAAGTCGGTCAAGTCGAAAACGGCCGTCGTCGGAGGTGTCGTCAGCGCCCCGCCGCTGTGAAGCATGCCAGTGAGCGCGCCCGGCTTCGCCGGCTCTCGAATCGTTGCGGAAGACGGTGTGACGGTTATCACGCAATTGGGCGACCAGCTGATCACGCGCCAAACACCCAAGCCTGAAGTACCTCCCACGACTCTGCGGTCGGGCAGCTTTGTCGGCTCGGTCACGATGGGAAGCCCGTCGCCTCATCGGACTGCAGGTGCGGCACGCGCGGGTCCAGCAAGTCTCTAGCCATGCGACTCAAAGTGTCGTCCGACGCGACGGCCGCCAGTGCCCTAGGATTGAACCACCAGAGTTCTTGTCGAATCGTCGTTATGAAGTTGTAGCTTGACGAACAATATGAGACCCGCCATCATGATCCGACAGTTCGCTTTCTCAAACGATCCTGCTTACTGACCGGCGTCGAAGTAGCGCCGGTTGAACGGCCGAGCCGCGGCACGTGCCACGCGGACAGGCCGGCAAATAAATGGTGGCGCAGTGCGTTGTCAGGATGCTTGAGTTTATAGTCGAGGCCGCCGCGCCGAGCTCGGTTCGCGAGACGGAGTCCGCACGCGAAGCCTTCTGGTCGAATACCTTGGCACAACTCCGGCCCGCGATTGCCGGTTGGCTGCGCCGGGCGCACTGCTCAGCCGATGAGATCCCGGATCTCATCGCAATCGTAATCGCGGACGCCGTCGATCACGAGTCGGCGTTGCGAAGTGGACGCGACCCCTGGGCTATCGTTCACCCGCTGTTGAAACAACGGTGGCGAGTGAGAACCTGCGAGGCGCGGCACTGCGATGCCGTGCGGCAACGCCCCTGGGAGTTCATGGCGGCCGACGGACAACATTCGGACGTGTTCTCTGATGGCGCCATATCAGCTGACGCGTCCCTCCTCCGCGACGTGGCGCGAGCGATGCGGACACTGTCAGCCAGTCAACGTCGCGTCGTGCGACTACGCGTAATAGACGAATTGAGTTTCGAAGTGATCGCGCACCGGATGGGAATAGCTCAGTCGACGGCGCGGCAGCACCTTTTTCGCGGGTTGAATCGGCTGCGAGCAAGTCTCAGAGAATTGAAGGACCGGGTCCGGGATAGTCCGTAAACAGAAAACGGCGGCGTCGTGGTAATGGACGGAGACAGTTGCGTGACGATGAAACCGTTCAAGACTCCGGAGGCTGCATGCGGAACGACGGTTCGCGCCCCACGGAAAGGCGCGTGCGGCGATCTAGTCAGGTTCTGACGACTGTTTTGATTGTGGCTGGCGTGAGTTGTCGCGATGTAACGCAGCCTACACGCGCGTCGCCCACGAATGGTACGGCTAGTCACGCGCTGGAACGCGTGCAGCCGGCAGTGTCGCACATAGCATTTGACATGAGCGTAATACGCGGCACCACCAAGGGTTTGAATCACCAAACCGCATCGCTCTTCCACGTCGAGCGTACGCGGTCGTCGGACACGACCTGGAAAACTAGCATTCAAATTCTGGATGCCACGCCACAAGCAGCCGCGCTGAACGCGACGTGGAGACCAAGGCGTGTCGAAATCGGGGACGATGGCACGATGACAATGTGGCGTGGCGATGGTACCAGCATTGGCATTCCGCGGGTCGGGGAATTGCCCGGCGGTGCGGTATCGTTGGAGCGCGTCAGACCGGGGGACCTGCTGAACCAGCTGCGTGTCCTTATCGCGGCATCCCAAAATGCGCACCTGAAAGGCCCGCGATCGAATGGCCGCCTGCCTTGGGCCGACGCCGCTGTGCGGAGCGGTTCCGACTGCGTTCGCGAAGCCGACGCAGTGGCTCACTCGATGGTGCTTGACCATCACGACGCCGCTGGGAACGATCACTACGTGAGACGTGGCTCAGGTACTGTCCAAGACGTAACTCTGGACCCGCGACGCCGCCTCGTTGTCGCAACGTCGTTCGTCAGTGCCTCTTCGACCCTGGACGCAGCGAGCGATTTTGTCGACGGGCCGAACGGTATCAGGGTTCGCCGCTCCCTCCGCATTCAGCGGACGGATGCACCGGGCAAGGGCGGGCCGGCCGACGCCGGAGCGATCACCACGACGATTTCGCTAAGTAAGGTGGTAGTCGACGGACAGGAGATCATACCATGACGCTTGCGCGACACATCTTTGGCGCAGTACTCACCTGCCTAGTGGCGGCGACGGCGGCGGCACAGACACCGGTGGTTCTGATTCAGGGCCTGGACGAGACAACGGGCGCGGTCGCAGGATGGTATAACGCGCTCGCGAACGCCGGCTATGCGTCTCAAGTCATTTCATCCCTCAATTCATCTTCGTCCATCGGAGCCCAGACCTCAGCCGTCGGCGGCTTCCTGAGCGGAAGCGGCTACGGCACGAACACGATACTCGTTGGCCACAGCCAAGGCGGACTCGTGGCCCGCTATGCGTCCCGTTCGACGCCGCTTCTCGGACTAGTAACGGTCGCATCTCCGAACGCCGGCGCGGACATCGCCGGCTTTGGATCTGCTCAGGTTGGCGCGATGGAGGGCGTGGCTTCTCTAGACCTTTGGAATATTAACCAGGGCTGGGGGCTGGATTGGGGTGAGTGCAATGATTGTTCATCGTATTGGTATGATGCTTCGACCTTCTTCACAGATCTGGCATCAGCGGCCGGTCTCGGACTCGAGGTGGCGGTGGGAGTGCCGTTCCTGATAAGCAATCCCCACTTAGTTGACATGGCGCCCGAAAGCTCTACGATCACGAACCTAATGTTCAATCCCGGTCTTGAGCTCGCCGCCGATCGCGAGGCCATCGCCGTCGATGTGATAGACTACGCGGCTGCGCCCTTCCGCCTCGTCTATCCATCGCCGGGCGACGCAGACGCCTGGGCCGCGGCGGTGCAAATATGGGCGTTGGATCTCTTTTTCGACGGAAACTCGATCTACACTGCCGCGACTGATCCTGACGGGTGTTTCGGTGACGACTGCGGTACCCTGGCAAATGTCGGCAACGCCATGGTCAATCTTGGCAATCTTTTCGGCAATCTTGCTTTCGAGGTTAACTACTACGTCATCGGTGGGGTGCCCAATGATGGTCTAGTCACCACAGCGGCAGAGAGTTTGCCCGATAAGGATCCCTTTACGACGGTGACGGGTCTCACTCATATGGAGATTCTGGCCGACGGCTCGGACATCGTGGGGGCTGTGAATCGAACTGCGGGACGCTAGTCTTTCGTTGGGGAGTATGAAGAAAACGCGCGGCGCTCGATCCAAGCGGTCGAGCGCCGCGCAACCACGCTGGAACTGCGCCATGAGAACTCTCAACCGGGCGCACGGCTCGTCGGCTGTTTGGATGCTAGGAGCCACCGCCGCCTTCGCCGTGTTGTCGAGCGCGTGCCAACTGCTCGAGTCGACGGGCATGTCTGCGGGGCCGCGGCCCAAACAGCTTCTCTTGTGGCGTAACGGCGACATTCCGCTAGCGACACGGCTCGCTTTTGACGACTCGGTGGTCTATGTCCTCGCGATCAACCACGTCGTGGGCGCCATCGACAAACGGACGGGCGTGACGCGCTGGCGAGTCGACCTTACGCCCACTGATCCCTCGCGCATAGGTGCCGGCCTGATGCTGGCGGGAGGGCACCTAATCGTCGGCGATGGAGACCTGCTGGCTCTCGATCTCGCCAGCGGTCGACAGGTTTGGAAATACAGCCCATCGATCGGCTCATTTCCAGGGTGCGACAAACAATGGAGCGATGGCGCGACGATTGTCGGAGGCACACCCACGGGGCAAATCTACGCCATTGATGCCGTGTCAGGAGCCGAACGGTGGATAACGACGCTCCTCGCCGACACAACGATCAAATCATATTCGCCGGTCGTATCGGGCGGCGTCGTTTTTGCTGGCTTTACTCGTTTTACCCCGATCCCGCATCTCCAAAAGGACGGCGGTGTCGCCGCCCTCGACGCATCGACGGGACGGGTTCTTTGGGCGACTCTTATTCCGCAGCGCGACTCGGCGGATGAGACGGGCGTGTGGGGTGATCCCGATGCCGCGGTACTCACTCCGGCGATGGTCTATACCCAGGTTGCAGATGACAGCGCCTACGGGCTTGATCGTCAGACGGGGGCGATTCTCAAATCGATTCCCGCAACGCAGTTCGCGATGAAACCTCCCCTCAATCCGTCAGATCTTCCGTCGTTAGCAGTCACGGGAAACGTCGTGATTGACGCGTCACGGACGCTGACGACAATTACGGCACTCTCGGCCACCACTTTGCAGCCGCTCTGGAAGGTTCCGTTTGCGTTTGGGTCCCCGACTCGGATTAGCGTCGACGCCGATCGCATCTATTCAGGTGCTGGCGGTGGGCAGTTTGCCGTCTACGATCTTACGGGGCATCTCGTATGGACGATCAATCTCGGCGACCTCCGTTCCGATCGACAGGAGGGCATTTACTATCCGGCTGCTATCGACAGCGACAGGGTGTACGTGCCCGGGTCACATGAGATCTACGCGTTTAGAAAAAATTGAAGAACCTCGAATGGGCCCACCAGTCACCGTACACGCCGGCGAGTTGCAGTGGCCCGACCGCGAACGACGCGACTGCGACGACCTGTCAGGAGAGAAACGGGCCGTGGCTGCTGAAGCTCACTCAACGCGCAAACGAGCGATCGCCGTCGCGCGTTGTCGTCGTGTGCGGAATCGCTCCGATTCTCGGCCTTGCGGGCGTCGTCACGTTCCATTTATCGCCGGGCGTTCCCCCGTGGATGGGAGCCGCCGCGGGCGTCGTGTTCTGACTCGCCGCCGTGGTGCTCTTCGCCGACGCCCCGGCGGGCGGCACCAATTCGGACGGCACTCTACCCGCGGGCGCGTCGCGTGGTCAACGAGCCGACTAAGTTGCGCGACATCGGCGCCGTGGGGGAGAGACGGAAGAAGGCGGAGGGCGCGTAGATGATGACCGGTGTCGTGGCGACGTGGCCGCACTCCCGTACGGTTATGTGCGGTCGAGCCGCGGATTTGGGCGACATTCCGCAATCCACGCCCCGCGCGCGACCACTCTTCGACAAGACCCGCTCTCACAGAACAACATTCGGTTGACGAGCGTTGTGATCCTGGCTTGCTTTGCAACCAGGAGGTCACCGGTTCGATCCCGGTACGCTCCATGACGTTGCGCATTTTGCCGCAACTACTCGATGAAAGGCGGAACGAGCGATTCCGGCCGAGAAGGTTGATCAAAGAATTGATTGACGATGTGCGTGCATGATAGGTTGGAGCGTCCAATTGCCGACCAGGCGGTTCGAAGACATGGCGACAAATGATTGGCGCGCTCGACTTCTCGAAGCCTACGGGACTCTGATCTCCCATCCGGGTCAGGAACGTGTGCACCGTCAGCTTCGAAGATGGCTCAAGGTCGAGGCGCGTGGCCCGCGTGATGTTCGGCGTCGCGGCCTCCGCTGGACGGTGGATCCGACCGACGCCGCTCACCACAGCTTGTTCTGGTTTGGGGAATACGATCGCTGGGACATGTACCACGCCAAGCGATTTGTCGCCCCCGGCGCGACGATCCTCGACATCGGCGCCAACATCGGGTACTACGCTATTTCGCTGGCCGCGCATCTGAAGCGGCAGTGTCTCGTCTACGCGTTCGAGCCCTTCCCGAGCACGTTTCAGCTTCTTGCGAAGCACGTCGAGTGGAACGGTATGGGCGCCTGCATTCGACCCGCGGAACTGGCCGTCTCCGAGAGCGTTGGCACCGCCGTGCTTCAGGTCTGGCAGGGCCATGCCAATTCCGGTCGCCCGACGCTCGGCGCCGCGTCGGGCGGCCCGGACTCGATGTGGGCTGCCGGGCCGACGGTCGCGGTCACGACTCTTGACGACTTCTGTCGTGACGCCGACATCGGGCGAGTCAACTTCGTCAAGATCGATGTAGAGGGTCTCGAGGAACGTGTATTGAACGGCGGCGCGAACGTTCTCTCTCGCGACCATCCGACGATCATGTTCGAACTAAACCCGACCACGCTCGGCCAAGCAGGAAGTCCAGCCGATCGCGTCGTGGCGATTCTGCGGCGTCACGGTTACCGCCTGTACGAGGCAAAGCGAGCCCGTCTCGAACCGCTGAGCGAACGTCCCGAGCAGCGAGACTCCATGAACGCGTTTGCGTTGCACTAGATCGGGGCACCTGGCTCCATGTGGTTCGTTGCATCGTCGATGCGACGCGACGTGCACGATCCTCTCAAAAAAACGGTGCCGGAACCATGAGCGACGTGCGCGAACTTCGCCCCCTCTCGTGGAACCAGGCCTCGCAAATACCGACCGCCACCCGTAGCACGGGTGGCCCGCTCAGGGTCACGAACCAGGCGTTCATCGGTGCGACGAACTATCTCTGCCCGTCGTGCAAGGCCGTGTTGGTCGAGCAGAGCAACGCGCGCGGCGTCGCGACGATCAAACGGCTCGACTGCTACAAGTGCGGCCAGCCGGCGACTGGCGCCGGGGCCGATGTTGTGACAGAGCCCGACTAGGGCGAATTCGCACCGCCGCTCTGACGGTCCATGCCCGCTGAGAACCAGCTCACACGCCGGCGCGCGCTTCTGATTGGGACCGTCTGCGTCGCGTGCGGCGTTGGCCCCATGCTCGGCGCGATCGGTGTCGGTCCGTTCCACCTCTCGCCCGGCGTTCCTCCATGGATGGGAGCCGCGGCCGGCATCGCGTTTCTTCTTGCCGCCGTCCTGCTCTTCGCCGACGCCGCGGCCGGCGGCGCCAACGCCGACGGCACGCTCCCCGCGAACGCGCCGGCGCTCGTTCGCGTTCATTCAGACCGCTTGCGGCCTGGGAATCGTCGACGTGATGGGCTCGATGGCGACGTGGATCGCGTTCGGCAGGGGAGAGCGCCATTTCAGCGAAACGGTCGTGTTGCCGTTTGTCGCCTTTGGCTCGGGAGGCGGCGAGCTCACCGGGCGAATCGCGTTCGGGATTGCGGCGCTGGCGATCTGGGTCATCGCGATCGCCGGGACGGTGGCCGCGCTCAAGAAACATCTCGCGCGGCTTCGCTCGGCGTGATCGCGCGCGTCCGCGCTCAGTAGACCGACGTCAGCGTCATGTCGAACACGAGCACCGTGTTCGGTGGAATGTCGTTCCCCGCGCCGCGCGCGCCGTAGCCGAGGTTGGGCGGCACGACCAGCCGGCGCTTTCCGCCGACGCGCATTCCGAGCAGGCCCTCCTCCCACGCGGCGATCGTCTGCTTCGAGCCGAGGGTGATCGTGATCTCGCCGTCGTCGAACTGCTTGCCGTCGGAGCGCCAGCCGGTGTAGCGCACGACCGCGGTGCGTCCGCGCGACGCGAAGGTGCCGGTGCCCATCGTGAGGTCCTGCACGTAGAGCCCGGACGCGCGCTTCACCATCTGGTCGAGGTGTACGTTCAGCGCCGGAGCGAACTGCGTGACCTCGATGTCGCCGGCGATGGGCTGCGGGACGGTGGTCGTGCTGACCGCCGGTCCCGACCCGCCGCCGCCGCACGCCGCGAGCAGCGCGAGGCAGACTGTGACAGTTCGGGCCACGGGGTTCGCGCTAGGGCTCATAGATTTCACTCGATCCAAGGGCGTCAACTCACCGCTTCCAATTCTTCGAACCATGACTGCTGTCGAATCTCGCGCCGTTCCCGCCGTCGGCCAAGAAGCCCCCGACTTTACGTTGACGTCGACGACCGGCGACAAGGTGAGCCTGTCGGCGCTCCGCGGCGGGCCGGTTCTCATCGCGTTCTTCCCGCTCGCCTTCACGAGCACGTGCACGGCGGAGTTCTGCGAGATGCGCGATGATCACGACCAGTTCGCGCGGCGCGGCGTCACCGTCCTCCCGATCAGCGTCGACTCGACGGCGACGCTCAAGGAGTACCGCCACAAGCACGGGTTTCAGGTCCACATGCTGAGCGACTTCCGGCGCGACGTGTCGCGACTCTATGGAGTGCTGCTCGAGGACCGCTTCTACTCGAACCGCGCCTACTTCCTCCTCGACGCGAGCGGCACGGTCCGCTGGGAGCACGTCGAGCACAACCCCAGTGACCGCCGGATGGACGCTGATTTGTTGGACGAAATCGACAAGCTAACTGCTGTCAAATAGCAGGTTACGGCGATCAGTTGAGAACCGTTCGAGATGCGGTTCTCGCGGTGGTCAAAGGCCGGTGAGGTGAGCGTCGGCCGCGCGTTGCGCGGCGGGGTGGCGAGCGTCTAACCTGTGCGTTCGGTCATCTTGTCCCCGCCTCCCGCGACCGCTGCGACGCTGTGTCCTCTTCATCTCCGTCCTCTCCGACTCCGAGTTCGTCGGCTCCGGGTGTGCGCTCCCACGCGCCGCGCGGCAAACGCCGACCTTCGATTCCCGTTCCACGCGCCCTGACCGCGCTCGCCGAGATCGCGACCGCCATCGCTACCGGTGATTCGGTTGGCGCGGTTGTCCCCGGTGTGCTGTCGGCGGTCGCGACGCAACTCGACGGAACCCAGGCCACCCTCTGGCTCCGCGGACTCGACGGCCTCCGGCGCGCCTGGTCAGTCGCGCAGGACCACACGACCGCCGAGGTGGTCGCGGAGCAGCTCGCGCGCGGCAACGAGCGCCCCGGCGACGGATTCGTCGCGGTGCGTCTCCTGGCCGGACGACAGGAGCTCGGCGCGCTGACGGTGCGCCCGGGCCGCGAGCTCTCCGGCGAGGACGCGATCTTCGTCTCGGCCGTCGCCGACCTGCTCGCCCCGGCATTGCGCGACGCCGAATACGCGCACCGGCTCGAGTCGGAGGTGGCCGCCCGCACGCGGGAGATCGAGGACCAGCGGCGGTTCACCGAGAAAATCATCGACTCGCTGCCCGTCGGCATCTACGTGATCGACCGCTCATACCGAATCCAGGCGTGGAATCGAAAGCGCGAGATCGGCCTTCAGGGCGTGTCGCGCGAAGAAGCGATCGGCCGGACGATCTTCGAGATCCTCCATCGCCAGCCCGCCGAGGTGCTGCGCGGGGAATTCGAACGAGTGTTCGAGTCCGGCGAGATGCAGCAGTTCCCGATCGAGTCGAGCGCCTTCGGCGAGCCGCGCGCGTATCGGATCACCAAGATCCCGATGCACCTCGACAACAAGGACGTCTCGCACGTCATCACGATCGGCGAGGACATCACCGACTGGCGCCGGGCCGAGCAGCGCTTCGCGCAGGCGGAAAAGCTTGCCGCGATCGGAACGCTCGCCGCCGGCGTAATGCACGAGATCAACAATCCGCTGGCGACGATCGGCGCGTGCGCCGAGACGCTGTCGCTGGCGATGGACGAGGGCACGGTCGTCGTGCAGCGGGGCGGGGGAGAAACGAAGGAGTCGCTCTCGCTCATCCAGCAGGAGGTCCGTCGCTGCAAGGGAATCATCGACGGGCTGCTCGACTTCAGCCGTCCCAAGCCGACGACGAAGACCGTCGTCGACGTGAACGGGGTGATCGACAAGACGCTGCGGCTCGTCAAGCACCATCCCCGCTTCCGTCGCGTGGCGCTGAGCGTCGACGCCGATTCGACGATTCGGCCGGTGCACGCCAACGAAGAGCAGCTCGTCCAGGTCTTTCTGGCGCTTCTCCTCAACGCGCTCGACGCCATGGAAGACAAGGGCGTCATCTCGCTGCGCACGCGGTCCGACGCCGACGGCGCGACGACGGTCGCCGAGGTGATCGACCGCGGGCAAGGCATTCGCGGCGCCGATCGCTCGAAGATCTTCGAGCCGTTCTTCACGACGAAGGGGCCGAGCCGCGGGATGGGGCTGGGACTCTCGATCTGCTACGCGATCGTGACCGAGCACGGCGGCCGCATCGAGGTGGACAGCACGGTCGGCGAAGGCAGCGTGTTCCGAATTCTTCTTCCGGCGGGCGGAAAATGATGAGCAGCACCACGACTCCGGACCGGATGCCGGTCGAGCGGGCCTCGCCCGACACGCAGCCGAGCCGCGGCATTCGCGTGCTCGTGGCGGAAGACGAAGAGAATCTCGGGCAGATCCTCTGCACGTTCCTGCGAAGCCGCGGCCACCAGGTCGCGTCGGTCGGGCGACGGCAAGGCGGCGCTTCAAGCGCTGCGCGACGAAGCCTACGACGTCGCGATCGTCGACATCGTGATGCCGGAGGTGGACGGGCTCGAGGTGCTGCGCCAACTGCGCTCCGAGCCGGAGCCGCCCGAGGTCATCGTCATCACCGGCAACGGCACCGTCGAAACGGCGATCACGGCAATGAAGCTCGGCGCCTACGACTACCTGGCCAAGCCGTACCGCATGGCCGAGATCGACGTACTGGTGCGCCGCGCGTGGGAGAAGCACCAGCTCGCGCGCGAGAACCGATATCTGCAAGCGCGTCTCTCGCGCGTGGACTCGACCCCCGAGGTCGTGACGCAGTACGCGCCGATGCACGCCGTGCTGGCGCTGCTCGAGCGAGTCGCGACGACCGATTCACCGGTGCTCATCACCGGCGAATCGGGAACGGGCAAGCGCCTCCTCGCGCGGGCGATTCATCGCCTCTCGGGCCGCACCGGCCCGATCGTCGAGGCGGACAGCTCGTTGCTCGCCGAGGGCGTGCTGGACATCGAGCTGTTCGGTCACGAGCGCGGGGCGTTCAGCGGCGCCGTGACGCGGAAGGCGGGGCTCATCGAACTGGCGGCGGGCGGAACGCTGTTCATCGGCGACATCGGGATGCTCAGCACAAAGCTCCAGTCGAAACTCGCGCGAACGTTGGAGCACGGCAGCTTCTTCCGCGTCGGCGGGACGCAGAAGGTCGAAGTGTCGACGCGGCTCGTGACGTCGAGCAACCACGACCTCGAGCAGGCCGTGCGCGACGGTCGCTTCCGCGACGATCTGCTGTGCCGCGTGAACGCCGTGACCGTATCGCTGCCGCCGTTGCGCGAACGCACGGTGGACATTCCGCTTCTCGCCCAGCATTTCCTCACGCAGCTCGCCGGCGCATCGGCGCCGACGCTGACGGCGGACGCGATCGCGCTGATGCAGTCGTATCCGTGGCCGGGCAACGTGCGCGAGCTGCGCAACGCCATCGAGCGCGTCGTCCTGCTGTCGAACGCCGAGCGGACCGAGATCCGCGCGCAGGATCTCCCGCTCTCCCCGCAAAGCGCCGGGTCTCGCGTGTCGGTGGGGTCGCAGGTCACGCTGGCCGAGCTCGAGCGCCAGCACATCGAGGCGGTGCTGTCGCAGTCGAACTGGCACCAGGGCCGCGCGGCGAAGACGCTCGGGATCTCGTCGAAGACGCTGTACAGGAAGATCAGGGAGTACGGATTGACGAGGCCCAAGAAGAGCTGAATCGCGTCTCGTGCGGGGCGGGTCGAGACAGTTCGCCTTCCGACCGGTCCTCGGAGTAGGTTTTCCCGATGCGAATCCTCGTCATCGAGGACGATCCGACCGTCGGGCAGTACGTGAAGCGTGGGCTCGAGGAGCAGCGCTGGTCCGTCGATCTCGTCGCTGACGGCGAGGAAGGGGAGCGGCGGGCGAGCTCCGAGGCCTACGACCTCATCGTCCTCGACATGCGTCTGCCGGGAAAATCCGGTCTCGAGCTGCTGCACACGCTGCGCGCGCGCGGCTTCGAGCGGCCGGTGCTCGTGCTCACGGCGCAAGACGCGGTCGATGCCAAGGTCACCGCGCTCAGAGCGGGCGCCGACGACTACGTCACGAAGCCGTTCGCGTTCGAGGAATTGCTGGCGCGCGTCGAAGCGATCGCGCGGCGGCCGCGGGCGCTGGCGTCGCCGACACTCGTCGTCGGCGACCTGGTGCTCGACCAGGCGACGCGCGAAGTGCGCCGCGGCGGCGAGCTGATCGAGCTGACGCCCAAGGAATTCACCGTTCTCGAATACCTGATGCGACACGCCGGACGCGTCATGAGCCGGACGTTGATCACCGAGTACGCCTGGGGCTACCATTTTGACCCCGGCACGAACATCGTCGACGTCGTGATCAATCACCTTCGCAAGAAGGTCGATGCCAAGCACGCCAATCGCCTCATCACGACCGTTCGCGGCGTCGGGTACATGATCAAGGACGAGAAAGCGGACGCGCGGCGTGACGAGAAGCGCGAAGAGAAGCGCGAAGAGAAGCGCGAAGAAGCGCGAGCCGGGTCGGGGTTCGCACATGCGAACGCCTTCGGCCGGAGGCAGGGATACGAAGGACCGCTGAGCCATGATGTCGACACGGGCCAGGCTCACCGTCTCGTACGCCGTGCTGCTGCTGGCGACGATGATCACGTTCGTCGTCGCGTTGCTCGTGGGCCAATCGAAGAGCGCGACGCAGGAGGCCATCGCCGCGAACGCCTTTCGCGTCGCCGACAGCGTCGTGCTGACGCTGCAGAGCGGGCAGCGGCTGCATCCCAAGCTCACCTACGTCGACAGCAGCGACAAAGTGAACGGCCCGCAGACGAAGGGCACCAAGGAGCTCGGCGACCTCCTCGATCCGCTGCCCGGCTACTTCATGGTGCTCGACCCGGCGGGCAAACAGCTGTACACGTCGACGCTCATGCGCCTCCTCTCGGGCGACGACCAGACGCAGTTCCTCCGCGCCGCGTATCGAGCTCACGGAAGAGATCCGTTTTTTCATCGTGAGCGTGCGCGGCGACTCGTTGCGTCTCCTCGCCGTGTCAGCGCGTCGCGACCGCGGCCGGGCCGAACTTCTCCAAGGTCATCGCGGCGAGTCAGGTCACGGGTTCCGACGTCGCCACCCAGCTTCTCGTCGGCACGATGCTCATGCTCGCGCCGATCATCTTCCTCGTGTCGATGGGCGTCGCGTTCCTCGTCGTGGGCCGATCGTTCAAGCCCGTGGACGAGCTGATCAATGAGGTCGAAGCCATCACCGACGGGCGGAGCCTCCATCGTCGGCTCCCCGCCGACACGAGCAACGACGAGCTCTCGCGCCTGAGCCTCACGGTCAACGCGATGCTGTCGCGTCTCGAGACCTCGTTCGGCGCGTTGCGCCGTTTCACGGCCGACGCGAGCCACGAGCTGAAGACGCCGCTCACCGTGCTCCGCGCCGACGTCGAACGTGCGATGCATCCCGGCACGAGCCGCGGCGACCGCATGGTGGCGCTCGAGGAGGCGCTCCAGGAAACGGCGCGCATGTCCGACCTGGTGAATAGCCTCCTCACTCTGGCGCGCGCCGACGAGGGGCGGTTCGACATCCACCGCACGCCGATCGAGATGGAGCCGCTGATTCGCGAGATCTACGAAACGGCGGTCATCCTCGGCGAGGACGCCGGGCTCACGCTCAAGCTGTCCGCGCTGGATGGCGGCGTCGTGATGGGCGACCGCACGAGGCTCCGCCAGCTGTTCCTGAACGTCGTCACGAACGCGATCAAGTACACGCCGCGCGGTGGCCACGTGGACGCTCTCGGCGACCCGCCGAGGTGAGGACGAGATCGCCATCGCCATCCGCGACACGGGGATCGGAATCGCGGCGAACGATCTGCCGCACGTGTTCGATCGATTCTGGCGCGCCGACCGCGCGCGCTCGCGCCAATCGGAGCGCGGCGGATTCGGTCTGGGGTTGGCGATCGCGCAGTGGATCGTGCAGGCGCACGAGGGTACGATCACGGTGCAGTCGCGGCTCGGCCGCGGCTCGATTTTCACGATCGTTCTGCCCATCGTCGCGCAGGCCGCGCCGAGCGCGCCCGAGCCGCCAGGCGGGGAGCCCGAAGCGGCTGTGGAGCCGGCCGAGGGATGAATCGATGGCTCGGCTCGCGACCGCCACGAAATTTGCTACATGGCTTCACCAACTCTTAATCTTGGCAGCATTCCGCCCTAACGGTGCGGGCGTAGGTTAAGCCACCGAACGTCCCGCGCGTTACCTCGTACCCAATCAGGCCAACGAGACATGTTCGACAATCTCATCGAGTCGCAGGCAGCGAAACAAAGGCGCGCCGGTGGGTTCCTGTGGAGTTTCGTCATCCACTCGGTGGTCATTTCGGCCGCGGTCTACGCGACGTACAGCGTGGGCAACGCGCTCGAAAAGCCGAAAGCGGAGAAGGTCGAGTTCGTCACCGTGAAGAAGGACGAACCGCCGCCGCCCAAGGAAGAAGTGAAGCCGCCGCCGGAAGTCATCATGAAGGCGCCGCCGCCGAAAGGCTTCCAGGTGCTGACCGCCCCGATCAAGATCCCCGACGTGCTGCCGCAGATCGACATGTCCAAGAAGGTCACGGACGAAGCGGACTTCACAGGGAAGGGCGTCGCCGGCGGTATCGCCAAGGGTGTCGTCGGCGGAACGCCGACGCCCGTGAACGACAACCAGACGTACTTCGAGTTCCAGGTCGAGAAGCAGGTGACGCCGTATCCGAACAACACGGCGCCCCACTATCCCGACATGCTGCGCTCGGCGAACGTCGAGGGCGAAGTGCTGGCCCAGTTCGTGGTCGACACGACGGGCCGCGCCGACATGAGCCAGTTCCACATCCTCAAGTCGACGCACGACCTGTTCACGAACGCGGTCAAATCCGCGCTCCCGAACATGAAGTTCTATCCCGCGGAAGTCGGCGGGAAGAAAGTCCGGCAACTCGTGCAGATGCCGTTCCAGTTCAACCTGACCAAGTAGATCACCACCACTTCACTGAGTCGGAGACTCGAAGATTATGGATTTCTCATTGCTCGGCCTATGGCACCAGATGGGCAATTTTGCCAAGGGCATTTGCGTCGTGATGGCGGTGATGTCGATCTACTCGCTGACGGTCATGGTTTCGAAGTGGTGGAACCTCCGCAAGGCGCAGAAGGAGACGATCAAGTTCGCTCCGGAATTCTCGCAATTCCTCGAGGAAGACAACCTCACCGAAGCGATCCGTCTCGCCGAGAGCTACAAGAAGTCGCACGTCGCCATCGTCCTCGGCGGCGCGCTCGGTGAAGTGAAGCCCCTCATCGCCGACGGCTCGGTCACGGTCGCCGACATCAACTCGGCGGAGCGCGCGGTCGAGCGCAACATGCTCCTCGAGATCACGAACCTGAAGCGCGGCCTGGCGGTGCTCGCCACCGTCGGCGCGACGGCGCCGTTCGTCGGACTGCTCGGCACCACGATGGGCGTCGTGAACTCGTTCACCGGAATGGCCGCGTCGGGTTCCGGCGGTCTCGCGGCGATCGGCGGTGGTATCGCCGAAGCGCTGATCACGACGGCGTTCGGTCTGCTCGTCGCCATCCCGGCAGTGTGGGCGTACAACTACTTCACGACGAAGATCGACAACCTCACGGCCGAGATGACGTACGTGTCGAAGGAAATGATCGACTACCTCATCAAGGGCGTGTCGGGCGAGTTCGGCCGGTCGCGCTTCACCCGTGAGTTCAACGCCGCCTCGAGCGGCGGCCCGATCTCGCAGTAAGTCCACCACGTCGCGGAGGGATTTCGAATGGCAATGTCGACGGGTGGAGGGGGGCCAGCGTTCAGTCCACGCCGAACGTGACGCCGATGGTGGACGTCATGCTCGTGCTGCTGATCATCTTCATGGTGGTCACGCCGGCACTATTGGCGGGATTCCAGGCTGACCCACCGCAGGCCCAGAACATCAAGGATCATCCGGAAGATGACCAGACCGATCAGGTGCTGGGCATCGACAAGGATGGCCACTACTACCTGAACAAGAAGCAGATCAGACAGGAAGACGTCGCCGCGGCGCTCAAGCACATCTACATGGATACGCCGCGCGACGACTACATCATGTACCTCAAGGCGGACAAGAACCTGGACTACGCCAAGGTTCTGGACGCGCTCGACATCGCGATGCACAACGGCGTGAAGGTCGCTGGCTTGATCGGTGACCAGAAGCCGGGCACCGTGTCCACGATCGCCGGCGACGCCAGGAATCCGACGCCGGCCCCGGGCGCTCCACCGGGAGGAGCCAAGTAATGTCGATGACCCCAGGTGGCGGCGGCGGCGGCTCGACCGGCGGTGCCCTGTCCAACGAGCCGAACGTTACGCCGATGATCGACGTGCTTCTCGTACTGTTGATCATCTTCATGGCGGTGTTGCCGTCCATGAGAAAGGCGATCGACATCCAGTTGCCCGATCCGAACCCGACGGTGCAGCCGTTCGAACAAGAACAACGACCAGATCGTGCTCGAGGTGGGCCCGGGTGGGAAGTACTCGATCAACACGAAGCAGGTCTCACGTGCCGAGCTCCCCGGTGAGCTGAAGAGCATCTACGATCCACGTCCCGAAAAGATCATCTTCGTGAAGGGCGTGCCCGGCGACAAATACGCCGACATCATCGACGCGATGGACGTCGCGCGCGGTGCTGGCGTGAAGGTCATCGGTGTTCCGCCGAAGGACACGCCGGGCGCCAATGGCGCGCCGGCCCCGGCGGCGAAGTAACGACGTAGAGAAGGGGACCAAAGTCGCGGGCGGGGCCATCCGGCTCCGCCCGCGTCTCTTTTCAGGGGTGGCACGAACCCTTCCAGGGTCATTAGTCGTATAACTGGGCTAAGGACGCCACGCCCTGGCGGAGACGCTGTGCTGATCGCTACTCGTACGAAGCCCGATGTTCAGGCGGATGAGATGACTTCCGACCGCGAACGCCGCCGGTTACCGGCGACGCGGCTCCCGGTCGCGCGCGAAGATCGGCGCGGCTGGAGCGTGCTGTCGGCTGCGCTGCACGCGCTCATCATCTTTCTGCTCGTCGGCGACTTCGCTCTGCACACCGCCGACGTGAAGGAGATGCCGCAGGGTGCCGGCGGACCGGGGCCCGCGGGGGGCGGAGGCGGCGGACATCGCGGCACCGGCGACCGCGCACGAGTCACCTACGTTCGAATGGTCGCGGCCACGCAGCAGCCGGTCGTGAAGGCGGTCGTGCCGCCAGTCGTGCCTCCCGTCGTACCGCCCCCAGTGCCCAAGCCGGAGCCCAGTCGTCAGCAGGTCGCGATGAAGCTGCCGGAGATCACGCAGCCGACTCCGGCCGAGCTGAAAATCGAGGGGCCGAAGGCGCCCGACTCGACCGCGGCGCAAACGGGCACCGGCGGCGGAACGGGAAGGGATGGATCGGCCGGGAACGGTCCGGGTACCGGCGGCGGAAACGGCTCCGGCACGGGCACTGGGCGCGGATCGGGCAACGGCCCGGGCACCGGCGGCGGGCCTGCAGGCGAACTATCCGCCGTCGCCGACGGAGCTCTTCATTCCGCCGCTGCCGATGCCGGACAGGGTCCGCGGTTTCCATCTGGTGGCCGAGTACGACGTCGATTCCACGGGCAAGGTGATCGACTTCAATTTCACGCCGACGCGTGACGGCGGGTACAACCGCCGGCTCGACGAGGTCTTGCGGTCGTTCAAGTTCCGTCCGGGGACGAAGCCCGACGGTACGCCGATTCGCATGAAGGCGCAGATCATCTACGACTTCTGAGCGTCGCGGTGTGCGCCGGATCATTGACCGGCGCCTGATGCGAGGCACGTCCTAGCCAACCGGAACCGCCTGGTCTATCATTAGGCGATCTAGCTGAAGTGCAGGGCCCATGATGAGTTACATGGGCTTTTTTTCTGCCCGGCCCGCAGCCGCGAGGGTCTTCGCTCGTGAAGGCTTTCGGACTCCCACTCGACATTCCTGACTAATGAACCTGACGGTCAACGCGCTATTGCAGCAGGCCGCCGGCGGTGAAGCCAATCTCGTCATTCCGAACCTGAATTCGGTGACGTTTCTCGGCGTTCCCGGCGGCACGCTCCTCATCGGCGGGCTGGTGGTCTGCGCCCTCGGACTCCTGTTCGGTCTCGCGATCTACACGCGGCTCAAGAACATGGCCGTGCACGAGTCGATGCGAGCGGTCTCCGAGCTGATCTACGAGACCTGCAAGACGTACCTGATCACGCAGGGCAAGTTCATCCTGATCCTCGAGTTCTTCATCGGGATCGTCATCGCGCTGTACTTCGGCGTGCTCCAGCATTTCTCGCTCGAGAAGGTCGTCGTCATCCTGGCGTTCAGCCTGATCGGGATCGCCGGCAGCTACGGCGTCGCCTGGTTCGGCATCCGGGTGAACACGTTCGCGAACTCGCGGACCTCGTTCGCGGCGCTGCGCGGCAAGCCGTATCCCTGCTACGCGATTCCGCTCTCGGCCGGCATGAGCATCGGCATGCTGCTGATCTCGGTCGAGCTGGTGCTGATGCTGACGATCCTGCTCTTCGTTCCAGGCGAGTACGCGGGCTCGTGCTTCATCGGATTCGCGATCGGCGAATCGCTCGGCGCGGCGGCGCTTCGAATCGCCGGCGGCATCTTCACGAAGATCGCCGACATCGGCGCCGATCTCATGAAGATCGTGTTCAACGTGAAGGAGGACGACGCGCGCAACCCTGGCGTGATCGCCGACTGCACGGGCGACAACGCCGGCGACTCCGTCGGCCCCAGCGCCGACGGCTTCGAGACGTACGGCGTCACGGGCGTCGCGCTCATCTCGTTCATCGTGCTCGCGGTGAAGGACGACCACGTGAAGGTCCAACTGCTCGTCTGGATCTTCGTGATGCGCATCATGATGGTGGTGACGAGCGGACTCTCGTACCTGCTCAACGCCGCGATCGCCAAGGCGCGCTACGCCGCCGTCGACAAGATGAACTTCGAGGCTCCGCTCACGTTCCTCGTGTGGTTGACGTCGATCCTGTCCGTCGTCGCGACGTTCATCGTGTCGAAGCTCATCATTCCGGATCTTGGCGACGGCACGCTGTGGTGGAAGCTCTCGGCGGTCATCACGTGCGGCACGCTGGCCGGCGCGATCATTCCGGAGTTCGTGAAGGTCTTCACGTCGGTCGACTCGCGGCACACGAAGGAAGTCGTCATCTCGTCGCGCGAGGGCGGGCCGTCGCTCAACATCCTCTCGGGCCTCGTCGCCGGGCAATTTCAGCGCGTATTGGCTGGGCATCACGATCATGGCGCTGATGACGATCGCGTACTGCGTCAGCACGTCATTCCCGCAGGGGGCCGGTGCGCTGATGGTCGCCCCGGCCGTGTTCGCGTTCGGTCTCGTGGCGTTCGGATTCCTGGGCATGGGCCCGGTCACGATCGCCGTCGACTCGTACGGTCCGGTGACGGACAACGCGCAGTCGGTGTACGAGCTGTCGCAGATCGAGACGATCCCGGGCGCCGCCGCCCAGATCCAGCAGCAGTACGGCTTCCCGGTGAACTTCGAGCGCGCCAAGCACTTCCTCGAGGAGAACGACGGCGCCGGGAACACGTTCAAGGCGACGGCCAAGCCGGTGCTCATCGGCACGGCGGTCGTCGGCGCGACGACGATGATCTTCTCGATCATCGTGGCGCTCACGAACGGCCTGACGACCAACATCGACAAGCTGTCGCTGCTGCACCCGCCGTTCCTGCTCGGGTTGATCACCGGCGGCGCGATCATCTACTGGTTCACCGGCGCGTCGATCCAGGCGGTGACGACGGGCGCCTACCGCGCGGTCGAGTTCATCAAGGCGAACATGAACCTCGAGAGCACGGCGGCGGCCTCCGTCGCCGACTCGAAGAAGGTCGTCGAGATCTGCACGAAGTACGCGCAGGCCGGCATGTTCAACATCTTCCTGACCGTCTTCTTCGCCACGCTCGCCTTCGCGTTCTACGAGCCGTTCTTCTTCATCGGCTACCTGATCTCGATCGCGCTGTTCGGTCTGTACCAGGCGATCTTCATGGCGAACGCCGGCGGCGCCTGGGACAACGCGAAGAAGATCGTCGAGGTCGAGCTGAAGCAGAAAGGCACGCCGCTCCACGCGGCGACGGTCGTCGGCGACACGGTCGGCGATCCGTTCAAGGACACGTCGTCGGTGGCGCTCAACCCGATCATCAAGTTCACGACGCTGTTCGGCCTGCTCGCCGTCGAGCTGGCGGTGTCGCTCACCGAGCAGCGCGGGCCGGCGTTGAGCCACATGCTCGCCGCCGTGTTCTTCGTCGTCTCGATGGCGTTCGTGTACCGTTCGTTCTACGGGATGCGCATCGAAAGCGGCACGCCGGTGGCGCGCTAGCCGAGAGCCGACATGCCGAATCTCTTCTCGCGAAAGCCGATAGCAGAACTGGTGAGCGAGGGAGACAACCCCAACGCGCTCAAGCGCGCGTTGGGGGCCGGCGATCTGATCATGTTGGCGATCGGCGCCGTCATCGGCGCCGGAATCTTTGGTTCGATCGGCTCGGCCGCGGCCGGACAGATCGGCCCGAACGGCGAAATCATCCGCGTGGGCGCCGGGCCGGCGCTCGTCCTGTCGTTCCTGCTCCTCGGCGCGTGCTGCGGGTTGGCGGGGCTGTGCTACGCCGAGCTGGCGGCGATGATCCCGCAGGCCGGCAGCGCGTACGCGTATTCGTACGCGACGCTCGGCGAGCTGGTGGCGTGGATCATCGGCTGGGACCTGATCCTCGAGTACGCGGTGGGAAACGTCGCCGTCGCGATCTCGTGGGGCGACTACTTCAAGTCGCTCGTCGGCGACTGGATTCACATCCCCGATTGGCTGACGACGGGCTACCGGACGGCGCTGCTGAGCTCGGACCCCAAGGTGCACGGTCTGCTCGCGAGCGCGCCGCACATCGGAAACATCCCGATCCTGATCAACGTGCCGGCGTTCTCGATCGTCATGTTGATCACCTGGCTGTTGTTGCTCGGCGTTCGCGAGAGCGCTCGCGCCAACAACATCATGGTCGCCGTGAAGCTCATCGTGCTCGCGCTGTTCATCGTGATCGGACTCGGCCACATCACCCCGGCGAACTACCACCCGTTCGCGCCGAACGGATTCCGCGGGATCCACCAGGGCGCGGCGATCGTGTTCTTCGCCTACATCGGCTTCGACGCGATCTCGACCGCGGCCGAGGAGACGAAGAACCCGCAGCGGAATCTGCCGATCGGCATTCTTGGCGGGCTCGCGATCTGTACGGTCATCTACATCGTGATCGGGGCGGTGCTCACGGGAATGGTTCCGTCCAAGGATCTGGGCGCGG
The DNA here is from genome assembly GCA_963707105.1 of uncultured Gemmatimonadaceae bacterium. Classification (GTDB taxonomy): domain Bacteria; phylum Gemmatimonadota; class Gemmatimonadetes; order Gemmatimonadales; family Gemmatimonadaceae; genus JAQBQB01. The sequence continues at coordinate 72,088 of CAVPOS010000011.1, forward strand.
CCGCCGATCCGTTGGCGTACGCGCTCAAGGCGACGGGCATGACCAGCATCGCCAAGATCGTGTCGCTCGGCGCCATCTTCTCGATGGCGGCCGTGCTGCTGGTGTTCCAGTACGGCCAGCCGCGCATCTTCTTCGCCATGGCGCGCGACGGCCTGCTGCCCGCGCTGGGCCGCCAAGTTGAGCGGCAAGTCGCACGTGCCGTACGTGACGACGATCGTGACCGGCGTCTTCGTCGCGCTCTGGTCGCTCATCGGCGACGCCGGCGAGACGTACGACCTCACCAACATCGGGACGCTGTTCGCGTTCGCGCTGGTGAGCATCGGCGTGATCGTCTTGCGGTACACCGATCCGGATCGGCACCGACCGTTCCGCGTGCCTTTCGTGCACGTCGTTGGCCTGGTCGGCGCCGCTCTTTGCGTATTCGTGATGCGGGGTTTGCCGAGCCTGGCGTGGGTCCGATTCGGCTGGTGGCTGGTGATCGGGCTCGTGCTGTATTTCGTGTACGGGTACACGCACTCCACGCTGCGCCGCGGGACGGGGCCGATCGTGCCGGCGAGGCGCGCCTAAGAGCCTAGCGACAAGGGGGGCCATGATGCACGACTCCACCGCATACACACCGCCGCCGAAACGCGCCGCGCCGAAGTCCTTCCTGCGACGCATCACGCTGTCGCAGTGGATCATCGATCTCGATGGTCGTCGGAATTCTTGTCGGCTGGCTGTTCCCGGATTCCGCCCGCGACGTCCATCGCGGCTGGGCCGCGTCGGACCTGAACGTCCTGTCGTCGGTCTTCCTGCGGATGATCAAGTCGTTGATCGTCCCGCTGCTGTTCGCGACGCTCGTCGTCGGCATCGCGGGGCACGGCGACGACATGAAGCGCGTCGGCCGGCTGGCGCTGCGCTCGATCGTCTACTTCGAGATCATCACGACGCTCGCGCTGGCGGTCGGACTGATCGCCGTCAACGTGATCAAGCCGGGCCGGGGAGTGGACCTCGGCGCCGTGTCGGCCAAGGAAGGCGCCGAGCTTGCCGCGACGCACACGACGCTCACGGGCGTGATCGAGCACACGGTTCCGCAGAGCTTCTTCGAGGCGGCGAGCACGAACCAGGTGCTTCAGATCGTGTTTTTCGCGATCATCTTCGCCGTCGCGCTGTCGCAAGTGCAGGGGCCGGGCAAGGCGTTCATGCTCAGCGCCTGCGAGAGCCTGTCGGAGGTGATGTTCAAGTTCGTCGGCATCGTCATGGTGTACGCGCCGATCGGCATCGGGGCGGCCATCGCGGTCACGGTGTCGAAGAGCGGCCTCGGCGTCCTTCGGAACCTCGGGATTCTCGTGGCGACGCTCTACGGGTCGCTGATCGTGTTCGCGCTGTTCGTGCTGCTGCCCGTGGCGCTCATCTTCCGCGTCCCGCTCGGCGGTTCGTGCGCGCCGTTCGCGAGCCGTGGCTCATCGCGTTCACGACGGCGTCGTCGGAGGCCGCGTTCCCGCTGGCCATGGAGCGGATGGAGCAGCTCGGCGTGCCGCGCCGCATCGTGGCGTTCGTGCTGCCGACGGGCTACTCGTTCAACCTGGACGGCAGCACGCTGTATCTGTCGCTCGCGTCGGTGTTCGCGGCGCAGGCGGCGGGGATCGACATGCCGATCTCCACTCAGCTGGTGATGATGCTGACGCTGATGCTGACCAGCAAAGGCGTGGCGGCGGTGCCGAGGGCCGCGCTCGTGATATTGTCGGGAGCGCTGTCGCAATTCGGCTTGCCCCTTCAGGCCGTGGCCGTCATCCTTGGAGTCGATGCCTTGATGGACATGGCGCGCACGTCGCTCAACGTCATCGGGAATTGCCTGGCGACGGTCGTCATGGCACGTTGGGAAGGTGATTTCGACCGGCCTGTATCGTCGACGCCGGCGGCGGATGCGTTGGCGGGCGAACCGTTCGGGTTCCGCCGGTCAGCACGGTGTAGTTGACCTGAGACCAGAAAAACAACGAGGGCTCACCGCATGGCGATCTCCTTCAAGGTCAACGGCAAGCCGACTTCGGTCGACGTTCCGGACGACATGCCCCTGTTGTGGGTGCTTCGGGACGTGCTCGACCTCAAGGGCACGAAATTCGGCTGCGGCGTCGGCCAGTGCGGCGCGTGCACGGTGCAGGTGAACGGCACGCGCGATCCGTTCGTGCCAGCGCCGCGTGTCGACGGTGGCGGGCGCCGAAGTCACGACGGTCGAAGGGCTGTCGCCCGACGGCTCGCACCCGCTGCAGCGCGCGTGGGAGGAGCTCGACGTTCCGCAGTGCGGCTACTGCCAGGCCGGCCAGCTCATGTCGGCGTCGGCGCTCCTCGCGAGCAAGCCGAATCCGACCGACGCGGACATCGACGCCGCGATGAACGGCAACATCTGTCGGTGCGCGACCTATCTCCGCATTCGGCAGGCGATCCACCGCGCAGCGCAGATGCCGGCGGCAGTCGGCGGCTCGCGCTCGAGCGGCAATCCGTGAGCCGCCCGAGGAGACGCCAATGACCACGACGCTCAATTCGACAGTCGACCGGCGTTCGTTCCTGCGCGTCACCGCGCTCGCCGGCGGCGGCATTCTGCTCGGCGCGTACGTCAAGCTCGGTGAAACGGCCGAAGCGTTCGCGCTCACGCCGTCGGCGGCCGAGACCGCGCTCGGCAACTTCATTCGCATCACGCCGGACGGCATCGTCACGATCATCGCCAAGAACCCGGAGATCGGGCAGGGCGTGAAGACGATGCTTCCGATGATCATCGCCGACGAGCTGGACGTGGCGTGGAAGGACGTTCGCATCGAACAGGCGCTGCTCGACACGACCAAGTTCCAGGCGCAGAGCGCGGGCGGCAGCACGGCGACGCCGACGAACTGGATGCCGATGCGTCAGGTCGGCGCGGCGGGGCGCGCGATGCTTGTCGCCGCGGCGGCGCAGACGCTCAACGTGCCGGAGTCCGAGCTCGAGACGTCCGAAGGCGTCGTGCTGCACCGCAAGAGCGGCCGCAAGGCGACGTACGGTGAGCTCGCCTCGAAGGCGGCGACGCTGCCCGCGCCCGATCTCGCGACGGTGAAGCTGAAAGACCCGAAAGATTTCAAGATCATCGGCACGCGCGTGACCGGCGTCGACGTGCGGAACATCGTGACCGGAAAGCCGATGTTCGGCATCGACGTCACGATGCCGGGAATGCTGTACGCGAGCTACGTGAAGTGCCCCGTGTTCGCCGGCAAGGCGACGAGCGCGAATCTCGACGAGATGAAGGCGCAGCCCGGCGTGAAGCACGCGTTCATCGTCGATCAGGCAGAGCAGGGCGGGCTGATGGGACTTCTCTCGGGTGTCGCGCTGGTCGGCGACAACTGGTGGCTCATCCAGCAGGCGCGAAAGAAGCTCGTCGTGCAGTGGGACGAGGGGCCGACCGCGTCGCAGAGCAGCGAAGGGTTCGCGTCGCAGGCGCAGGCGCTGTCGAAGCAGCCGGCGCAGCAGAATCTGCGCAAGGACGGCGACTTCGACGGCGCGATGAAGGGCGCGGCGAAGACGGTCGAGGCGGCGTACTTCTATCCGTTCATCTCGCACGCGCCGCTCGAGCCGCAGAACACGACGGCGGTGTTCAAGGACGGGAAGCTCGAGATCTGGTCGCCGACGCAGCAGCCGCAGGGCGGCCGCGGGCTGGTCGCGCAAACGCTCGGGCATCAAGCCGGACGACATCACGATCCACATCACGCGCTCGGGCGGCGGATTCGGGCGCCGGCTCGCCAACGACTACATGGTCGAGGCCGCGGCGATCGCCAAGCAGCTCCCGAACGTGCCGGTGAAGCTTCTGTGGTCGCGCGAGGACGACATCCAGCACGACCCGTATCGCCCCGCCGGTTTCCATTTCTTCAGCGGCGGCGTCGACGCCAACGGCGCGCTCACGGCGTGGCGCGATCACTTCGTGTCGTTCGGCGAGAACGGACGCACGGCGTCGAGCGCGAATCTTGGCGCGACGGAATTCCCGGCGCGGTTCATCCCGAATTTCGTCATCGACCAGTCGCTGATGCCGCTCGGCGTGCCGACCGGCGCGCTGCGCGCGCCAGGGAGCAACGGCATCGCGTTCGCCGTGCAGTCGTTCATCGACGAGCTGGCGCACGCGGCGGGGAAGGACCCGCTGCAGTTCCGTCTGGACCTTCTGGCGAACGAGCAGCCCGCTCCGCCGCCGCCACCTCCGCCAGGCGGGCGGCGGACGAGGCGGCTTCCAGGCGCCGGCGTTCGACGGGAAGCGGATGCGCGGCGTCGTCGAGGCGGTGCGCGACCGCTCGGGCTGGGCGAACCGCGCCTCGCTGCCGAAGGGAACGGCGATGGGCACGGCATTCCACTTCTCTCATCGCGGCTACTTCGCCGAAGTCGTCCAGGCGACCGTGGCGAAGGACGGAACGGTCAAGGTGGACAAGGTCTGGGTCGTCGGCGACATCGGCAGCCAGATCATCAACCCGAGCAACGCCGAGAATCAGGCGCAGGGCGCGGTCATGGACGGCATCGCCGAGGCGCTCGGGCAGGAGATCACGATCGACAAGGGTCGCACGACGCAGACGAACTTCAACAACTTCCCGCTGCTGCGCCTGCGGCAGGCGCCGCCGATCGACGTATGGTTCAAGGTCACCGAGTTCGCGCCGACAGGGTTGGGCGAGCCGGCGTTACCGCCGGTGGTGCCGGCGTTATGCAATGCGATATTCGAAATCACGGGAAAGCGCGTGAGGGCGTTGCCGCTGTCGAAGATCGATCTGAAATGGAGTTGAGGGGCCGTTCTGGATCTGGTGGGGGCTGGCGGGCATCGCGGAATCGGAAGCGAGCCCTGCCTCGAGCATGAGCTTGAGCTAGAGCTTTGAGCTAAGCCCTTGGATTCAGCGACGGCGCGATGAGAATCGCGCCGTTGTTTTTGCTCACGGCTCATGCTCAGGCTCATGCTCACGGCAGGGCTCGATCCCCGATCCGAGATGCTTGAGTAGCGCGCAGGATCCGCGAACGTCACGCTACCCAACGCGACGACCTAGACGGCAGCAGCGCCGGCGACGCGCAGTGCGGCCCTTACTGCCCCGCGCGCCGGGATCACCTGGTCAGTCCTGAGTTGCGCGCCCGGGACCGCCGACTTGAGGCGGTGCTCGAGCCGCTTTCGCAGCGTCGATCCGCGGCCGAGCATTCCACCGGTGAGCGCCAATGGGAGCGCGGCGCGCTCGTCGGTGAAGAGCTTTCGCGCCAGCGCGCGCGCGTGGAGCACCAGCTCTTCGACGGCGAGCGTGAGCACGGCGTTCGCGCGAAGGTCGCCCGACTCTGCGACGGCGACGACCACCGGCGCGAGCGTCGCGAATTGCGCGGGCGTGGCGTCGGCGGCCCAGCCGATGAGGTCGATCGTCTCGTCGAGCTCGACGGCGGTGAGGATCGCCCCGGTGAGCGCCGTCTCCGGTTCACGCCCGTCCGCCGCCGCGGAGACGACGCTGAGCGCGCGCCGCCCGATCCACGCGCCGCTCCCCTCGTCGCCGAAGTTCGGGCCCCAGCCGCCGCACCGCGCGGTCGCTCCCGTCGGCCCTCGCCCGAAAGCCACCGACCCCGTGCCGCTCAGAATGAGCACGCCGGGGCCGTCGCCGAACGCGTCGTCGAGCGCGATGCTGAAGTCGGACTGCATCACGATCTCCGACGCCAGATCGCGCCCGGCCAGCGCCTGCCACAGCTGTTGACGTTCCGTATCCCGGCCGATGCCGGCGACGCCGATGGCGAGCGCCCGCGGCGTGTCGCTGAGGCCGCACGAGGCGAGGGCCTCGCCGACGACGGACTCGATCACGTCCGCCGACACGTCGGCGCGCCCCGGCCGTACCGCGCTCGCCGGGCCGACCGTCTCGCCCAACGTCCGACCGGTGAGATCGGCCACGATGGCGTGCGTCTTCGACGCGCCGCCGTCAATGCCAACGACGATGAACGTCATGCCGTTTGCGGATTACTCGAGTGAAAGAGTGAGGCGACAATTCCCGTGGCGAGCGTGATGAGCGTTCCGATCAGCACGTACCACGGATACGCGATCGTCGACAGCGGCTGCAAGAAACCGGACCACGACGGTATCGCCACCATGATCTGCTTGGCGAACACGACCAGGCTCATGAGCGCGATGCCGACGCTCATCGCGAGAATCGCGTCGGACTGCCGCGCACGTCGCCAGAAGATAGCGAGGAAGAACCCGCCGAGCAGGCCTCCGTACGTGAACGACGCGATCGACAGCGCGACGACGACGACGGGCGTCTTCGTGTTGGTCGGGAAGAGCAGCGCGCCGCCGGTCAGCACGACGCCCCACGCGAACGCGAACCACCGCGCGACGCGCAGCGTCCGCGGGTCGTCCGGCGCGCGCTTCGGTGATCGGCAGGTAGATGTCGTGCGTGGAAGCCGCGGCCAGCGAGTTGATCGCGCCGGAATGCGTGCTCATCGTGGCCGCCAGCACGGCGGCGAGCAACAGCCCGACCAGCCCGTGCGGCATCTTGTCGACGATGAACGTCGGGAAAGATCGCGTCCGGCGTCGGGAAACGTTTGACCGCCGTAGAGTGCCCACAGCCCGACGCCGAGCACGAGAAAGAGCGCGAACTGGACGATCACCGCGAACCCGCTCCCGATCACCGCCGCCTGCGCCCCGCGCAACGACTTCGCCGACAGCAGCCGCTGCACGATCAACTGATCCGCGCCGTGCGACGCCATCGAGAGAAACGCGCCGCCGAGCAATCCGGCCCACACGGTGTGGGGCTGGTCGAATCCCGTGTACCAGCTGATGGCCCTGAGCTTCCCGGCGGCCGCCGCGGATGGCAGAATCGCCGGCCATCCGCCCGGCACGAGACGGCCGATCAACACGATCGCCGACGCGCCGCCGAGGACGTACACCGACGCCTGCAGGATCTCCGTCCACACGACGGCGCGCATGCCGCCGCGGATCGTATAGACGATGGTGAGCGTCCCGAGGACGAGCACCGCGACGGGCATCACCGCCTTCGCCGGCAGCATCGGTCCTATGATCAGCGCGATCGGCACGGCCGTCGCGAACACGCGCACCGAGTCGGCCATGCCGCGCGTGACCATGAACACGATCGACGCGAATCGCCGCGTGGCGAGACCGAACCGCTGCTCGAGCAACGCGTAGGCGGTGACGAGGTTGCCGTTGTAGTAGCGCGGCAGCAGCGTATATGCGACGACGATCCGGCCGAGCAGATAGCCGACCGCGATCTCGAGGAACCCGAGGTTCGTCGTGTAGGCGAGGCCGGGGATGCTGATGAAGGTGAGCGCGCTCGTCTCGCTCGCCACGATCGAGAACATCACGGCCCACCACGGGATCTCGCGGTCGGCGACGAAGTAGTCTTTCGCGTCTTTCTGGCGGCGCCCGACCCAGATGCCGAGCAGCGTCACGCCGACGAGGTAGGCGGCGATGACGACGAAGTCGAGCGCGTTCAGTCCGCGCACGTGCTACTCAGAGCCCCCCGCCGTCCACGACATATGCCTCCATGGCGAAATACTCGGCCAACCCAAGACGATCCAGCTCGGCGGCCGTTCCCTTGTTGCGCGCTTCGACGCGCTGCCAGAACTCGCGCTCGTCGTAGCCGCCGGGGAAGGGCGCGGAATCCTTCTGCGACTGGTGCTTGAAGATCGCCTGGATCTTGAGCCTGCAGCTCCTCCTGCGACAACGGGACAAGCGAACGTGGCCTCGTAGATCGGCCACTCCTGCCACGCGCCGCGATAGAGCCAGACCTCGGGCCTGGGCGAGGACATCTCGCCGAGCGCGCGGTCGATCGCTTCCTTGCACATGCGGTGCGTGCCGTGCGGGTCGGAAAGATCGCCCGCGACGAAAATCATGTCGGGACGAATCTCGTCGAGCAGCGCGCGCACGATCTCCACGTCGGCCGGCCCGATCGGCTCCTTGTGCACCTTGCCGGTCTGGTAGAACGGCAGGTTGAGGAAGCGCGCGGCGTTCCTCGGCAGGCCGACGGTCTCGATCCCGCTCACCGCTTCCGTCTCGCGAATGATCCGCTTGAGCGCCTGCACGTCGGGCGTGTCGACGTCGCCCGGCGACTTTCGCTCCAGGGAAGTCTGGACGTCGGCGACGAGCGCGTCGACCTTGCCGTGATCGATCCGATCCTCGGCCGCGAGGCGAACGAGAAAGTCGGCGTAGCGCCGAACGTCGTGGTCGAACACGGCGATGTTGCCGCTCGTCATGTACGCGACGACGATCTCGTTGTCGTTCTCGACGAGCTTGCGGAGGATGCCGCCCATCGAGATCACGTCGTCGTCGGGGTGCGGCGAGAAGCACACGATCCGCCGGCCGATCGGCAGCTTCGATTTTCCGCGGATCTTGGCGCCGAGCAGGTTGAAGACCTTGCCGTTCACCTCTCCCGGCGAGCCGAACTTCGCGACGAGCGACGACATGCGCGCGTCGGCGTAGTCGCGCTGGGTCAGCTTGAGGATCGCCTTGTCGGTGCGCTGCGACAGCCAGATCACCGCGCGGATCATCAGCTCCTTCGTCCACTGCACCTCGTCGAGCAGCCACGGCGTCTTGATCCGCGTCAGCTCGGCGGCCGCGGCGCGGTCGACGTAGAACGTGGTGTTCGGGTGTCGTTGCAGGAACGTCGCGGCGACTTCGAGGTCGACGTCGCCTTCCACGGCGCGCTCGACGATCGCGGCTTTGTGCTCGCCCGTCGCGATGATGGCGATCTCGCGCGCGTCGAGAATCGTCGCGACGCCCATCGTCATCGCCTCGCGCGGCACGGAATCCTCGCCGAAGAAATCGGCCGCGGCGTCCTTGCGCGTGATCGCGTCGAGCGTCACGAGACGCGTGCGGCTGTCCGCGCCCGATCCCGGCTCGTTGAAGCCGATGTGCCCGGTCTTGCCGATGCCGAGGATCTGGAAATCGATGCCGCCGGCCGCGGCGATGGCCGCCTCGTACGCGCGCGCCGCCTCGCCGACCTTCTCGCGCCGGCACGTCGCCCGGCGGGATGTGCACGCGCGCCGGATCGATGTCGACGTGCGAGAACAGATTCTCCCACATGAAGCGGTGGTAGGAGTGGATGCTGTCCTTCGGCATCGGGTAGTACTCGTCGAGATTGAACGTCTCGACGCACGCGAAGCTCAGCCCTTCTTCGCGGTGCATGCGAATCAGCTCGCGGTAGATGCCGATCGGGGTCGAGCCCGTCGCGAGCCCAAGGACGAGCCGGGTTCCCGCCGCCGTATGCTCGCGAATCAGCTCGGCGATTCGCAGCGCGACGAGCTTGGCGATGTCGTCGTGGTCGCCGGCGATGACGGTACGGATGCGCTCGCGCGCCGGGTGCGAGGCCAGAAATGACGAAGGGGAGGCCGCGCGATCGAGCTCGTCGCGGGCCTCCCCCCGTCCGTCCGGGTTCACGCTAGGCCGAGAACGAACTTCCGCAGCCGCAGCCGCCGGTTGCGTTCGGGTTCTTGAACGTGAATCCTGATCCTTGCATCGACGAGACATAGTCGATGATCACACCGTTCATGTACTGGGCCGAGAAGGGGTCGACGAACACGTTCCACTCGCCCTGCGAAAGGACGAAGTCGTCTTCCGCGGGCTCGTCCTCGATCAGCAGGCCGTACTTGAAGCCGCTGCAGCCGCCGGGCTGGACGCTCACGCGGAGACCGCCCTTGGCCGGATCGACGCCTTCCTGCGTCATGAACTTGCTGACCTCAATGGCGGCGACCGGGGTGACGGTCACCATCACTTCAGGCTGATTCATCGTGCTCATCTGAAGCCTCCGAAGGGAGCGGCCAAGTGGTGCCGGCCGCGCAGACATACACCTTGAATTATAGTCGATCCTGCAAGCGGTGGCAAACCGGCCGGCCGGGCCTCGACGGCGGGCACATCGGCGTCAACCAGATACCGCAGATTGGGACGCAGATTCCGCGATGGAACAAGGAGGGTTACCGATCAGTTTTCGCCGTCAATCTGCGTCATTGCTTTTCAAATCTGCGTCATCGTCGTTCCCCCTTTGACCGGCAACTCGAAGCCGCTCGGAACAAGCGGTGTCAATCCGCCGCCATCGCCACCGCGTCCTTGCGCCGCCATCGCCGGCGGCGGCGCCTCGTTCCGGAACGATCGGGCGATCCAGCTGAAGGCGATCACCGCGAGCAGTCAGCAACACCACGCCGTTGCCCATCTCGCCGAAGATGATCTTCCCGATCCCGAACAGCGACGAGTACACGGCGACGATGCCCGCCACCCAGTTCGTCCACGCCAAGGCGCCACCGGGAATCGACTCGCGGCCGTAGCCGAGCGCCGTGGACACCTTGACCCAGCCCGGGCCGCCGGGGCGCACGCGCTCGTAGAACGACGCGAGCACGCTGTCCGTTTCCGGCGCCGTCATGAACGTGACGGCAACCCAGATCACCGTGCTCGCGGCGACCGTGATGAGCATGATCACCGAGTCGGTCCGCGGATCGTCCGCGGGGAACCAACGGCCGGGAACGATCTTGAAGCAGATCAGCGAGATCGCGAACGACGCCAGCATCGAGCTGATCTCCGACCAGGCGTTGATGCGCCACCAATACCAGCGCAGGATGAGAACGAGGCCCGTTCCGGCGCCGATCGCCAGCAGGAATTTCCACGCGCCTTCGACCGACGACAGCTGCCACGTGACGAGCGTCGACAACAGGAACAGCACGACCGTCGCGAGCCGCGACATGCCGACGTAGTGGCGCTCGGTCTCGTCCTTCCTCAGGAATCGGCGATAGACGTCGTTCACGAGATACGACGCGCCCCAGTTGAGCTGCGTCGCCACGGTGGACATGTACGCCGCCGCGAACCCCGCCATCATGAACCCGCGCCACGGCGTCGGCAGCAGGTCGACGAACGACTGCACGTACGCGGCCTCGTGATCGTGATTCGGCCCGATGCCGTTCGGGTACAGGATCACCGTCGCGAGCCCGGTGATGATCCACGGCCACGGACGAAGCGCGTAGTGCGCGACGTTGAACGCCAGGGTCGCCAGCACGCCATCGCGCTCGGTCCGCGCCGAGAAGATTCGCTGCGCGACGTACCCGCCGCCGCCCGGCTCGGCGCCCGGGTACCACGCCGCCCACCACTGCACGCCGAGGAACACGGCGAGCGAGAGGATCGGCATCCACGCGTACGCGGTGATGCCATTCCCGCCGAACGAGATCGGGCAGTACGGAGATCGCGGCCTTCTCGCTGCCGAAGTGCTCCACGAGCTTCGTCTTCATCACGGCCATGCCGCCGACGGCGCTCACCGCGTACACGGCCAGCACGATGACCGCGGTCATCTTGATGACGAACTGCACGAGATCGGTCCACAGCACCGCCCACATGCCCGCCGCCACCGAGTACGCCATCGTGATGACGAAGCAGATCCCCACCGCGATGACCTCGCCCGACACGGTCAGTCCGCCGATCTGCACCGGGTGAAGCCCCAGCGAGATCGTGAGGATCTTGATCATCGCCCGCGTCACCCAGCCGAGGATGATCAGGTTGATCGGGATCGCGAGGTAGAGCGCGCGAAACACGCGGAGCGTCGCCGCCGGCTTGCCGCTGTAGCGCACCTCGGCGAACTCCACGTCGGTCATCACGTTCGCGCGGCGCCAGAGACGGGCGAAGAAGAACACGGTGAGCATGCCGCTCATCAGCATGTTCCACCACAGCCAATTGCCCGCGACGCCGTGCGCCGACACGAGTCCCGTCACGACCAGCGGCGTGTCGGCCGCGAAGGTCGTCGCGACCATCGACGCGCCGGCGAGCCACCACGGCACCGCCCGCCCCGAGATGAAGTACTCGCTCAGGCTCTCGCCGCCTTTCTTCGTGAACGCGAACCCGATGCCCGCCGAGAGAAGGAAGTACGCGGCGACGATGGCCCAGTCGATCGGAGTGAGGTTCATCGATTCGTCAGTGAGGGGAGCGGAGCCGGTCGAACGCGGACACGACCGAGTCCGCGAGCTGGCGGCGAACTTCGGTGATCTTGTTGTTGTTCCGCGTCGGGTCTACGCGGTTGCTCAACAAGACGACGAACAGGTCACGCGACGGGTCAATCGCGATCGACGTCCCGGTGAATCCCGTGTGTCCGAACGCGCGCGTCGACATCAGGTGTCCGGCCCACGCCGACGACGGGCTCGCGAACTTCATTCCGGGCAGGTCGGGCTTCTGCCAGCCGATGCCGCGGTTCGAGAACGCCGAGTCGGTGTAGGCGGTGAACTGCGCGATCGTCGCGGGCTGGACGACGCGCGCGCCGTCGAGCGTGCCGCCGTTCAGGTACATGCGCGCGAGGCGCGCGAGGTCGTGCGCGGAGCTGAAGATCCCCGCGTGCGCCGACACGCCGCCCAGATAGTACGCGCGCTCGTCGTGCACCTTGCCGCGAACGAGTCCCCCGCGCCGCGGGTCGAACTCCGTCGGCGCGATGCGCGGCAGCAGCGACGCCGGCGGGCGGTACATCGTCTCGTCCATCTTGAGCGGCACGAACACGTGATCGTGGACGTAGGCGTCGAGCGTCTGACCCGTCACCCGCTCGACGAGCTTGCCGAGCATGTACGCGCCGATGTCGCTGTAGACCATGCGGACGCCGGGCAGCGTGTCGAGCGGCGTCGAGAACATGAGCTTGGCGAGGCTGTCGGGGTCGTGCGTGATCTCGTCGTACGCCTTGAACGCCGGAAGCCCCGACGTGTGCGTGAGCAGATTGCGAACGGTGACGCGGTTCTTGTTCGGTCCGGTCCACTCGGGGATGTAGCGCTGAAGCGGCGCGTCGAGGTCGACGCGGTGCTGCTCGACGAGCTGCATCATCGCCGTCGTCAGCCCGACGACCTTCGTGAGCGACGCCAGATCCCACAGCGTGTGCTCATCCGGCCTCGGCGTGGGTGCCCAATCGAGCTGGCCGACGCCATATTCGGCGAGGATGCCGTCGTGCGTTCCGACGACGGCGAACGCGCCGGGGAAGGCGCTGTCGGCGCGCGCGCGGTTCAGCACGTCTTCGATGCGGCGCTGAAGCGTCGCGCCCAAGGCCGATGCCGTTGTTGGGGCAGGCGAAGGTTGGGAGTTTCCGGAACGACACGCGGCTACCGTGACGAGTGACGCGAGGATCGCTACGCGATGCATGCTCAGCGTTGGCTGTTGATGGGTGCGGTGGTCATTTCGGCGGCGTGCAGGAACGCCGCCGCCGACGAGCGCGCCAGCTCCCGCGGGCGGCGTGCGGCCGGGGATCAGCGTGCTGATGTCGGACAGCCTCGGCCTCGTGCGCGGCAAGCGCATCGCGCTGCTCACGAATCAGACCGGCATCGACGAGCACGGTGTCTCGGACATCGAGGTCCTGCGCGATTCGCGCGCGCGCGACGCCGGCGTTCGGCTGGTGCGACTGTTCTCGCCCGAGCACGGCATCCGCGGCACGGAAGACCGGACGCACATCGAGAGCGGGATCGACGAGCGGAGTGGGCTCCCGGTGCATTCGCTCTACACCGAGACGGCGATCGCGCCGCCGGACAGCCTGCTCACCGATCTCGACGCGCTCGTGTTCGACCTCCAGGACGTTGGCACGCGAACGTGGACGTACGTCGGCTCGATGATCTACGCGATGCGTGCGGCGGCTCGCCGTCATCTGCCGATCATCGTGCTCGACCGGCCGAACCCGATCACCGGCGACCACGTCGACGGACCGATGCTCGACTCCGCTTTGGCGAACGCCAACGAACAGAGCGCGCGCCGACCGGCGAAGCCGTACGCATTATATCCGTTCCCATTGCGGCATGGAATGACGATGGGCGAGATGGCGCGCTTCTACAACGACGTGCTGGCGATCGGTGCGCCGCTGCACGTCGTTCCCGTCTCCGGCTGGAAACGCTCGGCGTGGTTCGACGAGACCGGGCTGCCCTGGGTGCGTCCGTCGCCGAATCTGCCGACTCTCACGAGCGCGCTGATCTATCCGGCGCTCGTCGCGTTCGAAGGATCGAACGTTTCGGTGGGGCGAGGCACCGCCGACGCCTTTCAGCGTTTTGGCGCGCCGTGGATGAACGCGCCCGAGGTCGCCTCGCTGTTGAACGGCCGCAACCCGCCCGGCGTGCGGTTCGTGGTCGACTCGTTCACGCCGGTGAATCCGGGCGACGGCAAGTACGGCGGCCGCCGCATCCCTGGCATTCGCGTCGTGGTCACCGACCGAAATGCGGTGCGCCCGGGACATCTCTGCGCGGCAGATTCTCTGGGCCTTGCTGCGGACGAACCGCGACTCGTTGCGCGTTCGCGACGCGGCGTTCGACGAGCGCTTCGGCAGCCCGGCGATGCGCCAGGCTTTGTTCAACGGCGAGGATCCCGACCGAGTCGTCGACCGTGGACAACCAGCCGTCGACCGAGTTCGAAGCCTCGGCTCGCCGCTTTCTTGTTGTACCGATGACGCGCAGCCCCCCGCACACCCACCTTTTTGCGAGGTGCTCTCCGATGACCGGCAAGCGCTCGATGGCGTTTTTCGTTGGTCTCTTCGTCCTGATCTGCGGCCCCGGCTTGCGGCCCGCGTGCCGCTACCGTCGGGTCGTCGCCGGCCCAGCCGGCCCAAATCTCGATTCAAGTGAACAACACGCTCGGCCAATCGGTGAACGTGTACGTGAACGTCAACGGCACCGAGACCTTTCTCCGACAGGTCGCCGCGAACAGCAACGTGACGATCCCGGTTCCGAACTACGCGCCGGGCACGACGGCGACGATCAAGGCGGTCACGTTCGACGGCGCGCGGACCTATTCTCGCACGAACGTCACGCTCAGCGGGACCTACGCCTTTCAAGTTCCGTAGCGACGACGGCCGTCACCGCGGCCGGTCCGGGGATCATTTGGTTGCTACAAGTGTCTGGAAAGGCTACTTTTACGCCCAATGCAGATTCTTCCGGACTGGCTCAAGAACGGCTACCTCAGAGTCATTGATCCGGTTGCCAACTGGTTCGTCCGTCGCGGTGTGCACCCCAACACGATCACCGCGGTTGGCACAGTGTGCACCGTCGCCGGCGGCGTCATCTACGGTTTCGGGCACATCCGAACCGGCGGGTTCTTCCTCTCGGCGACCGCGCTGTTCGACGTCCTCGACGGCACCGTCGCCCGGCGATCGAACAAGAGCTCGACGTTCGGGGCGTTTCTCGACTCGACCCTCGACCGGGTAGCCGACGGCGCCGTGTTGTGCGGGTTGGCGGTGTTCTATGCGCTCAGCCCGCGGTACCACTCGGTCTGGATGGTCGTGGTTTGTCTGGCCGGACTGAACGGGGCATTCCTCACGTCGTACATCCGCGCCCGCGCCGAGGCGCTGGGGTTGGACGCGAAGGTCGGGCTCCTCCAGCGGCCCGAGCGTTCCGTTTTGCTGGCGGCACCCCAGGCGTTGTTCGGCCTCGTCTTCAACGGCTGGGTGTTGGACATCATCCTCATTTTCCTCACCGTGACGGCGTGGATCACCGTCGTGCAGCGGACAAAGTTCGTGTACGACCAAACGAACGACCGCGCCGTCGCTCCGCCGTTGCCGCTCACCACTGAAAAGTCCTTCTGGCTGCGCCGCCGGGGTCGTACCGGCACGCGCCATTAGCGCGACAGGAGATTGAATTCGTGGCTTCGCCCACCATCCGTCCTGCCACCGGCACGCTCGGCATCCTGACCCCTGGGCTCGGTGCCGTCGCGACGACGTTCATGGCCGGCGTCGAGAGCATCCGGCGCGGCCATTCCAAGCCCATCGGCTCGCTCACCCAAATGGCGACCATCCGGCTCGGCAAGCGAACCGACAATCGCTCGCCGCTGATCAAGGAGTTCGTGCCGCTCGCGCGCGCTCGACAACCTCGTGTTCGGCGCGTGGGATCCGATTCCCGACGACGCGTACACGGCCGCGAAGAAGGCCGGCGTGCTCGAGGACCGCGACCTCGAGCCGGTCGCCGAGTTCCTCAAGGGCATCAAGCCGATGCCCGCCGTGTTCGACAACAAGTACGTCACGCGAATCCACGGCGAGAACGTCAAGAAGGGGAAATCGAAGCGCGACCTCGCCGAGCAGCTGCGGCAGGACATGCGCGACTTCAAGTCGAAGCACAAGTGCGATCGCCTGGTGATCGTCTGGTGCGCGTCGACCGAGATCTTCATCAAGCCCGGCCCGCAGCACGCGACGATCCAGCAGTTCGAGCGCGCGATGGAGCAGAACGACGACGAGATCTCGCCGGCGATGCTCTACGCGTGGGCCGCGATCATGGAAGGGCATTCCGTACTGCAACGGCGCGCCGAACCTGGCGGTGGACACGCCGGCGCTGCAACAGCTCGCCAACGACAAGGGCGTCCCGATTTCCGGCAAGGATTTCAAGACCGGCCAGACGTGGATGAAGACCGTCATCGCGCCCGGACTCAAGGCGCGCATGCTCGGCCTCGCCGGCTGGTACTCGACCAACATCCTCGGCAACCGCGACGGCGAGGTGCTCGACGATCCGGCCTCGTTCAAGACGAAGGAGGAGTCGAAGCTGAGCGTGCTGCACACGATCCTGCAGCCGGAGCAGCTATCCCGAGCTGTACAAGGACTTCTCGCACGTGGTGCGGATCAACTACTACCCGCCGCGCGGCGACAACAAGGAAGGGTGGGACAACATCGACATCGTCGGGTGGATGGGCTACCCGATGCAGATCAAGATCAACTTCCTCTGCCGCGACTCGATCCTCGCCGCGCCGATCGTGCTCGACCTGGCGCTCTTCTCCGACTTCGCGCACCGCGCGGGGATGAAGGGCATTCAGGAATGGTTAAGCTTCTATTACAAGTCGCCGATGGCCGCTCCCGGTTTGCAGCCGGAACACGATCTTTTCATCCAGCAGACGAAGCTCAAGAACACGCTTCGGCACCTGATGGGTGAGGAGCAGATCACGCACCTCGGGCTGGAGTACTACCAGTCGTAAAACGAGGAGAGCCGGCGATGCGACGTTGGCACTTGATGGGGCGAATCGGCGCGCTGGTCGCGGCCGTCGCCGCGGTGGCGTCGTGCGGCGGAGACAACGGGCCTCCGCCGCTGCACCAGTTCACGCTGAGCTACGATTTCACCATCAAGCCCGACCAGGCGCCGCCCCACGCGCGCGACGACATCCACTACACGGTCCAGGTCTTCGACCGGAAGACCCGCCAGCCCATCGAGGCCGGTGAAGGACAGCTCTTCGCCGGCAAGCCGATCGAGGAGGAAGCGCCCAACGGGCCGCAGTCCAAGACCTACGACGGGTTCGCGTACGGTCCGGAGGTCGGCACGTATCACGCGAAGTTGAACTTCGTCATCCCGGGCACCTGGGCGGTGGCGATTCGCTTCCGCCGCGACTCGCTGCATCCGCTCGAGCGCACCGACTGGATGCAGGACGTGCTCAACGAACGACCCTCGAACACCCCCTGATGCGACACTTCTATCGCAGCCAAATGGAATTGGCGGACGTGCTCGCCGCCGCCGACGACTTCTTCCCGAAGATCGGCCTCGCGCAGCACACCACGGCACCGAAGACACGGACATACACGGGCCAGCTCGGCGCCCTGCGCCTGACCGTGCGGGCCGAAGGCGGACACTACACGTTCGTCCAGGTCGAGACCGACCAGATGGGCGAGAGCCGTCTCGATCGAAACGTCAAGAAATTCTTCGTTGCACTTCACCGCGCCGACGACCCGGCACACCGGCTGACGTCGAGCTACTGACTCGCGCTCCCGCGCCCCGCCTCCGATGGCGCATCCGTCAGGCGAGCCGGCCACCCCGCAGCGAGCGCCCACGCCGCGGTCCGCATATTTTGGTATCGGATGTATTACGGCCATCGGCGGCTTCGCTGGGGGCGGCATGGTCGCCGTGCTCGTGGCCAAGATCGTCGGCGCGCTGTCGCGGTGCACTCCCGATGCCGAAACGGGCGCGCCGTGTGGGTGGGTGACGTATTGGCTGATCGGGGCGTTCACCGGGCTCGTGGTGCTCCCGACGGTCACGATCTGGTTGTTCTCGCGCGGGCGGCGACGCGCGCAAAACTCGGAGCGAGGATGACGCGGTGGCACGCATAGACGTCGTGATGCCCCAAATGGGGGAGTCGATCGCCGAGGGCACGCTGTCGAAGTGGCTCAAGAAGGTCGGCGACTCGGTCAAGCGCGACGAGCCGATGTTCGAGATCTCGACCGACAAGGTCGACGCCGAGATCCCGGCGCCGGTGAGCGGCGTGATCGCCGAGATCCTCGTGAAGGAAGGGCAGACGGTTCCGGTCGACACGCTGGTCGCGCGTCTCGAAACGGACGTGAACGCCGCCGTTGTCGCGCCCGCGGCGCCGGCCGTCGCTCCGGCAGCGGCGAGCGTGCCTGCGGCTCCAGCGAAGTCTGCCGCGCCAGTTGGGGCAACCACGTCGGCATCGCCCGACCAGTCCTCCGCCCCCGCCACTCCGCCCGCCGCCCCATCACCGAACGCCTCCGCCCCCGTTCCTCACGGCAACGGTGCCTCGCTGGAGGAAAGGCTTCGCACCAAGTCATCGCCACTCGTGCGGCGCATGGCGGCGGAGCACGGCATCGAGATCTCCGGTCTGCAGGGAAGCGGTATCGCCGGGCGCGTCACCAAGAAGGACCTGCTCGAGTTCATCGAGTCGGGCGGTGACGCCGGTGCGGCGCCGCGAGTCGGCGGCGGAGCGCCGGTTCACGTGGGATCGCTGCCGCTCCCCGAGCCGTGGCCGGGCGACGTCGTCGAGCCGATGACCAAGATGCGCGCGCTGATCAGCGAGCACATGGTCGCGTCGCGACACACGTCGGCGCACGTGAGCACGTTCTTCGAGGTCGACTTCACGCGCATCGCGCGGATTCGCGCCAAGAACCGCGCCGAATTCGAGAAGGCGACGGGCGAGAAGCTCACCTACATGCCGTTCATCCTGAAAACGGTCGTCGAAGCGCTAAAGGCGCATCCGATCGTCAATGCGTCGGTGCGCGGCAACGAGGTCATCTACCGCAAGCAGATCAATCTCGGCATCGCCGTCGCGCTCGACTGGGGGCTCATCGTCCCCGTCATCAAGGGCGCGGACAACCTGTCGCTCACCGGTCTCACCCGCGCGCTCAACGACCTCGCCAATCGCGCGCGCACCAAGCGACTCGATCCGCGCGAAGTGCAGGACGGCACATTCACGATCACCAACCCCGGCGTGTTCGGCTCGCTCACCGGCACGCCGATCATCAACCAGCCGCAGGTCGCGATTCTCTGCATCGGCGCGATCGAGAAGCGGCCCAAGGTTCTCACCGGTCCGGAAGGCGAAGACATGCTCGCCATCCGGACGTGTTCGTATCTCTCGCTCTCGTTCGACCATCGCGTCGTCGACGGCGCCGACGCCGACAAATTCATGAGCTTCGTAAAGCGTAGCCTCGAAACCTTCCCCGAGACGGTGATCTGACCGTGCCGCGCGCACTCACTATCCAACGTACGCTCGTCACGCCGCCGGATCGCGAGCGATTTCACGAAAAGCTCCGCCGAAAGCACGAGCACTATGCGAAGCAGAACTGCCGCTTCTGGGCGTTCGAGGAGGCGGCGCTCCCCGGAGCGTTCCTCGAGTTCGTCGAGGCCGGCGACGCCGACACGCTGGCGCGCGCGCTCGCGTCGGCGCCGGAGCCGATCCTCGATCCGAATCGCGTCTACATGGAAGTGGAGTTGACCTGATGCCATCGCGCGTTCTCACGATCGGCGGCAAGAATTGGCTGGTGTTCCCGTCGGGGCGCGTCACGCAATACGACCGCGACGAGTTCGGGCTGATCTTCATCAATGGAACGGGCAGCGACCGCGAGGTGCGCGTCAGCCGCTATTCGCCGGTCGGCACTCGATCGCGCGAGCGCTCGCTCGTGGAGATGAGCGACGGGGATCTCGCGCGGCTGTTCGAGTGCTCGCAGCCGAGCGACACGTCGCCGGAAGCCGACTACTCGGTGTGACGTCGCCCACTCCGCGCGCGGTCGATGCCGCCGCCCCCCTTTCGTCGACCTGCACGTCCATTCCACCGCGTCCGACGGGACGCGCCCGCCGGACGAAGTGGTTCGGGAGGCGAAGCGCGTCGGCTTGTCGGCGATCGCTCTCACCGACCATGACACGCTCGACGGAATCGCCGCCGCCACCGCTGCCGGCGCGGCGCTCGGCGTGCGCGTCGTTCCCGGCATCGAGTTGAGCGCAGTGGAGGGCGACGCAGAGACTCACATTCTCGGTCTCCACCTCTCCGACACACGGACACCTCGACGAGCGACTCATCGGGCTGCGCGAGATGCGACGCGGCCGCGCCGAACGAATCGTCGTGCGCCTGAACGAGCTCGGCGTGCGCATCGAGATGGCCGCGGTCCTCGAGCAGGCCGCCGGCGGAGCGATCGGGCGTCCTCACGTCGCGCGCGCGATGATCGCCGAGGGCTGGGCGGTCGATTTTCGCGACGCGTTCGACCGGTATCTCGGGAGCGGCCGGCCCGCCTACATCGCCAAGGAGCGGCTCACCGCGGCGGACGCGATCGCGGCGATTCACAGCGCGGGCGGCCTCGCCGTTCTCGCGCATCCGGCGCAGTCCGGGACGCGCGAGCGCATCGAGGCGTTCGCGCACGCCGGCATCGACGGCGTCGAAGTGCGGCACCCGAGCCATTCGCCCGAAGACGTCGCGCGACTCACCGCGCTGGTGGATTTCTTCGGACTGGTGCCGAGCGGCGGGTCGGACTGGCACGGCGCGTCGGAAGGCGCGCGCACGCTCGGCATGATGCGCATTCCGGAAGCTTGGCTCGAGCGGCAGGACGCCCGCATCCGCGACCGCGCGGCTAGCTGCAACCGCAGATGCGACATGGAGCTGACGGCCGGACGGCGTTGGTGACGGGGGCGGGGCATCGCGTGGGACGAGCGATAGCCGTCGCGCTGGGCGCGCAGAAGATGCGCGTCGCCGTGCACTACAACGCGACGGCCGACGGCGCGAAGGAAACGCTGCGAGCGATCGAGAAAGCCGGAGGTTCCGGCGAAACGTTCGGCGCCGATCTCACACGCCCCGAGCAACTGACCGGACTCGTCGAGTCGGTCGTCAAGCGATTCGGCGGACTCGACGTGCTCGTGAACTCCGCCGCCGTCATGCTGCGCACTCCGCTCGGCGAGACCGACGCGTCGCAGTGGGACGGCATCATGGCGCTGAACCTTCGCGCGCCGTTTCTGCTGTCGCAGGCCGCGGCGCCGCATCTGCGGCGGGCGCGCGGAGCGATCGTCAACATCGCCGACCTGGCCGCGTTCGAGACGTGGCCGGACTATCTCGTGCACGGTTTGTCGAAATCAGGCGTCGTGTATCTGACGCGCGCGCTGGCGCGCGTGCTCGCGCCGGAGATCCGCGTCGGAGCCGTGGCGCCCGGAACGGTTCTGCTGCCCGACGGGTGGAGCGACGCCGACGCCGAGCGGCTTCGCGGGACGACGCCGCTGCAGCGCAACGGCAGTCCGGAAGACGTGTCGAATGCCGTTCTCTTCATCCTCGGCGCCGACTACTTCACCGGAGACACAATCATCGTCGACGGCGGGCGCCACATCCGTAAGTGAGCGATGCGAAAGGCGGTTCCCGCATCGGCTACATTTGATCATCATGATGCGGCGAGGCGATGAGACCGCCGGCAGGCCGCGACGAGAGGATCTGCGGTGGGGACTACCTACAATTACGACGTCGTAATCATCGGAGCGGGCCCCGCGGGGATGTGCGCCGGACTGTACGCCGGGCGCGCGATGCTCAAGGCCGTCATCCTGGAGAAGGGTTTTCCGGGCGGCGAGCTGCTGAACACCGAGCTCATCGAGGACTATCCGGGATTCGACCACATCCTCGGACAGGATCTCGCGCAGAAGTTCGCCGATCACGCCGCCAAGTTCGGCGCCGAGATCAGGACGGGCGTGCACGTCGATCGCGTCGAGCGATGCGCCGACGGAACGTTCTCGACGCGCACGGATTCGGGCGACGTCTACTACTCGCCGGCCGTGATCATCACCGCCGGCGGCACGCCGATCAAGCTCGGGATCCCGGGCGAGATCGAGTACGCGGGGAAGGGCGTTTCCTACTGCGCGATCTGTGACGGCGCTTTCTTCCGGAAACAGACGATCGCGGTGGTCGGCGGCGGCGACGCCGCGACCGAAGAGGCGGACTTCCTCACGCGGTACGCCGACAAGGTCTATCTCATCCACCGCCGCGACGAGTTGCGCGCGTCGAAGATTCTACAACAGCGCCTCTTCGCGAATCCGAAGGTCGAAGTCATCTGGAACACCGTCGTGGACGAGGTGCAGGCGGACGAGCAGGGGCTCGTGAACAACTTGCGTCTGCGCGACGTCACGACCGAGGTGACGAGGGATCTCGCGGCGACGGGAATGTTCGTGTTCATCGGCTTCCGGCCGAACACGGGAATCGTGGCCGAGCACGTCGAGCACGACGACATGGGCTACTTCCGAACCGACCCGAACATGGAGACGAGCGTGCGCGGGCTGTTTGCCGCGGGCGACGTGCGTTCGCAGCTCACGCGACAGGTGACGACGGCCGTCGGCGACGCGACGACGGCGGCGATCGCCGTCGAGAAGTATCTCAAGGCCCGCGCGGACGGCCATCCGAGCGAGCCGATCGTGGGCATGGGAGGCTACACGGCGTGAAGATCCTGGCGGCGACGGTCGGCGAGTTTCAGGAGAACACGTATCTCGTGATCGACGAGGCGACGCGTCGCGCCGTCGTCGTCGATCCGGGGGCGGAGCCCGATCGCGTCGTGAAATGGATCCGCGCCTCGGGCGCCACGCTCGACGCCGTGTGGTTGACGCACGCGCACCTCGACCACGTCGGCGCGATCGCCGGCGTGACGCGGGAGTGGCCGGTCCCGGTCTACATGCACCCCGCCGACGCTCCCGACGCTGGCGCGGGCGCCGCAGGCGGCCGCTCCAGTACGGCGTGGAGTTCGAGATGCCGCCGGCGCCGGATCGCGAGCTGGCGGAGGGTGATTCGCTCTCCGTCGGCGGAACTCACGTTCTCGGTGATGCACGTTCCCGGTCACGCGCCGGGACACGTCGTCTTTCATGGAAACGGCGTCGTCCTCGGCGGTGATCTGCTCTTCGCGGGCTCGATCGGACGCACCGATCTGCCGTTGGCGGATCCGCGCGCGATGGAGGAATCCCTGGCGCGCATCTGCGAGCTGGACGACGATCTCGTCGTGTATCCGGGGCACGGCCCGGCGACGACGATCGGACGCGAGCGCGCGACGAATCCGTTTCTCGTCGACGTGGCTCGTTCCGGGAGACGGTAGGTCATGGACGCGCCGCCTCGCTCGCGGTCGCTTGTCTTCGAGCTGGTGGCGTTGAGCGTTTGGCTCGGCGCGGCCGTGCTGTTCGCCGCCGTCGTCGCGCCGGCGTTGTTCCACGCCCTCCCGAGCCGCACGATGGCCGGCGACGTCGTCGGACGCGTCTTGCCCGCGCTTCTCTATGCCGGCGCGGCGATCTCGTTCGTCGTCGGACTCATCGAAGCCGTCGCCCAGAACGCGATACTCACTGCCCGCTGGCCCGCGGGTGCGCAACTCCGGACTTGAACGACGTCGTTCATTTCGGCGGATACCGCGCGGCGGGGCAACGGGCCGGCGCCGGTTTCCTGATCGGCGGTGCGTGCGTGTGGGCGCTCGTGATCGGCCAGCGCATCGACGCATTTCGGGCGAGCATCGGCGTGCCGATCGACGCGCTGCCGGCGAGCGACCCCCGCCGAGCCGACTTCGGCCGCCTGCACGCATTCAGCGTCGCGCTGCTTGGCGTCGCGATGCTCGCCGCGGCCGGCCTCATCGTCTCCACGGCGCGACGTCTGCACGCGCAACGCCCGGCGACGCCACACCGTCCAACAGCAATTAGAACCCTCTCATCATGCCTGATACGCGCCGCGAAAAGGACCCCCTTGGCCCGCTCGACGTTCCCGCCGACGCGATGTACGGCGTCCAGACGCTCCGCGCCAAGCAGAACTTTCCGATCAGCGGCCTCTTGCCGCTCGAGCCGTTCGTCGTCGCGCAGGTGTGGATCAAGAAGGCGGCGGCGCTGACGCACAAGGAAACGGGGCGCCTCGATGCGCGGCTCGCCGACGCCATCATCGCCGCGGCCGACGAAGTGCTGGCCGGCAAGCATCGCGAGCATTTCATCGTCGACCCGTATCAGGCCGGCGCGGGCACGTCGCACAACATGAACGCGAACGAGGTGCTGGCGAATCGCGCCAACGAGATCCTCGGAGGAAAACGCGGCGAGTACGCGCCCGTGCACCCGAACGATCACGTCAACATGGCGCAGTCGACGAACGACACGATCCCGACGGCGATTCGCCTCGCGTGTCTCTCGCAGCTCGATCCGCTTCTGCGGGCGTTCGAGGGATTGCGCCGCGCGCTGGCCGACAAGGGCAAGGAGTTCGACGACATCGTGAAGGCGGGGCGCACTCACCTGCAGGACGCGATGCCCATCCGCCTCGGGCAGGAGTTCACCGCCTACGCCGGCTCGATCGCCCGCGGCGTGCGTCGCGTGACCGAAGCGGCGGACTATCTGCGCGACCTCGGCATCGGCGGCAGCGCCGTCGGCACCGGCGTCACCGTCGAGGCGGAATACCCGCCCCTCATGGTCCGCCACCTCCAGGAGATCTCCGGGCTGTCGCTCCGCGAGGGGGAAGATCGAATTCAGCTCATGCAGAGCATGGGCGACGTGGCCGGCTTCAGCGCCGCGCTGCGCGTGCTGGCGATCGACCTGAGCAAGATCGCCAGCGACCTGCGGCTCATGGTGATGGGGCCGCGCACCGGAATCGACGAGATCACGCTCCCCGCGGTGCAGCCGGGATCGTCCATCATGCCGGGCAAGATCAATCCGTCGATCCCGGAGATGGTGAACCAGGTCTGCTTCCAGGTGATGGGACTCGACACGACGGTCGCGATCGCCTCCGAGCACGGGCAGCTCGAGCTGAACGTCATGATGCCCGTGATCGGGTTCAACGTGTTGCTCGCGATGCGGATTCTCACCAACGCGACCAACGCGCTCACCGAGCGGTGCATCAAGGGCATCCAGGCCAACCGCGAGATGTGCGCGTATTGGGTCGAGCGATCGGCTGCCCTCGCCACGGCGCTCGCTCCGCAAATCGGCTACGCGCGCGCGGCGGAGATCAGCAAGCAGTCGGTGAAGGAGGGGATCCTGATTCGCGATCTCGTGAAGCGCGACGGGATCCTGCCGCCGGACGAGGCCGACGAGGTGCTCGACCTTCGCAAAATGACCGAGATCGGCGTTCCGGGCGGCACCCACGGCGTTTCGGCCGGCGGCTGATCCGGGTCGTCACCGGGCGCTCGCGCGCGGGCTGACCGGTGCCCGCGCCCGGGCTTAGATTGGAAATTCATGCGCATCACCACGCTCGCGGAATACGGAGTCATCTGCGCGCTGCATCTGGCGCGTCGCGCGTCGGAGGGCCCGATCACGGGCCGCGAGATCGCCGACGTCGAGCGCCTGCCGCCCGACTACGTCGAGCAGATTCTCCTCCGGCTGCGACAGGGCCAACCTCGTCCGCAGCACGCGCGGCGCGCGCGGCGGCTACGCGCTCGCCCGCCCGGCTGACCAGATCTCGATCCGCGACGTGATCGAGGCCTCCGAGACGATGACGTTCGATCTCCACTGCGTGTCGCATCCGGTCGGTGAAGAGCGGTGCTCGTCGTCGCACAACTGCAGCATTCGCCCCGTGTGGATGCTGCTCCAGCGCAAGATCGACGACGTGCTCGGCGGCGTGTGTCTCGCCGATCTGCTGGCGGAAGAGAGCGAGGTTCGGTCGCGCGTCGGTCTCCCGCCGGCGGTCGTCGAACCGGATGCGCGGGCGCTGCCGGTTCTCCAGTCCTGACCGATGTCCTTCTTTGCGCGGTGGCGGGCGGACCGTGACGCGCAGCGAAAAGCCGCACGATACGTCGCGACGTTGTTCGTCGAGCCGGCGCTCCGCGACATCGAGTGGCTGACGCAGAACGCGACGCGCGGCGACGTCGATCATGCGACGTGGGAGCTCCGCTATGCCCGGCGCGCGCTCGGCTTGATCGCGGCGCAGCGAGACGCGCTCGACGACCGCACCGCGTCGATCGTCGCGCGGGAGATTTCCGAGGCGTTCGCGCGGGATCGCGGCATCGCCGCCGACAAGACCGACACGGCCGAGCGCCAGTTCAACGCGCGGCTGAGCGCGTATCGCGACGGGCTGGCGTCGCGCGCCGGCGCTCCGACATGGACGCGAATGGGGCAAACGCTCTTCGCGTTCGGCGGCGGCAGCTTCAAGCTCCGCGACGACAACATCGTTCGCGCGGGCGAACTGCTGCTCGGCTATCTCACCGAGGCGAACGAAGCGCTGCGCGCGACGTTCGGTGCGGTCGCGTTGCCTGAGAACGTCGCCCCCAGCGAGCTGGTCGGGCGGTCCGCGCCGCGATAGAAGCTGTTCGAGTGCCGAAGGGGGGACTCGAACCCCCACGAGCTTGCGCCCACTGGCTCCTGAAGCCAGCGCGTCTACCAGTTCCACCACTTCGGCAGAGCAGCAAAAGCTAGTCTCGCCTCAGGGACGCGTCAACGTATCCTGTGTTGCTGCGCGAAGATGGCTCGTCTAAGTTGCGACAACGCGCGAGGCTCCGACGCGCGCGCCCTCGCCCCGCCGTCCTATGCCAGCCCGTCCCGCCAAGTCAGCCGCCGCCGCCCAGAAGTCCGCGCGCTCCGACCCGGCGAAGAACGAGATCCAGTCGATCGCGCGCAACAAGCGCGCGCGCTACGACTACCACATCCTCGAGACCTTCGAGGCGGGGCTGGTGCTCGTGGGCACCGAAGTGAAGTCGCTCCGCGACGGGCGCGCGAACATCAGCGAGGCGTACGGAATCCTGAAGGACGGTGAGCCATTTCTGCTCAACCTGCACATCTCGCCCTACGAACGCGGGGGTTACTCGAATCACGAGCCCGAACGCACCCGCAAACTGTTGCTCCACCGCAAGGAAATCCGTCGTTTGATTGGAGCCGTCGAGCGCCAAGGACTGACCCTCGTCCCGCTCGAGCTCTACTTCAAAAACGGGGTGGCGAAAGTGGCCCTCGCACTCGCCAAGGGAAAGAAACTCCACGACAAGCGCGACACCGAGCGCACGCGCGACGCCGAGCGGGAAATGGCCCGCGCGGTCCGCACGCGATGATCGGAATCGTGCTCGCGGCGTTCCAGTTGTCTCAGGGAACGCCGGCGCCGGCGCTCGTCGTCCGCGATGCGCGCCGCTCGATCCGGGTCGCGATGGTCGCGACGCCGGCCGGCCCGATGCTGCGCCCCGAGGCGCTCGCGCCGCTGCTGCGCGTCGACGTCCATCACGACTCGTCGTCGTGGTACTCGCTCGAGGCATGGGGGACGCGCGCTCCAAGTCCAGGCGGGTTCCACGCCTCGTCCGCGTCGGCAGCGAGGTTCGCCAACTCGCCGTCCGCTCCCATCGTCTCCGGCGGACGGCTCATGGTGCCGCTCCAGGTCGTGTCCGACGTATTCCCCGAGTTCGTTCCGAACACCCGGTGGGATGCCGAGGCGCGCCAGCTCGTCGTGTTCTCGACCGACATCGCGGCCCCGGCCGTCGTTCAGCGGTCGGCCTCGGCGGCGAAGACGAGTGAACCGCTCACGACGGCGATCCAGTACGACGACGGCGTGCGACGTCCGCCGGCCGCGTCGAAACACGGCCGCCGCACGGTGATCGTCGACGCGGGGCACGGCGGGGTCGACAACGGAATGACGGGCCCGATCGGCGGCGGGCCGAAGATCTACGAGAAGGACATCACGCTTGCCGTCGCGAAGAAGCTCGGCGCGCGGCTCCAGGCGCGCGGACTCGACGTCGTGTACACGCGCACGAGCGACACGCTGATCGCGCTCGACGACCGCGGGCGCATCGCCAACAGAAACGGCGGCGATCTGTTCATCTCGATTCACGTCAACGCCGCCAACCTCGGGTGGACCGATCCCGAGGCCGCGCGCGGCGTCGAGACCTACTTTCTCTCCGAGGCGCGCACCGAAGACGCGCGCCGCGTGGAGCGCATGGAAAACGCCGCCGTCCGCTTCGAGCAGACCGGCCCCGGACTCGACACCGGCGACCCGCTTAGTTTCATTCTCAGTGACATGCAGCAGAACGAGCACCTGCGTGAATCGAGTCAGCTCGCCGAGATCATTCAGCACCGCCTGTCGGCGGTCTCGCCCGGGCCAAGCCGCGGCGTCAAACAAGCGGGGTTTCGCGTGCTCGTGACGGCGTTCATGCCGGCGGTCCTCGTCGAGATCGGATTCGGCACCAACGGCCGCGAAGCGCGCTATCTCTCCGATCCGGCCAAGCAGGACGCGATCGCCGCCGCCATCGCCAGCGGCGCGCAGCAATACCTCGACGCCTACGAACGGCGCGTCGACGGAGGGAAGGCCGGCACCGGCGGGAGCCAGAACCGGTGACCTCGCGCCCGGCGCTCCAGAGCGTCGTGAGCGGACTGACATTTCAAAATCCTGT
This sequence comes from uncultured Gemmatimonadaceae bacterium, assembly GCA_963707105.1. Lineage (GTDB taxonomy): Bacteria > Gemmatimonadota > Gemmatimonadetes > Gemmatimonadales > Gemmatimonadaceae > JAQBQB01. Next base: position 100,539 of record CAVPOS010000011.1, read on the forward strand.
CGTTCTCGCCTCCGGCACCGCGGGCTACGGCGCCGAGCTGGATCGCGTCGTCGACCTCGACGCGCTGGGCGGCTTCGTGACGAAGGCCGTCTCGGTCGAGCCGCGCGCGGGCGCGCCCGCGCCGCGCGTGGCGGAGTTCGAGGGAGGGATGATCAACGCGGTCGGGCTGGCGAACCCCGGCCTCGACGCCGTGCGACGCGAGCACCTGCCATGGCTGGCGTCGCATCTGCCGGAGACTCGCAAGATCGCCAACGTCGTCGGTTTCGCGGTCGATGACTATCCGACGGTGGTCGCGGGGCTCGAAGCGGGCCTCGCCGACGGCAACGCGCCGGCGATCGATGCGTACGAGCTGAACGTGAGCTGCCCCAACGTGAAAGCGGGCGGAATGGAGTTCGGCGCCGATCCGCTGGCGCTGCGGTCGGTCGTCGAGCGCGCTCGGCGTGAGACGCGCCGCCCGGTGTTCGTGAAGCTCTCGCCGACGCTGGAGCGCATCGGCGACGCGGCGAAGATCGCCGTCGACGCGGGGGCGGATGCGATCAGCGTCGTGAACACGATTCCCGGATTGCTGATCGACGTCGACCGGCGGCGCCCCGCGCTCGGCTTCGGCACGGGCGGCGTGAGCGGCCCGGCGATCTTGCCGGTCGGCGTCCTCGCGACGTGGCGCGTGCGACGAGCGGTACAGGTTCCGATCCTCGGCGTCGGCGGCGTCGCCAGCGGCTCCGACGCGCTCCAGTACATCGTGGCCGGCGCGTCGCTCGTGGGAATCGGCACCGCCGCGCTGCGGGATCCGCGCGCGCCGATGCGCGTCGTCAAGGAAATGGCGGCCTGGTGCGACGCACACGGCGTAGCGCGAATCTCGGATCTCGTCGGGACTCTCGAGGGACTGACGTGACGAAAACGGCAGAAGCGAGAAGGGTGAACACGACGCCGATCGTCGCGCTCGACGTGCCGACGGCGTCCGCGGCCATGGCTCTCGTGGGCGAGCTCGGCGAAGCCTGCCGGTTCTACAAGGTCGGCAACGAGCTGTTCACAGCGGCCGGACCTTCGGTCGTCGCCGCGATTCGCGAGCAAGGGCGAGAGGTCTTTCTCGACCTCAAGTTCCACGACATCCCGAACACGGTCGCCGGAGGAGTGCGCAACGCCGCGAAGTTGGGAGCGTCGCTCGTGACGGTCCACGCGTCGGGCGGGGCCGCGATGCTTCGCGCGGCGGCGGACGCCGCAGCGAGATGCCGGCGGCGGCTGTCGCGTTCTCGCGGTCACGGTGCTGACGTCGCTGAGCGCCGAGGCGGTGGCGGACGCGTGGGGGCGAGGCGGCCGCCTCGACGTGGAGGCCGAGGTGCTGCGGCTCGCGGATGCGGCGGCGGAGGCCGGCGTCGACGGTGTGGTGTGCGGCGGCAGCGAGGCCCGAGCGGTCGTCCGAGCGCTTCGGCGATCGTTTGTCGATTCTCGTACCGGGAGTGCGCGCCGCCGGCAGCGGTTCGCAGGACCAGGCGCGGGTCGTCACGCCGCGAGAGGCGGCCGCCGCTGGGGCGCGCTACGTCGTGGTGGGGAGGATGGTGACTGGGGCCGCCGACCGTCGCCAGGCGATGCAGGCCGTCAGCCTCGAGCTGAGCTTCTAAGGTCGCCGAGGGGCGCCGATCGGAGCGGACCAGAGTTGGCGAGTCTCCCGGCCGGGTCCGGCTCTGCCTTCTCCCCTTGATCGAAGTTACAGTCCTGTTTACTGTTAAGGTCTGTCCAGAAACGTCTATCTCGACGCACGAGGCGTGCGTCGTTTTTTGGAGCGTCCGTGAAAGTTCGTACTAGCGTAAAGCCGATCTGCGAGCACTGCAAAGTCGTCAAGCGAAACGGCGTGACTCGCATCATCTGCAAGCGCAACCCCAAGCATAAGCAGCGTCAGGGCTAATCATGGCTCGTATTGCTGGCGTCGATCTCCCTCGCGACAAGAAGGTCGAGATCGGTCTCACGTACATCTACGGCATCGGCCGGAAGAACGCCGCCGAGATCATCAAGAAGAGCGGCGTCGATGCGGCGCTGCGCGTGCGCGATCTCACCGACGCGGACGTGAACAAGATCCGCGGCGCGATCGAGCGCGAGTACAAGGTCGAAGGCGCGCTCCGCACCGAAGTCGCGATGAACATCAAGCGGTTGATGGACATCGGCTCGTATCGCGGCATCCGGCACCGCAAGGGTCTGCCGGTGCGCGGACAGCGAACGCACACGAACGCGCGCACGAAGAAGGGTCCGCGCCGCGCGATCGCCGGCAAGAAGAAGGTCACCAAGTAATTCTCGCGACCATCGCGACCACGTAGAGAGAACTCATTTCGTATGGCGACTGGAAAGAAGGCAAAGCGGGTGGTGGAGGCTGAGGGGATCGCGCACGTCAGCGCGACCTTCAACAACACGACCATCACGATCACCGACTCGCACGGGAACACCGTGTCGTGGGGGTCGTCGGGCAAGGCGGGCTTCAAGGGCTCCAAGAAGAGCACGCCCTTCGCCGCGACGGTCGCGGCTGAGCAGGCCGCGCGCGAAGCGCTGACTGCCGGCGTCAAGCGAGTCCACGTCCGCGTGCAGGGACCGGGTTCCGGACGCGAGTCGGCGATTCAGGCGCTGGCGACCGCCGGTCTCCAGGTGAAGTCGATCAAGGACGTGACGCCGATCCCGCACAACGGCTGCCGTCCCCCGAAGCGACGGAGAGTCTGAGCCATGGGTCGCTACACGGGGTCCAGCTGCAAGCAGTGCCGCCGGGAAGGCACCAAGCTCTTCCTCAAGGGCGCCAAGTGCTACACGGAGAAGTGCCCGGTCGAGCGCCGTCCGTACGCGCCAGGCCAGCACGGGCAGAGCACGGCGCGCCGTCGCAAGTCGTCGGAGTACTCGAAGCAGCTCCGCGAGAAGCAGAAGATCAAGCGCATTTACGGGCTGAGCGAACAGCAGTTCCGGAATACGTTCGACAAGGTCACGACGCTGCCGGGAATCACGGGCCACAACCTTCTCGCGGCACTCGAGAGTCGGCTCGATAACATGATCTACCGCATGGGTTTCGCCGCGAGCCGTAAAGGAGCGCGTCAACTCATTCGCCACCGCCACATCGAAGTCAACGGCAAGACGGTGGACATCCCCAGCTTTGCCGTCGTCCCCGGACAGGAAGTGCGCATTCGCCAGAAGTCGCGCGAGATCGTTCCGGTGCTTCAGTCGATGGAGCAGTCGTCGCGCGCGCCGTCGCTGTCGTGGCTGGCGGTCGACCGCGACACGTTCAGCGGTCGGATGTTGGAGCGCCCGCAGCGCCCGAGCATCCCCATCGCGGCGCAGGAGCAACTGGTCGTCGAGCTCTACTCGAAGTGACCTGAGCGCGCGCCGCGCGCACGTAAGGTTGGATGCCGAATTCCGAGCGGAGGTGCGCAGCGCCGAAGCGAGGAACCATCAGGCGGTTGTCGTCAGTACCGCAGCATCGGTCGGGACCCTTACTCCCCCTCGAGTCTGCCGCGCGTAAGGGGCGGGGCAGAGCGATGCCGGGCAACCGGCAAGACCATAGGAACATCAATCACATGCCTAACACGATCGATCTCCGCGGGCTCGTTCGCCCGCAGCTCGTTGAATCCACCAAGCGCGACGACAACCCGAACGTCGCCGAGTTCCGCCTCCAGCCTCTGGAGCGCGGGTTCGGCCACACGCTCGGCAACTCGATGCGCCGCATGCTCCTCTCGTCGCTCCGCGGCTCCGCCGTCTGGGCGTTCCGCATCGACGGCGTGGTGCACGAGCATCAGACCATCCCGGGCGTCGTCGAGGACGTCCACCAGATCATCGCCAACCTCAAGTCGTTGACGCTGATCCTGGCGGAAGACGTCGAGGAAGTCGTTCTGCACATCACGCGCACCGAGTCCGGCCCCGTCACCGCGGGCGACATCAGCGCGTCCGGCGGCGCTCGCATCATCGAGCCCGCGCACCACCTGTTCACGCTCCAGGACGACCGCGACCTCAACGTCGACCTGTACGTCAACAAGGGACGCGGCTACATCGAGGCCGACCAGCACCCGGTCGACCGCGGTCTCCCCGTCGACCTCGTTCGCATCGACTCGATCTACAATCCGGTTCGCCGCGCCAACTTCACCGTCGCCGAGACGCGCGTCGGCCAGCGCACCGACTACGATCGTCTCGTGCTCACGGTCGAGACCAACGGCACGATCTCGCCGGAAGAGGCGGTCAGCTACGCCGCCGCGCTGGCGCAGACGCACTTCCAGTACTTCGCGGATTTCGGCACCCACTCGCTCGCCCCGATCGGCTTCGACGGCGACTCGGCCTCGGGCGACGGCGCGCGCCTCGGTGGCCTGCTTCGCACGGCGATCGACGACCTCGAGCTGTCGGTTCGCTCGGTGAACTCGCTCAAGAACTCGAACATCCGGACGCTCGGCGATCTGGTTCGCCAGACCGAGAGCCAGATCCTGCAGGTCAAGAACTTTGGCAAAAAGTCGCTCCAGGAGATCGCCGATCTGCTCGAGCGTGAGAGCCTGAATTTCGGGATGCGGTTCGAGGAGGGTGGTGACGGCAGCGTCCGCGTGCTGGATCAGGGCACGCCGCCGAGCCGCGCCGCCGCCGCCGCGCCCGACGACATGGAGGAGTAAGAGCAATGCGGCACCGCAAAGCGGGGCGACAGCTTCGCCGAACCAGCGAACAGAAGCTCGCGCTTCTGCGAAACCTCGCGTCGTCGCTCATCGAGCACGGCGCGATCGAGACGACCGAGGCCAAGGCGAAGGAGCTGCGGCCCTTCGTCGAGAAGCTCATCACCAAGGCGCGGTCGGGCACCCTGCACGATCGCCGACTCGCCGTCCGCCACATCCACAAGCGCGCTACGGCCGACAAGCTTTTCCAGGAAGTCGGCCCGGCGTTCGCGAAGCGGAAGGGCGGCTACACGCGCATTCTGAAGACCGGTCACCGCAAGGGCGACGGCGCCGAAATGGCGCGCATCGAGCTCATGCCGGCCGCGAAGGAGAGCTAGACCGATGGCCATTCAACGCCACAAGTGCTTCACCTGCGGCAAGGGCGTCGCGTTCGGCAACAACGTGTCGCACGCCAACAACAAGACGCGCCGCACCTGGAAGCCGAACCTCCAGGTCGTCCGCACGATGGTCGACGGCAAGATTCAGAAGGTGAAGGTCTGCACGCGGTGCCTGGCCGCCGGCAAGATCAAGCGGGCGCCTCGCGGACAGGCCGTTGCCTAACTCGATGTCCCGACGCCGCGCCGGCAGCAAGAAGGGGAGCTTTCGAAGCTCCCCTTTTTTTAGATATTCGACTGGGGCGGTGCCCCGCGCTCCGTCGCCGCACTCGTCCCAGTTCTCCGCACCCGTTTCCGCACTCCGCACCAACGCCAACTGACCCATGCCGACCGCCCTGATCACAGGCGTCACCGGCCAGGACGGTTCGTACCTGGCCGAGTTCCTTCTGGCGAAGGGCTATCGCGTCGTGGGCGTCGTGCGTCGCAGCTCGACTACCCCGTACGAACGGATCGCCCATCTCGTCGACAAGCTCGAGCTGGTGTCGGCCGATCTCCTGGATCAGACGTCGCTCACGGATGTCGTCGCCGAACACAAGCCGGACGAGATCTACAATCTCGCGGCGCAGTCGTTCGTCCAGACGTCGTGGTCGCAGCCCGTGCTCACCGGTGAGTTCACGGCGCTCGGCGTGACGCGCGTGCTCGAGGCGATGAAAAAGGCGGCGCCCAAGGCGCGATTCTACCAGGCCAGCTCGAGCGAGATGTTCGGCAAGGTCGTCGAGTCGCCGCAGCGCGAGACGACGCCGTTCTATCCGCGCAGCCCGTACGGCGTGGCGAAGGTGTACGGGCATTGGATCACCGTGAACTACCGCGAGAGCTTCGGTCTGTACGCGGTGTCGGGGATCCTCTTCAACCACGAGAGCCCGCGGCGCGGCCTGGAATTCGTCACGCGCAAGGTCACCGACGCCGCGGCGCGCATCAAGCTCGGACTCGCGAACGAGGTGCGGCTCGGCAACCTCGACTCTCGGCGCGACTGGGGCTTCGCCGGCGACTACGTGGACGCCATGTGGCGCATGCTGCAGCAGGACGAGCCCGACGACTACGTGATCGGAACCGGCCACACGTGTTCGGTCCGCGATCTGTGCGACGCCGCGTTCGGCGCGGTCGGTCTCGACTACAAGAAGTACGTCGTTCAGGATCCGCGCTTCATCCGGCCGGCCGAGGTCGATCTGCTCGTGGCCGACGGGTCGAAGGCCGCGAAGAAGCTCGGCTGGTCGCCCACGGTGACCTTCGACGAGCTCGTGCGCATGATGGTGGAAGCGGACTTGAAGCGGCACGAGGCGCGGGGCTAGATGCGAGCGTTGCTGACCGGCGGGGCCGGGTTCGTCGGTCAGTGGCTGGCACGATCGCTTTTGCGGCGCGGCGACGGCGTCGACCTCGCGGGGCTCGGCGACGCGTTCGCCGGGCCGCCGATTCTCACGGCCGACGAGCGCGGAGCGACGCGCTGGTTCGCGGCCGACGTTCGCGACGGCGACGCGCTGGACGCGGCGATCGAGGCGAGCAAACCCGACGTCGTGTTTCACCTCGCAGGCGTGAGTTTCCCGCCCGACGCGGATCGGACGCCGACGGCCGCGTTCGACGTGAACGTGCTCGGCGCGGTCCGGCTGCTTTCGTCGGTGGCACGCCGGCGTGCCGCGGGCACACTGGACCCGGTGGTGTTGATCGTCGGCAGCGGCGTTCAGTACGGAAGGCACGACGAGTCCGAGATGCCGCTCGACGAGACAGCCGAGCAGCGGCCCGTCAGCACGTACGGCGCGTCGAAGGCGGCGCAGGAAACGATCGCGTTGCAAGTCTTTCGCGCCGCCGGCGTCCGAGTCGTTTGCGCGCGAAGCTTCAACCACTCCGGGATCGGCCATGGCGCGCAGTACCTGCTTCCGTCGCTCGTCGCGCGCGTGCGCGACATCGCCGCCGGCGCCCCGCCTCGCCTCGCGCTCGGGAACGACGTGACGCGCGACTACGTGCACGTGGACGACGTCGTCGACGCTTATCTGTCGCTCGCCGAGCGCGGGCGGCCGGGCGAGTGTGTACAACGTGGCGAGCGGACGCGGCGTGACGGCGCGGCAACTGGCCACCGACGTCTTGCACCGAGCGGGCGTGCGCGCCGACATTTCGACGGACGCCGCGCTCGTGCGCGCCACCGACATTCCGACGCTCATCGGTTCGCCCGCGAAGCTGGCGCGCGAGACCGGCTGGGCGCCCCGCAAGACGCACCTCGACATCATCGACGACTTGCTCCGATCTCCCGGCTCCCCTCCGGCCACCGCACATGCCGCGCAGAACTGACCTGCACCGAATCCTCGTGATCGGCTCCGGGCCGATCATCATCGGGCAAGCCGCCGAGTTCGACTACTCGGGGACGCAGGCGACCAAGGCGCTCAAGGAAGAGGGCTACGAGGTCATCCTCATCAACTCCAACCCGGCCACGATCATGACCGATCCCGAATTCGCGGATCGGACGTACATCGAGCCGGTGACGCCGGAGTTCGTCGAGCTGATCATCGAGAAGGAGCGGCCGGACGCGATTCTCCCCACGATGGGCGGCCAGACGGCGCTCAACGTTTCGATGGCGCTGGCGCAGTCCGGCGCGCTCGAGAAGTACGGCGTCGAATTGATCGGCGCGACCGCCGAAGCGATCGCCATCGCCGAAGATCGCAAGCTCTTCTCCGAAGCGATGCATCGCATCGGTCTCGCCGTCGCCGCCGGCGGCATCGCCGAGAGCTTCGACGAAGCCGAAGCGATTCTCGACGTCACCGGATTTCCCGCGATCATCCGTCCCTCGTTCACCCTCGGCGGCACGGGCGGCGGGATCGCCTACAACCGCGAGGAGTTCGAGCAGATCGTGCGCGGCGGACTCGATCTTTCGCCGACGCACCAGGTGCTCGTCGAGCGGAGCGTGATCGGGTGGAAGGAGTTCGAGCTCGAGGTGATGCGCGACCACGAGGACAACGTGGTCATCGTCTGCTCGATCGAGAATCTCGACCCGATGGGCGTGCACACCGGCGACTCGATCACCGTCGCGCCGGCGATGACGCTCACCGACCGCGAGTATCAGGAGATGCGCGACGCGGCCGTCGCCATCATCCGGGAAGTCGGCGTCGACGCGGGCGGCTGCAACATCCAATTTGCCGTGAATCCGCGCGACGGCGAGATGCTCGTCATCGAGATGAATCCGCGCGTGTCGCGGTCGTCGGCGCTCGCGTCGAAGGCGACGGGCTTTCCGATCGCGCGCATCGGCGCCAAGCTCGCCGTGGGCTACCGGCTCGACGAGATCCCGAACGACATCACGAAGACGACGCCGGCGTCGTTCGAGCCGGTGCTCGACTACGTCGTGGTGAAGATTCCGCGCTTCGCGTTCGAGAAGTTCCCGTCGGCGAGTCCGTACCTCACGACGCAGATGAAGTCCGTCGGCGAGGCGATGGCGATCGGCCGCACGTTCAAGGAAGCGTTTCAGAAGGGACTGCGCGCGCTGGAGACGGGGCGCCCCGGATGGGCGACGGCGGCGCGCCCGCAGGACGATCGTCTGCCCGACGACACGGTCGAGGCGCTCCGCGGCGCGCTCCGCCAGCCGACGCCCGAGCGAATCTTCCAGGTGAAGCGCGCTTTCGAGCGGGGACTGAGCGTCGACGACGTGTACGATCTGACGGCGATCGACCCGTGGTTCCTGCACCAGCTTCGCGAGCTGATCGACGCCGAGCGGGTGTACGCGTCCCTCGCCGAGGTGGCCGAATCCGACATGCGCCGCATGAAGCGCATGGGTTTCTCCGACAAGCAACTCGCCGTCTTGCGCGACGAGACCGAGGGCGAGACGCGCGAGCGACGATGGGCGCTCGGCGTGCGCCCGGCCTACAAGATGGTGGACACGTGCGCCGGCGAGTTTCCGTCGGCGACGCCGTATCTCTACGGCTCGTACGACGAGGAAACCGAGGCGCCGCGTTCCGGACGGCGCTCGGTCGTGATCCTCGGCAGCGGCCCGAATCGGATCGGGCAGGGCGTGGAGTTCGACTACTGCTGCGTGCGCGCGGTGATCGCGCTCCGGCAGAGTGGATTCGAGACGATCATGATCAACTCGAATCCGGAGACCGTCTCCACCGACTTCGACACGTCGGACAAACTCTACTTCGAGCCGCTCACGCTCGAGGACGTGCTCGAGATCGTTTCACGCGAGCAGCCCGAAGGGGTCATCGTGCAGCTCGGCGGGCAGACGCCGCTCAAGCTGACGCGCGACCTCGAGGCGGCCGGCGTTCCCATCCTCGGCACGTCCCCCGACGCGATCGACATGGCGGAGGACCGGCGCCGATTCGAGAAGGTCGCGCGCGAGCTCGGGCTCGAGCAGCCGGCGAACGGCACGGCGACGAACGTCGAGGAAGCGCTCGCCGCCGCCGAGGCGATCGGCTATCCGGTACTGGTGCGGCCGTCGTACGTGTTGGGCGGACGCGCGATGCAGATCGTGTACGATCCGCCGTCGCTGCAGGGGTATTTCGCGACGGCGGCGCGCGTCTCGGAGGAACGGCCCGTGCTCATCGACCGGTTTCTCGAGGACGCGTTCGAGTGCGACGTCGACGCGATCTGCGACGGCACGCGCGTCGTGATCGGCGGGATCATGCAGCACATCGAGGACGCCGGCATCCACTCGGGCGACTCGGCCTGCGTGCTGCCGCCGTATCTCGTCGGCGAAACCGACCTCCAGGCGATGCGCGAGCAGACCGTCTCGCTGGCGATGGCGCTCGGCGTCGTGGGGCTGATCAACGTGCAGTACGCGATCAAGAACGGCGTCGTGTACGTGCTCGAGGTGAACCCGCGCGCCAGCCGGACGATTCCGTTCGTGTCGAAGGCGATCGGCGTGCCGCTCGCGTCGCTCGCGGCGCGCGTCATGGTCGGCGAGACGCTCGACGAGATCGGGTTCACGGAGGAGATCGTGCCGCCCTACGTCTCCGTGAAGGAGGCGGTGTTCCCGTTCAATAAGTTTGCCGGCACCGATCCCGTGCTCGGTCCCGAGATGCGCTCCACCGGCGAGGTGATGGGCATCGCCGACTCGTTCGGGTCGGCGTTCGCGAAATCGCAGCTGGCGGCGTCGAACGCGCTGCCGCTCGAGGGAGTCGTGCTGATCACGGTGATCGATTCGGACAAGCCGACGGTGACCCCCATCGCGCGACGATTCCACGAGATGGGCTTCGAGATCATGGCCACTTCCGGGACGGCGGCATATTTGCGAGCCCGAGGAATTCCGGCGCAGCGCGTGTTCAAGGTCCACGAGGGACGACCAAACTGCCTGGACATGATTGTGAATCGGGACGTCCAGTTGCTCGTCAATACTCCTATGGGAAAGCACGCCCAGCACGACGACTATCTGCTGCGCCAGGCGGCGATCGTGAACCGCGTGTCGTACACGACGACGATGTCGGCCGCCAACGCCGCCTCCGACGCGATTCTCTCGCTTCGTTCGCGCCGGCCGCGCGTGAAGTCGCTCCAGGAATGGCAGGCGTCGCTCCCCGATGCGCCGCGCGACTCCCGGCGTGGCGACAGGAGCGAGCGCGTGATCGGTGAAGGAGCGTTCATCCACGAGTCGGCCTACGTGGACGAAGGGGCGGTCGTCGGCGCCGGGACCAAGATCTGGCACTTCTGTCACGTCATGCCCGGCGCGGTGATCGGCGAGCGCTGCAGCCTGGGACAGAACGTCGTCGTGATGAACGGGACGCGAATGGGACGGAACTGCAAGATCCAGAACAACGTGTCGATCTACGAGGGCGTGGAGCTGGAGGACGACGTGTTCTGCGGCCCGTCGATGGTGTTCACCAACGTGATGAATCCGCGGAGCCACGTGCCGCGGCGCGACGAATATCGCCGCACGCTCGTGCGTCGCGGCGCGTCGATCGGCGCCAACGCGACGATCGTGTGCGGCGTCACGCTCGGCGAGTACGCGTTCGTCGGCGCCGGCGCCGTCGTGACGAAGGACGTGCAGCCGTACGCGCTCATGGCCGGCGTGCCGGCCCGGCGCATCGGCTGGATGTGCCAGTGCGGCGAGCGACTCTCGGAGCGCGGCGAGGGCCGTTGCGCGGCGTGCGGGACGACGTACGAGCGAGTCGGCGACGGCATCCGCGAGATCGCGCGAGGAACGCCAGTGGGATCGGTGGAAAGGGCGGAGGCCCGCAAATGAGCGAAGACGACCTGTCCACGCGAACCTTCCGCGTCGCGCTGGTCGGATGCGGCCGCATCAGCCAGACCCACTTCGCGGCCCTGAAGAAGGTCGACGGCCTCTCGGTGACCGCGGTGTGCGACATCGACGCCGCGCGCGCGCAAAGCGCCGGCGAAGAGCAGGGCGTCCCGTGGTACAGAACGCTCGACGAAATGCTCAAGACGTCCGGCCCCGAGATCGACCTCGTGTCGATCTGCACCCCGTCCGGCTTGCACGCCGCGCAGGGCGCGGTCGTGGCGCGCGCGGGCAAGCACGTGGTGAGCGAGAAGCCGATGGCGCTGTCGCTGGCCCAGGCCGACGCCCTCATGCGCGCCTGCGAGGCCGCGGGCGTGCAGCTCTTCGTCGTCAAGCAGAATCGCCTCAATCCGCCGATTCAGCTGCTCAAGCGCGCCATCGACAAGGAGCGCTTCGGCCGCATCTACCTCGCGAACGTGACCGTGCGCTGGCATCGGCCGCAGGAGTACTACGACGCCGAGCCGTGGCGCGGCACGTGGGAATTCGACGGCGGCGCGATCATGAATCAGGCGTCGCACTACGTCGACTTGATTCAGTGGCTCGTCGGCCCCGTCGAGAGCGTGATGGCGAAGACGGCGACGCAAGCGCGGCGCATCGAAGCCGAGGACTCCGGCGTCGCGCTCCTCAAGTTCCGCTCGGGCGCGCTCGGCGTCATCGAGGTGAACGTGCTGACCTACCCGAAGAACCTCGAGGGCTCGATCACGATCCTCGGCGAGCGCGGATCGGTCAAGATCGGCGGCACCGCGGTGAACAAGATCGAGCACTGGGACTTCGCCGACGCCGATCCCGACGACAAGCTCGTCGAATCGTCGACCACGAACCCGCCGAACGTGTACGGCTTCGGGCACGAGGGGTACTACCGCAACGTGCTCGCGGTGCTGCGCGGCGAGGCGCGGCCGGAGACGGACGGGCGCGCCGGGCGCAAGTCGCTCGAGTTGATCCTCGGGATCTACGAATCCGACCGCATGATGCGCGAGGTGCTGATCCCCCGCCGGGACGAGAGCGCGGGCGTTCGTTGACTGAGACCGCCGCCCCCGTGATCCTTCAAGTCTGCTCCTGATTCTTTCGAACACTTCACGATGGAAGTCATGCCGGTTCCACTGCTGGATTTGCGGGCGCAACACGAGACGATTCGCGACGAGATCAGCCAGGCGATCTCGGGCATCGTCGAATCGCAGCTGTTCATTCTGGGCGCGCCGGTCGAACGGCTCGAGCGCGAGGTTGCCGCCCTGTCGCACACGAAGTACGCCGTCGGATGCGCGAGCGGCACCGACGCGCTCCTGCTGGCCCTGCGCGCGCTGGACGTCGGTCCGGGCGACGAGGTCATCACCACGCCGTTCACCTTCTTCGCCACCGCCGGCACGATCCACAACGCCGGCGGACGGCCGGTGTTCGCGGACATCGACCCCGACACCTTCAACATCCTGCCCGAAGCCGCGGCCGCGGCGCGCACGTCGCGCACCAAGGCCGTGATGCCCGTCGACCTGTTCGGCCAGATGGCGCCGATCGAACGCGTGATGACGGCGATGCGGGGCGTCCCGGTCATCGAGGACGCCGCGCAGACGATCGGCGCGCGGCGGTCGATCGACGGCGAATGGCGGATGGCCGGCGAAGTCGCGACCATCGGCACGTTCAGCTTCTTCCCGTCCAAGAACCTCGGCGCGTTCGGCGACGGCGGGATGATGGTGACGCAGGACGAGGCGATCGCCTCGCGTCTCAAGCGTCTCCGCATGCACGGCGGCGCGAAGATGTACTTCCACGACGAGGTCGGATTCAACAGCCGCCTCGACGCGCTGCAGGCGGCCATCCTGAGCGCCAAGCTGCCGCACCTCGAGGCGTGGAGCGCCAAACGGCGCAGCAACGCCGCGTACTACGACGAGGCGCTGCGCGGCGTCGACGGCGTGGTCACGCCGGTCGTCGATCCCGGCCAACGAGTCGATCTTCAACCAGTACACGATTCGCGCCGACCGCCGCGAAGCGCTTCAGAGCTTCCTCAAGGAGCGCGGCATCGGCAACGCGATCTACTACCCGCTGCCGCTCCACCTGCAACCGTGCTTCGAGTACCTCGGCTACAAGAAAGGCGCGTGCCCGGAGTCGGAACGCGCCGCGAACGAGGTGCTGTCGCTGCCGATCTATCCCGAGCTGACGCGCGCGCAGCAGGACGAGGTCGTCGCCACTATCCGAGAATTCTATGGCCGCTGAGTCGACCACGAAGGACCGTCTTCTAGCGAAGATCGAGGACCGCAGCGCCGTCGTCGGCGTGATCGGCCTCGGGTACGTCGGCCTGCCGCTCGCGGTCGAATTCGCGAAAGCCGGCTTTCGCGTCGTCGGCTTCGACGTCAGCGAACGGGTCGTCGCGCTCCTCATGCGCGGCGAGTCGCACATCCAGGACGTCGCCGCGGCGGACGTCGCCGCGCTCGTCAAGAGCGGCAAGTTCAAGGCGACCACCGACGAAGCGAGCCTCGGCGAAACGGACGCGATCTCCATCGCCGTCCCGACGCCGCTCAGCAAGACGCGCGACCCCGACATGAGCTACGTGATCTCGGCGGCCGAGACGGCGACGCGACAGGCTCGCAAGGGAACGCTCGTCGTGCTCGAGAGCACGACGTATCCGGGCACGACGCGCGAGATCCTCATGCCCGCGCTCGAGGCGAGGGGGTTCGTGGTGGGCGAGGACGTCTTCGTGGCGTTCAGCCCCGAGCGCGTCGATCCGGGAAACCCCGTCTACCAGACGAAGAACACGCCCAAGGTCGTCGGCGGGATCACGCCGAACTGCACCGAACTCGCGATGGCGCTCTACACGAGCTGCATCGACACCACGGTGCGCGTCTCGTCGCCGGAGGCCGCGGAGCTCACCAAGCTCCTCGAGAACACCTTCCGGTCGGTGAACATCGGTCTCGTGAACGAGATGGCGATCGTGTGCGACAAGCTCGGCGTCGACGTCTGGGAAGTGATCGAGGCCGCGGCCACGAAGCCGTTCGGGTTCATGAAATTCACGCCGGGGCCGGGGATCGGCGGCCACTGCATCCCGCTCGATCCCCACTATCTCGCGTGGAAGATGCGCACGCTGAACTACAAGACGCGCTTCATCGACCTGGCGAGCGAGATCAACAGCCAGATGCCGGCGTTCGTCGTCGAGAAGGTCTCGCACGCGCTCAACATGGACCGCAAGCCGGTCAACGGCAGCCGCGTCCTCGTGCTGGGCGTCGCCTACAAGCGCGACATCGACGACGTGCGCGAGAGCCCGGCCCTCGACGTGATCCGCCTGCTCGAGGAACACGGCGCGGCCGTCGAATTCCACGACCCGCACATCGACAGCGTGCGGGAGGACGGGCACGTCCGCAAAGGCGTCGCCCTCACGAAGGACCGTGTCGCGGCGGCGGACGCCGTCGTCATCGTCACGGATCACCGCGACGTGGACTATCAGATGGTCGATGGACAACGCGTCGCTCATCGTCGATTCGCGCAACGTGACCGCGAGCCTCGCCGCCTCGAAGGCGCGCGTGGTGTCGCTCTCGGCGCGCTCGAACGGCTCCGGCAACTGAGGACGCGCTGACATGAACATCGCGGTCGTGGGGACGGGCTACGTCGGCCTCGTCGTCGGGGCGTGTCTCTCCGAAACCGGCAATCAGGTGACCGGCGCCGACGTCGACGCGGCCAAGATCGAAGGGCTGCTCAAGAACGTCCTGCCCATCTACGAGCCGGGTCTCGATCACCTCGTCGCCCGCAACCAATCGGCGCGGCGGCTGGCGTTCACCACCGACGTGGCCGGCGCGATCGCCGGAGCCGAGGTGGTGTTCATCGCCGTCGGCACGCCGCCGGACGAAGACGGCTCCGCGGACCTGCGCTACGTGCTGAGCGTCGCCGAGACGATCGGCCGCAGCATGGCGCGCGAGACCGTCGTCGTCACGAAGTCCACGGTGCCCGTCGGGACGGCGGCGAAGGTCTCCGAGGCCGTCGGCCGGCACGCCCGCTTTCCGTTTCACGTCGTCAGCAACCCCGAGTTCCTCAAGGAAGGCGCGGCCGTCGACGACTTCATGAAGCCGGACCGCGTCGTGCTCGGCGCCGAGACGGATCACGCGCGCAGCGTGATGGCCGAGCTGTACGCGCCGTTCGTGCGCACGGGGCGGCCGATCATCTTCATGGACCTTCCGTCCGCCGAGATGACGAAGTACGCGGCGAACGCCATGCTCGCGACGCGCATCTCGTTCATGAACGACATCGCCGAGCTCTGCGAGCGCGTCGGCGCGAACGTCGACGTCGTACGCAAGGGCATCGGCAGCGACGAGCGCATCGGATCGGCCTTTCTCTTTCCCGGCCCGGGCTACGGCGGCTCGTGCTTTCCCAAGGACGTGAAGGCGCTCGTGAAGACGGCCCGCGACGAGTCGACGTGCCTGCGCATTCTCGAAGCGGTCGAGGCGGTCAACGACGATCAGAAGCACCGCATGTTCGAGAAGCTGGCGACCGCACTGGGCGGCAGCGTCGCGGGGACGCGCGTCGCGGTCTGGGGACTGGCCTTCAAGCCGAACACCGACGACATGCGCGAGGCTCCCGCGCTGACGCTCATCGAGGAGCTCCTCGCCGCCGGCGCGACCGTCGTCGCGCACGACCCGGTCGCGATGGACGAGGCGGCGCGGCGCCTCGGGTCGCGCGTCGAGTTCGCGGCGTCGGGCTATCAGGCGGCGACGGGCGCCGACGCGCTTGCCGTCGTGACCGATTGGAACGAGTACCGCCACCCGGATTTCGCCCGCATCAAGCAGGTCCTCAAGCGGCCCATCATCGTCGACGGGCGGAACCTCTATCCGCTCCACCGCATGGCGGAGCTCGGGTTCAAGTACTACTCGATCGGGCGCCGGGCGATCGCGTGAGACGCCTCGGCGCCGCGCGAATGCCATGACCGCGCGGACGATCCTCGTCACGGGCGGCGCGGGTCACGTCGGCTCGCACGTCGTCGAACTGCTCGCGGCGGATGCCGGCAATCGTGTCATCTCGCTCGACAACTACTCGACGGGAACGCGGGAGAATCACGTCGCCGGGGCCGAGTATCGCGACGGGCACACGAAGGAGATCGCCCGCCTCGTGCCCGAGACGCCGGACGTCGTCTACCACCTCGGCGAGTACGCGCGCATCGCGACCAGCTTCGACGACGTGGCGACGGTCCACGACTACAACATCGTCGGGACGTTCGCGGTCGCCGAATTCTGCCGCCAGCGCGGCGTCGGCAAGCTCGTGTACTCGGCGTCGAGCACCAAGTTCGCCATCGAGGGCGACGGGCGGCATCAGAACCCATACTCGTTCACCAAGGCGACGAACGTCGACCTCATCAACGACTATGGGCGATGGTTCGACCTCGACTACGCGATCTGCTATTTCTACAACGCGTTCGGCCCGCGGGAGGTCGGCGCCGGCCGCTACGCGACGCTCATCGCGCGATTTCAGGAGCTCCACCGCGCGGGCAAGCCGCTCGAGGTCGTTTCGCCCGGCACCCAGCGGCGCGCGTTCACGTTCGTCCGCGACCTCGCGCGAGGGCATCATCCTGGTCGGCGAACAGGGCCATGGCGACGGGTACGCGCTCCGGGCCGCCAAGTCGTACAGCGTTCTGGACATCGCCAAGGCCTTCGGCGGGCCGATCACGATGGTCGACGGGTACGCCGGGCGTCACGACGTCGCCGACGATCCGACTCGCGCCCGCGACGAGCTTGGCTGGGAGGCCACGGTGGACGTGATGGACTGGATCCGGGAGTTCAAGAACGGCGGGTAGCCCCGGATTCGGCGAGACCCGGAGCACACCCGCACGGGGCTTGCCGGTTAGCTTTACAGGTTCGCGTCCGAACCGATGCCACACTCCCGGGGTACCAGCCGGATATGCACCGATTCCCTCGCAGACTCGTCGCGGCGTTTGTCGTTTTGGTTGGCGTCGCGGCGTGCCGGCCGGAATTTCAGCTCAAGAACTTCACGACGAACGAGGCGCTCTACACCGCCTCGTTGCGTGCGTATGACCGCCACCATTGGGACGACGCGGTCAGCGGCTTCGAGAAGCTGACGACCGACCTGCCGCCCCGCGACACGCTGTTGCCGCGGTCGTACTGGTATCTGGCGTCGGCGCACGACCACATGGACGAGCACCTGTTGGCGGCGCAGAGCTACGACCGCCTCGTGCAGACGTTCCCCGAAGATTCGCTCGCCGACGACGCCGCGCTGGAGACCGCGCGTTCGTATCGCCGCATGTGGCGGAAGCCTCAGCTCGACCCGACGTACGGCGAGACGTCGCTCGCGTCGTACAACACGCTCATCGGCCTCTACCCGACGTCTCCCCTCGTGGCCGTCGCGCAGAAGGAGATCGCCGAGCTGGAGAATTGGTTCGCGATCAAGGATTACGACGCCGGGATGTACTACATCCGGCGCAAGGATCCGTACTCGGCCATCATCTATCTCAAGGACATCCTCTCCAAGTACGCGAACACGCCGAAGGCGTACGACGCGGCGCTTCGCCTGGTGGACGTATACAAGGACGTGAAATACAAGGACGACGCCAGTGAGATGTGCACGCAGGTGCGGCAGCGCTACCCGAACGACCAGCTGGCCTCGGAGACGTGCAAAGGAATTCCGGACGCGCCCACGGCGAGGGCGGACTCGGGGCAGACGGCGGCCGTGAAGCCCCACCCGCCATCAACTGAGCGCTGACCCGTGCGGATCGGGCTCCTTGGGGGGAGCTTCGATCCCCCGCACAACGGCCACCTCCTGGCCGCCGGCGATGTCTTCGACGCTCTGTCTCTCGATCGTCTCGTGTTCATTCCCGCGGCTTCGCAGCCTCTCAAGGCCGGACTCACCGAGGCCACCGCGGCGCAGCGATTGGCGATGACGCGTCTGCTCGTCGAGGGTGATCGCGCGCTTCGAGGTCGACTCGATCGAGATCGATCGTGGCGGGTTATCTTACACGGTTGACACGCTGGCGGCGCTGGGCGGACGGTGGCCCGGAGCGGAGCTCTTCTGGCTCGTCGGCGCCGACGTCACGCACTCGTTCGCCAAATGGCGCGCGCCGGAGCGTGTCACGGCGCTCGCCACGATCGTCGTGATGGTTCGAGCGGGCGACGCGGCCAATCTGGCGGCGATTCCAGGGGCGCCGAAGTCGCTCGAAACGCGGCGGATCGACATCTCGTCCACCGAGGTGCGCCGCCGCGTGCGGGAAGGCAAGTCGATTCGAGGGTTCGTGCCGGACGCCGTCGCGGCATTCATCGCGGCCGAGCGTCTGTACCAATAGAGGACCGCATGCTCAAGTCAGTCATCGGCGCCGTCTTCGGAACGCGGCACGAACGCGAACGCAGGAAGATCCAGCCGGTCGTTGACGAGATCAACGCCGAGTACGCTCGGCTGCACGACGTCTCCGAAGAAGAGCTGCGCGGCCAGACGGCGAAGCTGCGCGGCATCATTCGCGAACGGACGCAGCGAGCTCGAGGCCGCAGGTCGCCGAGCTGCGCGAGCGCAAGCGCGTGGCCGCCGACCCGGTGGAGCGCGAGCGGATCGACGCGGAGCTGAGCGGCGCCGACGGACGCGGCGGCGCCGAAGGAAAGCTCCGCGAGGAGATCGCCGAGGTTCTCGACGAAATTCTCCCCGAGGCGTTCGCCACCGTGCGCGAGGGCGCCCGCCGCCTGCTCGGAACGACGCTCGTCGTCACCGGCCACGAGATGACGTGGGACATGGTGCACTACGACGTGCAACTCATGGGCGGCATCCAACTGCACTTCGGAAAGATCGCCGAGATGGCGACGGGCGAGGGCAAGACGCTCGTCGCCACGCTGCCGCTGTATCTGAACGCGCTGCCCGGGAAGGGCGCGCACCTCGTCACCGTCAACTCGTACCTCGCCCGCCGCGACTCGCAGTGGATGGGGCACCTGTACAGCTACCTCGGACTGAACGTCTGCTGTCTCGACGACACCGAGCCCGGGACGCCCGATCGCCGCGCCGCGTACGCGGCCGACATCACCTACGGCACGAACAACGAGTTCGGGTTCGACTATCTGCGCGACAACATGGTCGTGTCGCTCGAGCAGCGCGTCCAGCGCTCGCACGTCTACGCGATCGTCGACGAAGTGGACTCGGTGCTGATCGACGAGGCGCGCACGCCGCTCATCATCTCGGGCCCGGTCGGGAACGAGAACGACGCGATGTACTTTCAGCACAACGCGTCCGTCTCGCGGCTGTTCCGCCGTCAGACGGAGCTGGTCAACTCGTTGGTGGGCGAAGCCGAACGCGATCTGTCGAAGGGGGACACGGCGTCGGCGGCGCTCCGTCTGTACAAGGCGCAGCTGGGCAGCCCGAAGAACAAGCGCCTGATGAAGCAGATGCAGGAGCCGGGGAACAAGCAGCTCGTGCAGAAGCAGGAGCTGGATCACATCGCCGACCGCCGGCTCCCGGCGTCCAAGCAGCAATACCGCGACATCGAGAACGATCTGCTCTTCGTCCTCGACGAGAAGGGGCAGTCGGTACACCTCACCGACGAGGGCGTGGCGTTCATGTCGCCGACCGAGCACGAGACGTTCGTGCTCCCGGACCTCGCGTTGGACATCGGCCGCCTCGACCACGACCACTCGATGAGCCCCGAGCAACGGCTCGCGGAGCGGCAGAAGGTCGAGATCGCGTACGCGCAGACGGCCGAGCGGCTGAACATCGTCCACCAGCTCCTCCGCGCGCACGCGCTGTTCGAGCGCGACGTGAACTACGTCGTGCAGGACGGCGAGGTGCTGATCGTCGACGAGTTCACGGGCCGCACGATGCCGGGACGCCGCTGGTCGGAGGGACTGCACCAGGCGGTGGAGGCCAAGGAAGGCGTGACGGTGAAGGGCGAGACGCAGACGCTCGCCACGATCACGATCCAGAACTACTTCCGCATGTACGACAAGCTGGCCGGCATGACCGGCACGGCCGAGACGGAAGAGACGGAGTTCTACCAGATCTACAAGCTCGAGGTCGCGGTCATCCCGACGAACAAGCCGATGGTCCGCGACGACCGCCACGACCTCGTCTACAAGACGCGCCGCGAGAAGTACAACGCGATCGTCGAGGAGACGCGCCGGCTGCACGACCTCGGCTTCCCGGTGCTGATCGGCACGACGAGCGTCGAAGCGTCGGAGACGCTGTCGAAGCTGTTCAGCCGCGGCGGGCTCACGCACAACGTGCTCAACGCGAAGTACCACCAGCGCGAAGCCGAGATCGTGGCGACCGCCGGGCAGACCGCCGGGGTGACGATCGCGACCAACATGGCCGGCCGCGGCACCGACATCAAACTCGGCCCGGGCGTCACGAAGTCGAAGCCGTCGAAGGTCAAGGATCCCGAGGGCAAGGAGATCGACGTCATCGAGGACGGCGGCCTCCACATCATCGGTTCGGAACGCCACGAGTCGCGGCGCATCGACCGGCAGCTGCGCGGTCGCTCGGGCCGCCAGGGCGATCCGGGCGCGTCGCAGTTCTTCCTGTCGCTCGAAGACGACCTGATGCGGCTCTTCGGGTCCGAGCGCATCGCCTCGCTCATGGACCGGATGGGCGCGCAGGAGGGCGAAGTCCTCACGCATCCGCTCATCACGAGGTCGATCGAGGGCGCGCAGAAGCGCGTCGAGCTCCAGCACTTCCAGTCGCGCAAGCGACTGCTCGACTACGACGACGTGATGAACCAGCAGCGCGAGGTGATCTACTCGCTGCGCACGTTCGCGCTCGAGGGCGGGGAAGAGCTCAAGGGCGAAGCGCTGAAGATGATCGAGAAGGCGATCACCTTCCGCGTCGAGACGAACCTCGAGGAGTTCCAGGAGGGCGAGCAGTGGGATTTCGACCTGCTGCGCCAGGACCTCCTCATGCACTACCTGCTTCAGGTTCCGGAATTCGAGAAGCACGACCTCCGGCCCACGGACGACGACCGGCGCGGTGAACGCGTCGGTGGAGGCGTCGCGCAAGGCGTTCTACGCCAAGCTCGCGAGCCTCGACACGGTTCGCGACGAGATGGGCACGCCGTACGGCGACCGCCTGCTGTCGCTCGTGATGCTCAACGTGCTGGACGAGAAGTGGAAGGATCACCTCTACGATCTCGACCAGCTCCGCAACACGATCACGTATCGCAGCTGGGGGCAGAAGGATCCGCTCATCGAGTACAAGCAGGAAGCGTACACGATGTTCGTGGACCTCATGAACGACATCTACAACACGTTCGCCGACCGCTTCCTCAAGGTGCAGATCGTCTTCGAGGCGCCGGCCCCGCCGCCGCCGCCGCCGCAGGCCAAGCCGACCAAGCGCTACAACGCGCTCGGCATCCTCGAGGACGTGCCCGTGGACGACGGCAAGCCGGCGGCGACGGACCGACGCGGCACCGACGCGGCCCGGTGAGAGCCGACGGAAAAGCCGTGGCGAGCGCAAGGACCGGTGATCGTCGGCGCCGGCGGACAACACCGCGTCACGGCGCGCAAGGATCCGGTCATCGTCGGCGCGGGCAGAAACCGTTCACTGTCGGGCGAAGTGGTCTCCGCATCCTCAGGGCGGTGGCGACTCGGACGAACGTCGGACGCACATGACCCCTGTCCCTGCCGGACTCGGGCGAAGAAATACGAGAAGTGCCACGGGGCGCACGTCTGACAGCAGGTGGACCGGTGGACGGGTGGACGGGAACTGCTGGCAGACGTCGAAACATCGAAGCTCCGAGTCCCCAGACCCTCGGACCTCTGAGTTGCGTCGCTGTCCACCTGTCCACCTGTCCACCCGTTTTTCCCGGTCCTCCCCGAACCGTTTTGGTGAGGGTCGATCCAGCGCCAAGTGCCCAAGTCCGCTCACCGCGCGACGTCGTGGAGTACTTCGCGCCGCGCATGGAGGATTTGCCCGTGGAAGAGTTCCACGTCGCCGTGTTGGACGCGCAGCATCGCCTCGAGCGTGACATCACCGTCACGCGCGGGCTGCTGTCGTCGTCGCTCGTGCACCCGCGAAGTGTTTCGCGAGGCGATCGCCGAGCGCGCCGCGGCCGTGATTCTCGTCCACAACCATCCGAGCGGCGACCCGGTTCCGTCCGCCGACGATCGCGCGATCACCGAACAGCTCGTCGCCGCCGGACGCCTCCTCGACATTCCGGTGCACGACCACGTGATCATCGGGCGCGGGCGCTACACCAGCTTCGCCGAGGCCGGTCTGCTGTGACAGCCGCGAGCGCGACCGTCCGCGAGGTGATGCCGGGTTGGCGCGAAGACGAGCCGCCGGTCCACGACAAGCTCGATCGCGATCTGCTCGTGCACGCCTATCGCTTCAGCGAAGAGGCGCACCGCGGCCAGCGTCGCAACTCGGGCGAGCCGTACATCACGCACTCGGTCGAAGTCGCCAAGATTCTCGCCGAGCTGCAGCTCGATTCGGTGACCGTCGCCGCCGGATTGCTGCACGACGTCGTCGAGGACACCAAGCTCACGATCGCCGACGTGCAGAAGGAGTTCGGGCGCCCGATCGCCGACATCGTCGACGGGCTCACGAAGATCGCCAAGCTGCCGACGGGCGGGTCGACGCAGGAGCGGCAGGTCGAGAGCTATCGCAAGCTGCTGCTCTCGATCGCCAAAGATGCGCGCGTCATCATCGTCAAGCTCGCCGACCGCCTGCACAACATGCGGACGCTCGAGTATCTGCCGCCGGAGAAGCGCGTCCGCATCGCGCAGGAGACGCGCGACCTGTACGCGCCGCTCGCCCACCGCTTCGGTATGGCGAAGCTGCGTTGGGAGCTCGAGGACCTGTCGTTCAAGCACATCGAGACCGACGAGTACAAGGCGCTGGCGAAGAAAGTCGCGCAGAAGCGCGGCGAGCGCGAAGCGCTTGATCAAGCAGATGGCCGAACCGCTCATCGCCCGGCTCACGCAGTCCGGCATCAAGGACGTCGAGGTCACGGGCCGGCCCAAGCACCTGTGGTCGATCTACAAGAAGATGAAGCAGCGCGAGAAGCCGTACGAGGAGATCTACGATCTCCTCGCCATCCGCGTGCTCGTCAACTCGGTGCCCGACTGCTACCACGCGCTCGGCGTCATCCACGACGGATGGACGCCGGTGCAGGAGCGGATCAAGGACTACATCGCGCAGCCCAAGTCGAACGGCTACCAGTCGCTTCACACGACGGTGTTCGGTCCTGGGCAGACAGCTCTACGAAGTCCAGATCCGCACGCGCGACATGCACCGCACGGCCGACTACGGCATCGCGGCGCACTGGCGCTACAAGGAGGACGCGAAGAGCGACGAGCTCGATCGGCACCTCTCGTGGTTCCGGCAGGTGCTCGAGCTGCAGATGGACGCCAAGACGCCCGACGAATTCCTCGAGTTCCTCAAGCTCGACTTGTATCAGGACGAGATCTTCGTCTTCACGCCGACGGGCGACGTCATTCAGCTGCCGAAGGGCGCGACGCCGCTCGACTTCGCGTTCGCCGTGCACACCGAGATCGGGCTGCACTGCGCCGGCGCGAAGGTGAACGGGCGCATCGCGCCGCTCTCCCGACCGCTGCGCAACTCGGAGACGGTCGAGATCATCACGTCGAACACCGCTCGGCCGACGCGCGATTGGCTCGCGCACGTCCGCACGGGCCGCGCGCGCCACAAGATCCGCCAGGTCCTCAAGCGCGAAGCGCAGTCGTCGGCCGAGAAGCTCGGGCAGGACATGCATCTGCGCAGCACCGACGGGCGGCTTACCGGCTCACTGCTCGTCGAGGTCGAGAACCTGGCGCACCTAGAGAAGATCATCCGCGCGGCGCGTCGGGTGAAAGGCGTCACCGAGGTCGCGCGGCGCGAACGGGTCGTCGCCGAGTAGCTGGAGTCAGCCGGCCCTGATACGCAAAGCGGCGGGTCGTCGTCCTACAGGGAGCATAGTACGGATTCAACCCGTCCTCCCGACCGCCCCCCCCCGCCATCCAGTGACCGCCGCGCCCTTCCTCTGCGAGCACACGCTCGACCGCGCTACGCGCCGGGCTTTTCGTCTGGTTTGTCCCGCGTGCCAGTCGTACTGGGACCTCGACTCGCGCGACCAGGTCGTACCGTACGACGAGAGCTATCCGACCCAGCGAGGCCACTACGACCCTCGCATCGGCACGCTCAAGGTTCGTACGCTGAGCCACTGGCTCCGCAAGGCAAACGTCGATTTCGCCGACAAGCGCGTGTGCGAGGTCGGCTTCGGCGGCGGCTCGTGCTTGCCGTTCCTCGCGGAAAAGGCGCGCGCCGTCATCGGACTCGAGGCCAACGACTCGGCGATCGCGCACGCTAAGGCCGCCGGCTACGACGCCGAGTTCTTGCTCGTGCAGCAACTGCCGGCGCGGCTCTCGTGCGCCCGTCGGATCTGTGGTCTTCCAGGACAGCTTCGAGCACATTCCGGATCCCGCCGCTTTCGTCGCGTGGCTTCGCGACAACAGCGCCGCCAACGCGCGAGATTCTGCTGGTGGCCCCGCGCGCCGATTCGCTTCTCGCAGCGGCTGCTCGGACGCCTCTGGCCGCACAAGCTTCCGGACCACCAGTTCCAGTGGTCGCGCTCAGGAGTCGTTCAGTTCATGGACCGCCGCGGGTTCGCTCTGCGCCGCGAGTTCTTTCCGCTCAAGTTCGCGTCGCCGCAGATGGTCGTGGCGCATTTCCTTCACAAGGCGGGCGCGCCGCCGAGCGTGAAGAAGTGGCTAGGGGGTGCCGCGCTCGCCGTGCCCATCAACTTTGGCGAGATGGGCCTCGTCTTTCGTCGCGCCGGCGCCTGACGAGCTGGCGGCGTCCGGCCGCGCTGGTGGCGACCGGATCGAGATGCCAGAGTATGTAATAAGGCGTCTCGTACAGCTTGCGCCCTCGAGCGGCGACCGCCGCCGCGAGCTGAGCGTCGCGCTCGTTGACGAGCGAATCGATCAGCGGGCGATACTCGCCAGGGTTCGCCCAGAGCTGCCACAGCCGGTATCGCGCGATCAGGTAGTAGTAGCCCTTGTCGAACATTTCGTCGGCCAGATGCTTGTGCTGCACGAACACGGCCCCCTGAGGCGTCGCCGACGGAGTGCGGCCGGGATCCGTGTAGTACGAGAGCGCGCTGGTCATGCGGCTCGGCGGCGTCGCGATCAGGGCGATCGTGAATCGGTTGAAGTAGTAGCGATACGCGCCGTCGAACACGTGATTGACAGAATGTACTGACCGGGCACGCTGACCGAGTCGAGCTCGGCCTTCAGCGAGGCGATGGCCTGGGGATCGAAGAACGCTTTCTTGAAGGTGACGTCCTCGTCGAGCGAGTTCGCCATCAGCGCGACGAAGAGCGCGGCGCCGACCATCCGCAGCGCTCTCGACGGCGCCCCGACGAGGGCGACGACCAGGGCGCCGCACGCGATCGCGTAGAACGGAATCAACAACAGGGTCGGATAGACCTGCACGACCCACAGCTCGTGAACAGGCAGAGGAAGGGCAAGGTCGCGGCGAGAACCACGAGCGGATTCGTCGACGGCAGGCGCGCCTTCAATAATTCCTCGGCGCGCTTTCGCCAAGAGTGCCGCCGCGAGCCACGCGGCCGTCGCGCCGAAGAACAGGATCGAGAAGTAGCGCTCGATTCGGCCGATGGCCGTGGGGGCGATGCCGCTGACGTACGCGGTCTTGACGGCGTCGTTCGTGGAGCGCTCGGTCACCTGGTAGCGCAGATCCGCGAGCCAGCTTTGAATGCCGCCGAGCGCCCACGCGTTCGTCGCCCACTTGAACGCGATCGCCGCCAGCGCGCACAACCCGAGTGCGGCGAGAAGGCGAACGCCGGCGAGGTTCAGCCGGCGATGGTGGCCAAATGTGACCGCGCCAAGGAGCAGCGGTACTAAAAACCAGAAGTCGTACGACGACAGGAATGCCAGGAAGAGAAACACCCCGGAGAGGGCGGCGTATCTCACCGGCTGCCCGTCCGCGCGGAAATACCGCGACAGGAAGTACACGCTTCCGGCGCCGAAGAAAAACGCCAGCGGCGAATGGTGCAGATAGTCGGCGTGCTGGATCCAGAGCGGATTCACACCCAGAGAGCCAGCGCGCATTCGGCGGTTCCGCCGCGACCAATAGACGGCGAGAGCGCGTAGATGAAGAAGAGCGCGCCGAACGAGAAGCGCGAGCGCCACAAGCCGGAACTGCGCGAGCTCGGACAGGCCGAACACCGTTCGCTCCACGCCGTTCATCAGGTCGGGCAGCTGCGGATAGTGCGTGTAGATGAACCCCGAGTCGGCCTGCGTCATCGAGGCCGCGTCGAGCAGGACCGGCGTCAGATGCATCTTGAAAAATCCGTACTTCTGGAAGTTCCGGCCCGCCGTCATCACGTTGTAGTCCGAACACGAATCGCCCCAGTTGAGGCGCGGCGGATCGAACGCGTGAATCACGCAGTAGATGAACACGACGCCGACGCAGAGCACTCCCGAGGTGCTCACGCAGCCAGGCGAGAATCGGTCGCCCGCCGGCCGCGTCGCCCGCCGTGCCGCGGGCCCGGTCCCGTGTCACCGGTTGCGGCGCACGTCGCCGTCGGAGTTGGCTCTGACTCCCGCCGGCGGCGACGGACTATCCGCTATGTCCGTGGCCGGACGCGGCATGATCCGCCAGAGACGTACGTGTCGGTCTCCTGAATCTTCTGCCCGCCCATCCCCGCGACCGTCGCGACGATCCGAGTCGCGCATCGCGATGAATCCGTCGATCTCGTCGTGGTACCGCTCCGGGTTCCCCCACGGGCCCCAGAGCCCTTCGCGGCCAAGGACGTAGTAGAAGCCCTTGTCGTAGAGCTGATCGGCAAGGTGCTTGTGCTGCACGAACACCGCGCCGCTAGGCGGGGCGACCACCGGCCGCTTCGGGTCCGCGTAGTACCGGAGCGCGCCGGCGTAATGCCAGGGCGGATTCAGGATCAGCGCGACCGTGTTGTGGTTGAAGTAGTAGCGATACGCGGCGTCGAACACGTGGTCGACGAGAATGCGCTGACCCGGCACCGTGACCGCGTCGAGCTCCTTCTTGAGCGACGCGATCTCGCTGCGCGGCAGGAACGCCTTCTTGAACCGCATGTTCTCGGCGATCGAATTCGCCGCCAGCGCGGCGACGAGAACGAAACCCACCGGGCGCCAGACCGCGCGGCGCGCACCGATCATCATGAGAGCCAGCACCGCGCATCCGACCGCGTAGAACGGCAGGACGAGCAGCGTCGGGTAGTACTGTCCGACCCACAGCTCGGTGAACAGCGCGAGAAAGGGAAGGGCTGCGAGCAGAATCAGCACCGGATTCACGGTCGCGCTTCCCTCGTCGCCCGGCAGCGCGACGCGACGCCGCAGCGTCGGGTAGAGCGCCCAAAACGCCGCGATCGGGAAGAGGAGCAACGTGAACGAACGCTCGACTCGGCGAATCAGCGTCAGACCGATGCCCTGGTCGTACGCCACTCGCACCGCCTGGTTCGTCGCGCGCTCGACCATCTGGAAGCGGAGGTCGCGAACGAACGCGGCGACGCCGCCCAGCGCCCACGCGTTCGTCGCCCACTTCGCGAGCAGAGCGGCGACCGCGCAGGCGGCCAACGCGCCCAACACCCGGATTGCCGGCAGACACGACCTTCCGGTAGTGACCGAACGTCATCATCGCCAACAACAGCGGCACGAAGATCCAGAAGTCGTACGACGCCATGAAGACGAAAAAGACGAACGCGCCCGACGCCACAGGAATCCCCGTCGTTCCTCGTTCAGACCCCGGAAGAGGCAGTACAGCGGCCCCGAACCCGAGAACACCCGTACGGCGCGTGATGCAGATAGTCCGCGTGTTGAATCCAGAGCGGGTTCAGCACCCACAAGCCGAGCGTGATCTGCGCCGCGGTGGCCACCAGTAGCGGCCGAGCGAGCCGGTAGACAAAGAACAACGAGGAAAACGTGAACACGAGCGCCACGAGCCGGAACTGCACGAGGTCCGAGAATCCGAACACGGTCGCAGCTCCAGGCCGTTCATGAGATCGGGCAGCTGCGGGTAGTGCGTGTAGATCACCGCCGATCGTCCGTGCCCCTGGACGAGCGGGGTCGAGCAGGAATGGCGTCAGAGCAGTTCAGGAAACCGTACCGGTCGAAGTTCCGGCCCGACCATCACGTTGTAGTCGGAGTTCGAGTCGCCCCAGTTCACGCGCGGCGGGTCGAACGCGTGGACGATGCAATACAGGAGAACGACGGCCACACAGACGAACCCGATGTGGTGCCACTGCCGACGCGACGCGCTTGTCAGGAACGCGGTAGACCGCGGGTTTCTCGGATACTCGATCGGGGTACCAAGGGCGCGGGAAACGACGGGCATCGAACAAACCTTGATGCAGCGATTGTCGCCGCGGCACGGGGGCGACTCACTCGTGTGCACGCAGGGCGAGCACGCGACTTTGCGGTAGTGCGTGCCTTCGTCGACCTGCCACGTCGTCGCGAGGCAGCGTTGCCGGATCCGTTGGTCCCCAGTAGGAGATGCAGCGCCGGCCGGCGATGCGCGCGAAGTGCAGCAGGCTCGAGTCGATGCCCCAGAACTCTCCCGACGCGAAAATCGTCGCGACGGATTCGCGGAGCGTGAGCTCGCCGCAGAGGTTGCGAAACGTCACGTCCGGGAACTCGCCGCGCAGCGCCGCGATGATCTCCTCGCCTGCGCGCGGTCTCCCTTCGCGCCCAGGAATGCGAACGTGTGATGCTCAGGACGCAGATTCGTCCGCGCAACGCGCAGCCACTGCTCCGGCGATGAGCATTCGCTCTTGGCCAAGATCGGAGCACGCGAAGCCGACGGACACCTGACCCGGCGGTCGCCACCGGGCAGCCGAGATGCCGCACGGCATCCGCGAGCGCTACGCTCGACAATCCTCGCGATCGCGACCCGCACGCCGAAGAGATCGCCGATGCGGTCGTAGAAGTGATAGCTCGCGGACGACGCGATTGAAGAACACGAGATGCGACGCCAGGCCGCGTCGCCAGAAGATGTCGTCGAGCCAGAAGCTCACGCGGTTCCGCGCCATCGTGAGCGTCGTGAACACGGTCGTCAGCCGGCTGTGAACCTCGAGATCGACGATGCAGTCGGCGCGCAGGAATGTCCGAGAAAGCGAATGGGCGACGCCGAGCAGCCGACACGCGCCGCGCACGTCGATCACCCGGTACTCGTCGAACACGCCGAGGAGGTCCGCGAACGGGCGCACCGGCGCGCGTGGTGATCAACACCATTCGTATTCGGGTGGGCGCGGCGGAATCCGAGCAGCATCGGCATTGCGAGAACCAGGCTTCCGCCGCCGAGCAGCTTCATCCAGACGACTTCGTCGCCGACCGTCAGCTCGATGATTTCGGCGGAGCAGGTCGCCCGAGGAGCATCGTCGCCGGCCGAAGCATCGCGATCGCCGATCCGCCGACGTAGTTGTCGATGGTCCTTTGGGTCCGGAGCTGCATTCCGTCGACTGATGGCGCGAGGCACGAGGTATCAACCAGGCGAGCGGCCCTCGTGGCTGGCCGCGACGCGCGGTCGTCAGATCCGCGAGCCCAGGGTTCCGGCCGGGTGTCACCGAACCTGCCAGACGCGAAGCGACGCCGTCCAGCGACGCCCCCGGAAGCAGTGAAAACGTCTGGAAGCGAGGTCGGCGTGGCCCCGGGCCCGCGACGAGCGGGAAGCGCACGCTTGCGTCACGAACGGGTTGAGCGACACGGGCGATGGGGGAGCGGCCCCGTCGATGCCGACCAGAAAGCGCGGGCTGTTGCCGACGATCGGCGAACGGCGCCACGGATTGTCGCACTTGGTACTCGACCTCGACGTCTGAGCAGGACTGGATTCCGGGCGACGCCGGCACGCGGCAAGCGCGGCGATCTGCGTACCGGGACGGAACGTCATCGCACCGAGCAGCTGAGTCCGGCGGCGCTCGTGCCGACGGCGCTCCCAGAAGATCGACCACGGCGTCATCGAGGACACCGAGTAGCAGTCGAGCAGATCCTCATAGAAGGCCCAGTCGTAGTGCTCGACCCAGGTCTCGTACTGCGTGTACGTGGGACGGATCGTCTGGACGAGTCGGGGCTGCAGGTCGCCGGAACCGCTCGACGTACTTGTCGATTCTGTGGTCCCAACGCGTGGATGATGTAGTCGAACGACGGGTGGAACATCCCGTATCGGGCCTCGAGCCATCCCGCGTACGTCGACCACATCGTCGGCGCTGTCCCGTTGGCCTCGATGCGAAGTCGATCGACCGCTTGCGCGTCGTGCAAGCGTTTCCGGCCAGATGCCGTCGACGGTGAATTCCGCATCGCCGGACGCGTGGTCGCGCGATGACAGGCGGCATGCGAGACCAAGAGCGTGCTCGGCGTGGCGACACCGCCAAACGCGAGAGTGCCAGTGCGCCGGTCGATGCCGCGGGCATCCCGCGGAACGCCGGCGCAGCGTCCGACGAGCGAATCGTTTCACGGCATTCGGCGAAGCGTCAGAGCCGAGAAATACGAGGATGATCAGCACGCGACGACAGGGTTGCACGTACGCGGCCGTGAAGATACCGAGAAGCGACGCGCAGGAGACGAGCGCGTAGACGCGACCATCGCCAGCGCGAACGCCCAGCGCCGAGCATCGTCGTCGGTGGCCGTCCACGCGCGTCGCAGGTAGACGCACGACCGCGACGGCGATGAGCCAACAAGTGCGAGACCACCGGACGTGACGAGCATGCGGGAAGCCGCGCCCAGCGACGGCATGAACACGTTCGGCGGTGCCCCGAAGTACCAGTACTGGTCCATCGGGACGATCGCGAAGTTGTAGCGGAGCGCGCCGCGGAAACCCGGCCATCTCCCACGGAAAACAGCAGGACGACGAGACGTCAAGACGGCGATGCGGCGGTGCCCGCCGCCAGTCACCGAATCGATGCGCACGGTCCCGGCCTCGCGGGCGAAGAGCGCGAGACCGCGACAAAACGCGACCAACGTGGCGATGCCTTGCTCGGTGCTCACGAAACAACGCGGCGCCCAGACGACAGCCCGTGAGAGCGTTCGTCGGAGCCGCGATTGCGCACTGGTAGAGAGTCGCCGGGAGCAACGAGCGGCATGCGTCGAACGGACGCCGAGCATGCCGTTCAACGGATAGATGACGCGACGTCGAGTGCAAGGCGATCGATGCCGCCGCGCCGGCGCCGTCAGGCACGATCGCCGCCGTCACCCGTGAAGGCGCGAAAGACGACGATGAACACGACCGGATAGATGAACGTCGCTGTATCAGTTGTCGCGCGAGCTCCGAGCCGCCGAGCCGTCCACCGAGGAGGCAGGTACAGCCGATAGTGCGGGTAACGGGATGCCGATTCCGTGAAAGAACTGGAAGTCCACCCCGGGGCGAAAACCGCGCCTGGATTCGGCGAAGGCCGTTGTAGCAGTTGAAAGGGTCCGTCGATGGCGGAGCCGCTGAAGTGCATCGCGGAATCGAAGGCGATGGTAAGAGGGACGGCGAAGACCAGCCCCGCCAGGACTACGGGAATGCGTAGCCGGCGAATCGAGAAGCCGCCGACCCTGTCGCGCGCGCGGAGGGGCGGGCGTGGAGGCGGCGTCGAGGTCAAAGATGGCGGGCGATCAGAATCGAAAACCGAACAAATCCCGAGAATGGCGTTATATTCCCCGATCATGGCCGCGACTCCGACCGGCACCGCTCAGTTCGACCTCCAGGCTCCGTTTCAGCCCGCCGGCGATCAGCCCAAGGCCATCGCCGAGCTGACTGCTGGACTCGAGCGCGGCGACCGCTTTCAGACGCTGCTCGGCGTCACCGGCTCGGGCAAGACGATGACCGTCGCCAACGTCATCAAGCAGCACGGAAAACCGGCGCTGGTCCTCTCGCACAACAAGACGCTCGCCGCGCAGCTCTACGGAGAGCTCAAGAGCTTCTTCCCGCACAACGCCGTCGAGTACTTCATCTCGTACTACGACTACTACCAGCCCGAAGCCTACGTCCCGTCGAGCGACACCTACATCGAGAAGGACGCGTCGATCAACGAGGACATCGACCGGCTTCGGCTCCGCGCGACGTCGAGCCTCATGGAGCGCGACGACGTCATCATCGTCGCCACGGTGTCGGCAATCTATGGCCTCGGCGATCCGGTGTCATACCGCGAGCAGATGGTCACGCTGCTCCGCGGCCAGCGCATCGCGCGCGACGAGATCCTCCGGTCGCTCGTGCGCATCCAGTACAGCCGCAACGACGTCGCCTTCGAGCGCGGCACGTTCCGCGTGCGCGGCGACACGGTCGAGATCTTCCCCGCGTACGAGGAGCAGGGCGTGCGCGTCGAGATGTGGGGCGACGAGATCGAGCGCATCTCGAAGATCAACGTCCTCACCGGCGAGACGATCGCCGCGCTCGAGCGGGCGGCGATCTATCCCGCCAAGCACTTCGTCACCCAGCGTCCGACGCTCGAGCGCGCCGTCAAGCTGATTCGCGCCGAGTTGGCGGACCGCCTCGCCGTTCTGAGGCCGGCGGGCAAGCTGCTCGAGGCGCAGCGTCTCGAGTCCCGCACGAACTTCGACATCGAGATGATGCTGGAGATCGGCACGTGCGCGGGAATCGAGAACTACTCGCGCCATCTCGCGGGCCGCGACGAGGGCGAGCGGCCGGCCGTCCTCTTCGACTACTTCCCGGAAGACTTCATCGTCATCGTCGACGAGTCGCACGTCACGCTGCCGCAGATCGGCGGGATGTTCAACGGCGACCGGGCCCGCAAGCTCACCCTCGTCGAGTACGGGTTTCGGCTGCCGAGCGCGCTCGACAACCGGCCGCTCATGTTCGACGAATTTCTCGGCCTCACGCCGCGCGCGATTTTCGTGTCAGCCACACCGGCGGATTTGGAGCTCCGGCTCTCCGAGGGCGTCGTCGTCGAGCAGATCATTCGCCCCACGGGGCTCGTCGATCCGGAGATCGAAGTGCGCCCGGTGCGCGGACAGGTGGACGATCTGCTCAACGAGATCCGCATTCGCGAGCGCCGAGGAGAACGCGTCCTCGTCACGACGCTCACCAAGCGGATGGCGGAAGATCTCAGCGACTACCTCCAGCAGGTCGGCGTGCGCGTGCGGTACATGCACTCGGACATCGACGCCATCGAGCGGATGGAGATCATTCGCGGCCTCCGACTCGGCGAATTCGACGTGCTGGTCGGCATCAACCTGCTCCGCGAAGGACTCGACCTGCCGGAGGTCTCGCTCGTCGCGATCCTCGACGCCGACCAGGAGGGTTTCCTGCGCAGCGATCGCTCGCTGATCCAGACCGTCGGCCGCGCGGCGAGACACGTCCGAGGCCGAGCGATCTTCTACGCCGATCGCATCACGGGGTCGATGCAGCGCTGCCTCGAGGAGACGAGCCGTCGCCGCGAGCTGCAGACGCGGCACAACGCGGAGCACGACATCACGCCGACGAGCGTGTCGAAGAGCGTGGACCAGGTGCGCTTCATCACTCGCGTCGCCGACGCGCGCGCCGAAAAACAGGAGAAGAAGGTCGCCGAGCCGGCGCGCGGCTACTCGGTGATGGAGGTCGAGTCGCTCGAGAAGATGCTCGAGGAGCAGATGCAGGAAGCCGCGGCGGCGATGGACTTCGAGCTCGCGGCGCAGTTGCGCGACCAGCTGTTCGAGGTGCGGGCGCGCCGGGACGCGAACGCCAAGCGCCCCGCCGCCGGCGCCGGGCGCTGGGGGCGGTGAGTGTCGCAATCTCCGTCCGGAGTCATTCCGCCGCTCGCGGGGCACGGCCACCTCGCGCTCGATGAAGCGGAGCTCGTCGAGTGGGGGGAGCGGTTCGGTCGCGCCGCCTCGCCGCCGCTCGTCGTCGGACTGACTGGCGAGTTGGGGGCGGGGAAGACGACGCTCGCTCGCGCGATCTGTCGCGGACTTCGGCGTCACCGACGACGTCACGAGCCCGACGTTCACTCTCGTGCACCGCTATTCGTCGCCGCGCGCGCCGGTCTACCACGTCGACCTGTACCGCCTCCGCGGCCCGCAGGACCTGACGAACATCGGCTGGGACGACATGCTCGCCGAGGACGCGCTCGTGTTGATCGAGTGGCCGGAGCGGGCGGGCGAGCGTTTGCCGTCGTCGCACGTGTCGATCAGTCTCCAGCATTTGCCCGACGAGCCGTCGAAACGGCTCCTCTACGCCGGCGGCCACGCGTGATCACGCTCGCCCTCGACGCCTCCACGTACGAAGGCGACGTCGCGCTGCTGGACGACGGACAGGTGCTCGCCGAGCAGGCGGCCGCGATGAAGGGGCGCGAGAGCGAACAGTTGATGCCGGCGGTCGCCGCCGTGTTGCAGCACGCGAAGCTCGACCTCGGCGCCGTGGAGCGAATCGTCTGCGGCGCGGGGCCGGGGAGCTTCACCAGTCTTCGCATCGCCGGCGGCATCGCCAAAGGGATCGCGAGCGGCCTCTGTCTTCCGCTCTTCGCGGCGCCTTCGCTGGCATTGGTGGTCGCCGGCGCGGACCCGCGTCCCGGGCGATACCTCGGCGCCATCGACGCGCTGCGCGGCGAGTTCTACGTCGGGCTCTACGACGTCGACGACGAAGGGTGCATCGCCGAGGTGGAACCGGCTCGCATCGTCGCCGCGGCCGACGTCGGCATCGTCGCGGGCGAGTATCGGGCGCACATCGTGAGCCCGACGGACTTCGACGGCGGAATCCGCTCTCGTCCGCGAGCGAACGGCGTGGCGCGCCTCGAGGAACTTCTCGCGGCCCGCGGTCCCGTCGACGTCCGGGCTTGGGAGCCGGCGTACGGCCGGCTCGCCGAGGCGCAGGTGAAATGGGAATCGGCTCACGGGCGCCCGCTGCCGAACTGATGGCGCTCTCGATCGAAACGGCGAAGCTCGCCGACGTCGCGGCGATCGTGGCGATCGAGCGCGCCGTGTTCAGCGATCCGTGGTCGGCCCGCTCGTTTCGCGAGGCGTTGTCGAATCCCTCGGTGTACTGCGCGTGCGCGCGTCGTGACGGACGAACGCTCCAGGGTTATGTTGTCGCGTGGTTCGTCGCCGACGAAGGAGAAATCGCGAATCTCGCCGTGGCGCCGGGTGCGTGGGGGAGCGGAATCGGACGCGCGCTGCTCGACGCGTCGCTGAAGGAAGCGGCGGCGCGCAAGCTGAAGGCGGTGTACCTCGAGGTGCGAGATTCGAACGCGCGCGCGCGGCATCTCTACGGATCGCGCGGCTTCATCGAGATTGGACGGAGACGTTCGTATTACCGGCGGCCTGTGGAGGATGCCATCGTGCTCCGCCGGTCGATGGACGGCGATGGCGTGTAAGGCGGGACGTGAGGTCGGCAACACAACACGTTGATGTGCGATGATTTGGTTGCGCATCAACACGGACTGGATCATACCGTGAGCGGCGAGAGGCTGGACACACTTTCTCGCCAGGAGGAGCCGTGAGCAGAAGCCTGAACAAAGTCACGTTGATTGGAAATCTCGGGAACGATCCCGAGGTGCGCTCGACCACCGGCGGCAGCCGCGTCGCCACCTTTTCGCTCGCCACGAGCCGTCAGTGGAACGACGCCGCCGGAGCCAAACAGGAAAAGACGGAGTGGCACCGCTGCGTCGTCTGGAACACCAAGGGCTCGCAGCTCGCCGACATCGTCGAGCGCTACGTGAAGAAGGGTGACAAGCTGTACGTCGAGGGGCGCATCGAGTACCGCCAGTGGCAGGACAAGGAAGGACAGACTCGGTACAGCACCGAGATCAACGTTCGCGAGCTGATCATGCTGAGCTCGCGCAGCGGTGGAGGCGGCGGAGACTTCGACGCCGACTCGAGCGCGCGCCGCGCCCCGGCCCGCGCCGAAGGCGAAAGCCGCCAGCGGCGGCGCAGCGGACGACTTCGAGGATTTTCCGAACGCCCTGAACGACGCGGACGACGACCTGCCGTTCTGATCGGGGTTTCTCCCGTCTAATCCCGGCTCTCGGCTCCATCTGAACGCCCGGCCTTCGCGAGCCGGCTGTGCAGATTCGGAGCGCGAGAGCAGGGGAGGCAGGGCGGCTGAAGTTGAGAAATCGGTGGCGGCTGCTAAAAGCTGTTGCACAAGCCACTTGCGGCCGGGCGGCCTTCCTGCGTCGTGCGTTTCCCTCTCCCCACCGAATCGTCCAAACCGCAGAGGCTGGCGAGTTTCGCCACCCCGAGAGTTTTTGTCCTTACACGATTCGCCCGGAGTTACGCCATGCTCGTGCGGCCTCCCAGTCGGCAGCGCGGGACGTTCGCCCGTTCCGTTGCCGCGGCGTCGATCGCCATCGCCGCGTCGCTTCCGCAATTCCTGAACGCGCAACAGCCGGCGCCTGCTCCCGCGGCGCCCGCGTCGGATTCTGCCAAGACGCACACGGTCAAGCGTGGCGACACTCTCTGGGACATCGCGAAGAGCTATCTCGGCGACGCGTTCCTGTGGCCCGAGATCTATCGCCTCAACACCGGCACGATCGAGGATCCGCACTGGATCTTCCCCGGCCAGCAGCTGAAGCTTCCGGGCGATCATGTGAAGGTCGTCGCCGTGGCCGCGCCTGAAACGCCGGCCGATTCGTCGGCGATTCCTCCGGCGGCCGCCGAGATCCCCGCCAAGTTGCCGATGGATACGGCGGTGGCGGCGATACCGGTCGAGCCGATCGCGCTCATGCCGACGGTCGTGCGCGACACGGCGACGCCGATGCTCCAGGCGCGCGCCACGACGGTGCTCCCCGGCGAGTACATCGCCGCGCCGTGGGTCGACCGCGACGGCGGTCCGCGCAATCCCGGCTCGTTGATCGAAAGCGCGGACGTTCCGGGAATCGCCTCGCACGAGAAGAGCCGCCTGCAGCTCAACGACCGCGTCTTCATCGCTCCGCCGTCGGGCGCCATGCCGGCGCAACACGCGCTCTTTCTCACGTACCGCCTCGGACCGTACCTCGAGGACTTCGGTCAGATCGTGATCCCGACCGGCATCCTCGAAGTCAGCCAGCCCGGCAACGCGGGCGAGGCGTCCGTCGCCAACGTCGTGAAGATGTTCGGCGAAGTAAAGCAGGGGCAGAGGCTGGTCATGCTCGACAGCGGCTCGGCCAACGTCGTCGGCCATCCCGCCGCGATCACGAACGGCCGCACGGGGAAGGTGCGCTGGGTGCTCGACTCGCCGGTGCTCCCCAGCCTGCAGAGCTACGTCGTCATCGACATTTCGGGTCGCGACGGCCTCACGACCGGCGACGTGATTCAGATCTTCAAGCCGCGCCAGCGGCCGAACGACGCGCACGACCTGACGCTCCCCGAGATCCCGATCGCGCAGGCGCAGGTGCTCCGCGTCACACCTTACGGCGCCACGGCGATCGTGACCGCGCAGGAGCAGCCGCACATCGTGGAGGGCATCAAGGCGCGCGTCGCCGCAAAGATGCCGTAATGCGCGGAGGCGCGAGGGCCCGGCGAACTAAGATGCCGTAGGCTCTCGCGTTGCACTAAATTTTGGGCGACCGCAATGATCGCGATCGCCCAGTTCATCGCCATCTCCTGCTACCTGGGAGCCGCGGCCCTCGCCGCGGTTCCATTCGCGCGCCCAGTGAAGGCGTCGGTTCGCGGCGTGACGGCGATCCTCGCCGCCGGCGTGGTGGCCCATGTCGTCGCCCTGCTGGCCTTCGCGCAGCGGTCGAGCTCCGTTCCGCTGACGGGCCTGGGGCCGGCGCTCTCGTTCGCCGGCGTCGTGCTGGCCTTCACGCTCCTGATCGTCGAGCTGCTGGCGCGCGACGTCAGCCTCGCGCTCGTCGTGGCGCCGCTGGCGGCGGTTCCCACCATCTGCGCGAACGTCATCGGCCTCACGCCGGGGCGCGGCGCCGAGGGCGCGCGGGGCGTGTGGCTCTTCGCGCACATCGCGCTGAGCTTCATCGGCATGGCGGCATTCGCGACCGCGGCGGCCGCGGGCGCGATGTACCTCATGCAGCGTCGCGAGCTCAAGTCGCGCCGCTTCGACACGATCTTCCGCTTCTTTCCGCCGCTCGCGACGCTCGATCGCGTCAACCACGTCGCCGCGATCGCCGGATGGCTGGGCCTCACGCTTGGCGTGGTGCTCGCGTCCACCTATTCCGTGGAATACCACGAGCTGAATCTCCCGCAACTCTTGTGGGGCGGCGCGGCGTGGCTGGCCGTGACGCTCGTCGCGCTGGGACGCGTGACGCGCGGGTGGCAGGCGCAGCGCGCCGCGAAGTATTCGGGGCTGGCGTTCGTCTCGGTGCTCGTCTTGTACGTCGCCTTCCGCGTCGCCGCGCCCGGCATGGGACAGTTTCTGTGAGCGCGTATCCGCTGACGCTCGAGGGCACGTCGATTTCGGCGCTCGTCGTCGGGGCCGGCCGCGTGGCGACGCGCAAGGCGCTCGCGCTGCTGGAGGCTGGTGCGCGCGTGCACGTCGTGGCGCTCGGTGGAGCGACCGAGCTCGAACACGCCGCGGAAGACGACGATCGTCTGACGGTGACGCGCGCCGCCTACTCGCCCGCGCAGATCGGCGACGCGACGCTCGTCGTCGCCGCGACCGACGACCCGGCATTGAACGCGGCGATCGCTCGCGACGCCCTCGACAAGGGCAGGCTGGTGAACGTCGTCGACGCGCCCGCCGCCGGGAATTGCACCACGCCGGCGGTGCTTCGATCGGGCAACCTCGTCGTCTCGGTGACGGCCGGCGGTGTGCCCGCCGCGGCGAAGCGGATCCGCGACGAGCTCGCCGCGAAGCTCGACGATCGCTACGCGTCGGCTGTCGCACACCTCGCGGCGCTGCGCCGCGCGATGATCGACGACGGGCGGCGCGACAGATGGACCGAGGCGTCGGCCGCGCTCGTCGGCGACGACTTCTGCGAGCAAGTGGAATCCGGAACGTTCGACGAGCGGGTGGCCCGATGGCGCTGACCGTCGTCGGCGTCAACCATCGCGGCGCCTCGCTCGACATTCGCGAGCGGCTGGCGTATCGCTCCAGCGAAGCGCTCCCCGCGCTCGAGGCGCTGCGCGAGGTCTCGGCGGCTCGCGAGGCGGTTTTGCTCTCGACGTGCAATCGCACCGAGGTCTACGTCGTCGAGGAGGAACGCGACATCGCGCCGGACGTCTGGTCCGCGTTCTCCACGAGGCTCGGCCGCGACGCGTCCGAGTTCGGCTACGTCCGCCGCGACCGGGATGCCGTGACGCATCTCTTTCGCGTGGCGAGCGGTCTCGACTCGATGGTGCTCGGCGAGGCGCAGATCCACGGACAGGTGAGAGACGCCTGGGAGGTGTGCCGCTCCCACTCGGGGCCGGTGCTCAATCGCCTCTTTCAGACGTCGCTGCTCGTCGCGGGACGCGTCCGGAACGAGACGTCGATCGCGCGCGGCGCCGCGTCGGTGAGCTCGGCGGCTGTGCAAATAGCGAAGCAGATCTTCGGTTCACTGCAAGGAAGGCGCGCGATGGTCCTCGGCGCCGGCGAGATGGCCGAGCTGGCGCTCGAGTGCCTGGTGGACCAGGGCGTGCGCGCGGCGATCGTCGCGAACCGCACTTTCGAGAGAGCGAAGGAGCTCGCCGACCGCTATGGCGCCGCGGCCATGCATTTCGACGAGTGTTGGCCGGCGCTCGCCGACGTCGACGTGTTGGTCTGCTCGACGGCGGCTCCGCGGGCCGTGGTGAACGTGGAGCACGTTCGCCCGGCGCTGGGTGTGCGCGGCGACCGGCCCCTGTGTATCCTCGACATCGCGCTGCCGCGCGACGTGGATCTCGCGGTCCGCCGGCTCGAGAACGTTTTCCTGTACGACCTCGACGATCTTCAGGCGGTGGTCGCGGCGAACGTCGAGCGGCGGCGCGGAGAGATGCCGAGCGCGGAGCACCTGATCGGTGGAGAGGTCGATCGCTATTGGGAGTGGCTGGCGGGGCTCGCCGCGGTGCCCACGCTGACCCAGATGCGAACACGCATGGAGTCGATACGCGAGCGAGAGGTTTCGGAGGCATTGCGAAGGCTGGACCATCTGGCGCCGGCCGAACGAGCCGTCGTCGAAGAACTTTCCAGGAGCCTCATGAACAAGTTTCTGCACGAACCGACGGTCCGTCTGCGCGCCGCGGCAGCGAACGGGCGCGGACTTGGCGTCGTCGACACGGTGAGGTATCTGTTCGGCCTGGAGCGCTCCGGAGAATCGCGCGACCAACGCGCGGGCTCGGATCCAGCTTCGGAGCCGCGCGAGTGACGCGGCGAGCCCTTGTCACTGGCGGAGCGGGCTTCATCGGCTCCCACGTCGCGGATCTTTTTCTCTCCAACGGCTGGTCGGTCGAGATTCTCGACAACCTGTCGAGCGGCCGGCGCGAGAACGTGCCATCGGCGGCGAAGCTGCACGTCATGGACATCCGCTCTCCCGACGCCGCCGCGCTCGTCGGCGGCGGTTCTTTCGACGTGATCGCGCATCTCGCGGCGCAGATCGACGTGCGAAAAAGCGTCAACGACCCCGCGTTCGACGCGAGCGTCAACGTCCTCGGCGCGCTGAACGTCGTCGAGGCGATGCGCCGATCAGAGAGCGCTCAGCGCGCGCGCCTCGTCTTCGCGTCGACCGGCGGCGCGTTGTATGGCGATCACGCCACGCCGCCCAACGTGGAGACGATCGCAAAAGAGCCCGACTCGCCGTACGGCATCGCCAAGCTCGCGACCGAGTTGTACCTGTCGTACTACGCGCGGGTGCAGGGGATGAACATGGCGGCCGTCCGTTTCAGCAACGTGTACGGGCCGCGGCAGGATCCGCACGGCGAGGCCGGCGTGGTCGCGATCTTCTGCCAGCGCATTCTCGCTGGACGGCCGCTCACGGTATTCGGCGACGGCTCGCAGACGCGCGACTACGTCCACGTGAGCGACGTCGCAGCGGCAACGTACGCCGCGGCGACAAATTCGTTGCCGGAGCCGAAGCGTCTCGACGACCGCGCCTTCAACGTCGGCACCGGAATCCCCACGTCGGTCCTCGACCTCGCCGAAGTTCTGCGCAAAGCCGCCGGATCGACGACGCCGATCGAGTTCGCGCCGAAGCGTCCCGGCGAGCAGCAGCAGTCGTTCCTCAGGGTGGAGAAGGCCAAATCGGATCTGGGATGGAGCGCGAAGGTCTCGTTGGAAGAAGGGCTCGCCGACACGTTCCGCTGGTTCAGCGCCAACACCCGTACCCAATGAGACCGTGACGCTCGCACTCCTGCAGTTGCAGGTCTCGCACGGGGCCATTCCGTCGAGCCCGGTCGACCTCATCCTCGACGCGACGCCCGTCACGCAGGGCGTCCTGATCATTCTCGTGTTCCTCTCGCTGCTCAGCTGGTCGATCATGTTCGGCGTCTGGCGATCGCTGAAAAAAGCGGCGAGGTCGGCCGACAAGTTCTGGGCGGAGTTCGAACACGTCTCGCGGCTCGAGGACGCGGCCGCGCTGGCCAAGAAATCGAAACCCAGCGCGCTGCCGCGTCTCTTCATGCGCGCCGTCCGATTCGTCGCCGACGCGCGCGTGGCCAACCAGCAGGTTCTCGAGCGCGTGACGACGCCGAGCGGCGGCGATACACCCACGGCGGCGACGCTCAGCGGCTCGCAGATCGAGACGCTGCATCTGCTGCTCGACGCCGACGCCTCGGACGAGCGCGATCGCCTCGGCCGCTTTCTGCCGTGGCTCGCGACGATCGGCTCGGTGAGCCCGCTCATCGGGCTGCTCGGCACCGTGCTCGGCGTGATCGAGGCGTTCCTCGGAATCGCGTCGAAGGGGTCGGGCAACCTGTCGGCCGTGGCGCCAGGCGTTGGTGAGGCGCTGACGGCCACAGCGGCGGCGCTGGCCGTCGCGATCCCGGCGACCTTCGGCTACAACATCTTCGCGGCGCGCCTCAATCGGTTCGACGGACGGCTGGAGCGCTTCAGCACGTCGGTCATCGCGTTGCTCGTGCGCGAAGGACGCATCTAACCATGCCGCGCCGCCGGCGGCATCGCTACGAGCTCAACGCCGACGTGAACGTCGTCAGTCTGATCGACGTGATGCTCCTGCTGCTCGTGATTTTCATGATCACCGCGCCGATGATGCAGGGCGGCGTGGACATTTCTCTTCCACAGGCGCAGTCGCGTCCGCTGGAGTCGAAGGACGGGCTCGCTGTGACCATCAACAGCAAGGGCGAGATCTTCATTGGCAACGAGAAGTTCTCGCTGGGCGACTTCCGCGTCTCGTTCAAGACGGTGGCGCAGAACAGGACGCGAAACGGCGTGTATCTCCGGGCGGA
Organism: uncultured Gemmatimonadaceae bacterium; assembly: GCA_963707105.1. Classification (GTDB taxonomy): domain Bacteria; phylum Gemmatimonadota; class Gemmatimonadetes; order Gemmatimonadales; family Gemmatimonadaceae; genus JAQBQB01. The sequence continues at coordinate 142,939 of CAVPOS010000011.1, forward strand.
CAAGAGCGTCGACTATGGGCTGGTGGTTCAGATCCTGGCCATCATGAGGGGAAACGGCGTGGCTGACGTTGGACTCGTGACGGAGCCAGAGGTGATTCGGTAGCGTGAGCGCGATCGCCGAGCCGCGTATCGGCGGCGGGTTCGCCGTGTCGGTGCTCCTGCATGGAGCGCTCGTGGCGGCGTTCTTTCTTCTTCGCGCGGGAACGCCGCCGCCGATGCCGCCTCTCTACAAGGTGCAGCTGTTCGCGGCACCGCCGGGTGAGCGCGCGATCGGCGTCGTTCAAGCACAGCCGACGGTGAAGCCGCCGGACCCCAAGCCCGAAAAGCCGAAGCAGCCGCCCAAGCCGGCGGTCACGCGTCCCGTTCCGAAACCGACCGCGAAGGCGGTGCCCGCCGTCAAGCAGGCGACGCCGACGCCGCCGGTGAAGACCGCGCCGCCAAAAGAGGAGGCCCCGGCGCCGACCGCGGGCGGCGGACCGACGGGCGGCAAGGGAGGCGACGTCTCGAACGTCGATACGGGCGGACTCGAGTTCAACTATCCGTACTACATCAACAACATCATTCGACAGCTGATTCTTGCGTGGGGGCAGGGCGCGCCGCGCATCGACGCCGTCGTCCGCTTCACGATCAAGCGCGACGGAACGGTGGATCCGGCGAGCATCCAACTCGTGGCGCGCGGCGACTATCGTAACGATCAGCGCGCGATCGGAGCCGTCGAACAGGTCGCCGATGGAAAATTATTCGGCGCTCTCCCGCCGGGCTTCCGGGAAGACATTCTTCCGGTGACGGTTCGGTTCACTCCAGCAATGTTCAAATGATTCGCGTCGCCCGCGTCGTCCCGCTGCTCTCGCGTCATGCTCGCCATCGGCGCGCGCGTGCTGCCGGCGCAGAGCGACACGCGTATCGCGGCATCAGCCTCGTCGCGAACTTCGATCCGCTCCGCAGCAAGATTCCAGTCGTCGTGCTGCCCGTCTCGGGCGCGTTCGGCGATTCGGTTCGCGCGATCGTCCAGCGCGACCTCGACTTCAGCGACCGGTTCGTCGTCATTCCGATCGACAGCGCCGATCCTTCGACGCTGCGCGCGCAGGGCGCCGCGGCGGGGCTCAACTACGACGTGTTCCGGCACCTCAACGCCGCCGCCGTCGTCCAAATGACGATGGCGGGCACCGGCGTTCACGTCGCGCTGCACGACGTGGGACACATGCAGGTGATGAACGCCGGCGACTTCGACCTGCCAGGCTCGGGACTCGGCCGCGATTGGCGGCTCGGCGTGCATCGCGCGTCGGACGAGATCGAGCGATGGATGACCGGCCAGCGCGGGATCGCGGCGACGCGCATCGCCTACATGCGCGGCAGGAACATCAGAGTCGTCGACAGCGACGGCGCCGACGAGATCACCGTGCCCACGGACTCGAACGGCACCAGTCCGGCGTGGAATCCCGCCGGGACGATGCTGGCGTATTCGACCTACGGCGACGGATCGCGGCTGGTCGTCATCGACCTCGCGACGGGGCGATCGCACACGCTGGCCGGTCCCACGCGTAACGTCATCTACACCACGCCCGTCTTCTCTCCGGATGGCAACACGATCGCGTTCGCACGGACCGGAGAGACGCAGGGTGACATCTACGCGGTCGACGTCGATGGTTCGTCGGCGCCGCGGCGTCTCACCGTCGCGCACGGAGCACAGAACTCGAACCCGGTCTACAATCCGAAAGGACAAAGGATCGTTTACGTGACCAATATGCAGGGTCCGCCAGAGTTATATATTATGGACTCCGATGGAACTGGCGCCGACCAACTCACCAAATACGACTTCGACCCGAACAACTACCGGTCCGACCCCGACTGGTCCCCAGACGGGCGGTTGATCGCCTACCAGGAGATGCTCAACGGGCGATTCCAGATTCGAACCATCCCGGCAAGTGGCGGCACGCCCAAGCAACTCACGGGCGACGGGGCCAACGAGCAGCCGTCGTGGGCGCCGGATTCGCGTCACCTCGTCTTCACGTCGACGCGCACCGGGGTTCGGCAGTTGTGGGTGTTGGACACGGAGTCGAATCGCGTACGGCAGTTGACGAAAGCGGAAGGCTCGCGACTCGCGGCCTGGTCGGCGCGTCTATCGGGACAGTGAGACAAGAACCTGAACGAGCGGAAAACCCGGCTTCCTCCCCCCCTTCCTACCTCCCCTCAAGTCTCTCTCTCGCAGGAGATTCCCGAACATGATGAGTACTCGACGGATCGCGGGCGTGGCGACGGCCGTGCTGTCGGTCGTTGCGATCAGCGCGTGTCACCACAGCCCTCCGGCCTCTGCGCCGGCGCCGGTGATGCAGGCCTCGGGACCGAACGCGGACAGTCTTGCCAGAGCGCAGGCCGACGCGGCACGCCGCGCCGCTGAAGATGCGGCGCGTCGCCGAGCCGCGGACAGCGCAGCCGCCGCGGCCGCCGCGGCGCGAAACCGGGCCAACGCCGGCGCGCTGGCCGCGACGCTGACCGCGATGGTGCACTTCGACTACGATCAGGCCGACCTCCGTCCCGGCGATCGCGCGATTCTCGACGCGAAGGTGCCGATCCTGCAGGCGAATTCCGGCGTGATGATCCGAGTTGCCGGCCATACGGATGAGCGGGGCTCCGACGAGTACAACCTTGCCCTCGGCCAGCGCCGCGCCGCGGCGGTCAAGGCGTATCTCGTCCAGCGCGGGATCGCCGACGCGCGCATCGCGACGGCGAGCTACGGCGAAGAGCATCCGATCGCGCAGGGGAACGACGAGTCGGCCTGGTCCCAAAACCGCCGTGCCGAGTTCGACATCACCTCGGGCGGCAACAACCTGCGTTCTCCATGATTCGCTTCTCTCCATCGCTTCGAACGATCGCGCCCGTCGCCATGTTGGCGGCGACGGGCTGTCTCGCCACACAGGGCAGCATCCAAACGCTTCAGGACGAGATCCGCGTGTCGCGCTCGCAGCTCGCGCAGAACGACACCGCCATCCTGCGAGCCGAGGACGCACGGCGCCGCGAGATCGCGTCGCTCGCGGCGAGTGTCGAACGCCTGAACGATTCAGTGAGGGTGCTCACGGCGCGCCTCGCTGCTGTTCCAGGCGAACGCGGCCGGACAGTTCGATGCGATGGGGCAGCAGGTCATCAAGATCGAGGCGATTCTGGGTCAGAACACGCGCGATCTCCAAGAAGCACGGGCCCAGCTCCAGGCGGTGAGAGAGCAGGGTGGCAATGGCGGGCGCGGCGTCCGCGCCGGCCATCACGCCAAACGGCACCATGACCCCCGATACGAGCCAGCGCGCCGCCGCATCCGGGGTCCCGGGTCCGGCGACGATGTTCACGTCGGCCGTCGAGGAGTACCGGAAGGGCAGCTATCGCACCGCCCGGTCGGGCTTCGAGGACCTCATTAAGAATTATCCCGACTATGACCAGAACGCGCGCGCCCAGGTCTACATCGGCGACGCGTTCAAATCAGAGGGGAACACCGCGGCAGCGGATTCAGTATATCAGCTCGTCGAGACGAGATATCCGAACAGCCCGGACGTAGCCGGCGCACTCTGGCGACGCGGTCGCATGCTATGGGACGCCAACAAGAAGGGTGAAGCGCGGATCGTTCTCAATCGGCTGATCACCAAGTATCCTCAATCAGACGAAGCCGCTCTCGCCAAGGACCTCCTGAGCCCGAGCGAGTAGGCCAGACGAGAGCCTCGAGCCGGGATGCCGATTCCGAAGTCCAATAGTGGTGAGATGCCGTTCCTCGATCACCTCGAGGAGCTGCGGTGGCGAATCATCTATTCGCTGCTGGCGCTTGGCTGTCTCGGTCGGTCTCGGCTTCTGGCTGGCGTACACGTACAACGCCATCGGACTCCTCGCGACGCCCGATTCTCCCGCTGTCCCCCAGCACAAGCTCGCGATGCTTCCATCCGAGCGACGGGTTCACGATCATCCTCGACACGGCGATGACGTTCGGCTTCGTGCTCGCGTCGCCGGTGATTCTCTACCAGGTCTGGGCGTTCCTTGCGCCCGCCCTCAAGACCAGCACGAAAAGCGCGTCGGGCTGGGGGTGCTATTCAGCGGCTTGGTTCTTTTCGCTGCGGGCGCGGCGCTCGCCTACTTCGTCGTCGTGCCGCTCGCGCTGCCGTGGCTCTTCAGCTTCGCCGGCCCGTCGTTGGTGCCGATGATCACGGCGGAAGACTATTTCAGCTTCATCTTTGCGATGGTGCTCACGTTCGGTGTCAGCTTCGAGCTCCCCATCGTCATCCTCGCGCTCGCCACGCTCGGCATCGTCACGCCGATGTTCCTGACGAAGTACCGTCGCCACGCCATCGTGCTCATCGTCATCGTCGGCGCGTTCCTGACGCCCGGCGACATGGTCTGGACGACGATCGCGTTGTCGGTTCCGCTCTACGGACTCTACGAGCTGAGCGTGCTCGCGGCGTACGTGATCTACCGCCGCAAGATGCGGCGTCGCGAGATGATGGACGCTCCGCCGGAAGGCGGATTGCCCGCGTGATCCGGGCGGCGATCGCCGGCGCGATTCTCGTCGCGTCGGCCGCCGGCTCGATCCACGCCCAGATTCCGCGGCTTCCGGGCATCGGTCGCGGAAACGCGCAGCCGGCTCCGCGCGACACGACAAAGGACAGCACGCGAATCAAATGGGCGCCGCCCGACAGCGTCGCCCAGCGCCTGCTCCAGATGCCGGGCTACACCGTCACGCGCTATCAGGGCGACACGGCGGTGTTCAACGCGCAGACGCACGCGCTCGATCTCCTCGCGGGGCCGCCGGTTCGACAACCGGGCGACACGACCAAACCTCCCAAGAAACGCCTCGCCGCCGTCGATCGCGAGGCGCAGCAGATCCAGAGCGACAGCGGCATCTACTACACGGAGCGCACGCACAGAGTCGTCTCGGGCGGCTCGTACATCGTCGTGCCGCCGCCCAAGAGCGGACAGGCGGACATCGTCGGCCACGGACGCCTCGACTACAACCTCACGCAGCGCACGGCGCGCATCACCAACGCGCGGCTCCCGGTGAACAACGGCGAGATGTGGTACATGGACGTCGCTCTCGCCGAGGTGATGCAGGATACGTCGGGCAAGGGAAGGGGCATGACGGTCTGGACGAAGGGCGCCACCGCGACGAGCTGCCCCGACTCGATTCCCGACTATCACTTCGAGTTTGGCGAGGCGAAGCGGACGTCCGACAACACGATCGCCGGCCGCCCGGCAGTCCTCTACGTCAAGGACGTGCCGGTGATGTGGCTTCCGTTTTTCTTCAGCGACACGAAGGGCGGCCGGCACAGCGGGATCATCACCCCGCAGTTCGGGCTCGGCGACATCGTGCGCAACAGCGGGACGTATCGGCGACACGTGGACCACGCCGGCTACTACTGGGCCGCGAGCGACTACGTGGACTTCGCGAGCTGGCTCGACTGGCGCAGCTCGGCCGGGTCGACGGAGGGGGATCCGGGCTGGCTCAAGCTGAACACCGACATGAACTACCGCTGGCTCGACCGATTCATGAACGGGCGCGTCGGCGTGGCGTACACGACCCAGCGCGACGGCTCCACGAACACGGCCGTCAGCTTGACCCACTCACAAGAGTTCTCGAAAGACAGCCACGTTCAGGCGAACCTGAACTTCGTCACGAGCACGGCGCTCCAGCGCCAGAACACGTTCAACCCGTACACGGCGCTGGCGACGATCGCGTCGGCGCTCGCCTATCAGACGAAGCTCGGCCCGGCGTCCGTCAACATCGGCGGCACGCGAACGCAGTATCCCGGCCGCCAGCAGATCGACGAGACGGTGCCGACGGTCAACCTCACGTCGACGCCGATCACGCTCGGCGACTTCTTCAGCTGGACTCCCGGCTTCAGCTACAGCCAGCACGATGTGATGAAGATCGACCAGCCGGGGATCGGGGCGTACGTCTTCAACCTGAACCCCATCACCGGACAGCGCGACAGCTCCCTCTCGAAGGACCGGAGCTCGCGCGACGAGACGATGACGATCGGCGCGCCGATCCAGATCTTCGGCTGGTCGCTCAACAACTCCGTCAACATCCACTACACGCGTCAGAATTTTCCGCAGCAGTTCTCGATCTACGACGTCGAGACGGGCGACGTTACCGCGACGCGCATCTTCGCCGCGACATACCAGACCCAGGTCGACTGGAACCCCGACTTCAGGCTGCCCTCGCTCTGGCAGAACAAGTTCAACATCACGCCGACGATCGCTCTGCAAAACGCGGATCCCGGGCCGTTCTGGGTTGCGTCCGAGCGGACCGACGGCGTCTACGTGCACCAGGGAAAGCGGATCACGGCCGGACTCAGCGCCGCGCCCACGCTGTTCGGGCTGTTCGGCGGCTTCGGCCCGTTCCAACGGATCCGTCACTCCATCACGCCGACGATCGGCTGGTCGTACGGTCCGAAAGCCGACGTGAGCGACGAGTACCTCGCCGCGCTCGGCCGGACGCGGGCGGGATCGTTCACGAACCTGCCGCTGAACAACGTCACGTTCGGTCTCACGCAGCTGTTTCAGGCGAAGCTGCGCTCGCAGAACGACTCAAATCCCGACGGAGGGCAGAAGATCGACCTCCTCGCCATCTCGATGACGCCGCTGAACTACGACTTCGCGCGAGCACAGGAGGCGGAGCACCGCGGGGAGTTGCACTGGAAGGCGGCGGGGTTCACGACGGAGACGTGGGGCTACTCGCTGCGCTCCGACCTCCTCCCGGGGTTCGACTTCTCGAGCCAGTACTCGCTCTTCCAGGGCAGCACGTTGAGCGACACCGCCCAGTTCGCGCCGTACCTGATCGCGATCTCCGCGTCGTTTTCGCTGAGCCGCGACCAGAATCCGCTGGTGGTATTCCGCAAGCTTTTCGGCGCTCCGACGCCCCCGACGGATTCGGCGAAGAAAGCGGCGGCGCTCGCCGACGCCGCGCGAGTCCGGGCGGAAAACTCCGCGGCCCAACCGGTCGCCGGCACGGTGCGCGGACCGGAGCGCTTTCTCAACGAAACGCCCGGTTGGCGCTTGCGACTCGACCTCACTCGCTCGAGCCCGCGGCCGCCGAAGCCCGGACCCAACGTGATCAACTTCGATCCTCGCGAGCGCTGCGCGCAGATCGCCGGACAGAACGCGCTGCTGTTCGACGCATGCGTCAACGCCCAGCGCGCGCAGCCGACCACCGAGCTCCCGGTCTCGTCGGCGACGGCGGGCGGTCCGGCGTACAACATTCCGCCGACGACGAACGTGACGTCCGACTTCGCGTTCAATCTGACGCCGCACTGGGGCGCGCACTGGAACACGAGCTACGACCTCGAGCACCATGCGTTCGCGACACAGAACGTCCAGCTGCAACGCGACCTGCACGACTGGCAGGCGCTTGTTCGGCTACACGCAGTCGACCAACGGAAACTTCGCGTTCACGTTCACGATCCGCCTCAAGGCGGATCCCGACATCAAGCTCGACTACAATCGCGCGACGGTGCGGTCGGGCACGTTCTGATCGCGGTCGCGTAAGCGGGTGCGCGCGCCATCCGCAATCCCTTGAATTGTCCGTACGGCCCGTCGACATTCCCGCCATGACGCACGAGGTCGTCATCGACGGCGATTCGCTCACGGTCGAACAGGTGTCGTCGGTCGCGAGCGATCGCGCGCGCGTGACGATCGCGCCGCGCGCACGCCAACGGGCGGCGACGACGCGCGCCGTCGTCGATCGCCTCGTGGCGAGCGGTGCCGTCGCGTACGGCGTGACGACCGGCTTCGGCAAGCTCTCGGAGGTCGCGATCCCACCGGACCGGCTCGCCGAGCTCCAGGTGAACCTCGTGCGAAGCCACGCGGCCGGTGTCGGCGACTTGCTCCCGGAGCGCGAAGTCCGCGCGATGATGCTGCTGCGCGCGAACGTCATCGCCAAGGGCTTTTCGGGCGCGCGCATCGACCTCGCGGACTTGCTCGCCGGCATGCTGAACGCGGGACTCTTTCCGCCTGTTCCGGAGCAGGGCAGCGTGGGCGCGAGCGGAGACCTCGCGCCGCTGGCGCATCTCGCGCTCTCGCTGATCGGCGAGGGATCGCTTCGGCGCGGCGAGGAGCACGGACCCGCGGCGACGGATGCTCCGCACCGCGGGACTCGAGCCGCTGACGCTGGCGAGCAAGGAAGGGCTCACGCTCATCAACGGCACGCAGGCGCACACGTCGATCGCCGCGCTCGCGCTGCTCGACGCGCGACGCCTCTGGCGAATCGCCCACGTCGCCGGCGCGATGTCGCTCGAGGCGCTCCTCGGCACGCCGGTCGCCTTCGACGAGCGCATTCAGGCGGCGCGCGGCCAGGCCGGCCAGGCGGTGTCGGCGGCATACCTGCGCGAGCTGCTCGCCGAGAGCGAGATTCGCGAGTCGCATCGGCACAACGACCCGCGCGTGCAGGACGCGTACGCGCTTGCGCTGCATGCCGCAGGTGCACGGCCCGGTGCTCGACGCGATCGAGTTCGCCGCCGGCGTCGTCGGCCGCGAGCTCAACGCCGCGACCGACAATCCGCTCGTCTTCGACTCCGGCGATCTTGCTCAGCGGCGGCAACTTTCACGGCCAGTCGGTCGCGATGGCGCTCGATTTCCTCGCCATCGCGCTCACCAACCTCGCGACAATTTCCGAGCGTCGCACCGATCGCCTCGTGAATCCGGATTTGAATCAAGGGCTTCCGGCGTTCCTCACGAACGACGCCGGCGTCAATTCCGGATTCATGATGGCGCAGGTCACCGCGGCGGCGATCGCCAGCGAGTGCAAGGTGCTCTCGCACCCGGCGAGCGTCGACACGATTCCGACCGACGGCAACAAGGAAGACGTCGTGCCGATGGCGATGGCGGCGGCGTGGAAACTGCGGCGCATCGTGCGCAACGTGCGATACGTGCTCGCGGTCGAGCTCATGTGTGCGGCGCAGGGCATCGATTGCCGCGCGCCGCTCAAGCCGGGGCGCGGCGTGGCGCGCGCGCACGAAGCGGTGCGCGAGGCTCGTCGCGCCGCTCGAGCGCGACCGTCCGTTGTCGCCCGACATCGAGCGGCTCGCGAAGGCGATCGCCGACGACGAGATCCCCGCTCCCACATCGAACGATCGGTTGGCGCAATGACGGCGACGATTCAAGAAACGAACGCGGAGAAGGAGCACACGGCGCGGCATGGTGCGCGCGCCGCGCGGGACGACGCTCTCCTGCAAGGGCTGGCAGCAGGAGGCCGCCCTTCGCATGCTGATGAACAACCTCGACCCCGAGGTGGCCGAGCGGCCGGATGACCTCGTGGTGTACGGCGGCACCGGAAAGGCCGCGCGCAGTTGGGAGGCGTTCGACGCGATCGTCGCCGCGCTGCGCAAACTCGAAAACGACGAGACGCTGCTCATCCAGAGCGGCAAGCCGGTCGGCGTGTTTCGCACGCACACGACGGCGCCGCGCGTCCTCATCGCCAATTCGAACCTCGTCGGCCGCTGGGCGAACTGGGACTATTTTCGCGAGCTCGAGCGCGCCGGCCTGATCATGTACGGCCAGATGACGGCCGGCTCGTGGATCTACATCGGCTCGCAGGGCATCCTCCAAGGAACGTTCGAGACGTTCGGCGCTGTCGCGCGCACGCACTTCGGCGGATCGCTCGCCGGCCGCTTCGTGCTCACGGCGGGGCTCGGCGGCATGGGCGGCGCGCAGCCGCTCGCCGCGACGATGAACGGCGCGGCGATCCTCGGCGTGGACGTCGACGAGACGCGGATCGACAAGCGGCTCGAGACCGGCTACTGCGACCGCAAGACCGCCGACCTCGACGAAGCGCTGAATTGGATTCGCGAGGCGACGGACGCGAAGCGCGGTCTGTCGGTGGGACTCGTCGGCAACGCCGCCGAGATCTTGCCCGAGTTGGTGCGCCGCGGCGTGACGCCCGACGTGCTTGACCGACCAGACGAGCGCGCACGACACGCTGAACGGCTACGTGCCCGCCGGACTGTCGCTCGCCGCCGCGGCCGAGCTTGCGCCGCTCGGATCCGTCGGCGTACGTCGCGCGCGCGAACGCGTCGATCGTCGAGCACGTGCGCGCGATGTTGGCGATGCAGAAGCGCGGCGCCGTCGCGTTCGACTACGGCAACAACATTCGCACGGTCGCGCTCGACAACGGCGTCGCCGACGCGTTCGACATTCCCGGCTTCGTGCCCGAGTACGTGCGTCCGCTGTTCTGTGAAGGGAAGGGTCCGTTCCGCTGGGTCGCGCTCTCGGGAGATCCGCGCGATCTCGCGAGGACCGACGAGCTCGTGCTCGAGCTGTTCCCGCACGACGAGCACCTGAAGCGCTGGATCGCGCTCGCGCGCGAGCGCGTCCACTTCCAGGGATTGCCGGCGCGCATCTGCTGGCTCGGGCAGGGCGAGCGCGCGCGCTTCGGCGTCGCGCTCAACGACCTCGTGGCCAGCGGTGAAATCTCCGCGCCGATCGTCATCGGGCGCGACCACCTCGACACGGGCAGCGTGGCGTCGCCGTTTCGAGAGACGGAAGCGATGCGCGACGGCAGCGACGCGATCGCCGACTGGCCGATCCTCAACGCGCTCCTCAACACGGCGAGCGGCGCGTCGTGGGTGTCGTTCCACCACGGCGGCGGCGTCGGGATCGGGAACTCGCTCCATGCGGGGCAGGTGATCGTCGCCGACGGGACGCCCGAGATGCGCGTGCGCCTCGAGCGCGTCCTCACCAACGATCCGGGAATCGGCGTCGCTCGTCACGCGGACGCCGGCTACGAGATCGCGGTGCGCACCGCGGCGGAGCAGGGGATTCGTTTGCCGATGCGCGACTGACCGGGGATCCGGGAAAGCACGGATGTTGTCCGCGCGCTTTCGGCCCTGGCACGTCGCGCTCTTCCTCGGGAAGTACGCGTGGCTCACGGCGCGCCGGCGCCCCGTGCTCGTCCATTTCGAGGTCACGCTGCGCTGCAACGCGCGCTGCTCGTTCTGCGACTACTGGACGACCGACCCGTCGGCGCGCGCGTCGGAGCTCAAGAGCTACGCCGACGCCGCGCGGTTCTTCAACCCGATGCTCGTGACGTTCACCGGCGGCGAGCCGACGCTCCGCCGCGACCTCGAGGATCTCGTTTCCGGCGTCGACCGCGCCATCTCGCTGAAGTACATCACGCTCATCACGCACGGCGCGATGCTCACGCCCGAGCGCGCGCAGTCGCTGTGGGACGCGGGCGTGAACCAGTTCAACATCTCGCTCGACTATCTCGACGAGCGGCACGACAAGGCGCGAGGCATTCCCGGCCTCGCGGCGCGCATCTTCGCCGCGGTGCCGGCGATGCGCGCGCGCGGCATCGACGGCATCCGGTTCAACACCGTCATCAAGAACGACAACCTCGACCAGATCCTGCCGATCGTCGCCCGCGCGCAGGAGCTTGGCGCCGGCGTGAATTTCAGCGTCTACACCGACGCCAAGAACGGCAACACGCAGTTTCTCATCGGCGATCAGGAGCTCGCCCACGCGGACGACGTCGTGCGACAGCTCCTCGCGTTCAAGAAGCGCCGGCGCGGCGTCATCACGAACTCCGACTACTACCTCGAGCAGATTCCGCGCTACCTGCGCGGCGAGATGCGCGAGCCCTGCCGGTCGGGGATCCGCACGATTCACATCGACCCCGCCGGCCAGGTGAAGCGCTGCCCCGATTTTCCGACCGATTTTCACTGGCGCGATTTCCGGGACTACAAACCCGTCGACTGCAACGCGTGCTACTACGCCTGCCGCGGCGAGGCGCAGGCGCCGCTCCGGCTGTCGCGCATCCGGGACGTGATGGCATGACCGACGCCCGCGAGACGCTGATCTTCGCCAACGCCGCGCAGGTCGTCACCTGCCGCGGTCCGGCGCGCGCGCGACGCGGCGGCGAAATGGCCGACGCCGCGATTCGCACGAACGTCGCCGTGGCCGTCGAGGGCGAGCGAATCGCCGCCGTCGAGCCGCTCGCCGAGCTTCGCGCGCGGTTCCCGCGCGCGACGAGAGATAGACTGCCGCGGCGGCGTGTTGATGCCGGGCCTCGTCGACTCTCACACGCACGGCGTGTTCGGCCGTCCGCGCTACGACGAGCCCGAGCTCCGCGCCGCCGGGTTGGACTACATGGAGATCGCCCGCCGCGGCGGAGGCATCCACTCCTCGGTGCGCGACCTCCGGACGCGTTCCGAGAACGAATTGTTCGACCTCGCGAACGCCCGTCTCCGACGGCTCATGGCCCACGGAACGACGACGATCGAGGTGAAGTCGGGCTACGGCCTCACGCTCGAGGACGAGCTCAAGACGCTGCGGGTGATCGCCCGCCTGCGGCGCGAGCTGCCGGCGCGCATCGTCCCGACATTCCTCGGCGCGCACGAGATCCCACTCGAGCATCGCGGCTCGGACGCCGATCGCCGGCGCTATGTGGAGATCCTCATTCACGAAATGATACCGACGGTCGCCCGCGAAGGCCTGGCGCGATTCGCCGACGTGTTTTGCGAGACCGGGGTCTACACCGTGGACGAGAGCCGCGAGATCCTCTCGGCGGCGCGGAAGGCGGGGCTGCTCGTGAAGCTCCACGCCGACGAGCTGACCTCCTCGGGCGGCGCCGAGCTGGCCGCCGAGCTGGGCGCCGTTTCGGCGGACCATCTGGCGGCGATTTCGGACGCCGGAATCGACGCCCTGGCGCAGGGACCAACCGTCGCCACCCTCTTGCCGGGGACGATGCTCTTTCTCGGCAAGACCAAGCACGCTCCCGGCGCGCCGCCTGATCGAGCGCGGCATCCCCGTCGCGCTGGCAACTGATTATAACCCAGGCACTTCGCCGACTCCGAACCTGCCCCTTGGTGCTGACCCTCGGCGTGAGCCAGCTCAAGATGAGCGTCGCCGAAGTGGCCATCGCGGCGACCGTAAACGGGGCCGCGGCCGTCGCCCTGGCCGACCAAATCGGGCAGATCGAGCCGGGCTATCTCGCTGACCTGGCATTGTTTGACGTTCCTGACCTTCGAGCCGTCCCATATTGGTATGGTGACAACTTTTGCGCCTCCACTTTCGTGGGGGGCAAGCGTTGTCATTCAAGCACTTAGGCCGCTCCACCCGCTGAAGCCGGGTTTGCGCGGTCTCTTCCTCACCGAGCCCACGTCCGGACCCCACTGGCTGATGTCCCAAGTCGCAAAGCTGAAGAAGCAAGCCGCGGAGTTCGAGGCCAAGAAGCAGTTCGACAAGGCCATCGGCGTCTACATCAAACTTCTTGAAGGCTTCGACGCGAACCCGGCCGAGCTGGACATCGGGCTGTTCAATCGCGTCGGCGATCTGCTGATCCGCCAGGGCAACGTTGCCGATGCCGTCGACTGGTACGAGCGAGGCATCGACAAGTACTCCGACACCGGCTTCTTCAACAACGCGATCGCCCTCTGCAACAAGGTGCTCCGGCACTCGCCCGGCCGCGCCTCGATCTACTACAAGCTCGGACGGATCAGCGCCAAGAAGGGCTTCACCAACGAAGCTCGCACGAACTTCCTCGAGTACGCCGACCGCATGCAGAAGTCGGGCAAGGTCGACGAGGCGTTCCGCGCGCTCGGCGAGTTCGCCGACCTTTGCCCGGACCAGGACGAGATCCGCCTGACGCTCGCCGAGCAGCTCGTGCGAGCGGGACGCAAGGCCGACGCGCTCGAGCAATTGCAGGTGCTCCACGAACGGCTCGACGGTGAAGGGCGCGCCCACGACGCGCGCGCCGTCGTCGATCGGATGCGCGCGATCGATCCGGCCGTGGAGCCGAGAAAAAGCCAGTCGCGGGGCAATCACAAGAGCTCGGAGCTCATCTACATCGACGTCGACGAGCCGACGTTCAGCGCGTCGATGCCGGGCGGCATTCCGCTGGTGCCGCCGCCCGCGGATCCGCCGCGTCTGGTCGAGCTTCGGCGCGACGACAATCCGCCGCGTCCCATCATCGCGTCGCCCGTGATCGGAGCGCCGCCGGTCGCCGGGGCCGAGGGTCCGCCGCTCTCGCTGTCGAGCGCCATCGACCCGGACATCTACACCGTCGAGGACGCGTCGACGATCTTCGCTGGATCGGTCGAAGGGTTCACGAGCACGCAGTTGGACGCGCCGGTTCCGGGGCCGCTCGACGGCTGGGGCACCGCTCGCATGATCACACCCGACCAGCTCCCCGGAGCCGGACCCCGAGGAGCGGGAGGAGGAAGTCCCCGCCGACGTGCGCGACGCGAGTCGCGATGTCGTCGAAGAAGCGGTGGACGAGGCTGCCGAATTTGTCGAAGAGGCGGCGGACGAAGCTCCCGAATCTGTCGAGGAAGCTACCCGAGGAGGTGCGCGGAGACCGGGAGGCTCGCGACGAGATCGTCGAGGATGAGCGCGACGACGACGACTCCAGCGCGTACGCGGACGACGTCGATCCCGAGGCGCAGCTCAGGGCCGCGATCGAGCGAGGAGAACGCGACGAGCCCGGCGACTCCGGTCGCCGTGGCGCAGGTCGAAGAGGCGCCACGAGGCCGAGCCTCTCGACGGGTCGATGGAGGAGCTCCTCGGAGACCTCGTGATGCCGGCGAGCGCTCCGACTCCGGCCGGTTCGCGCGGCGCGTCGATCCCGTCGCCCGTGCTGTCACCCGCGCTGTCCGTTCCCGCCGAACCCGGGCCGCCCTCCGTCGCCGACACGTCGATGCCGGACGCCGACTTGCCGGCCGCCGACGAGGCCGAGACCCTCTTCGAACAGGACGCTCGGCCCTCGCCCGGTGAGCGCGGAGTCGATCGACGTCTCCCTCGCGGCGTCACCCGCCAGGATGCGCCAGTCGTCGAACCCGCGCGCCGATCGCGAGCGAACCCGAAGCGGAGCCGGCGCGGAGCGCACCGCCGGAGCCGATTCCGGGAATCCTGCTCGCCGACGCGCTCGGGGCGAGCTCGCGTCCCGACGACTCGAGCGAACAGCGCGCCCCGCTCGACGAGGGCATCGACGAGCCGCTCGCGTTCGCGACGCCGTCACAGTCGCGCCGCTCGACGGCGGTCGCCGCGAAGTCCGTCGAGGCCCTCAGGGCGGCCGTCGAGGCCGCGCCCGAGGATTGGCTGTTGCGCCGCGATCTTGGCGAGGCGATGCTCGACGCCGGCGATCGCGCGGGCGGCATTCAAGAACTCGAACGGGCCATGTCCAGCGCCGAGCAGGCCGGCAAGCTCGATCTCGCATCGTCGATCGCGGAAGAGGTCGCGCGCATCGAGCCGGAGGTCGCGAAGCATCAGCAGAAGCGCGTGGAGTACGCGTTCCGCACGAACGATCGCGGGCGGCTCGTCGAGGCCTACCTGGGTCTGGCGAATGTGTTGCTGCGCAGCGATCAGGTCGAGAAGGCGCGCACGATCTACCAACGGGTTCTCGACCTCGCCCCCGATGAGCCGCGTGCTCGACTCGCGATCAGCTCCATCACGCCGTCCTCGGGTCGCCTTGCCACGAGCGGTTTCACCCCGCTCGCGTCCGCGGCCGTGCGACGGAGCGACGCCATTCCCGTGCCGAGACGCTCGGGCGGAGCGCCGGTGCGTCCCGCGTCCGGCTCGTACATCAACCTCGGCGACGAGCTGCGAGTCGACGACGTTCCGCGCGACACGCGCATGGTCGTCCCCGAGGCGGAGCCGACCGGCGACGAGCAGGCCGACTTCGCCGACATGCTCCGCAAGTTCAAGGCGGGAATCGCGCGCAACGTGGCGCCGGAGGACCATCAGAGCCACTACGACCTCGCGATCGCGTACAAGGAGATGGGGCTCGTCGACGAGGCGATCGCGGAGTTCCAGAAAGCCCTCGCCAGTCCGACGAACCGGTTGCCGACCTACGAGGCGCTGGGGCAGTGCTTCCTGGAGAAGGAGCAGTTCAAGCTCGCGTCGTCCGTTCTGAGCCGCGCCCTGAACGAGCGTGCCAGCGAGGACCAGTTGGTGGGTATCTTGTATCTGCTCGGGCGCGCCGCCGAGCTGCAGGGGAAGGCGGACGAGGCGCTCGCCTACTATCAACGCGTATTCGTCGTGGACATCCAGTTCCGGGACATCGTCGATCGAATGAGCGAAGTCGAGCAAACGCTTCGATGAGCGGCGTCGCCGCGCGCATGCGCACGCCGGTCACCGGCGCGTTGCGGGACATTCAGGCGCCGGTGCGCCAGCGTCTCGACGACGTCGCCGCCGAGATGCAGCGCATCGTCACCGAAAACCTGCCGATCATCCGCGAGGTGAGCGCGCATCTGCTGCAAATGCGCGGCAAGATGTTTCGCCCCACGCTGGCGCTGCTGTCGAGCGGAGCGTCCGGCACGCCCGAATCGCGCGGGACGGTCCTGGCGGCGGTCGTCGAGCTGATGCACCTCGCGACTCTCGTGCACGACGACTCGGTCGACCACTCCGCCCTGAGACGCGGGTTGCCGACCGTGAACTCCATGTTCAGCCATCAAGTGTCGGTGATCATGGGCGACTTCCTCTACTCGCGCGCGCTCACGGCGCTCGTCGAGATGGGGGATCTGGAGATTCTGAGAATCGTCACCAACGTCGCGAACGAGCTCACGATCGGCGAGATGCGCCAGCTCTCCGCCGTCGAGTCGCTGTCGTTCGGCGAAGAGGACTACTACCAGCTGATCCGCGCCAAGACGGCGTCGCTGATCGCGGGCGCGTGCGAGAGCGGCGCGCTCTGCGGCGCGGCCGAATTTCGAGAGCCGCTGGCGCAGTTCGGGGACCGGTTGGGCATGGCGTTTCAGATCGCCGACGACATTCTCGACTACACGGAGGACGAGTCGGTGACGGGGAAGCCGGGCGGCCTCGACCTCCGGGAGCACAAGGTCACCCTTCCGCTGATCGCCGCGCTGCCCCGCCTCAACGCGGTCGAGCGGGAGCGGATCGAGACCCTGTTCCGAACCGAGAGTCCCGGCGACGGCCTCGTCTCGGATGCGATTGCCATTGTCGAAAAGGCGGGGGGGCTCGAATATGCGAGGCGGCAGGGAGAACGGTTTGCCCGGGAGGCGGAGTCCGCCCTGCGCGGGCTACCCCAGAGCCCGGTCCGGGCCGCCCTGACCGACTCGATCGCGTACGTCATGGAGCGGCGGTCCTAGCATGGCACAGCGCGGACAACGTGGATCATCCAAGCATCGGCCGGGGTTTCATGCCCTGGTGCTCGCCCTGGGCTTTGTCGCCGGCGGCGCGATGCAACAGGCGGCCCGGCTTCTCTTTCCGCCCGGCGCCGCGAAAGAATTCTTGACGGCCGGGGTGACGGCGTCGGTGGGGCCTCTTCCGGTCGATTTAGTGCTGATCAAATTTGCGTTGGGGCCTGTCGCCATCGATGTTTCATTGTTGAGCCTCGTGGGCGTGTTGGTGGCCTATCTCATTGCGCGGTCGCTCTTCTAGGAGACGGTATGAATTTCGGGAACATTGGGTTCATGGAGCTGATGGTCATCCTGGTCATCGTGCTCGTGCTGTTCGGCGCGCGCCGCGTGCCGGAGATCGGGGCGTCGATCGGGAAGGGCATTCGGGAGTTCAAGAAGAACATCAACGATGCGGACCAGCAGATTCGCGAGCCGATCCGCGACGCGTTGAACGATTCGCGCTCGAGCGACCGCCTGCCCACGGGTGAGGCGAACCACTCGTCAGCGCCAGGCCGACGAGGTGGCGCGTCCGGAGCCCAAGCGGTTGATGTAGTGGCCGGCCGCGCCGCTCCGCGTGGCGCGGCGCGTCTCAAGTCGCGGCGGTCCGGGCCGAGACTCAACAACATGAGCACACGAAGGTCAGCGCCGGGGCGACGCCAGTCGTCCTGGCGCGTCTTGCGATGGCTGTCAGCCTGCTCGGCGATCGTGAGCGGCGCCGCCGTCGCGTGCCTGGGGCCGACGGATCCCGGCAAGATGGGCGTGCCGGTGATCGGCAGCTGGAACTACGTCGCGACCCAAGGGTCGCCCTCCGCCGCTCAGCTCAACGGCGCCCTCGCATTCAGCGGCCAGACCGGCGCGCAGATCAGCGGCACGCTCGACGTGGTCGAGATCGGCCTGGGTGGCCAACAGCGCCGCCTGGCGGGCCCGGTGTCGGGTCGCACGGTGGATTCGACGACGCTCGACTTCGACATGTTGCTCGGCGGGGTGTCGCGGCGGCACGTGGGTCAGGTGCGCGGCGATTCGCTCACGGGGACGTGGGTGGAGACGCCGCTCGACGGCGGGCCTGCCGTCGGCGAGCGGGAGCTTCCGGGCGTCGAGGTCTCGCTAGGACGCGCGCGTTGTGCGTGACGCGGCACCCTGAGCCGGGCGCGGCCACTTCGCCGCGACAGGTCAGGGTGCCGCGATCACGCGATACGACAGGACCGCCGCCAGCTGCGCGGCGGTGGGGACGAAACCCCCTTTGCCGGTCGTTTTATTAGCGTTGAATAACAACGTGATGATGGGGCGGGCCGACGCTGTGCCGAGACGCGTTGCGCGACAGCAAAGCGACGCGAGGGCCAACGCGGCCAGCGCTGCGGTGAGTCTATCGAGCTTCATCGATCTGTGGGTCCTCCGACGGCGGGGATAGGGGGTGATTGCAACATCCCATTGCAGGATCGCGGCACGAGCGAGCACGACGAGCCCGGACGCGGGCGGGGAGAGAGGCAACCGACGCGCCATGCCGCGTGGACATCCCCGTCGACGCGCCCTAACTCGTTGCCGCGCACGACCCAAACGCGCGCGATGTGAGATCTCACATCTGCAACGTCGCGTTACATTTCAAGTTTGTAAGAATGCTGCCGACGGGGGTCGCGATAGCCACGACAGTGATGGCCGCGCTCTACACCGGGCGCGGCGAAACGCGCGCAAGAGAACACTCTGTTGCAGAAAAAAAGAGACCGCGATCACAGATCGCGGTCTCTCGTTAAATCTTCCTAGCGGCCCTTCCCGGCGGCCGTCCGTGCCGCGGCGAGCTACGCCTGCTGCCGCCGCATCGCCGAATTGATCTCCTTGCGGTGATCCTCGATCTTCGCGGCCTTTCGCAGGTCGGTCATGAACATCTGAATGCGCTGCTGCCGGAGCTGGTTCAGGCGAAGCTCGCGCTGCGCGGCCTTCTGTTTGTCCCACGCCGCGCTGTCGGCGACGACCCGCTTGTCGACCCGAAGCACGTAGGCGGCCTCGCTGGTCTTCACCGGCTGGCTCACCGCGCCGACCGGCAGCGCGAACGAGGCGCCGACCGCCTGCGAGTATTGACCCAGGCCGGGAACCATCGATCCGCGCGAGAACATCGTCGTTTGGTCGACCTTCTTGCCCGCCTCTTTCGCCGCCGCCTCGAGCGACGACGCGGCCGCCGCCGACGCGACCTTCTGCGCTTCCGGCATCACCTTGTCGATCGCGGCATCCTTGGCCAGGCGAAGCCGGATGTCGTCCTTCACCGCGTCGAAGTTGGCGTCGCCACCCGACCGCAGCGTATCGAGCCGCGCGAGGTAGTAGCCGTGGTCGTCGTCGAACAAATCGCTCGTCTCGCCGACGCGCGCGCCGCCGAAGGCCCACGCGCTCACGCTCGGCACGACCTGTCCGTTGTACGCCGCGGGCTGATCCTCGAACGCCGTGAGGTGCACGATCGGGAGCCCGAGGTGCTTCGCGGCCGCGTCCAGCTTCGATCCGTCCTCGTTCGCCGCGGCCAGACGCGAAAGCGTATCGGCCATGCGATCGATGCGCGCGCCGGCGGAGTCGCTCGCCTGGATCGGGATGAGGATGTGATGGAGCGAGAGCGTGTCGCCCTTGCGGCTGTCCATCCGAATGATGTGATACCCGAACTGCGAGAGCACCGGCGCCGAGATCTCACCGGGCTTGAGCGCGTCGGCGGCCTTCGAGAACTCCGCCACGTAAGTTGGCTTTCGGCATGGCGCCGAGATCGCCGCCCTTGGCGCCCGAAATCGTGTCGCTGGACTCGCGCTTGGCGACGTCCTCGAACTTGGCGCCCTTCGCGATCTCGTCGCGCAACGACTGCGCTTTCGCCTTCGCGGCAGCGCTGTCCGCGGGGGTCACGAGGCGCGGAATCATCACGAGCGAGACCTGCGCGCGGCCGACGCCCTCGAACTCGTCTTTGTGCGCGTTGAAGTACGCGCGAATGTCCGCGTCGGAGATCGCCTTCTTCGCGGCGTCGTCGACCGTCGGCGTGAACGTGACGTAGCTCACCTGGGCGCTGTCGTGCTGGTCACGCCACGCGCGCCACATCTCCGCGTCCGACACGTAGATCCCGGATGAAACCTGCTCCAGCAGCTTGTCCTTGGGGATTTCGGAGCGGTAGTAGTTCTCGAGCTGGACGAGCAGACCGCTGGTCTTCGCCTCGGACGTCGAGAGAAAACGCTGGTACTTGTCGGCGTCGAACTTGCCCTCGGTCTGGAGCTCGGGGGCGTTGGTGATCCAGGGCGGCGGGGCGTAGCGCGCGAACTCGCGAATCTCGTCGTCGGTGACGACGATGCCGCGCTTCCGGTACTGCTCGTCGAGCAGCTCCTCGGTCACCATCTGATCGTACACGCTGTTTTCGATGCGGCGCGTGTCGTCCTGGGTCAGCGTCCTGCCGGCGCGACCCTGCTCGTTCTGGATCTCCTGCTGGACGCGGAGCTGAAAGTCGCGATACGGGATTTCGTGGCCGTTCACTTTCGCGACCGCGGTGCTCGCGGTCACAGGCGTGCGGCCCATCAGGCCGGACGTCTGGTAGAGCAGGAAGCCGCCGACGAAGAAGAGGGCCACGACGACCCAGATGTACTTCGCCAGGCTCCGCATTTGTGTTAGCACAGAACCAACTCCCGAACCCGAAAAGGGAACAAAACGTGGAACAAAACCGTGGGTGGAACGAGCCTGAGAACATACGGCCCGACGCGGGCTAAAATCAAGTGAGTATGTGACTTCTGATTGACTCCCGGCGTCCGGTTTATGTATTATGCGCTTCCCCACCATCCCGGGCTTCGGCCCCCAGCGCGCGTAAGGCGAACGCCGTCAATGGCCAACTCAGCCCGCATCGACGAGCTCAAAAAGAAGTTTGACGAGAATCCCCGCCGGTACTTCGCGCCGCTGGCCAACGAGTACCGGAAATCGGGGGATCTCGCGCAGGCCGTCTTCATTCTCGAGGAGTACCTGCCCCAACAGCCGGGGCACATCAGCGGCCACATCGTTTACGGGCAGACGCTCTTCGAGCTGGGCCGAGACGAAGAGGCAAAGCGGGTCTTCGAGGCAGCGCTCTCCTTAGACCCCGAAAACCTCATCGCGTTGCGTCACCTCGGTCACATCTCGCGCCAGGCAGGCGATTTCGACGCGGCGCGCTCGTGGTACGCGCGACTCCTCGAAGCGGATCCGCGCGACGCCGAAATCGAGCAGTTGCTCGGTTCGCTCGAAGCCGCGGCCCAGGCTCATGCCGCCGAGTTGTCGCGACTGTCGCAGTCGGCGCCGCTCCCGCCGCCCGCGCCCGTGATGTCCGAGGTCGACGACTCGCCGCTCCAAATCGAGCACCTCGTCCAGCAGGAATCGCCGGGCGCGCCGCCGAGAGCGGAGACCCACCCGCTGGCACCGCCGCCGCTTCCGCCGCGCGAGGAGCTGGCGTCCGCACCAGCGATGGCGACCCCGGCGGCGGCCATGGAGCCACCGCCGCTGCCAGAAGCGGAAGCGCCCGAGGCGAGTCACGACGAGGTCGCGGCAACCGAAGAACTGCTCGATGGCGACGACTTCTCGTTCGGGTCTCCCGACGCCGCCGCGCCTGCCACGAACGCGCAGGCCTGCGGATTCGGCGAGCGACAGCGCGGCGGCGGCCGCGTGGGAGGAGACCTCGAGCGACGACGATCACTCCGCGCGCCCGCGATCGAAGCAACCGCCTGCGACGAGGGACGACGGACGAGTCAGATCACGCGGACGACGCGGTGGGATTCGTGCCGTTTTCGGATCTCGGCCCACAGGTGCCGGAATCGGATGCGGAGAACGTCGACGGCCTGGAGACGTACAGCTTCGAGTCGTCCCGACGGCCCGGTGGCGGAAGCCGAGCGAGGACGTCCAATCGTTCTATCTGGAATCGTCGTACACGGCGCCGGAACCAGGAGAGAGCGTCGACCAGGCGGCGGGCTTCGAGAGCGTCGAGACGGAATTCGCGGCGGAAGCGAGCGACGTGGCTGAGAACGAGGCTCATCACCACGCCGAAGAACCCGTCGACCACGCCGGCCAGGCCGACTCGTTCGAGTCGCTCCGACGAATTCGCCACGCGGCGAGATGCCGCCGCGCCGATCGCTCAACGCCCAGCCGCATCGGTCGCGACTCCGGTCGCGACGCCGACGTCTACGCCGGCGCTACTCCGGGCGTCGACCCCCGTCGCGGCCACGCGGCATCGTCGCGAACGCGCCCGACACTGCGACGCCGGCCGACAGCGAGAGCGACGCATTCGCCACGGAGACGATGGCCAAGCTCTACTTGAGCCAGGGTCATCTCGAGTCGGCGCTGGGGATCTATCGCACGCTCTCGGCGAGGCACCCCGACGACGAATCACTGCGCCGGCAGATCGAGGAGATCGAGGATCGCGCGCAGCGACGGCGCCGCGAGCCGACGCCGTCGACGCCGATCGAGGCGTCGCCGATGGATTCCGCTCCGGAGGACTACGCCGAAGAGTTCGTGGAGCCTGCGCCGCGCGCCGGCGTCCCGACGATTCGCGACTTTCTCCTTGGCATCATTCGCCGCGGCGCGTCGAGCGCGACGTCGACTCGTGCCGACGCGACCAAGGGGCGGCACGATCGACGCGCTGTTCGACGCGGGTGACGCGCTCGACGACGATCTCGCCGCCGCTGACACGCTGGCCCAGGCGTTCGCGCCCGAACCGTCGCGGGATCCGTTGGGCGGCCGGCCGGCGCGTGAGGCGGGGAACGAACTGTCGCTCGATCGCGTGTTTCGTCAGCCGACGCCCGCGCACGCGGGCGAGGCCTCCGCCGGCGGGTTCTCCTTCGATCAGTTCTTCGCCGGCGAACGCACGGAGGATTCCGAGGCGGGTCGCCGGAAAGCCCGGCGACGACGACGACATCGAGCAATTCAATGCGTGGCTCAACGGGCTGAAAAAGCCGTGAAGATCGCGGTCGTCAACGGCCCGAACTTGAATCTTCTCGGGACGCGCGAACCGGCGCTGTACGGTCACGAAACGCTCGACGACGTCGAGCGATCGCTGCGCTCGGTCGCGAAGGAGATCGGCGTCGAGCTGCAGTTCGCTCAGCACAACGGCGAGGGGGAGCTCATCGACGCGATTCAAGGGCTGCGCGGCCAGGTCGACGGCGTCGTCATCAACGCCGGCGCGTACACGCACTCCAGCCTGGCGATTCGCGACGCGCTCACGGCGATCGCGGTGCCGTTCGTCGAGGTGCACGTGACGAACGTCTACGCGCGCGAGCCCGAGCGCCGCCACTCCATGCTCGCCGGAGCGGCGGTCGGGAGCATCGTCGGCCTGGGTGCCTACG
The DNA here is from genome assembly GCA_963707105.1 of uncultured Gemmatimonadaceae bacterium. Taxonomy (GTDB): domain Bacteria; phylum Gemmatimonadota; class Gemmatimonadetes; order Gemmatimonadales; family Gemmatimonadaceae; genus JAQBQB01. Next base: position 166,346 of record CAVPOS010000011.1, read on the forward strand.
GCTACGAGCTCGCGCTTCGCGGACTCACGCGCAAAGTCGCCGCCCGTGTCTGACCTGCGCCCGACGCGCCTCGCCGCGCTCGTCGACGCCATCACGGCCGCCCATCTGGACGGGCTGCTGATCACGAGCCTGCCGAACATCCGGTATCTCACCGGATTCTCCGGATCGAGCGCGCTGCTGTTCGTCACGCCGGGCGACGCGTTGTTCGTGACCGATTTTCGCTATCAGACGCAGGTGGTCGACGAGGTCGGCGAGCTGGCGCGCGTCGTCATCGAACCGCAGAGCCTTTGGGCCGGTCTCTGGCAGCAGCTCGGCACAACTCGGCTCGCTGGAGGTCGCCGGCTTCGAGTCGACGCATCTGGTGCATCGGGACTTTCAGCGTCTGCTCGAGGAGAACGCCGGCGCGCGCTGGCAGTGGCGGCCGACGGTGGATTTGGTCGAGACGCTGCGCGAACGAAAGGATCCGGGCGAGCTCGCGCTCATCGAGGCGGCGAACGGCATCGCGACGCGCGCGCTCGAGCGGACGTTGCCGGAGCTTCGCGCCGGAATGACGGAGCTGCAGGTGGCGGGCGTGCTCGAGAAGGCGCTGCGCGACGAGGGAAGCGAAGGCTTTCCCGTTCGAGTCGATCGTGGCGTCGGGACCGCGCTCGGCGTTGCCGCACGCGCGGTCGACGGCGCGGCGAGTGGACGCAGGGCGATTTTCTGCTGCTCGACTTCGGCGCCGAAACCGGGGGCTATTGCTCGGACATCACGCGCACGTTCGTGATGGGGAAGGCGGCGGCCGAGCAGCGCGAAGTTTACGAAATTGTACGGGTGGCCAACGAGAGCGCGGCGCAGGGTGTCCGGGCCGGAATGTCGGGACGGGATGCCGACGCCATCGCTCGCGAGTACATTCAGCGGCGCGGATTTGGCGAGCTGTTCGGACACAGTCTCGGGCACGGGTTGGGCCTCGAGGTTCATGAGGCGCCGCGGCTCGCGAAGACGGCAGACGGTGCGTTGGCGGAAGGCGCGGTGGTGACGATCGAGCCGGGCATCTACCGTCCCGGATGGGGTGGAGTTCGGATCGAGGACGACGTGGTCCTGGCGGCAGGAGGGCCGCGGGTCCTCACGCGGTTCACGCACGAGCTGATCGAGCTCGGGTGACCCGGACACGTCGTCCGGCGCGACTCTTCAGAAGCCTATGATCGACCTACGCTACGTCAAGAAACTGATCGACATCATCGATGAATCGACGGTCGATTCGATCGAGATCACGTCGGATAAGGGCTTGAAGATCCGTATTTCCAAGAGCCCGCAACAACGTGGTGCAGTGCAAGTGGCCGCGCCGATGCCGATACCTACCATGGTGCCGGCCGTCCCGGCCGGGGGACGCGCGTCGCCTTCCCAGGGCGTGCCCGTCGTCGCCGAGCCGGAGGTTGCGGCCGCCGAGGCCGCGAAGTCCACCGCGCTCGACGTCAAGTCACCGATGGTCGGCACCTACTACAAGTCACCTGAGCCAGGATCCAAGGCCGTACGTCGCGGTCGGCGACCGCGTCAAGAAAGGCCAGATCCTTTGCATCATCGAGGCGATGAAGATCATGAACGAAATCGAGTCGGAGTTCGCGGGAGTCGTGCGCGAGATTCTGGTCGAGGACGCGCAGCCGGTCGAATACGGCCAGGCGTTGTTCAGGATCGATCCCAATGGCTAATCCCGCCCCGACGGCACCAGCGCCGACCGGCGCCTCCTCCGACCGCCGGGGCGCCTTCGGGCATCAACTTCAAGTCCGTCCTGCAGGAGATGATCCGGCGCAACGGCTCGGACATCCATCTGAAGGTCGGCCGGCCGCCGACGCTGCGCGTCGACGGCGAGTTGATCGCGCTGGAGCACGCGCCGCTGCGTCCCGAGGATCTCAAGAACCTCGCCGAGCAGCTCATGACGCCGCGCCAGGTCAACCTCTTCTCGGAAGAGAAGGAGTGCGACTTCGCCATCGGCGTGCCCGGCATCGGCCGGTTCCGCGTGAACCTCTACCAGCAGCGAGGCTCGTTGTGCTTCGCGATGCGCGCCATTCCGTATCAGGCGCGCACGGTGCCCGAGCTGAACCTCCCGCCGGTGCTCGAGGAGATCGCGATGAAGCCGCGCGGCCTCGTGCTCGTGACGGGCGTGACGGGGTCGGGGAAGTCCACGACGCTGGCGGCGATGATCCAGCACATCAACCAGAATCGCCGCTCGAACGTGATCACGATCGAAGATCCGATCGAGTTCCTGCATCGCGACCTGAACAGCCACATCAACCAGCGCGAGATCGGAACCGACACGGCGACGTTCGGCCAGGCGCTGCGCCGCGTGCTGCGCCAGGACCCGGACGTCATCCTCATCGGCGAAGTTCGAGACCTCGAGACGCTGGACACGGCGCTCAAGGCGGCCGACACGGGCCACTTGGTGTTCTCGACGCTGCACACGACCGACGCGACGCAGACGATCAACCGCGTGCTGTCGTTCTATCCGCCGCACCAGCAGGCCGAAGTCCGGTTCTCGCTGGCCAGCGCGCTCGCGGCGGTGGTCTCGCAGCGGCTGGTGCCGCGCGCCGACAAGGCCGGACGCATTCCGGCGTGCGAGATCCTCATCAACACCGCCGCCGTGCGGGACAACATCCGCGACATGGAAAAGACGCTCAACATCCCGGACCTCATCAAAGAGGGCACGGTGCAATACGGCATGCAGAGCTTCGACCAGTCGCTGATGCAGCTCTACTCCAAGGGCTCGATCTCGTACGAGAGCGCGCTGTTCTACGCGACCAGCCCGGCGGAGTTCGCCCTGCGGGTACAGGGAGTCTCGGGCACCAGCGACACGTCGTGGACGGGGTTCGAAGGCGGCGCGAAGAAGAAGTAAATGTTCAACAAGGTTCTCATCGCCAACCGCGGCGAGATCGCGTTGCGCGTCATCCGCGCATGTCGCGAGCTCGACGTGCAGACGGTGGCGGTGTACTCCGAGGCGGACCGCGAGTCGTTGCACGTGCGGTTCGCCGACGACGACGTCTGCATCGGTCCGGCGCCGGCGCGTGAATCGTACCTGAACATTCCGCGGCTGATCGCCGCCGCCGAAATCACCGGCGCCGACGCGATCCATCCCGGGCTACGGGTTCCTCGCCGAGAACGCGGAGTTCGCGGACATCTGCGCGGCGTCGAAGATCGCGTTCATCGGGCCGACGGGCGATCAGATTCGCATGATGGGCGACAAGGCCGCCGCGCGCTCCGCGATGACCAAGGTCGGCGTGCCGATCATCCCCGGCACGCCGGGGCCGGTCGAGGACGTGGACGAGGCGCTGGAGTTCGCGCGCGGCATCGGATTTCCCGTCATCATCAAGGCGGCGGCCGGCGGCGGCGGCAAAGGCATGCGCGTGGCGCGCGAAGCCGACGACTTCGCCCGCTCGTTCCAGCTCGCGCGGTCCGAAGCGCTCTCCGCGTTCGGCAACGGCGACGTCTACGTCGAGAAGTATCTCGCGCGACCCGCGCCACATCGAGTTTCAGATCCTCGGCGACACGTTCGGCAACGTGATCCATCTGGGCGAGCGCGACTGCTCCGTGCAGCGCCGCCACCAGAAGCTCATCGAGGAAGCGCCGAGTCCCGGGATGACGCCCAAGCTGCGCGAAGAGATGGGACGGGCGGCGGTCGCCGGCGCGAAGGCGATCGACTACGTCGGCGCCGGGACGATCGAGATGCTGCTCGACGAGGACGGGTCGTACTACTTCATGGAGATGAACACGCGCATCCAGGTCGAGCATCCGGTCACCGAGATGCTCACCGGGATCGACCTCGTGAAGGAACAGATCCGGGTCGCGGCGGGGGAGAGGCTCAGCGTGACCGAGCTGCCGCCGCTGCGCGGCCACGTGATCGAGGTCCGCGTGAACGCGGAAGATCCGTCACGGAACTTTCAGCCGTCGCCGGGCAAGATTCTCACGTTCCACCCGCCGGGCGGTCCGGGCGTGCGCCTGGACACGCACGTCTACGACGGCTACACGGTCCCGCCGTTCTACGATTCGCTCCTGGCCAAGCTCATTTGCCAAGGTCGCGACCGCGCCGAGGCGATCGCGCGCATGCACGTGGCGCTCGACGGGTTTATCATCGAAGGCGTGACGACGACGATTCCGTTTCTCGCCCGCGTGATGCGAAACCCGCGATTCGTCGCCGGGCAGGTGGACACGAAGTTCCTCGAGCGCGAGACGGAGCTGTTCAAGGAGCCCGCATAGGTGGGAGTCGGGGGTTCGACCGATAGCGTGAGCAGTACGACGCTGAAGCGCGAGATCACCGGTATTGCGCTGCTGCTCCTCGCGGTGTTCCTCGCTGGCGCGTTCGTCGCGCTGGCGCTGGCCGAGTTGCGCACGGGCGTCAGCGTCGAAGCCAACGTGGGCCCGGTCGGGCAATTCCTGTCGCAGCCGCTCGTCGCGTTCTTCGGCTGGCCGGCGGCGATTCTGATTCCACTCGTTCCGGCGGTGCACGCGCTGCGGCTCTTCGGCCGGCTGGAATCGAGCACCGACCGGTCGTGGATGATCTTCTTCGCCGGGCTCGTCCTGCTCCTGCCCGTGGTGCTGGCGCTGTCGATCGCGTCCGCCGAGCCGGGCTTCGCCAGCGCGGGCATCTGGGGCGAAGCGATCGCCGTGTGGTGGCGCAACTGGTTCGGCGCGTTCGGCTCGTGGGTGCTCGTCGTCCTCTCGGCCTCCGTGCTGACGGCGACGACGCTGGCGTGGAATCCGATCCGCGCGCTCGTCGGACGGCGGCCGCCGGTGTCGCAGCCGCCGGAGACCGACGCGGCGGTCGACAAGCCGCGACGCAAGCGCGACAAGAAGGCAGCCGAGGCGACCGACGCCGACCGCGCGCTCGCGCTCGCGCCGTCGTTCGACGAGATGCCGGCGATCGATCCGACGATCCCGGTCGACGATTCCCTCGGCGACCGCCGACGCGCGCACCAACGACGAGCCGAAGCGTCGCAAGAAGCGAACGAAGGCCGAGGCAGCGGCGGACCACGACGCCGAGATCGCGGCGGCGATCGACGCGACGGCGCAGCCCGATTTGGGCGGCGACGAGCTTCCGTCGCCCGAGCTGCTGACGCCCGGCTCCGCCGCACGACGTCGAGGCGAGCGCGCGACGAGCTCAATGAAATGGGCTACAAGCTCATGGCGGCGCTGCGCACGTTCCGCGTCGAAGGGGAGCTCGTGGGGCGCACGACGGGGCCCGTGGTGACGCAATACGAGATCGAGCCGGCGCCGGGCGTGAAGGTCCGGCAGATCGCGAATCTCTCGAACGACCTCGCGCTGGCGATGCGCGCGCCGTCGATCCGGATCGTCGCGCCGATCCCGGGGCGCGGCGCGGTGGGCGTCGAGGTGCCGAATCCGACGTCCGAGATCGTGTCGATTCGCGAGCTGATCGAAACGTCGCGACTTCCAGAACGCGCGCGCCGCGCTCCCCATCGTGCTCGGCAAGGACCTCGAGGGAAAACCGGTCGTCGCCGATCTGGCGAAGATGCCGCACCTGCTGATCGCCGGCGCGACGGGCTCGGGAAAATCCGTGTGCGTGAACACGATCATCACCAGCCTCGTCTACCGGCACACGCCGAAGACGCTGCGCTTCCTGATGGTCGACCCGAAGATGGTCGAGCTGTCGGTGTACAACACGCTGCCGCACCTGCGGCACAAGGTGATCACCGACAACCGGGACGCGGCGTCGGTGCTCAAGTGGGCGCAGCTCGAGATGCAGGAGCGCTACGAGCTGCTCGCGGCGAACGGGTGCCGCAACGTGCAGGAGTTCAACAAGCGCGTGCTCGACAAGATCGAGCTCAAGCTGCCGAAGCACGCCGACGTCGCGTTCGAGGACACGACGTACAAGGGCGACGTGCTCCCGTACATCGTCGTCATCGTCGACGAGATGGCCGATCTCATGATGACCGTGCCCGGTGAAGTGGAGACGCCGATCGCGATGCTCGCCCAGAAGGCGCGCGCGATCGGCATCCATCTCATCCTCGCGACCCAGCGGCCGAGCGTGAACGTGATCACGGGTCTCATCAAGGCGAATTTCCCGAGCCGGATCGCGTTTCGCGTCGCGTCGCAGATCGACAGCCGGACGATCATCGACGGCGCCGGCGCCGAGGCGCTCCTCGGCAACGGCGACATGCTGTTCATTCCGCCGGGCAAATCGGAGGCGGCGCGGCTCCAGGGCGCGTTCCTGTCCAGCGAGGACACCGAGCGCCTGATGAAGTGGTATCAACAGCGCAGCGAGGCCAAGCGCGCCGCCCGCGTCGCGCAGGGTCTCGCGGCGTTCGATGCGATCGAACCGGACATCCTGAAGGAGATTCGCGACAAGGAGAAGGAAGCCCTCGAGGCCGCGGGCGCGGCGGACTCGGAGGACGCGGGCGACCGCGACACACTTTTCCGCGAGGCCGCCGAGGTGGTGGTGCAAACGCAGCAGGGCTCGACGTCGCTCCTTCAGCGGAGACTCAAGGTCGGGTACGGCCGCGCCGCGAGAATCATCGATCAGCTCGAGCTGGCCGGCGTGCTCGGCCCGTCGGACGGGCCTCGCGGCCGCGATGTGCTCGTCGGGTTGGACGAACTGGATCGGATCTGTGGACCTCGCGCGTAGTTCGCTCGCGGGCCTCGTCGCGGTGGCGTGTATCGCGCACGCCGCGCGCGCGCAGAATCCTCCGCCCCCACCCGCCGATACGAACCGCGCGCGCGCGTCGTGCCGCCGGGCGGAGCGAAGTTCGACGCGACAAAGCTGCAAACGAGCCAGTTCGTGTACCTCACGACGCTCGAGCGCGACGCGTCGACGACCGCGTTGGGGACGCGAACGGTGACGGTGTCGCCGACGTCGTACGTGGGGATTCCGACCTGGCTGATCGTCGAGGCGCGAGCCGGCGACGGAATTCCGTCGGCCGATTCGCTCTACGCCGACATGGCGACGCTGCGGCCGGTTCACTGGTCCGCGACGAGTGGCCAAGCGCACCTGGCGCTCGAATTCCGGAGCGACAGCGCATTCGGCGGCACGAGCACGCCCGCGGGCCGACGAACGATGGCGCTGTCGATTCCGCCCGGAACGCTGGTGAGCGGCGCGATGCTCGAGACGGTTCTGCGCCTGCTGCCACTCACGACGGCGTGGGAGGATTCGGTCTCGCTGCTGTCGGTCGTCGGTGGGGAGCAACGCGGTGCTTCCCACGCGGATCGCCGTGATCGGAGAGGATCGCGTGCGGGTTCCGGCGGGGACGTTCGACTGCTGGGTCGTCGCCGTGCACGCGGATCAGACGAAGGGGCTGTACTGGGTGACGAAAACGGATCCGATCGTGGTGCGGAGCACGCTGGACCAGCCGATGATGGGCGGGGCACAAGTCGTCAGCATGGCGAGAATCGCGAATGGAGCGCGAATCAGCTGGCGATGGTGAGTCGCCACCGAGTATCTCGGATCGTGACGAGCGTCAGCGTGCCCGCATGCGACGCAGGAAACGGAATGATCCGTCCGCGGTTTTTCGGTGACGCCGTTCCGCGAGGAGCCTAGGTTGGCCCCATGTCAGCGGCCAGACAGCAATTCGGCGAGCTGGGGGAGCAGATCGCGGAGCGATGGCTCAGGCGGCACGGATGGCGTGTGATGCAGCGGCGGTTTCGGAGCGGGCATCGGGACATCGATCTGGTGGTCGAGCGGGAGGGCACCGTGGCGTTCGTCGAAGTGAAGGCGCGTCGCGGAAGCCAGTTCGGCGATCCGGTCGAGGCGGTGAATTGGAGCAAGCAGCGCGAGCTGATCCGCTCCGCCTCGGTCTGGATCGACCGGCACGGCCGGCCCGACGATTCCTATCGCTTCGACGTCGTCGGCGTGCTCGTGGAGGGTGACCGGGTGCGGGTGCGCCACGTGCCGAACGCCTTCGCGCTTCGAGATTCCGCTTGAATTCGGTAGCCCGGTTTCGTATTTTGTTCGGGTATCGAGCGCCCCCTGTGTTTCTCGCTACGATTACGCTGATCGGCCAGAGCGGACGACTAACCGAGAGGATGAGAGCATGGCTGTGTCGACCTTGCAGGACGACAAGAAGAAGGCGTTGAATCTGGCCATCGCGCAGATCGAAAAGAGCTGCGGCAAGGGCTCGATCATGCGGCTGGGGGCGGACCAGAAGGTCCGCGTGGAGTCGATCTCCACGGGCGCGATCAATCTCGACGCGGCGATCGGCGTGGGCGGCATCCCGCGCGGCCGCGTCACCGAGATCTACGGCCCCGAGTCGAGCGGCAAGACGACGCTGTGTTTGCACGTCGTCGCTAACGCGCAAAGGGCCGGCGGCGTCGCGGCGTACATCGACGCCGAGCACGCGCTCGATACCGATTACGCGAGAAAGCTGGGCGTGGACGTCGAGGCGCTGCTCGATCTCGCAGCCCGACACGGGCGAGCAGGCGCTCGAGATCTGCGAGATCCTCGTGCGCTCGGGCGCGGTGGACGTCGTCGTGATCGATTCGGTCGCGGCCCTCGTGCCGAAAGCCGAAATCGAAGGCGACATGGGCGATTCCCACGTCGGTCTCCAGGCTCGGCTCATGAGCCAGGCGCTGCGCAAGCTGACGGGCTCGATCGCGCGGTCGAAGACGTCGGTCGTGTTCATCAATCAGCTGCGGGAAAAGATCGGCGTGATGTTCGGCAATCCCGAGACGACCACGGGCGGCAAGGCGCTCAAGTTCTACGCGTCGGTGCGACTCGACATCCGTCGCATCGGGCCGGTCAAGGACAAGGAGGACGTCGTCGGCTCGCACGTGCGCGTGAAGGTGGTCAAGAACAAGGTCGCCGCGCCGTTCAAGCAAGCCGAGTTCGACATCATGTACGCCGAGGGGATCAGCCACGCGAGCCTGGTGCTCGACATCGCGGCCGAGGCGGGGATCATCGACAAGTCGGGCGCGTGGTACGCGTACAACGGCCAGAAGATCGGGCAGGGACGCGAGAACGCGAAGCTCTATCTCCGCGACTCGCCGGCGCTCATGGCGGAGGTCGAGGAGAAGGTGAAGGTGCTGCTCGGCGTCGGGCCGCGCGAGGTGATCAGCGAGATCGAGGTCACCGAAGAGTAGGTCTCGCGCTCTTCGGCCGCGACAATAGAGTCGGGGAGGAACCGCTTGCGACGATGGGACCCGGACACTCCCTTCGAAACAAGTGGTGACTCCCCGGCATTTTTTCTTCTCAGATGAATCGATCGAGCGATTCCCACCCAAGCCGCGCGCGCCGCGCTGATCGATCGACGTACGACCGCGCGCTCGACTTGCTCGAGACGCGCGCTCGGAGCGTGGTCGAGTTGCGGCGAGCGTTGATCAGGAAGGGCGAGCCGGCCGCCGACGTCGACGCCGCCATCGAGCGGCTCCGAGGCGCGGGGCTGCTCGATGACGCGAGCTATGCGCGGCAACTCGCGCGCTCGAAGGCCATGGGGCCCGGCCAGTCGCGGCGTCGGATCGCGCAGGAGCTGGCGCGCCGGGGGGTGGCGCGCGACGCTGGGTGACAAGGCGATCGCCGAGGTGTTCGAAGACGAAGGCGTGGACGAGAGCGCGAACATCGAGCGCGTGGCACGAAAAAAGATGAAGACTGCTGGCGAAGCTCGATGCTCTCACTCAGCGACGGCGCCTGTATGCGTTTCTCGCGCGACGCGGTTACGACGTCGACGCGATCGGCGAGGTCGTCGGACGACTCGCCGGTCGCGACGCGCGGGCGGAATAGGCGGTCTCACGGACCGCGATCGCTACCACATGGTGCATTCTTGGCCGAGGTGTTGCCGATGATCCCGCCGTGCCGGACCACTTCGGCCATTGTCGATGCGTCGCGACGCTCGCCTGCGCGCGGGCGGCGAAGGCCCAGTCCGCAGCGTCCAAGCCTTCGAATGGCCAGCCCGTCAGAGTCTGGGCATCACTCGCCGTCGGGCAGATCAACGTGACGTCGCACGAGACGGCTGCACCGTTCCCGCAACAGGCCGGCGAGCTCTCGCTCTGGGCCACCCGCGGCCCTCTCGCGGCATCCATTAGAGCGGCCGGGACACTCTCTGAAAGCGGACCTGGCGCCGGCGACGTGTCCGTGCTCGTCGGTGTTCACGCCGCGCCCGTCCGCCACATCGACGCGGTCGCCGCGATTGGCGTCGGGCAGAGCGGGGCTTCGCAGAGCTCTCAGAGATTTGCGAACGAACCGGTGCTTGCGGCCAGCGCGCAGGTGAACCTCAACTTCTTTGTCATCGGCCTGGCCTTCGATGCGTTCGGCGCGATTGGATCGACGCGCCACTACGCGGGCTTCGGCCTCGGACTGGGCCTCGGGTGGTTCCACTGAGCAATCGCCGCTGATTCACCCGACTTGCGCGCCCTATATTCCCGAGGATGCAGGCCGCCGAGATCCGAACCCGTTTTCTCCAGTATTTCGCGCGCAACGACCACGCCGTGTTGCCCAGCTCGTCGCTCGTCCCGGCGGACGACCCGACGCTGCTGTTCACCAACGCGGGCATGGTGCAGTTCAAGCGCGTGTTTCTAGGCGCCGAGGCGCCGCCGAACGGGCGGCGCCGCGCGACGACCTCGCAGAAGTGCGTGCGCGCCGGCGGGAAGCACAACGACCTCGAGCAGGTCGGCCACACCGCCCGGCACAACACGTTCTTCGAGATGCTCGGCAACTTCTCGTTCGGCGACTACTTCAAGCGCGACGCGATTCGGTTCGCGTGGGAGTTCGTCACCGCAGGAGTCTGGGACTCGATCCCAAGCTGCTGCGCGTCTCGGTGCACCACTCCGACGACGAAGCGCGCGGGCTGTGGCGCGAGATCGCCGGCTTGCCCGACTCGCGCATCTACGGACTCGGCGACAAGGACAACTTCTGGCAGATGGCGGACACGGGACCGTGCGGCCCGTGCTCGGAGATCTTCGTCGACATGGCGCGCATCGCCAAGGATTGGCGATTGCCCGAAGGCGCGACCGGTGAGTGGACCGAGATCGATCGCGAGGAGTTCTCGCTCGAGGCGTTCATCGAGGGGTCGGATCGCGACCGGTTCATCGAGTTCTGGAACCTCGTGTTCATGCAGTTCGACCGGCAGCCGGACGGCACGATGGTGCCGCTGCCGAAGCCGTCGGTGGACACGGGCGCGGGGCTCGAGCGCATCTCGGCGATCACGCAGGGCGTGACGATGATCTACCACACCGACCTGTTCGCGCCGATGCTGTCGGCCGTGGAGCAGGCGGTGGGCATTCCGTATTGGGGCCGCGAGAGCGACGAGTCGCGAACCGGCGTGCGCACGCGCTCGGGCGCCGTCGTTGCGAACGCGGTGAGCCCCGCGTCTTTCCGCGTCCTCGCCGACCACGCGCGAGCCGTGTCGTTTCTTCTCGCGGACGGAGTGTTCCCGTCGAACGAGGGGCGCGGCTACGTGCTTCGCCGCATCCTGCGCCGCGCGGTGCGCCACGCGTGGCTGCTCGGCCGCAAGGAGCCGACGCTCGTCCACGTCGCCAGGCGGTCATCGAGTCGATGGGCGACGCGTACCCTGAGCTTCGCCAGCGGTCGAAGCACATCCTCGACACGACGCGGCAGGAAGAGCAGGGATTTCTCGCCACGATCGAAGGCGGCCTCGCGCGCTTCGACCAACTCGCGCCGGTGCAGTCGGTCGGCGGCGGAGCGGACGTGCGCGGAACGATCAGCGGCGAGGACGCGTTCCGGCTGTACGACACGTTCGGCTTCCCGATCGATCTCACCGAGCTGATGGCGCGCGAGCGCGGCTACGTCGTCGACATCGCCGGGTTCGAAGCCGCGCTCGATCAGCAGCGGCGACGTTCGCAGGAGGAGCGAAAGGCGAAGCGCGTCGGCGTCGCGCTCGAAGCGCTGGCGAATCTCTCCGAGTTCGAGGCCGCGCCGGGGTCGGACCCGTCCGCCACGTTCGTCGGATACGACACGATGGAGATCGAAACGCAGACGACGGCCATTCGACATCTCGACGGCGGGCGCGTCGCGGTGTTGTTGCGCGAGTCGCCGTTCTACGCCGAATCGGGCGGCCAGATCTCCGATCAGGGAGAAATCGTCGGCGAAGGCTGGCGCGTCGACGTCGACGAGGTCCGCAAGATCGAAGGGCGGCCGGCGGCGATCGGGAGAATCACCGGCGCCTTCCACTTCGGCCACGTCATCGCGCGAGTGCCGCGCGACCGGCGGCGCGACACGGAACGGAATCACACGGCCACGCACCTGCTGCACGCGGCGCTGCGGTCGGTGCTCGGCGACGGCGTGCACCAGGCGGGCTCGCTCGTCGCGCCCGACCGTCTTCGCTTCGACTTCACGCACCACGGTCCCGTGTCGGCCGAGCGGCTCGGCGAAATCGAGAGCATCGTGAATCGCGAGATCGCGCGCAGCATTCCGGTGACGACGCGCGAGATGGCGTACGCCGACGCGCGCGCCGCGGGCGCGATGGCGCTCTTCGGCGAGAAGTACGGCGACGTCGTGCGCGTCGTGAGAGTCGCCGACTTCTCGATGGAGCTGTGCGGCGGCACGCACGTGCGCAACACGGCCGAGATCAACCTGTTCAAGATCGTCGCGGAAACGGGCGTTGCGGCGGGCGTCCGCCGCATCGAGGCGGTGACGGGGCCGGGCGCGTACCAGCTGATCCGCAACGAGGAGCGCGCGCTTCACCGCATCGCCGAGTCGCTCAAGGCGCCGGTGGAAGGAGTGGAGAAGCGCGTCGCGGCGCTGTTGGACGAGCGTCGAGCGCTCGAGCGCCGGCTCGACGAAGCGATGCGCGGCGGAGGCGATCAACTGCAATCGCTGCTCGGCGGCGCGCAGGCGCTCGGGCGACAACGGCTCGAAGCTGGTGACGGGCGTCGTTCGCGCCGGCGACGTGAAGGAGCTCCAGGCACTCGGCGACGCGGTGCGCGAGAAGCTGGGGAGCGGCGTCGGCGTGTTGGCGGCGAGCTTCGAGGACGGGAAGAACACGTTGCTCGTCGTGGTGACGGACGATCTTCGCGAGCGAGGGCTTCGCGCCGACGCGCTGATCAAGGACATCGCCGCCGCGGCCGGCGGAAGGGGAGGCGGGAAGCCGCACATGGCGCAGGCCGGCGTTCCGGATGCGGCGCGGTTCGGCGAGGCGTTGGCGCGCGCCCCGGAGCTCGTGCGCGACGCTCTGGTCGGCGCCGCGTGACGGTCGGCGACTGGCTGCGCGAGAAAGAACCCGCGCCGCCGGCGCGACTCGCCGCGCGCATCGAGGCGGCGATCGGCGGACGGCTCGCGGAGCCCGCGGCGAACGCCGCCGAGGTCTGCCTCGAAGCGTGCGAGCGTCTGCTCGCCGACGTTGCCGCGAGAACGTCGCAGGGTCGCGAGTCGGCGCTCGATCTCCTCGCCGCGGACGCGTTGGCGACGTACGCCCTCGAGGCGGCGACGGATTCTCCGGCGACGCTCGAAGCGCGCGCGCTCGACGCGATGAAACATCTCACCGCGATCGCCGGCGGATGATCGACATTCACACCCATCTCCTGCCCGGGGTGGATGACGGATCGAAGTCGCTCGAGTCGTCTCTGGAGGTTCTGCGCCGCTTCGCGGGCGACGGTGTCACGACGGTCGTCTGCACGCCGCACCTCGAGGCATCCCACGCGCACGAAGCCCCGCACGAGCGACACGAAGCGCTGTTCGCGCAGCTCGTGGCGGCGTCGGTGCGTCCTCCGGAACTGCGTCGCGGGTGGGAGATCATGCTCGACGTGCCCGGCGCCGATCTCAGCGACCCGAGGCTCGGGACTCGGCGGATCGACGGCGCGGCTGGTGGAGTTCGCCCGCCTCGGCCTTCCCGCGAATTCCGAGAAGGATCTCTCGAGGATTCGCGAAAGCGGTCTCGTTCCGGTCGTCGCGCATCCCGAGCGCTATTGGGGCTGCACACCCGCGCTTGTCGCGGCGTGGAAGGCGGCGGGGGCGGTGATTCAGATGGACGTGACCGCGATCCTCCCCCGTGGCGGACCGCACCGCCTCGCCGCGGAGTTGATCACCAACGGTCTGGTGGACGTGTTCGCGAGCGACACGCACGTCGACCGCCGCACGTTGGCGATCGCGCGCGACTGGCTGTCGGGCGTGACGACCGAGGACAACGTCCGCCTGCTGACGTTCGAGAACGCGCGACGCCTGCTCGCGGACGAGCCGACGATCCCGATCCGGCCGATCCGACTCCGGCGCAGCATCGTTCGCCGCTTCGGCGAAATGGTTTTCGGCAAATCCTGACCGCAGGCCGACAAGGAGAGCGACCGACCCGTGGACACCGACGTGAGCAAGCATTTCGCCGATGGCCTGCGCGATCTGGCCGCCGTCGCGCAGCGAGTGGCCGATTCGATGGGTCCCGACCTCGAGCGGGCGCTGACGATGGTGCGCGAAACCGTCGCGCGCGGAGGCACGCTGTTCTTCTGCGGAAACGGAGGAAGCGCCGCGGACGCGCAGCACATCGCGACCGAGTACGTCGTGCGGTACGCGAGAAACCGCGGCGCGTATCCCGCGGTCGCCCTGACGACCGACACCTCGCTTCTCACCGCGGCCGGAAACGATTTTGGGTTCGACGAGATATTCGCGCGGCAGGTCGACGCGCTGGCGAAGCCGAGCGACCTGCTGGTGATCCATTCGACGAGCGGCAACTCGCCCAACGTGCTGCGCGCCGCCGAGGCGGCGCGGAAGAAAGGCGTGCGCGTGCTCGCCTTCAGCGCCAGAGACGGCGGCAAGCTGCGCGCGCTCGCCGATCATTCGGTCGTCATTCCGACGCCGCGCACCGACCGCGCGCAGGAGCTGCACCTCTGCGTCGAGCACCTGATCTGCGACTACGTCGAGCAATTGATGATCGAGGGCACACGATGATCGGCTTGAAGGGGAAGCGCGCGCTCGTGACCGGCGGCTCGCGCGGCATCGGCGCCGCGACGGCGCGGCTGTTCGCGGAGAACGGCGTGCACGTCGCCATCGGCTATCGCAGCCGGCGCGCGGACGCCGAAGGGCTCGTCGCTTCGCTCGCGGCGGAGTTCGGAGTCACGGCGTCGGCGCACGCGTCGGACATCTCCACGGTTGCGCGGGGCGGAGGAGCTAGTGCGCGGCGCCGTCGAATCGCTCGACGGACTGGACTTCTTCGTCGGAAACGCGGGGATCTGGCCGACCGAGGACGTCCCGCTCGGATCGATGAGCGACGAGCAATGGCGCCGCACGATCGCCGAGAACGTTGATTCGGTCTTCTACACGACGCGCGCGGCGATCAGAGCGATGAGCGATCACGGACGCATCGTCCTCGTGTCCAGCACGGCGGGGCAGCGCGGCGAAGCGTTCCACGCCGACTACGGCGCGTCGAAGGGCGCGGTGATCTCGCTGGTCAAATCGCTCGCGCCGGAGCTGGCCAAGCGCGACATCACGGTGAACAGCGTCGCGCCGGGTTGGGTCGACACCGAGATGTGCGACGAGCCGTTCTCGGGCGGCGGGCGCGAGCGAATCGCGGCGAGCATTCCGATCGGGCGCATCGCGTCGGCGCGCGACATCGCCGGCCCGATCGTCTTTCTGTGCTCGGACCTCGCGCGGCACATCACGGGAGAGATCGTGAACGTGAACGGCGGCAGCGTGCTCTGCGGATGATCGTCCTCGTCTTCACCGGCGGCACGATCTCGATGCGTCACGACCCGGCGGCCGGCGGCGCGGTGCCGACGCTCACCGGCCACGAGATCGTCGCGCTGGCTCCCGGAATCGACCGGCTCGCGCAGCTCGACGTGGACGACTGGGGCGCGTTTCCGGGTCCGCACATGACGCCCGATCGCATGTGGGCGCTGCGCGGACGAATTCTCGAGCATCTCGCGCGGCCGGAGGTCGACGGCATCGTCGTGACGCACGGAACCGACTCGCTCGAGGAGACGGCGTACCTCGTGGCGCGTTCCGTGGCGAGCGACAAGCCGGTCGTCTTCACGGGCGCCATGCGCACGTCGAGCGATCTCGGATGGGACGGGCCCGGGAAACCTGGGCGCCGCGATCCGCGTCGCGGCGAGCGGCGAGGCGCGCGGTCAAGGCGTGCTCGTCGTCATGTCGGACCGCGTGTTCACGGCTCTGGACGTGACGAAGGCGCACACCTACATGGTCGACGCCTTCGACAGCCCCGGACTCGGCCCGATCGCGGTGCTCGACGACGGGCGAGTCGTGTTCCGCCGATCGATTCCCGCGCCGCCGCCGATTCTCAACGCGACGACGCTCGCGCAGCCGGTGGACATCGTCTACTCGTTCGCCGGCTCGGACTCGCGTCTGCTGGATGCGTCGCGCGAGCTGGGGAAGGGCCGCGGCATCGTCGTCGCGGGCATGGGGCGCGGGAACGTTCCCGTCGCGATGCTCGACGGCATCGATCGATGGATCGCCGAAGGGAAACCGGTCGTGATCACGTCGCGCGCGGGACGCGGGCGCGTGGGCCACACATACGGCTACGCCGGCGGCGGACGCCGGCTCGCCGAACGCGGAGCCATCTTCGCCGGTTCACGCCGCCCGCAACAGGCGCGGATCGACGTGATGCTCGGACTTGGCGCTGGGTTAGGCGTGGCCGGGCTTCGGGAAATGCTCGAGAGTTGATCGGATCGGGCGCGTCTTGGCGGCCGAGCGTTGTAGACTCGGCGTTCGGCCACTCTATCTGGGCGATTGCCGAACTGCTTTGACGCAGAGGACGCGGAGGACGCAGAGGCGCAGAGGACTGCCGCGGAACTGAGGTCCGTCGCGCAACGAGCCTGATTTTTTGGGGACTGCCGCTCGGGAAGCCGCTTGCTCCGTCGGAGGCCTACGCTGCCACATCGAGGCAACCCGAGCGGCTTTCACAAAAAGACCCGGCTCGTTGCGCGACGGAGCTCGGAATCCGTGGCTGTTCTCTGCGTCTCGGCGTCCTCCGCGCCTCTGCGTTGAGGCAGTTGCAGTGAAGAAGCCGAGCGGAAATCAGCTCACGTCGCGCGGTTGAACCGGCTCCCAGCGCGCGAAGCAGCGCCAGTCGAATTCGTCGGCGGCGCGGAGCTGGTCGGGGAAGCCGAAGCAATCCAGCCAGCCCTCTTGCTCGGCGCGCCAGCGGCAATCCCAGATGAATTCATAGACGTGCGTTTCGGTGGACGTGTGCACGTGCACGACTCCGACGAAGTCCGAGCACCCCGATCGCGCGCTGAGGGCGACGTGTTCGACGGCCAGGTGAGGCTCAGCCGCGAGCACGTGCGTCAGGAGCCGGCGAACTTTGATGCGCGGCAGCGGACGATCCAGTCGTACCCGCTCCAGCGGCGACGGGTCGTACGCGTGCCCTTGGTACAGGCTGCGCACGACGCGCTTGAACGGCTCGGCGGCTTTCGAACGGGCTAGGAGCTGATCCAACTCGCGCAAGTGCGACGATCCTCGACGAGAATTCTTCGAGAAAAATATCGACCGTATCGCGCGTGAAGCTGTACTGCGCCACCTTCACCGCGGAGACGGGACGGGCTATTCTCCACCGCTCTTTCGCCCCGCAGCGCGCCGCTCTCTCCCGATGCCTCGCCTTCATCCGCCGACGACCGTTCTCGACATCGCGCAGCACCTGGAATCCGAGGGATTCGAGGCGTGGTGCGTGGGCGGAGCCGTGCGCGACGCGCTGCTCGGCGAGACGCACCTCGATTGGGATCTCACGACGTCGGCCACGCCGGACGACGTGCGTCGCGTGTTCGGGGCGCGGCGGACGATTCCGGTGGGCATCGAGTTCGGCACGGTCGGAGTGCTCGACCGCGCCGGCACGATGCACGAGGTGACGACGTTTCGGCGCGACGTGAAGACCGACGGACGGCACGCCGTCGTCGAGTTCGGGGCCTCGCTCGACGAGGATCTGGCGCGGCGCGACTTCACGATCAACGCCATCGCCTACTCGCCGAAGCTCGACGAGCTGCGCGACCCATTCGGCGGACGGCGGGATCTCGGCGCCAAGCTGGTGCGCGCGGTCGGGGACCCGGACGCTCGCATGCGCGAGGACCGGTTGCGCGCTCTCCGCGGAATTCGTTTCGCCGCGCGGTTCGGGTTTGCGATCGATCCGGCGACACGTCGCGCCATGGACGCGAGCGCGCCGCACCTCGGGCGCCTGTCGCCGGAGCGGGTCAAACAGGAGCTCGACAAGACCTTCGAGCAGGTCTGCCGCCCGAGCGATGCGTTGACGATCTGGCAGAAGTCCGGCGCATTCGCCGCGCTCATTCCCGCGTTGGCGGAGTTGCCGGCGCAAGCGCTGACCGTTCCCGATTTCACGGCGAGGCCCGGTCTCGAGCGACGACCGGCGCGTCGCGCGATTCGTTACGCGGCGCTCCTCGCGCCGCTCGGCCCGCAAGCGGCTGAGGCGGTGCTCGTTCGGCCTGCGCAGCGCGAAACACGAGATCCGCGCGGTCAGCGACCTCGTCGCGGCGTGGCAAGCGAACGGCGCGGCGATCGGAGCCGCGATCTCCCGTCCCGGCGCGCCGGATGACGCGAGCGTGCGCCGTTGGGTCGCCGCCGTTTCGCGGCTCGCCGTCGGTTCGTTCATGCGGCTCGCGTCGGCGATGTGGGCGGTGGACCGCGAGGCGAACCGACCGGCCCCGTCGCCGAGCGCGGTGCGGCGGTTGTACCGCCGGATGCTGGAGACCGCGCTGCGCGACCCCATCGACCTGGGCGGCCTCGCCGTGGACGGCGACGACCTGCGCCGTGCCGGCATTCCGGCGGGCCCGAGCCTCGGTAAGATTCTCCAGTCCTTGCTCGCCACGGTGATCGAGGACCCGACGCGCAACACGCCCGAGTGGTTGTTGCGCGAAGCGGCGCGTCTGCACGGCGACGCCACCTCACGCTAGACCGAGCGACATGTTCTTTCGCGGAAGACAACCGGAGGCGTCGATCTGGCGCCGATTCCGCGTCAGCGCGGACGGCTTCACCTTCGAGCGCGAGGGTGACCTCTACGTCGCGCGCGTCGTGGCGAACGCCGAGCGGGTCGTGGATCTGTTCTACGCGTTGAGCGAGCAGATGCCGCCGGCCGTGGACGTGGCGATCGACGACCTGCGCAGCGGCCGTTCGTGGAAAGGCGAATCGGTCGCGCTGCCCGATGTGCGCGATTCCGTCGCGCGACTGAAGATATTGTTGGCCCGTTACGGCGGCGTCGAGTTCGCCGTCTACACGAGCGACGACCAGCTCACGGTGAACCCGCATCTCGACCTGTTCATTTACGCCCGCACGGATCGCTGGTTGTACCTGCTCGAAGGGAAGGGCATCGAGGAGCAGGCGCGTGTTCGAGCGAAAAGCTGGCGGGTGAATCGCCAGCATTTTCCGGCGGCGCCGGATCTCGTGAACGCCATCACCACGGCGGCCGATCGGCTCGGATTGGCCCCGACATGACCCCGTCGGCGCTGGCGTACGGTGCCGCCGCCGCGTTGGCGAACGTCATGGGCGCGGCGGCGGTGGCCTCGCGCGCATCGTGGAGCGTCCGCGCGCTCGATGCGCTTCTGTCGTTCGCGGCCGGCTTTCTGATCTCGGTATCGATCGTGGATCTGTTCCCCGACTCGATCAAGCTGGCGGGCTCCGCGGCGCCGCTCATCGTGCTGGCGTCGTATCTGCTCGTGCACTTCACCCAGCACACCATCGGCCGCCACTTTCATTTCGGCGAGGAGACGCACGCCGTCTCCGAGATGGTGAGCGTGTCGGCGTTGATCGGGCTGCTGATGCACACCTTCGTCGACGGCGTCGCGGTGGCGAGCGGCCTGCACGTGAGCCAGGGCCTCGGCGCGCTCGTTTTCGTCGCCGTGTTGCTGCACAAATTTCCGGAGGGGCTGGCGATCTCGAGCCTGTTTCTCGCGGCGGGTGCGCGCCGTCGCGTCGGGATCCTGGCGGCGGGCGCGCTCGGACTCAGCACGATCGCCGGCGTCGTGTTGACCGACGCGTCGACGTTCCTGCGCGCGTACGGATTGGCGATCTCCGCCGGCGTCACGCTGTACGTTGGCGCGTCGAATCTCGTGCCGGAGCTGCAACACCGCCCGGGCGCGAGAATTCCACTGAGCTTCGCCGCCGGGTGCGGGCTGTATTTCGTCGCTCGCAGCCTGGCGTCGATCTGATCGGGGCGGCAGCGGCATGAGCGATCGTCGCCGGCGCGCGGACGAATCGGAGACGGCTCGAAGCGGAACGGGCTCGTTGTTCGAGTCGTCGGCCGGGCAGCCGCTCGCCGCGCGCATGCGGCCTCGCACGCTCGACGAGATCGTTGGGCAACAGCATCTCCTCGCGCCGGGGAAACCGCTGCGCGAGGCGATCGAGCGCGGCACGATCGGATCGGTGGTGTTCTGGGGGCCGCCGGGATCGGGAAAGACGACAATCGCGCGAGCGATCGCACGCTACACCGATCGCGAGTTCGTTCCGTTCTCCGCCGTCACCGAGGGCGTGCCGCGCGTCCGCGAGATCGTCGCCGAGGCGGAAGGGAGGCGCCGGCTCGGGACGCGGAACGATTCTCTTCGCCGACGAGATCCACCGCTTCAACAAGGCGCAGCAGGATGCCTTTCTCCCGCACGTCGAAGCGGGGACGATCACGCTCATCGGCGCAACGACGGAGAATCCGTCGTTCGAGATCATCGGCGCGTTGCTCTCGCGCGTCCGCGTGTTCGTGCTCGAGCCCCTGTCGCCGAACGATCTGCGCGGCCTGGTCGACCGGGCGCTCGCCGACAGCGAACGCGGGCTCGGCGACTTGTCTTTGGCGATGGACGACGACGCCGCGGATTTGATCGCCACCGAAGCCGACGGCGACGCGCGGCGAGCGCTGACGATTCTCCAAGCCGCGGCCGATCACGTCGGACGAAACGGACGAATCACGGTGGACGTCGCGAAGGAGGCGCTTGCAGCTCCGCTTCGCCAGGTACGACAAGGGCGGCGAAGAGATGTTCAATATGCTGAGCGCGTTCCACAAGAGTTTGCGCGGCAGCGATCCGCAGGGCGCCCTGTACTGGATGGGGCGCATGATCGAGGGCGGCGGCGATCCGATGATCATGTTTCGCCGAGCGATCGCGATGGCGGCCGAGGACATCGGGCTCGCCGATCCCGAGGCGCTCAAGCTCGCCGTGGCGGCGCGTGACGCATATCACATGTTGGGGCCGCCGGAAGGCTACCTGCCGCTCGCGGAGATGATCGTGTATCTCGCGACGGCGCCGAAATCGAACCGGTCGATGCTCGCGCTTGTCGCGGCGAGGGAAGCGGCGCGCGCGCACCCGGCCGAGCCGGTGCCGATGCACATCCGCAACGCGCCGACCGGTTTGATGAAGGAACTGGGCTATGGGGCGGGGTATCAATACGCGCACGACGCCCCGGAAGCCTACATTCCGCAGGAGTATCTCCCGGAGCCGCTCAAGGGCTCGCGATTCTACGAGCCGGGTCCGTACGGATTCGAGAAGGAGATCGCCAAGCGCTTGGCGTGGTGGGAAGAAGTTCGGCGGCGCAACGAGAATGAGGAGCAGGAGTGAGAGGCGATGAAGAGACTCGCAGTGAAAGCGTTGTTGGCGACCACGGTCGTCGTCGCCGCATGCTCGTTCCTCGGACGCCAGGCGTTCGAACAGCCCGTCGTCCGCCTCAAGACAGTCCAGATCGCCGGAATCGGACTCACCGGCGGCAGCCTGAACGTGGACCTCAGCGTGTACAACCCCAATCACTATCGGCTCGATGCGACGCGGCTCACGTATCGGGTGTTGCTGAATTCCGACAGCGTGACGCTGGCGACGGGAACGCTCGACCAACAGTTCACGGTCAAGGAAAACGATACCGCGGTCGTGAGGATTCCCGTGAATTTCTCCTACACCGGGGTCAACGCCGCCGGGAAAGCGCTGCTCAACACCGGCGCGGTGACGTACCACGTCCTGGGCGACATCAGGGTCGGCTCGACCGTCGGAAGCTTCACGGTGCCGTACTCGTCCACGGGTCGTTTCACGACGACGGGAGAGGTCCGCTAGATTGCGGGCGATGATCTCGACCGAGATTCTCGCATAGCCAGGGCGCCGATCGTCGTCGCCCCGCCCGAAGAGCGGGCGTTGCTCGTGGGCGCGCCGCTCAAGCGGCCCGGAGCCCGGCGTCTGGCCGACGAGCATTTGCGTGAGCTCGCCGACCTCGCCGACACGGCCGGCGCGACAGTCGCCGGCGAGCTCCTGCAGCAAATCGACAGGCCCCACCCCGGCACTTACCTCGGCAGCGGCAAGATCGAGGAGCTGCGGGATCGCGTCTCATCCTCCGGCGCGACGCTCGTCATCTTCGACGACGAGTTGTCGCCGACCCAGGGGAAGAACATCGAGGACGCGATCGGCACGCGCGTGATGGATCGCGCCGAGCTCATTCTCGACATCTTCGCGACGCGGGCGCGGACGGCCGAATCGAAAATGCAGGTCGAGCTCGCGCAGCTCGAGTACATGCTGCCGCGGCTGACGCGCATGTGGACGCACCTCGAGAAATTCCGCGGCGGCATCGGCATGCGAGGCCCCGGCGAAACTCAGCTCGAAACGGACCGCCGGCTGATCAGCCATCGCATCAAGGTGCTGCGCGACCGGCTGCGCGACGTGCAGCGCGGGCGCGCCATTCAACGCCAGGCGCGCCGCTCGGAATTCCGCGCCTCGCTCGTCGGCTACACGAATGCGGGCAAGTCGTCGGTGCTGCGCGCGCTCTCGGGCGCGGGCGACATTCTCGTCGAGAATCGACTCTTCGCCACGCTGGATCCGTTGACGCGCGACGTCGACCTGGGCGAGAACGCGCACGTCCTCGTCACCGACACGGTCGGATTCATTCGCAAGCTCCCGCACCATCTCGTCGCGTCTTTTCGAGCGACTCTCGAAGAAGCGCGTGAAGCCGATCTGCTGCTGCACGTGATCGACGCGTCGTCGCCGTCGTGGCCCGAGCAGGAAGAGGTGGTGAATCAGGTGCTGTCGGAGCTCGAGGTTTCCGGGCGCGAGACGCTACTCGTCTTCAACAAGATCGATCTTCTCGATCAGGAATCGCTCATCGCGCTTCAGTCGCGGATGCGCGAGTTCGACGCGCCGTCGGTCTTCGTGTCGGCATTGGCCGAGGGCGGCCTCGAGCCTCTGCGCCGTGCGCTGTCGTCGATGATCCGCGCCAAGCGTCCGATGACGTCGATCTCGCTCTCGCCCGGCGACGGCAAGCTGATCGCCGAGATCCACCGGCAGGGCGAAGTGCTCGACCAACGCATGGAAGGCGACCGCCTCGTGATCAAGGCGCGCATCGACGCCGCGCTCGCCGGCCGGCTCGAACGCGCCGGCGCCTCCGTCTCGAACGGAAAAACCCCGCACTGAGCGTGCGGGGCTCGTCGTTTCCCGAATTGAAACCGCAGTGGTCGCGCAGGGACTCGAACCCCGGACCTCCGGTATGTGAGACCGGCGCTCTAACCAGCTGAGCTACGCGACCGACGGAGCACGAAAACTAGGCTGGCGCGGATCCGTTGGGTACTGTCGCGGCACGCTGTCATGAACAGTGTCATAGCGCGGCGGCGAATTGGGCTAAGCCTATGGGCCCGGCAGGGCTCGAACCTGCGACCGTAGGATTATGAGTCCTCTGCTCTAACCAACTGAGCTACGGGCCCGGGTACACGCTAGTTAGACGCTCGGTGCCATGGGCGCAAGCACGTGCGCGTCGTACGCCTCGATCACTTCCTCGGCGGAGACCGTCGCGGCGCCAAGCTTTCCGACTTCGACGCCGGCCGCATAGTTCGCGATCACCGCGGCCTCGAGCGCGCTCCCTCCGGCTCCGAGGATGAGGGCGAGATACGCCGTCACCGTGTCGCCCGCGCCGACGACGTCGTAGACCTCGCGCGCCGCCGTCGGCACGCGTTCGATCTCGCCGCCGGCCGACACGAGCGCCATGCCGTGCTCGCCGAGCGTGAGCAGCAGATGCTCGACCCCGAGCCGCGCGAACGTCGCGGGAAGCGCTTCGGCGTGCTCGAGGTCGACCGCCGCGCCGAGCGCGGATTCCAGCTCGCGCCGATTCGGCTTGAAGATCGTCGCGCCGCGATAGAGAAAGAAATTGCGGTACTTCGGGTCGACGACGATCGGAATGCCGCGGCCGCGCGCGGCCTGCATCGCCGCTTCGATCACGCGGGGCACCAGCACGCCCTTGTTGTAGTCTTCGAGCACGAGCGCCTGCGCGTCGTCCACCGCGCGGCGCACCGCCGTGAGCAGCCGGTCGACTTCGGCGCCATCGAGATCGCCGTCCTCCTCCTCGTCGACGCGCACGACTTGCTGCGACCGCGCCACGATGCGCGTTTTTGTCGTCGTCGGACGGTCCACCGTCACGAGCGATCCCACCGGCGCGCCGATCGCCTCGAGCATCATGCAGAGATGACGCCCCGCCATGTCGTCGCCGATCGCCGCCACGAGATCACACATCGCGCCGACGGCCCGTACGTTCTGCGCGACGTTGCCCGCGCCGCCGAGCGCGTGGCGCCGCTCGCGGACGCGCACGACGGGGACCGGCGCCTCGGGCGAGATTCGCTCGACGTCCCCGCGGAGGTAGACGTCGAGCATCGCGTCGCCGAGCACCGCCACGCGACAGCGCGACGCGGCCTCGAGGAGCTCGATCAGTCGATCGCGATTCAGCAGGCGGCGACTCATGGCGAGAAGGTAATGAATGCTTCGAGAAAACGCATTGACGCGCCGTGATACGCGATCTACACTCTCGGTCGCATGGCCCCCCCACCCGCCTCCCATCCCGATCGGTCCACGAACGTCAGCGGCGCCCCCGTGCCGCTCGTGCTCTTCTTGGCGCTTGTCGGAATCTCGTTCGCCGGTCCGCTCGTGCGTCTCTCGCACGCGCATCCGCTGACGATCGCGATCTGGCGGCTCGGCTTCGCGCTCGTGTTCATCCTCGGCGCGCTCGTCGCGACCGGCACGTGGCGACAGTTCCGCCGGCTCGATCGCCGCGGGCTGGCCCTCGCGGTCGCGGCGGGCATCATGCTCGCGCTTCATTTCTGGAGCTGGAACGCGTCGGTCGGCATGACGACTGTCGCGGCGTCGGTGGTTCTCGTCAACGTGCAGCCGGCGCTCGTCGCGCTCCTCTCCGGCGCGGTGCTCGCCGAGCCGCCGACCAGCGGCCAGTGGCTCGGGATCGTCACCGCCATGTTCGGGGCCATCGTGGTGGCACTGCCTGATCTGGTCGCAAGCGCGGGCGCGATGACGGGCCGCGCGCTCACCGGCGACCTCCTCGCGCTCGCCGGCGCCGCGACCGCCGCCTGCTACGTGATCGCGGGGCGGCGCCTGCGCTCGGTGCTCGACATCTGGCCGTACGTGACGATCGTCTACGGCGTGTGCTTCGTCATGCTGCTCGTATTCGCGCGCGCCGTGAACGCACCGGTGCTCGGCCAACCGCCGCGCGAGCTGGCGATTTTTCTCGCGCTGGCGGTCGGCCCGATGCTCTTCGGACACACGGGACTCAACTGGGCGCTCAAGTACATGCCGGCGTACGTCGTGAACTTGACGCTGCTCGGCGAGCCGGTGGGCGCGACCTTCCTCGCCGCGCTGCTGCCGGGGATCCGCGAGATCCCAGGCGTGGCGACGGTGGTCGGCGGGCTGCTCGTGCTGCTCGGCATCTTCGTCGCCGCGCGCGTCGACTCGGCAACAGCGCTTCGCTCTCTGAGGTCGGTGCGCGGGGCGAGAGACTTGCGCCGCGCTCGGGCGATTATGTTACGGGCAACGGCGGGAGGACGGACCTCGCGTTGTAGCCTCCCCCCTTGCGCGGACACGTACACGATCATGAGAACACTCGAGCTGGACGTAGTGGCTACACGAGGTTCGGAGATCGAATCGCACCATTCCGTGCACGCGGCGGTCATCGCCGAAAATGATTCTCTCGCCGCCGGCGCGCGCGACACTCGCATCGTCAGCTCCTGGCGCTCCTGCGCCAAGCCTTTCCAGGTGATGCCGTTTCTCGAAGCCGGCGGCTTCGACGAGCTGCGGTGGGGCGACGACCAACTGGCGTTGGCGTGCGCGTCGCACGGCGGCGAACCGGAGCACGTCGCGCTCGCCCAGGCGATGCTCGCCGACGTGGGGCTCGAAGAGGGCGATCTCGCCTGCGGCCCGCACGACCCGATCTCGCCGCGCGGCCTCAAGCTGCTGCGCGAATCGGGGGCGCGCCTCTCGCGCTTGCACAACAACTGTTCCGGAAAGCACGCCGCGATGCTCGCGCGAGCGCACACCGCGGGGTGGCCGACGTACGGGTACGAGCGGCGCGACCATCCCGTGCAGCGGTGCTGCCTTCAAACGTCCGCGAAATGGACGGGCCTCGAGGAAAGCGAAATCGGCCAGGCGGTGGACGGCTGCGGCGTCGTGGCGTTCTCGCTCGCGCTCGACAGCATGGCGCGCGCATGGTCGCGGCTCGGCCGAGCGTCGCGCGACCGCAACTCGGTCGCGAGCCGCATCGTGCACGCGATGGCGACGCGCCCGTTTCTCGTCGGCGGCACCGACCGTTTCGACTCCGTTCTCATCGAGGAGACCGACGGCCGCGTCGTGGCGAAGATCGGCGCCGAGGGCGTACACTGCGCGGCGGTCCCGGAGCTGGGCATCGGCATCGCGGTCAAGGTCGACGACGGCGCTTCGCGCGCGCAATTCCCGGCCGTGCTGCGCGTGCTCCAGCTTTTCGACGTCCTCCCGGAACAGCTTCCGCCGCGGCTGGAAGAATTCTTCCATCGCCCGGTTCGCAACACGCGCGGGGAAACAGTCGGCGAGATTCGGCTCGTCGCCTGAGCGGCGCGCGCGAGAATTTGGTTCGACGCGACGCCGACTGATGACGCCGCCGGCCAACATCCACGACAGTTTAGACGTCCTCGACGACGCGACCGTCGCGCTGGTGCGATTGGCGGCTGTCGTCGCCGCGGGAGACGAGGATTCGCTGCGCGGTGAGCTGGGACGTGCCGCCGGTTCGGTCCCCGACGTTTGGGTCGAAGAGTTGCTGCTTCAGACGTACCTGTTCGCCGGGTTTCCGCGGGCGCTCAACGCGATGCGGGAATGGCGGCGGATTCATCCGACGGTCGCGGCCTCGTTGGAAACGCGCACGCCGATACGAGGCGCCGGCGAGGTGACCTGCGCACGAGTCTATGGAACCATGTACGATCGATTGCGAGAGAACATTCGCCACTTGCATCCCCTGCTCGACGACTGGATGATCGACGAAGGCTACGGCAAGGTCCTGTCCCGCCCGGGGCTCGACCTGCCGCGCCGAGAGCTGTGCATCGTGGCCGCGTGCGCGGCGACGGGGCAGGATCGGCAGCTGCACTCGCATCTCCACGGCGCGCGAAACGCCGGCGCGTCGGTTGGCGCCGTCGACACGGCCGTCGAGGCCCTCGCGGGAGTGCTCGGCGCGGGCCGCTTGCGCGACGTCAAACTTCTCTGGTCGCGGGTGCGCGGAAAATGAGCAACGTGTTCGTGGACCGCGTCGTCGTGAACGCGCGAGCGGGGAGCGGAGGCTCGGGCATCGTCTCGTTCCGGCGCGAGAAATTCATTCCGATGGGCGGCCCCGACGGCGGTGACGGCGGACGCGGCGGCGACGTCATCGTCGTCGGCGACTCCAACCTCGCGACGCTGCTCGACTACACGTATCGCGATTCGTGGCAGGCCACCGCCGGAGACCACGGCTCGGGAAACAACAAGACGGGCCGCTCGGGCGACGACATCCTCATGCCCGTTCCAGTCGGCACAGTGATTCGCGACCTCGACACCGAGGAGCGACTCGGCGAAGTGCTCGAGGACGGCGCGCGATTGATCGTTGCGCGCGGCGGACGCGGCGGGAAGGGCAATGCCTTCTTCACGACCTCGACGCACCAGTCGCCGCGAGAATATCAGCCGGGCGAAGACGGCGAGACGCGGCGCCTCGAGCTCGAGCTCAAACTGATCGCCGACGTCGGTCTCGTCGGCCAACCGAACGCCGGCAAGTCGACCTTGCTGTCGGTGATTTCGGCGGCGCATCCGAAGATCGCCGACTACCCGTTCACCACGCTCGCCCCGAATCTCGGCGTCGTGCAGTTGACGGACGGACGCACGTTCGTCGTCGCCGACATTCCGGGAATCATCGAAGGCGCGCACGAGGGACGCGGGCTCGGGCTTCAGTTCCTCCGTCACATCGAGCGGACGCGTCTTCTCGCGTTCCTGATCCCGGTGGATTCGATGGACTGGCAGGCGGAGTACGACCAGTTGCGCGGCGAGATCGCCGCCTACTCGTCCGCGCTGGTCGGAGAAGCCGCACTGCGTCGTGTTCACGAAGATGGACTTGCTCGGCGACGACGACGCACCGCCGATCGACGCGCCGGACGCGTTCGGCGATGTTTGCGATCAGCGCCGCCGGACGAACGGGTCTCGACCCGCTCCTCGCCGCGTGGTGGACGCGACTGCTCGAAATGAAAAAGACCGCCGTCGTTCGCCCCGGCGCCGTCCCGCTCCCGTGAAACCGTGGTCGTCGAACGCATCGAGCGAGATGACGCGGCGTATCCAGCCGCGCTGAACGATCTGCCGAACCCACCGGCGCAGCTCTGGTGGATCGGCGATTTGAGTCTGCTCGACAAGCCGCTGGTCACGATCGTCGGCACGAGGCGCGCGACGGGATACGGCGAACGAATCACGCGCGAGCTCGCGGCCTCGCTGGCCCGCGCCGGAGCGTGCGTCGTGAGCGGAATGGCGCTCGGCATCGACGCTGCCGCGCATCGTGCCGCATTGGAGGCAGGCGGCGCGACGATCGCCATCCTCGGTACCGGCGCCGACGTCGCCTATCCGCGCGCTCATGTCTCGCTGCACCGCGAGATCATCGGGCACGGACTTGTGATGTCGGAGCTTCCACCGGGCGCGCATTCGCACAAGGGATCGTTCCCGAAACGGAACCGCATTCTCGCCGCTATCTCGACGCTCACGATCATCGTCGAGGCGCCCTTCGACAGCGGCGCGCTCATCACCGCGAAGCACGCGATCGAGCTGGGACGCGACGTCGCCGTCGTGCCCGGTCCCATCGACTCGCCACAGAGCCAGGGGAGCAACTTGCTGCTGCGCGACGGCGCCCACCCCATCGTGTCCATCGCCGACGCGTTGAGCCTCGCCAAGCTCGCTCCCCAGCCGCGCTCCAATCCGCGGGTCGACGACGAGGTCGAGATGCGCGTGTGGAACGCGCTCGGCCATGGTGCCGCAAGCCTCGACGAGCTGTGCGCGAGGTCCGGGCTTCCGGTGGCGCAGTGCCTGACGGCGGTGACCGGCCTGGAACTGCGCGGAGCCGTCGAATGCGCGCTCACCGGAGAGGTTCGTCGCCGCTGAGCGGGGGACATATTTCGGCGTGCCCCCTTCGACACGTGTACGTCCACGTCCCCTTCTGCGCGCGTCGCTGCGTGTACTGCGATTTCTCGATCGCGGTCCGGCGCGACGTGCCGGTGGACGACTACGTATCCGCGATCGCCAGAGAACTGGAGATCCGATTCGCCGGCGAGGAACACTGGGCCGTCTCGACGCTCTATCTCGGCGGAGGCACGCCCTCGCGGCTCGGCGCGGATGGAGTTTCGCGATTGCTCGACGCGCTCGCCAAACGCATCGAGGTCGAGCCGGGCGGAGAGGTGACGCTCGAGGCGAACCCCGACGACGTCTCCGTCGAGGCGGCGAGAGCGTGGCGCGATGCGGGAATCAACCGACTCTCGATCGGCGCACAGTCGTTCGACGACCGGGTGCTCGCGTGGATGCACCGCACGCACGACGCGGCGCAAATTGGCCGCGCGGTCGATGCCGCGCGATCCGCCGGCATCGAGGACCTTTCCATCGACCTGATTTTCTCGCTGCCCGAAAACGTCCAACGCTCCTGGTCGACCGATCTCGACCGCGCGCTGGCCGTCGAACCCACGCACGTGTCCTTGTACGGGCTCACGATCGAGCCGCACACGCCGCTCGGACGTTGGAAGGAGCGCGGCGAGCTGGACGCGTCTCCGGACGAGCAATACGAGGCGGAGTTTCTAGGTGGCGCACGAGGCGCTCGCGGGCGCGGGGTTCGATCACTACGAGGTGTCGAACTTCGCGCGACCGGGGCGCCGTGCACGCCACAATTCGGCGTACTGGACGCGGGTTCCGTACGTCGGCTTGGGGCCGTCGTCGCATGGCTTCGACGGCGCCGAGCGGCGGTGGAACGAAGCGGCGTACGCGGAGTGGCTGCGGCGGATCGCTAGCGGCTCCGACCCACTCGCCGGTCGTGAGCTCCTGACCGCCGAGGACGCGGCCGACGAACGAGCGTATTTGGGCCTTCGCACCAGCGGCGGGCTGAGCCTCGCGAACGGCGAGGTGGCGCGCGTCTCAGCCTGGATCGACCAGAGGTGGGCCGACCTCCACGACGGCAATCGGCTAGTTTTGACCCCGCACGGGTGGCTCCGGCTGGACGCCCTCGCCGCAGACTTGACAGTAGAGCGAAGTCGTTACTATGTTTGAAGTTATGGCATCAGAGCAGCTCAACAAGCGTGAGCGCCGTGTGCTCGAGGCCGTGATCCGAAGTTATGTGGAGACTGCGGAGCCGGCCGGCTCGCGGACCCTCTCCAAGCGGTTCGGGCTCGGCGTTTCTCCGGCGACGATCCGCAACACGATGAGCGACCTCGAAGACAAGGGGTTTCTCTTCCATCCGCATACGTCCGCCGGGCGCGTACCCACGAACAAGGCGTATCGCGCCTATGTCGACTCGCTCTTGAGCCTGCCGCCGCTTCGCGCGATGGAGACGGAGCGTCTTCATCGAGGAGATCACCGGCGCGCACGCGTCGCCGATCGAGATGGTGCTTCGGCGCGCGGCGCAGACGCTCGGTGTGCTGACGCAGGAGTTGGGCGTCGCGCTCGGACCTCGTCTCGATCACTCGGTGTTGCGTCGCCTCGAGCTGGTTCGCGTGAGCAGTGAGCGAATGCTCATGGTGCTGACGCTCGACGGCGGTCTGGTGCGCACGGTGTTCGTCGAGGTTCCGGTCGAGATCGCGGACAGCGCCCTCGGCGCCGTCACGGCGGTGCTGAACGAGCGACTGGCCGGCCTCACGCTCGGACAGATTCGCGGTTCGTTGCCGGAACGCCTGCGCGACACGGGAACCGACGCGACGGCGGCGGAACTGCTGAACATCTTCGTGCAGGAAGGCGAGCAGCTGTTCGAGGCCGTGCTGCCCATCTCGGATGCTCAACCGGTACTCTTCGGTTCGACGTCGGCGCTCACCGAGCAACCCGAGTTCTCGGCGGCGGACCGTCTGCGCCGCTTGCTGGAGCTGACCGAAACGCCGCACGCGCTCGGCGAGACGATGCGCAAGCGCGTGCACGCGCCCGGGATCTCGATCACGATCGGCGCCGAGCACGACGACCCCAGGCTGGAGGACTTCACCGTCGTCACGGCCGAGTATCACATCGGGCCGCTGGCCGGCGTGATCGGCGTGATCGGGCCGACGCGCATGCCGTACGACAAGGTGATCGCGCTGGTGAGTCACACGTCGCGGCTGCTCAGCGACCTTCTCGAGTGAACTGATGGCGGACTTTTACGGCGTTCTCGACGTTCCGCGCACGGCGGGCGACGACGAGATCAAGAAGGCTTATCGCAAGCTGGCGATGAAGTATCATCCGGACCGCAACGACGGCGCGAAAGAGGCCGAGGAGCGGTTCAAGGAGATCACCGAGGCGTACGACGTGCTGCGCGATCCGCAGAAGCGCGCCGCGTACGACCGGTACGGCGAGGCGGGGCTCCGCGGCGGCACGGCGGGCTTCCACCACGTGGACCTCTCGGAAGCACTCGGCATCTTCATGCGCGACTTCGGCGGTCTCGGCGGGCTGGAGTCGCTGTTCGGCGTGCGCGGCGGCGGGGATCCGCGCGGCGGCGCCGACGTCAAGATCACCGTGCCGCTGACGCTCGCCGAAGTGGCCACCGGCGCCGAGAAGAAGATTCTCATCAGAACACTCGAACCGTGCGAAAAGTGCGCGGGGTCGGGCGCCGAGACGGGCTCGAAGGCGCAGACGTGCGCGACGTGCCAGGGGCAGGGCGAGGTCCGCCGCGCGCAGCGATCGTTCTTCGGCCAGTTCGTCAGCGTCGTCACGTGCCCGACGTGTCACGGAGAAGGGAAGGTCGTCCAGTCGCCGTGCAAAGTGTGTCGAGGCGAGGGACGGCTGCGCGGGGAGCGCGAGCTCAGCGTGCAGATTCCGCCGGGCGTCGCGACGGGACAGTACATGACCCTGCGCGACGCGGGGAACGCCGGCGTGCGCGGCGGTCCGCGCGGCGACGTGCACGTGCTGTTCGAGGTCGCCGACGATCCGCGCTTCGAGCGCGACGCCGAGGATCTCTACACGGAAGTGCTCGCGACCTATCCGCAGCTCGCGCTCGGATCGCAGGTGAGCGTGCCGACGGTCTCCGGTCACACGACGCTGGACGTGCCGGCGGGAACGCAGAGCGGCCAGGTCTTTCATCTGCGCGGACGCGGATTGCCCCGCGTCAACGCGAACGGGATGGGCGACCTGCACGTGCGCGTGCAACTCTGGACGCCGGAGCGCCTCACCGAAGAGGAGCGCCAGCTCATCGCGCGATTGAGCGAGCTGCAGCCCGGCGTGCCGGCGGACGGCCGGTCGAAGGGTTTTTGGGCGAAGATGAAAGAAGCCCTCGGTGCGTGACGAAGGACGCCGCGTGGATCACGGTTCGCATCACGCCCGGTGCGCGGCGCGACGACGTCCTCGCCGCGCTCTTCGAGGCCGGCGCTGAGGGAGTTCAGGAGCTTCCCGACTCGCTCGTAACGCACGCGCACGGATCGGACGACGCCACCCGCCTCGAGCGCGCCGCGCTCGCCGTCGGAAGCGACGTCACGGTGCAAACGGAACCGCTGCACATCAGCGACTGGTCGGAGCGATGGAAGCACGCGCTGACGGCGCAGCGCGTCGGCCGGCTCACGATCACACCGCCCTGGCTCGCGGCCGATCTGGATCCCGCGACGACGATCGTCATCGACCCGGGGATGGCTTTCGGTACGGGCGATCACGCGACGACGCGATCCGTCGTGATGCTGCTGCAAGACGTCGTGCGGCCCGGCGACCGCGTCGCCGACCTCGGCGCCGGAAGCGCCGTGCTGGCGATCGCCGCGGCGAAGCTCGGCGCGGCGCGCATCGTGGCGATCGAGTTGGACTCTGACGCCATAGAAAATGCCGAGGAGAACGTGCGCCGCAATGGCGTCGGCGACCGCGTCTCCGTCATCGAAGGCGACGCCGCCTCGCTGCTGCCGCTCGTCGCGCCCGTGCGCATCGTGACCGCAAACATCATCTCGTCGGTGCTGCTCGACCTGCTGCCGACGATCGCGAGCGCGCTCGACGCCGGCGGGCTGTGCGATTCTGAGCGGCGATTCTCGCGTCCGAGCGGTCGATGATGGTCGAGCGCCTCGACGCCACGGGCTGGCGCGTCGCCGCCGAAATCGAAGAGGGAGAATGGTGGAGCGCGACCGTCGAACGGCGATAGCCACGTTCTACTGCGAAGGCCCGCTTGTGGCGGGAATTCCGGTGACGCCGAGCGACGACGTGCGGCATCACCTGCGAGCGCGCCGCCTGGACGACGGCGATGCCTTACAACTCACCAACGGCGAAGGGCTCTACGCCGCGGCGACGATCAGGGCGCGCGGCAAGCGCGACATCGATCTGGCGATTTCGTCCGTGACGAGCGTCGCGCGCCAGCCGGCGATCCACCTTCGCGCTCCCGTCGCCGACCGCGATCGAATGCTCTGGCTCGCGGAAAAAGCGACCGAGCTCGAGGTCGCGAGCTGGCAGGGGATGCAGTTTCGCCGCTCGGCGAGCGTGACGCCGCGTGGAGAAGGTGCGGGGTTCCTGGCAAAAATGCGCGCTCGCATGGTCTCGGCGCTCGAGCAGTCGGGCGGCGCGTGGCTGCCGCCAATCCTTCCCGACGCCGACATGGATTCGGCGGCGCGAGAACCAGGACTTCGCGTCGTGATGGACCGGAGTGGCAAACCGTTGGCGTCGCTGCTCGGGCGCGATTCGGCCGACGGAGTCACATTGATGGTCGGGCCGGAGGGTGGCATCGAGGACGACGAGCTCGCGCTCCTCGAGACGGGCGGATGGCTGCGGGCCCGCCTCGGCGCGGCGACGTTGCGTTTCGAGACCGCGGCGGTCGCCGCCATCGGCGTCATCCGTGCCGCGCAGGAATCACCGGAGGGGTAGATGGCCGACGATTGCATCTTCTGCCGCATCGTGCGTCGCGAGATTCCGGCGACGATCGTCCACGAGGACGATCACTGCATCGCCTTCCGCGACATCAATCCGCAGGCGCCGGTGCACGTGGTGATCATCACGCGCGATCACGTCGCGTCGCTCGACAACGCGTCGAGTTCAGCGCAACTCGGAGCGCTGTCGATGGCGGCGCGCGACATCGCGCGGAACGAGAAGATCGCCAAGTCCGGCTATCGCACCGTCGTCAACACGAACTCGGACGGCGGGCAGACCGTGTTCCACCTGCACATGCACGTCCTCGGCGGGCGCCACATGACCTGGCCGCCGGGATAGTCGGTCAGTCGAGACCGAGCACCAGTCGCCGGGCTCGTTCATCGCTCGGACCGAACGGTCCGAGGCCGACCGCGTCGGGAAATCCCCTTGGATCCTGTGCCCAGCGAGGGAACACGCGACCCCGTCTCTCATCGGCTTCGGGTCCGCCCGACCAGACCAGCTCGTACATCCACTGGTGAATGCGGTGGAGCGCGCCCGAGTATTCGTCGTGGCGACGCGCGTATTCCGCTGAGAGCCGCATCCCAGTCGTCGTTTTCGCGCAGGACGGTGGAGAGCGCTTCGACGTCGAGCATCGTGAGAGACAGGCCGCACCCCCACGACGGATCGGAGGAGGCGGCCGCATCACCGATCAAGGCAACGCCGTTTCTCGCCGGCGAATCGACCCACTTGTCGGCGCCGTCGAACTCGGCGAGCGGGCCGATCGACTCGACTCCCTCGAGCCATTCCTTCGGAATGCCCACCGCCTGCACGAGCTGGAGGAACTCGGGCACCTTGTTCTTCCCGCTCAGCCCGCGCCGTCCGGCGACGCCCGGGTAGATGAAGTACGTTCGCGATTTCCTGTCACCGAGCGGGGCCCAGAACGTTGCGATTCCAGGGCCGATGCAAAGAAAGGCTGAGCCTTCGGGAACGCTCGTGCCTTGAATCAACGTGCCCGCGATCACGAGGAGATCCGGGTCCTGCCGCGTCTCGAAGCCGGCCCACGATCGCATTTGCGACGCGCGGCCGTCGGCGCCGACGACGATGCGTCCGCTCGCGACGTGCCGCTGCCCGTCGTGCTCGAAAGCCACTGACGGAATCTTGCCCGGACCGCATTCGACGCCGAGCACCGTTGCGCCCCGTTTGACGTCGGCGCCGGAGGCAACGGCGCGCGCGATGACGGCTTCTTGCAGGACCGGGTGAAAGATGTTGAGCATCGAGTCGCCGCTGGGCGTCGTCGATCGCAGATCGCGGATCGGCGCGGGCTGTCCCATCGCGTACTGACACCAGTTGGGCGCGGGGTGGCCTCCGGCCGCGATGAGGTCGTCGTACAGTCCGAGGCGCTTTGTAGCCGCCACGCCCCACGGGAGCATGTTCTCACCGCGGACGCGATCCCTGAATCGTGCTTCCCGCTCGAGCACGAGGACGGAGCGACCGCCTCGCGCGAGTTGGTCCGCGAGCGCGGATCCACCAAGACCACCGCCGACAATCACCGCGTCGTATTGCATCGCCCCCCCAAGGGTGAGATCGAAACGAAGTCTCAGCGCCCAACGCCGCAAAACGATACGGCGATGCGGGGAGTTCCGGATTTGTTCGCGCGGTTCTTGCGCACCCCCAAACCGGGCGGGGGCCGCGATGCGCCCAGAGGGACTCGAACCCCCAACCTTCTGATCCGAAGTCAGATGCTCTATCCAATTGAGCTATAGGCGCAGGGCGGCGGCCAAGCGACTCGAAAACTGGTCGAGTCAGCGACAAGTTGACAAGTCGCCCGAGTCGACCATAAGTTTAACGGCTTGCTTCACTTATCAGGCGCGCAAACGCCACCAAGGGGGGAGAGTCAGTTTGTCGGAAGTCATCATCCACGACGATGAGAACTTCGAGCGGGCACTCAAGCGCTTCAAGAAGAAGTGCGAAAAGGCCGGCATCTTGTCGGACCTGAGAAAGCACCGCCACTACGAAAAGCCGAGCGAACGCCGGAAGCGAAAGCTCAACGCCGCGATCCGGAAGAACCGTCGCACGCGCCACAGCTAGATGGCCGCGGCACTGCTCGCGCGTCTGCAAGGCGATCTGAACGCGGCGCGCAAGGCGCAGAACAAGGCGATGGTCCTGCTGCTGGGGACCATCCTCGCCGACGCGAGGAATCGCGAGATCGAGCTCAAGCGAGACCTCACCGACGACGACGTCGTCGAGGTGCTCCGCCGGGGCATCAAGAAGCGCCGCGAGTCGGTGGAGATGTACGACAAGGGTGGGCGCGCCGATCTGGCGGCGACTGAACGCGCCGAGTTGGACGCGCTCGCCGCGTACCTCCCGCCGTCCGTCGACGACGCCGAGATTCGCGCCGCCGTCGTCGCCGCGATCGAGGGAGGCGCCGCGAACATCGGCGCGGTGATGGGCAAGGTGATGGGCCAGTTCAAGGGTCGCGCCGAGGGCGGCGTCATCAACGCCATCGTTCGCGAAGAGCTGGCGGCACGAGCGTCCCGGACGAACTGAGGCGCACGACGACGGCTCTCGTTCGCGGATCAGTGAGGAAGCTTCTGCCGTGAACGCGCACGCGCTGAACATTCTCGAGCTCCCGCGCGCCCTCGACGTCGTCGCCGGATTCGCGACGTCGAGCCTCGGCGCCGACCACGTGCGCGCGCTCTCGCCGACGAAACGACACATCGCGCCTCGACCGCGAGCACGCGCGAGTCGCCGCGATGCGCGCCGCCGCGGGCGGCGACGACGCCTGGCGGCCACACCCCGATACCCGATCTCGCCGCGCCGCTCGCGCGCTTGCGAGTCGAGGGAGCCGCGTGGAGCGGCCCCGATCTCGTCGCCGGCGCCGTCCTCCTTCGCTCGTCGCGGCTCACGCAAGCCGAGCTGCGCGACGCGAGGCGCCCCGCGGTGGTCGGCGCGGTGCTGGCGCCCTTGCTCGGCGTACTGATCTCACACCCATCGACGGAAGCGGCGATCGACAAGGCGCTCCAGGACGACGGCGTCGTGAAGGACGACGCGTCTCCGGCGCTGCGGCACCTGCGGCGCGAGCTTCGCGCCGCCCACGGCACGCTCATTCGCATTCTCGAACGCGAGATGGAGCGCCTCGAGTCGCATCATCGCGTGCCCGACGCCTCGGTGACGGTGCGCAACGGGCGGTACGTGATCCCCGTGCGGCGCGGCGGTCAGGTGTCGGCGGGCGGCATCGTGCACGACACGTCCGCGACGGGCGGAACGCTCTTCGTCGAACCGGCGGCGGCGGTGGAGTTCGGAAATCGGATCCGCGAGCTGGAATACGAGGAGGTGGCCGAGGTCGATCGCATCCTTCTCGCGCTCACCGACACGCTGCGCCCGCACCGCGACGCGATGATCGCGGCACTCACCGCCCTCGTCGAGCTGGACAGCCTTTTCGCGCGCGCGGGTTTCGCCCACGCCTACCAGTGCGCGCCGGCGCGCTTCGTCGACGCGCGAGACGGATTCGAGATCCACGACGGGCGCCATCCGCTCCTGCTCGCCCAAGGCGTGAACGTGGTCCCGTTCGACCTCGCGATGGCCGCGAACGAACGGACCCTCCTCGTGTCCGGCCCGAACACCGGCGGCAAGACCGTACTGCTCAAAGCCCTGGGGCTGATCTCGGCGCTCGCTCAGTCGGGCGTGCCCGCGCCGGTCGGTGCCGAGTCGCGCATCCCGCGCTTCGACGACGTCTTCGCCGACGTGGGCGACGAGCAATCGATCGAGGCGAGCCTCTCGACGTTCAGCGCGCACGTCAAGAACCTCGGCGAGATTCTTCGGCTCGCGACGCCGGACTCCCTCGTCCTCGTCGACGAGCTCGGATCGGGCACCGACCCGACCGAAGGCGCGGCGCTCGGCTGGGCGATCCTCGAGAACCTGACGGCGCGCGGCACGCTCACGGTGGCGACGACCCACCTCGGCGCGCTCAAGGAGCTCGCCGGCCAAGTGGACGGCGTCGTCAACGCGTCGCTCCAGTTCGACGCCGCCGCGCTCGCGCCGACGTACCGGTTGATCAAGGGAGTGCCGGGGCGATCGTACGGCATTTCGATCGCCCGCCGGCTCCAGCTCCCCGACGACGGTCGTCGCGCGCGCCGAAGAGCGCGTGCCGCAGCACGAGCGGGAGCTGGCCGCGCTTGTCGAGCAGCTCGAACGCCGCGACGAAGAGCTCGCGGCACGCGAACGGGAGGCCGCGGCGATCCTCGACGACGCGCGCGAGCGAATGGCGACGCTGGCAAAGCGCGAGCGCAACGTGCGCGAACGCGAGCGGCTCGCCGAGCGCGACGCGCGGCAGGATACTCGGCGGTATCTGCTCGATGCACGCGCCGAGATCGAGCGGACGATCCGCGATCTCAAGGCGCGCGCCGCCGGCGAACTGGACGACGCCGGCCGCGAAGCGCGCCAACGGGCGGAGCAGCTCGCCGCTCAGCAGAACGTCGAGCTCGAGCGCCTCGAGCGCGAAGAAGCGAACCTCAAGCGGCGCGAAACCCCCCGCGGCACCAAGGCCACCGTCGGCGCGATCGTCGGCCGGCTCGCCCGTCGCGGTCGCGACGCTGGGCGGCAAGGTCGGTCGCGTGGTGGAGCTGCGCGACGACGACGCGGTCGTCGTTGTCGGTGCGCTCAAGTTGACCGTCGAGCGCTCGTCGCTCACTCCCGTCGAGGCGGCGGAGCTGCGCGAAGTGACCGGCTGGACAGGCGATCTCCCCGACGTGCACGTTCCGTCGGAGATCGACGTGCGCGGCATGCGGCCCGACGAGGCCGAGGCGGCGGTGCTCCAGGCTCTCGACGGCGCGGTGCGAGCGGATCTGCGAATGCTGCGAATCATCCACGGGAAGGGAACCGGCGCGCTGCGCGACCGCGTCGGCGAAATGCTGCGCAAGGACACGCGCGTGCGCGAGTTCCGGCTCGGCGCGTGGAACGAGGGCGGCGCGGGCGTCACCGTGGCGGAGCTCGCGTGATTCCCGACGACGTCGTCGACCGCGTACGGCAGGAAGCCGACATCGTGGCCGTCGTCGGCGAGTACGTGAAGCTCAAGCGGGTGGGGAACAGCTTTCGCGGGCCGTGCCCGTTTCACCACGGCAAGGGCCCGAACTTTTCAGTCACGTCGCGCGGCTACAACTGTTTCGTGTGCCACGAATCGGGCGACGTCTTCACGTTCGTCGAGAAGCAGCTCGGTCTGGACTTCATCGAGGCCGTGAAGTGGGTCGGCGCGAAGAGCGGCGTCGAGGTGCGCGAGGTGAGCCGCTCGCGCGACGAACGCGATCCGCGCGAACCGCTCTGGGAAGTCAACGCGAGCGCCGCCGAGTTCTTTCGCTCGCAGCTCTGGACGTCGGACCAGAGCATCGGCCGCGACTACCTCGCGTCACGCGGACTGACTCGCGACGACGCGGACCGGTTCGGACTCGGACTGGCGCCGCGCGACCCGGCCGCGATGCGAAAGGCGCTGGCGACCCTCGGCTTCGAGGACGAGCGCCAGCGGGCCGCCGGCCTCCTCCTCTCGCGCGAAGGACAGACCGAGCTGCGTCCGCGATTCCGCGGACGGCTCATGTTCCCGATCTACGATGCCGCCGGGCACGTCGCCGGATTCGGCGGACGAGTCCTCGACGACCGCGAGCCGAAGTATCTGAACTCCTCCGAATCGGAGCTGTTCGCGAAACGCACGCTGCTGTACGGACTGAACTGGGCGAAGCAATCGATTCGAAAGGCCGACCGGCTCATCGTCGTCGAAGGCTACTTCGACCTGATTCGGCTGCACCTCGCCGGAGTCGTCGAGGTCGTCGCGCCGCTCGGCACCGCGCTCACCGAGCAGCAGGCGGCGCTGATTCGCAAATACACGAAGAACGTGTTCCTGCTCTACGACAGCGACAAGGCGGGACTCAAGGCGACGTTCCGTTCCGGCGACGAGCTGCTTCGCGTCGGCGCGACGGTTCGCGTCATCACGCTTCCCGAAGGCGACGACCCCGATACGTTCGTGGCGAAGGCCGGAGCCGAGGGCTTCGAGCGCGCGGCCGCCGCGTCGATCGACCTGTTCGACCGAAAGATTCAGCTGCTCGAGCGCGGCGCGTGGTTCTCCGATCTGCGGCGAAAGCGTCAGGCGATCGACAAGCTCCTGCCCACGATCCGCGCGACGTCGGACATGCTGCTGCGCGACCTCTACATCGCGCGGACGAGCGAGGTCGCCGGCATCCCCGCGGACGCCGTCGCGCGCGAGGTCGACGCTCCGCCGCCGCGCGGCGCGGCGCCCGGAGGCGGGATGCGAAGCAAGCCCGATCGAGCCGGCGAGGAAACCGAGCGCAAGCCGGCTCCGGCGCGCGAGGCCCGTCGCATCGTCGGTCCGCGCGCGGAACGCGAGCTCGTTCGCGTGCTCCTGCATCACCGCCGCTACGTCGAAGCGGCGGCCGAACGCGTCGATCCTGACGCTTTCGCCGATTCGACGTACCGCGCGATCTTCGAGCGGCTTTCGACGCCTCGACGCCGACGCACCGATCGACGAGCTGGCGCTCGCGCTCGACGATCAGGCCATCGTGGTGCTGCAACAGCTGCTCGAGGAGACCGGCGGCCTGGATCAC
The DNA here is from genome assembly GCA_963707105.1 of uncultured Gemmatimonadaceae bacterium. Classification (GTDB taxonomy): domain Bacteria; phylum Gemmatimonadota; class Gemmatimonadetes; order Gemmatimonadales; family Gemmatimonadaceae; genus JAQBQB01. Next base: position 207,043 of record CAVPOS010000011.1, read on the forward strand.
GCGGCGGAAACGGTCGACGCGAGCATCAACGATTTCGCCCGACGCCGGATCGGAGCGCGCATGACGGAAATCGACCGTTTCCTGCCGCTCGCCGGCGCGGACGAGAAGGACGATCTGATCCGCGAGAAGCGCCGGCTGGCCGCCGAGCTCCAGGCGTTGGGGCGGCCGCGCTGGAAATCGTTCACATCCTCGACGCCACCCGCGATACCTTCCTGATCCTACCTACGACAACCCCACTGCTGGTTTGGAGGACTCGTGCACCCAGACGTTGGCGCACTGTTGGCCCTGCAGGACGATGACCTCGCCATTCGCCACCTCGAAACCCAACTCGCCCAGTTGGAGCCGCAGCTCGAGGCGCTGGCGAATGAGCGCGACACCGCGCGAGCGCAGCTCGAGCAAGCGACGCAGACGGCCGAGGCGGAGGAGCGCCGTCGGCACGACGTCGCGGGGCGCGTCGCCCAGCACCGCGCGTTGCAGGAAAAGAATCAAGCGGCGCTCAACACGGTGACCTCGATGCGCGAGGCGACCGCGGCGACAGCGCAGCTCGAGCAAGCGAAGCGGATGATCGACGAAGACGAACGCGAGTTGGCGGCCATCGGCCAGCGGTTCAGCGCCGCGCGAAAGTTGGCCGACGAGCAGGTCGCGCATCGTCGCCGATCTCGAGACCGCGCAGGCGGAGAAACACGCGTCGCTCGCGGCGGATCGTGCGGCGCTCGAGGCGCAAATCGCCGAGGGGCGCGCCGCCCGGAACGCGAAGGCCACGTCGGTGCCTCGAAGTCTGCTCTCGACCTACGATCGCATTCGCTCGCGAAAGGCCGGACCCGCCGTTTTTCCGTTGCGCGGCCCGTCGTGCGCCAACTGCGACACGATGATTCCAATGCAGCGACGCAGCTCGATGACGGGAACGGGGGCGACCGTGATCTGCGAAGGTTGCGGAGTGATGCTGTACGCGGCGGATTGATGATTGTAGGGGCTGGGAGCGTCACCTAGTTTGTTTGTCGTGAGCGCTTCCGAGGTTTCCGCCGTCGTCGCGCCCCGCCGCACCGGTGCCTCCCTCCCGCGCCGTCCGCGCGGCCGGTGGTTGTTGCCGCAGGAGCCGGATCCGGCGATCGTCGCGCAACTCGAGGACGAGCTCCGCCTTCCGCACGCGGTCTGTCGCCTCCTCGCCATTCGCGGATTCGGCGAGCCGGATCACGCCAAGGCCTACCTCCGCCCTCGCCTCGATCATCTCCACGAGCCGGCCCAACTCGCCGACCTCGATCGCGCCGTCGAGCGCATCGCGCGCGCCGTGCGCGACAAGGAGACGATTCTCGTCCACGGCGACTACGACGTCGACGGCATCTGTTCGACGACGCTCATGGTGCGGACGCTCCGCTCGCTCGGCGGCACGGTCGTGCCTTTCATTCCGCGGCGGCTGACGGACGGATACGACCTCGGCGACGCGGGCGTGCGCGCGGCGGAGGAGTGCGGTGCGCGCCTCGTCGTCACGTGCGATTGCGGGACGAGCGCGCACGCGCCGATCGACCGGCTGCAGTCCGCGGGGATCGACGTGATCGTCGCCGACCACCACCTGCCGAGCGGCCCGTTGCCGGCGGCGTACGCGGTGCTCAACCCGAAGCGCCCCGGATGTCCGTCGCCCGACAAGGACCTCGCGGCGGTCGGCGTCGCGTTCAAGCTCGCGCTCGCGGTCACGCGCGCGATGAACGGCAACGTCAACTCCGTTTTCGCCATGCTCGACCTCGTGGCGCTGGCGACGATCGCCGACGTCGCGCCGCTGCGGGGTGAGAATCGCGTGCTCGTGCGCTACGGCCTGCGACTGTTGAACGACCCGGTGCGCCCCGGCATCCGCGCGATGATTCGCGCGACGGGGTTGGAGGGCCGCGCGCTCACCGCCGGGCGAGTCGGATTCATCCTCGCGCCGCGGCTCAATGCCGCCGGGCGTCTCGAGAGCGCGCTGCGCGGCGTCGAGCTGCTGCTCGCGACGAGCGACCAGGAGGCCAACCCGATCGCCCGCGAGCTCGAGGAGTTGAACGCGCGCCGGCAGGAGATCGACCGCGCCACGCTCGAGCAGGTTCGCGAGCGCGTCGCCGCGCTCGACTTGGCGTCGACGTACGGCATCGTGCTCGCGGAGCAAGGGTGGCATCCCGGCGTCATCGGCATCGTCGCGTCGCGAGTGGTCGAGGAGTTCGGCCGGCCGACGATGCTCATCGCGCTCGAGGGCGACACGGGGAAGGGATCCGGCCGCTCGATCAGCGCGTTCGATTTGCACGGCGGCCTCACCGAGTGTCGCGACTTGCTGATCCGTTTTGGCGGGCACCGCTCGGCCGCGGGAGTCACGATCGCCGCCGATCGAGTCGATGCGTTCGCCGCGCGCTTCAACGAGGTCGCCCGTTCGCGCCTCACCGAGGACGACCTCGTTCCCGAGCTTCGCGTCGACCTCGAGGTGCCGCTCGACCAGGTGAACGACGACCTCGAATCCCTGCTGCGCCACCTCGAGCCGTGCGGAATGGGGAACCCGTCGCCGCTGTTGTTGACGCGCGGCCTCACCGTCGCCGCGCCGCCGCGCGTCGTCGGCACCGACGGTCTCAAGCTCGTTCTCTCCGACGGCGAACGTCGAATCACCGCGCTCGGATGGGGGATGGGCCCGCGGCTTCGCGAGGTGGATGAAGGCGCGACGATCGACGTCGCGTATCGCCTCGAGCGCGACGTCTGGAACGGCGACTCGCGGCTGCAGGCTCGGCTGGCCGACTTTCGCGGCTAGAGCGCGCCCGTGCGGATCGTCGCCGGCCGCTGGCGCGGGCGAAGAATCGACGCACCGAAGGATGCCCGCGTTCGGCCCACCGGCGATCGCGTTCGAGAGGCGTGGATGAGCATCGTCAGCCCGTGGCTCCCCGAGGCGCGCGTGCTCGACCTGTTCGCCGGTTCGGGAGCGCTCGGCCTGGAAGCGCTCTCGCGCGGCGCCGCCGTCGTGGATCTCGTCGAGGTCTCGCCGGAGAGCATCGCGACGATTCGCGCCAACGCCGACCGCCTCGGAGCCGGCGCCGCGGCCGTCATCCACCGCGCCGACGCGCTTCGATTCGCCGCCAAGCTGGGCGCCGGCGCCTACGACATCGCGTTCGCCGACCCTCCCTACGACCTCGCGCTGGCGACGCGCCTCGCCGAGCGTTGGCTCGACACGCCATTCGCCTCCATTCTCGGCGTCGAGCACCGGTCGGGCGAGACGCTGCCGGGCGAACCGGATACGCGGCGTTACGGCAGCACGACGATCAGTTTCTACGGCTTGGAACGGTGACCAGCGGGGTGGTCCGAGTCGGACTATAATTCTCCCCGCTATGCGAACCGCTCTCTACGCAGGCAGCTTCGACCCGATCACGCGCGGCCATGAAGATCTCATGCTGCGGAGTCTGGAATACGTGGATCGACTGATCGTCGCGGTCGCGACAAACTCGTCGAAGCAGCCGATGTTCACCGCGCAGGAGCGGGTCGACCTGATTCGCGCGACGATGTCCAACGAGCCGCGCATCACCGTCAAGAGCTTCGACGGCCTTCTCGTCGAGTTCGCCGAGCAAGGAGGGAGCCCAGCTTCTCATCCGCGGGCTCCGAGCGGTGAGCGACTTCGAGTACGAGTATCAGATGGCGCTCATGAACCGCCACCTGTCGCCCAAGCTCGAGACCGTGTTCATGGTTCCGTCGCTGGACACGACGTACATCAGCGCGAGTCTCGTCCGCGAGATCGCCCGCTATGGCGGCGACGTCTCGAGCCTGGTGCATCCGGCCGTCGCGGCCGCGCTCGAGAAGCGCCTCTCGTCGAAATGAGCTTCCTCTCGGGGCTGCACTCCCGCGCGGCGGCGGCCGCGCGGCGGATCGTCTTTCCCGAGTCGGCCGACGAGCGCACGCGAGTCGCGGTGGCCGAGCTGGCGCGCCGCGGAATCGTACGCCCGATCGTCGTGCTCGATCCGGCGGCGCCTGAAACGCACGACGCGGTTCGGGCGCTCGGCGTGGACGTGCTCGACCCGGTGCAACAACCACTTCCGGAGAGTGCGCTCAACGAGTTTCTGAGCCGTCACGCCGCTCGCGGGATCACAAAAGAGGAAGGCCAAGGCGATTCTCCACACTCCGCTGCACTATGCGGACGCGATCGTCGCGCTCGGCCAGGCCGACGGTTGCGTGGCGGGGGCGGTCCACACGACCGGCGACGTGCTCCGCGCGTCGCTCTGGCTCGTCGGCCCGGCGGCGGGCGTGCACACCGTCTCGAGCGCGTTCTACATGGTGGTGGACGCGTTCCGAGGTCCGAGCGAAGAGGTGTTGACCTTCGCCGACTGCGCCGTCGTTCGATATCCGACGGCGACCCAGCTCGCCGACATCGCGATCGCTTCCGCCGTAGATCGCCGCCGCATCGTCGGCGACGAACCGATCGTCGCGTTTCTCTCCTTCAGCACGCGCGGCAGCGCGTCGGGCGCATCGGTCGACCTGGTTCGCGCGGCGGTGGCCGAGGTCAGGGAGAGAATGCCTGGGCTCGCGGTGGACGGAGAATTGCAAGGAGACGCAGCGCTCGCTTCGGCAGTTGCCGACCGGAAGGCCCCAGGCAGCACCGTTGCGGGACGCGCTAACGTACTTGTGTTTCCGTCGCTCGATGCCGGCAACATCGCGTACAAGTTGGTGCAGCGATTGGCTCACGCGAGTGCGATCGGGCCGATCGTGCAGGGATTGAGTCGGCCGTGCAGTGATCTTTCGCGCGGCGCAGCAGTGGATGACATATTCAACGTGGCCGCCGTGACGGCGCTCCAATCCGTGAGCGCCCCGGCGGTGAACGCGGCCCGCCAGGAGAGTACGACATGAGCTTCTCGATCAAGAAGGACGGGCAGGTGGTCGTGGTGGACGTAGAGGGGCAACTCATCGTAGGAAATCGTCAGGAGCTGAAGCAGAAGGTTCTCGACGAGCTCGAGCGTGGCGAACGAAGATTCTTGATCGACTTCGCGCAGACGGGATACATCGACAGCTCGGGCTTGGGCGTGCTCGTGTCCCTGTCCAAAAAGATTCGTGAACAGGGCGGCGAGCTTCGCCTCGCGAATCTGAACGACGATCTCAAGACGCTGTTCGAATTGACGAAGCTGGATACGCTGTTCCAGATCGCCGACACCCGTGACCGAGCGTTGAAGAGCTTCTGACACACCCGGACGGTCGTCCCGTCGAGCCGTCGCGCGGCTCATCCGACCATGGCGGCGACCCCATGCGGGTCGTCGAACTCGACATCCCCAACGACGTTCGATACATCGAGAACGTCGTGGAACTGGTGCGCCGCGAGTGCATCGAGCTCGCCTACGGCCAGCGACAACTGATGCTCAACGTTCCCGTCGCCCTCACCGAGGCGTTGTCCAACGCCATCCTGCGCGGCAACGGCGATGATCCCGCCAAGCACGTCCACGTGCGCGCCGAAGTCGATTCGGAGCGGCTTGTCGTCGAAGTCGCCGACGAGGGCGAGGGGTTCGACCTCGACGCGTCCGTCGTCGACCCGACGACGCCGGGCAACATCGACCGCGAGGACGGTCGCGGGCTCTTCCTGATGCGAAAGCTGATGGACCGCGTCGAACGAATCGAGGTCCCGCATGGCAGCGTCGTGCGCATGACGCTGCACCGCGAATGAACGAGCTGACGCAGGTCCTCGCCGCGTTCGAGGTCGCGACGCAATGCGAGGCAGCCGTCTGGATGCACGGCTCGGGCGAACCGAAGTCGATCGTCCGCGTCGCGTCGACGCGCGCGTCTCCCGAGATCGATCGGTTTCCCGCGCCGGGCGACGAACAGGGCGTGATGGCGGTCGAAGGGGAGAACGGGGAGCGGCGGAGTGAAGCAGTCGTCTCGCTCGTTCCCGGCCCGCGGCGCGCCTGGCTCGTCGTCGGACCCTCCCACGGTGGCTCGAGCGATCCGCGCGCGCTCACGCAGTTCCTCCTTCCCGTCGTCGCCCAATACCTCCAGTCCGCGCTCGAGGTCGAACACGCGGCGAACGAGCTGGCGGAGCGCTACGAGGAGATCAACCTCCTCTACACGATCAGCGAGATCCTCGGACGCACGGTGTCGCTCGAGGAGGCGACGAAGACGATTCTCTCCGAGGTCTCGGAGACGGTCGGCGCGCGCCGCGCGAGCGTGCTCGTCGCCGACAAGAGCACCAACATGCTGCGCGCCGTCGCCGCGCTTGGCGTCGATCCGGCCGACGTGCCGGCCATTTCGGTCGACGATCGCGTGCAGCGTCAGCGCGCGCGTTTTCCGCTCGCGACATCCCGCGCTGCTCGAGGGCGACGAATCGCTCTGTCCCGAGGAGGCGAGCTACCGCCGCGGCGCGATGCTCTCCGTGCCGATCATGTGGACGGCGCCCGTGCCGCGCGAGTCGGAGCCGCTCGGCGTCGTGAACCTCTCCGACCGGCGCTCAGGGCAGCCGTTCACGGCCGGCGACCAGAAGCTCATCGCGGCGATCGCGACGCAGATCGGCACGGCGATCCAGAACTCGCGCCTCGTGCGCGCGTCGATCGAGCAGCAGCGGTTGTCGCACGAGATGCAGCTCGCGCACGACCTGCAGATGAAACTGCTGCCCGACAACGCGATCGTCGCGCCGGACGCCAACGTGGCGGCGCGCGTCATCCCGGCGGAGAGCGTCGGCGGCGACTTCTACAACCTGTTTCACCTCGGCAACTCGCGCACGGGCGTGATGATCGGCGACGTCTCCGGGCCACGGCTACCAGGCCGCGCTGATCATGGCGCTCTCCATGAGCGCGTCGGCGATTCATTCGCAGGCCACGACCGATCCGGGCAGCATGCTCCAAGCGCTCGCCGGCACGCTGCGCGAAGAGCTCACGATGACGGAGATGTTCATCTCGACGTTCTACGCGGTGATCGATCCGATCGCCGGCGAGCTGCACTACGCGAACACCGGTCATCCGCACGCGTTCATGTGGTCCCCCGGCAAGGGCATCGAGCGCCTCCCGGCGAACGATCCGCCCCTCGGCATGGACGAACGCGCCCCGGCGACGGTGAGCCGGCCGTGGAACCGGGACACGGATCTCCTCGTGCTGTTCACCGACGGCGTGAGCGACGCTCGCAACCAGGCAGGCGAGCGGCTCGGCGAGAATCGCGTCCTGCAAATCGTCCGGTCGTTCGCCGGAGCCGAGCCCTCGACGATCCTCGACCGGATCATCGAGTCGCTGGACGAGCACCGCGACGGAGCCGTGCTCCGCGACGATCTCACGATCGTATTGGTTCGCAGCTGAGCGCGCGACAATGCCGCGCGAATCGCGTTCGGCGCGCGGACTGCCGCCGGTTCGCAAAAGCCTCGGGCAACACTTTCTCGACGACCGGCGCATCCTCGAGCGCATCGTCGACGCGCTCGACCCGACCGGAAGCGACACGGTCATCGAGATCGGACCGGGGCGGGGAAGTCTCACCGAGGCGCTCGTGCCGCGGGTCGGCCGCCTCGCTCTCGTCGAATACGATCGCGCGCTCGCCGCGCGGCTGCGCGAGCGGTACGCGGGCACGCCGTCGGTCTCGGTCGTCGAAGCGGACGTGCTCGACGTGTCGTTCGCCTCGCTGGCCGAAGGGCCGTTCAAGGTGATCGGCAACGTGCCCTACTACATCACGACGCCGATTCTCTTTCACGCGCTCGAGCCGCCGCGCGCGGCGCGCATCGTGCTGCTCGTGCAGCGCGAAGTGGCCGACCGGATCGTCGCGGCACCGGGGTCCAAGACGTACGGCGCGCTGTCGGTGAACGTTCAGGCAGTCGCGACCGCGCGAATCGCCTTCCGCGTCGCACCCGGCTCGTTCAACCCGCCGCCGAAGGTCGAGAGCGCGGTCGTGGTGATCGAGCCGCGGCCGGATCCCGTGGTGACCTCGTCGGACGAGGATTCGTTTCGGCGCTTCGTGCAGGACGCGTTTGGAATGCGCCGCAAGCAGATGCGGCGCGTCGTGCGCACGATCGCGGCGCTCGACGCGGAAGCGGCCGACGGCGCGCTGGGGCGCGCGTCGATCGACCCGGAGGTTCGGCCCGAGACGCTGTCCCCCACGGATTTTGCCAGGCTTCGCCGGGAGCTTTTCAGTCGCGGTTCGTGAGCGCGAAGCTCAGCCCTTCGAGCTCCATCGCCATGTTCACCGTCTTGATCGTCACGTCCGCCGGCGCGTGAAGCTGCGTCGGCGCGAAGTTGAGGATCGCCTTGACGCCCGCGCGTACCACGATGTCCACGACGCGCTGCGCTTCCTCGCCCGGCACGGTCACGACCACGATGTCCGGATGCTCGCGTTGCGCGTCGCGCTCGAGGTGCGCGATGTCGCGAATCGAGATTCCGTCGAGCTTGCGGCCGATCTTGTCGGGGTTGTTGTCGTACGCGGCGAGGATGGTGAAGCCGCGCTGGCGGAACCCGCGATACTGCGCGAGCGCGGCGCCGATCTTACCCGCGCCGACGATCACTACGCGCCATTCGCGGCCGAGCCCGAGGATCTCGCGCAACCTGCCGGCGAGCTCCGGCACCGAGTAGCCGAGCCCGCGCTTGCCGAAGGACCCGAAGAACGAAAGGTCTTTCCGCACCTGCGCCGAGGTCGTGCCGCCGCGGTTGGCGAGCTCTTCGCTCGATATGGTGGTCAGCCCGCGCTGCTCGAAGTCCTCGAGAAAGCGGAGGTACGCCGAGAGTCGCCGGACCGTGGAGTCTGCAATGCGTTTCACGGAACTTAGGCGCTGCTTGTGAATTCATTCACAAGTTAAATGAAGGCGTAGGACCACACCAGCGGCCCGGCTAGGTTTGGTCGAATGCCGCCCGTCCACGTGTCGTCGGAAATCGGACAACTGCGCGCGGTTCTCGTCCATTCTCCCGGACCCGAACTGCTCGCCGTAACTCCAAGCAATCGGGCCGATTACCTCTACGACGACATAATCGAGGCCGAGGCCGCCCAGCGCGAGCACCGCCGCTTCATCTCGGTCGTCGAGCGGTTCGCCAAAGTGCACCAGGTGCGCTCGCTCCTCGCCGAAACGCTCGCCACTCCGGAGTCGCGCGAGCTGCTGATTCGCGAGACGATGGACATCGTCCCGTCCGAGCCGCTGGCCCGCGACATCGGCGAGCTGGACGCCGCCGCTCTGGTGCAAATGCTCATAGAGGGGCGCGACGAGCCGCCCGGCCCGATTGCCCGAGCGCTCAACGAGCCGGGACACGTGCTCCCGCCGCTGCCCAACCTCTTCTTCACGCGCGACAGTTGTGTCGTCGTCGGCGACCACGTCCTGGTCGGGTCGATGCGGTACGCGATCCGCTGGACCGAAGCGATCATCATGAAGGCGCTCTTCATGCACCACCCGGAGCTGCGCAACGCCGGCATTCTGTACGACGGCGCCGCGGAACGGCGGGTGAACTACACGATCGAGGGCGGCGACATCCATCCGCTTCGGCGCGACCTCGTCGTCATCGGATTCAGCGAACGATCGAGCCCGGCGGCGATCGACCAGCTCGCGTCCACGCTGTTCGACGAGACCGAGGTGCGCGACGTCATAGTCGTCGTCATGCCGAAGGAACACAACGCGATCCACCTCGACATGATCTTCACGCAAGTCGATCGCGAGCTGTGCGCGGTGTTCCCGCCGCACTTCGTCGGGCCCGAGCGGCTCCCCGTGCTGCACTGGCGAAAAGGGGAGACGACCATCCACGAGCAGCCGAACATCTTCGCCGCGCTTGCCGCGTGCGGGATGCCGCTCGAGCCGGTCTTCTGCGGCGGCGACCGCCGCACGCTGCAGGAACGCGAGCAGTGGGCGTCCGGATGTAACTTCATCGCGATGCGCCCCGGAGTCATTCTGTCGTACCAGCGCAACGAGGCGACGCTTCACGAGCTGCGCCGCATGGGATTTCGACTGATTCCCGCGACGTCCTTTCTCTCCGGCGATGAAAAGATCGCCGAGGGAGAGCGCGCAGTGATCACGTTCGAAGGGAACGAGCTGGTGCGGGGCGGCGGCGGACCGCGACTGCATGACGTGTCCGGTCCTGCGGGACGACCCCTGGAACTGATGCCCACGCTCGGCACCGCGGACACCGTGCTCACCGAGCGCGCGGCGAGTTACCTGGCCGCCGGGCCGGCGGACTCGCAGACGCTCATCTCGCACGTGTGCCAGCTTCCCGGCGCACCGCCGATGATCGCCGAGCACATGGCGGCCGCGCTCTTCGCGGGGCACCAGCGATTCCGGCGGACGTCGGACGGGCGGTGGACGTTGCGCGAGGTAGCGGTGGAGTCCGCGACGTGGGGCGCACAAACGAAGCGCCGCGGCGCGCGCGTGACGGCGCGCGGGTCGGAGCTCGACGACACAACGTTCATCGTGGTGGACGTCGAGGCGACCGGTTCGCGGGCGTACCACGGCGACCGCATCACCGAGATCGCGGCCGTCCACGTGCAGCACGGCGTCGTGAGGCCTGTCTTCGAGACGCTCGTGAACCCGGAGCGGCCGATTCCGCCGATGGTCATGGCGCTCACGAACATCACGGCGGAGATGGTGCGCCACGCGCCGAAGTTCGCCGAAGTCTGCGACCAACTCCTGGGAGCGCTCGAGGGACATGTCTTCGTCGCGCACAACGCGAACTTCGACTGGCGCTTCCTGTCGGCGGAGGTCGAGCGCGCGACCGGGACGTCCGCTGATCGGACGACGCCTGTGCACGGTGCGCCTCGCGCGGCGGCTGGTGCCGCAGTTGCAGCGCCGCAACCTCGACGCGATCTCGCACTACTATGGCATCGTGAATCACGCGCGGCATCGGGCCGGCGGCGACGCGTTGGCGACCGCGCGCGCCTTCACGCGCATGCTCGACGCCGCTCGCGATCGCGGCATCGGCACGCTCGACGAGCTCGATCGCCTGGCACGCACTCCGTCGAACCGGCGACGCCGCCGGCGCTCGGCGCATGCCTCACCCTGTTTCGAAAGACACGACAGCATGAGTAGCGAAGCGAATCCGGTCTTCGTTCGCCGGCAGGAGTCTGCCCCCAAGCCGAATCATCTCGTGGGGTCGGTGCAGACGCGGGAGCTGGGCGGCTTGCGCGTCCACGCGATTCAAGCCGGCGGCCAGAAGCTCGACGGCGGCGCGATGTTCGGCGTCGTCCCCAAGCCGCTCTGGGAGCGGAGGATTCCCGCCGACGAGCGGAATCGGATCCAGCTCGGCATGCGCTGCCTGCTGATCGAGCATCCCATCGGCCTGGTGCTGATCGATACGGGCGTCGGCAACAAGGAGAACGAGAAGTTCTGCGACATTTACGGCATCGAGAATACGGGGCGGTTCGGACCCGACGTGGCTCGAGGACGGATTGGCGTCGCTCGAGCAAGCGTCCCGAAGACGTCGCGATGGTCATCAGCAGCCATCTGCACTTCGACCACGCCGGCGGCAACACGACGCGCGGCCCGGACGGCGTAGTTCGCCCGACGTTTCCGAACGCGCGCTACGTCATGCAGCGCGGCGAGTTGGAGTACGCGAGGCACACAAACGAGCGAACCGCGGCGAGCTACTTCCCGCACAACTTCGAGCCGGTGGCAGCGAGCGGGCAGCTCGAGCTGATCGACGGCGACCGCGAGATCGTCCCGGGCATTCACTCCGTGTTGACGCCCGGCCACACGCCGTACCACCAGGGTCTGTTGATCGAGTCGAACGGCGAGCTCGCGTTCTACATCGCCGACCTGGCGCCGACCGCCGCGCACCTGCCGCTGGCGTGGATCATGGGGTACGACGTCGAGCCGCTCGTGACTCTCGAGACCAAGCGGCGGATCCTGAAGCGGGCGGTGGACGAGAAGTGGTTGGTCGTCTTCGAGCACGACGCAACGACGGCCTGGAGCCGCCTGGCCCACGACGGCAAGACGTACGGGCTCGCCTCTTCTTGACGTAAACGGCCTTCCGGCCTAAGTTTAGGCCACAATCAGAAAGCGGACCGACCTTCGGTCCCACCCTCTGGCCCTCGCTTTGGCGAGGCGTGCTGCAGGAGTCCAAGAGATCGGCCGGCGCCCCGCGGGGATGCCGGCCGTCGCGCGGACTCTTTGGGTCCGCGTTTTTTTTGTTTCTCTCAACGAGGTTTTGCTTATTCAGGACACCACAAAGCGCGTACGAGTCAATCGGCAGATTCGTATCAGTCCGGTTCGCGTCATTGGAGCAGACGGGTCGCAGCTAGGAATTCTCGAAGTCGACGCCGCGCTTCGCATGGCCGAGGATTTGGGTCTGGATCTGGTGGAAGTCGCCGCGACCGCCCGGCCGCCCGTCGTTCGCATCATGGACTACGGGAAGTACAAGTTCGAAATGGCCAAGCAGGCGCGGGTGGCGAAGAAGAAGCAGCACGTGATCGAGCTCAAGGAAGTGAAGTACCGCCCGGGCATCGACGATCACGACTTCGACACAAAGACGCGGCACGCGCGCCGGTTCCTCGAAGAGAAGAACAAGGTGAAGGTGACGATGATGTTCCGCGGGCGGCAGGTCGCCCATCCCGAGCTCGGCCAGGCCGTGCTCGAGCGGGTGGCGTCGGCGCTCAACGACATCGGCAAGATCGAGAGCGCGGGACGACTGGAAGGGAAGTCGATGACGATGATCCTCGCGCCAAAATGAAAATTCAGAGGGACTGACGATGCCCAAAATGAAAACCCACAAGGGCGCGAAGAAGCGCTTCAAGGTGACCGGTACCGGCAAGGTCCGCCGCTACAAGGCCTTCAAGAGCCACATCCTCACGAAGAAGACCTCGAAGCGGAAGCGCCGCCTCCGCCAGGCCGGCTTGGTGTCCACGAACGGTGAAGTCAAGCGACCTGAAGCGCCTGCTCCAGGCATAAGGACGGGAGAACTCCAATGCCTCGTGCCGTATCGAACGTTCCGCGCCTGAAGCGGAAGAAACAGATCATGAAGGCCGCGCGCGGCGCTTTCGGCGCGCGCAGCAAGCTGTGGCGTCCCGCGAAGGACAACGTCGAGCGCGGTTGGAAGTACGCTTACCGCGACCGCAAGAACAAAAAGCGCGACTTCCGCAAGCTGTGGATCATCCGCATCAACGCCGCCGCGCACCAGAACGACATGAACTACAACACGCTCATGAACGGGCTGAAGCAGGCGGGGATCGAAGTGAACCGAAAGATTCTCGCCGACCTCGCCGTGCACGATCCCGCGGCGTTTACCGCGCTCGCCGACAAGGCGCGCTCCGCGTTGAACGCAGCGTAAGTCTTCGCTCTTCAGTCGACGGCGGCAGCGCGACCTCGGTCGTCCTGCCGCCGTCGTTGCTTTACCGGTGGACCGGTGGACCGGTCGGCCGGTCCACCGCAAGCCAGTGAGCTCCCGTCACCCGATGGATCTCAACGAGTACCTCGCCGAGGCCGAGCGCGTCGAGCGCGACGGGATCGCCGTGCTGTCCGAGGCCGCCAACACCGACACCCTCGAGACGGCGCGCATCGCCGTGCTCGGCGACCGCCACGGGCAGGTCAAAGCGCTGCAGGAAGCCCTCAAGGCGATCGACAAGGCCGGCAAGCCGGCCGCCGGCAAGCGCTTCAACGAGGTTCGCACGCGGCTCGAGTCGTTGCACACCGAGCGCAAGACCTCGCTCGATCGCGCGCGTGACGGCGCACGCCCGGACGATCTCACTCTGCCGGCCCGCCGTCAGTGGCGCGGCGCCAAGCATCCGGTCACGCTCGTGAACGAAGAGATCGAGGCGATCTTCCGCGAGCTCGGGTTCACCGTCGCCGTCGGCCCCGAGGCCGAGACGGAGTGGTACAACTTCGGCGCGCTGAATTTTCCGGCGAACCACCCGGCGCTCGACGCCCACGACACGCTCTATCTGGAAGGGCAGGGCCTTCTGCGCACGCACACGTCGCCGGTGCAGATCCGCACGCTGCAGTCGTATCCGCCGCCGATCCGCGTGCTCATTCCCGGCACCGTCTACCGGCGCGATTTCTTCGACGCGTCGCACGCACCGGCATTCCCGCAGATGGAAGGCCTGTGCGTGGACGAGGGCATCAGCTTCGTCGACCTGAAGTCGACGCTGAATCGGTTCGCCGAGCGATTCTTCGGCGCGTCGCGTACGCGATTCCGCCCGTCGTATTTCCCGTTCACCGAGCCCTCCGCCGAGATGGACGTGCAGTGCGGCGTCTGCGGCGGCGTCGGCTGCCCGGTGTGCAAGGGCACCGGCTGGATCGAGATCCTCGGCTCGGGCATGGTGCATCCGTCGGTGCTCGAGGCGTCGGGCGTCGACAGCGAGCGGTACACGGGATGGGCGTTCGGCATGGGGCCGGCGCGCATCGCGATAAGCCGCTACGCCATTCCCGACATCCGTCTGCTCTACGATTCCGACGTGCGCTTCCTGGAGCGGATCGCCGAATGAACGTCTCGTACGAGTGGCTCAAGGCGTTCGTTCCGTTCGAGCAGTCGCCGGTGGAGCTGCGCGAGCTGATCACCGCGCACGTCGCGACGGTCGACGAGCTTGTCGCGCTGCGACAGGAGCTCGCGGCGTTCGTCGTCGCGCGCGTCGTCGAGGAGGCGCCGCACCCGGATTCGGATCACTTGCACGTGACCCGCGTCGACATGGGCACGGGCACGCTGCTCGACGTCGTGTGCGGCGCGCCGAACGTGCGCGCCGGAAAGCTCTACCCGTTCGCGCCAACCGGCACCGTGATGCCGAGCGGCTTCACGATTCAAAAGCGCAAGATTCGCGGCGCGATCTCCGACGGCATGCTCTGCTCGGCGCGCGAGCTCGGGCTGGGCGAAGAGCAGGACGGAATTCTCGAGTTGGACATCGACGTTCCACCGGGCACGCCGCTGCTGCGCGCGCTCCCGTTGGGCGACACGCAGCTCGTGATCGACGTCGGTGCGAACCGGCCGGATCTCCTGTCACATCTGGGCATCGCTCGCGAGATCGCCGCGCTGACGCGCCAACCGCTCGCGCTGCCCGTGATCGAGCACGGCGGGCGGCTCCGTCCCGCGACGCGTCGAAGGGACAAGACGTCGGCGAGCGCCGACGAGCTGTCCGTGCGCGTCGCCGAAGCGGGGCTGGTGCGTCGTTTCATGGGCGTCGTGATCCGCGGAGTGAAGATCGGTCCGAGCCCCGCCTGGTTGGTGAAGCGGCTGGAGTCGGTCGGGATCGCGCTCGATCAACAACGTCGTCGACGCGAGCAACTACGTGCTCCACGAGCTCGGCCAGCCGACGCACGCGTTCGATCTGTCCAAGCTCGGCGGAGGGTCGTTGATCGTTCGTCGGGCGAAAGCCGGGCGAGCGCATCACGACGCTCGACGGAGTCGACCGCGCGTTGCGCGACGAGATGATCGTCATCGCCGACGGCGAGCGTCCCGCAGGCGATCGCCGGCGTGATGGGCGGGCGCGACAGCGAGGTGACCGACGCGACGACGGACATCTTCCTCGAGGTGGCGAACTTCGATCCCGGACGCATTCGCACAGCCCGCCGGGCGCTCGGCCTCTCGACCGACGCGAGCTACCGCTTCGAGCGCGGGGTCGACGTCGAGGTCGCGCCGAAGGCACTCGAACGCGTGGCGCAGATCATCATGCTGCTCGCCGGAGGAAGCGTCGCCGGCGCGCCCGTGGATCTCGTCCGGACCTTCGGCGAAGCCGGCGCAACGCGAGAGCATCGTCGTCCGCCCGCGGCGCGTCTCCGCTCTGCTCGGGACGCCGATCACCGGGGGCGAGGTCGAAATGCTCCTCCGAAGCATCGGTTTCGACGTCCAACTCGCCGGCGATCATCTGCGGGTCACGCCGCCGTCGTGGCGGCAGGACGTGTCGCTCGAGGTCGATCTCATCGAGGAGGTCGCGCGCCTGCGAGGCTACGACAGCTTCCCGCTGGAGATGCGCCCGTTCCGTCCGGGCACCGTGCCCGACGATCCGGCGTGGCTCACGTCGAAGCGGGTTCGCGAGGCGCTTGTCGGGGCCGGGATGCTCGAGCTTCGGCCGATGCCGTTCGTCGCGGGCGGCGCCGGATTCGCGCGCGTCATGAACCCTCTCGCCGAAAACGAGGCGTACCTCCGTCGCGACGTGCTCGACACGCTCGCTCGCCGCGCCGAGTACAACCTCGCGCGCATGCAGGGCAACTTGCGGCTGTTCGAGATCGGCTCGGCGTTCGACCCACGTGGAGGACGGCTGCCCCTCGAAGACCTTCGCGTCGGCGCCCTGGTTATGGGGCGGCGGCAGCCGCCGCATTTCACCGATCCCAAGTCACCTGAATTCGCGGCGTGGGCGGTGTACGACGCGTGGGACGTCAAGGCACTGTCGGCCGCGATCGCGCGCGCGGCGTATCCCGGGGCCGAAGTCGAGGTCGTCGCGAAGGATGAGAAGGATCTGTGGGAGAGCCTCACCGCGGCACGCGGAGTCCACGACGACGCGCTCTGGGTCGTCGCGGTCAACGGGCTCCCGGTGGGACAGGTTCGACGTCTCACGCTCGACGCGCCCGTCTGGGCATCGCCGGCGTTCGGCGTGGAGCTCTCGCTTGGCGTGATGTCGTCCGACGACGTCGCGCCGGCGGGAAAGTCGGCCTATCGTGTGGCGGAACGGCGGAGCGAGGGTGGCCGGCGCTTCGTCCCGCTACCGTCGACGCCGGCGTCGGAGTTCGACCTCGCCCTGTCGGTCCCCGACGGCGTTCGCGCCGCCGACGTCGAAGCCGTCATGCGGCGCGTGTCCGGGAAGCTGCTCGAAAGCGTGGAATTGTTCGACCGCTATGTTGGCGCTGGAGTTGAACCTGGGTATCGAAGCCTCGCGTGGAGGTTGACGTTCAGGCATTCGGAGCGCACTCTACGGGATCGCGAGTTGGACGCACGACGCTCCGATATCCTCCGGGCACTGGCCGAGCTCAATGTCAGACAACGAGCCACCTGAATCGCACGCAGTCGCCGAATTGGATCAGTTGGTTCGGCATCTCGCCGACGAGCTGGCGGCGTTTCGGCGCCGGGCGTTGACGGCCGAATCGAAGCTCAAGGAGGTCGAGAGCCACGAAGGGGGCGCCGTCGCCCTCGACCTGTCCAGCGCGGGTCGCGACGCTCGAGCGGGAGAACGAGCGTTTGCAAAACCGATTGGAAGAGGCAACGTCGCGTGCCAAACAAATGCTGGAGCGGGTGCGGTTTCTCCGGCAGCAAGCTCGCGGAGGTGAGCGATGACTGGAAAGAAGACCACCACGCGCGTCACGATCCTGAACGAGGAGTACGCGGTTCGGACGGACATGTCGCCGGAGCACGCGCACGAGGTAGCGAACTACCTTGACGCTCTGATTCGCCGCGTTCTCGCGAGCGGCGCCGTGGTCGAATCGAACCGCGCCGTGGTGCTGGCTGCCCTTCAAGTGACGGGTGAGCTGTTCGATGCGCGCGCTCCACTCGAGGCGACGAACGCGTCGATCACCGACTTGAGCGATTTCGTACGGCCGCTCCTGCCTCCCTCGAAGCGCGCCAGCTAGACGTCGCTCGTCACGCCGAGCGCGGCTTCATTGCGCTTTGCGGAAACTGCTAATAGCTTAGCGCGCATAGCCGAGCTGGCCCGTAGGTCCAAGCGCCCCCGGTATTTAGCGAAACCCACGTGATGCCCTTCGTCGGCGTTGCGACGGATTCGCTGCTGCATGCCGAGTGTGCGCTGGCGGGACAGCCGAGGTTCTCCTGGGTCCGCGGCCCACCCCGCGGTGGAGCATAGATTCCATATGAACGTGTACGCTATCATTGCCGCGCTTGGCACCCTCGTGATTGCCGGGCCGGCACTTTTCATTTTAGGCCGATCGAGAGGGCGAGGCGCCGAGCGCCAACGTCAGGCCGACGCCAAGGCCACTGCCGAGGAAACCGCGAAGCGGATCGTCGGCGAGGCTGAGCGAGACGCGGACAATCTCCGCAAGACTGCCGTCGTCACCGGCAAGGAAGAGGTGATCCGACTGCGCGAGAACTTCGAGCAGGAGGTTCGCGGCCGGCGCGAAGAAGTCGAGCGCGAGGAGCGCCGCGTCTCCGAGCGCGACACCGTGCTCGACCGGAAGTTCGAGGTGCTCGACCAGCGCGACAAAGAGCTCGGCAAGCGCGCGAGCGAGTTCGGGCGCCGCGAAAAGACTGTCGCCGAGCGCGAGCAGGAGCTGGAGAAGCTCGTCGGCGACGAGCGCCGCCGGCTCGAGCAGATGGCCGGTATGTCGGCCCAGGACGCGAAGAACGAGCTTCTGCGGCGGATGGAAGAGGAGGCCCAGGCGGACGCCGCCAACCGGATTCGCGAGATCCGCGAGACGGCCAAACGGAACGCCGAGCGCGAGGCGAAGAAGATCGTCGCGCTGGCGATCCAGCGCATCGCCGCCGATCACACCGCCGAGACCACCGTCTCCGCCGTGTCGCTGCCGAACGACGAGATGAAGGGGCGCATCATCGGGCGCGAGGGCCGAAACATCCGCGCGTTCGAGCTGGCCACCGGCGTGGACGTGATCATCGACGATACGCCCGACACGGTCGTCGTTTCGTGCTTCGATCCGGTGCGCCGCGAGATCGCGAGGCTCGCGCTCGAGAAGCTCGTGTCCGACGGCCGAATCCATCCGGGCCGGATCGAGGAAGTCGTCAACAAGTCGCGCAAGGAAGTCGACACGCAGATCACCGAGACCGGCGAGCAGGCGGCGTACGAGGCGGGCGTGCACGGACTTCACCCGGAGCTGATCAAGCTCGTCGGACGCATGCGCTGGCGAACGAGTTACGGGCAGAACATCCTGCAGCACTCGAAGGAGGTCGCCTGGCTCGCCGCGCATCATGGCGACCGAGCTCGGCCTCGACGTAGCCAATGGCCCGCCGCGGCGCGCTGCTGCACGACGTCGGCAAGGTGCTCACGCACGAGCACGAGGGGACTCACGTGCAGCTGGGCGTCGAGGTCGCGACCAAGTACGGCGAGCATCCGCTCGTCGTGAACTGCATCGCGGCTCACCACGACGACGTGCCGCACGAGAGCGAGATCTCGGTGCTGGTGCAGGCGGCCGACGCGATCTCCGGATCGCGGCCGGGCGCGCGCCGCGAGGCGTTCGAGACGTACGTCAAGCGGCTGGAGGGCCTCGAGAAAATCGCGTCGAGCTACAAAGGCGTCGAGAAGGTGTTCGCCATTCAGGCCGGGCGCGAAGTGCGCGTGATCGTGCTGCCCGACCACGTCGACGACGCGCGCATGACGACGATGTCGGAGGAGATCGCGCGCCGCATCGAGGCCGAGCTCCAGTACCCGGGACAGATCAAGGTCGTGCTGATCCGCGAGACGAGGGCTGTGGACTTTGCGCGCTGAGCCGATGACCGCTCCGGCGGTCGACAACAAGGTGATCGACGGGACGGCGCTCGCCGCACGCATGCAGGGCGAAGTCGCGCGTCGCGTCGCGGCGCTCGGCGCCAAGGGCGTGACGCCCGGACTCACCGTCGTGCTCGTCGGAGACGATCCGGCGAGCGCGGTGTACGTCGGCGCCAAGGAGCGCACGTGCATCGAGCTCGGCATGCAGGGCGAGACGATCCGTCTCCCGGCGACGACAAGCCAGGCGGAGCTCGTGGCGATCGTGGACCGGCTGAACGCCGACCCGGCCGTGCACGGGATCCTCGTGCAGATGCCGTTGCCGAAGGGAATCGATCCCGACGCGATCGTGCGGCGGATCCGTCCCGACAAGGACGTCGACGGATTTCACCCGGTGAACGTCGGCAAGCTGTGGATCGGCGAGCGCGACGGTTTCGCGCCGTGTACGCCGTCCGGTGTGCTGTACATGTTGCAGACGTACGGCGTGACGACGGCCGGCGCCGATTGCGTGATCGTCGGCCGCAGCAACATCGTGGGAAAGCCGATGGCGGCGCTCATGGTGCAGCCCGGCGTCGACTCGACCGTGACGATGTGCCACAGCAAGAGCCGCGACCTCGCCGAGCACACGCGCCGGGCGGACATTCTCATCGTCGCGGCCGGGCGCGCCGAGATGGTGACGGGCGACATGGTGAAACCGGGCGCGGTGGTGATCGACGTCGGCATGAACCGAATTCCCGACGCGACAAAGAAGTCGGGCACGCGACTCGTCGGCGACGTCGCGTTCGAGTCGGCGCGCGAGGTGGCGTCGCTCATCACGCCCGTCCCGGGCGGAGTGGGGAAGATGACGATCGCGATGCTGATGGCGAACACGGTGAAGGCCGCCGAGCAGTTGGGAGCGGCGGGATGACACCGCGGCGGTCCGCGCGCGACAGCGGTGATGGCGGCGACCTCGATCTGTTTCCGCGGCGCCGAGCCGCTGGAGCATCCGCCGCCTCCGCACACCGTCGTCCGCACAGCCCGTCGCCGCACCGCCGCTGCCGCACCGGCTCGCTACCCGGGCGAGACCGCGCAAAGCGCGATCACGATCGGTACGCTAACTGAAACTGCTCGGGAGCTGTTGGAAGGCGCCTTCATACCGCTGTGGATTCGCGGCGAGGTCGGCGACTTCAAGGCGCACCGCAACGGCCATTGGTACTTCACGCTCCGCGACCGCACGGCGCAGGTCCGCGCCGTCGTCTGGAATCGCGACCAACGGCGAATCGCCGCGCCGCCGGACGACGGCATGCAAGTCGTCGCGTTCGGCCGGCCGACCGTGTATCCGGCTCGCGGCGAGCTTCAGTTCACCGTCGTGCGAGCTCGACGCCGAAGGCGACGGGCTGCGTCGCAAGGCGCTCGAGAAGACGCGGCAGCGCCTCGAGGCGGACGGGCTTCTCGCGCCCGGAACGCAAGCGCGCGCTGCCGCGATTTCCGCGAGTGATCGCGGTGATCACGAGTCCCGACGGCGCGGCGCTCCACGACATCGTCGCCGTCGTGCGCCGTCGTCGCGCGGCCGTGCGGCTCGTCGTCGTTCCCGCGGCGGTGCAGGGCGATTCGGCGCGCGCCGAGCTGTGCGCCGCTCTGCGACGCGTGTCGAAGTGGGGACGCGCCGACGTGGTCATCGTCTCCCGCGGCGGCGGCGCGAAAGAGGATCTCTCCGTCTTCAACGACGAGAAGGTCGCGCGCGCCGTGGCCGCGTGTCCGGTGCCGACGATCTCCGCGGTGGGACACGAGATCGACGTGTGCATGTGCGACCTCGTCGCGGATTTCCGCGCGCCGACGCCGTCTGCCGCCGCCGAAGCCGCGACCCGATCGCGCGCCGAGCTCGAGGCCGAGCTGCGGCGCATCGGAACGCGGCTCACCGGCGGGGCGCGCGCCGCCGTTGCGCGCGCGCAAGGATCGCCTTCGGCATGCCGGCGCGCGACCTCGCGCGAGGTCGGGTCGAACGTCGTCGCCGGCGAGAAGAACGCCATTCAGTCGATCGCCGGCCGGCTTCACGCCCTGAGCCCGCTGGCGACGCTCGCCCGCGGCTACGCGGTGCCGCGAGACCTGGAAGGGGCAACGCTCACGTCGGCCAAATCGTTCATCGAGGGTATGCCCTTCGAACTCGTGGTGCGCGACGGTCTGGTTCCCGCGCTCGTCCGCGGCGCGGCGGACAAGAAACGACGATGAGGTTCGAGCAGCGGTTGGCGCGGCTCGAGGCGATCGTCGCCCAACTCGAGCGCGAGGACGTGGACCTGGCGCAATCGCTCGCGCTCTTCGAGGAGGGCGTGGAGCATCTGCGCGCCGCGTCCGCCGACCTCGCCAACGCCGAAGCCACGGTGCACCGACTCGTCGAGCGCGCCGACGGCACCTTCGATGTCGTCGATCGGCGTGAGTGAGCGGCCGCCGGTCTCGATCGACTGGACCGTCCAGCGTTCGGCGATCGACCGGGAGCTGTCCGCGCTGTGCGATCGGCACGCGAGCGATCTGGGACCACGACTCTCCGAGGCGGTCCGCTACGCGCTGCTCGGCGGCGGCAAACGGCTTCGGGGTCTGCTGCTGCTCGCGGCGTATCGCGCCGCCGGCGGCACGCGTGACGCGGCGGCCCTCGCCGCGAGCGTGGAGGTCGTCCACGCCTACTCGCTCATCCACGACGACCTGCCGTGCATGGACGACGACGACATTCGCCGCGGCCGGCCGACGGTGCACCGCGCGTTCGGCGTGCGCACGGCGACCGTCGCCGGAGTGGCGATGGTGCCCGTCGCCGCGCTGTCGGCGTTCCGCGCCGCTCGCGCCCTCGGACTCGACGACACGACGTCGCGCGAGCGTGGCGCGAGAGCTGATGCGCGCCTCGGGAGCGGGCGGAATGATCGGCGGCCAGTTGCTCGACCTCGACGCCGAGGGAAGCGATCCGACGGTGGCCGAGCTCGAGCGAATCCATCGCGCGAAGACCGGCGCACTGATTCGCGCGTCGGTGGTGATCGGCGGAATGGCGGCGCAGGCGCCGCCGGCGAAGCTGGCCGCGCTCGGAGAGTACGGCGAGTCGATCGGCCTCGCCTTCCAGATCGCCGACGACGTGCTCGACGTGACCGCCACGACCGACCGCCTCGGCAAGACGGCGGGGCGCGACGTCGAGCTGGCGAAGGGCACCTATCCGCGCGCGCTCGGTGTAGCGGGCGCCGAGCGCCGGGCCGGTGAGCTGGTCGAGCAGGCGTGCAGGGCGTTGCGGCAGGAGGGTTTGCTCAACGAGGAGCTCGACGCGTTGGCGCACTTCGCGGTCGAGCGCGCTTCTTAGCCGGTCGCTAACTTTGGGAGCGACAATGCTCACTCACCCATGAGCGTCCTCGACCGCGTCACGACGCCCGCGGACATCCGCGGGATGAGCCGCGACGAGCTTCGCCACTTGGCCGACGACGTTCGCGCGCGGCTGATCGACGTCTGCTCGCGCACCGGAGGCCACATCGGCGCCGGGCTCGGAGTCGTCGAGCTGACCATCGCGCTCCACTACGCGTTCGACACGCCGCGCGACCAGGTCGTGTGGGACGTCGGCCACCAGGGCTATCCGCACAAGCTGCTGACCGGGCGCAACGCTCGAATGGAGACCCTCCGCCAGGAAGACGGCGTCTCGGGGTTTCTCAAGCGCAGCGAGAGCGAGTACGACGCGTTCGGCGCCGGACACGCGGCGACGGCCATCTCGGCCGCGCTCGGGATGGCGGTGGGCCGCGACGTGAAGGGCGAGGACTTCAAGGTCGCCGCGGTCGTCGGCGACGGCGCGCTGACGTCCGGGCTGGCGTACGAAGGGCTCAACAACGCCGGCCATTCGGGGCGCGACATCGTCGTCGTCCTCAACGACAACGAGATGTCCATCGCGCCGAACGTCGGCGCGATGTCCAAGTATCTGAATTCGGTTCAGCGCAACTCGCTCTACAACCGCGTGCGCTCGGCGATCGGCGACCTCGTCGACCACGCGCCCGGGCCGCTGTCGTCGATGGGCACGATCGTCCGGAAATGGGAGGAGAGCGTCAAGACGTTCCTCACTCCCGGCGTGCTGTTCGAGGAGCTCGGCTTCCGCTACTTCGGCCCGATCGACGGCCACGACGTCGGTGCGATGATCGACACGTTCGCCGCGGTTCGCGCGATGAAGGGTCCGCGTCTCGTGCACGTCATCACGCAGAAGGGAAAGGGATTTCCCGCCGGCGAGCGAAGCGTCGAGAAGTGGCACGCGCTGCCGCCGGGTCACGATCCGGCGACCGGTGCGCAGCGAAAGCAATCGACGTCGAACCCGGGGTACACGAAGCTGTTCGGCGCCGGACTCGCCGAGCTGGGGAATCACGAGAAGAACGTCGTCGCGATCACGGCCGCGATGCCGAGCGGCACGGGCACCGACGCGTTCGCGAAGGCGCACCCCGACCGGTTCTTCGACGTCGGCATCGCCGAGGGACACGCGGTGACGTTCGCCGCCGGTCTGGCGACGCGCGGCGTGCGTCCGGTCGTCGCGATCTATTCGACGTTTCTCCAGCGCGCCTACGACAGCATCATGCACGACGTGGCGATCCAGTCGTTGCCGGTGACGTTCTGTCTGGACCGCGCGGGACTCGTCGGCGAGGACGGTGAGACGCACATGGGGCTGTACGACATCGCCTATCTGCTCGCCGTTCCGGGGATGACCGTCACCGCGCCGAGCGACGCGACGGAGATGCTGCGTCTCCTCGGCACCGCCGTGCACCACAGCGCCGGTCCGTTCTCGATTCGCTATCCGCGCGACGCGGCGCCGGACGTCCCCGCGCCGATCCGCGGTGCTCGATCCGGTTCCCTACGGAACGTGGGACGTGCCGCGCCGCGGGCACCGACTTCGCCATCTTCGCCGTCGGAACGATGGTGCGACCGTCGCTCGCCGCGGCCGAGTCGCTCGCCGCCGAAGGCATCAACGTGAGCGTCGTGAACTGTCGCTTCCTCAAGCCGTACGACGAAGTGACTCTCGCCGCGATCCTGGCCGACCATCGCCACATCCTAGTCGTAGAGGAGGGGACGGTCGTGAACGGATTCGGCGCGTTCATGTCGTCGGTGATCGCGCGGCACGACTCCGCCGTTCGCGTCTCCGTGCACGGCGTGCCGGATCGCGTCATTCAGGCGGCGCCGCGCGCGCGGCAATTGGCCGCGTGCGGCCTCGACGCCGCTGGAATCGCCGAGCGGGTTCGCGCGCTGCACGAGAGCGAGGCGATCGCCGGGTGATCCGCCTCGGCGTCGTCGGGCACCGCGGATACACGGGTCTTCCTGCCGTCCTGCAGACGCTTCGCGAGCTGTCGCCGGCGCTGGGGCTCGAGCTGGCGTACGAGGACGAGCTGCACGAGGTCGCCGGCGGAAAGCGAATCGAAGACCCGTCGCGCCTCGACGCACTGCTTGACGCTCGGCGGCGACGGCACGCTGCTGCGAGGCGCCCGCGTTATCGCACCGCATCCCGTGCCGATCCTCGGCGTCAACCTCGGACGGCTCGGCTTTCTCACCTGCTGCAACGCCGACCAGCTCTCGAACGCGTTGATGCGCTTCGCGCGGCACGACTACGTCGCCGAGCCGCGCATGGCGCTCCGCGCCAAGGTGCTCGACGTGCGCGGCATCGAACGCGAGCGGTGGATCGCGCTCAACGACGTCGTGCTGCACAAGGGTGGCTTCGCGCGCGTCGTGGCCATTCGCGTGTCGGCGAACGGCGAAGCGGTCGCCAGCTACGCGGCCGACGGCGTCGTCCTCTCGACGCCGACCGGTTCCACGGCGTACAGCCTCTCGGCGGGCGGACCGGTCGTCTATCCGACGCTCGAGACGATCGTCGTGACGCCGGTGTCCGCGCACACGCTCGCCATTCGCACGGTGATTCTCCCGGCGAGCGCCGAGGTGACGCTCGACGGCCGACGACGGCCCCGCCGAGCTGCTGGTGACGGTGGACGGCCAGGTGGGCACCACGTTCTCCGAGCGGTGAGACGCTCAGCGTTCGGCGCGCCGAGGGCGACGTGTTGATCATCCGGTTCCCCGGCACGACGTTCTTCTCGACGCTCAGGCAGAAGTTGGGATGGGGAGGGCTCGCCGAGCGAGACGCGGAACGCTAGGAGCCGGTGTCGGATGCTGAGCGAGCTGCGAATTCGGAATTTCGCGATCATCGAATCGCTCGCGTTGCCGCTCGCTCCCGGATTCAACGTTCTCACGGGCGAGACGGGGGCGGGGAAGTCGATCATCGTCGGCGCGCTCGGGCTCTTGCTCGGAGAGCGCGCCAGCGCCGACGTGATTCGGAGCGGCGCCGACCGCGCCACGGTCGAGGGGACGTTCGACGCCGGCGAGCGGCCGGAGATTCGCGCGCTGCTCGACCAACACGGAATCGACGCCGAAGATTCGGTCGTGGTGCTCAAGCGCGAGGTCACCGCGGGGCGCGCGCGGGCGTGGATCAACGGGACGTCCGTGAGCGCGAGCATCCTCGCCGAAGTCGGACGCGCGCTCGTGAACATCCACGGACAACACGAAGCGCAAACGCTGCTCGACGCCGCCGCGCAGCGGCGAATCCTCGACGCGTTCGCCGGCGCGGATGCCGATGCCGCGAGCGTCGCTCAGGCCCACGCCGAGCTCACCGCGACGGTCCGCGAGATCGCCAACCTCTCCAAGCGTCGAGCCGAAGCGGAGCGCCGCGCCGACTACCTCCGGCACGTCGTGCGCGAGATCGGCGACGCCAAGCTTGTCGACGGCGAAGACGTACGCCTCGAGGACGAGGCGCGACGGCTGGAAAACGCGGACGAGCTGCGCGCGCTGGCCGGCGGACTCGCCTCGACGCTCGACGGCGACGAGGATGCAGTCCTCCAGCGACTGGGAGCGATCTCGAAACAGTTGTCGTCGATCCAGCGGATCGATCCGACGTTGTCGCGTCTGCAGGACATGTTCGACTCGGCCTACTTCGCCATCGAAGCGCTGGCCCGCGAGCTGACCGAGTACGAGGCGACCATCGACCTCGATCCGACACGCCTCGAGGAGGTCAGGCGCCGGCGCGACCTGCTGTTTCGATTGACGAAGAAGTACGGCGGCTCGATCGCCGAAGTCGTTCGCGCCGGCGCCGAGGCGCGCGCCGAGCTCGATCTGGTCGACTCGGCGCGACATCGATCTGAAAGAGCTGGAGTCACGCGAGCGCGCCGCCCGCGCGGCGTTGGCCTCGAGCGCGCGCGCGCTCACCGCGAAGCGCCAGGCCGCCGCGAAACAGCTCGCTCGCGCCGTCGACAAGGTATTGCCGGAGCTCGGCATGCCCGACGGTCATCTCACGGTCTCGCTGAACCTGTTGCCGCAGATCGGCGAGCACGGAGCGGAGGACGTCGAGTTTCGCGTGGCGCTGAACGTGGGCCACGAAGCGCGCGCGCTCAGCCGCGTCGCGTCGGGCGGCGAGCTGTCGCGCGTGATGCTCGCGCTCAAGACCATCCTCGCCCGGCTCGACCGCGTTCCCACGCTGGTGTTCGACGAGGTGGACGCCGGCATCGGCGGCCGCGTCGGCCTGCAAGTCGGCGACACGCTGCGCCGCGTGGCGAGCGATCATCAGGTGTTCGCGATCACGCACCTCCCGCAGATCGCGGCCCGCGCACATCACCACATCGTCGTCAGCAAAGGCGCGCGAAGCGGAGTGACGACCGCGGACGTGAGCATCGTGGCGGACGATTCGCGGGTGGCGGAGGTAGCTCGGATGCTTGGAGGGGACGCGGAGAGCGCGACGAGTCGGGCGCACGCGAAGGAACTACTGGTCGCGGGAAGAGCGTAACCGCCTTGTTTGGTTCGGCGTGGCGTGCGAGCATCGCCGCGGCGGAAGCGAGCCCTGCCTCGAGCATGAGCCTGAGCATGAGCTTGAGCCGTCGTGACGAGGGACCCGCGCGTCGTCCGGCTCATGGCTCAAGCTCTTGCTCATGCTCACGGCAGGGCTCGGGTACCAATCCGCGATGCCGACTCGGCGCGACCAGCCCGAGACGCGGCGCTCTTACCTGCCGAAATACACTCTGAGCATGACCTGATCCCGAAACGCCTTCGGTACGGGCCCGCCCGTCCCGGTAAGCGTCTCGAGATGGCTGAACGAAACCTCGTATGGCAACCGGCGCGGTGCGGGATTGCTGATGCCGGTCGTCGAATATGAGAAGCCGAATCCGAGCGCCTGCGTCGTCGCGGCGGCGTTGCCGAGCGGGGCGTTGCTGGCCACGGTCGTGACCGGGACGTACTGGTCGGCCCCGACGTTCGTGAGCGTGTATTGTCCGTCGATCACGAAGTAGCCGGCGAGGCGCCACCGGGGGATGATGCTGATCGAGGCGACGTTGCCGGCGCTGTAGGTGCCCGGCACCGGGTCCGTGAGCGGAAGCAGCAGGTTTGCCGGGATTGGGAACGCGGGCGACGTTGATCGTGCCGAGCTGCGCGGTGTACGACGCGAGGACGGTCGCCGAGACGTGGCGATTGAAGGTCATGTCGCTCGCCGCGCCGAACTCGATCCCCGGTTGGCCGTACCCGGTCGCGACGTCGAACATCTTGTTGCGATCCGCGGGCTCGCCGGTGCCGAAACGGAATCCGCCGTGCACGGCGAGGCGCGCCTGCCGGCCGACCATCGTGTCGCGAAACGTGTTGAACAGCTGAAGCGTCGCGCCGACCGACACGTCGCCGATCGACGTGCGGCTCACGCTCGCCAGCGAATCGCGTCCGACGTTCGCCATGCAGTTGCTGCATGTCGATGCGCGCGCCGGGGCCGCCCGCGCCGGCGACAGTTCCCGTGATCGAGACCGTCGGCAGGAGCGATTGGTACTGCGTGATCAGCCCGACGATGCGCGCCTGGATGGCCGCCTGGATCGGGCTGCTGGCGAGCGGAACGAACGTGCTGCCCGGGATGCGCGTCGTCGCCGCCGTAGAGCGTCTCGATCGCGGTCGCCGTCGTGCCGGTCGTTTGGATCAGCGTCTGGACCGCGGCCTGCTGCGCGAGGAGCGAAGCGCAGTCCGGCGTCGGCGTCGCCTGGCATTGCGCCAGGTGCTGGGTCAGCGCGGCGGCAGCGGAGCGGAACGACGCGACGAGCGTGGCTTCGGACGCGCGCAATTGCGAATTCGTGAGCGACGGGTTCGGGTCCGACGTTCGCGGCGCCGAGCTTCGGATTGAGCTGCTGGAACACGGTCGATCGCGTCTCGACCAACGGGCACGACAGCGTCGATGGTGAGGTGTTTCAGCAGACCGTACTCGAGAATGAGCGGCGCCGTGACGACGCGCGAATTGGCCGCGGCGACGAGTTTGCCGGCCGTGAGGCGAAACGTCGGATCGGCCGCCAGCGTGCGGATCGCGGTCTCGGTCGGCCCCAACTGTGGCGCGCGCGACGTCGTCAGCGAGTCCGTGTTCAGGCTATACGCGATGTTGCGCGGGAATCCCGTCGAGTCCCGGAGCCGTGCCGAACAGCTCGTCGTAGCGGGTCCACGCCGAGAGCACTCGCGACGTCCCCGACCCCGCGCGGCAGCACCGACGCGTCGACTTGCGGATTTGTTGTGGCCTGGGCGACGGATCGGCGCGCGGAGAAACAGACGAGAAGCAGCGCGCTCGATCGAATGAACTGGCGAACCGTCAATCGGAAACTCGCGTCGCGCGATGTAGGAGATGGGGTATAGCCCGTCCGACTATCATTCCTCGGTCGCCAACAAGATATATCCGCACTCGTGTCACTGCTCCCGCCTCCGCCCATTCCCTGGCAGATCACCGGCAACCACTGGATCGCGTTGCCGTGCATTCACCCGGCGGACGCGTCGATCCACGCCGTCGGGATGCTCCATCGCGGCGCGCGGTCGGCGATCGAGTTCGCCGGCGGCGCGGACTTCATCGCCGGCAACGAGCCGCCGCTCGCTCGCCCCGTGCTCGGCGTGGATGGCGTACGCCACTACCTGTCTGAAGTTCCGATCGCGTGGGAGCGCGCGCTCGGCTGGATTCCGACGTTCACCTGCACGATCGGCGACCTGCCTGGTGCGCGGGACGATCTTCGCGCCGTACGGCCGCGACGCCGACGTGTCGGGCGCGGTGTACGCGCTTTCCATAGAGAATCAGGGGCGCCGCGGCGCGGACGATCGACGTCTCGCTCGAGGGAACGGCTGGTCACCGGCAGCTGCGCGTGCAGACGCCGCGGCCGTTCGAGGACGCGGTTCGCGTGACGCGCGCCCCGTCGGGCGCTGTGCTGCTCGAGGGTTCGTCGCTGCCCGGTCTCGCGACACTGGCGATTCTCGCGGACAGCGACGCGCAGGTCGAGATCGACGGCGCGAAATACGGGATTCGCCGCGCGATCACGATCGCGCGCGGGTTCGCGCGAGCAGGTCGCGTTCTTCGTCGCCGTCGGCCCGGAGCGCGACGGCGCCGAGTCCACCGCCATCGTCCTCCGCCGGCGCGGATGGCGCGAGCTGCTCGCGTCGACGCGCGACGCGATCCAGTCGCTCGAGCAGACGTCGGGCAACGAGGCGATCGACCGGCTGATCAACCGCAACCTGCTGTTCGCGTACTTCTACGCCGTGGGTCGCGCGCTCGACGACGCGCAGTACTATCTCGTTCGCTCGCGCGCGCCGTGGAATGGGCACGGCGTGACGGTTCGCGACTGGGACGCGCTCGCGTGGACGATTCCCGCCGTGCAGTTGGCCGACGCGCCGCTCGCGCGCGAGCTGATGCTGCGCATGTGCGAGCTGCACGGCTACGCGCCGGGCCGCGGCGTGCACTACCTCGACGGCACGCTGTTCGAGCCGGGGTTCGCGCTCGAGGGAGTCGCGGGCTATCCGATCGCGACCGACCGCTACATCCGCGACACGGGCGACGATCGCGTCGTCGACGAGCCGGTGCTCGCCGACACGCTGTATCTCGTCGCCGACGATCTCGACGCGCGGCGCGACAAGCGCATCCCGCTGTACTCGACGGAAGTGAGCCCGTCGGGCGTTCCCGCGCCGCATCCGTTCACGCTGCACGCCAACGCCGCGGTCGCGCACGCGCTCGAGGTGCTGCGGCGCACGCTCGACGAGGAGACGGCCAAGGAACTCGCAGGATCCCGACGCGGTGCGCGCGGCGATCCACCGTCACTTCACCGTCGAGCATTCGGCGAAAACGACGGCGAGCACCATGGCGACGACGTCGTCCAGCGGCCGCTCGACGTTCGCGTCGTCGATCGATCTCGCGGGCGCGACGTCCGAGGCGGACGATCCCTCGGCGTCGGCGTTCTGGCTGCCGATCTACGAGGCGGTGCCGCGACAGGACTCGACGTACCGCCGCACGGTGAAGGCGATCGACGTGACGCCGCAGTCGTTGACGCAGCAATGCGCGCGGCTCATCGGCCCCGACGCGGCCAACGTGCTGCAGTGGCTTCGCCGCGCGCCGCTCGACGACGGACGTGCGGCCGAGGTGATCGATGGAGACGGCAAGGCGGTGGCCAACGGCGGCGACGCGTCGTTGTCCGGGCTTCTCGCGTGGACGGCGTGGTACGCCGTGAACGCGCTCGGCGAGCGTCCCATAGAACGCGGATATATTCAGCGGACGCGGGAATAGCTCAGTTGGTAGAGCACAACCTTGCCAAGGTTGGGGTCGCGGGTTCGAGTCCCGTTTCCCGCTCTCGAGTGGGCGCGCGCCGTGGCGGCGCGCGCGATGTGACCCTCCCCCCGACGCGTTGCGCGCGACGCGGGCGACTGGTCCTACGATCGTCGTCGGTAAGCGCCCGCCAGGATGGCGAAACGGGTAGACGCGAGGGACTTAAAATCCCTTTCCCGCAAGGGAGTCCCAGTTCGAGTCTGGGTCCTGGCATCCACCAGTCGGCAAGCAAGACGAGTTGCGCGTTTCACCCGTCAGGATTGCGCGCCGCGCGCGACGCCGGCGCCTCTGAGCCGCGCCGGCCTGGAGCGGCGGTTCGTGTCGCCCCCTTCTCTCGCGCGAACGCGAGCAGGTCGGCGTTGAAGCGCTCCTGGTGCGTGCTCATGAGGCCGTGCGGCGCGCCGGGATAGACCTTGAGCGTGGCGCCCTTGATCATCTTCACGGAGCGGTTTCCGCCGATGTCGATCGGCACGACCTGGTCGTCATCGCCGTGGATGACGAGCGTGGGGACGTCGATCTTCTTCAGGTCGTCGCGGAAATCGGTCTCGGAGAATGCCTTGACGCACTGGTAAGCGGCCGCGAACCCGGCACTGCATGCTCATCAGCCAAAAGGCGTCGAGGATTCCCTGCGACACCTTGGCGCCTGGGCGGTTGGCACCGTAGAAGATCTGCGAGAAGTCCTTCCAGAACTGCGACCGTCGGCGATGAGCGCCGCTGCGAATCTGGTTGAACACATCGATGGGCATTCCCTCCGGGTTCGTGTCCGTCTTCACCATGAGTGGCGGGACCGCGTCGACGAGAACCGCCTTGGCGACGCGCTCGGTGCCGTGGCGCCCGATGTAGTGGGCGACCTCGCCTCCGCCCGTCGAGTGGCCGACGTGGATCGCGTCCTTCAACTCCAAGCGCTTTGACGAGCGCCGCCAGGTCGTCGGCGTACGTGTCCATGTCGTTGCCGGTCCACGTCTGGGTGGAACGGCCGTGACCGCGTCGGTCGTGGGCGATGGCGCGATAGCCGTTGGACGCGAAAAAGAAGAGCTGTTCATCCCACGCGTCGGCGTTGAGCGGCCAGCCGTGGCTGAAGACGACCGGTTGGCCCGATCCCCAATCCTTGTAAAAAATCTGGGCTCCGTCTGTCGTTGTGATCGTTGGCATGGGTCCTCCTCGTGTCGTGCGCTAGGGGCGTGGAGTGCTGCTGGACGCGCGTAGTCGCCAGCAAGACGCGTGACACGAGGCGGAGCTCAGAATTCACCGCGTGTTCGGCGATTCGGTTCAGCCAGAGGCTTGCGACTTGCACCGCTTTCGGCCTGAAACGTTGCCGATCCGAACTCAACGAGAGGGATAGTTCTTCAATGAGAGTTTTTGTCGCCGGCGCGAGCGGTGTGATCGGACGAGCGCTCGTTCCTCGGCTCGTGAGGGCCGGACACGAGGTCATCGGCATGTCCAATGACCAATCGACGAGCGGGTTACTTCGCGCGCTCGGCGGCAAACCGGTGGTCGTCGACGTGTTCGATCGAACCGAACTCACCATGGCCGTGCAGCGCGAGAAGCCGGATGCGGTGATCGACGAGCTCACCAGCCTGGGCAAGGGCGACTACGCCGCGACGAACCGGATACGAGAGGAAGGAACGCGCAATCTCGTCGATGCCGCGACGGCTGTCGGTGTCGATCGCTTCGTCGCGCAGAGCTACTGCTTCTATGCGCCCGGAACGGGATTGGCGACCGAAGACGATCCTCTCGATCTGTCATCCGGCGCGTATGGCGGGAGCATCGCCGGGATCACCGCGCTGGAGCGAACGGTAAACGAGGTCCGTAACGGCGTCGTCCTGCGATACGGAACTTTGTACGGGCCGGGAACCTGGTATTCCCCGGGCGGGGCGATCGCTGGTCAACTCCTCCGCGGTGAATTCGTCGCGACTGATGACGTCACATCCTTTGTCCACGTCGATGATGCAGCTCAGGCGGCGGTGCTCGCGCTTGAGTGGCCGAAGGGAACGTTCAACATTGTCGATGATGAACCAGCACCGGCGAACATTTGGGTGCCATTCCTGGCGGCTTTGATGGGGGCGCCTCCTCCCCGCACGACGACACGTACGCCAGCGGAGCGTCAACGAGGCGTCTCAAACGCGAAGGCGCGCCGCGAGCGAGGGTGGCGGCCGATTCATCCGAGTTGGCGCGATGCCTTCAGGAACGAGTTCGCCACGGCCTCTGGGGTCCAGCGACGCAGCGCTTGAGCACCGAGGATCGGCGTAGTTGTTTGGATCGAGCATGCCTGTTGATCGACGCCGGCGTATAGCTGAACACCCCTTCCGACAACACCGCGAATCGGTAACAACGCCCCCCGCAACCAACGGGACCGGCGATATTCAAGAGTGACCAGGAGGAGACCGCCCAGCCACTCTTCTTCTTCTCGATGACTCGATGCAGCGATTCACCATCCTCGTCACCGACGACGTAGACCCGGAAGGCGTCGAGCTTCTCCGGCAGCAGCCCGGATTCACGGTCGACGAGCGACCGTCGCGACCATGGCAAGACTTGCTCGACGAGATCGGTCGCTACGACGCCGTCGTCGGGCGAAGCGCGACACGACTGCCGAGCGAGCTTCTCCGCCAGGCGCGTCGCCTGCAAGTCGTCGGGCGCGCCGGCGTCGGCATCGACAACATCGACGTCACCGAGGCGACCGCGCTCGGCATCGCCGTCATCAACGCGCCGTCGGGGAACACGGTCTCCGTCGCCGAACTGTTCTTCGGATCGCTCCTCGCCCTCGTTCGTCACCTGCCCGACGCGTTCGCCTCGATGCGCGCCGGGCGTTGGGATCGAAGCGCGCTCTTGGGGACGGAGCTTCGCGGCCGCGCGCTCGGAATCGTCGGCCTTGGACGCATCGGAGGCGAGGTCGCGGCACGCGCTCGCGCGTTCGGCATGCTCGTGATCGCGTACGATCCGTATATCGCCGCCGAGCGATTCGACGCCCTGAGTGTCACCCGCGCCGATTCGCTCAACGAGCTGCTCGAAGAGCGGGAACATCGTGACGATTCACACGCCGCTCACGCCGGAGACCCGCGGCATGATCCGAACACCGGAGCTGTCGCTGCTTCGTGATGGCGCAGTCCTCGCGAACCTGGCGCGCGGCGGAATCGTCGACCAAGGAGATCTTGTCTCGGAGTTGGCGCGAGGGCGGCTGGGCGGCGCCATTCTCGACGTCTTCGAGCACGAGCCGCTGGCGTCGGATCACCCACTGCGGACGATGCCGAACGTCATCCTCACACCGCACATCGGCGCCTCGACCGCCGAGGGACAGCGAAACGTCGCCGTCGATGTGTGCGCGCACGTGCGAGACGCATTGCTGAGCGGAGTGCTCTCCAGCGCGATCAACGTCGCGGGCGGCGATCGGGCGGACTGGAACGACGTTCGCGGCGCCATGGTACTGGCGCGACGCGCCGCAGCGATGGCTCGCGCGTTGCTCGGGGACCGCGGCGCCCGCGCCGTCAGCCAAGTGACGCTTCGCCTCGGGCGCGCGCTCATCCACGCCGACGCGGTGTTGCTCTCGTCGGCCGCCATCGGCGTCGTCGAGGGAGTCATCGAAAGCGGACGACTGAACCTCGTCAATGCTCGCTCGCAGGCGGAGTCGCGCGGCATCGCCATGGCGGTCGCCCCGGCGATGGTCGCTGAACAGCCGCGCTTCGTATCTGTCTCGGTCCGCAGCAATGGCCAGGAAGTCCTGATCGCCGGCGTGGCCGCCGCCGGTGCGCAGCCGCGCATCACGTACATCGACGGATTCACCGTCGACGTCATGCCGCGTCGCACGATGCTGGTACTGACGAATGCCGACGTCCCAGGTGTCATCGGACGCGTCGGAACCGTGCTCGGTGACGCGGGCGTCAACATCGCCGAGTATCACCAGGCGCGCACGTCGCAGGGCGGCAGCGCGTTGGCGGCCATCACCGTCGATGGCGCCATCGACACAGCCGTCCGGACCCGGCTCTTGTCGACGACGGACGTTCGATCCGTCACGGTGATCAACTTCGATGATGAGGCCGAGGCTGGGACGACAGGTGTACTACAGTGAAGGATCTCAAGTACCGAGCGCTGGTACTGGACGTCGACTCGACCGTTTCCGGAATCGAGGGAATCGATTGGCTCGCCGTGCGCCGCGGACCGGACGTCGCCCAACGTGTGCTCGAGTTAACGCGCCGGGCGATGGAGGGAGAGCTCGCGCTGGAGGACGTGTACGGCTCGCGCTTGTCCGAGATCAGGCCGCGGCGTGAGGACGTCGAGGCGCTGGCGGATGCTTACCTCGAGCGGATGGCGCCCGGAGTGACCGAGAGCGTCGCGCGAATACGACAGGCGGGTGTGCGAGTAACGCTCGTCAGCGGCGGACTCCGCCCCGCGCTCCTCCCGCTCGCCTCGCACCTCGGCCTCTCCCCGTCCGACTTGCACGCAGTGTCGATCGAGTTCGACGCGGCAGGCGCGTACGCGGCGTATGACAGCAACTCCGCTCTGACGCAGGCTGACGGAAAGGCGCGAGTCGTTTCAGAGCTGCGGCTGCCGCGACCCATCATGGCGGTCGGCGACGGGGCGACGGACCTCGCGATGCGGGAAGTCGTGGACGCCTTCGTCGCGTTCACCGGCTTTGTGTCTCGGCCGAAA
Source organism: uncultured Gemmatimonadaceae bacterium (assembly GCA_963707105.1). Lineage (GTDB taxonomy): Bacteria > Gemmatimonadota > Gemmatimonadetes > Gemmatimonadales > Gemmatimonadaceae > JAQBQB01. The sequence goes on from CAVPOS010000011.1 coordinate 242,507, forward strand.
ATCGTCGCTTCTGCCGACTCGACCGCGTCCTCCTTCGCCGAGGTGGAGCGCCTGGTATCGTGGTGACCGTCGTTGTCTCCGATCGCACGAAGGAGAACTCGGCAACCGGGATGGCGTCCCTTGGCCCTCCGGGCGCAACAATACGGGAGCGGCTAGCTTGGCCGCATGACCGATGTCGTCGCGCTCGCCGCCGAACTCCTCGCGTCGATTCCTCCACGGGCGCCGAAAGCAGCGCGGTGGATTTCGTTTCGAAATGGCTCGTCGCGCGCGGGTGGAACGTCACGCTCCAGGAAGTGACGCAGGGCCGCGCCAACGTCTGGGCGTCGCGCAAAGGGCGGCGGCGTCACGCTCTCGACGCACCTCGACACCGTCCCGCCGTACATCGCGCCGCGAGCGCGACGGCGATCAAGCTCTACGGCCGCGGGGCGTGCGACGCGAAGGGCATCGCCGCCGCGATGCTCGTCGCCGCCGACGAGCTGGCGAAGGCGGGCGAGGAGCGCGTCGATCTGCTCTTCGTCGTCGGCGAAGAGAAGGGGTCCGACGGCGCGCGCGCCGCGAACCATCTCGCCGCGACGAGCAAGTTCCTCATCAACGGCGAGCCGACCGAGAGCAAGCTCGCGAGCGGCGCCAAGGGCTCGCTGCGCGTCACCGTGCGGACGCGCGGCCGCGCGGCGCACTCGGCGTACCCGCATCTCGGCGAGTCGGCGATCGAGCCGATGCTCGCGCTGCTGCCGACGCTCGATCGAGCTCGACGCTGCCGACGCGACGACGTCCTCGGCGACACGACGGTCAACATCGGCACGCTGCGCGGCGGCACGGAGGCGAACATCGTTCCCGCGTCGCGCCGAAGCGGAGATCATGTTCCGTCTCGTCGGCGACGTGGCGCCGATCCGCGAGCAGATCGAGAAGTGGGCGAAAGGGCGAGCCGAGATCGAGTACGGATCGTACATCCCGGCGCAGCATTTTCACACGATCCCCGGGTTCGAAGTCGCGCCTGTCGCGTATACGTCGGACATCCCGCTGCTCGCGCGCTGGGGCACGCCGCTGCTGTTCGGTCCCGGGTCGATCCACGTCGCGCACACGCCCGGACGAGTTCATCGAGCGTCGACGAGCTGCGCGCCGCGGTCGACTCGTACGAGACGATCGTACGGAGCTCTGCTCGCGCGCATGACCGTGTCCTCGAACCCGTCATCCGCCGGCGCGCCAGCGTCGCGCGTCGCGATCCTCGGCGCCACGGGCGCCGTGGGCCAGGCGTTCATCCGCCTGCTCGCGAACCATCCGTGGTTCGAGCTCGCGGAGCTGGCCGCGTCCGAGCGCTCGGCGGGCAAGCCGTACGCGAGGCCGCGCGCTGGATCGGCGCCGAGCCATGCCGCGCGTTCGTCGCCGGCATGACGTGCGCCCTGCGATCCGGATCGCGTGACGCGCCGACATCGTCTTCTCGGCGCTCGACTCCGCCGCGGCGGGCGACGTCGAGCCGGCGTTCGCGCGCGCCGGCACGCTTGTGCTGACGCAACGCGAAGAACTACCGGATGGAGCCGGACGTTCCGCTCGTCATCCCCGAGGTGAATCCGATCGCACCTCGACGTGCTCGACGCGCAGCGGAAGAACCGCGGCTGGCCGGGCGCGATCGTCACGAACGCCAACTGCTCGGCGATCGTCGCGACGCTGGCGCTCGCGCCGCTCCACGAGGCGTTCGGCATCGAGCCGTGTTCGTCGACGACGATGCAGGCGGTCTCCGGCGCCGGATATCCCGGCGTGCCGTCGCTCGACATCCTCGGCAACGTGATTCCGTACATCGGCGACGAAGAGCCGAAGATCGAAGCCGAGATGCGCAAGATGCTCGGCTCGCTGCGAACGGCGGCGTCGATCGACGAGCGCGGCGTTCGCCGTCAGCGCGCACGCCAATCGCGTTCCGGTGGAGCACGGCCACACCGTCTGCATCTCGATCGGCGCTCGAAGCGAAGCGCCGGCGCGACGAGGGTCGAGCGCGCGATCGCCGACTGGCGCGGCGCCGAGGCCGCGCGGATCTGCCGAGCGCGCCGGAGCGGCCGCTCGTCGTCACGCGACCAGCCCGACCGCCCGCAGCCGCGCCGAGAGGTCGACGCGGGCGGCGGCATGACGGTCATCGTCGGCCGCGTGCGCCCCGATCCGATCTTCGACGTGAAGCTCGTCGCGATGGGGCACAACGTCGATTCGCGGCGCGGCCGGCGCGTCGGTGCTCAACGCCGAGCTGATGGTCGCAGCTGCGGGCTGCTCGGCGGCTCGTGATCGTCCTCAAGTTCGGCGGCACATCGGTCGGCGACGCCGACGCCGATTCGGCGGACGGCGAGCATCGTCGCGACGCGGCTCGATCGCGGAGCCGATCGTCGTCGTCTCCGCGCTCGCCGGCGTGACCAACGCGCTGCTCGCGCTCGCCGAGCAGGCGGCGCGCGGGCATCTGCATCGGCGCGCTTCGCGCGGTCGAGGGGCTGCGCGAGCGCCATCTGCAGCGAAGCCGAGCTGCTGCTCGGCGACGACGACGAGTGCGCGCGAGACGCTGCGCCGAGCTGAGCGCGATGATCGACGAGCTCGCGCACCTCGCGGAGGCGCTGTCGACGCTCGGCGATCTCACGCCGCGCAGCCTCGACGCGATCGCGTCGTTCGGCGAGCGGATGTCGTCGCTGCTGTGCGTCGCGGCGTTTCGCGCGACAGGGCCTGCCGGCGGTGCACGTCGACGCCTGCGACGTGATGATCACCGACGACGCGTTCACGCCGCGCCGAGCCGCAGCCGCGATGCGATCGCCGACGCGTGCCGCGCGTCGTCATTCCGCTGGTGCGCGACGGGCAAGGTTCCGGTGCTCGGCGGCTTCATCGGATCGGCGAAAGGCACGCGGCATCACCACGACGCTCGGCCGCGGCGGCAGCGACTACAGCGCGTCGCTCATCGGCGCCGCGGTCCGCGCCGACGCGATCGAGATCTGGACCGACGTGGACGGCATGCTCACCGCCGATCCGCGCGTCGTTCCGAACGCGCGCCTGATCGAGCAGATCGCGTTCGACGAAGCGTCGGAGCTGGCGTCGTTCGGCGCGAAGGTGCTGCACCCGAACACGATCGCGCCCGCGGTGCGGCTCGGCATTCCGGTCTACGTGCTCAACTCGATGAAGCCCGCAGGGCACGGGCACGAAGATCACCTTCGACGCGCCGCAACGGCCGGTCAGCGCGATCGCCGGCAAGGCGAGCGTGACGCTCGTGCAAGGTCGGGTCGCCGCGCATGCTGCTCACGGAGGGGTTTCTGCGCTCGATCTTCGAGACGTTCGAGCGGCACCGACGTCGGTGGACGTCGTCGCGACGTCGGAGGTGTCGGTGTCGTTGACGGTGGACGACGCGTCGCGGCTCGATTCGATCGTTGTCCGACCTGCGCTCGCTGGGCGACGTGTCCGTCGAGCGAAATCGCGGCATCGTCGCGGTAGTGGGCGGCGCGATCGCCGAGGGCGGCCACGCGATGGCGCGCGCGCTCGACGCGATCGGCGACGTGCGCGTGCACATGCTGTCGCTGAGCGCGAGCCGGATCAACCTGACGATGGTCGTGGACGACGAGCAGGTGACGCCCGCCATGCAGCGCCTGCACGCGGCGTTCTTTGGACACGGCGGAGGCGGCGGCATGACGCGCAAGCTGCGCCGTCGTCGGCATGGGCAAGATGGGGCGCGCCATCGCCGAGCTCGCGCCGGATCGCGGGTGGTCCGTCGTCGCGACGCTCGATGAAGCGCGACATGAAGACGCCGGGATCCGCGCCGCTGCTTGGCGGGGCCGACGTCGCGGTGGAGTTCACCGTGCCGGCGGCGGCGCCCGCGAACATTCGGGCGCTCGTCGAATTCGGCTGCCCGGTCGTGGTCGGCACCACCGGATGGTACGACGGGTTCGACGAGGTGCGCCGACGGTGGAGGAGCGCAGCGGCGCGCTGCTCACCGCGCGCGAACTTCTCGCTCGGCGTGAACGCGTTCGAGCAGATCGTCGCCGAGGCCGCGCGCGCTCTGCGCGCGGCAACGGGCTTCGACGCGCACGATGGTCGAGACCCATCACGCGGCGAAGAAAGACGCACCGTCGGGAACCGCGCAGACGCTCGCGGCGCGCCGCCGGACGAGCCTGGGGCACGCGATCCCGATCACGAGCGTGCGGACCGGATCCGTTCCGGGCATGCACGAGTTCATTTTCGACGCGCCGTTCGAGCAGATTCGGTTGACGCATACCGCGCGCGACCGCCGCGTGTTCGCCGAGGGCGCGCTCCTTGCCGCCGGCTGGCTCATCGGGAAGCAGGGCGTGTTCACCATGCGCGACGTGCTCGCGAGCGCGAAGGCGGCGACAGAGGATTCTCAATGACAGCGGACACGGCACGACTGACCGGGTGCGGCACCGCGCTGGTGACGCCGTTCAACGACGACGGGACGGTCGACGAGGACGCGCTTCGCGCGCTCGTCGACTGGCAGATCGCCGAGGGGATTCACTTCCTCGTGCCGTGCGGGAGCACGGGCGAGGCGGCGACGATGACGATCGACGAGCACTGCCGCGTCGTCGAGATCGTCGTGCGAGCAGGCGAACGGCCGCGTGCCGATCGTCGCCGGCGCGGCGAGCAACGACACGCAGAAGGCGATCGATCTGTCCAAGCGAGTCGCCGACCTCGGCGCGACGCATCTGCTGCACACGTCGCCGATGGTACAACAAGCCGCCGCAGCGCGGCATCGTCGCCCACTATCGCGGCGATCGCCGCGGCCGTCGAGCTGCCGATCGTCGTCTACAACGTTCCGGGGCGCACGGCGAGCAACATCGAGGCGAAAACGACCCTCGAGCTGGCGCGGATTCCCGGCGTCGTCGCCACGAAGGAAGCGTCGGGGCAGCTGTCGCCAGATCGCCGACGTCATTCGCGGGCGCGGCCCGGAGTTCTCCGTCCTCTCCGGCGACGACGAGCTCACGCTTCCCGTCATGGCGCTCGGCGGCGACGGCATCGTGTCGGTGGTCTCGAACGCGACGCCGAGGCTCATGTCGGAGCTGTGCAACCGGATGATGGCGGGCGACTACGCCGGCGCGCGGAAGATTCACATGACGCTTCTTCCGTGGATGCGGGCGGCGTTCGTCGAATCGAATCCGATTCCCGTGAAGGCGGCGCTCGCGTGCATGGGGAAGATCAAGAACGTGCTGCGGTCGCCGCTCGTGCCGCTTTCCGAGGCCCACGGCGACGCGGTGCGCGCCGCCTTGTCCGCCGCCGGAGCCGAGCTCGCGTCGTGACGGACCTCCGCGCGCTGCAGGAGGACATCGAGACACTCGCCGCGACGCCGGAGGGCACCGCGCTGCCGACACGTGCCGGCGACGCGATCGAGTCGCTGCTCGTGGCGCTCGAAGCCGGAAACGTGCGCTCGGCCAGCAAGGGCGCCGACAACACGTGGCGCGCGAACGCGTGGGTCAAACGCGGGATCCTGCTCGGATTTCGCTACGGCCAACTCAGAGCGTACGACGGCGAGCTGTCGTTCGTGGACAAGGACACGTATCCGATTCGCCGCTTCGGCGTCGAGCAGAACGTGCGCGTCGTGCCGGGCGGTTCGTCGATCCGCCGCGGCGCGTACGTCGCGCCCGGCGTCGTGTGCATGCCGCCGATGTACGTCAACGTCGGCGCGTACGTCGACACCGGCACGATGGTGGATTCGCACGCGCTGATCGGATCGTGCGCGCAGATCGGCAAGCGCGTCCACGTGAGCGCGGCGGCGCAGATCGGCGGCGTGCTCGAGCCGGTGAACGCGGCGCCGGTCGTGATCGAGGACGACGTGCTCGTCGGCGGAAATTGCGGCGTGTACGAGGGAACGATCGTGCGATCGCGCGCCGTGCTCGCCGCGGGCGTCGTCCTCACGCGCGGCACGCCGGTCTTCGACCTCGCCAAAGAGACCGTCTATCGCGGCAGCGCCGACCAGCCGCTGGAGATTCCCGAAGCGGCCGTCGTCGTGCCGGGCGCTCGCGCCGTGACGAGCGGGTGGGGCGCCGAGCACGGCCTTTCGCTCCAGGCGCCGGTCATCGTCAAATACCGCGACGAGAAGACGGATCTCGCGACAACGCTCGAGGCGTGGCTGCGATGAACGTCGCCGGCACGCTCCGCGTTCCGGGCGACAAGTCGATTTCGCACCGCGCGCTCATCTTGAGCGCGCTGGCGAAGGGCGAGTCGCGCGTGACGGGAATCCTCGAGTCGGCCGACGTCCACTCGACGGCCGGCGTGCTGCGCGCGCTCGGCGCGAAGATCCCCGAGCTGTCGCCGGACTTCGTGATCGATGGGCGGGGCGTCGGGTCGCTCGCCACGCCGGCGTCGCCGCTCGACTGCGGCAACAGCGGAACGACGACGCGCCTCATGGCCGGCGTCGTCGCCGGGCGACCCATCGAGGCCACGTTCATCGGCGACGCGAGTCTCAGCCGCCGCCCGATGGGGCGGGTCGCCCGCCCGCTCGAGGCGATGGGAGCGCGCATCCGTCTGGCGAAGCATGGCGGGTTGCCGATGACGATCTGGGGCAGCGACCTGCACGACGTGATCTGGCAGAGCGAGGTCGCGAGCGCGCAAGTCAAGAGCGCGATCCTCCTCGCGGCGCTCGCCGCCGGAGTCGGCGCCGAAGTGATCGAGCCGCAGGCGACGCGCGACCACACCGAGCGAATGCTCATCGCGCGCGGCGCGCCGGTCGTCATTCACGACACAGGCGTGCGGATCGACGAGCTCGCCTACGTCGAGCCGCTCGACGTCGTGGTGCCGGGCGATCCCTCCTCGGCGGCGTTCTTCGCCGGGTTGGCCGCGATCTCGGACGGCGGCTCGCTTCGCCTCGAGAACGTGTGCGTCAACGAAACGCGCATCGGATTCCTCGAGCAGCTCGAGCTCATGGGCGCGGTCGTGACGCAGGTGGACGCGCGCCTCGAGGGCGGCGAGCCGGTTGCCGACGTCATCGTCGCGCCCGGCGAGCTTCGCGCGGCGACGATCACCCGGGCGGACGTTCCGGCGATGGTGGACGAGCTGCCGCTGCTCGCTTGCCTCGCCACGCGCGCGACAGGCGAGACGACAATCACCGGCGCGAACGAGCTTCGCGTCAAGGAGAGCGACCGCATCGCCGCGGTCGTCGCGAATCTGCGCGCGATCGGCGCCGACGCCGAGGAACTGCCCGACGGGATGAAGATCCGCGGCCCCTCGCCCGCGTTGAGCGGCCGAATCACGACCCACGGCGACCACCGCCTCGCGATGGCGTTCGGCGTCCTTGGCGCCGCGGCGGGGAACTCCATCGAGATCGACGACCGCGATTGCGTCGCCGTGTCCTACCCGAACTTCTGGAACGACCTCGCGAGCGTCACGCGATGACGGACGGACCGGTTCCGTTCGTCATCGCGATCGACGGTCCGGCCGCGTCCGGCAAGTCGTCGACGGCCCAGTGGGTCGCGCGCCGGCTCGGCTATCGCCACGTCGATTCGGGAGCCCTCTATAGGGCGGCGACGGCGGCGCGGCTGGCCGGTCCGGGAGAGCCGGCGAATTGGACCGAGGACGACGTCCTGCTGGCCGCCCGCGACGTCGAGTTCGCGCCGCTGGGAGAGACACTTCGCCGTCGTCATCGGCGGGACGCCGGCGGACGATCGGCTGCGGGACGCCCAGGTGACCCAGAACGTGTCGCGGGTGGCCCAGATGCAGCGGGTGCGACAGTGGGTCAACGAGCTGGTCCGCCGGACGGCGGCGGGGCACGACGTCGTGGTGGACGGCCGGGACATGGGAACCGTGGTCTTCCCGAACGCCGACCTCAAGATCTTTCTCGTCGCCGATCCGTGGGAGCGAGCCCGGCGGCGGCTGGTCCAACGTCTCGGCCACGGCCCGAGCGATGAAGAGATCGCCGCCGAGACCCATCGGATCGCGCAGCGCGACGCGCTGGACGCGACGCAGTCGGTCCGGGCCGCGGACGCCGTGCTCATCGATACGACCTATCTGACGCAGGAAGATCAGGTCGATCGGATCGTCGCGCTGGCCCACGCGGCGGTCCAGCGCCGAGCCCGTCCGACGCCTCCAACGTCTCTCGGAAGTGTGAGCTAAGTCGCTGATCGAGGCCAGCTTCTGACGTTGACGTGAGACGGCGAGGAGAGTATCATTTCTGGTTCGCGGCTTCCGCCTCGGCGGTCGCGCGATGACGCGTCCGCGTCATCGATGCTTTCGTCCACCCCAACCTCGTCGCGGCGAGCGAACAATCCGCGGACGTCTCAGGAGACCACGCTTTCCGTATGCCCGAGATCGAAACCCGAAACCCCAGCGCCGGCCGTGCCGGCGCCTCCGTGACCGAACGCGAAAAACGGGATGCGCAGCGCGCGCAACTGCGCCCGCTCGTGAACCGCCGTCCCGAGCTGTACGACGAAGACGAATACTCGTCGTCCGAGTACGAGAAGATGATGGAGCTCTACAACGGTACGCTCGCGTCGATCGACGAGGGCGAGATCGTGAAGAGCAAGGTGCTCGAGATTCGCGACAACATGGTCGTCCTCGACATCGGCTTCAAATCCGAAGGCAGCGTTCCGCTCGAAGAATTCAAGGACCACCCCGACCTCAAGCCCGGCGACGAAGTCGAAGTGCTCCTCGAGCACCTCGAGGACCAGGAAGGCTCGGTCGTCCTTTCGAAGAAGAAAGCCGACTTCATGCGCGTGTGGGAGAAGATCCGCATCGCGTACGAGACCGATCAGCCGGTGGAAGGCACGCTGGTCAAGAAGATCAAGGGCGGCGTTGTCGTCGACCTCATGGGCGTCGACGCGTTCCTCCCGGGATCGCAGATCGCGCTCCGCCGCGTTCCCAACATCGACGAGCTGCTCGGCCAGAAGTTCGAGTTCAAGATCATCAAGCTCAACAAGCGCCGACGAAACATCGTCGTTTCCCGTCGAGTGATCCTCGAGAACGAGCGGGCGGGCAAGCGCGAGAAGCTGATGAAGGAGCTCGAGAAGGATCAGGTGCGCAAAGGCGTCGTCAAGAACATCACCGACTTCGGTGCGTTCATCGATCTCGGCGGCGTCGACGGCCTGCTCCACATCACGGACATGTCGTGGGGCCGCATCTCGCATCCGTCCGAAATGGTGGCGATCGGCGCCGAGCTCGAGGTCAAAGTCCTCGACATCGATTGGACCCGCGAGCGCATCAGCCTCGGGCTCAAGCAGCTCCAGAGCTACCCGTGGAAGGACGTCGCCGAGAAGTATCCGGTCGGCACGCGCGTTGCGGGCAAGGTCGTCTCGATCACGAACTACGGCGCCTTCATCGAACTTGAACCTGGAATCGAAGGACTCGTTCACATCAGCGAGATGAGCTGGACGCGCAACGTCCGGCATCCGTCCAAGCTCGTGTCGATCGGCGAGTCGATCGAAGCGGTCGTGCTCAAGGTCGATCCGAACGAAGAGAAGATCTCGCTCGGCATGAAGCAGACCGAGCAGGATCCGTGGATGGTGCTGCCGTACAAGTATCCGGTCGGCACGCGCATCTCGGGAAAGTCCGCAACCTGACGAGCTTCGGCGCTTTCGTCGAAATCGAGCCGGGCATCGACGGCCTGATTCACATCTCCGACATGAGCTGGACCAAGCGCGTGCAGCATCCGTCGGAAGTCGTGAAGAAGGGCGACACGGTCGACGTCGTGATCTTGAACATCGACTCCGAGAACAAGCGCATCAGCCTTGGCCTCAAGCAGGCCGAGGAAGATCCGTGGCTCAAGATCGGTGAGACGTATCCGGTCGGCACCGAGCTCGGCGGCACGGTCGTGCGCTTGATGGACAAGGGCGTCGTCGTCGACATCGGCAACGACATCGAGGGCTTCGTGCCGCTTTCGCAGCTGACCACCACGGGCAAGACGGTGAACAGCCCGGCGGACGTCGTGTACGAAACGATGAAGCTCGATCTCCGCGTGCTGGAGGTCGATCCGATCCATCGCCGCATCGTTCTCGCGGTGACGAACATTCCGGAAGACCAGCCGCCGCGCCCGGAGACCCCGTCGAAGATCATCCCGATGGAGTCCGAGCACGACATGGGCTACCCGCCCGTTGACCTCTCCTCGGTGGTCGACGAGTAGACTCGCGCGCTGTTCCAGGTTTGAATTCAAAGCGCCTCGGCCTTTCGGTCGAGGCGCTTTGACTTGCGGTGCGGGGAGGAGGTCAGTTGTACGACCGAGTCTGGGACGGCATCGGGGACGTCGCGCGACTCGCCCCGACGCCGCACAACACGCAGCCGTTTCGCATCGTGCCGCGCGGCCCGCGCAACGCGGATCTCGTCGTCGTCCGGGATCGGCTGCTGCCGCGCGAAGACCACGGCAACCTCTACATGGCCGCCGCGTTCGGCATCTTCGCGACGGCGGTCGAGCACGCGGCGCGATACATGGGGCGCGACGTCGCGATCGACGTCGTCCCTCTCATCGACGTCGCCAACCTGCACGCGGGTCCTCGGCGCGTCGTCGTCGGCCGGGCGACGCTCGGCGAACCCGGACCCGTGGATCCCGCCGAGACGCGATGGACGATGCGCATCGAGCCGCGTGACGGGCTCCTGGCGTTGCTCGAGGCTCGCCGCACGTCCCGCTTGCCCTATCACGACAAGCCCGTGCTCGGCGCGAGCACCAGCGCGCTCGCCTACGTCGCCGGCGTGTACGGGCATCGCTTTCTGTCGTTCGACGACCCGAGACTCGTGCGAGCGCGTCCTCCGGCTCAACGCCGACGCGGTGATCGACAACCTGCAACTCGGCGACGAACGCCGGGAGATTCGCGGCTGGTATCGGTACGGCGAGACTCCGACCGACGGCGACGGGTTGTGGGAGCGGCCGATGAACCAACCGGCGTGGGAGCTGCGATCGGCATTCGCCACGCCGTGGCTCTACATGCTCCCCGGGTTCCGCCAATTCGCGCGACGCCGCTACATGCGCACCCAGGCCGGCACACGGCAGATCGGGCTGCTCTGCGGCCCGTTCGCCGAGTGGCCCGATCTCGTCCACGCCGGACGAATGCTGATGGCGTTCTGGCTCGAGATGGCGGCGCACGACGTCTACATGCAGCCCATGGGGTCGATGCTGACCAACGCGAAGTACGCCGGACGCCATCGCGCGGCAATTCGACGTCGACGACTGCTGGCTCGTCTTTCGCTTCGGCTACAGCGACGTGCCGCCGCGCGCGCCGCGGCTGCGGAGCATCGTCGAGCGTGAATAAGACGTTCGATCCGATCGCCGGCCGCGCGTTGAGCCGTCTGGGCGACGTCGCGCTGTCGTCGTGGGGCGCGTATCGCGCGCTGTTCGCGCCCGTGTTCTCCACGAAGACGCGCGACTGGGTCGCGCGCACGCGCGCGTCGGCAGCCTTCTTCAACGCGCGCCGCACGGTGCCGGCCTATCAGGAATTTCTGCGCGAGCATGGGGCCTTCGACGTCGAACGGTTCGAGGACGTGCCGCCGATGGACAAGGCCGGCTACATCAAGCGGTGGCCGCTCGAACAGCTCTGCCAGGGCGGACGGCTCCCGCTGCACGGCGCGGTCATCGACGAATCGTCGGGCTCGAGCGGCCAGGCGAGCAACTGGGTGCGCGGCCCCAGCGAGCGCGCGGCCGCAAGGCGCCTGCTTCAATTCGCAACGCGAGCCGCGTTCGGCGACGAGCCGTTCGTGCTCCTCAACGCCTTCGCGCTCGGCCCGTGGGCGACCGGGATGAACGTGTCGATGTCGCTCGTCGACCTGTGTGTGCTCAAGTCGATCGGCCCCGACGCCGCGAAGGTGATCGGCACGCTCGAGCTGCTCGGCCCCAAGTACAAGTACGTGATCACCGGCTACCCGCCGTTCCTGAAAGGACTGGTCGACACCGCCGACATCGATTGGTCGAAGTACGATGTCTGCGCCGTGGTGGGCGGCGAAGGGATGTCGCAGCCGCTGCGCGCCGCGCTGAACAGGCGCTTTCGCAAGACGATCTCGAGCTTCGGCGCGTCGGATCTCGAGATCAACATCGCCGTCGAGACCGATTTCACGATCGCGCTGCGCGACGCTCTCGCCTCGAACCCGTCGCTCGCCGAAGCGTTGTACGGCCGCGAACCGTTGCCGATGGTCTTCCAGTACGACCCGCTCAACTACTACATCGAGAGCGACGCCGACCGGAATCTGCTCGTCACGATCAACCGGCTGGAGAACGTGTCGCCGCGGATCCGATACAACATCCGCGATCGAGGGGTCGTCCTGCCGGTCGCGCGAAGTCGTCGCAGCCGCGGCGCGTCTCGGCGCGAGTCTGCCCGCGCCCTTGGTGGACCTGCCCCTCCTGTTTCACTGGGGGCGCCAGGACAACGCCGTCGGATTCTACGGCTGCAAGATCACGCCGGAGGACATTCAGCACGTCATCCTGCGGGTCGGCGCGCTCGGCGAACGCGTGACCAACTTCGCGCTGCACCCGTACGAGGACGACGACGCGAACAAGCGCGTCGAGATCTGGTTCGAGCTCGCGTCCGACGCGGAGCTCCCGGACACCGAGCGCCTGCAGGATTCGGTGCTGACCGAGCTGGCCGCCGTGAACCAGGACTTCCGCGAGTCGATCAAGATGGTTTCCGCCGAGCGGCGACCGACGGTGAAGGTGTTTCGCCAAGGGCAGAGTCCGATTCCGTCGCAGGACATTCGGCTCAAGCGGCAATACATCCTGTAGGCCTGGTAGAGCACGCCGTACGGTGATCCCGGTGCTTGCGCCTCCGTGCACCGAACCCAACTATCTGGCCCTCATTCGACACTGATGATTCTCGTTCGCGTACTCGCCGTGCTCGCCCTGATCCCGTACGTCGCCGGCGGTCAGACCGGCCACGTCGTGGGTCGGGTCGTCGACAAGCTGGCTGGCGTGGCGCTCCCGTTTTCCGGCGTCTCGGTCGTGGGGCAGTCATCCGACCGCCTCACGAGCGACAGCGGCGCCTTCCAGCTCGAGGCCGCCCCTGGGACGATTCGCCTGCGAATCCGCCATGTGGGATTCACGCCGGTCGATACGCAGTTCGTCGTCCGCGCGAACGACACGACGCGCGTTCGGATCGAGCTTGCCCGCATTCCCGTGACGCTGGCCGCGATGCGAGTCGTCGACGTGCCGTGTCGGCTGCCGGGCGCGCCGACGGGCGGCGGCGATGCGCTGCCGCAGGTGTTCGAACAATTGCAGCTGAACGCCGAGCAGTTTCGACTCGTCAGCACGCAGTACCCGTTCAACTCCGTCGTCGAACGGCGGTTCAGCCGTCTCGTCGAGGAGCCGAAGACCGGAGACAAATCCGACGACCGCGCCCGCGCTCGCCGACACGGTGGAAGTCGTGACGAAAACCGACTCGATCAACGTGCCGAGCGACCAGCGGTGGCACTACAAGCCCGGCGACATCATCGTGACGTCCGGTGTGTCGGCCCTCGGCGTTCGCTACGCCGTGATGATCCCGACGCTCGCCGTGTTCGCCGACGCCGGAGTTCGTCAAGCATCACTGCTTTCACGACGCCGGCGAGGCCACGGTCGACGGCCAGACCTTCCGTCGCGTCGACTTCAGGGCGGCCGAGGACATTCGCGATCCGGACATCGACGGCACGATGTACCTCGACCCAGCGACCTACGTGATTCGGCGCTCGGTCATCTCGTTGTCGAAGAAGTCGCGATACACGAGCTCGTACGACTCCGTCGTCGTCGAGACGACGTTCGACGAATTGGTGAGCGGCGTTCCCGTGATCACCTGGACCACCGGGCGCAACGTGCTCGACCTCGACGCGAGTCGTCCGAAGCCGTGGAAGCGGGCTCCCGAGCGGCTCGCGCATCATCAGCGACGGCGAGCTGCAGCGGGTTCGCGAGATCCGTTTCGTCCGGGACGTCCCCGGCGCGAGCGACGCGGCGATGCCGAACCGGCACGCGCCCCAGGTGGTACGGCTCGACGGTCCGAGCGGGCACCATCGAGTGATGGGCGTATTCGACGCCGAGTCCGGGGAGCCGGTCGTCGGCGCCGCCGTGCGCGATTCGGCCAGCGGGCGCTCGGCCGCTCACGACGGCGACCGGAACGGTAAGTCTGGGTTTCGTGCCGCGGTCGAGCGCCGTCATCCAGATCGAGCACGCCGGCTACGAGCGGGCGTCGACGCCCGTGTCGCTCACGCTCACCGATACGCTTCCGGTGACGATCGTTCTGCGCCGATCTCGCGCGCCGCGCTAAGCGCGGCGCCCGGCGCCACGCCGCAAGTCTAGAATGCCGCGTCGGGCGGTCGTAGCTTTTTCCGCCTATGACCATGCGAGACAAGCTCGAGCTTCTCGAGCGCCGAGCGGCCGAGTCGGAGCAAGGGGGCGGCGAGCGTCGCGTCCAGGCCCAACACGCGAAGGGCAAGCTGTCGGCGCGCGAGCGGCTCGACCTGCTGCTCGACGAAGGCAGCTTCGTGGAGTTCGATCGCTTCGTCGTGCACCGGTCGAGCGATTTCGGGCTGCAGGACGAGAAGTACTACGGCGACGGCGTCGTCACGGGATACGGCCGCATCGACGGCCGGCTCGTCTACGTCTTCTCGCAGGACTTCACCGTGTTCGGCGGGTCGCTCTCCGAAGCGTTCGCGGAGAAGATCTGCAAGGTCATGGATCTGGCGATGCGCAACGGCGCGCCGGTGATCGGCCTCAACGACTCCGGCGGCGCGCGCATCCAGGAGGGCGTCGTCTCGCTGGGCGGCTACGCCGAGATTTTTCTCCGGAACACGCTGGCATCTGGGGTCGATCCCGCAAATCTCGGCGGTGCTCGGTCCGTGCGCCGGCGGCGCGGTGTATTCGCCGGCGATCACCGATTTCATCTACATGACGCGCGGCACGTCGTACATGTTCGTGACGGGCCCGAACGTCGTGAAGACCGTGACGCACGAAGACGTGACGATGGAGCGCCTCGGCGGCGCCGACACGCACGCGAGCACGTCGGGGATCGCGCACTTCGTGCACGAGTCCGAGCCCGCGTGCCTGGCCGCGATCCGCGAGCTGTTCGCGTTCATTCCGCAGAACAACCTCGACGAGCCGCCCCGCGGAAAGGGAACCGATCCGCGCGACCGCCGCGATGCCGCGTTGCTCGACGTCGTGCCGGACCATCCGAACAAGCCGTACGACATGCACGACGTCATCACGCGCGTCGTGGACGACGGCCGCTTCTACGAAGTGCAGCGCGAGTACGCGCAGAACATCCTGTGCGGCTTCGCGCATCTCGGCGGAACGAGCATCGGCATCGTCGCCAACCAGCCGGCGATCCTGGCGGGCGTGCTGGACATCAGCGCGTCGCTCAAGGCGGCGCGGTTCATTCGCTTCTGCGACGCGTTCAACATCCCGATCGTGACGTTCGAGGACGTACCGGGCTTCCTTCCCGGAACGGCGCAGGAGCACGGCGGCATCATCAAGCACGGCGCCAAGCTGCTCTACGCGTACTGTGAGGCCACCGTACCCAAACTCACGGTGATCACCCGCAAAGCGTACGGCGGCGCCTACGACGTGATGTCATCCAAGCACATTCGCGGCGACTACAACGTCGCGTGGCCCACGGCGGAGATCGCGGTGATGGGCCCCAAGGGCGCCGTCGAGATTCTCTTCCGCAAAGAGATCAACGACAGCTCCGACCCGGCCAAGGCGACGGACGCGAAGGTGGCCGAATACACCGAGAAGTTCGCCAACCCGTACGTCGCCGCGGGACGCGGCTACGTGGACGACATCATCGATCCGCGCGACACGCGTCCGCGACTCATCGGCGCGCTCGAGACGCTGCGCGCCAAGCGCGACCGCAATCCGCCGAAGAAGCACGGCAACATTCCGCTGTGAGCTTTTCCAAGGTCCTCGTCGCCAACCGCGGCGAGATCGCGCTGCGCATCGTTCGCGCGTGCCGTGAGATGGGAATCGGCTCGGTGGCCGTCTACAGCGACGCCGACGCGCGCGCGCCGCACGTCCGCGAAGCCGACGAGGCGGTCAACATCGGGGCGCCGCCGTCCAGCGAGAGCTACCTGCGCGGCGACAAGATCATCGAAGCCGCGCACCGCACCGGCGCCCAGGCCATTCACCCCGGGTACGGATTCCTCTCCGAGCGCGAGTGGTTCGCTCGAGCGGTGCGCGACGCGGGGCTGTCGTTCATCGGTCCGCCGGCGGAAGCGATCGCCGCGATGGGCAGCAAGACCGCCGCGCGCCAGCTGGCGATCGGCGCCAAGGTGCCGGTCGTTCCGGGCACGACGCAGGCGCTCGCCGACGCCGCCGAAGCGCGCAAGATCGCCGACGAGTTCGGGTACCCGGTCCTGCTCAAGGCGGCGGCCGGCGGCGGCGGAAAGGGAATGCGCGTCGTGCGAAACGCCGCGGAAATGGAAACCTCACTCGACTCGGCGCGGCGCGAGGCCAAGAACGCCTTCGGCGACGACGCGGTCTACGTCGAGAAGTACATCGTCGGCCCGCGCCACGTCGAGATCCAAGTGCTCGGCGACCAGCACGGCACGATGCTCTCGCTCAACGAGCGCGAGTGTTCGGTGCAGCGCCGCCATCAGAAGATGATCGAGGAAGCGCCGAGCGTCGCCGTGAACCCGGAGCTGCGGCGGGCGATGGGAGAGACGGCGGTGCGCGCCGCGCGAGCGGCGGGCTACGTCAACGCGGGCACGTGCGAGTTCCTCCTCGACCGCGACGGCAAGTTCTATTTCCTCGAGATGAACACGCGCCTCCAGGTCGAGCATCCGGTCACCGAGCTGGTGACGGGGATCGACCTCGTGCAGTGGCAGATTCGGATCGCCGCCGGGGAGCGCCTCCCGTACAAACAGGAAGAAATCGTCCCGCGCGGCTGGGCGATCGAGTGTCGCATCACCAGCGAAGACCCGATAAATGGCTTTCTCCCATCGACGGGGCGAATCAGCTATCTGCACGTGCCCGGTGGTCCCGGTGTGCGATGGGACGGCGGCATCGAATCGGGGAGCGAGATCGGGCTCTTCTACGACCCGATGCTCGCCAAGCTGATCGTGCACGCGCCGACGCGAGACGCGGCCGTCGCCCGCATGCACCGCGCGCTGCTCGAGCTGACGATCGTGGGCGTCGAGAGCTCGCGTGATTTTCATCTGCGCGTGATGGAGGACGCGGAGTTCAAAGCGGGCGCGATCGAGATCCAATGGCTGGAGCGACGGTTGGACTCCATCGTCCACGCGCCGGCGCCCGCCGCGACCGCCAAGGCGGCGGCGTTGGTCGGCGCGCTGATCGCCGATCGCGACCGACGCGCGCTCCGGCAGACGCCGTCGGCCGGTACGGCGCGCGTCGACAGCCCCACGCCGCGACGATTGGACGCAGGCCGCGCGCCTCGAGGGTCTGCGGTGACGCGTGACCGAGCTGGACATCGAGTCGATCGCCGCCGGCGGCGACGGCGTCGGACGGTCGAACGGCATCGTCGTGTTCGTGCCACGCGCGGCGCCGGGAGATCGCATTCGCGCGAGCATCGACGTGCGGGGAGGCGGTCGTTTCGCGCGCGGCGCGATCGACGCGCTCGTGCGGCCGTCGCCCGAACGCGTGACGCCGGAGTGCCCGCACTACGTCGCCGACAAATGCGGCGGCTGCCAGCTCCAGCACATCAACTACGACGCCCAGTTGGACGCGAAGCGTCGGATCATACGCGATTCGCTGGCGCGCATCGGTAAACGGACCGTCGATCTCCCGGCCATCGAATCGAGCCCGCGACGCTGGCGCTATCGGCGAAAGCTGACGCTCACCATGCGGCGCGGCGCGGCGGGCGACGACTGGACGATCGGCCTGCGCGCGTACGACGATCCCGATCGGATCTTCGCGTTGAGGGACTGCCCGATCACCGATGAACGCGTTCTGTCGGTGTGGAGAGACGTCGCCGCCGCGCGTCGTTTGCTGCCCGACGCCGACGAGCTCCGCGGCGCCGTGCAACTCGCCGGTGAAGAGATCTCGGTCGTGGTGCGCGGCGGCCACGCCTGGCCCCGCCGAACGGAGTTCTTCGAGGCCGTTCCGGCCGCGACGACGCTCTGGTGGCAGCCGACACACCGCGCGCGCAATCTCGTGGCGTCGCGAAGAACGGGCGGGGCGCACGACGCCAGCGCGTCGTTCGCCCAGGTGAACGCCGAAGTCGGCGCCGCGCTCCACGAGTATGTACTCGAACGCGCGCGCGCATACCGGCCCAAGCGGGTCGTCGACGCATACGCCGGCGCCGGCGCCACGGCGCTCCCGCTGGCCGCCGACGGCGCGCACGTCGTCGCCATCGAGGCCGATCGCGACGCGGCCGCCGTGTGCGGCGAGAGCCTCGACTCCGTTCGCCGGCTCCCGCTCGATCGCGGCGCGAGTCGAGGACGCGATCGAACAGTCGCTTCCGGCGGACGTCGTGCTGCTCAACCCGCCGCGCGTCGGCGTCCACGAGCGTGTCACCGCGTCGATCGCCGCTGCTTCGCCCGCGCCGCGCGCCGTGATCTACGTCAGCTGCGACCCGGCGACGCTCGCCCGCGACGTCGCGCGCCTCCCCGGATTTCGCGATCGCGTCGCTGCGCGCCTTCGACATGTTTCCGCAGACCGCGCACGTCGAAACGGTCTGCGAGCTCGTTCCCGACGGGAATACCGCGTGAAGTACTACGTCAGCGTCAACGGCGAGGACCACGAGGTCACGCTCGACGAGCACGGCGTGCAGGTCGACGGGGAACGCGTGTCGGCGACGGTCGAGTCGATCGACGGCAGCCCGGTTCGCATGGTCACGATCGGCGACGAGATCCACCGCGTGGTTGTGCGACCGGCGACTCGCGGTGCATACACCTTGTGGCTGGACGGCTATCGGTTCGAGATCGAGGCGCTCGACGAACGCGCGCGCGCGATTCGCGAGCTCTCCGGCAAGAGCGCCGGGCCGACCGGTCCGGCGCCCCTCGTCGCGCCAATGCCGGGACTCATCGTGCGCGTCAACGCGCAACCGGGTGACGAGGTGCAAGCAGGGCAGGGACTGGTGGTGATGGAGGCGATGAAGATGGAGAACGAGCTTCGGGCGCCGGCCGCTGGTCGCGTGCGCGCGATCCTCGCCGCGCCCGGCACGGCGGTGGAGAAGGGCGCGGTGCTCATCGAGCTGGAATGATCGTCACGCCATTGCGGAGGGTGGACATGCGCTGTTCGATCGTGGCTGTCATCGTGACCGTGTGCGGGGTGCGAAGTGCGGCGGGACAGGCCGCGCCGGCGACGGACATTTTCCTCGCGCCGCTATCGATCTCATCGACCGACGGGCGCCCGACGATCGGGAAGCCAGTCAACATCACGAGCCGCCCGGGCTACGACAACCAGCCCGCGTTCACACCCGACAGCAGGACCATCCTTTTTACGTCGATCCACGAGGACGGTCAGTCGGATATCTATCGCTACGACCTGGGAACGAAGACGATCGCTCGCGTCACCTCGACGCCCGAAAGCGAATACTCGGCGACGATCATGCCGGGTGGGCAGCGGTTCTCGGTAATTCGCGTCGAGCGCGATTCAGCCCAGCGGCTGTGGAGCTTCGCGATGGACGGCTCCGATCCGACGCTGCTCGTGCCGACGGTGAAACCCGTCGGCTACCACGCGTGGATCGATCCCGACAACCTCGCCCTGTTCGTCCTCGGCAACCCGAACGCGCTCGTGCACTACGATCTTCGCTCGGGACACGCCGACACGCTCGCCCGGAACATCGGTCGGTCGCTGGCGCCGACGATCGGCGGCGGCGGATTTTCCTTCACGGCGCACGACTCCACCGGTGCGGTGAAGCTCAAGACGATGTCGTGGCCCTACCAGACGATCGGCGATCTGGTGGCGCTCCCGCGCGGCTCCGAGGACATTGTTTGGTTGGCCCGCGATCTCGTCCTCTCATCGACGGGGTCGAAGCTCGTGTCGTGGAAGCCGGGAACGACGGACTGGCAGGACGCGGTCGACCTCGCCCCGGCAGGGCTGTCGCGCATCTCCCGCCTCGCCGTCAGTCAGGACGGCAAGTGGTTGGCGATCGTCGCCGTTCCCGTGCCCTGAGACTCAGCCCGTGGCGCGCGTCGGCTGAGCCGGGTGCGTCTCCGCGTGATGCTTGATCGTCTTGCCCTCGGCGAGGAACACCGCGTCCTCGCCGATGTTCGTCGCCAGGTCGGCGACGCGCTCGAGGTTCCGGCTCACGAGCAGGAGCTCGAGCGACGGCGTGATCGTGCGCGCGTCCTCCATCATGTGCGTCACGAGGATTCGGAACACGGAATTGTGCATCGCGTCCACTTCGTCGTCGGCGCGGCAGACGTCGCGGCCGAGGGCGCCGTCGGCGCGGACGAACGCGGTCAACGCGTCGCGGAGCATCTGGCGCGCGCGCCGCGACATCTCGGCGATTTCCGGATCCGGCGTGATGAGCGTGCTGTTCGAAGCGAGCCGCAGCGCGCTCTGCGCGATGTTCACCGCGTGGTCGCCGACGCGCTCGAGGTCGTTGGCGACCTTGATCGACGCGATGATGAAGCGAAGGTCGCGCGCCATCGGCTGCTGGAGCGCGAGCAGGCCGATCGCCTGGTCCTCGATCTCGAGCTCGAGCGCGTCCACGTCGCGGTCGGTCGTCAGCACCGCGTCGGCGAGGCTGGCGTCGCGGCTCAGCAGCGCGTCGACCGAGAGGTCGAGCAGCGATGTCGCGAGATCCGACATGTCGAGCAGGCGCTGTTTCAACTGCGCCAACTGGTCGTGAAAATGGCGGAAGCCGGTGGTGCTGGGCTCTACCGACGTGGTCATCCGAACCTCCCCGTGATGTACGCCTCGGTGCGCTCGTTCTGGGGGCTCGTGAACATCCGGTCGGTCGGGCCCGATTCGATGAGCTGTCCGAGGTAGAAGAATGCGGTCACGTCGGAGACGCGGGCCGCCTGCTGCAAATTGTGTGTGACGATGACGATCGTCAGATCGCGGCGCAATTCGTACACCAGCTCTTCGACACTCTGCGTGGCGATCGGGTCCAGCGCGCTCGCCGGCTCGTCGAGGAGCAGCACGTCCGGCTCATTGGCCAGCGCGCGCGCGATGCACAACCGCTGCTGCTGGCCGCCGGACAGCGCGAGCGCGCTGTCGCGAAGACGCGTCTTGACCTCTTCCCAGAGCGCGGCGCGGCGCAGCGCGGACTCGACGATCGCGTCGAGATCCGAGCGCTTGCGCACGCCGCCGATACGCGGCCCATAGGCCACGTTTTCATAGATCGATTTTGGAAACGGGTTCCAGCGCTGGAACACCATTCCCACGCGACGGCGCAGCGAGACCGGATCCTTGTCCGCGAAGACGTCGGTCCCGGCCACGCGAATGCTGCCCTCGTGCCGCACGCCCGGCAGCAGCGCGTTCATGCGGTTGATGGAGCGCAGGAACGTCGACTTGCCGCAACCGGACGGTCCCACGAGCGCCGTGACGGTGCGCGGCTGCATCGAGAGCGTGATGCCGTGCAACGCCTGCTTCTCGCCGTACCAGAACGAGAAGTTCTCGGCCTCGACCGTACCGCGGCTCGCCGCGGCCGGTTCCACCTCGCGCGGCGACTCGGCCACGGTCGCGCTCAACCGAACCGTCCGGTCACGTATGCCTCGGAACGCGGATCGCTCGGCGCGGTGAACATCGTGTTCGTCGCGGTGAACTCGATCGAGCTCGCCGTTCAGCATGAACGCGGTCTTGTCGGAGATACGCGCCGCCTGCTGCATGTTGTGCGTCACGATGATGATCGTCACGTCGGCGCGCAGCTCGTACACGAGCTCCTCGACGCGCTGTGTGCTGATCGGATCGAGCGACGCGGTCGGCTCGTCGAGCAGGATCACCGTCGGCGACGTCGCGAGCGCGCGCGCGATGCACAGGCGCTGCTGCTGGCCGCCCGACAACGCGACGGCGCTCGCCGACAGCCGGTCCTTCACCTCTTCCCAAAGCGCCGCGCGCCGCAACGCCCGCTCGACGATGGCGTCGGTCTCGCGACGGGACGGACGCTCCTCGCGCGGCAGCACGGCGAGACCGGCGGCGACGTTTTCGCGGATCGACATGGTGGGAAAGGGCGTGGGACGCTGGAACACCATCCCGATGTGGCGCCGGACGCCGGCCGCGGAAACCCCACGTCCATAAATGTCGCGCCCCTCGAACCGGATGTCCCCTTCGACCCGCGCCGTCGGCACCGTCTCATGCATGCGGTTGATGCAGCGCAGCAGCGTGGACTTGCCGCACCCGGACGGCCCGATGATGGCGACGACCTGTTTCGGCTGCACCTCGAACGAGACGTCGCGCACGACGCGCGACGCCCCGAAGTACGCGTCCAGCGACTCAACTGAAACGCAAGGCGGCGGGGCGTCGGCCCGCGGCGCCTCAATCGCCGCCGAGGCCGTACTTGGCACGCGTGACGAACCGCGCTGTGAGACTGATGATGAAGACGAGTGCGAGGAGGACGAGGGCTCCCGCCCAAGCTTGTCTGTGCCAGTCGTCGTAGGGAGAAATCGCATAGGAGTAGATAGCCATGGGCAAAGCCGCGATCGGCTTGAACGGCGAGAACGACCAGAACTGGTTGCCGAACGCGGTGAAAAGGAGCGGAGCCGTCTCGCCGGCGACGCGCGCGACGGCGACCAGCGCCCCCGTCACGATCCCCGGCAATGCGGTCCGCAGGACGACGCTGAGCGACGTCCGCCATTTGGTGTAGCCGAGCGCCAGCGCCGCTTCGCGGAGCGAAATCGGCACGACGCGGATCATCTCTTCGGTCGCGCGCGTGACGAGCGGAATCATCATCGCGCCGAGCGCGAGGCCGCCGGCCAACGCCGAGTAGTGATGAAACGGCCGGACGAGGATCTGCCAGGCGAAGATGCCGAGCACGATCGACGGCAGCCCGTTGAGCACGTCCGACAGAAAGCGCACCACGTTCGCCGTGCGCGTGCCGCGCTGCTCGGCGAGGAACAAGCCGGCGCCGATGCCGATCGGTAGTCCCACGAGGCTCGCGATCGAGATGAGGATCAAGGTCCCCACCATCGCGTTGGCCATACCGCCGCCCGGCTCTCCGGCCGGCACCGGCGGCTTCGTGAAGAACGACCAACCGACCGACGACGCGCCCTGCTTGAGCAGATAGACGAGGATCAGAATGAGAGGAAGCGCGACGACGACCGCGGCCAGATAGCTGGCGCTCACCATCACGTAGTTCACGACGCGTCGCCGCGCCATCGTCTGGCGCGCGCGCGACGCGAGCAGCTCGCGATACGAGGGAAGCGGCGCATCGCCGCGCGGCGCCCGCGCTGTCGCGGCCGTCATCGCGCTCCTCCGGGGCCTCGCGTAGTCTGCCAAACGAGCCACCGCGCGATCGCGTTCACCACGATCGTCACGACCAGCAGCCCGAAACCGACCGCCATCAGCGCGGAGACGTGCATATCGTTCGTGGCCTCGCTGAACTCGTTGGCGATCACGGAGGCCATCGTATAGCCGGGCGCGAACAGCGAAGCCGAAATCTCGTGCCGGTTTCCGATGACCATCGTCACGGCCATCGTTTCACCGAGCGCTCGGCCGAGCCCGAGAATCACGCCGCCGATGATGCCCGAGCGTGCGTAGGGGAGAACCGCGTCCCAGATCATCTCCCACCGAGTGGCGCCGAGGGCGAGCGCCGCTTCACGCTGCGACCGCGGCACCGCCATGAGCACTTCACGCGTCACCGCCGAGATGTAGGGGAGGATCATGATCGCCAGGATGACTCCCGCGGCGAGCATGCTGGGCCCGTACGCCGGCCCGGAGAAGAACGGCAGACCGCCGAGGTGCAGCGTATCGCGAATGAACGACATCACCCTTTCGCGCAGGAACGGCACGAGGACGATGATCCCCCACAATCCATAGACGACGCTCGGGATCGCGGCGAGCAGATCGACGAGGAACGCGACGGGTTGCCGGAGCCAGGCCGGCGCGAACTCGGAGAGGAAGATCGGCCACGCCGATGGCGAGCGGTGTCGCGATGATCAGCGCGAGAATCGACGAGACGAGCGTGCCGAACACGGCCGGAGCGGCGCCGAACTTTCCGGCGACGTCGTCCCATTCGCTCGTCGTGTAAAAGCCCAGGCCGAAGTGCCGAAGCGCCGGCCAGGCGCCGCGCAGCACTTCCCAGGCGATGAACAGGAGCAGGGCCGGGACGACGAAGGCGAACGCGGTCGTGATGCCTTGGTACAGGCGGTCGCCCACCGCAGTGCTATCCATGACGCGGCTTTCGGCTGACGACCCTACGGCGGGTTCGCTCGGTCGGGATGCGATGGTAGTCACCGGGATGAACCTCGAGCGCGACTGAAACCATCGGGCGGGCGTTCTGTAACGGCCGAGTAACGAGGCAGGGAAAATTCGGCGACGGGACGGCTATGGTCGGGTGACGGAAGTGTTACGCCAAGCCGGGCCGCTCTTTACGGACCCGCCGTTTTTTCCCCGTCTGCCACCCCTCTCCAGGAGCACGACGTGATTGAACGAGCTGGCAAGCTCATCGGCCTGGCGGCCGTCGCAGTCATTGCCGCCGCCACGCCCGCGAAGGCGCAGGACCTGAACGGTGCGGGTGCCACGTTCCCGGCGCCCATCTACAACAAATGGTTCAACGAGTACAAGAACGCGAAGAACGTCGCGATCAACTACCAGCCGATCGGTTCGGGCGGTGGCATCAAGGCCCTTCAGGAAGGCACCGTCGACTTCGGCGCCAGCGACGCACCGATGAGCGATGATGAAATGTCGAAACTCAAGGCGCCCGCCTTCCACATTCCCACCGTCCTCGGCGCCGTCGTGATGACGTACAACCTGCCCGAAGTGACGAAGCAGTTGATGCTGACGGGTCCGGTGATCGCGGACATCTACATGGGCAAGGTGACGAAGTGGAATGCGCCGGAGATCGCGGCGTTGAACAAGGGCGTCGCGCTGCCGAACAAGGACATTCTCGTCGTTCACCGCACGGATGCCAGCGGCACGACCTACATCTTCACCGACTACCTGACCAGCGTGAGTCCGGCGTGGGCGTCTGGACCGGGCAAGGGAAAAGACGTGAAGTGGGCGGTCGGCCTCGGCGGCGCGCAGAACGCGGGCGTTATGGGCCAGGTTCGCCAGATCCCGGGTTCCATCGGCTACGTCGAGCTCGCGTACGCCAAGGAGAACAAGGTTCCCTTCGCGTCGCTCAAGAACGCGGCGGGCAAGTTCATCGAGCCGTCGATCGCGTCGGTCACCGCCGCGGCGGCAGGCGTCGCGTCGAAGCTTCCCGCGAATACGGATTTCCGCGTGTCGGTCGTCAACTCGCCGGCGCCTGATGCGTACCCGATCGCGTCGTTCACGTTCTTGCTCGTGCCGGAGCATTGGGCCGACGCGGGGAAGCGCGACAAGCTCGTGGATTTCCTGAAGTGGGCCATGCACGACGGTGAGAAGGAAGTCGAGGCGCTGAACTACGCTCCGCTTCCGGCCAACGTCGTGGCGATTGTCGACAAGCGTATCGCTTCGATCAAGTAGTCGCAGTCAGGCGCAACTCCCCTCAACTCCCCCAATGAAACCCTCCCTCCTGCGTTTCATCGCCGGTGTCGTTGCCGCGCCCGCCTTTTTTTCCCTCCCGGCGGGCGCGCAGACACCCACCGCACCTGCAGCAGCCCCCGCAACGGCCGGATTCGATTTCTCCGGCGTCATCTTCGGCAACTGGCAAACCAAGACGGATTCAGCGTCGAAGGCGAACCTCGGCGGTAGCAGTCCGAATTTGTTCGACCTTGGCCGCGCGTATTTGACGTTCCGCATGCCCGCGGGCGACAACGGTGCGATTCGCATCACGACGGACATTTTCCAGAACACGAATCCGGCGCAGAACACTTACTACCAAGGCTGGGTCGTTCGCGCCAAGTACGCGTACCTGCAATACACTGGTTTGAGAAATGAATTCGGGACCGGCTCGAGCCTTGTCGGGCGGCTCGGTTTGCTGCACACGGTCGTGATCGACTACGAGGAGCAGTTCTGGCCGCGCTATCTGCAACAGACCGCGATCGAGAAGAACGGCTTCTTCTCGTCGTCCGACATGGGCCTCGCGGGCCTCGCCACGCTGGGCAACCGGTGGGGCGAGATCTACGGAACGGTCACGAATGGCAGTGGCTACACCTCGTACGACAACCCCGGAGCGGCCGGTCAGGCTCAAGCCGTCGGCACCAACCGGTTCAAGGATTTCGGTATCCGGGCGTCGATCACGCCTTTCGGGCACGATCCGAACCTGTCGACCTACCTCCGCAACATCTCGATCACGCCGTGGGGCTACCTGGGTTGCAACGGCAGCGCGTTCCAGTCCGGCGGCGCGGGGCAGGTGGGGCCGGGCACCAACGGTGCGATCACCGACTGCATGACGCGCAATCGCTTCGGCGTGTTGGCGGCGATAAAGGATTCAAGCATCTGCGACATGCGGAACGGCGGCCGCTGCCGTCTCACGGCCGGCTTGCAGTACGCGCAGCGCTCCGACGAGAGCGACAACGGCGGGAACACGCTGACGAGCCCACGCGTCGAGCACGACTCGACTGGGCGCTTGCTCGACGGCTTCGTCTTCATTCGACCGGTGGAGGTCTTCGATCCGTCGCAGCATTCGCCGTTCAGCCTGGTGCTTCGGTTCGATCACTTCACGCCGCAGACTGATCCGAGCTCGAGCGTGCCGGGCGCCGCCAACTATGCCGGGAGCACGCCGGCGTACAACTTCTTCGTTCTCGGCGCCTCGTACGACGTGAACCAGAAGATCACGCTCACGGCGGACTACCAGAATCAGAACCCCACGGACTTCCCGATACCAACCGGGACAAACGTGAGGCCGACGCCGACGTCGTCGATTTTCTTCCTGCACTTTGTGGTGAATTTCTAGGTCTCTGGTCTCAGGTCACTGGTCTCTGGAAGGGCAGAGGCAAGAACGGCCCGGCGATGTTCGCCGGGCCGTTCTCGCGGTCGCTCTCTCCGACCCGCTCGCCGCGGGACTGCCTGGTCGTTCGCCGTTCCCAGAGACCTGAGATCAGAGACCTGAGACCACTCTCCAGATTGACACTCTTCCCACGCCTATCTACCTTAAAGGTCTGTCAAAAAAGGCCTTAGCCGGCCTTGCCGAGACCCGGGTTGCACTACGCACCGGTGAGGCGCTGGACCCACATCAGTTCGTCGGACCAAATGAAAACGTTTTCCGCCACGCCCAGCGACATCGAGCAGCGGTGGTTCATCGTCGATGCGGACGGCATGGTGCTCGGGCGCCTCGCCGCCGAAGTCGCGCGCGTGATCCGCGGCAAGCACAGACCCATCTTCACTCCGCACATGGATACCGGTGACAACGTCATCGTGATCAACGCGTCGAAGGTGAAGGTGACGGGCAAGAAGAGTGAGCAGAAGCAGTACTTCCATCACACGGGCTACATGGGGCACGAGCGGTTCACGCCCTACGGCACAATGCTCGCCAAGCATCCGGAGCGCATCATCGAGAAGGCGGTCCACGGCATGCTGCCGAAGACGGCGCTGGGACGTCAGGTGCTGCGACGCAAGTTGCGCGTCTACGCCGGCTCGGATCATCCGCACGCCGCGCAGCAGCCGACGCCGTTGACCTTCATCAAGAGCGAGAAGTAGCCAATGGCCGACATGCAGAGCATCCACGCCATCGGCCGCCGGAAAGAGGCCGTTTGCCGCGTGTTCTTGAAGCCGGGATCGGGGAAGTGGGATGTGAACGGCAGGACGCTCGGCGACTATTTCCCGCGTGCCGCGCACGTGAGCGCGATTCAGCAGGCATTCGTCGCGACCGACACGCTCGGGCGCTTCGATGTCCGCGCGAACGTGGACGGCGGCGGATCGACGGGTCAGGCCGGGCGCTCTTCGCCTCGCGGTCGCCCGCGCCCTGGTCAAGATCGACGAGGCGCATCGGCGCAAGCTGCGCGACCTCGGACTTCTCACACGCGACGCACGCGCGGTCGAGCGCAAGAAACCGGGTCGTCCGAAGGCTCGTAAGCGGTTCCAGTTCTCGAAACGATAGAAGGCGCAAGACAGCAGGACGGCTCGACAGCAAGACAGCAATTCATCTCACAGGGTGTTCGAGCAATGGCCGGGTGCCGGATTTTCCGGTCGGCCGAGCGGTGAAGACACCCGACGACAAAACCACACCGAGGTTCGTTTCGCATGGCAGATCAGCAAGGCTCGTTTTCTCCGACGCTCGAGGCGCTTCTCGCCGCGGGCGTGCACTTCGGCCACCAGACGCGTCGGTGGAATCCGAAGATGCGCCGGTTCATTTTCGCCGAGCGCAATGGCATCCACATCATCGACCTGCAGAAGACGCTTCGGCAGATCGATCTGGCGCAGAAGCTCGCGCGCGACGTCGTGTTGCGCGGCGAACAGGTCCTCTTCGTCTGTACCAAGCCGCAGCTCGCGAGCCTGGTGAAGGCCGAGGCCGAGCGCGCCAGCGCGCTGTACATCACCGAGCGTTGGCTCGGCGGGCTGCTCACAAACTTCCAGACGGTCAAGAAGCAGGTGCGCCGGATGAAAGAGCTGGAGTCCGGCACCGAGGAAGGCGGCGAGTTCGAGAACTACACCAAGAAGGAACAGCTCATGCTGCGGCGTGAGCGCGAAAAACTATCCAAGTATCTCTACGGCATCCGCAGCATGACGCGCTTGCCGGGTATCCTGTTCGTGGTCGATTCGAAAAAGGAGAAAATCGCGGTCGCCGAGGCGAACAAGCTCGGCATCCCGATGATCGCCATCGTCGACACGAACGCCGATCCGGATCTCATCACCGTGCCGATCGCCGGCAACGACGACGCGATCCGTTCGGTGGAGCTGATCACGAAGGCGATCGCCGACGCCGTCATCGAGGCCCGCCGCGAGGCGCCGGTCCGCGAGGAGGTCGAAGAGGGCGAGAGCTACACGTACAGCTCGGACCGCGGAGCGGAGCCGGCCGGCGAGGAAGATCGCCGCCGACGCCGGCGTCCACGGCGCCGTCGCGCCAAGCCGGAAGCAATCGCCGCTCGCCTCAAGGGACCGGGTGAGGGTGGACCGGGCGAAGGCGGAGCGGGAGCGGAAGGGGGATCGGAGGCGCCGGAGGCATAGTCTTCGCGCCGCAGGTCCACCGCAGCATTCCGCCGCCGCCGGACTCGTTGCCGGCGGCGTTTCCATGACCAAGTACAATTCTGTTTGACTGGGATTCGACTATGACTGCTACGATCACCGCCAAAGACGTTGCCGCGCTGCGCGAGAAGACCGGCGCCGGCATGATGGATTGCAAAAAGGCCCTCGAGGAGACGGCCGGGAACGCCGACAAGGCCGTCGAGTTGCTTCGCTCCAAGGGCGCCGCGAAGGCCGAGAAGCGTGCCGGACGGCAGACCATGGAAGGCGTTATCGCGAACTACATCCACCACAACGGCAAGATCGCCGTCCTGGTCGAGCTGAATTGCGAGACGGACTTCGTGGCCCGCACCGAGGATTTCCAGCAGCTCGGCAAATACCTCGCCGAGCACATCGCCGCCGCGGATCCGATCGCCATGGACAAGGAATCGATCCCGCAGGAGAAAATCGATTCCGAGCGCCGCATCTTCACCGAGCAGGTGAGGGCCGAGGGCAAGCCCGACCATCTGATCGACAAGATCGTCGAGGGCAAGGTGCAGGCGTTCTACAAGGACGTCGCGCTGCTGCACCAGGCGTGGGTGCGCGACACGGCCAAGACCGTCGGCGATCTCGTGCAAGGAGGTCTCGGCCAAGACGGGCGAGAACATCAAGGTCCGCCGGTTCGTGCGGTATCAGCTGGGAGTCTGAGCGTCCGGTCCACGCGCCGCCGAAAACGAGGGATGAGCATACCAGCATGCCAGACCTGAAATACCCGCGCGTCTTGGTGAAATTGTCCGGCGAAGCGTTGGCCGGCGACAAAGGATTCGGATACGACTTCGACACGGTGGGTCGCCTCGCCGACGAAGTCGTTTCCGTGTTGGGCACCGGCGCCTCGGTCGGCCTGGTGATCGGCGGCGGGAACATCGTGCGCGGATCGCAGCTGTCCAAGACCGGCATGGATCGCGTCGCCGCCGATTACATGGGCATGCTCGGCACCGTGATCAACGCCATGGCGCTCCAGGACGTGCTCGAGCGCCGCGGCGTCGACACGCGCGTCATGACGGCCATCCGCATGGAGGAGTTGGCGGAGCCGTACATCCGCCGCCGCGCCGTCCGGCACCTCGAGAAGGGGCGCCTCGTCATTTTCGCCGGCGGCACGGGCAACCCCTACTTCTCGACCGACACGGCGGCGGTATTGCGCGCCATTCAGATCAAGGCGAACGTCATCATCAAGGCGACGAGCGTGGAGGGCGTCTACTCCGCGGACCCGAAGCGCGACCCGCACGCGAAGTTCTATGATGAGATCAGCTTCCGCGACGTGATCGTGGAGGAGCTCAAAGTGATCGACCAGACCGCGATCACGCTCTGCCGCGAGAATTCGCTTCCCCTGATCGTTCTCAACATCCACCGTCCGGGCTCGGTCGTCGCGGCGATTCGCGGCGAACGGGTCGGCACCCTGGTTCGATGAGCACCATCCAACAAACGCTGAAGGACGCCCGCGCCGGCATGGACAAGGACATCGCGCACGTGAAGCACGAGTTCTCGTCCGTCCGCTCCGGCAAGGCCAGCCCCAACATGCTCGACACCGTGCGCGTCGAGGTGTACGGCCAGCAGATGCAGCTCAACCAGGTCGCGACGATCAACGCGCCGGACCCGCGCGCGCTCATCGTGACCCCGTTCGACAAGAGCCAGATCAAGGTCATCGAGAAGGCGATCCGCGACGCCGAGCTGGGGCTCGAACCCTCGGCGCAGGGCGGGATCATCCGCGTTCCACTGCCGGCGATGAACGAGCAGCGCCGCAAGGAGCTGGTGAAAGTCGTCCACAAGTACGCCGAGGACGGGAGGATCGCGATTCGCCACGCGCGCACGCACGCCCGCGAAGTGCTCAAGAAGCTCAACGGCGTATCCGAGGACGACGTCAAGCACGCCGAGAAGGATATGCAGAAGCTGCACGACGACTTCATCCACAAGGTGGACGAGCTGATCAAGGCGAAAGAAGCCGAGATCATGGAAGTGTGAGCACCGTTTGAGCTCCGAGCTCGCGCGCCGCGTTGCGTTCGGCGTCGTCGCCGCACCGATCGCGGTCGCCATCGTGCTCTACGGAGGCGCGGCGTTGGCGGCGCTCCTCGCCATCGCGTCGGCGATCGCCGCCTGGGAGTTCTTTCGCCTCGCCCGCGCCACCGGACTCACGCCGCTCGACGACGCGGGAATCATCATCGCCGGGCTGACGCCGCTCGTCGTGCACGCCCGCTTTCTCCACCTGTACGAGCCGGACGCGTCGATCGGCGTCCTCTCGCTCGCGTCGGTCGCGATGCTTTTCGTGCTCACGCTGGCCATCTGGTTGCGCGGCGTCGGCGGGAAGCCGATCGGCGCGGTGAGCGCCACAGTGTTCGGCGCGGCATATACCGGCGGAATGCTCAGCTTCGCCTACGCCATCCGTTATCACGAGTACGCGTTCGCGCCGGCCGCCGTGACGCTCGGCCACGGGACGTTCGCGGTCGCGTCAGGCGGACTGCTGCTGCTGCATCCCTCTCCTGGCGACTTGGGCGTCGGACACCGGCGCATACGCGGCGGGACGCACGATGGGGAGGCACAAGCTCATTCCCTCGGTGAGTCCGGGAAAGACGGTCGAGGGTGCGATCGGGGGAGTGCTGGCGAGCGTGCTCGTCTCCTGGGCGCTCGACGCGATGGCTTTTGCGCCCGGCGGCGCACCTCGATTTTCGCTGGGCGCCGGTCGGCGTGATCCTGTTCGGGGTCGTCGTGAGCGCCGTGGCGCAGGTCGGCGACATCGCCGAGTCGCTGCTCAAGCGCGATGCCGGCGTCAAGGATAGCTCGACTCTGATTCCCGGCCACGGCGGTGTGCTCGACCGCGTCGATAGTCTTCTATTTGTGCTTCCTGTTTCCTACGTGCTCTTCGGCTGGCTTCTGACGTGGGCGCCGTCGTGACAGCGGCTAAGCCTCCCGTTCGCGGCGTCGCGATCCTCGGGTCCACGGGCTCGATCGGCACGACCGCGCTCCGCGTGCTCGAGCGGCAGCGCGACCGATTCCGCGTCGCCGCGCTGACGGCGTACGACAACGCGCGCCTGCTCGGCGAGCAGGCCGAGCGCTTCGCGCCCGGGTTCGTCGGCATCGTCGGGAACGGCGCGTCGTCGCACCCCGGCTGGCACCTCGGCGAGTCGTGTCTCGTCGACGCCGCGCGGCGCGATGACGTCGACATCGTGCTCAACGCCGTCGTCGGCGCCGCGGGACTGGAGGCGACGCTCGCCGCGCTCGGCGCGGGGAAGCGCGTCGCGCTGGCGAACAAGGAGACGCTGGTGATGGGCGGGTCGCTCGTGACGGACGCGTGCCGGCGCGGCGGCGGCGAGATCATCCCGGTCGACAGCGAGCACAGCGCGATTCTCCAGTGCATCACCGGCCGGCCGGGAGTCGAGGTTCGAAGAATCATCATCACGGCGTCGGGCGGCCCGTTCCGCGGATGGACCGACGAGCAGCTCGAGCGCGCGACGCTCGAGGACGCGCTTCGGCATCCGACCTGGCGCATGGGCCGAAAGATCACCGTCGACTGCGCGACGCTCGCCAACAAGGCGCTCGAGGTGATCGAGGCACACTTTCTGTTCGGGCTGCCATACGACCGAATCGAGGTCGTCGTGCACCCACAGAGCGTCATACACTCAATGGTCGAGTTCGTGGACGGGAGCGTGCTGGCGCAGCTCGGCGCGCCGAGCATGGAGCTTCCCGTCTTGTATGCGCTCACCCATCCGGACCGCGTTCCGGACTCGGGGGTACCACGCTTTGACCCCGTCGCGCTCTCGCCGCTCACCTTCGAGCCGCTCTCCGTCGAGCGGTTCCCGGCGTTTGCGCTCGGAGTCGCTGCTGGCCGGCGAGGTGGCGTGGCGCCGGCCATTTTCAATGCCGCCAACGAGGCGGCGGTGGCACTTTTCCTGTCGGGACGAATCCGGTTCGCCGAGATCGGTCCGGCGATTCATGATACACTGGACTCGCTCAGCCACCTCGGCGGCGACAATCGCGACGCGATCCTCGCCGCCGACGCGGCGGCGCGTGCTCACGTGAAGGGACGATTCGGATGCTAGGTCACGTCGTTCAAGCGATACTCGCACCGGTGCTGGTCTTCGGCCTCGTGATCTTCGTTCACGAGTTCGGGCACTTCATCGCGGCGAAGGCACTCGGCGTCTACGCGCCGCGGTTTTCCATCGGTTTCGGTCCGGCGATCTTCCGCCGGCGCCGCGGCGAAACGGAGTACGTCCTCGCGTGGCTGCCGCTCGGCGGATACGTGCGCATGGCGTCTCGCCACGACGCGGAGACGGCGTTCCTCGAGGGAGGCGCCGAGGAAGCGACGGCGCGCAACGGAGAGCGATCCGGACTACGATCCCAACGCGATGATTCCGTTCGGGCCGAAGCCCGTGCCGGAAAACCGCTGGTTC
Source organism: uncultured Gemmatimonadaceae bacterium (assembly GCA_963707105.1). GTDB lineage: Bacteria > Gemmatimonadota > Gemmatimonadetes > Gemmatimonadales > Gemmatimonadaceae > JAQBQB01. The sequence continues at coordinate 275,930 of CAVPOS010000011.1, forward strand.
GAGAGCAAACCGCTGTGGGCTCGCGTGATCATCATGAGCGCCGGCGTGGCGATGAACACCGTGCTGGCGGTTACCGTCGCGACGTGGATCGCGCTTCACTACGGCGTAGTCGTGTATCCGGCGTCGGTCGTGGGCTCGGTGCGCACGCCCGCGTCGGCGCCGGCGCTGGCCCAGCTGCAATCCGGCGACTCGATCGTCGCGGTGAACGGGCACGGCGTGCGCGACTGGGACGAAGTGGACGAACAGGTGCTCCAGTCCGCGGGCTCGGTCGAGCTGACCACGCAGCGCGGGCGATTCATCGTTCCGCTCAGCGACTCGACGACGCCCATCACGGTGCTCGAGTCGCTGGTGCCGTTCCTGCCTCCGGTGATCGACACGGTCTTCCCGAACGATCGCGCCATGGCGGGCGGTCTGCGCGAAGGCGATTCGGTGATGAGCGTGGGCGGCGCGGCGGTGCGCTCGTGGAGCGACATCGTCGACCGCGTGTCGGCGTCCGCGGAACGCTCGGTCGATTTCATCGTGCATCGCGGCGCGGCGACGGACACGCTGCACATCACGCCGAAGGCCGTCACGGAAACGGATTCGGCGACGTCGCGCTCGAAGACTGTCGGCAAGATCGGCGCGGGCGCGAAGAACCCCGTGTACCTGTCGTCGGTGAACCTGGCGGGCGCGTTCCGCTGGGGTGTGAGAAAGACCAAGTCCGACGCCGGCGGCGTGTTCACGGTGCTGCACCAGATCGGCAACGGGCAGCGCTCGGTGTCGGAGCTCGGCGGTCCGATCGCGATCACGCGGCAGGCGGTGACCGCGGCGGGTCTGGGGTTCGACAAGGTGCTGTACCTCATCGTGCTCTTGAGCATCAACGTCGCGGTGCTCAACCTGCTGCCGATCCCGATTCTCGACGGCGGTCAGATTCTGATCAACGTGCTCGAATCGGCGAAGGGAAGTCCGTTCAGTTTCCGGACGCGCGAGTACATCCTGCGTTTTGGGCTGCTCGCGATCGCGCTCTTGTTCGTGATCGTGATGTACAACGACACGCGCGCGGGGTTCGTGAGCTTCTTCGGGTGGATTCAGCACCTCTTCGGCGCGTGAGTTGGGGCCCGTAAGGCGTTGCAAGCGGCCCCTTTACAACTGGTCTCGCCGCGCTTAACCTTTATAGCTGTCAACGAAAAAAGCGAAACGCCGCCAGGCCGGCGGAGACATAGGGACATCACAGCACATGGCTTTTGCAAAGGGTTCGACGGTCGAGAAGTACCGGTCCCACGAGACCGACACTGGATCGACCCGCGTTCAGGTGGCGCTGCTCACCGAACGCATCAACTATCTGAACGACCATTTCCGCGCGCACAAGAAGGACCACCACGGCCGACGTGGGCTCCTCAAGATGGTAGGCAAACGCCGCCGTCTACTGAACTACCTGAAGCGCACGGATGTCGACGGATACCGGAAGATTCTTTCAGAGCTCGGACTCCGCTACTGACCAGCGGGCGAGCACAACCGCGCGGGCGCACAATCGGTGCGGCCCGCGCGTTTTGTCATTTTTGTCATTGTCGTCATTTTCTTCTCCAGGCTGATCTCAGCCGCACTCAGGCACACAAGCAATGATGCATCGCGTTGAAAAGACCTTCGCCGGACGCCGCCTCGTCATCGAGACCGGGCGCATGGCCAAGCAGGCCGCCGGTTCCGCGCTCGTTCAGTTCGGCGACACCATGGTGCTCGCCGCCGTCACGGTGAGCGACACGCAAAGCCCGCTCGACTTCTTCCCGCTTCTCGTCGAGTATCGCGAGAAGACGTACGCCGCCGGCAAGATCCCCGGCGGCTACATCAAGCGCGAAGGGCGCCCGAGCGACGGGGAGATCCTCTCGGCGCGCATCATCGACCGCACGATTCGCCCGCTCTTTCCCGACGGCTTCAAGAACGAAGTTCAGGTCTTCATCTACGTGATCTCGGCCGACCAGGAGAACGCGTCCGACGTGCTCGCGCTCGTCGCCGCGTCATTCGCGCTCAACGCGTCGAGGATTCCGTTCACGACCCCGGTCGCCGCGACACGCATCGGCCGCATCCAGGAAAAGTGGGTGCTCAATCCGACGTTCGAGCAGCTGGCGTACAGCGACATGGAGCTCGTCGTCGCCGGCTCGGCCGACTCGATCAACATGGTCGAGGGCGGCGCGCTCGAGGTGAGCGAAGAGGACGTCCTCGAAGCGTTCTCCGTGGCGCAGAAGGGAATTCGCGAGTTGATCGCCGCTCAGGAAGAGCTGTTGAAGCAGCTCGGCAGCGAGCGTCCGGCGAAGATGGAGTGGAGCAAGGCGGCGGTCGACCACACGCTCCACGCCAAGGTGCAGGATCTCGCGAACGGCAAGATCAAGGACGCGCTCAACCACAAGGACAAGCACGGCCGCATCGCCGCCGTCGAGCGCGTGAAGCACGAGATCCAGACGCAGCTCCTCGTCGAGTTCCCCGACAACAGCAAGGACATCAAGTCGCTGCTCGGCGACGTCGAGTACAACCAGCTCCGCTCGCAGGTGCTCGAGTCCGGCCACCGCGTCGACGGCCGCAAGCCGAACGAGGTTCGGCGCGATCTCGATCGACACCGGGCTGATTCCGCGGGGTCACGGCTCGGCGCTCTTCACGCGCGGCCAGACGCAGGCGCTCGTCGTGGCGACGCTCGGCACCGCCAACGACGTGCAGCGCTACGAGACCGTGAACGAGTCCGGTGAGTCCACCAAGTCGTTCATGCTGCACTACAACTTCCCGCCGTTCTCGACCGGCGAAGTCCGCCCCATGCGCGGCACGTCGCGGCGCGAGATCGGCCACGGCAACCTGGCCGAGCGCGCGCTGCAGAGCGTGCTGCCGGCGTTCGACGAGTTCCCGTACACGATCCGCGTCGTCTCCGACGTGCTCGAGTCGAACGGCTCGTCGTCGATGGCGTCGGTGTGCGGCGGTTCGCTCGCCCTGTTCGACGCCGGCGTGCCGATTCGCTCCGCCGTCGCCGGCGTGGCGATGGGCCTCATCAAGGAAGGGAAGAAGTACGCGATCCTCACCGACATCCTCGGCACCGAGGATCACCTCGGCGACATGGACTTCAAGGTCGCCGGCACGAAGACGGGCATCACGTCGATCCAGATGGACATCAAGATCGAAGGCCTCGATCTGAACATCATGAAGGAAGCGCTCGCGCAGGCGAAGGAAGGCCGCCTCCACATTCTCGGCGAGATGGACAAGGCGCTCACCGCGCCGCGTGCGGACCTCTCGGCGTTCGCGCCGCGCATCGTGACGATGATGATCAGCCCGGAGAAGATCGGCGACCTGATCGGACCGAAGGGCAAGACGATCCGCGGCATCCAGGACGAGACGGGCGCCGAGCTTACCGTCGACGACACGGGTTTGGTTACGATCGCGGCCGTCGGCGGCGAGTCGATGGAGCGCGCGCGCCAGATGGTGCAGGCGCTCACGGCCGAGCCGGTGGTCGGCGAGACGTACGAGGGCACGGTCAAGACGACGACGCCGTTCGGCGCGTTCGTCGAGATCATGCCGGGCACCGAAGGCCTCGTCCACATCTCGGAGATGCGCCACGAGCGCACCGAGAAGACCGAGGACGTGGTCAAGAAGGGCGACCGCGTGAAGGTCAAGCTCATCGACCGCGACGAGCGCGGACGCCTGCGCCTGTCGATGAAGGCGCTGCTGCCGCGTCCGGAAGGCATGCCCGAGCCCGAGCCGGGCGGGGGCAACGGCGGCGGCGATCGTGGCGAGCGTAGCGACCGTGGTGGCGATCGCGGCGGACGTCCGCGCCGCGGGTCGCGGGGCGGAGAGCGCTCGCGGCGGGAGTGAGCGCCTCGTCGTTGGTGAGCGGCTCCGCCTCGCACGACGAGGGAGGCGGGCTCCATCGCACGGTTCTCCCGAACGGCCTGACCGTTCTCTCGGACCACATGCCGGGAGTGCGGTCGGTGGCGTTCGGCGCGTGGGTGCGCGCCGCCTCGCTCCACGAGCCGCGCGAGCGGATGGGCATCTCGCATCTCCTCGAGCACATGGTGTTCAAGGGGACGCGAGCGCCGGAACGCGCACGAGATCGCGCTGTCGCTCGAGGCCCTCGGCGGCTCGCTCGACGCCTACACGTCGCGCGAGCACACCGTCTACCAGGGGCGGGTGCTCGACGAGCATCTCGCCGACGCCGCCGACGTCATCGCCGACATCGTGTTCCGGCCCGCGCTCCGCGCGGCCGATCTGACGCTCGAGCGCAAGGTGATTCTCGAGGAGATCGGGATGGTCGAGGACACGCCCGACGATCTCGTATTCGAGATTCATAACGAAGCCCTCTGGGGACCGCACCCCTACGGCTACTCGATCCTCGGCACGCGCGACACGGTGAACGCGCTCGGCGTCCCGGAGCTGAAGGAGCTCCACGCGCGCGCGTACCATCCGGGACACGTCGTCGTCGCCGCGGCGGGGAACGTCGAGCACGACCACCTGCTCGAGGTGCTCGCGCGAACCGGATGGACCGACGCGCCGACGGGCGACGCGACGCGGCTCGTTTCGCCGCCGGCAACCCCGGCGGCGCCGACGACGACCCACGTTCCGCGCGACGGCGCCCAGACGCACATCGTCGCCGGCTGCACGGCCGTCTCCCACTCGGATCCCGAGCGGTTTCCGTTTCTGCTTCTCAGCACGCTGCTCGGCGGCGGCATGAGCTCGCGCCTCTTTCAGCGCGTGCGCGAGGAGATGGGGCTCGCCTACGCCGTCTACTCGTTCCAGTCGTTCCACGCGGACAGCGGCATGCACGGCGTCTACGTCGCGACGGCCCCCGAGTCCGCGAGCGCGGCGCTCGACGCGATCCGCCACGAGCTGCAGCAAGTCGTCGACGACGGGCTGCCGGCCGACGAAGTGGCCATGGGCCGCCAGCAGCTCAAGGGGCAGGTCACCCTGTCGCTCGAGAGCGTGTCGTCGCGCATGTACCGCGCGGCGTCGGTGGAGCTCTACGACGAGCCATACCGCACGCTCGACGAGGTCCTGGCCCTCATCGACGCGATCACCGTGGAAGATGTGACGCGCGTCGCCCGCGCCTACTTCGATCCCGCCCGGATGACCGTCGTCAGTCTCGGGCCAAAAGGGACAGATTGACCGCGCGGTCGATTAGGTTGCTATCGAACTGATCACGGTCGCAGGTCTCCGGTTCGGAACGCGCAGTTTCCGAGAGCTGAGACCAGAGACCGGGACCAGTAACTCCACCCGCCATGAAGATCGGCGTTCCGAAAGAGATCAAGACCAACGAAAACCGCATCGCGCTCGTGCCGGCGGGCGCGGAAGTCGCTCGTTGCCGCCGGGCATTCGGTGTCCATCGAGGCCGGCGGCGGGCTCGGAAGCGGCTTTGCCGACTCCGACTTACGAGGCCGTGGGCGCGTCCGTCGCCCCCGACGCCGCCACCGTGTGGCGCGACAGCGAGATGATCATGAAGGTGAAGGAGCCCATCGAGCGCGAATGGCGGCACATGCGCCGGGGACAGCTCATTTTCACCTACTTCCACTTCGCGGCCGACGAAAAGCTCACCCGGGCCCACATCGCCAGCGGGGCCACGTGCGTGGCCTACGAGACCGTCGAGCTCCCGTCCCACGAGCTTCCGCTCCTGACCCCCATGTCGGAGGTGGCCGGCCGGATGGCCGTCCAGGAGGGGGCCAAATATTTGGAGAAACTCTACGGCGGCCGAGGAGTCCTTCTGGGTGGAGTCCCCGGCGTCGCTCCGGCCAAGGTGGTGATCCTCGGCGGCGGCATCGTCGGAATCAACGCGGCGAAGATGGCCGCGGGGCTCGGCGCGAAAGTGACGATACTAGATCTGTCGCTCGAGCGTCTTCGTTACCTATCCGACGTAATGCCCGCCAACTGCGTAATGATCCACTCGAACCGGCAGAACATCCTGGAGCAGATCGAGACCGCGGATCTCGTGGTTGGGGGCGTGCTCATCCCGGGCGCCAAGGCGCCGAAGCTCATTCGCCGCGAGGATCTCAAGCGGATGCAGCAGGGGGCCGTCATCGTGGACGTGGCGATCGACCAGGGCGGCTGCGTCGAGACGATCAAGGCCACGACCCACGAGAACCCGACCTACGTCGTCGACGGCATCATCCACTACGGCGTGGCCAACATGCCGGGCGGCGTGCCCAGGACGTCCACGTTCGCCCTGACGAACGCCACGCTTCCGTACGCCGTCCAGCTCGCCAACAAGGGCTGGAAGCAGGCACTCAAGGACAACTCGGCGCTGCTCAAGGGCCTCAACATGACGGACGGCCACGTCACGTATCCGGGCGTCGCCGAAGCGTTCGGGTTGACTTACGAAAATCCTTCCGGTTTCATTTCCTAAGTACTGACGCCTCCATAACTTGAAGGGAATGCGCTGGCCTTTCCTCAAAGCGGGCTCACTCTTTCCCGCAAACGCGATCGGGGTCGACCTCGGGACCGCCAACACCCTCATCTATGTGAAGGGTGAGGGCATCGTCCTGAACGAGCCCTCCGTCGTCGCCATCGACCGGGAAACCAAGAAGATCAAGGGCGTCGGGCTCGAGGCCAAGCGAATGCTCGGCCGAACGCCGGACGGCGTCATCGCCGTGCGCCCGATGAAGGACGGCGTCATTGCTGACTTCGATGTGACGGAGAAGATGTTGCGGTACTTCCTCACGCTCATCATCGAGAACCACGTCTTCAAGGTGAAACCGCGCGTCATCGTCTGTGTACCATCGGGCATCACCGAGGTCGAACGGCGCGCGGTGCGCGATTCGGCCTTGGGCGCCGGCGCCAAGGAAGTATTCATGGTCGCCGAGCCGATGGCGGCGGCGATCGGGGTGGGGCTGCCGGTGGAGACGCCGACGGGGAACATGGTGATCGACATCGGCGGCGGCACGACCGAAATCGCCGTCATCGCGCTCTCCGGCATCGTGAGCGACACGTCGATCCGCACCGGCGGCGACGAGCTCGACATCTCGATCGTGCAGTTCATGCGCAAGAACTACAACCTGCTCATCGGCGAGCCCACCGCCGAGCAGATCAAGATCACGATCGGATCCGCGGCCCCCGTGGGCGACGATCGCGAAATGGAAGTGAAGGGACGCGATCTCGTCTCCGGCATCCCGAAGACCGTTCGCGTGCACGCCAGCGAGATTCGCGAGGCGATTCAGGAGCCGATTCAGCAGATCGTCGACGCGGTGCGGCGCGCGCTCGAGATCACGCCGCCCGAGCTGGCGAGCGACATCGTGGACCGTGGCATCGTCATGACCGGCGGGGGCGCGTTGATTCGCGGCCTCGACCTTCTGCTGAGCCAGGAGACGAGCCTGCCGATCCACGTCGACGAAGACCCGCTGACGTGTGTCGTACGAGGGACGGGTCGAATTCTCGACGACGAGGAAAAGTACTGGTCCGTCCTCAGCGCGTGAGGTAGGCGGGACACACCGGTGGCAAACCCTGCACGCCTTGGCAACCGAGTCGACGCCGGTCTTCTGATCGCGTGCGTCGCGCTGTCGCTCATCGCCATCGTGCTCCGGGACGAAGACCGCGAGCCGATCGCCAGCGCGCTGCGCCGCACGATCGTCGCGCCGCTCGTCGGACTGCAGCGCGGCGCCGAACGCTGGCGCGTCGCGTACGTCACGAACGACGCCAAGCAGATGGCCGTCGATTCCGTCGTGATGCGCACGATGAACGCGCAGGCGCTCCAGGTCGAGAACGACCAGCTGCGCCGCATCCTCGGGCTCGGCTCGCGGCTCGAGCTGGGGATTCGTGCCGGCCGACGCGCTGCGCGGCACCGCGCCGAGCGAACAGCTGGTCACGACGCTCACGCTGACGGCAGGGAGCACCGTGGGTATCACGCGCTACAGCCCTGTCGTCGCGCCCGAAGGTCTGGTCGGAACGATTCAGACCGCCGATCCGACGATGAGCATCGCGATCCTCTACACGAACCCCGATTTCCGCGCCAGCGCGATGGCGGTGGACGGCTCGACGTTCGGCATCATCTATCCGCACGCGCAGCGCGGGAGCGGCAGCGACGCCTACATGCTCGAGCTGCGCGGCGTGCCGACGAAGATCCAGCTCAAGCCGGGGACGCCGATCTACACCTCCGGCCTCGGCGGGACTTTCCCGCGCGGCATCCCGATCGGCACGATCGTCGTCGAGCTGAAGACGTCGGAGGTCTGGACCCGCACGTACCTCGTGCGTCCAGCGGTGACCCCGTCGCAGGTGACGACGGTGCTCATCCTCATGCCGAAGCGCATCTCACAGGGCATGGGCAACATCTGGGGCGCGGCGACCGCGATGAACGCGGACTCGGCCGCCAAGCGCATCGCCGGGGCGGGCGACTCGCTCGCCAAGCGCGCCGCGGCGCTCGACGCGCGCGCCCGCGCGTCGGCGATCGATTCACTGCGCCAGGCCGCCGTCGATTCGACGTTGCGATCGCTCGGCATGTCCGTGCCGCCTCACACACGGAGCGACTCCGTGCGACCCCGCCCCGACAGCGTCAGGCGTCCGTGACCTGGAATAGCGCCGTTCGAACGATCGTCGCCTGCGCGATCCTCATCGTTCTCCACTACACGCTGCGTCCGCTCCTCGCATGGCGGGCGTCGATCGACTTTCTCATCATCGCGCTGCTGATCGGCTCGGTGCGTCTCCGGCCCGGCGCGGCGGCGATGTACGGATTCTTCCTCGGCTTCGTCGCCGATTCGGTGGACGTGAGCGGCTTCGGCGCGGCGGCGCTCGCCATGTCGGTCGTCGGGTTCTCCGCGTCGTGGCTCAAGGCGGTATTCTTCGCGGATAACCTCGTGCTGAACGGATTCTTTCTGTTCATCGCGAAGTGGGTCTTCGATGTGCTGTTCCTGATCCTCGGCCGCCACGCCCACGGCGCCGAGCTGATGGTTCAGATGTTCGTGTGGTCCCCGATCGCCGCCGCCGTCACGGCCGTAGCCGGCGTCGTCGTGTTGACGCTTCTGCGGCCGTTGATGGAGACGCGGACGGCATGAGCTTCCATCCGAACGACGTGATTCGCCGCGGCCGAGCGGCGAGCCTGATCGTCTCGGGCGTCATCCTGTTTTTGCTCGGCGCGTTCTTCCGCGCGCAGGTGATTCGCAACGAGGAGTCGCTGCTGCAGTCGGAAGAAAACAGGCTGCGCCAGATTCCGACCGCCGCGCCGCGCGGACGCATCCTCGACCGCAACAACCGTCCGATCGCCGAGAACGTCGTCGGCTATTCGGTCGCGTTGCTCGCGCTGTCGGAGGACACGCTTCGCGCGACGCTCGACCGGCTCAAGAACACGATCCAGCTTTCGCCGAAGCAGTACCAGGACGCGATTCGCCGCTACAGGCAGGCGTCGAACCGTCCGACGGTGATCGTGCAGGATGCGTCGCTCGACGTCGTGTCGGTGCTCGAGGAGCACCACATGGATTTTCCGAGCCTCATCATCCAGTCGGCGCCGAAACGGATCTACCCCGACGGGCAAGCCGTCGGGGCGTTCGTCGGCTACATCGGCGAGATCAGCGAGCCGGAGCTGGCCAGCATGAGCTCCGACGGCTACAAGCCGGGCCAGCTCGTCGGCAAGCAGGGGCTCGAGAAGCAGTACGAGAAGCTGCTGCACGGGCGCGAGGGGATTCAGTTCGTCGAGGTTGACGCGCACAACCGCGTCGTCACGAACGGACGGGCGCGCGAGGCGGTGACGCCGCAGGAAGGGCCCGCCGCTCTACACGAGCATCGACCTCGACCTTCAGGAGTACATCCACTCGCTCTTCGGCGACTCGCTCGCCGCGGCCGCGGTCGCGATGGTGCCGCAGACGGGCGAAGTGCTCGCGCTCTACAGCTCGCCCGCGCTCGATCCCGAATCGGTGGGTCGGAGGCGTGTCGTCGTCGTACTACGACTCGTTGCGCAACGACCCGCGCCAACCGCTCTACAACAAGGCGCTCCAGGCGGTCCAGCCGCCGGGATCGACGTTCAAGCTGGCGACGGCGACGATGGCGCTGGAGGACAGCCTCATCAACTTCGATACGCACATGCCGGAGCGGTGCACGGGCTTCTACTACTTCGGCAACCGGGCGTGGCACTGCTGGAAGAAGGAAGGGCACGGCAGCCTCAACCTGCTCAACGCGATCGCGCAGTCGTGCGACGTGTACTTCTATCAGGTCGGCCAGCGGCTCACGCTGTCGCGCCTCGTCGCCGGCGGCGTCGGACTCGGTTTCGACAAGCGGACGGGGATCGACCTGCCCGAGGAGAGCAAGCCGAGGTTCCCGACGAGCTTCCCGGAGTACTTCAATCAGCAGTACGGCGCCACGCAACTGGACGATCGGATCGACCGAATTGAACATGGCGATCGGGCAGGGTGAGAACGCGCAGACTGTGATCAACATGGCGCGCTTCTACAGCGCGCTCGCGACGGACGGCAGCGAGCCGACGCCGATGCTCAAGCGCGGCACGCCCAAGCTCACCGAAGGCGATTCGACTCGGGCCGGACCAGATGCAGCAACTGCGCAAGGCGATGATGGGAGTTGTTTCGGCCGGCGGGACCGCGGCCGGTGCGGCCATCCAGGGCGTGAGCATCGCCGGAAAGACGGGTACTGCACAGGTGCCCGGGCTCAAGACCGACAAGAACGGGAAGTCCCTCTACTACGCGTGGTTCGCGGGCATGGCGCCGGCGGACGCGCCCCAGATCGTCGTGGTCGTGATGGTGCCGAACGTGACGTTCGAGGGCGCGACGTCGGCGACCTTCGCCACGAAGATCATCGCGCACTACCTGCACAAGCAGATCAACAACACGATCGAGAACACCGGCTGATGCCTCCGGCACGACGCATCAACGTCGATCTGCCGCTGCTTCTCACGGCGATCGCGCTCACGATCTACGGACTGGCCGTCGTCTTCTCGGCGGGGCAGACCGACGTGCACACGCCGGCGACCGGCGCGTACAAGCTCCAAGCCATCTGGACGATGGTCGGCATCCTCGGCGCGTTCGCCGTGAGCCGCGCGTCCGTGCGGCTGATCGAATGGATGACGGTTCCCGCGTACGCGCTCACGCTCGTCATGCTCGTCGCGCTGCTGGCGGGTCTTGGGTCGGGCGCCGGCACGGCGACGAGCACGTCCGGATGGCTCACTGTCGCGGGGCATCGGCTCGGACAACCGGCCGAATTGGCGAAGCTCACCGTCGTGCTCATGCTCGCGCACGTGCTGAGCCAGAACCGCATCACGCCGAAATCGATGATCGAGCTGTGGAAGCCGCTCGCCATCGCCGGCGTGCCGCTGCTCCTCATCATGGCGCAGGGCGACCTCGGCACGTCGATCGTCTTCGTCGGAATCTTCTTCGCCATGCTGTTCTGGGCCGGCGTGCCGTGGCAGCTGCTGATTCTGCTCGCGAGCTTCGTCATCAGCCTGATTCTCGGCTTCGATCCGTACGTGTGGGGTGCGTGGTTCCTGCTGCTCCTCGGTCTCGTGCTCTGGTACAAGCCGTTCCTCGGCGAAGGACTGTTCGTCGTCGCGGGAAACGCGATGATGGGCATCGTCGGACCGCTGCTCTGGGAACACTTGAAGCCGTACCGCCAGAACCGACTCAAGGTCTTCATCGATCCGTCGGTCGATCCGCGGGGCAGCGGCTATCACGTCATCCAGTCGATCACGGCCATCGGATCCGGCGGCTGGTTCGGACGCGGGTATCTCAACGGCCCACAGAAGCGCGGCGGCTTTCTCCCGGAGCAATACACCGACTTCATCTTCGCCGTCGTCGGTGAGGAACTCGGGTTCATCGGCGTGATGATCGCGCTCACGCTGTTTCTGTTTCTCTTTCTGCGCGTGATACGCATCTCCGAACGAGCGAACGATTCTTTCAGCAGTCTCGTCGCGTTCGGATTGCTCGCGAGCTGGTTCACGCACGTGCTGGAGAACGTGGGCATGACGCTCAACGTCATGCCGATCACCGGCATTCCTCTGCCGTTCTTCAGCTACGGCGGATCGTTCATGCTCGCGTGCTGGCTGTCGGTCGGCTTGCTGGCGCGCATCTCGAGCGAAGGGCGCGGAGGCCTCGCCGGGCCGCTGAAAGTCTGATCGAACGGCGGCCTCGGCCCTAGCCGGAGGCTCCCGGTAACCCCCAAATTTCCACCATGGCTTGGTGGAACAAGAAAGACAAAAAGGCCCGGCAACCGCGGCGAGAGCGACTCGAGATCCCCGCTGACGTCTGGGAAAAATGCGAAGCGTGCGGACACACGGACATCCGTGAAAAGTTCGCGCGCAACATGAACGTGTGCCCGAACTGCGACTACCATCGCCGCATTCGGGCGGCCGAGTATTGCGCCTTGCTGCTGGATGAAGGGTCGATGGAGGAGGTGGAGGTCGATCTTCGCTCGACCGACCCGCTCGGCTTTCCCGAGTATCCGGCGCGCCTCAAGAAGGCGACGGCGAAAGTCGGCGAGACCGACGCGTTGCTGGCGTGCACAGGGACGCTCGACGACCTCCCGGTGAATGCCGGCGTGATGGACTTCGCGTTCATGGGCGGCTCGATGGGATCCGTCGTCGGCGAGAAGATCTCGCGCCTCGCCCAGCGGTCGCTGGAACGCAAATACCCGCTCATCATCGTCTCGGCGTCCGGCGGCGCGCGCATGCAGGAGGGCGTGCTGTCGCTCATGCAGATGGCGAAGGTCTCGGCCGTGCTCGGCGCAGCTCGCCGAGCGCCGCATTCCGTACATCTCGATCCTCACGAATCCGACGACCGGCGGCGTGAGCGCCAGCTACGCGATGCTCGGCGACGCGATCCTCGCCGAACCGGGCGCGGTGATCGGCTTCGCCGGGCCGCGCGTCATCAAGCAGACGCTCGGCCAGGACCTGCCGGAAGGATTCCAGACGTCGGAGTTCCTGCTCGACCACGGCATGCTCGACTCCGTCACGCACCGGCGGAATCTCAAGCGCACGGTCAGCCAACTGCTGCGCCACATGTCCGGCCGCCCTGCGGCGACGGGGTGGACGTCGCCCTGACCTTGCCTTCGCAGTCCGTGGCAACGCAACCGCAACTCACCGACTACCGCGACGCGCTCGCGTATTTGTTCGCGCGCACCACCGGCGCGTTCAAGTTCGGCCTCGAGCGCACGACGGCGCTGCTCGCCGCGTTGGGCAACCCGGAGCGGCGATACCCGTCGATCCACGTCGCGGGCACGAACGGGAAGGGCAGCAGCGTCGCGACGATGGCCGCGTTGCTCGCCGCGAAAGGGCTGCGCGTCGCGACGTACACGTCGCCGCACCTGGTGGACTTTCGAGAGCGGATGGTCGTCGCCGGCGAGATGATCTCGTCGGACGACGTCGTCGCGTTCATCTCGACACACCTTCCGCTGATCGAAGAAGTCGGCGCGAGCTTCTTCGAAGCCACGACGGCGATGGCGTTCGACTATTTCGCGCGCGCGCGCGCCGACGTGGCTGTCATCGAGGCCGGTCTCGGCGGACGACTCGACTCGACGAACGTGCTGGACCCGATCGTCGCCGGCGTCACGTCGATCGGCCTCGACCACATGGAGTATCTCGGGTCCACGCTCGCGTCGATCGCCGGCGAGAAAGCCGGCATCTTCAAGCCCGGGCGGCCCGCCGTGATCGGCGAGCGCAATCCGCGGGTTCGCGACCTTCTCATCGAGCACGCGATGCGCGCCAACGCGTCGAGCGTGAGAACGTCCGACGAGGTGCGCTTCGATCGTGTGGTCGTCGACGCGGGCGGGACGTTGTGCGACGTCGAATGGCGCGGCGAGCGGTTGACGCTGCGTACTCCGCTCGCCGGCCGCCATCAGGCGTACAATCTCGCTTTCTCGCTAGTCGCGCTCGACGCCGCCGGTGAGCGTTACGCGGTTTCCGGGGCGGAGGCGTCGCGCGATCTCGCCGACGTGCACATGTCCGGGCGATTTCAACGACGCGGACGATTCATCTTCGACGTCGCGCACAATCCGGCCGGCGTCGACGTGCTGGTGCAGACGATTCGCGCCGTCTCGCCGCCGCAGCCGATCACCGCGTTGCTCTGCGTCCTCGGCGACAAGGACTGGCGCTCGATGATGCACGACCTGAGCACCGTCGCGTCGCGCTTCGTCGTGACAATGGCGCCGACCGCTCCGGCGAGCCGGGCGTGGAACCTCGACGAAGCGGCCGCGTACGCACGCACGCTCGGCGTGGAAGTCGAAGCCGTCGGCGATTTCGCCGCCGCACTCGGCCGCGCCGAGTCAGGAGCGGGAACGGTGGTCGTCACCGGCTCGTTTCACACGGTGGGAGATGCACTCGCGCTGTTGCACGTATCGCCAATGGCCAGATAGCTTTAGAGGATGGCCCAGGGCGCCCTCCCCGGCTTTCGCGATTTCTATCCCGAACAATTCGCCGAACGCGCGCACCTGATGGGTGTGTGGCGTGAAGTGGCGCGCCGGTTCGCGTTCGTCGAGTACGACGGACCCCCGCTCGAGTCGCTCGAGCTCTACACGAAGAAGAGCGGCGACGAGATCGTCGGGCAGCTCTACAACTTCACCGACAAGGGCGGCCGAGAGGTCGCGCTGCGGCCGGAAATGACGCCGACGCTCGCGCGCATGGCCGCCGCCAAGGCGAACGCGCTGCGCAAGCCGGTGCGGTGGTTCTCGGTGCCGCAGCTCTTTCGCTACGAGCGCCAGCAGCGCGGACGCCTGCGCGAGCACTTCCAGCTCAACGTCGACATCATCGGCGAGGCCGACGTCACCGCCGACGCCGAGCTGCTCGCCGTCGCGATCGAGATCATGCGCGGCTGCGGACTCACGTCGAGCGACGTCCACGCGCGCGTTTCGGACCGCCGCCTTCTTCAGGGCCTGCTGTCCGGCCTCGGCGTCGGAGAAGACCAGCTGCCCGTCGGTCTTCGACGTCGTCGACAAGGTCGACCGGCGCCCGCGCGACGCGTCCATCGCCAAGCTGGAAGCGGCGGGCATGTCGGCCAAGTCGATCGAGTCATTTCTCGCGCTGTTGGACGACTCGAGCCTCGACGAGATCGAGCGCGCCTTTCCCGACGCGCCCGGCGTGCAGGAACGCGTCGCCGAGATCCGGCGCTACTTCGGGTTGCTTCGCGGGCTCGACGTCCTCGAGTGGGTGAAGTTCGATCTCAAGATCGTGCGCGGGCTGGCGTACTACAGCGGCATCGTGTTCGAGCTGTTCGACAAGGCCGGCGAGATGCGCGCCATCTGCGGCGGCGGCCGCTATGACAGTCTGCTCAAGATCGTCGGCGACACCGACCTCCCAGCGCTCGGGTTCGGCATGGGCGACGTCGTGCTGAGCGACCTCCTCCGCGAGCGCGGGCTCATGCCGTCGTCGGTGCTCGGCCCCGAGGTCTGGTTGGCGGGAACCGACTCGGGAGACACGCTCGGCGGCGCGCGTGCGCCAGGTCGCGACGCAGCTTCGCCGCGCCGGCGTGAGCGTCGAGTACTCGTTGCGTCCGCTGTCGCTCAACTCACAGCGCAGCGCGGCGAAGCAGGCGGGGGCGTCGTTCGTCGTCGCGCTCCCTACGGCTGCCGAGACGGAAGCAAAGTGGTGCGAGGCGGAAGTGCCGATTCATTCGTTCGAGGACAAGGAGCCGCGACGCTCCACCGTTCCGCAACTCGCCCAGTATCTCCGCGCCGAAATCGAGAAGCTCCGTACGCCCAAACCAACCGAGTAAGACATCAGCATGGCCGACGACAAGAAGCTCACCACCCGCGAGGCCGACTTCAGCGCCTGGTACAACGAAGTCGTCCTGCGCGCCGAGCTCGCCGATTATTCGCCCGTCCGCGGATGCATGGTCATCCGCCCGAACGGCTACGGCATCTGGGAACGGATGCAGCGCGCCCTGGACGACATGTTCAAGGCGACGGGACACGAGAACGCGTACTTCCCGCTGTTCATTCCCGAGAGCTTCCTGCACAAGGAGGCCGAGCACGTCGAAGGCTTCGCGCCGGAGGTGGCCGTCGTCACGCACGGCGGAGGGAAGAAGCTCGAGGAGCCGCTCATCATCCGGCCGACGTCGGAGACGATCATCTACTCGATGTTCGCCAAGTGGGTGCAGAGCTACCGCGACCTGCCGTTGCTCATAAACCAGTGGGCGAACGTCGTCCGCTGGGAGATGCGCACGCGTCTCTTCCTGCGCACGCTGGAGTTCCTCTGGCAGGAGGGGCACACCGCGCACGCGACGCACGACGAGGCGGAAGAGGAAGCGCGCCAGATGCTCGGCGTGTACAGCGACTTCATGGAAGGTTGGATGGCGATGCCGGTCATCACCGGCGTCAAGACCAACGCCGAGCGGTTCGCCGGCGCGGTGCGCACGTACGCGTGCGAGGCGCTCATGCAGGACAACAAAGCGCTCCAGGCGGGAACGTCGCACGACCTCGGGCAGAACTTCGCCAAGGCGTTCGACCTCAAGTTTCAGGCGGAGCACGGAGGCCAGGAGTTCGCGTGGAACACGAGCTGGGGTGTCTCGACGCGCCTCGTCGGAGCGCTCGTCATGACCCACGGCGACGACGTCGGCGTCCGCATTCCGCCGCTCCTCGCGCCCACGGAGCTGGTCATCGTGCCGATCTACAAGAGCGACGACGAACGCGCGCGCATTCTCGAAGCCGCCGACCGCGTCGAGCAGAAGCTGCTCGACTGGGAGCGCCGCGATCCCGGCCGCCTGCGCATCCACATCGACGACCGCGAGGGCGTCAAGCCCGGCGCCAAGTACTACGAGTGGGAGCTGCGCGGCGTGCCGCTCCGCATGGAGCTCGGTCCCCGCGACGTCGACGCCAACCAGGGCGTCCTCGTCCGCCGCGACAACGCGCGCCAAGAAGCCGGTTTCGCTCGACACCGTGGGCGAAGACGTCGCCGAGCTGCTGATGCGCATCCAGGAGGACATGCTGATTGCGGCGCGCGACCGCCGCGAGCAGAACAGCGTGCGCCACAAGATCAGCTACGGCGACTTCAAGGATCTGATGGAGGGCAAGGGCGCGTTCGTCTACGCCGGCTGGTGTGGCGACGCGGCGTGCGAGGCGCAAATCAAGGAGGAAACGAAGGCGACGATCCGCGTTCTGCCCGATGAGGAATTCCGCTCGGCCGAGGCGCCGGCGACCTGCCTCAAGTGCGGCCGCGCATCGACCGCCGAGGCGGTATGGGCCAGAGCGTACTGACGACCGGGTTCGCCCGCGTTGACGGGCGTGATGCACTGCGAGGGCGTGTCCCTCGAGCACATCGCGCGCGAGGTGGGCACGCCGGTGTTCGTGTACAGTGCGGCCACGATCCGCGACCGGTACGAGCGGCTCCAGCGCATGCTCGCGCCGGTGCCGCACCGGATCCACTACACGCTCAAGGCGAACTCGAGCCTCGGCATCCTTCGCGTGATGCGCGAGCTCGGCGCCGGCGCGGACGTCGTGTCGGGCGGCGAGCTGCATCGCGCGCTCCGCGCCGGCTTCGCGCCGTCCGACATCATCTTCGGCGGAGTGGGCAAGACCGCCGCCGAGCTCGCGCAGGCGATCGACGCCGGCATTCTGTTCATCAACGTCGAGAGCGAAGGCGAAGTCCATCTGATCAGCCAGCTCGCCGAGCGAGCGAAACAAGACGGCCGCCGTGTCGATTCGCGTGAATCCCGAGATCACGCTCGACGCGCCGCACGACTACATCAAGACCGGCGGCAAGGGGCACAAGTTCGGCGTCCCGTACGACGACGCCGTGCACGTCGCGCAGATCGCGACGTCGCTCCCCAACGTGGAGCTGGTCGGTCTGGACATGCACCTGGGGTCGCAGCTCTCGCGCATCGATCCCTACCGCGAGGGCACCGAACGACTCGCGTCGATCTTCGCCGAGCTGGCCAAGCGCGGCATCACCGGACTCCGCTATCTCGACATCGGCGGCGGCCTCGGCGTGCGCTACGATACCGAGGAGCCGCCGGACCTCGATCGCTTCGCCGAGCTCGTGCTGCCCACGGTCGCCGAGACGGGGCTCAAGCTGATCATGGAGCCGGGACGGTTCCTCGTCGGCAACGCGGGCGTGCTCGTGGGCCGCGTGTTGTACCGAAAGCACAGCGGCGGGAAGGACTACGTCATCGCGGACGCGGGAATGACCGAGCTGCTGCGGCCCTCGCACTACGGCGCCTTTCATCGCGTCGACGCGATGCGCGAGCGCGGCAACACGCGGCGCGTGGACGTCGTCGGGCCGGTGTGCGAGAGCGGCGATTTCCTCGCCCTCGACCGCGAGCTCGACGACTTGCACCCGGGCGACTTCATCGTCGTGTCGGACGTCGGCGCGTACGGCTACGCCATGGCGTCGAACTACAACAGCCGCGGCCGCGCCGCCGAAGTGCTGGTGGACGAGGACCGCTTCGCCATCATCACCGCGCGCGAGCTGTACGACGATCTCACGCGCTTGGAGATCGAAGCGCCAACGTGGGAAGCCGGAGAACCGCACGAATGAAGATCGGATTGATCGCCGACACCCACGACCGTCTGCCCGCCATCGCCGAATTGGTGCGGCAGATGCAGGCCGGCGGCGTCGGCATGTTGCTGCACGCCGGCGACTTTTGCTCGCCGTTCTCCCTCACGCCGATGGAAGAGGCGCAGATCTCGGTCGCCGGCGTGTTCGGCCGGAACGACGGCGACCCGCAGGGGCTGATCACGCGCGCGCAGTCCGCGCTCGGCATCGAGCTGTTCGAGTCGCCGCACAGCTTCGAGGTCGGCGGGCGACGCATCCTCCTCGTCCACGACATCGGCGACGTCCACGAACGGTCGGTGCTCGGGCACGAGATCGTGGTGCACGGCCACACGCATCAACAAGAGATGAAGACGCGCGGCGAGACGCTGATCGTGAATCCCGGCGAAGGGTGCGGCTGGCTCTTCGGCAAGCCGTCGGCGGCGGTGCTCGACCTCGACGAGCGCCGCGTCGAATTCCTGACCCTCTCCGGCCAGGAATGGGCGTACTGATGTCGTCGCGCGTTCTCATCATCGACTACGGATCGCAGTTCACGCAGCTCATCGCCCGCCGTGTCCGCGAGGCGCGCGTGTATTCGGAGATCCATCCGCCGACGCGTTCGCTCGAGTGGATTCGCGAGTGGAACCCCACGGGCATCATACTCAGCGGCGGACCGAACTCCGTCTACGAGGAGGGCGCGCCGACGGTCGATCCCGGCGTGCTCGACGTCGCTCCGGTGCTCGCGATCTGCTACGGGATGCAGGTCGTGGCGCGCGTGTCGGGCGGCGAGGTCGTCGGCGCCGGGCGCCGCGAGTACGGCCGCGCCGAGCTGCGCGTCGACGAGAACTGCGGCCTGTTCGACGGATTCGCCGAGCACGACGCGATGCAGGTGTGGATGAGCCACGGCGACCACGTCGACGCGCCGCCGCCCGACTACGTCGCGACGGCGTCGAGCGCCAGCGTGCCGATCGCCGCGATGCGGCACAAGACGAAGCCGATTCATGGCGTTCAGTTTCATCCGGAGGTCGCTCACACGCCGCGCGGCGGCGAGATCATCGCGAACTTCCTCTTCCAGGTCTGCCACGCCGAGCCGAGTTGGACGCCCGGAGCGTTCGTCGAGAGCGAGGTGGCGAAGATCAAGCAGCTCGTCGGCGACGCGCGCGTCGTGTGCGGCCTGTCGGGCGGCGTCGACTCGGCGGTGGCGGCCGCGCTCGTGCACCGGGCGATCGGCGACCAGCTGACGTGCGTATTCGTCGACACCGGGCTGCTCCGGCTGCACGAACGCGAGCAGGTCGAACGCACGTTCCGCGCGAACCTGGGAATCCGGCTCATCACGGTGGACGCGTCCGAGATCTTCCTCGAGAAGCTGGCGGGCGTCGACGATCCGGAAAAAAAGCGGACGATCATCGGCCACACGTTCATCGACGTCTTCGAGTCGACGACCGACGCGCTTCGCGAAGAGGGAAAGGGCTCGGAGAGCGGCGAGTACAAGTTCCTTGTGCAGGGAACGCTCTATCCCGACGTGATCGAGTCGTTCTCCCCGCGCGGCGGTCCGTCGGTCACGATCAAGACGCACCACAACGTCGGCGGCTTGAAACCCGGAATGAAGTTCCAGCTCATCGAGCCGCTGCGCGAGCTGTTCAAGGACGAAGTGCGCAACGTCGGCCGCGAGCTGGGATTGCCCGAGGAGATGGTGGGACGGCACCCGTTCCCCGGCCCCGGGCTGGGGATTCGCGTCCTGGGCCCCGTCGAACCCGCGTCGCTCGACGTGCTGCGGCGCGCCGACGCCATCTATCTGGAAGAGATTCGCGACGCGGGATCTGTACAACGACATCTGGCAGGCGTTCGCCGTGCTGTTGCCCGTGCGCAGCGTCGGCGTGATGGGGGACTTTCGCACCTACGAAAACGTCGTGGCGCTGCGCGCCGTGACGAGCACCGACGGCATGACGGCCGACTGGTACCACTTTCCTCACGATTTGCTCGGCAGGATCTCGACGCGCATAATCAATGAGGTGCGCGGAGTGAATCGAGTCGTCTACGACGTCAGCTCGAAGCCTCCCGCCACGATCGAGTGGGAGTAGCGAGACGACCGAACGGCGAGACGACCGAACGGCGAGACCGACCGAACGGCGAGACTGCCGAACGGCGAGACTGCCGAACGGCGAGACTGCCGAACGGCGAGTCTGCTCGAAGCGGCGAGACCGGCGTAACGGCGAAACTACCGAACGCCGAAACCGCCGAGCGCCGAGCCTGCCGAAGACCCAAGGGCAAGAAGCGAGAACGGCGTCAAAGGCGATCAGAATCGCTCTTGGCGCCGTTCGGCCGTTCAGGTCTTTGGTGTTTCGGAGTTCGGGGTTTCGGAGTTCGGTAGTTTCGGAGTTCGGTAGTTTCGCCCTCCGGCGGTCTCAGACTCCCTTTTCCTCGAGCAACGCCAAGAACTGCTTCGGCTCCGTCAACTCCAAAAGCCGCGCGGGCACATCCGCCTCCTTGCTGAACTGCGCGATCTTGCCGAGCACCGGCAGATACTGATTCGAGACTTCGAGCGGCGGCGCGACGATGAGGAAGAAGAAGTTGACCGGCTTCTCGTCGATCGCCTTGAAGTCGATGCCGTCTTTGCGGCGGCCGAAGGCGACGCGCAGCTTGTTCACGACGAGCGAGCGGCAGTGGGGAATCGCGATGCCTCGGCCGATTCCGGTCGAGCCGAGATTCTCCCGTCGCTTGAGCATCTTGAACAGCATCCCTTCGGATTTGTCGTCGAGCTTGAGCAGTCCGATCAGCTCGCGAAGGACGTCGTCCTTTGTCGTCCCGGTGACGTTGAGCTCGATCGCGTCTTCGCTGAAAAACTCTCGCAGTTCCATCCGTTGCGGGTCGAAAGGAGGGCAAGTCAATAGGCGTGAACCAGCGAAGCTATTCGAGCCCTGAACGCGTGTCAAATGCGCGCGTTGCTTGGACTTCGCATCACTCTTAGCTTTTGAGAATGGCGCGTTTCCCGTTTCCGCTCGATGCCGCCGTCCCGCTCTACCTCGCGCCGATGGCCGGCGTGTCGGAGTCGCCCTTCCGGCGACTCTGCCGCCGCTTTGGCGCGGACGTCGTCGTCACGGAATTTCTCTCCGCCGAAGGCATCCGGCGCGAGAATCCCGCCACCATCGACAAGCTCCGCTTCGGTCCCGACGAGCGGCCGATCGGCGTCCAGATCTTCGGCGCCGACGTCGCGGCGATGGGCGAAGCGGCCGCGTTCGTGACCGACGTTTTCCAGCCCGAGTTCATCGACATCAACTTCGGCTGCCCGGTCAAGAAGGTCGTCCGCCGCAACGGCGGCTCCGGCTGTCTCAAGGATCTCAATCTCGTGCAGGACGTGATTCGCGCCGTCGCGCGCAGCACGTCGCTGCCCGTCACGTGCAAGATCCGCAGCGGCTGGAACGAGGACATGCGCGATCCGGTAACGATCGCGTTACGCTGCCAGGACGCCGGCGCGCGCGTGCTCGCGCTCCACCCGCGCACGCGGACGCAGATGTACACGCGGCAACGCGCGCTGGGAGGAGATCGCCGCCGTCGCCGCCGCGCTCGACATCCCGGTGCTCGGCAACGGCGACATCAAGACGCCCGAGGACGCGGTGCGCATGCATCGCGAGACCGGATGCGAGGGCGTGATGATCGCGCGCGGATCGTTCGGGCAGCCGTGGATCTTCGACCAGACGCGCGACCTGCTCGAGGGCCGGCCGATGCGTCCGGCGCCGCTCGGTCGAGGAGCGCTTCGCGATCGCGCTCGATCACGCGCGCATGGCCGCCGCGTACGAGCCCGACCGCCGCGGCGCCGCGATCGAATTCCGCAAGCACCTCGGCTGGTACGTGAAGGGGCTGCCCGGGTCGGCGGACCTGCGCAAGAAGCTCCACGCCGTGAATTCGCTCGACGAGGTCGAAGGCATCTTCGACGAGTATCTGCGGATTCGGCACACGTACGAGTCCGACGTGTCCGACGTCATCGGCGGAGACGAGTCGACGGACGCCGACGAAATCGAGACCGCGGCATGAGACGCGAGCACGTCCGCGACCTGCTCCGGCAGGTGGCGGACGGCACGCTCGACGTCTCGCACGCGCTCGACGCGCTGGCTGTCGAGCCGATCGAATCGCTCGGCTTCGCGACGATCGACCATCACCGCGCGCTGCGGCAGGGATTTCCGGAAGTCGTGTACGGGGCGGGGAAGACCGCCCGAGCAAGTGTGCGAGATCGCCCGCCGCATCGTCGCGCGCGGCGACGGCGTGCTCGTGACGCGCATCGCCGACGACGCCGCGCATCGGCTTCGGTCGACGCTGCCGGACGTCGAAGTGAATGATCTCGCGCGAACGGCGCTCGTGCGCGGCGGCACTCCCGCGCCGCGCGGCACCGGGACCGTCGCCGTCGTGACCGCCGGCACGAGCGATTTGCCGGTGGCCGAGGAGGCCGCGGTGACGCTCGACGCGCTCGGCGACTGCGTGATGCGCGTGACGGACGTCGGCGTCGCGGGCATCCATCGCGTGCTGGCGAAGCACAAGGAGCTCGCCTCGGCGGCCGTGGTGATCGTCGTCGCGGGAATGGATGGCGCGCTGCCGTCGGTGGTCGGCGGCATGGTGCGCGCGCCGGTGATCGCGGTGCCGACGTCGGTCGGCTATGGCGCGTCGTTCGGCGGGATCGCGGCGCTGTTGACGATGCTCAACAGCTGCGCGGCGGGCGTGACTGTCGTGAACATCGACAACGGATTCGGGGCGGCGGTGGCGGCATCGCGAATAACGCATCTTGCGGCAGACGGCTGACGGCTAACCGCGCGGCTCCGGAACCGGATTCGACCGTGACCGGATTCGCCCCGCAGTCTCGTTTTCAAATCGGGTCGGAACACGCGGTGCCGGCCATTCTCCAGCAAGCATGGCCGTCGAATGGTCTCGAACGTCCCGATTCGCATGGGCCCAACGATGGGCGCCGCTCGTTTACTTGCGGTCATCGGCACGATGGCCATGGCGGCGTGCAGCGATGGTGCCGCGCCGCATACCGCCGCGGGTGCAGCGGTCACGATCGTACCCGTCGCCGACAGCGTATTCGAGGGTGACATCGTCCGGCTGACCGCGAAGGTGTTCGACGAGGCCGGAGTCGAGGTTCCGGGAGCACCCGTCGCGTGGACGGTCAGCGACACGACGCTCGCCAGGGTGGGCGACGCGGGCAGCTTTTCGTTGCTGCGACCGGGCACGGCCCGCGTCACCGCCCGCAGCGGCGCCAGCGCCGGCAACTACGATCTCGTGATCGGCCGGCTTGTCGCGCAGCGAGTGGAGTTGACGCCGGGGACGATGAATCTGGGGCGCGGGGACCGCGTGCAGGTCGAAGCGCGCGTCGTGGGTCAGGGGGGTCGGGTCATCGCCGGCCGCGCAGTGACATTCACGTCGGGCGAACGGTGGTCGCCGTGATTGGATCTCCCGGCAACGTCGTGGGAGGCCCAGGCTTTCTCATCGCCGTGGGCCCGGGATCGACGACGATCGCGGCGAGCGCGGACGGCGCCACGGGAACGGCACACGTGGGAGTCGTCGTCGCGGACACGAGCTTTCAGTTGACCCACTACAATGGCACTCCGCTACCCGCCTGGTCGCGGCGGATTCCGTCACCATCGACGGAGTGAAGGAGTTCGACGAGGTCTACGCGGACTCGGGGACGCTTGTGCTGTCGGGGCTCATGCAGGAGCGATACACACTCGGCGTGCACTACTCGCAGTACCACGTGATACGCACGGGAGACACCGTGCAGCGCCAGCTTCGCTTCCAGTTTCTCGGCCAGTTCGATCGAGGGGTCGTCACGGTGGGCGCCGACAGGAGCCTGTCGATGTTGTCGGAGTTCATCGGCCCACACCTGGAACACAGCGCGACGCTTCGGTCCGACGGCTACCTCGTGCACTTTCGGGAGCCCGGCGACGACTTCTTCATCGACCTGACGTACAGGCGCCTCACGCCGTAGCGCGAGACGGCCGGCTTGCGGCTGCGTTCGATTCGTTCGCGCTTGGCCCCTCGAGGCACACGTCTCGTCCCCAATCCTTTGGCAGGCGGCGTGCGCGAGAGTACGGAGAGCGTTTTGAGCCACGCGCAGGATCGTCAGCCGAGCGAGTCATGTCCGCACCTGTTTTTTGGCCGGCCGCGTTGGGACTCTGCGTCCTCGCGGTTGGGCTCTGGATGCATCGACGCGATGTCTTCGACTCCGCGGTGCCCGCCGAGTCGAGGATACGCGCCCTCGGTCCGGTGTTCGTCGGGGCCGCGATCGCGACCTTTTCAGGCGAGCATTTCACGGATGCCGCCGATCTCGTGCGATTGGTTCCGCAGTGGCTCCCTCTGCGAATTCCCATTACGTACTTCGTGGGCATCGCGCTTCTCGCCGCGGGGCTGAGCCTCGCGACGAGAGTCGCGGTTCGGTGGTCCGCGCCGTTGTTGGCGCTTCTGTTTGGACTCTTCGTCCTTCTGATCCATCTCCCGAACGCGGTCGAGCACGCGGGGACGCGCATCTTCTGGATCTTCCCGTTTCGCGAAGGGACGTTCGCGGTCGGCGCGTTCAGCGTCTTCGTGACTGATACGAAACCGTCCTGGGCTCGACGGTCCGGAGGATTCTCGCTATTCCTGCGACTCTGGACGGCGTTCGTGCTCGTTTTCTTCGGGATTCAGCACTTGGGCTATCCGCAGTTTGCGCCGGGCGTGCCAAGTCCCAAGCCGACGTCGTCGTGGGTGCCGGTTCCGCACGTTGTCTCCTACGCCACCGGAGCGATTCTCGTCGCCCTCGGTGCGGCAGCACTGCTCAAGAAGACGGCGGTCGCGGCGATCACTTGGGCCGGCATTGTGATGGCCGTACTTACGGCGCTGCTCTATGTGCCGGACTTGTTTCTGGCGCGCGGCCCCGGTCAGCCGATCACGGCGATCAATTTCGTGGCCGACACGCTACTGTTTTCGGGCTGTGTACTGGTGATAGCCCGGGCGGTGTTGGAGACAACCTTAGGCGGCCGTGGCGAAGCGATTGCCGCAACATCACTTAGCACGGGAGCTGCGAGCAATTCTCGCGTTGCGCCGAGCCACTCGATCGTCTAAATTGTAGTGAGTAAGGGGGCGACTGGCTTCGACGGGGTATGTGAAGCCGTGGCTGCGTGCCGAGGTCGTGGGGCACCTCGTTAAACACTCCGCAAAATTCCAACTGCGAACAACAACTTCGCCCTTGCCGCGTAACTTCTAGTTACGCCGCAGGTGCCTGGAGGGAAGCCCGCCCGGGGCGGCTCTTCAGGTATCGGAAATCCGGGATTGCTGGCTCGACCGCCTCCGGCGGGCCGGTGAAATAAAGGAGGCTCATCCGCGAGTGGGTCGTTCGCCAACCAGCGCGCGGAAACATCTAACGGCGGACTACGCACGTAGTAGCTGTGGTCGATCTATTCTCGGACCCGGGTTCAATTCCCGGCGCCTCCACTCCAGAGTGGTCCAGCACGATCCAACGGCGTCCAGAAATGGGCGCCGTTGCTCGTTTTACGCCAGGAAAGGCGCCCAAACCAGACTTGACGCGTCCGGCAACAGCCAGTATCTAGGCGGGGAACCAGTGGGGGAATCGGCGAAAATGCTTGGGGGGTATCGCAAGAGCCGGGGGTACTGCGGGTATTCGCGGCCTCAATAGGCTGAGCGATCGAACCGTAAAGACGTTCATCGCGAAGGCTCGCGCGGGAACGGCCGAGAAGGGCAAGCGCGGAAGGACGCCAGCGTTTCGGAATGCCTCGTCGGCTCGCGCCGTGGCAGCCGCCGCGGCCCTGATTTCACGCGCGACATCCTTGGTGATGGCGTGAGGAACGCCGGTGCCTGCGGTCGCGTTAGCCGTGTCGACCTCTCGGCCCTGCGTTTCGATCAGTGCAATAACCGAAACCCGACGACTCGATGATCGCCTGAGATCGTTGCCGAAACCAGGCTCGCGCGTGCCTGAAGATCACGAAGAATGCGAGACGATGCCGCGCCTCGTTAGCGCATCGGGGGATACCCCGCGCCGGGTCTAGAGGCGCGACTCGCGTGGGCGGCATGGGCGAGCATTCTATGATCAGGCAGGCGCGATCGCGACCGCACCGATCCACGTGCAGAAGTGGGGAGCGGCCTGCGCACGATTCTCTTGGCGCCGACTTGCTTGCCGAATCTCGAGACACGCCGACGCCGGCCGTTGCTCTGCGCGGGGCCGGCAGTGCGACTAGCCCACGCAGTCACCGGCGTGGTGGCGCGAGCCCGACGTTGATCGCTCGCAGTTCACCAAAACCGGGGACCGAGATGGGCTTGCTCGAACCGATTGCGTGGAGGTATCGCTGCATCCGCGCCGCGACGATCGCATTGGTGTGTGTGCCAGCGACCTGGTGCTTCGGTACAGCCTCGATGTCGCGAGACAGCGAGTCTCCAAACTTTGTCCGCAGAGCAGTCAGGAGGCGGAAGGCTGACGCTAAGTCGCTCGAGGTGGCCTTGTCGGGATCGATGAGAACGAGGTTTCGGGGATTCGTGTGCGCCCGCAGTATGACCGCGGCATTCGCACCATGCGGAAGGCTCGGCTTCGCGGCGACAGTCACGATTCGGCCGGTCTTGCGCGCCGCCGCCGGTCCCACCGTCACGAGCGAGGCGATCGCTGACGTGCTGAACAGGAGCCCGAGGACGAGCGGTACGTTCTTTATCATTGCTGACTCCAGCTCGAGAGTTATGACCAACCAGGGACAGGCGTGGTATCAGGCATCGCAGGGATTTCAACTCTCGGCGCAATGGCCTCCTGCGTCACAACAGAAGCTGAACCAGTACTGCTCACTGCCGTCTTCGTATACAAGAAAGACATCCCAGCAGTCCTCGTCTCCCCCGCTGCCGCCGCCGCTGCCCGTATAGACGTCCATCGTGTCCGCAATGCTGATGTCGCCCGACGCGGACGCTTCGTCGCCATAGTCGTCGTTAGCCGACATGGTGACGCTGTAGTCGCCTGGCTCCAGATAGAGGCTGGTAGTCTCACTGGTCGAGAACACCGAGCCGTCATCCCATGAGTAACCTGATATGGGGTAGTCTCCTTCCGAACTCGGTGAGGCGTCGAGGGTGACCCCTTGTGCGCCCGTCAGGCTCAGCGTGCCGCCGTCGGTGGCCGACTCGTCCGCGCCATCCATCATGACGAAGTGCGGGGTAGGGGGCTTACAGTCCGCCCCGGGTGACTCCTCCGCTGCATCCGCTTGGTTTGCGTGCTGCGCGGGGTTCTGAACGTGGAACGTCAATCCAATCGAGATTCCGTCCACCGTCCCGGAGACAGAAAGGTCGGTGCCGGCGAACGAGGTCTCGTGGGTACCGCGTCCGCCCAGTTTGACACCGCACTTCGGAACGCCCTGGATGTTGAACGTCGCGTCCTGCTGTTGGGTCCACCAGCATGTCCCGTTGTGCTGTCTCAGACAGTCGGTTAGAGAATTGACTCGACGCGGTGCGGAGGTATTGGTTCCTGCCGGCGCCCAGTCACCGGTGTTCGTCTGCCGTGACACGACGCGGTACTCGGCGCTCGTGGTCGCATCGGTTCCGACAAAGAGCACGTACGAACCGAGGTTCGATCCGGTGCCCGTCGTCGTGAGATTGGGCCACGTCTCGCTTGCCAAAATCTCGGAGTTCCCGCTCTCGGAATAGTTCTCCTCCTCCATGGCTGACGGGAGCCCGCCGCGTGGCGACGAGGGTTTGGACGGCATGAAGGTCGCAGACGTTTTCACCCGATGTTGAGCGAGTGAACTGATTGTGTCTTGCAGAGCTACGAGTGCGTGAACGCCCGATGAGTCGCCACGGGCGGCGCTCAGTAGAGCATTGCGCCAGTTTTCGCGGTACGCCTCCAATCCCGAGAGCATTGAGCCGGTCGTCGGCCCGGTCGCAACGGCTGTGCGATTCGCCGCCGACGCACCTGTCGCGGGCGTCGTCACGGTCGGCTCCGAACACGCGAAGAGCCCAGGGACCAGGATAACGTAAACGAATGTTGCGAGCTTGCGTGCGCACTCCATAAACGAACCTCCTGTCAAATCGCGTTAGCGGACATCAGAGTAATGAGCGTGGGAGAACGGTTCTCGTGGATTCGCGCAACGCACCGTCAGTGTCACCGGCTTCGACGCGGGCCGGGAGCGGTTCGTCGTTTCAGATCTGGTGCTCGGCGGCCCCTCGAAACCGCCAAGGACGGTGATCGCATTCGCGGGCCAGGTGACTGCCTGTATCAGCCCGCCGGTCGCAGGTTTCGACGCAATGTGCGGCAAGACCCACATTCGATCTCGCAGTATCGCGGCATCCATCCCGTCGCTCCCCATCCGTCGAAACACGGCGATGGGACCCCAGCGAGAGAGCGCGGCACCGAACCCGCCGAACCCGTCGAGCAGTGAAAGCGGAGCTAGTTCACGCCAGGTACGACCGGAGTCACTCGTCGCTGCTACCCCGACGGTGTCAGACGGTCGGTTTGCCGAAGGACTGTGTTGCCGCCAAAGCACGAAGGCCTGCCCGGTCGAATCCACTAGTAGTGCGTGATCATAGGTCGCACCAAGCCCAGACAAATGGAGCCGTTGCGAAGAGATCCACGTCCGGCCTTCGTCCAACGATCGTGCGGCAAAAACACTCGAGCGATCCCGGCGCTTGACGTTCGGATCCGGTCCGGCCCACGTCAGCAGCAATTCGCTACGCAATCGCGCGAGGCGCACGTAAATCGCGAGAAGGCCGCCCGTCACGACAGGCCGACGCACCCACTGCCCACTGCTGTCCCGATGCAGGAGTTCGATCGTCGTGCTGTCCCGACTCTGCGTCGGAACGGCGATGTCCAGCGTCGTTCCGGAGGCGACGAGTGCCGACGGTGAAATGTTGTCCCACCAGTACGGCCCAGACGGGCTGGAGGGGAGCGGCTCCGGTCTCGTCCATGCTCGACCATCATACGCGACGTGCCAGAGGGTGTCCGGCGTCGTCGTCCAAGTCCGGCCCGTCAGATCGATTCGTGTTCCATAGACCACGTGCAGGATTCCGTCGGACGTCGCCGCCGGCCGCGGATACATGGCGACGTGATTCGCAAACCTCGGTAGAATCCTCTGCGTGCCGTCGGCGTCCCACGTCGCGCCGCCGATAGTATCCCAGGGAGTGAGGACCGTCGTGGTCGCTCGAGGCTGCGTATCGCTGAGCGCGTCTCGCCATTCCACGGCGGGATCGCCCAGCGCCACGAGCCGGTCACGCCACTGCGCAACTTGCGGAAAGTCGATGAGTACGGGCCGCGACGCTGGAGGGTCTCGACCGAGTTCCCGCCAATAGGCCTCACACGCTTCGGACTGGCGCCCCGTCTTCCGCGGGACCACGCTGCCCAGCTGGCGAACGGCGAAGACGGCGGACACCGACGCCAGCGCGAGCAACGCCCTAAGGCCCAAGCCGATCGTCCGTGAACGCACGACGAGCGACCTCATCGGGTTCCACCATCCCGGCTTCCAGGCAATCGATTCTCGATCGTTCTCTCATGCGCATACATACGTCTTCGCTTCTTCAATATCACGTTCGCGATTAGATGAATGTCGTCCATCGCTGTCGTTCTGCATGCCGCATCGGTCTCCGATGGCCTAACGCACCGCGCGGTGTTACAGCCTCCGACCCTCTAGAGGCAAAGAGTCCGAAAGTCACTCCTGGTTTACTCCAGCATTCAAGATCTTTCTTACACGGCGGCTCTTGTCGACCACGTGACCACAGCCGCGGAGTCGATGCATATACTAGACCGAAATCGTTGCGAGCGATGAAGGGTCGACTGCGCGCGAACGAGGCAGCCCTGGAGCAAGGCTGGACGGTGGAAACAAGGAGCGATCCAGTCCTCGTTGACAAGCGGCCGCGTTCCATTCATTCTGCATGCGAGCGCGCGAGGCGGCGCCTAATGCCACGTCTGCAACACTCGGCGCCACATGTCACTTCCACGGGGCGTTGCCGGGACATTACGGCAGCCTGACCGTCTTGCTTCGCACGGCGCATTCGAGCCGGACAAACCGGCAACCGTCCAGCTCACTGACTCGGCTGGATTTGAGCGGGCCATCGCCGAAGCGGAACCTAAACTTCGCGCTTATCTCCAACGGCGCGATGTCCCGGCGAGCGATGCCGATGATCTCATTCAGACGACCTGGCTCGCCGCATGGGAACACCGCCACGAGTTCTCGGGACGGGGGTCCTCCGCCGGCTGGCTCTTTCGAGTTCTGCAAAGCGCCCATCGTCTGGCGCGACGCTCGGAGCCAGGCGTCGTCGACCGTTCGATCGACGAGATTCCCGCTCACGAGTGTATGTCCGAGTCGGACGAGATCGCGCAGGTTAAGCTGGACAATGCGCGCGTCAATCTCCTTGGCGCCCTGACGCCGCGTCAACGGAGTATGCTGATTTCGCGGCTCGTTTTCGGGCATCCGATCTCCGTCGTGGCGTCGTCGCATGCGTGCAAGCCGGGGACGGTCAAGGCGACGCTCCACCGGGCGCTCGGATGGTTGCGGGCGCATGACCCGGCCCGGGACGTCTCCAGGTCGACAGACTAAACGGCACGCACTCGTACGACGGAAATTGATCAACATCATAGTGACTGCACGCGGTGGGCTATTTGCTCAAGCCGTTCGACCGCGACCGGTTTGCGCGCACGCTCCAACATGCGAAACGGCGCCTCGCGCAGCCCGCCGAGCAGGGACTCGGCCCCGAAGCGTTGAAGATGCTCGACGCCCTGCGGAGCCAGCGACGCTATACCGATCGTCTGCTGGTGAACACCGACGGCCGCATCATCATCATGAAGACTGCTGACCTTCGATGGATCGAGGCGGCCGACAATTACGTGCGGCTGCACATCGGCACGGGGTCCGGCTACTTGTTGCACGAGAGCATGCGCGCCCTGGAGGAGCGGCTCGATCCCGCGCACTTCGTGCGCGTCCACCGTTCGGCGATCGTGAACGTCGATTGGATCAAGGAAATCCAGCCCTGGTACGCCGGTGCTCTGGTCGTGATTCTGCAAGGCGGTGAGCGCCTCACCGTGAGCCGCTCGTTTCGCGACCGGGTGTTGGGGCTCGACCGCCCTTCGCAGTGATGGCTTACGCCGCGACGAGGCCATGGTCTTGTGCCAGTCGAAGCAACTGCGACTGCAGCATCTTTCGAGCGCGATGAAGCCGTGACCGCACGGTGCCGACGGGGATGCCGAGGGCATCCGCCATCTCTTGATACGACAGCTCGTCGACAAAGCACATGGTGGCCACGACCCGGTACTCGTCGGGCAAGCGCTGGAGCGCGGCCGCGACCTCGTCCAGATCGAATTCGGCGAGTAACGAAGGGTCCCGGCCGAACGATTGGCGACCGCCATCGGTGCTCCCCACCAGCGCCAGCTCGGGCGCGCTATCGAGATGCACGTGCCGTTTGTCGCCTGGCGCCGTGCGGAGCCGGGTCAGAAACGCGTTTTGGAGAATGCGAAAGAACCACGCCTTGAAATTGGTCCCCGGTGTGAATCGGCCGAACCCACGCAATGCGTGCAACACCGCCTCCTGAACGAGGTCCTCGGCGTCGGCCCGCTCGCCGGTGAGGCCGATCGCCATGCCGTAAGCCGAGTCCAAGAGTGGATAAAGCAGCGATTCGAATGTTGACGGTGTTGCATCGTTAGCGACGTCTGACATGGTCGTGCCCTCCGAGGCGTGGGCCAGGATTCGTGTCCGCCGCCAGAGTAGGGCATAGCCGGGGAACGCCCAACGAAGATTCCGCCGATCCGCACCGGGCGTCCGCCAAACGTTGTTTCGTTGGGTGAGCGTTTTGCCCGGCGCGAGCCGGGCGAGGCAAAAAGACAGCCCCGTGCGAGTCGCACGAGGCTGTCACCTCTCCAACTACTTGGCTACTTCAGTACGTCGCAAGGCCCTGATAGCCGTGCTGCGCGGCGAGGCCGCCGATGCCCGCCAGGGCAGTGAGGCTTCCGTCGCCCGACACCGCGAACGCTCCGATCCTGCCGGCACCGCTTTCGAGCACGTATAGGAAATGGTCGCCGCGGCTCAGGTCCAGATCGAGAGGCGTCGAGCTCGCGCCAGTGCTGCCGCTTATGCCGCTCGGCACGAGGAGCTGCATCGAGCCGTGGGCGTCGATCCCATAGCCCGAGATCGTTCCGCTTCCCGCGTTGGCGGTGAATGCGAACCGCCCATTCGTCGTCGCGATGAGCCAGCAAGGCGCGGCCTGGCCGTTGGTCGAGACGGACGCGCTCTCGACATTCAGGGCGCCGTTGGAACCCACGTCATAGAGAGAAGCCGCGGCGGTGCCGGCCTCCGAAACGGCGATCTGGTCACCGTTCACGAAGTCAAAACCGAAGGGCGAAATGCCGCTCGACGGGCTGCTGACTGGCTGCCCGAGCCCCCCGTGCGCGCCGATTCGATAGACGTCGATCGTTCGGCTGCCCTTTTCCGTCACGACGAGGAACTGGCCGTCGCGGCTCGCGCGAACGGCAGCGCCGCCCGAGGCGCCCGCACTGAGCGGGGCTGATGCGGCAGCGTTCGGCGTGAGGGCGCCGTCGTCCCCGATGTCGAAGCCCGCGACGCCGTTCGACGTGGCATTCAATACGTAGAGCGTGTGCCGGGCCACAGCGAGGCTCACAGGCAGCGTGCCTCGCGCGCTCGTCGTCCCGAGCAGCGTGAGGTTCGCGCCATCCACGGCGAACCGCGAAATAGTATTGCTGCCGGCGTTGACGACGAACAACAGCTTGGCATCCTCGCCGTCGAGGATGAGCGAGTACTGTGACGCCAATGGGTCGTTCGTTCCGCCTATCCCATTGCCACCAGTGCTGAACGTGCCGGCATTGGTGAGCGAGCCGTCGCCTGCCCGCGCGAAGGCGACGACCGCGTTGCCCGCCACGGCGTTGGTCTGAGTGAACACGGCGCCCGATGAGCCGCCCCGGTTGCTGGCGTCGAACGCCGGCGTACCGGGCGTCTGCGAGTGGGGACTGGTGGTCAATGACGACTCGCCGCACGCGACAAGGCTGAGCGCGGCGACAAGCGACAGGAGTGAGCTGCGCATACTAAGAACTCTCCAATGCGTAAAGAGGAGTGCGCGAAACGTCGCGCGCGTTGTTTTGATTGTTCCCGGGTGTTGTCCGAACGAGGAACCGGGGAAAGAGTTCCACATCGCGCGCGGTCACCGGGCTCGCATCACCGACCGAACCGCAACGAGGAACGCCCGATTGAACTCGAAGAGGCCGAGGCACGACCGACACGACACAAGGTGCGCGGCGACCAAGTGACGTCGACTGGTCGACAACTCCTCGTCCAGATACGACCACATGATCGCTGTCGCGCGGAGGCAGTCGTTCGGCGTTTCTGCCGAAGGGGCATGATGTAGAGAAAGCTCCATACTCGGCGCGGAAGTCACGGAGGCGCTGATTAGTTCCGACCGTCCGGATGGAACTATTGGCGGCGCTCGTCGCTTGCGCGTGTGGTGACGACCAATGCATTCGATGACGACCCTTGGCGCTGATGTCGCGTATTCCGTGATTGCGGCACGCCCCCACGATCTTGCCGTGCTGCCGGCGATCGAGCTGGCCGCTGCACGTCTTCTGGCGGGCCATGCGCCGGAGTCGGTCCTCAGCGAAACAACCAGCGCGGCCGACTTCGAGCGGGCGTGCCGCGACGATCACCTGTGGGTCGCGCTCCATGGCGACGCACCCGTCGGGTTCGCGCACATCAAGGTGTTCGAGACCGGCGTCGCCCACCTCGAACCACACACGACTTTCTCACTTCTGGCGACATCGTTGCCTTACGGCCCTTGGTTGCCGTCGAGTTGGCCGGTGAGGCGATCGAGTGGTGGGTGCTCGAGATCGACGGCGCCACCGCCGGTTTCCTTGCCTTCGCCAACGACGCGATCGAAGCGCTGTTCATCGATCCCAGTCGACGCGGCGAAGGCGGCGGCACTTTGCTGGTCGAGCACGCGCAGGGGCGAGCACGGGGAGTGCTCACCGTGGTCGTCAACGAACAGAATGAGAGTGCGCGCAGGTTCTACGAGCGGCGAGGCTTCGCCGTCACCGGTCGCTCACCGACGGATTCCGGCGGGCGCCCGTTTCCGATTCTCCACATGCGACGCTTGCCATAGGACGGGCGATGTCGAACGAAGTCATTGTGATCTCGACAGAGCGGGAATGCGAGGAGCTAGGCTCGTTCCTCACCGATCGCATCTACGAGTTCAATGCAAAAACGACCGGCTACTCCGACGGCTTGCTTCTGGCCGGCTGTGTCCGGGCCGACTCGGGCGAGGTAATCGCCGGATACAACGGCTACACCTGGGGCGGCTGCTGCGAGCTCGCAAACGTCTGGGTCCGGGAGGATCATCGAGGCCAGGGACTTGGCGCGCGTCTGCTTCGCGCCGCTGAGCGAGAAGCCGAGGCACGGGGCTGCGCTCAAATCACTCTGGCGACGCACGATTTCCAGGCGCCGGGTTTCTACGAGCGCATGGGCTACATCTGGAAGTACGCCGTCGAGGGACGGCCTCTCGGCCACGTCGACATCATCTACGTCAAACCGTTGCGCCCTTCCTATCGGCCGTGATCGGCACCGGCGAAGTCCCTGCGAGATCGATTGTCGAGACGGAGACACAAAGCTCCTGCGGCCGTCAGCCCACCCGACGCGATCAGCCAACTTGGTCAGACCAACCGCCACGAGCATTCCGAGCGGATTCCGCGTCCTCGACCGCGCGGAGTGGCAGCGGCGATCGACCTTACGCTGGGGCCGCGCCCAAGGCGGGCTCGCTCGCCATCGGACCCCGCGACACCGACACGAATATCAGCACGCTCAGTCCCGCGGCGAAGAAGCACCACACCGACGTCAGCGTCTCGGCGCGGATCGTCAGCGCGGCTCCCATCGAGACGACCAGCGCGGCGCCGAACACGTTCGACAAATCAATGGTCGATACGAAGAACGACAAGAGTGCCGGCGCGGCGTACGCGATGACGAGAAGCAGATGACTGACCGCGCCCGTGGGGACGCCGAAGTTGTAGTGGACGCTGCTGCCTTCGATGTATGCGTTCGGCGCCCACCGCGCGAGCAGCACCGTGGCGCCGACCGACACAAACACACCGGCCCACGTGAGACGCGTCAGCCATTTCCGTCGCGCGGCGTCACGCTCGGCCGCGCGCAGCGCCCATGGCACCCAGGTCGGCCAGATGACGAGCGCGAACGCGAGGAAAGCGAACACCGCGGCGTGTTGCAGCGTCGCGTGCGCCGGCGTGTCGATCGTGAGCCAGACGATCCCTTCGGACGCCTGTTGCGCGGCAAACCCGAGCGGGATGGCCGCGAAGAGGCGCCGCGGCTTGTCCGCGCTGGCGCCGATCGAGGCTCCGCCGATGGCCATCAGCACTCCGGCCATCGTGAAGCTCGCGCCAGCAGAGAAGCACATGAAGCAAGCTAGCACCTGCGCCCGACTCCGGCGCACGGCGCTCAGTGGCGCGCTAGCGGAAGGCTAGAGATGAACGCACGCAGTTCACGAAGAACGTCGCCCTCGTTCGACATGAAAATCGCGTGGCTCGCGTGCGGAATCCGCCGACGCGCGCCGACGGAACGCCGCGCTCAAAGGCATCCGCCTGTGCCGCCGTCGCGGCGGAGTCCGCGGCGAGCATCGATCGGCGAGTCGCGGAGTCCACGGGCAGGGGTGGGAATTGCCGCGGTAGCGCGTAGATCGCGAGCACGGGGACATGGATGTCCGTGTAACGCTGCTCGCCGGCCATGATCGCGTGTGCCGTGGCGAGCATCGGACTGGAAACGGCGGCCGGCGGCTGTTCCGGTCCCATCGCCAGCATTTTTTGCGCGTTTCGGAGGTTCTTCTCGAGCGCGGGGAGCTCGACATTGAGCAAATCCTGAATCAGCTGGCTCGTCGCGCGCGAGCCGATGCCCGATGTCGGCCACAGGCGGTCGAGCTTTCGTTGCAGCTCCGCCAGGTCGACGCCGAAATCGCCCCGAGCAGCGTCGTAGTACGCGTACGCGTTGGCGGCATCGAGGTATACCAGCCCCGCAACGCGCTCGGGGTGTCGCGATCCCACCGAGCTCAGTTCCTCGCCGGCAAGCGAATGGCCGATGAGCACCGGGCGATCGAGGCGCAGCGAATCAAGCACGGCCAGGACGTCGTCACCAAGTCGGTCGGCAAGGTAGCCCGAGGCGGGGACGCTCGATTCGCCGAAGCCGCGTCGTGTTATGCCGTAGACGTGGTAGTCCGGCGTCAGCCTCCTCGCGAAGGCGTCGAATACGTGCGCGTCGTTCCCCAGTCCGGCGAGCAGGACGACTGGTCTGCCGGTTCCGCCCCAATCCAGCACTTCGAGCGAGACGTCTCGCTCGACGGCCACGAACCGCGCCGCGGGTGGCGACCCTGCAGCCGCCTGGGCGCCGGACGCGCCGGCCGAGCATAGCGCGATCGCCGCGGCGGTAACCGCTCGGCGCAAACGGGTATTCAAGTGTGGGTGCCACATAGT
Source organism: uncultured Gemmatimonadaceae bacterium (assembly GCA_963707105.1). Taxonomy (GTDB): domain Bacteria; phylum Gemmatimonadota; class Gemmatimonadetes; order Gemmatimonadales; family Gemmatimonadaceae; genus JAQBQB01. The sequence goes on from CAVPOS010000011.1 coordinate 312,772, forward strand.
TCCATTATGTAGAACAAATCGGCCACGCGCAAGACCATCCCCCCTTGCGCGCGGGGGCGATTTGTTCTACATAGTATGACATGACACCGCCGACCCTCGGTCCGCTCGAGCTCACCGTTCTCCTCGCCGTGGCGCGGATCGGCGACGGCGCGCACGGTCTGGCGATTCGCCGCGACGTGTCGTCGCGGACGAAGCACGACTACTCCGTCGGCGCCGTATACACGACGCTGCAGCGTCTCGAGACCAAAGGGTTCGTGTCCTCGCGAACGACGGATCCGCTGCCCGTGCGCGGCGGCCGTTCTCGCCGCGAGTTCAAGCTCACCGCGAGCGGCCGTCGCGCGATGCGCCAGGCGGAGCGTGTCGCCGCCTCGGTGTGGGCGGGCATCGGCGCCCGCATGTCACCGGAGCGCGCATGATCGCCCCACCACGCACCATCGAACGACTTCTCGCCGGACTGGGCGCCAAGCCTGATTTCCGTAACGCGGTGCTTGGCGATCTGGCCGAGGAGTTTGCGTCCCGCGCCGAGACGGACGGCATCGAGAGCGCGACGCGGTGGCATCGGCGCGAAGCACTGCGCGCGGTACCGCACCTGCTTCGCTCCTGGCTCCGCGGCGTGCGCCTCGGCGACGTCGGTCATACCGCGGGCGTGATCGCCACCGCGTATACGGGGCTGGTCGTCACCTTCGGCATTCTCGGAGGCATGATCATCGGCGTCGCGCGAGCGCTGGGATACCAGGGGCCTCTGCTCCCGCCATTGTCGATCATGGCATCCACCGCATTCTTAAGCTGGATGATGTTGTTTTGCGTCGTCTTGGGGACGCTCGCCGGCTACCTGGCGGCCTGGCTCGACTCGAGAGCACCCCTCGTTACGTCGGCGACGTTCGGCGCGCTCATCCTGCTCGTCCAGTTCGGAGCGCGCCACGTGTTCGCCGGACCGACGCCGAGCCCGATTCCCACGTGGTATCTCACCGGCGCGCCGATTCTGGCGCTCGTGGGCACGATCGTCGGCGGCATCCTTCGCGTTCGAGCGTCGGGGCCCGCGCGCGTGGCGACCTAGCGCGCTACGGCCCCGACGCGTCCCAGCTCAGCTGCTCTTCGCGGCCTTGATCGCCGCCGTGAGCTTGTCGTAGCCGTCCTGGGCGAGCGCGTTGAAGCGGGTATCCGCGTACGCGATCTTGCCGTCCTTGCCAATCACGAACACGGTGCGCTTGAAGTATGGACGGGCCGCGCCCTGCGAACCGTACTTTGTCGCCAGGTCGCTCTTTGTGTCGGCGATCATCGCGAACGGGAAGTGCGCATCCTTGGCCCAGCTCGAGTGCGACTGTAGGCTGTCGACCGACGTCGGAAACACGACGACGCCGTCACCGAACAGGGAGGTGTACTCGTCGCGGAACTTGCTCAACTCCGCGGTGCAACCGGATGAGCGGTCGGCCGGGTAGAACGCGAGCACGACGACCTTGCCGCGAAGCGATTTCAGCGAAACGGGGATCGCCTTGCCGGTCGAGTCGGTCGCCGTGGCGGTGAAGTCGGGGGCCATTTCGCCCGCGGCCGGAAAGGCCGCGGCGGCGTTTTGGCCCGCCTGAATCGGGGCGCCCTGCGCGTGCGCCGCACCAGCGGCACCAACGACGACGACGCCAGCGAAGAACATACGGTACGCTCTGTTCATAACATCCTCAAAGTGATCGTCAAAGTAGAATAGCGGTCTGCCGGCGGAAAGCGCCAACGAACCGTCCCGTAACGTCGCGACCGGTACAAGCCGTCGGGATCGTGCGACAGGACGCGCCCCAGTCTGCTGCGTGCGCGCCATTTCTGCTGCGGCGCCGCCGCCGCAACTAACCACCATTAACAAAGTCTAAATTTCCGGCACCGCCGAGTCCGCGCGCGCGCTAAGTAATCGCGCACACGCGTGTTGATCGCCGCACCGAACTCGGCCAACGCGGCGCGCTGAACTGGAGGTCAGCTCGACTGTGACCCCCGTCACGTTTTTTGCCCGCGCCGGTCCTGCTTCGCGACGACGCGAGAGCGGCTCAACGGCGTGCGTCGATCTCTTCATTCGTAGTCGGGGGTCCCTATGTGGCAACGGTCGCGTCTCATGGCGGTATCGATAGGCGGCGGGATGATGTTGCTGGCCTCGTGTTCCGACTCCTCGACGAGTCCTTCGCCGGCGAGAGCGCCCGGCCGCGCGCCGGAGGCGAACGTGGTCGGATCGTTCGGCGTTCCGGCGGGCGCGCTCGAGCGGACGATCAACAGCGGCGACGCCGCGGTTCACTATTGTGACTACGCACTGACGACGTCGCCCGGCCCGCTCACGTTCAACGGGTTGGACTGCGCGACGACGGCGAACAACCTGACCCTGGCGCTGGCCATTTATACGCCCGGCGACCCCGGCGCGGAGTGGACCGTTCCGTTTACCAATACGTCGTGGATCGGCCCGACGGGCGACGACGCGCCGTCGAGCGACTATCGGTCGCGCGTCGGAACGTACGAGTACGTCACCTCGTTCAACGTGCCGCCGGGGGCGACGAATCTCGCGCTCCAGATGCGGCTCAAGTCCGACAACGCCGCCGTGGCCTATCTCAACGGAAGCGAGATCGGCCGCAACGCGATTCTCGAGGACTGCACCCTCGAGCAGGGGCCAAATTGCAACTGGGTCGTCGCGCTCAACATCGACAACCAGGGCGCCTCGTTCAACGTGGGCGGCGCGAATACGATCCGCATTGACGGCGTGAATACGAGAATCGGGCAGGTCAACGGAGATCCCGGCAACACCCCGCGATCGACCTGCGCCGCCGGTCCGGAGCAATTCGGCGGGGCAGGATTCGGCGGGGCGCCGGTGCTGACCGCCCTGGGCCACCAGCTCGCCAACTGGGCGGCGGACGGCTGCCAGAATCCGACCGGCGTCGACTTCCAAGCGAAGATCTTCTTCACGCCGGCGACACCCTTGTTCGTGATCGGCGACAAGGAGGACCACGGCGTCGCCGACGTCGTGAACTTCTGGGGCGCGCAGTGGTGGCAGAACAACAAGATGACCGGCCAGGTCGATCCCGGCGTCGCTTCAGTCAAGGGCTTCGCGTCGAGCGCGGACAATTTCTGCGGCGGCGCCTGGAGCACGCAGCCGGGCAACAGCTCGAATCCGCCGGAGACGATTCCGAGCGACTTCGTGATCATCGTGACGAGCAAGGTCCTCAAGAACGGCAGTACGATCAGCGGCGACATCAAGCAGATCGTCGTCGTCCATCAGGACGGCAACTATCAGGACAACCCGGGCCACGCGGGCGGCGGGACGGTCACGTCGATCTTCTGTCCGACCTGAGCGATCGACCGGTTTCCAAACCGACCAACAGCGGCGTTCCGAGGTGGGACGCCGCTGTTTGGGTTAACGGACCGCAGGGAAGAGTTGGCATAGCCGTGCCGTCGGTCCCGTCGTAACGTTTCGACCGTGACCACCGAACAAAAGTTCACGGATCAGCAGATGGCGCTGATCCTCAAGCGCGCCGCGGAACTCCAGGCGACGGGCGATGAGCCCGCGCATTCGCTGGAATCCATTCAGCAGATCGCCGGGCAGGTCGGCATCGACCCCAAGCTCGTCGCCGAGGTTGCGGGGACGCTGGATCGGTCGCCCGACGGGTCGTCGCTGTTGGGTGCTCCCTCGGACTTTCGCCTGACCCGGCGCGTCGAGCGATCACGGGTCATCGACCAGGCGGCCATACTCGCGACGATCCGCGACCATCTCCCGTACGGGGCGGGTGAGATGCGCGCGGTGGGCGACGGTATCGAGTGGCACGCTGGTCCCGCCGACAACAAGACCGTCGTCGCGGTGGCGCCCGGTTCCGATCGAACAACGCTCCGGATCGACGCGCGGCAGCACGGCGTGAAGGCGGTCGCCTACATCGGTGCTGTCTCGGCCGGAGCACTCGCGGGGGTTGTCAGCATCGGCTTGTGGCACGCGCCAGGCGCCGCGGTCGCCGCCGCGGCCATGGGTGCATCGTTCGCGGGGGCACGCGCCCTGTGGAACCGTCACGCCGAACGGCGTCGCCAGCGCTTCCAACGACTGCTCGACGCCCTGAGCGACCAGTTGAACGAGCCCCGCTCGGACTAGCTGCAATCCGGTGCAGCGTCCCGCCCTCGACGCTATGTTCTCGCGAGAAGTGGGACCAGGCTCATCGTTCACCTAGCTCGCGAGGATCGCGTCATGCGCCGCACTGCCTTTGTGGCCTCAGGTCTTGTCTTGGCCGCGTCCCTCAACGCCCAACAACCCGAGCAGCTCAAGGCTCTCCGCTGGCGTTCCGTCGGCCCGGCCAACAACGCCGGTCGCGTCTCCGTGGTCGCCGGCGTCCCCGGCAACCGCGACGTCTACTACGTCGCCGGCGCGAACGGCGGCATCATCAAGACCATCAACGGCGGCATCACCTTCAAGCCGATCTTCGACAAGGAGCCTGTCGCGTCGATCGGCGCGATCGCCGTTGCGCCGAGCGATCCGAACATCATCTACGTCGGCACGGGCGAAGAGAACCCGCGCAACAACGCGTCGATCGGCGACGGCATGTACAAATCCGTCGACGCCGGCGAGCACTGGACGCACATCGGGCTGGCGCAGAGCGACAAGATCGCGCGCATCGTCGTCGACGCGAAGAATCCGGACCTCGTCTACGCCTGCGGCCTCGGGCGCGAGTGGGGGCCGAACGAGGAGCGCGGCGTCTTCAAGACCATCGACGGCGGCAAGACGTGGCGAAAGGTGCTCTACGTCGACTCCCAGACCGCCTGCTCCGACATCGCGGCCGACCCGGGCAACTCGAACATCCTCTACGCGGGGATGTACACCTACCGCCGGTGGGCGTGGCATCTCGAGTCGGGCGGCGGCAACACGGCGGTGTATCGCTCGAACAACGGCGGCGAGACCTGGGAGCGACTCTCCGGCAAAGATCGCGAGCGCGGTCTGCCCAAGACGGACATGGATCGCATCGGCATCGCCGTGGCGCCGAGCGAGCCGTCGATCGTGTACGTGATCAGCGAGACGAAGAACGAGGGCGAGCTGTGGCGCTCGGACGACGGCGGCGACCATTGGCGCACGGTGAACCGCGATCCGAACATCAACTTCCGTCCGTTCTATTACGCCGACATTCGCGTCGACCCGCAGAATCCGAACCGGGTGTTCTCGCTCTCCGGCTCGTTGTACATGTCGGAAGACGGCGGGCAGAACTTCCGCACGATCGCGCGCGACGTGCACGGCGACCATCAGGCGATGTGGATCGACCCGACGAACCCCAAGTACATCCTGAGCGGGTCGGACGGCGGCTGGCAGGTGAGCTACGACGGCGGCAAGAACTTCGAGGTCGTGAACAACTTTCCGTTCACGCAGTTCTACCACATCAACTACGACATGCAGCGGCCGTACATGGTGTGCGGCGGACTCCAGGACAACGGCAACTGGTGCGGCGCGAGCCAGGCGCTGTCGGGGCAGGGGATTCGCAAGAACGACTGGTTCACCGTGTCGGGCGGCGACGGGTTCTTCACCGTGCCGGTGATGGACAAGCCGTGGCTCGTCTACTCCGACGCGCAGGGCGGGATGATCAACATCACCGACACGCGCACCGGCACGCAGAAGACGATCTACCCGTACCCGAACCGCGTCGGCTCCGTCGGCGACGCGATGATCAGCCACAAGTATCGATTCAACTGGAACTCGCCGATCGCGCTGTCGCCGATCAACCCGAAGGTCGTGTACTTCGGCGGCAACGTGCTGTTCAAGTCCACCGACTACGGCATGTCGTGGCAGGTCATCTCGCCGGATCTCTCGACGAACGATCCGAAGAAGCAGGAGAGCTCCGGCGGCCCGATCGTCGTCGACAACACGGCGGCCGAATTCCACTGCACGATCATCACGATCGCGCCGTCGCCGCTCGACTCGAACGTCGATCTGGGTCGGCACGGACGACGGCAACGTTCAGGTGACGCGCGACGGCGGCAAGACGTGGAGCAACGTCTTCACGAACGTCGCCGGGCTCAAGCCGAACGCGTGGATCCCCACGGTCGACGCGTCGCACTCCGACGCCGGCACGGCGTACGTCGCGGCCGATCACCATCAGGACGACGACTACGCGCCGTACGCGTTCATGACGACGGACTACGGCAAGACGTGGCACAAGATCACCGGCGACCTGCCGGTGTCGGCGGCCTGGACGCACGTCGTGCGCGAAGATCCGCGCAACCGCAACCTGCTCTACATCGGCACCGAGATGGGCGTGTGGGCGTCGTGGGACAAGGGCGTCCACTGGATGTCGATTCGCGGCGACCTGCCGCCGACTCCGGTGCGCGACATCCAGGTGCACCCGCGCGACAACGATCTCCTGCTCGCGACGCACGGCCGCGGTCTCTACATCATGGACGACATCTCGGCGCTCCAGAACCTTGGCGCGGCCCAGACGGCCGACGCGACGCTGTTCGACATCCGGCCGGCGACGCGTTGGGTGCTGTGGAGCCGCGACGGCAATCTCGGCCAGAAAAAGTGGACGGGCGAGAATCCGCCGGCGGGCGCGCTCATTACGTATTTCCTCAAGGCGCAGCCGCCGGGTGAGGTGAACATCACGATCACCGACAAGGACGGCCGCACGGTGCGTCGAATGCGCCGCGTGTCGGACGACGCGGGATTGAACCGCGTGGCGTGGGATCTTCGCACGGATGCTCCGGCCGGCGGCGGCGGCGGCCGCGGCGGACGTGGCGGCGCCGGCGGGGCGCAGCCCGGCGCGGCGGATGCCGACACGTCGCTCGCCGCGTTCCGCGCGCGCCGAGCCGCGGCGCAGAGCGACGCCGAGCAAGGCGGTGGCGACGACGGTGGCGGCGGCGGCGGAGGTCGGCGGCGGCGGCGGCGGTCTCGACGTGCTGCCCGGCGTCTACACCGTCGCCGTGTCGGTGAACGGAAAGCAGCTCACCAAACCGGTGCAGGTGCAGCTCGATCCGCGCTCGGACATGACCGCGGCGCAGCTCGTGACGCAGAACCAGACGGCGGCGCAGCTCAACGACATTCTGGCGCGCGTGAATCGCGTCATCACCGGGGCGGACGATCTGCTCGCGCAGTTGACGTCACTGCAAACGCAGTTGCGCCGCGAGCAGGGCGGAGGCGGAGGCGTCGTTCAGCAGGGGCAGGTGCTCGGCGACGTCGACGGCACGATCAAGGATCTGCGGCACTTCCGCGACTCCGTGCTCGCGCGTCCGCTGCCGGGACTCGGCTACCGTCAGTACCCGCGGCTGCGCGAGGAAGCACAGACGGTGGCCGGGATGGTGAGCCGTCCGATGATGCCGCCGACGGCCGGCGAGCTGCTGCGAATGAGCGAGTTGCGCACCGAAGCGGATCAGGCGCAGGCGCGGTTGGATGCCATCGTCTCGGGGCGCATCGCGAAGATCAACCAGTCGCTGGCGGGCACGCCGCACGTGATCACGCCGTCGAGGCCGGTCATACCGTAAGAGAGTGCGGAGGGCGGGGAGCGGCGGACGGAGACGAGCGGCAAAGATCGGAGGACCGAGACGGGCCGCTCGTTCTCAGCCGCCCGGGGCAACCGCAGCGTGAACGTCGAACCCTCGCCGAGCACGCTCTCGACGGTGAGGTCGCCGCCCATCGTGCGGGCGAGATCGCGGCTGATGGCGAGACCCAAGCCCGTGCCCTCGGTCGCGCGGGAGTAGCCCGTGTCGACGCGCACGAACGGCGCGAAGATCTGGTCGCACTTTTCGCTCGGGATGCCGCGGCCCGTGTCGCTCACGTGAAAGAGCACCGCGTCGTCGGTCGGTCGCCACGCTCACACGGATCGTGCCCGAGGTGGGCGTGTACTTGATCGCGTTGCTGAGCAGGTTGAGAAGGATCTGCTGCAGCTTCTCGCGATCCGCGGACACCGCGAGCGCCGGGTCGACCGGCTCGTAGACGTAGTTCAATGAGCGCGCCACGAGCTGGGGCATCACGAACGACTCGAGCGACTCGAGCGCTTCGTGAACCGGCACGTCGACGATGTCGAATTCGAGCCGGCCTGCTTCGATCTTGGCGAAGTTCAACACGTCATTGACCAATCCGACCAGGACGCGCTGCGCGTGGTGGATGCGGCGCAGGTCCTCGCGCTGTGCGTCGGTCACCTCGCCGCGCAGCCCATCTCGAGCAGGTCGACGTAGCCGCCGATGGCGTTGAGCGGCGTGCGCAGCTCGTGGCTCATGTTGGCGATGAATTCGCTCTTGGCGAGATTCGCCGCCTCCGCTTCCCGGCGCTGCGTCTCCGCCTCGGCCTTGGCCGCTTCGGCTTCGCGGCGGGCGTCGCGCTCGGCCTCGTACAGCCGCGCGTTCTCGACCAGCAGGGCGGCGCGTTCGAGCTTGGCGGCGAGTTGCGCATTCTCGAGCGGCGCGGCAACCTGGTCGGCGAACGCCGACAGCAGCCACTCGTCGTCGCTCGAGATGTCGGCGCGCGCTTTCCGCACGACGGCCAGCAGACCGATGACGCGCCCCTGCGACACGAGCGGCACGCCGAGAAACCCCGTCGAGGTTCCGAACAGTCCTTGAAGCCGGTGCACGAGCGTCTCGTCGAACGACGCGCGAAAGCGGCTGACGACGTCCCCGCGAAACGCCGAACGACGCGTGGACGCGCAGCGCGCCATCGTCGTCGGCGAGCATCAGGATGGCCTTTTCGGCCTCGAGCAGGTCCGCCGCCTGTTCCGCCGCGTAGTCGAGTATCTCGGCCATCGACCCGGCGTAGGTCAGCGTCCGACCGAGCTTGGTCAGCTGCTTCAGGCGGCCCTCGAGCGACCGTGGGGCGCGCGCCTGGCCCGGCGAACTCTCCGCGGTGTGTCGTTCCGTCGATTCGCTCACGTCACCCGCGCCCCGCGCGGGCCGATGTCGAACTCCCGCGTCGCGTGCTCATGATCGCTGCCGCGCATCTTCACGACGCGAATCCCGCGGCGACCGCCCTGCGCGTCGCCCCAGGCGAGATGGACGAGGTTGTCCGACATGTAGCTGAAGCGCTCGTTCGTCCACGAGCGGGACACCCTGCGCCAGCCGCCCGCACCCGATTCGAGCGTGAGCATCGTCGTGACGCCGCGGACGGCGAAGTGCTGAATGAGAGAATACAGATAGTCGTGGAGCCGCTGTTCGTCGTTCGCGGCGATCGCCAGGTCGCCCACGGCGTCGATGACCAAACGACGGACGGAGCCGTCGCTGAATCGTCTCGAAGATTCGAGCGACGATGCTGTCGATCTGCAGCTCGACCGGCGAGGCGTACACCAATGAAAACCCCTGCGCCTCGGCGAGGGCGGGGTCGTATCCGAGATTCGCGAGGGCGCGCCGGAGCTGCGCCGGGTTCTCCTGAAAGTTGATGTACATCACCTCTTCGCCGCGTTTCACGCCCTCGATCGCGAATTGCAGAGCGATCGTCGTCTTCCCCGAACCGGTCGCCCCCACAACGAGCGTCGTCGACCCGGCGAACGGCCCGCCGCCCATGAGCTCGTCGAGTCCGTCGACGCCGGTCGGCAGGCGTTCGACGAGCGACTCGTAGTGCTCGGGGATGCGCGGCGCGACGAGGCGCGGATACAGTGCCAGCCCGTGGCTGGTGATGCGAAAAGCGTGCTGGCCCTCGCGATACGCGCTGCCTCGCAGCTTGAGCACGCGAAAGAATCGCTCGTCGCGCGCCGTCAACGGCTGGCGCGCCAACTCGACGATCGAGTCGGCGACCGCGAATTCCGGCAGGCGGCCGACGTCGGCGCGCGTGTATTCGCCGAGGAGGAACGCGGTCACGTCGTAGGCCGACAAGAGGCCCGCGAACCGCGACATGAACGCCCGCATGTCGTCGGTCGCCATCGCCAGGTCATGAATCGCGCGAAACGAGTCGATGACGATGATCCGCGGTGAGCGCGTCTTGATCGCGTCGTCGAGCCACGTCAGAAGCGCTTCCGGTCCGTGCTCCGACAAGGCGCGCCCGAGGTCCTCGTACTGGATGTCCTTTCCGATCCGGTCGATGTCGAAGAACGAGAACCGCTGCACGTACGTCACGACCTTGCTGAGCGGCTCCGACAGGGTCGTGATGTACAGGAGCGGCCGATCTCCGCCGGCGTTGTGAAAGAGCATCTGCTCGGCGAAGATCGTCTTTCCCGTTCCCGGATCCCCCATCACGATGTTGATGGAGTTCTCGGGAAACCCACCGCCAAGGATGCTGTCTGCCTGCGGGTTGCCGCGTCTGAATGCGAGGGGCGTCGACCGCGTCGATGACCACGGGCTCGGCCGTCATGCGATCTCGCCGCCTCGGCCGGACGACGACCTGAGCAGCAGGAGCTGGCGGACCGTGTCGACGAGACGCCTCTCGGCCAGCGGCTTCATGAGGAAGGCGTCGGCGCCAGCTTCGCTGGCGCGCAGGTGAACGGCGAGAATGCTGAACACGAGGACGACGGTCGAATGGAGCAGCGGATCCGTCTTGATCGCGCGACAGAGCGCGAGCCCGTCCAGCTTGGGAACGAGCACCTCCGTGATGACGATGTCCGGGCGTAGCACGCGCACTTGTTCCAGCGCTTCCGCGCCGTCGGCGGCGAAATCCACGTCGAACCCGGCTTCGTTGAGGAAGTACGACTCGAGCTCCCGGACGTCGGGGTCGCGCTCGACGACAAGGATCAGGGCGCGCCCGCGGCGACCGAGGGCTGGCTTCGCCCTCCGGCAGCGCCGGTCTGGGGCGATGTCGGACGTCCCGGCGGAATGGCCTGGCTCGCTTTGATCATTGGCTTGTGTGAGTGCCCAGCGGCAAATGCCGTACCCGACAGTAAACGCGGGTTCTCGCGAATGGCGCGCCGTCCGCGGAGGTGCGGCCGCCACGCGAGAGACGGCGCCGGAACGTAGGACGCGACGCGGCACGCGGCTAGCCCGCGATCAGAGTAAGAATCTGGTAAGAGACCGATCTGAATCGCCCCGAGGTCGCCACATTCCGGGCGTTCTTCAGACCAAACGGATTCCACCAAATGCTCTACGCGATCGTTGCGCTCCTCGCCGCGACCCCTGACCCCTGCCGAGCGGCCACGGCCCCCTCAGCCCGGACGGTGCTCGACCGAGCCGCGTCGGCGACCGGCCTCACCGCCGCCGCGGGGCGCGTGCTCCACATCGGTGGGTTCGACGTCACGAATCACGCGTTCGAGTCCGACCGGCCCGACGCGCCGCCCTTCTTGTCCGCCGTCAGCGCGATCGACTCGTGGCTCGATCCGCGCACCGGCGTCGAGCGCACGACGTCGAGCACTACTCTGGGCGGCACACAGCCGCCGGTGACGACGATCGGCGGGGCACTGGCATCGTACGTCGTGCACGACACGGCGATGCAGCCGAGTCCGTCGACGCACGGTGCGCTCTACGCGACACGGCCCCTCGACGTCTGGACGACGCTCATCGATTGGATCGCGTCGCCGGACGCGCGCACCGTCGCCACGTGCGAGTTCCGTGACTACCCGCGTCTCGTGCTCTCGAGGCGCGGCGCCCAGGGCGAGGAACGTCTCTTCATCGATCAAAAGAGCGGATATCCGGTGAAGCTGGATCGGCTCGAGCCGGACTACCTCTGGGGAACGGCGCACGTCGAATACGTCTATTCGACTTGGCAGAGCGATGGAGCGCTGCGGTGGCCGGCGAGCAGCTTCCGCGTGGTCGACGGACAGACCGACGTGACGCGGACCTACGGATCGACGCGACTGGAACCATCCGACCGCGCGCCGTCGTTGTCGGTCCCGGCACGCACCGACACGATGGCGCTCGCGCCACCGGCGTTCATGGTCGCGTCGAACCCGGACACGATCCGCGTCGGAGACACACATTCCTGCTCCACAACGTCGGATTCAACGAGGCCGTGACGCTCGTGCGGGATACCGTCTACGTGTTCGACGCGACGCAGGGAGAGGCGCGGGCACGCGCCGATTCGGCGTGGATCGCCAGATTATTTCCCGGGAGACATCCCGTCACGCTGGTGGTCACCGACATCGCGTGGCCTCATGTCGCCGGCGTGCGATTCTGGATCGCCAACGGCGCAACCGTCCTGACGCATCGGGCGAATCGGGCCTTTCTCCAGCGCGTCATCGATCGCCGCTGGACGCGGGAGCCCGATCTGCTGGAACGCCGCCGCGCCGAGGTCACGCCGCGGCTACGCGTCGTGGACGATTCTGTCAGACTCGCCGGCGGCGAAATCACGTTGTTCGCCATCGACGGCGTCGCGAGCGAAGGAGCGCTCGCCGCATTTCTCGCCCCCGATCGATTCCTGTGGGCGAGCGACTACGTGCAGACGCTCGCCGCGCCGACACAGTATCTCGATGAGACGTCGGCAGCGGTCGATCGCATGCGTCTGTCGCCGGTGCGTTTCGCGGCCGAGCATCTGAAACTGTCGGCCTGGGAGGACGCGAAGCGAGTGAGGCAGCGGTCGCAGTAGCCCCGAGTTGCCGCGTGACACCGCGACACGGGCACGCGGCGTCACGGAGGCGGCGGTGCGATGACGGGCGACGGAGTCGTGGTGCTCACTCTCGAGGCGTTCCCGAGCTGGCCGACGTCGTTGTTGCCCCAGCAGACGAGGGAGCCGTCGTTCTGGAGAATCGCGCAACGGTGCGCCGCGGCGTCGGTGATCGATGCGACTCTCAGTCCTTGACTGACGGGGTCGAGTTGAGCGAGGCTCGCCGTCAGCGCGTCGAAGGAGCGCGTCCAGCAATACGCGGCACCGTCCGACGCGACTCCGCAACTGGCGTCCGGCGCCAGGTTCGTGAATTGAACGGTTGTCGGAACGAGCGCCGATCCACCGGGCCCGAAACAGACGACGAGACCCGATCCGCCCAGCGCGCACGTCCCGCTCCCCGCCGCGACCGCCGTGACTGACGTCGCGCCGCTGACGGCCTGAGGAGCGAGCGCGCAGGGGACGAACGTCTCGTAGTAGCCGTAGTAGTAGTAGTCGGTGTTCTCGATCACGCATGGACTCGATGACGCGGACCCGAGCTGGCCGGAGTCGTTCAGGCCCCAGCAGTACACTTGGCCGCTCGACGCGATGCCGCACGTGTGCGACTGACCAGCCGCAATCGCGGTGAAACGCGTGTCGCCGGCAACGGGCGCCGGACCAGCGCAGGTGAGCTTTCCCGGAGCGGGGACGAAGCAGCCGGCGATCTCTCCCGTGCCGAGCTGTCCGAAGGTTCCATTCCCCCAGCAATACGCGACGCCTGCCGGAGTCAACCCGCACGTGTGATCCATGCCGGCGGCGACGGACGCGAGTCCGTCGGCGACGGGAACGCGAAACGGGCCGCCGTACAGCTGTTGTGAGACGTCGACGCCGAGCTGACCGAACGAGTTGTCTCCCCAGCAGTACGCTTGCGGAGGGACCTCGGTCGTGATCGCGCACGCGTGGTTGTAGCCGCCGGAGATGCTCGCCGCCTTCGCGGGCAGCGGGACGCGCTGCGGAACGGTGAACGCGTCGACCGGGGCATTGACGTTGACCTTGCCTCGAGCGTTCGAGCCCCAGCAGTACACGTCGCCATCGGAAATCGCGCACGTCGTCTGGTTTGCCACAACGACCGCCGACGCATGAAAGGGCGGACTCGCGCGGGCGATGAAGTACACCGGATCGAGATCGCCGACGCGCGCGATCAGGGTATCGATGCCGAGATCCGGGCCGAGCTTCCATTCGACTATGGACGCCAGGCCGTTTGCGCCGGTAATCGCCGACGCCGGCGAGACCGTGCTGCCACCCGTTGTTTCGAACCTGACCTCGACGTTCGCCTCGCCATTGGAGAACTGGTCGACGACCGCGACCGCCGGCGTCGCGGCCACGGCGTGCAGCGGGAATCCCACCTGCGCCAGGTCCGTGGCCGCGCGGACGGCCGCGACCGCATCGGCGATCGCATTCGCCATGAACGTGATCTCCGGTCCCAACGGCGCTTTGCCGTCGGCCGAGTAGAGGCGCGCCGTCATCGTCTGCGGTCCGGCGATCTGCGTCAGCTTCCAAGCGATCGTCGCGAGACCGTCGGTGCCAGTGAAGACGGCAGGGAAAACCGTACTGCCGCTGAACACGACGCGCGCGCCGCTCACCGCCGCTCCGGCCGCGTCGGTCACGCGGACCGTCGGGGCCGATGCGGCCACTTGGTCGACGACGCCTTGCTGGATCAGCGGCGACACCGCCGCCATCGAAGGAACCGGCGGCTTGGCGGGCTCGGTGGACTTGGCGTCGCTGCATGCCTGCAGCGCGAGTACGGAGATCGCCGTCGCAAAGAGCGCAGCGAAGCGCGGAGTCGTGGCGGTCATTGTCTCGCCTCATAGAGCGATCGGATGCGCAGCGCTCGATAGAAGGGAAGTGCTACGGCGGCCTTGTCGGACGTCAGCGTCGCGCTCCACAGGACGGTTCCGTCGCCTCTCACTTCGTCGACGCGGCCGGCGGCGCCGAATCCGACGAGCGTCGTGCCGTCGGCCAGTCGCTGGGCCGAGCCCATGATCGGACTGATGACCGCCGGCGACGGCCGGTACTGCCAGACCAGGCGCGCGATCATGCTCTGCGTATCGAGACTGTATTCGACGGCGCGGGCGGGACCGGGCACGCCTCGGAAATGATCGTCCAACATCAGCACGTTCCCGTTGGGGAGCACCTGGACGTCGTGCTGCCCGAGGAAGCCGTTCGCCGGGTCGTCGCGGATGTCGAACTGGTTGTGGCGACCGCCGAAGCGCCATTTGACGGCGCCGCGTCGTCGAGTCGATCTCGGTGACTTCGTCCATCCCCTGGAACGACACGACGTATCCGCCGTCGGGCGCGATGGCGAGCGAGCTCGGATGCTCGAGGTCGACCGCGTTCGGATTCGGAATCGGCCAGTCGCCGATCGAGAACAGAGACGCCGCGCTCCAGCGGAAGGTGAGCGCGCCGGCGGCGTCGTGACGCTCGATGGTGTGGACGGCGAGGCGCGCCGCAGGCGATCCACCGACGCGCGTCAGGTCGAACGTTCGGATGTCGTACCCGATCAGATGCGCCGCGGTCACCGAGGATCCCTGGAAGCTGAGGAGCAGCTCATGAGGATCCGTGTAAAAGCCGCCGCCGACCGCGTACGAGCGGACGACGTCTCCGCCCGGCGTGAGCTCGACGAACGAGCCGGCGTTGGGCTGCCAACCGTATGTGCGTCCCACGAACACGGTGATGTGGCCGTTCGGCTGCTGCTTCGCTTCGACCGGCCACTCGCCGGGGAATCGGTGGTACCATCGCACGATTGCCCGCCTGGTCGAACGCGACGACGAATCCGTCGGCGCCGGCCGACGTGTCCGGGAGGAGCGGCACGACGAGCGTGTAGCCCGCCGAGGGAGTTCCGCTGCCCGCCAACCGGAGAGACTGCAGCGTGGCCGGGAGCTCACCAGTCGTCGCCGACTGCGAGATCGACGCGACGCGGCCGCCCTGACCGACGACCTCGGCGACCAGCGAGTAGGTCGTCGACGCGCGCAGGCCAACGACAGCGATCCGCGTCGTCCCCGACGGGTCGACACGATAGTAGGGCGTCGTGTCGCTCGCATCGGAGGCGGACTCGTAGCGAACTCGAATCGAGTCGGCATGCTCGGTCGAGACGTCAGCGAAGAGCGACACGGCGTTCGCGGGGTTCGCGACAATCGCAACGCGCGAGACGATCGTAGGCTGCGGCGCGATCGGCCGGAGCGCGTCGTCGCCACACGACGCGGTGGCCATCGCCAGAGGCAGAACCAGCGCCATCACGCGGGTGGACATGCGATCGCTCTCGTCTGGATCCCCGGGCGTTTCTTCGCGGGAATCGCCATTGCCCGGCTGGCCTGCGCCGGGGCATGTTTGGCGCTGATGACGCCCCCCTCCATCGGCCGCCGGCCGTGCCTCCAACCGGCTTCAATTCCTGACACGAAGTCGAGCGCCGAATCCCGACACGCCGGCGGTAGGGAGTGAGTCCCGACAAGACGGCGTCGGCGAAGACCGATGCGCTCGCCGCGCTACGCGACTCGCGACCGGAGTCGCTCGACAGTCTCGTGGCGCTGACGTACGACGAGCTGCGCCGGATCGCGCGCCGGCATCTCGCGCGCGGCCGGCGCGTCGGCGTGCAAAGCGGCACGCTCGGCACGACGGCGCTCGTCAACGAGGCGTACCTCAAGCTCGTGGACCAGGCGAACGCGGGACCGCGCGACCGGGCGCATTTTCTCGCGATCGCCGCCGTCGCCATGCGGCACATCCTCATCGACAGGGCGCGTGCGCGCTCGGCGCGGAAGCGAGGCGGAGGCAACGCCGCCGTCACACTCGACGCCGACGCGGTCGCGGGCGTCCGACGATCCGCAAAGCCTGCTCGACATCAACGACGCGCTGGATCGCGTGGCGCTGATCGACGCCCGGCTGGCGCGCGTCGTCGAGTGCCGTTTCTTCGGCGGACTCTCGGAGGAGGAGATCGCCGAGGTGCTCGGCGTAACGGTGCGAACGGTGCAGCGCGATTGGGCGCGCGCGCGCATGCTGCTGCGCCGCGAGCTCTCCGCCTGAGCGATCGCATGAGCGATCGCGCGGGCAAACAAGCGGGCGGATTCGGTCCGATGTCCGCTGACGAATGGCGTGTCTTCGGCCCGCTCGTCAACACGGCGCTCGACACGCCGCCCGAACGCCGCGCGCAGTACATCGCGGACGCCTGTCGCGGCGACACGGCCATGATCGCGCAGCTGCGACAGCTGGTCGAGGAGTGCGAGCAGGGCGACGCAATGCTCGACGCGGGCGCGATCGAGCGCTTCTCGTTTCTTCTCGACGACGACGAGACGGTCCCGCGATTTCCCGCGACGCTCGCCGGCCGCTATCGCGTGGATCGCGAGATCGGCCGCGGCGGCTGGGCGATCGTCTTCCTGGCGCACGACACGGCGCACGACAGGCCCGTCGCGGTCAAGGTGCTGCGTCCGTCGGCGCGCGAGCGCGTCGGCGCCGCGCGATTCCTGGCCGAGATCCGGACGACCGCCGCGCTGCGCCATCCACACATCGTCCCGCTCTACGACTCCGGCGAGGCCGAGGAATCGCTGTACTACGTGATGCCGTACTACGACGGCGGCACGCTCTCCGCGCGGCTCGAGACGGAGCCGCAACTGCCGGTGGGAGAAGCCATCCGCATCGCGTCCGACGTCGCGGCGGCGCTCGAGCACGCGCACGGCGCCGGCCTGATTCACCGAGACATCAAGCCCTCGAACATTCTGTTTTCCAGCGGGCAGGCGCTGCTCGGCGACTTCGGCGTCGCGCGGCCGGTGGAACGGACGCAGCGCGGCCTCACGTCGACGGGCGTCGTCGTCGGGACGCCGGAGTACATGAGTCCGGAGCAAGCCGCCGGCGTCCGGACGCTCGACGCGAGAAGCGACATCTACAGCCTGGGCTGCGTGCTCTTCGAGATGATCGCCGGTGAGGCGCCCGCCGCCGCGGTGAGCACGGAAACGTTGTCGCAACGCGCGGCGCGCACGCTGCGACGGCTCCGTTCGGCGAGGCGCGACCTCCCGCCGTCCGTCGAGCGATGCGTGTCGCGCGCGATCTCGCCGGATCCGTCGGGCCGGTACGCCGGCGCCACGGAGATGTCGGACGCGCTCGCCGAGTGCGCGCGAGCGATAGCCGTTCCCGAGTCGGCCGCGCGGCGCGGGTTGGCCTTCATCCGGAAGTCGATGACGGGAATCGTACTCGCCGCCGCGGCGCGCGGCCGCGGCGGCGAACGAGGGCGCACCTCCGACTAGCGCGCCGCACGCGCACGGTCAGGGCTTGCGCAGCGTGCGCACCTGCATGTTCAACTCGCGACAGCCGCTCTCACGCCCTGTCTTGACGGTGATCGACGTCTCGATCGGATTCCCGGCGGAGTCCGGACGGGTCCACGTGCGGCCGCTGATCGAGGCCCGTTCGCCGACGACAGTCCAACCGGAATCGGACAGCTGTTTCCCATAGTGGTCGAGCAGCGCGTCGGCGGCCATCGGCGTGCGGTACGTCGTGCTCGTCCCCGTGGAACCGACCGTGGAGGCGTTGCACTCCATCATCCCCATGTCGCCCACGCCGGCCGGGTTGAACAGGATGGGGATCGGCGAACGAACCGCCGGTTGATACGGCTGCACCGGATGGCAGGGACTGTAGCCGGGCGAAGTCGTGATTCGCAGGGTGATGTCCGTCGCGACGCCGTGCCGCCTGGTCGCGGTCGCCGTTATCATCTGCTGGTCGCTGCACAACACGTCGCGGGCGAACGGCGACGACGGCACCGACATCGAGGCCGGGTCGGAATCCGCCACCCGAGTACACGGGGGTCGGCGGGGCGGGCGTCCAGCCTTTCTGCATACAGTCCGCGGCGGACGTCGGCGAGAATCGAGTCGGATGCCGACGGCATCGTCATCGACGGCGACGATCGTCGTGCCGAGAAATGCCGATCCGAGGACGCGGCTCCCCGACGGCACGAAGATGCGCGGTGCGATCCACTCCGGGACGGAGCCGACGAGGATCTGCGGCTCGCCGCCGAAACCGCCGGCGGAAACGAGCGCGGCGGCCAACTCGAGGGGGACGGAGTCCGGCTCGGCCAACCGTGCGCGGCTCCTGGGCGGAGGCGCCGGCGGGAACCGCGGCCGACGCGATGAAGGCAAGGACGAGTGAAGACGTGAGTTCTCGTGAAGGGGACGGTGCACGGTGGGGCGGCCTCGGTGGGGAAAGTGCAAGGTTGCTGGCGGCCGCCGGCCTCGACGGTTCTGCAATGATAATAGAGTCAATGCCGCCACGCGCGCCCCTGGACGCGAATAGAAAAACGCTGGCCGCGGGGGTCCGTAGACCGCGGCCAGCCGTGGATCGAGGTTCGTTAGTGCGCGACGAACGGAATCTTCGCCGTTCCCACGACGTTCCCGGACGCCTGGTCGATGATGTCGACATGGAGAGTCAATATCTGCTCGCCGCGCCGAATCTTCTTGAAGTACACGAAGCCGCCGGCCGCGCCACCCGGCTCGATCGCGCCCTCGTTGAGCGCCCGCTGCAACATCTCGGGCGTCGGCAGCGCTACGTCGGTGTAGACAGTGAGGTACGGCTGATAGAACTGCGGGTCATACGCGAACCCGCCGGCGTATCCGTATCGGGCGTACGTCGGCGAAAATCGATACCGATAGGGTGCGTACGAGTAGTTGCCCGTGAAGTAGTACGGCTGCTGGACCGTCACCGGCACGCTCACCGTGCCTTGGACGTTGTACGGGGGAATGGCGTCGATCCGATTCCCCGCGGCATCCGTCAACGTGATATGGTCGTACCGCACGACAATCGAGCGGTCGCTGTTGTTGGTGAGCTCGAGCTGGATGGGCGTCGCTTTCGTCTCGAGGTCGGGGGGATCGAAATGCCACGCCTGAGTTCGCGCGACCACCTGGACGTCGGCCACGTTGGCGACCGCGCCTTCACCGGGCCCCGACGCGGGGGTCGTCCCAACCGCCGGCGAGAGCTCCGCGTATGATCGGGCGCACGCCGAAGCGGCGACCGCACCCGCGACGAGAATCAATCTGGAATTCACAACTGCCTCCTTCGTACGGCTATCAACGTTTCCGTTTTACGTCATCGGCATTCGACTTCCTCGATCCGTTCGGTGAGGGAGATGGGGCGGGGGAGGGGGAGGGGGACGGGGCGCGGGTGTGTTCCGGAGGCTGAGGGCCGGACGAGGCGTCGCTGTATTCCGCCCGGCTCGGAGCGCGCACGTGGACGCGTCGTCCTTTCGAAGCGCCCGCGGACCGATGGTCGACGTCGGGCGGGCTTTTTGCTACCGTTGCGCATCTGGACCAATCCTTCGCGCCGAGCGAAATCACGACCCGCTCGAACGCACCTCTGTCATGGACAAAGGCAGACTTCGGGCCCGCGCGGCGAAACGGTCTACGAGAGCGGCTTCAGCTTCAACCGCGCCTGAACCTTCGACGCGATGCAGTCGCCGAGCTTGCGCCCTTCGAGGTTTCCCGAGGGAAAGTGGATGCCGCCGTAGATGCGCGACATGCCCGCCTCGATCGCCGCGTCGCGGAACGAATTGAACTTCCGCACGGCGTGCCCGAGCAGGATGCTCGTGCTGTCCTCGAACGGCACCGCGCCGAGCACATCGGTCATCAGGTCGGACGCCGCGGCAGAGATCGTCGAGTGGGCCGATAGGTACTCGGGGAACGGCGGCGTCGGGATCGCCGGCTCCCACGTCGAGTCGATCGCCTCGCGGATGAACGTGCGCGGGCGAATGAGGTTGAGCCGGAACTTGTAGCCCCACGCCGAAATGAACCCGTCGTTGAGCGCGACGCTCGTGGCGACCATGACCCACGCGGCCTGCTCGGCGCTCAGATGGCGCTCGGTGACCATCTGGCTCGCGATCGACAGCCAGTGGCCGGCCGGAGTTCCGGTCTCGCCGCCGTTGTCCGCCCAGTAAAGGGCCGTCTCACGCTGCGCGGGCGTGAGCGACTTTCCAGTCTCGTAAACGACGCGCGCTTCCTCGTACAGCGGCGTGCCGGGCTGCAGCGAGAACGCCGGCGGCATCGGCGCGGGGCAGTCATTCCACGCGTGCAGCGCGAACGGACGGTTGTATCCCCAGTACGGCTCGGTCACGCCGGCCATGTTCGTCGGCTGGGAGGGTTTTCCGGCCCGCGCGCTTCGGCCGATCGAGGATGAGCGACCGATCGTCGACGGTGCCCGCCTTGAGCGCGTTCGCCGGATTGCTCGGCGTGACGGCCTGGCTGGCGCCCGAGAGGCTCTGGGTCGCGAACAGCGTCGCCGGATCGTCGTTCACCCAGAGGCCCGCGCCGACCGGGGCCACGTACGCCTTGCCTCGCGTGCTGTCGAATCCATCGCCGTGCGACCACGAGACGATCGCCAGGCCGATGCGCCGGCCAAGGTCCTCCGACTGAGCGGCGACGTCGCCACCGATGCCGCGGTCCTTGCGCGCTCGAGCGAGCGAATCGGCCAGGCGGCTCAAGGCCGATCGCGTCGTCGGCAGCCCCTCGGCGAAGAGCGAATCGAGCACGGTGTGCTCGGCGGCGACCGCGGTGAGCGTGGGGTCGTACGTCTTTCCGGCTTCGGCGCGGGGAAGCGAATCAAGGCCGTTGAGTGTTCCCACGAGCGACTCGGAGCCGGCTTTCGTCGCGGTGAGTCCGGAGTACAACCCGGCCGAGGCGTAGGCGAACACGCGCGCGCCGACCGGCGGCGAGAGGCGTTCGGCGCGGACGACGCCGTAGAGCGCGCGCTCCCACTCGGAGACCATGTGCGGATCGGCATCGGGCGACGGGCGGCACGCGACCGGCGCGACGACGAGAACAGCGGCGGCGAGAAGTCTGGCGATTCGGTGATTCATGCTGGAGGCGACGGCGGGTGGGGCACCAAGGCGCGTGCGACGTGGGATGCCGAACGCGGTCGCGGCGGTCCCGCGCACTGTGATATACTTGCGGAACCACCTCTCAAATCGACCTTCGATAGCAAATGTACGCGTCGCGCACGCCGCTCGCATCGGATCACGTAACGGGAGTCGTGTCACGGATTTCCTGGCCCGGCGCCCTGCGAATGGACGCTGCGCATCGGCGCCTTCCTGTGCTTCGTGGGTCACGGCGCTTTCGGCATCATGACGAAGCAGGCGTGGTTGCCGTACTTCGCCGTCGCCCACATCGGTCCGGAGACCGCGTACAAGCTGATGCCGCTCATCGGCGCCGTCGACATCACGATGGGATGCGTGGTGCTGCTCTCGCCGCGGCCGGCGGTGGTTTACTGGATGACTCTCTGGGCGATCTGGACGGCGTTGTTGCGGCCACTCGCCGGCGAATCGGGATGGGAAGCGATCGAGCGAGCGGGGAACTACGGCGTGCCGCTGGCGATGATCGTGCTGCTGGCGCCGTGGCGGGGGATCGGCGGCTTTTTCGGGGCCATCTCGCTTCGCCCGTTGACGGAGGGTCTGCTTCGCCGGCTGAAGATCGTGCTCGTGGCGGTGGTGGCGATGCTGCTCATCGGACACGGCGCGCTCGGTCTCGAGGTCAAGAAGGGGCTCGTCGCCAACTACGCGTCGCTGTTTCCGCCGGACGTCGCCGCGCGAATGACGCCGTTCATCGGCGGCGGAGAGATCGCGCTCGCACTCGTGCTGGCGCGTTGGCCGTCGGTCCCGCTCGCGCTCTTCGTGTCCGTGTGGAAGCTCGCGACCGAATCGCTGTTCGTCGCGGCCGGAGCGCCGTTCTGGGAAATCGTGGAGCGCGGCGGCAGCTACGCCGCGCCCGTCGCGCTGGCGATCGTGCTCGTCATCGCCGCTCGCGGCCGAGACGCGCCGGCGGACGAGCACTACGCGCGACGCTGACGTGCGATCGCGGCTCGCGACGCTCGTCGGCCGGCTGCGCGCCAAGTACGGTCCGCCGACGCCGCCGCCGGCCAAGACGGCGTTCGAGTTGGTCGCCTGGGAGAAGGTCGCGTACCTCGCGTCGGACGAAAAACGGGCGAACGCGTTCGCGCTCCTTCGCCGGAAAATCGGTCTCACGCCGCGAAAGATTCTCGCCGCAAGCCGCGCGGAACTGATCGACGTGCTGGCGACGGGAGGAATCGCCGCGCCCGAACGCGCCGACAATCTGATCAAGGCGGCGGAGCTGGTGATCGGCGACTTCGACGGCTCGCTCGACGACCTGTGCCGCCGGCCGCTTCGCGAAGCGAAGAAACAGTTGATGCGAATTCATGGAATCGGCGAGCCCGGGGCGGAGAAGATCCTGCTGTTCACGCGTTCACACCCGGTGCTGGGCCTCGACTCGAACGCGCTGCGCGTGCTCACGCGGCTCGGCTACGGCACGACGGCGAAGTCCTACACGACGACCTATCGCTCGGCGACCGCCGCGGCGCTTCCGGAGCTCGGATCCGACATCGAGACGTTGGTGGAGGCGAACCTGCTGCTGCGCGCGCACGGCCAGACCGTTTGCAAGACGACGACGCCGCGCTGCGGCGCGTGCGTCATCCGCGCGGACTGCCCGAGCGCGCGGTGACCGCGGCGGGCTCGACGAGCTCCTCCGCGCGCGAGTGCAGCTCGAGTCCCGAATCCGCCGCGCGCGTCTTGCGCTTCTTGAAGATGAATTCCGGCGCGAGCGCGACGCCGAGCAGCGTCACGGGAATGATCTGCTGCGTCTGGATGAGAAACGCGACGGCGATCGCCGCGTTGGCGTCCATGCCGA
This sequence comes from uncultured Gemmatimonadaceae bacterium, assembly GCA_963707105.1. Classification (GTDB taxonomy): domain Bacteria; phylum Gemmatimonadota; class Gemmatimonadetes; order Gemmatimonadales; family Gemmatimonadaceae; genus JAQBQB01. The sequence goes on from CAVPOS010000011.1 coordinate 335,899, forward strand.
ACGCGCTGGCGGTGAGCGCGTAGAGCGCTTGAAACACGCCGACGTTGCCGGGCGTCGCGCGAATCGCGAACCCGGTGTTCACGGCGAGCAGCGCCGAGACCGTGCCGACGAGCGAGAGGTTGAAATCCACCGCGCGCGCCGTCAGCGCGTAGGTCCAGACCTGCATCGCCCAGATGGCGACCGAGAGAACGAGCGCGACGATGAACCGAGGGCCCGTCGAGATGCCGCCGACGGTCTTGCCGAAGTGGCGGAAGAACTCCGCGACGCGCCCCCGCCAACCCGTCGCCGTCGTTTCGTGGAACGTGACCTCGTCCAGGTGCGGACGCCGCACGAGGTAGATCATGAGGCCGACGACCAACGCCAGCGCGATCCAGGCGACCGGTCGCGCGCGAGACAGCCACGGCGGCAGCTCGAGGAAAGAAACGGCCAGCACGAACATGACGATGTAGCCGATCAACTCGAACATGCGCTCGAGCGCCAGCGAGGCGAGGATCTTCGCGCTCTGCACGTGCGCCGTGCGCGCGACGAACACCACGCGCGCCGCTTCGCCGCCGTTGGCGACGAGAATGTTGTTGAGCCCAGCGCCGGCGAACGTCGCGCGAAGCGCCAGCCATAGCGACGGGACGCCGGCGGGGCGGAGGAAGATCCACCACCGAACGCCCTTGAGCACGAGCGACGCCAGGTTGACGACCGCCGCGGCGAGCAGAATGGTGCGATTCGCGTCGGCGATGTGCTCCCACGTCGTCGACCAATTCACCTTGCGCGCGAACAGGACCAGTCCCCCGATGATCGCGACGGTGAGTGCGACGCGAAGCGATCGCGAGACGGCCTTGTTCATGCGGCGTCGAGCAGGCTGAATCGGTAACCCCGATCGAGGAGGCGGTCCACCAAGAGGGGCACGGCGTGTGCCGTCTGCAGGCGGTCTCCGTCGGGATCATAGCCGTCACCATCGTGCAACAGCAGGATCGCGCCCGGCGACGCACCCTCGACCGTGCGGCGTGCGATCTCATCGACGCCGGGACGGTCGGAGTCCCAGACGCCGAGCGACCATCCGACCGTGCGCTGCCCCAGGGTGCGCGCGATGTGCGTCACCCACGGGCTGCGGAACCCATGCGGCGCGCGAAAGAAGCGAGGCGCGGGCGCTCCCGCGCTCACCATGGCGTTGGTGCCAAGCTCGAGGTCACGCCGTACGTACGCGGGCGACCTGAGGTGAAGTTTCCGGTGGTAGTAGCCGTGGTTGCCGAGCGCGTGGCCCTCCGCCGCGGCGCGGGCGACGAGATCCGGCCATCGCTCGGCGTGCCGGCCGAGGATGAAGAAGGTCGCCTTGACGCCGCGCTCGGCGAGCGCGTCGAGGACGAGCGGGCGTCGCGGCCGGGTTCGGCCCGTCGTCGAACGTGAGGGCGACGGCGAGGTCGTGCGTCGCGCAGGCGGCGAACGCGGGACCGAAGATGGGGCTGTTGCGGTGAAATGCGCCATGCGCGGCCCCGCCGATCACGACGGCAGCCGCGCCAAGGCCAAGCATCATACCGCGACGGCGACTCTTCCGAGAACCGTTTGATACACGTCGAGTACTCGAGCCGTGACACGGGCCCACGAGTATTCGAGCGAATTCTCCCGACCGGTGGTGCCGAGTTGGATGGCAAGGCCTTCGTCATCGAGCACTCGAACCAACGCGTCCGCCAGCGCGTCGCGGTCGCCGCACGGAACCATCAGCGCCTCCCGGCCGTCCACCACGACGTCCCGGAAGCCGAGAATGTCGGAGCAGACTACCGGCGTCTGGCAGGCCATCGATTCGAGCAGCGTGATGCCGAACGACGCCTTGGTGGTGGGGCAGGCGTACACCGAGCTGTGCGCGTAGTAGCTCGGCCGGCCTTCGAGCACGGCGCCGACGAAACGGATGTCGCGGTCCCCGTTGGCCTGCTTGTAGTAGTGCTCGCGAAGCGGTCCGTCGCCGACGACGACGAGCCGCGCCTGGCGCCCGCGGCTGCCCTTCGCCTTCACGCGGCGGAACGAGTCGATCAGCGTCGTCAGACCGTTGCGCGGGTCAAAGCGGCCCAGGAAGAGAATCGTCGGAACGTCGTTCGTGATTCCCGGCGGCGGAGGAGCACTCGGATGAAAAACGTCGGTATCGATCCCGTTCGGAATGATCCGCCAGTCCGCCTCGAAATAGCGGTCGAGCGCGACCGTCGTGCTGTGCGAGACGGCGATGGCGGCGCTGAGCATGTCGAGCCGCTTCTGGAAGAAGCGCCGGCCGACCGTGTAGCCGAACGACCGGTCGAAATACGTGTGGAACGTGCCGACGACCGGACACTCCGCCTCCTCGATCGCGAGGACGGGGAGGACGGGCGTGAGCGGCGAGTGCACGTGCACGATGTCGTACTGTCCCTGTCGAAGCACGCGGCGCATGTCGCGGCGGAGATTCCAGCCGAGTGTGATCCGCGCCTGTGAGCCGTTGGCGTAGACGGGCTGGCTTCGGCCGAGCCGAATGACGTGGGGCTGCGGCTCGGCGCCGGGGATGTTCGACGTGATGACGTCGACGTGGTGTCCGCGGCGGCGGGCTTCGCGGGCGAAGAAATGGACGTGCTCACAAACGCCGCCAAGGTGCGGATAGTAGTACTCCGTTACCAGGGCGATGCGAAGCGGCCGCTCATCCTGGGTGGATTCGAGCAGCGGCAGGTTCGGCAACGCCGGGTGGTTACGACGGAAGCGCCTGGAGCGAAGAGCCGGATTCAAGAGCGGCATGGGCAGCGGCAAGTCGTGCGATTGGGACTCGGAAGGGAGAACACGAGACGTAGTCCAGCCCGATAGAGTGGCAAAAAGCCACGGAGCGAGGCTCGCCTCCGTGCTCGCCGCAGATGCCAACTTTGAGCTGCGGACGCACTGTTCGACCGGCTTTTACGGCAAATCCAATCAGTTTGCCAACCCCGTTCCGGTCAAGGACCTGGAACGGGTCGTCGGGAAGTATACCACGATCTACGTAAAGGGGTAGGAACCGCCCGGCATCGTCTCGGCTCAGACCGAAAGTGGTCTGAGTCAAATCATTGGTGCCAAAAGAAAAGAAGTCAGCCTTCGCCGCGATCTCATCCGCGGTGAGGGCGGCGCGCGGCAACTCTATCATCGTCCCGATCGTGTAGGGAATCTCTTCCCCCATCGCACCAAGAATTCTTTGCGCGGCCTCCTCGAGGATCGCGCGCTGATTCTCGAATTCAGCAACCGTGGCGACGAGCGGCACCATGATCTCGGGACGCACGTCGATTCCGCGACGCTTCGCCCGCACGGCCGCCTCGAAGATCGCGCGGCCCTGCATGTCGGTGATCTCGGGGAACGTGATGCCGAGGCGGCACCCGCGATGCCCGAGCATGGGGTTCGTCTCGCGCAGCGAATCGACGATGTGCGACAGCTCTTCGCGCGGAATGCCCAGCGTGCGCGCGAGCAGCTTGCTCTCCTCGCCGCCGTGCGGGAGGAACTCGTGCAGCGGCGGGTCGAGCAGACGGATCGTCACCGGCAGTCCGCTCATCGCCTCGAAGATTCCCTCGAAGTCCGAGCGCTGCATCGGAAGCAGCTTGGCCAGCGCGCGGCGGCGTCCGGCCTCGTCGCGCGCCACGATCATCTCGCGCATCGCGCCGATGCGATCGCCCTCGAAGAACATGTGCTCCGTGCGACAGAGGCCGATGCCCTCGGCGCCGAACCCGCGCGCGATGCGCGCGTCCTGCGGCGTGTCGGCGTTGGCGCGAACGCGCAGGCGCCGGACGTCGTCCGCCCAGCCGAGCAGGCGCGCGAACGACTGATACGTCGGCGCGGACCGGCGGTCGCGCGTGCCGCGAATCACCTGCACGACTTCGCTCGGCGTCGTAGGCAGGTCGCCGGCGTAGATCCGTCCGGACGCGCCGTCCACGGTGACCCAGTCGCCCTCGGCGATTGTTTGATCGCCGGCGGTGAACCGCCGGTGAATGACGTCGACGTGGATGTCGCGGCAGCCGACGACGGCGCACTTGCCCATCCCGCGCGCCACGACGGCGGCGTGGCTCGTCATTCCGCCGCGCGCGGTGACCACGGCGCGCGCGGCGACGATTCCGTGAAAATCTTCGGGCGTCGTCTCCTCGCGCACGAGGATCACGCGCTTGCCGGCCGCGGCCTGTTGCACGGCGACGTCGGGATCGAACACCGCGACGCCGCTCTCGGCCCCCGGGCTCGCGGGCAGTCCCGTGCAAATAGGCAGCGCGCGAACGTCGGCTGCGATCACGGGATGGAGCAGCTGGTCGAGCTGTTCGGGAATCACGCGCAGCACGGCCGTCGACGGATCGATCGAGCCCTCGTCCACCATGTCGATGGCGATGCGCACCGCGGCGGTCGCCGTGCGCTTGCCGGTGCGCGTCTGCAGCAGAAACAGCCGCCCGCGCTCGACCGTGAACTCGAGGTCCTGCATGTCGCGGAAATGACCCTCGAGGCGCTGCTGCGTCTCGAGCAGGTCGTCGTAGGCTTCCGGCAACCGCTTGCTCATCTGGTCGATCGCGAGCGGAGTGCGAATGCCCGCGACGACGTCCTCGCCCTGCGCGTTCACCAAGAATTCACCGTAGAACTTCTTCTCCCCTGTCGATGGATTTCGCGTGAACGCCACTCCGGTCCCGGAGTCGTCGCCCAAGTTGCCGAACACCATCGCAACCACGCTCACCGCGGTGCCGAGATCGTCGGCGATGCGGTGCACCTTTCTATAGTCCGCAGCCTTCTTAAGGGTCCACGATTTCCACACTGCCTCAATGGCACCCCACAACTGCTCAGTCGGGTCGGTAGGGAACTCCTGGCCGGTGCGGTTTCGCACGAGCGCGCGGTAGTCGTCGACGAGCGCTTTGAGCGACTCAGCCGTGAGATCCGAATCGTTCTCGGCACCCGTCGTCATTCGCTTCGTCGTGAGCAAATGCTCGAACTGCGTCGACGGGACGCCGAGCACGACGTCGCCGTACATCTGGATGAAGCGGCGATACGAATCGTACGCGAAGCGGTCGTTTCCGCTCGCCGCGGCGAGTCCGCCGACGGTCTCGTCGTTGAGACCGAGATTGAGGATCGTCTCCATCATTCCCGGCATCGAGATCGGCGAGCCGGAACGCACCGAGACGAGCAGCGGATTTTTCGCGTCGCCGAACGCCTTGCCCGTCGACGTGCTCGAGGCGTTCGAGCGCGTTGTCGACTTCCTCGCGCAGGCCCTCGGGCGCGCGCTGTGTGCGCAGGTACTCGACGCACGCGGCGCACGCGATCGTGAAGCCCGGCGGAACGGGAACGCCGAGGTTCGTCATCTCGGCGAGCCCGGCGCCTTTGCCGCCGAGGACACTCTTCATGTCCTTCGTGCCTTCGGCGCGGCCGTCGCCGAAGAAGTAGACGGATTGCGTCGTCGGCGGCGGTCGTCACTAGCAGCCGCAGCCGAACCGCAGCTTGTCGGGGTCCGCCGGCGGCGCGGTCGGATAGTCGCCGGAGAAACAGGCGTGACAGAATCCGTCGGGCCCCGACGGCACGGATTCCAGCATTCCGTCGAGCGAGAGATAGCCGAGGCTGTCGACGCCGAGGTGTCCGGCGATCTGATCGACGGTGTTGTTCGCCGCGATCAGCTCCTCGCGCGACGGCGTGTCGATGCCGTAGTAGCACGGACCGGTGACCGGCGGGGAGCTGACGCGCATGTGCACCTCGCGCGCGCCGGCGGCGCGCACCAGCGCGACCAAGCCGCGCGTCGTCGTGCCGCGCACGATCGAGTCGTCGACGATCACGACGCTCTTGCCCTCGATGATCTCGCGCACCGGGATTGTACTTGACCTTCACCTTCGCGTCGCGGCCCGCCTGCGTCGGCTGGATGAACGTGCGGCCGACGTAGTGGTTGCGGATGAGCGCGAGCTCGTAGGGCAGTCCGCTCTCTTCGGCGAAGCCGAGCGCCGCGGAGTTCGACGAATCGGGCACGCTGAAGACGAGATCGGCGCCGGGCGCGGGATGCTCGCGCGCGAGCCGCTTGCCGAGCGCGCGGCGCGCGCGGTCGACGGAGCCGCCGTAGACGCGGCTGTCGGGACGCGCGAAGTACACGTACTCGAACACGCAGCGCCGCGACTCCAGCTTCGGCAGCGGATGCGACGACTGCACGCCGTTGCCGTTGACCGACACGATCTCTCCCGGCTCGACGTCGCGCTCGTAGGTGGCGCCGACGATGTCGAGCGCGCAGGTCTCGGACGCGAAGACGACGGCGTCGCCGAGCCGGCCCATCGCCAGCGGCCGCCAGCCGCGCGGATCGCGCGCGGCGAGCAGCGTGTCGCCCATCGCGACGATCAGGCTGTAGGCGCCGTCCACGCGCTTCAGCGCGTCGGCCAGGCGCAACGCGGGCGTCGGCGCCGTGGAGCGCGCGAGCTCGTGGACGATGACCTCGGAGTCGTTCGTCGAGGCGAAGATCGACCCCTTGTCCTCGAGCTCGTGACGCACCTCGGCGGCGTTGATCAGGTTGCCGTTGTGGGCGAGCGTGATGAAGCCGCCCTTCGAGCGCGCGACGACGGGTTGCGCGTTGTCGATTGTCGACGAGCCGGCGGTGCTGTAGCGCGTGTGGCCGACGGCCGACGTCCCCGGGATCTTCGCGAGCTCATGCGAGAGCGTATCCGAGAGCGTGCCCATCCGGCGCACGGCGCGCGCTTGTCCGGCGTCGTCGATCGACACGACGCCGACCGACTCTTGACCGCGATGCTGGAGGGAGTACAGGCCGAGCTGCGCGATATGCGTCGCGTCGGGATGGCCGTGGACTCCGAAAATGCCGCACATGAATTCAGGTCCTGGCTACGATCACGACGGTCGCTCTCGCCGCCGTTGTCACTGCGCGGCGAGCGCCGACTGGGCCATGATCCGGGGAATCGTTTCGTGATACGCGGCGTCGAGCCGCGCGAGCGGCGCGACGATGCGCGTCGACTTCGTTGAAATGTGCACCGAAGAGCCGCTCGAGCCTACTGTGCCGATGACGCGGGCGGGAATTCCCCGATCCGCGGCGATGGCGAGCACGACGTCCGGCGACGCCGTGCTGACGACGGCACGCGCCTGCGCCTCGCCGTAGAGCACCGCGCGATCCGGCAGGGCGGGCCAGTGCCCCAGATCGACCGTCGCGCCCCGTTGGTCCGCGCGGTCCATGATGCAGCACTCCACGATGGCGATCGCGAGGCCGCCGTCGCTGCAGTCGTGCGCGGACCGGATCACGCCTCGCTCGATCGCCTCGAGGAGCGCGCCGATCAGCTCGCGCTCGTCGTCGACGTTGCACGGCGGGGGCGAGCCCGCGACGACTCCATGGACTCGCGACAGATACTCGCTGCCGCCGATGTGATCGGTGGGTGAACCCAGCAGTACGATCGCGTCGCCCTTCTTCGCGGAACGGCGCGCGGGTCACGTGCGCGAGCGACTCGACGACGCCGACCATCCCGATGACCGGGGTGGGGAACACGGCGCCGCCAGGGCTCTCGTTGTAGAGCGACACGTTGCCGCCGGTGACCGGCGTTCCCAGCGCGTCGCACGCCTCCGCCATCCCGCGGACGGCCTCGCGCAACTGGTAGTAGACCTCGGGGCGTCGCGGATTTCCGAAGTTCAAGTTGTTCGTGATCGCCTTCGGCCGGCCACCGGTGCACGCCACGTTTCTCGCCGCCTCGCACACGGCGATCCGGGCGCCGACGCGCGGATCGAGGTAGACGTAGCGCCCGTTGCAGTCCGTCTTGAGCGCGAGAGCGCGGTCGGTGCCGCGCACGCGCACGACGGCGGCGTCGCCGCCGGGGCCGACGACGGTGTTCGTGCGAACGGTCGTGTCGTACTGCCGGAAGACCCACGTCTTGGACGCGATGTTCGGCGAAGAGAGCATCCGATCGAGCGTCCACAGCGGGTCGCGCTCCTCCGGCCGCTCGGCGATCGCGCTGACGTCGCGCTCGCGCGCGCTCGCGAATCGTCTCGCTCTCCTGCGCGTCGGGCGTGTAGGTCGGGCAGTCGGTGACGAGCCGCGTCCCGGGGAACTCGGCGACGACGCGCTCGCCTTCCGTCACGCGATACACCGGCTCGGCGATGACTTCGCCGATCACCGCCGCGGTGAGGTCCCACTTGGATAGAATCGCCGCGACTTCGTCTTCGCGACCCCGCTTGGCGACGACGAGCATGCGCTCCTGCGATTCGCTCAGCAGGATCTCGTAGGGCGTCATCCCGGTCTCGCGAACCGGAACCTTTGTCGTGTCGATGGTGACGCCGACGTCGCCGCGCGCGGCCATCTCCGCCGACGACGACGTGAGCCCCGCCGCGCCCATGTCCTGAATCGCGACGATGGCGCCGCTGCGGATCAACTCGAGGCTCGCCTCGAGCAGGAGCTTTTCGGTGAACGGATCGCCGACCTGCACGCGCGGGCGCTTGGCGTCGCTCTGCGCGGACAGATCCTCGGACGCAAAGGAGGCGCCGTGGATTCCGTCGCGGCCGGTGCGCGCGCCGACGGCGATGATCGGATTTCCGACGCCCTGGGCCACGGCGCGAATGAGCTCGTCCTCGTGCATCAGGCCGACGCACATCGCGTTGACGAGCGGGTTGCCTTCGTACGCCGGATCGAACGACACCTCGCCGGCGACGGTGGGAATGCCGACGCAGTTGCCGTAGTCGCCGATGCCTTTCACCACGCCGCCGAACAGGTATCTGACGCGCGCCGAGTCGAGGGAGCCGAACCGGAGCGAATTGAGCATCGCGATCGGCCGCGCGCCCATGGTGAACACGTCGCGCAGAATGCCGCCGACGCCCGTCGCCGCGCCTTGATAGGGCTCGACGGCCGACGGGTGGTTGTGCGACTCGATCTTGAACGCGACGGCGAGGCCGTCGCCGATGCTGATCACGCCGGCGTTCTCACCGGGCCCCTGCAACACGAACGGCGCCGTGGTGGGGAGCGTCTTGAGGAGCGGACGCGAATGCTTGTACGAGCAGTGCTCGCTCCACAACGCGCTGACGATGCCCAGCTCAGTGAAGGTCGGCTCGCGCCCCAGCATGTCGACGAGTCGGCGATACTCGTCCGGCGTGAGTCCGTGTTCGGCGATGAGCGCCGGGGTGATGGCGGGATCGCCGGGACGCGGCTCGACCTTCGCGCTGGCTTGCATCGTCTAATCAGCTCTTTGGTTTCTTGTTCGGATCCGGTTTGATGGCCGCGTCCGACTTCTTCGCCGTGTCCTTCTTCGGCGTCGGGGCGGGTCTGAACACTTCGGGCAACTTCGGCGGAGCGGCGGGCGCCGGAGCGGCCGCGGCGGCCGGAGCGGGAGCGACGACCTTTTCCGCGGCCGGCTTGCTCGGGCGAGGTCTCGCCGTTTTCCACCTTCACCTTCTCGGCCTTGTCGACCTTCTCGACTCTCACGACCGTCGCCGGCTTCGCGGCGTTCGCCGGCTTCACGGCCTTGGCCGGCTGCACGGCCTTGTCGACGCCCTCGACCTTCGGAGCCTCGACGTTGGCGAGCTTGGCCTGCTTTTCGGCCTTGGCGGGTTTTTCTCCCGGGTCGACGACGATCGCCGATTTGTCGGCGGACTCGTGCAGGTCGGCGGCGAGGATCATGCGCGGCGAACTGCTCGCTCCCGAGTACCGGCGGGCGTTCGACCGGAAGATCGCGTCGACCACCTTGCCGCTGTCGAGGACGACGAGGTCGCTCATGCCGCACGAGCGCTCGCAGCCGTTCTTGTAGAGGAGGTACGTGTGGCCGTCGTAGGTGCGGGTCGACAACGGCTCACCCAACTTGGCGACGACCTGCGCCTGGGTCATGCCCGGGTCGATGGTCGGGGGACCTTGACACGGCTGGAGACGCGGCGATTGCGACGGCAAGGACGAACGCGATCATTGCAATTTCCTCATGCAGTGACGCGGGCGAGCACCGATTCGAAAATGCCGAGTCCATCGGAGGACCCCAGCAGCGCATCGACGGCACGCTCGGGGTGCGGCATCATGCCGAGCACGTTTCCCGCGTCGTTGACGATTCCGGCGATGGCGCGCGTGGAGCCGTTGGGGCTCCACCACTCGTCGGCGTCGCCCGGACCGCCCACGTAGCGAAATACCACGCGCCCTTCGCCTTCCAGTCTATCGACCGTTTGCTGGTCCGCCGTGTAACGACCATCACCGTGCGCGATGGGAATTCTGAGCACCTGCGCGGCCTCGTAGCGGTTGCTGAACAGCGTATCCGTGGACTCGACACGAACTGATACAGTTTCGGACACGAACTTCAGACTTTCGTTGCGCAGCAACGCCCCCGGCAGAAGTCCCGCCTCGCAGGCGATCTGAAATCCGTTGCAGATGGCGAGGACCGGACCGCCGCGGTGCGCGAACGCGATCGACCTCGCGCATGATCGGGCTGAAGCGCGCGATGGCGCCCGGGCGCAGGTAGTCGCCGTACGAGAATCCCCCCGGCAGGATCACGACGTCGCTGTGCTGGAGGTCGTGATCCTTGTGCCAGAGGAACGTCGCGTCCTCGCCGATGCCGTCCACCACGGCGCGGTAGGCGTCGTAGTCGCAGTTGGATCCGGGGAAGGTGACGATGCCGAACTTCATGTGGCCTCCACGGCGGCGATCTCGAAATCTTCCGTGACGGGGTTGGCGAGCAGGCGGTCGCACATCTCGCGCGTCGATCGCTCCGCTTCTTGGGCGTCGCCGGCGTCGAGCTCGACGACGACGTGGCGGCCGACGTGCACGTCGCGCACGGCCGGCGAAGCCGAGCGTGTGCAACGCGTCGGCCACGGTTCGCCCCTGTGGATCGAGAATGCCTCGGCGCGGCGTGATGTGAACGGCGATGCGATATCGGCTCATTCGGGCTTTCCACTCTGAGAGTCGGGAGGTGACGTCGGCTGCGACGGGGTTCGGGGCGGCGACCCAGGCGGTCGGTTTCCGCGCTGCCCGCCTCCTCGGCGTCGCCGGCGGCGCCGAGAGTGGCGGCGTCGCCGCGGGCTCCGTCGCGCGACTCGCGGCTGTCGTCATCGCGGCCGTGTGGACGCCCGTCGAAGTTCTCGCCGGACACGCCGGCGGCGGCGATCCGCGGGGGCGTGCGAGCCGGCTGCGCCCGTGGCGTCTCTTCTTCGCCCGGTTCGCCCTCTTCGTCGCCGTACGCCTCTTCCGGCGATCCGGCGCGGCTCAGCATGCCGAGCACCGCCGCCCGCAAGAACCCGTACAGCACGTACGCCAGCATAGCGGGGAAGATGAACTCCTCTTTGCGCACGAGGAGCAGAACGACGGACCCGAGCACGACGATCGAGCCGAGCAGCTTGCGCGGCGTCCGCCATCCGATGGCGGGGACGTTCGGGTAGGGCACTTCACTGATCATGAGCGCCGCGAGCACGGCCATCAGTCCGCGGAGGATCACGTGCCACGGCAGGTCGGAGAGCGTGCTGTCCGTGAAGAGAATGACGGATTTGCTGTAGAGCGGCGTCTGGCTGAACCAGTAGTACGTCGCGAGCGTGATGCCGGCGGCCGGCGTGGGGAGGCCGTGGAAGTACGTCTTCTTTCGACCCGCCTGCTCGATGTTGAAGCGGGCGAGGCGCATCACGGCGCACGCGGTGAAGATGAAGACGAAAAGCCATTCCCACGTGCCGTGGCTCGGCAGCTCGAGGTACATCATGATCGCGGGCGCGAGGCCGAATGAAATCGCGTCGACGAGCGAGTCGAGCTCTCCGCCGAACCGGCTGCCGGTGCCGGTCGCACGCGCGACGCGCCCATCGAGCACGTCGGCGATCCCGCCCACGAGGATGAACGCCGGAGCGACCGAGAACTCGCCGCGGATGGCGAGGATGATCGCGTAGACGCCGCAGAAGAGGTTGAACAGCGTGAGCCCGTTCGGCATCAGCACGACGGCGCGTCGCACGACCTTGCGAGGCCGCCGCTCGCCGCCGGGCCCGCGGCGCATGGCGATCATTGGCCGCTCAACTCACCGAGCACCGTGGTGCCCGCGAACGTGGTCGTCGCCGACCTTGACGCGAAGCGCGGCGCCGGCGGGAAGGAAGACGTCGACGCGCGAGCCGAAGCGGATCAGGCCCATTCGTTCGCCCTGCCGTACGTGCTCGCCGACCTTGGAGTCGGTGACGATGCGGCGCGCGATGAGTCCCGCGATCTGCCGCACCAGCACGTGGTTGGATCCCGACTCGATGCCGATCGACGTCTGCTCGTTCTCCAGGCTCGACTCCTCCGACGCGGCGTTCGCGAAACGCCCGGGGGTGTGATCGACGACGCGGACGATGCCGCTCACCGGATACCGGTTCACGTGCACGTTGAACACGTTCATGAAGATCGAGAGGCGGACCGAGCGCTCCTTCATGAAGGTGGGTTCGTCCACCTCGGTGATCATCACGACCTTGCCGTCGGCCGGAGCGATGACGAGACGCTCGCCGCGCTCGCCGGCTCCGCACCGGGTCGCGAAAAAAGTACGCGACCCAGAGCGCGATCAGCGCCAGCGCGAACGCGAACAGCCAGAGCGGCCAGGAGCGCCGGACCAGAGCGACGCCGAACACGCCGGCCGCGACGAGCGCCGCGATGACGATGAAGCTCAAGCCCTCGCGGGCGAAGTTCACGAGGTGGACTCCCGGTCGAGTGCATCGTTCAGCGTCGAGCCGGTGATCCGGCGAAACGCGTCGAGGTAGCGGGCGCTCGTCGCGTCGACGACGGCCTGCGGCAGCGCGCGGAGGCGGCGCGTCGCCGTTCCACCGGCCCGCGCGCCGTTCGCCGTCGAGATAGTCGCGCAGCGGCTGCTTGTCGAAGCTCGGTTGCGCGGTTCCCGGCGTGTACCGCTCGGCGGGCCAGAAGCGCGAGCTGTCGGGCGTGAGCACCTCGTCGATCAGCGTGATCGTTCCGTCCCGGTCGCGGCCGAACTCGAATTTCGTGTCGGCGATGATGATCCCTCGCTCGGCGGCGATCTCTCGGCCGCGCCCGTACACAAGGCGGCTCAGTCGCTCGAGCTCCTTCGCGATCGCGTCGCCCACCGTCGTCGCCATCCGGCTCCTGGTGATGTTCTCGTCGTGTCCCGACTCGGCCTTTGTCGCCGGGCTGAATATGGCAGGCTCGAATCGTTCGCTCTCGCGCAGCCCCTGCGGCAACGGTTCGCCGGCCAAGGTGCCGTGCTCCCGGTACTCCTTCCACGCCGAGCCGGAGAGATACCCGCGCACGACGCACTCGACGGGGAAGACTTCGGTCCGCCGGCACAGCATCGCGCGGCCGGCCAGCGCCGATCGATGCTCGGCGAGCGACGGCACCATCGCGATGATTTCGTCGATGTCCGCCGAAAGCATGTGATGATGCACGAGGCTCTCGAAGTGCCGCAGCCACCACGCGGTGATCTGCGTCAGCACGGCGCCTTTGTGCGGGATGGGCTCGGCCATCACGACGTCGAACGCGCTGACGCGATCGGTCGCCACGAGGAGGAGCCGGTCGTCGTCGACGACGTAGACCTCGCGCACTTTGCCGCGGCGCAGGTGGCGCAGCGGGATGCCGGTGAGCTCGGCCACGGTCATACGCGCACGTCCTCGGCTTCGGTTTGAGAATTCTCGGAGACGAGCAGGGGATCGACGACCTCGCGCAGGAACTCGTCGACCTGCTCGGGCGCGCGGCCGACGAATCGCCGCGGTTCGAGCGCCGCCTCCAGGTCGCGAGTCGAGACGCCGAACTCGCGGTCCGCGGCCAAGCGGTCGAGCAGGTCGTTTCGCTCGGCGCCGTCCTTGAGCGCGCGCGCCGCCTCGATGCTGTGGCGCCGGATGCACTCGTGGGCGACCTGGCGGTCGATGCCGGCTTGCACGGCGCGGACGATCAGCTCCTCGGTCGCCATGAACGGCAGCTCGTCGGCCAGGCGCCGCCGGATGCGCGCCGGATGCACCTCGAGCCCGCGGGCGACGTTTTCCATCAACACGAGAATCGCGTCCGTCGCCAGGAAGCTTTCGGGAATCACGAGGCGCCGGTTCGCGCTGTCGTCGAGCGTGCGCTCGAAGAACTGCGTGCCGTGCGTGAGATTCGCGTTCGGCTCGAGCGAAATGACGAATCGCGCGAGCGACGCGATCCGCTCGCAGCGCATCGGATTTCGCTTGTACGCCATCGCCGACGATCCGACCTGCTCCTTCTCGAACGGCTCCTCGATCTCGCCGACCGACTGCAGCACCCGCATGTCGCCGCTGAACTTCATCGCGCTCGCGGCGACGCCGGCGACCGTCCCGAGGATCTGGGCGTCGAGCTTGCGCGTGTAGGTCTGCCCCGAAACGGGAATCGAATGCGCGAATCCGATGGCCGCGGTGACGCGCCGGTCGAGCTCGCGCACTTTTTCGTGGTCGCCGCCGAAGATCTCGAGGAAGCTCGCCTGCGTCCCGGTCGTGCCTTTCACGCCGCGGCAGGGAAGCGTGGCGATTCGGTGATCGAGGTCGGCGACGTCGAGCACGAGGTCCTGCAGCCACGTCGCGGCGCGCTTTCCGACGGTCGTGGGCTGCGCGGCCTGGAGGTGCGTCGAGCCGAGCGTCGGCTCGTGCCGCCATTCGCGCGCGAACGCGGCGAGCGCGCGGATGACGCGGAGCGCCTTCGCGCGCAGCAGTTGGAGCCCGCGCCGCATCAGGATCAGATCGGCGTTGTCGGTGACGTACGCGCTCGTCGCCCCGAAGTGGATGAAGCCGCGCGCCGCCGGCGCGACGTCGCCGAACGCGTGGATGTGCGCCATCACGTCGTGGCGAAACCGCTTCTCGTACGACGCCACCGCCGCGAAGTCGATGTCGTCGAGGTGAGCGCGCATCTCGACGATCGCGGCGTCGGGAATCGAAACGCCCAGCGCCTGCTCGGCCTCGGCGAGCGCCAGCCAGAGGCGACGCCACTGGCCGTATCGCTCGGCCGGCGACCAGAGCGACAGCATCGCCTTCGATGCGTATCGCTCGGCGAGCGGCGACGAATAGCGATCGTGCTCGCTCATCTGAGCGCGAACTCCGTCATTCCAAGTTGCCCCTGTCGCACGAGGGTGACCCGCAGGTAGGTGCGGTTGCCGTAGTAGTCGATCGCCTTTTGAACGTCTTCCGCCGTGCGAATGGGAACGCTGTTGATCTGCACGATGACGTCGCCCGTCTGCAGTCCGGTCTGGTCGGAGACCGTCTGGCTGACGTTGAACACGAGCGCGCCCCGCGCGCTTCGCAGGCCGTGCTCCGAAGCGATCGACGGCGTGACGGTCACGAGGCTCAGCTCGCGCAGCACCTGAACTTTCGGGGCCGACACCTCGGGAAGGTCGGAGACCTCGACGTCGACGTCGAATTCGCGGGTGCCGCGCTTCACGTGCAAACGCGCCGGCTGCCCGACGCGCAAGTCGAGCAGGGCGGCCTGCCAGTCGAACGGATTGTGAATGACGCGGCTCCCTTCGCGCAGGATGTCGTCGCCCGGCTGGAGGCCGGCTTTCGCGGCGGGAGATCCCGGCTCCACGCTCGCGATGAACGCGCCCTGCGTGATGACGTCGCGCGGATTCGTCGAGTTCGACTGCCGAAGATGCACGCCGATCCACGGGCTGCGGATCGAGCCGTGGTTGATCAGATCGTCCACCACGCGCGCGACGCGGTTGATCGGAATCGCGAACCCCAGCCCGACCGAGCCGCCGCTCGGCGAGAAGATGCTGCTGTTCACGCCGATGACTTCGCCGTCGGCGTCGACGAGCGGTCCGCCGGAGTTGCCCGGATTGATCGCCGCGTCGGTCTGAATCATGTCGAAGTACGACGCCTGTCCCTCGCCCGGCGCGATGAGGTTGCGCTGCGTGGCGCTGATCACGCCGACGCTCACGCTCGGTTCGCTGTTGCCGAGGTAGAAGCCGAACGGGTTGCCGATGGCGATCGCCCACTCGCCGATCACGAGCGCGTTCGAGTTGCCGAGCTTCGCGTCGGGCAGGTTCTTCGCGTCGATGCGAATCACGGCGATGTCGTTCGCCTCGTCGGATCCGAGGACCTTCGCGGGATACACGCTCCCGTCGCGCATCATGACGGAGACTTTCGTCGCGCCCGCGACGACGTGCGCGTTGGTGACGATCACTCCGTCCGACCTCACGACGAAGCCGGTGCCGAGGCCCGCGGACGTGCGCTGCTGCTGCGCGGCCGAAGAAGAAGTCGAACGGATCCTGAGGGGTCTGGTTGACCTGTTCCGTCTGCACCGTCACGACCGACGGCGAGATCTTGGCGACCGCGTTCGTGATGGCGTTCTGTCTCGACGCCGAAACCTGAGCCGACGACTGCGCCGCGGGGATGGCGTTCGCGAGCCGGCCGGCCGACGACTCCGCGGAGGACTGCGCGTTCGACGCATCGCGGCGGAGGCGAGCAACCCACGACGGCGGCGATCAGCATCAGACGAAGCGCGTGCGACTTCATACGGCGGTCCTTGCCGGCTCGAGATAGAGCTCCGGCGGGTACACCACGTCGTCGAGGAATAGCGCGTGCGCCGCGGACGGCGGCGATGCGTCCTCGTTCGTGTCAGCGTTCAGCAGGCGTGCCACGTCGTCGGCGGGTCGTCGGCCCGTGGCGACGTCGAGCATCGTCCCGACGAGAAATCTCACCATGTGATGAAGGAATCGGTTGGCTTCGATCTCGAACACCAGCCCGCCGGCGCGATCACGCCAGCGGGCTCGAGTCACGCGACAGCGATGATCGTCGTGCGGGGGCGCGGTACCGCGAACGGCAAAGCCCCGAAAGCAGTGCTCACCCTCGATGCAGGCGGCAGCGACATCCAGAGCGCTCCGATTCAGGGGCTGCCCGAACGCCAGCTCGTACCGACCACGAAACGGGGAATGAGCTTCGTCATCCGTGCCGACGTAGTAGCTGTAGCGCCGGCTCACCGCACTGTAGCGCGCATGGAACTCGCTTCGCATCTCGGTCGCCGCCGCGACCCAGACGTCCGGCGGCAGCACGGCGTTCAGGGCGCGCCGCAGTTCCTGAACGTTCCATCGGTCCGCCACCCGAACACCAACGGCCTGTCCTCGCGCGTGCACTCCGGCGTCGGTCCGCCCGGAGCCCAGGGCGGCGATTGCCGCCGCCCATGAGGCGCTCCAACGACGCCTCCAAAACGCCTTGGACGGTGCGCGTCTCCGGTTGGCGCTGCCATCCACTAAACCCGGCCCCGTCATAGTGCAACACGAGTCGCACGGTGCGTTCGGCCATCGCATGAAAGCTAGGGAAGCCTGAGAGTGTGTCAAGCAACGGGCTCGCGCGTCATAGTGTGGAGGCGCCTCATGTTACACGCCGTTGGCTTGACGAAAAGACACCTCTCACCACTGGCCTATTTCGTTTCTCGATGCCCCCACGAACGCTCTCATCGCTCGCCCACGCGCTGACCGTCTCGTCCGACGCGGACGCCGCGCTCGCCGCGCTCGGTGAGGCACTCTCGGAAGTCGATCGCGTAGCTCGGCTCGCGCTCGTGCAATTCGACGAGCGGCGCGAGATGCTCGTCGAACGAGTGCTGCTGACGACGGCCGGAATGGAGCGCGTTTCGCTCGACACGACGTTCGATCATCTGCCGACTCGCGAGCGGACCGCGATCGGAGCCGGCGGACAGTTCGTGGATTTCGCCGACTCGAGCGACGAGTTCGCGCGCCTCTTCCAGATTCCCTCCTTCGGCGAAACCGGATGGCTCAACGTCCGGGGCCTCCGCTTCGACGGACATCTGACGGCGCTTCTCGTCCTGTACGAGACGCGAAAGCTCTTCGGCGCCAGAACGGCCGAGCGGTTTCTTCCCGCGATCGCGCTGTTCGAGCTCGCCTACCTCCGTTTTCTCGAGCGCGACGCGCGCGAAGAAGCGGTGCGCACCCTCGAGGACGTCACGCAGCGAGTTCACGGCGAATACGAGGCGCGGCTCGGCGAGTTGGAGAACCGTCTCACCGCCGCGAGCAGCGCGCCCGCCGACGCCGACGCGGATTCAGCGCGGGTCGTGTCGCTCGAACGCGAACTGGCGCGCGCCACCGAGGACGCGCGTCGCGCGCTCAAGCGCGCCGAGATGGTGGACGCCACCGTGGCATCGGCGGTCGAGCAGCTGGAGAAGGCGCACGTCGAGCTCCATCGACGAAGTGAAGCAGTGCGTCAAAAGACACGCACTATCTATCTGATCGACAAGGTTTTGACTCTCGACGCCTCGACGGACGATCCGCGCCAGCTGGCCGACGGACTCCTCTCACTTGTCGGCGACGAGATGCACGCGAACCGGTGCTCGCTGATGCTCCGGACGCCGGAGGGAAACTGCCTCTACATCGCGGCCGCGAAGGGCGTCGCGCCGGGAGTGATGGAAGGACTGCGCGTCGCCATGGGGCAGGGTGTGGCCGGCCGCGTCGCACAGGCGCGCGAGCCCGTGCTCGTCCGCGACGCAACCGAGGCGCATACCCACCCGCTCCTCCAGGACGGACACTTCACGACGGGCTCGTTCATTAGCTTCCCCTTGGTCTATCACGACGAGCTGGTCGGTGTCGTGAACGTGGCCAACCGCGCCATGCAGGGGAACTTCAGCGAAGAGGATGTGGACCGCGTGCGCCTGCTCGGTCTCGTGATTTCCATCGTCGCCTCACACGCTCGACTGCCGGAACGCCTCGTCGAGGCGCTCAGTGTCCGGTAGCTCGTCGCCCAACGCGCTTCTTTCCACCGTTCGTCGTCTCACCGCGGGTGAAGCAGCCGACCCGCGGGAGCTGACGGCCGCGTTCGACGTCGTCCTGAGCGGCGACGCGACGCCGGCCCAGATCGCGGCGCTCCTCATCGGACTCCGCGTCCGGGGCGAAACAGCGGCGGAGCTTGCCGCTGTGGTGAGATCGTTTCGCCGCGCCATGGTGCATTTGCCCGCCGAACGCCCGGACGAGCTGGTCGACACGTGCGGGACCGGCGGCGGCTCGATCAACACCTTCAACATCTCGACCGCCGCCGCCCTCGTCGCCGCCGGCAGCGGAATCCGCGTGGCGAAGCACGGCAACCGGTCGTTCACGACGCAGTGCGGAAGCGCCGACATCCTCGAAGCGCTCGGCGTCTCGATCGAGGCTCCCGTGACGACGATGGCCGCCGCGCTGGCCGATGCCGGTTTCGTCTTCATGTTCGCTCCGCTGATGCACCCGGCGATGCGACACGTCGGGCCCGTGCGGCGAGAGCTCGGCGTTCACACCGTCATGAACCTCATCGGGCCGCTGGCCAACCCGGCCGGCGCCGGACGACAGGTGGTCGGGGTGTCGGACGCGAGACGCCTTCCGCTGATCGCCGGGGCGCTCGCCGAGCTCGGCTCGGTCCACGCGCTGGTCGTGCACGGAGAGGGGATGGACGAGATCTCCCCGTTCGCCGACAGCGCCGTGATCGAGATTCGGGACGGCGCGATGAAGGAGTGGAAGATCACTCCGAGGCGATACGGATTCGGCGCGGGCTCAGTCGATCAGATCGCAGGCGGCCCGCCGGCGCAAAACGCGGCGACGGTGCTCGCTGTTCTTCGGGGCGAGGGCAACGCGCCATGCACCGCGGCGGTCGTCCTCAACGCCGCCGCCGCCTTCTATGTAGGAGGCGTCGCTCCGACGTTCGACGACGGCGTCGTCGCGGCGAGCGCGGCGATCAAGTCCGGCGCGGGGCTCGTCGCGCTGGATCGGTTGCGGGCAGCGTTTTCCAGGAAAGCAGATCGGAACTAGGGACAGCGGGACAACCGAGCGAGTGCGGCGGCGGGGTGCGGAGAACTGGGACGAGTGCGGCGGTGGCGGGACGGGGCGGCCGACGTCCCTCGATCAGTAGCGCCTCAACACTCCCACGACGATCCCCTGAATCGAGATGTCGTTCTCGTGGACGTACATCGGCTGCATTGTCTCGTTGGCCGGTTGCAGGCGGATGCGGCCGTCGCGTTCGCGGAAGAACTTCTTCACCGTCGCCGAGGAGCCGTGCAGCATGGCGATGACCATCTCGCCGTTGTCGGCGCGCTGACGCTCGTTCACGACCACGAAGTCGCCGTCGCGAATTTGCTCGTCGATCATCGAGTTGCCGCGGACCCGCAGGACGTAGTGGCTGCCGGATCGCCCGACCAGCGCCTCGGGGACGGTCAGCGTCTCGCCGTGTTCGAGCGCCTCGATCGGAACGCCGGCCGCGACGGCGCCCAACAGCGGAAGCTCGATGGCCCGCGGCGTCGCCTCGGTGGGGAGGATCTCGATCGCGCGGCTCTCGTTGTAGCTTCGCTTGATGTAGCCCTTGCGCTCGAGGTTCGTCAGGTGCTCGTGGACCGTCGCGAGCGAGTTGTAATCAAAGTTCTCGGCGATCTCCTCGAAGCTCGGCGCGAACCCGTTTTGCTCGGTGTACGCCGTGAGGTAGTTTAGTATTTCGCGCTGGCGCTTCGTGAGCGGCATGGACAGTGACCTGTTCAGTCGGGTTGAAGGTCTCCTGAACCCGATTCACCGAAGAAGACCCGAATCCTAGGATATCCGAATAGGTACCGAAGTGCAAGCGTCGACTGCTTGGACGGCCCCTGGGGGCACGCTCGGACGCCTGGTCGAGGAGGCGCGTCGTCGCGCCGAGGCGCTGATGCCGCGCCGAAGCGAGCTCGAGCAAGCGGCCGCCAGCGTCGCTCGCGCCCCGTCGGTTCGCTGACTCTCTTCGACGCCGCGACGTGGCGGTGATCGCCGAGGTGAAGCGCCGCTCGCCGTCCAAGGGGTGGATCAATCCGGGGATGTCCGCCGTGGATCAGGCCGCCGCGTACGCGGCCGGAGGCGCCGCCGCGATCTCCGTGCTCACGGAGCCGGACCATTTCGGCGGGTCGGTCGACGACCTGGTCGCCGTGCGCGATGCGGTCGGTCTTCCCGTGCTAAAGAAGGACTTTCACGTCGATGCCCGATTCAGCTCCTCGAGGCGAAGGCGATCGGCGCGTCGGCGGCGCTTCTCATCGTTCGCGCGCTGCCGCAGGATCAGCTGACGGAACTCGTTCGCGTCGCCGGCGAGCTGCGCCTCGAGGTGCTGCTCGAGGTGCGCGACGCCGAGGAGCTTCAGCGCGCGGTCGACGCCGCCGCGGCGACAAGCGCCGCCACGAGCATCGGGGTCAACAACCGCAACCTCGAGACCCTGGTGATCGACGCCGGTCGCGCCGAGGAGCTGATCGCGAGCATTCCGGCGCGGTTCGTCGCCATCGCCGAGAGCGGAGTGAGCGCGAGGGGCGACGTCGAGCGCGCGGCCAGCGCGCGAGCCGACGCGGTGCTCGTCGGCTCGGCCGTGTCCGCCGCGGCGGATCCCTGCGCCGCCGTCCGAGGACTCACCAACGTGGCGAGGAGTCCGCGTGGCCTCTGAGTCTCCCGTGCGGCCAGCGATCAAGTTCTGCGGTCTCACGCGCGCCGAGGACGCGCGCGCGGCCGCGGAGTTGGGAGCCGCGTACGTCGGAGTGATCTTCGCCGGCGGCCCGCGACTGCTGACCGAAAACAGAGCGGCCGAGGTGTTGGCCGACGTCCCGCGCGACGTCGGCCGGGTGGGAGTGTTCGGCGATCAGGCGCCGTCGGAAATCGCGCGAATCGCTCGGCGACTCTCGCTGCGCGCGGTGCAGCTGCACGGCGTGCTCGATCCCGACCGCGTCGGCGAGATTCGGCGCTCCGTCGAGGCGGAGGTGTGGCCGGTGATTCGCATCGCCGGCGGTGAGCTGCCCGCCGGAGCGATGTGGGTCGTCTCCGATTCGGACGTGCTCTTTCTCGATTCGTACGTGCCGAACTCTCCGGGCGGGTCGGGCGTGTCGTTCGACTGGAACGCGTTGGCCACGACCGTGCGGTGGCTTCGCGAGGGAAAGCGCGTAATACTGGCGGGAGGCCTGCGCGCGACCAACTTGCCGCGGGCGATCGCCGCGATCGCTCCCGACGTCGTCGACGTGTCGTCGGGGGTCGAGTCCGCGCCCGGGATCAAGGATCACAATCAAATGCGTCTGTTTCGCGACGCCGCAGGATCGACGAAATGACCGCGACAACGATTGAGACGCGCACCAGCGACCGATTCGGCGTGTTCGGCGGACGATACGTCCCCGAGACGCTGATTCCCGCCATCGATGAGCTCGAGCGCGCCTACGACGAAGCGCGCGCCGATCCGACGTTCGTGGCGGAGCTCGAGGAGATGCTCGCGAACTACGTGGGCCGCCCGTCGGCGTTGACGGATGCTCCGCGCTTCTCGGAGCAGGTGGGGGCTCCGGTGTGGCTCAAGCGCGAGGATCTGAACCACACGGGCGCGCACAAGATCAACAACACGGTCGGGCAAGCGCTGCTCGCCCGCCGAATGGGGAAGCGGCGCATCATCGCGGAAACCGGGGCGGGGCAGCACGGCGTCGCCACGGCGACCGTTTGCGCGCGGTTCGGCCTCGAGTGCGTCGTGTACATGGGCGAGGAGGACATGCGGCGGCAGGAGCTGAACGTCTTCCGCATGCGGCTCATGGGCGCCACGGTCGTCGGCGTGTCGAGCGGCACGCGCACGCTCAAGGACGCCACCACGGAAGCGATTCGCGACTGGGTGACGAACGTCAACGACACGTACTACATCATCGGATCCGTCGTCGGGCCGGCGCCGTACCCGCGCATGGTGCGCGACTTCCAGTCGGTGATCGGCCGCGAAGCGCGATCGCAGATGCTCGAGCGCGCGGGGCGTCTTCCGAAGACCGTCGTCGCGTGCGTCGGCGGCGGATCGAACGCGATGGGCGCGTTCCACGCGTTCGTCGACGATCGCGACGTCGAGCTTGTCGGCGTCGAAGCGGCCGGCGAGGGGCTCGACACGGAGCGCCATTCGGCGTCGCTCGCCCGCGGGCGTCCCGGCGTGCTGCACGGCTCGCTGAGCTACTTGCTGCAGGACGAGCACGGGCAGGTTCATCCGGCGCACTCGATCTCCGCGGGGCTCGACTATCCCGGCGTGGGCCCGGAGCACTCGTACTTGAAGGACACGGGCCGCGCGCGGTACGTCGCGGTCTCGGACACCGAGGCGCTCGAGGGCTTCGGACTTCTGAGCCGCCTCGAGGGAATCATTCCGGCGCTCGAGACGGCGCACGCCGTGAGCTGGATCGCGTCGCAGCGCGGCCGGTGGAAGCGCGACGAACCCGTGCTGCTCTGCGTCAGCGGCCGCGGCGACAAGGACGTGGCGCAGGTCAGCGCGATGGGCATCCTGGAAAAGTGACGTCGCCCTCGTCGCCGCCCGCCTCCGCGCTCAACACCGCGCCGAACGTTCCCGACGCGGGCGAACCGCCGTTCCCGCCGGCTCCGATCGAGGAGTGGCTCCGGCTTATCGCGAAAGCGGGACGCGCGCATCAACTCTACCTGCCCAACAATCCGATCTACCGCGGCGCGATCGACGCGCTGCGCGCCGGGTTTCGTCCGATCTGGCAGCAGACGGAAGAATTCACGCTCACGATCGGAGAGACGGACCTGCGGTGGTACGACGTCGTCGTCTCCGCCGAATCGAACACGGAGAAGAACGCCGACAATCTGGCGTGGCTGCTCTACAAGGACGGCCTGCGCGAGATCACGATCACGCGCGGGTTCGAGGACGTCGGAGTTCATCAAGCTCCTCGAGATCGTCCAGCGCGCGCGCCACGCGCAGCCGGACGACGACGACCTCGTGGCCATGATGTGGGAAGCGGATTTCACGTATCTGAAATACCGCTACATCGATCTGCTGCACGACATCGGCGGCGGCGAGCCGGCCGACGGCACCGAAGTGCAACCGGCGAGCCCGGAGGAGATCGCCAACGCGGCCCACCAGCCACCGCCGGAGACGAGCGTCGCGTCGGTCGTGAACATGGCCGACTTCGACTCCACGCTCTACTTCCTCGACGAACCGGAGATCGAGTACCTGCAAGGCGAGATCACGCGCGAGTACCAGCAGGATCTGCGCGCGAACGTGGTCGCCGCGCTGTTCGACATCATCGACGGGCAGACCGACCCGGCGGTGCGGTCCGAGGCCATCGAGAACGTCCACACGCTGATGGCCTACCTCCTCGTCGGCGGGCATTTCCGCGGCGCGGCGTTCGTGCTGCGCGAATCACAGGCGTCGCTGACGCGCGCGCACGATCTGGCGCCCGAGCATCGGCAGCGGCTCGCCGAGCTGCCCGTTCGCCTCAGCGCACCCGACACGCTCGCTCAGCTCCTGCAGTCGCTCGACGACGCGCCCGAGCTTCCGCCCACCGAGGACCTCGAGGCGCTGTTCACCGAGCTACAGCCGGCGGCGCTCGCCACCGTGTTCCAGTGGCTGAATCGGACGCGCAACGAGCGGCTGCGCCCGTTGCTCGAGTCGGCCGCCGAGCGACTCGCGTCGGCGAACACCGCGCAGTTGGTGAAGCTCATCGACTCGCCGGATCCCGAGGTGTCGCTCGAGGCGATTCGGCGCTCCGGCGGCCTCAAGGCGCAGGGCGCCGTGCAGCAGCTCGCCAAGGTGCTCGCCAGCGGCGACGTCGAGCGACGCCAGGTCGCGGTGACGGCGCTGTCGTCGATCGGATCGCCCGGCGCGTTGCAGGCGCTCGAGCGCGCGCTCGACGACGACGACCGCGAAGTGCGAGTCGGCGCGGCGCGCGCGTACGCGGCGCAGCCGCATCGCCCGGCCGCGGCGCGCCTCGAGGCGGCGGTCAAGGGAAAGGTCCGCAACGCCGACCTCACCGAACGCATGGCGTTCTTCGAGGCGTACGGCGCGGTGGCCGGCGACGCGGGCATTCGCGCTCTGCGACGGAATTCTCAACGGGCGCGGATTCCTCGGCCGCCGCGACGACGACGAGCTTCGCGCATGCGCGGCGATGGCGCTCGGCCGCATCGGATCTCCGCAGGCGCTCGAGGCGCTGCGGAAGGCCGCCGGCGAAAAGGACGTGGTCGTGCGGAACGCCGTGACGCGCGCGCTCCGCGGCCAGACCGGAGCCGAGCGGTGACGGCGCCGACGCGCGCGACGGCAACGCAGGCCAGCGACTCGGTCAGCGACGCGCAGGTTCGCCGCGCCGGGCGGGGGCTGATCTTCGCGCTGTACGGCGCGCTGCGCGCGGTGAAGCTCTATCCCGTTGAGAACGCCGCCGTGCAGAAGGCGCTCGGCGACGTCACCGCTCAGGCCCGCGGAGTGATCGAGTTGGCCGGCGAGCTCGAGCTGCGCATGTCGGGCGAGTTCATCTTCGTGAATGAAACGCGCCTTCGCCTCGACCTCGACAACTTCGCCAGCTTCAGCCATCTGCTCTCGCTCTTTCGCGGCGCCGGGATCGGAAGCATCACGCTCGGGGCGAACGGCGAGGCGAAGGATTGGCTCATCTTCCTGTCGCTGCTTCAGGCGCCGAGCACCGACGATCCGTCCGCGCGCTTCGACCAGCTCGTCGAAAAGCTGTCGGGCGCCGGCGTCTCGGCATTCTCGCTGACGCCGGCGACGGACCAGCACGACGACGACCTCGAGAAGAACAAAGAACGCGCGAAGCGCACGTACGCGCAGTCCGTCGCCGCGACGCGCGACCTCATGACGTCGGTGCGCATGGGCGCCGGCGCGAACATCAAGAAGGTCAAGCGCGTCGTGCAGGGAATCGTCGATCAAATCCTGAACGAAGAGACGTCGCTCATCGGGTTGACGACGTTGCGCGACTACGACGAGTACACGTTCACGCACAGCGTGAACGTCTGCATCTTCGCCGTGGCGCTCGGAAAACGGTTGGGCCTCACCAAGCTCCAGCTCTACGATCTCGGAATGGCCGCGCTCTTCCACGACATCGGCAAGTCGCGCGTGCCGCAGGCGCTGCTGACCAAGGCCGACGGCCTGTCCGAGGGCGAATGGGTGCAGATGGCCGCGCATCCCTGGCTCGGCGTGTTCGCGCTGTTCCAGATCCGCGGCGCGCAGGAACTGCCGTACCGCTCGATGGTCGTGGCGTACGAGCACCACATGAAGCTCGACCTGAGCGGATACCCCCGCCGACGCACCCGCGGAAGATGGGCGTGTTCAGCAAGATCGTCGCGATCGCCGACAGCTTCGACGCCGCGACCACGCGGCGCGTCTACCAGACGATCCCGTGGAGCCCCGCCGAGGTGATGCGCGAGATGCGCGACAACCCGCGGCGCGGCATGGACCCCGTCATTCTCAAGGCGTTCATCAACCTGACCGGCGTGTACCCGGTCGGCACGCTCGTCGTCCTCGACACATTCGAGCTGGCGATCGTGAACGCGGTCAACCCGATCGCCGACATGCTCTCGCGCCCCATCGTTCGCATCATCGCCGACCCGCTCGGCAACCTGTCGCAGTCCGGCGCGCTGGCCGACCTCGCCGACCGAAACGCGGACGGCGTGTATCTTCGCACGATCATCAAGACCGAAGACCCGCAACGATATGGCATCCGGATCGGCGACTATTTCGTCTGACGTGATCGCGCGGCGTTTCGCCGAGCTCCGCGCGCGGAAGCGGCGCGCGCTGGTTCCGTACATCACGGCCGGCCATCCCGACGAGGAGCGAACGGTCGAGCTGATGCGCGGTCTCGAAGAGGCCGGCGCCGACGTCATCGAGTTGGGGCTGCCGTTCTCCGACCCGATGGCCGACGGCCCTGTGATTCAGGCGAGCTCGCAGCGCGCCCTCGAGCTCGGGATGAACTTCGACAGGCTGCTCGAGCTGGTGGCCCGCGCGAACGTCGGCGTGCCGCTGGTGCTGTTCAGCTACCTCAACCCGATCCTCGCCGCCGGCGACGACGCGCTCGTTCGCGCGGCGCAAGCCGGCATGAGCGGACTCCTGCTGACCGACCTGCCGGTCGGCGCCGATCCGGAGCGCGAGGCGCGCATCGGCGCGGGACCGCTCGAGTTCATCCGGCTTGTCGCGCCCACGACGCCGCTCGACGCGCATGCGCGAGATCGCCGAGCACGGACGTGGATTCGTCTACCTCATCAGCCGACTCGGCGTGACCGGAACGCGCGACGATCTGCCGGCGGACCTCCCGGCGACGGCGCGCCGGCTTCGAGAAGCGACGTCGCTCCCGGTGTGCGTGGGATTCGGCGTCTCGCGTCCCGGAGCAGGCGGCGCGAGTCGCGGCGATCGCCGATGGCGTCGTCGTGGGCAGCGCGATCGTCCGCGCCGCCGGAGAGAGCGTTTCGCAGGCGGTCGCCCTCGCGTCGTCGCTGCGCGCGGCGATCGACGCCGCGTGATTCGCCGCGCCGGCAAGACCGCGCCGTCCACCAGCGCGTCGGGCGGAGACGTGGAGATCACACTGCACGCGATGCGCTTTCACGGCCTCGTCGGCATTTTGCCGCACGAGCGCGACATCCCGCAGCCGATCGAGATCGATCTCACCGTCACGGTGGCGCCGGGAGAAGGCGTGATCGACTATCGCGAGCTCTACTCGCTCTGCGCCAATTCCGTCGTCGGGCAGACCAGCTTTCTCGAAGGACTCGCCACGCGCATCGCCAAATCGGCGCTCGACCATTCGCCGCGCGTTCGCACGGCGCGCGTGGCGGTGCGCAAGCCGCACGTCGCCCTCCCGGGACCTCTGGCGTTCGCCGAGGTCGTCGTCGAGCGCCGAGCCGATGCGCTGACGTGGCCTACATCGCGCTCGGATCGAACCTGGGCGACCGCGACGAGCACTTGGCTCGCGCGCGCGACGCGATCGCGCAGCTTCCGTCGAGCCGGGTCGTGGCCGAATCGTCGATCGAGGAGACGGCGCCGCTCGGCCAGCTCGATCAGCCGATGTACCTGAACCAGATGGTCGCGCTCGAGACGTCGCTCACGCCGCGGCAGCTGCTCGAGCCGGCTGCAGGCGATCGAGCAGCTCGAGGGTCGCGCGCGGCACGAGCGGTGGGCGTCGCGAACGCTGGACCTGGACATCGTCTGCTTCGACGCGCAGACGGCGAGCGACGGCGGACCTCGAGATTCCGCATCCGGGGTTGGCCGATCGACCGTTCTGGCAGCGCGAGCTCGCCGAGCTCCGGGGGGGAGAAACGATGACGCAACAGGTCGGCGAGTCGCGCGTCGCGCTGCCGGATTGGGCGTGCGTGACCGAGAAGCGAAAAGGGCACATCGCGCGCGTCGTCGCGTTGCTCATGCGCTGGGCCGACGAGCTCGAGATCGGCGAGGACGAGCGGCGGACATGGCGAGACGCGGGGCTTCTTCACGACGCGCTCCGCGACGCGCCGGAATCCGAGCTGCGCCGGCTGTCGGGCGACGAGACGCGAGAGGAGGAGCTGCTCCACGGCCCGGCGGTGGCGAACCTGCTCGAGTCGCAGGGCAACACGAACGCGTCGCTGCTCGAAGCGGTGCGCTATCACACGGTCGGCTCGCCTCGTTGGGATCGCGCCGGACGCGCGCTCTACATGGCGGATTTCCTCGAGCCCGGACGCGGCTTTTTGAAGAGCTCTCGCGCCTTTCTCGCCGTTCAAGTGCCGCACGATTTCGACGGAGTCTTCCGGCAGGTGCTGCGCACCCGGCTGGAACACGCGCTCCGCGAGGGATTCACCCTCTTCCCGGAGACGGTCGGCTTGTGGAACGAAGTCCGGTGAGCCGCCGCTGGATCGTCGCAGGCGTCGCCGTTCTGATGGCGATCGGCGCCGGCGGCGTCGCGTTGTCGCGATCGCGAGGCCGCCCCGTGCCGGTAGCTCCGACGCGGTCGGGCGACGTCGCGCCCGAAGGCGTTCGCGTTCGCGTCCAGGTGCTCAACGGCACTCGCGTCCGCGGACTCGCGCGCCGGGCGACGATTCTGCTTCGCGACCGCGGGTTCGACGTCGTCGAGACTGGCACCACCAGCGCCCAGGCCGACACGACGCTCGTGCTCGATCTCTCGGGGCACCCGGAGTGGGCGAAGCGAGTGGCGTCGTTGTTTCCGCCCGCGCGCATCCAGGCGCGCAGCGACAGCTCACGCTACCTGGATATCGCCGTCGTGATCGGGTCGTCGTGGCGGCCGCCGGCCGAGGCGCTCCACCCGTAGCTGGCCGCACGCCGCGGCGATGTCCACGCCGCGGCTCTTTCTCACCGCCACCTCGACGTCCGCGTCGCGCAGCTCGCGCGCGAAGACGGCGAATGCCGTCGGCGCTCGTCGGGGTGAAGCCGCGCGCGCCGCCGGGATGCAGCGGAATCAGATTGACGAAGGCGCGGCATTCGCGCGCGAGCGCCGCGAGTTGGATCGCGTGCTCGGGACCGTCGTTCACGCCGCCGAGCATCACGTACTCGAACGTCACGCGCCGGTCGAACACCTTCGCGGCGCGAATCACGTCGGCGAGCGGATACTTGGTGTTGATCGGCATCAGCTCGCGCCGCAAGCGAGTCGCTCGGCGCGTGGATCGAGATGGCGAGGCGGAATTGCTCCGGACGTTCGCCGAGCGCGACGATCCCCGGCAGAATGCCGACGGTGGAGATCGTGATGTGGCGCGCGCCGATCCCGAGGCCGGCGGGATCGTTGAGGACCGTGAGCGCGCCGTCGACGGCCTTCCAATTCATGAGCGGCTCGCCCATGCCCATGAAGACGACGTTCGTGATGTCGATCGGCGGATCGAGCAATCGCATCTCGCGCACCTGACCGGCGATCTCGAACGTCGAGAGGTTTCGGCTGAAACCCATCGCGCCGGTCGCGCAGAACGCGCACTGCAGCGCGCATCCGGCCTGGGAGGAGATGCAGAGCGTGACGCGATCGCCCTCCGGAATCGCGACGCTCTCGATCGCTTCGCCGTCGGCCAGGCGGAAAAGGAATTTCTCCGTGCCGTCCGACGACTTCTGCCGCGCCGCGATCTCGAGCCGCGGCAGATCGAACGACGCCGCCAGCGATTCGCGGAGCGCCTTCGGCAGCTCGGTCATCTGCTCGAAGCTCGGCGCCGGGTTCAGCCAGAGTCGGCGCGCGATCTGCGCGGCGCGGTATTTCGGCTCGCCGGCGCGCTCGAGAAATGCCGCCAGCTGCGCCTGCGCAGCGGACGGCGAGAGGTTCAGCAAGTTCACGCGCGACTCGCTCGGCGGATTCGCGGGCGCCGTCGTCATCGAATCGTCCGGGTCACGAGGAATTGATAGTTCGCGCCGAGGCCCGCCGAACCCTCTTCGCGGCTGACCGCCACGACGTAGGCCGCGTAGCGAAGACCGATGGCCAAGTCGCAGGCGCCGGTCCTGGTCGCCGAATGCCGTCGACCAATCGAAGCCGCCGGTGGCGTTGAACCAGCGATAGTCGACGCTCGTGAAGACGTAATCGTCGCGTCCGCGGGACTGAGTCACCGACGCGGAGTAGCCGGCGCGCACGATGGTACGAGTCCCGACGCAACACCGGCGCGTCGACTGCCGCCATGAACGTCGCCGCTTCTCGACGACCGAGCGCTGAGAGAGAAACGTCGACGCGGCGCCGCGCAGCGGAGTGCCGAGGATCCTGTCGACGATCACGCCCCCGTCGAGCGAGAACGCGCCGCCGTGATCCTGATCGACCGTCGCCCATCGATAGCGCGCGGCGAGTCCCGCTGACCACATGCCGAAACTCGAATGCTGCCGCGTCATCGCGAGACCGGCCGAGAGGAGACTCGTGCCGTACGGAATCTCGCCGCCGATCGACTGCGGATCGGTTTCGGTGTGGATGATGTCGCTCACCGACGCTTGCGCGAACGACAGCGCGGCGGAGAGACCCGGGCGAATTCGATACTCGCCGCCGATCATCCCGAGTTGAGCGCCCTGGTTCTGCGGCGTGGTGAGCCCGGCCAGACCAATCTCCGCGCGAGCGCTCGAGTCGGCGGATCGGCTCGCGGGATTCCAGAGACTCGCCGGCATGCGGGTGCTCAACGCCGGGGCATCGGCGAGCAGTCCGAGCGGGAACTCGAGGAGGTCGCGCGCCGGGACCCCTTGGGCCACCGCGGGCGCCGAGACGAGGACTGAAGCGAGCGCGGCGAAGGTCAAGCGCGACATATACTTGAGGTTAGCGGACGGCGCACGGAGGGTCAAGCAAAATCACTACCGTCGCGGACCCGCGCCGGGTACATTGCGAGGACTGGAATGAACCACTCGACGAAGCAGAATCTGCTTCTCGCCCGGCACGATCCGGACGACGGGGCCTGGGCCGCGACACCGCCGACGCGCGTCGACGACGCGTCGTGACGATAGCCCAGCCCCCGGCGCGCTCGACCTCGCGACGCGAAGTCGATGCGGCCGCTGCTCCGACGACTCACTCTTCGATGACCGACAAACATCTCGCAACGACCCTGCGCACGCACCTGTGCGGAGCGCTCCGCGCCTCCGACGTCGGCCAGCGCGTGCGCCTTGGCGGCTGGGTGCACCGCAATCGCGACCTCGGCGGGCTCGCGTTCGTCGACCTGCGGGATCGCGCGGGGATCGTGCAGGTGTCGTTCGACCCGAGGCACTGTCCGGCCGACGTGTGCGCCGCGGCGGCGGCGCTCGGCCCCGAGACGGTCGTCCTCGTCGAGGGCGAAGTCGTCGCGCGCCCCGAAGCGATGAAGAACCCCGAGCTCTCGACGGGAGACGTCGAGCTTCGCGCGACGGCGCTGAGCGTCGTCGGCCCGGCGACGCCGCCGGCGATTCCCGTCGCGCGCGCGCGCAACGAGAATCTCGCCGCGGAGGAGCTGCGGCTGCGCCACCGGTTCCTCGACCTGCGCCGGCCGGAGCTTCAGGAGAACATCGTCCTGCGCCACCGGCTCATGCAGGTGACGCGGCGCTACTTGAGCGAGAACGGTTTCTTCGAGATCGAGACGCCGATCCTCACCAAGCCGACGCCCGAGGGCGCGCGCGACTACCTCGTGCCGAGCCGCGTGCACCCGGGCGAGTTCTACGCGCTGCCGCAGTCGCCGCAGCTCTACAAGCAGCTGCTCATGGTCTCGGGCTTCGACCGCTACTTCCAGATCGCGCGCTGCTTCCGCGACGAGGACCTGCGCCAGGACCGCCAGCCCGAGTTCACGCAGATCGACATCGAGGCGTCGTTCGTCCAGGCGGAGGACATCCTGCGCCTGAGCCGAAGGACTCGTCGGCGCGCTGTGGCGCGAGGCGGGGATCGAGATCCCCGCGACGTTCCCGCGCATGACGTACGCCGAGGCGATGGAGCGCTACGGGTCGGACAAGCCCGACACGCGGTACGCCCTCGAGATCTTCGACGCGAGCGAGGTGTTTCGCGGCGTCGGCTTCGCCATCACGACGGCCGCGCTCGACGCGGGCGGCCGCGTGCGCGGCATTCGCGTGCCCGGCGGCGCGGCGTTGTCGCGCAAGCAGGTCGACGAGATCGAGGCCGAGGCGAAGAAGGGCGGGCGCCGCCGGACTCCTGAGGCTCAAGTTCGTGAACGGCGCCTTTGATGGGCCGGTGGCGAAGTTTCTCGCGGCCGAGGCGAACCAGCAGCTCGGGACTCGCCGAAGGCGAGCTCGCGCTGTTCGTCGCCGGACCGGACCGCGTGTCCAACCCGGCGCTGGATCGCGTTCGCCAGGACGTCGCGCGGCGCATGAACTTGATTCCGGAATCCGAATTCAAGTTTTTGTGGGTGACGGATTTTCCGATGTTCGAGCGCGACCCCGTGACCGGCGCGCTCGGCGCCGTGCACCATCCGTTCACCTCGCCGATGCCCGCCGACATGCCGTTGCTCGACAGCGCGCCGGAGCGCGCGCGGGCGCAGGCGTACGACTGCGTGTTCAACGGGAACGAGCTGGGCGGCGGGAGCATCCGCGTGAGCGATCCTCGTCTCCAGGCGCAAGGTCTTCTCGCTGCTCGGCATCGACGAGGCGACGGCCGCCGCGCGGTTCGGGTTCCTGCTCGAGGGACTGCGCGCCGGGGCGCCGCCGCACGGCGGCATCGCGTTCGGGTTCGACCGGATCGCGATGCAGCTCGCCGGCGCCGGGTCGCTGCGCGACGTGATCGCGTTTCCCAAGACGACCGCGGCGCGCGCGCTGTTCGAGGGCGCCCCTTCGCCGGTGCCGGCCGAGGATCTGCAGGACCTTCACATCGCCGTGACGGGCGCCAAGGCGTGACCGACGGCGCGGTGACCGAGCGCCTCTCCACCGAAGGCGCCGACCCGCTCACCCTGGCGGGCGTCAACGACGGCAACCTCGTCGAGCTGTCGCGCGTCACGGGCGCGCGCATCACGCTGCGCGGCGACACGCTCACGATCTCCGGCACGGCGGAGCTCGTGGCGCGCGCCGCCGGCATCGCGCACCGGATGATCGAGGCGGCGCGCCAGCAGCGCGAGCTGACGCCCGACGACGTGCTGCGCTTCGGCGACCTCGCGGACCGCCACGACGACGACGACGAAACGCCGGGCGCGCCGGGCGGACGGCCGGCGGCAACGGGATGCGCATCGCGCTCCCGGGCGTGCGCCGCGTCATTCAGCCCAAGACTCCGGGACAGACCGAGTACCTGCGGATGATCCAGGAGCACGACATCGTCGTCGGCATCGGCCCCGCCGGAACGGGGAAGACCTACCTCGCCGTCGCCGCCGCGGTCGACGCGCTGGCGCGAAAGCGCGTGCGGCGCATCGTGCTCGCGCGTCCCGCCGTCGAAGCGGGGGAGAATCTCGGATTCCTCCCCGGCGACATGCAGGCGAAGATCGATCCGTACCTGCGCCCGCTCTACGACGCGCTCGACGACATGATGCCGTTCGAGCGCGTCCAGCGCGCGCTCGAGCAGCGCGTGATCGAGGTGGCGCCGCTCGCGTTCATGCGCGGGCGCACGCTCGGCGACGCGTTCGTCATCGTCGACGAGGCGCAGAACGCCACCACGATGCAGATGAAGATGCTGCTCACGCGCCTCGGCGTGAATTCTCGCATGGTGATCACCGGCGACAAGACCCAGGTCGACCTGCCGAAGCGCGAAGACTCCGGACTCATGCAGGTCGAGCGAATCCTGCCGGGCATCGACGGGATCGGATTCCACTACTTCACGGAGCAGGACGTGGTTCGCCACCGCCTCGTCCGCGACATCGTTCGCGCGTACGCGGCCGACAGTCAGGTCTGACCGCGCGTGTGCCCGCCCCCACTCACCACGGCCCTGGGCGTGAGCCTCGACGTGGATGTGTCCGCGTCCGGCGTGCGCTCGCCCATCGCCGGCGCGCGGCTCGCCGAGGCCGCTCGCGCCGTGCTGCGCGCGGAGCGGGTGCGCAACGCGCTCGTCTCGGTCGCGCTGATCGACCGGCGCGCCGTCGCGCGGATGAATCGAAAGCACCTCGGGCATCGCGGCGCCACGGACGTGATTTCGTTTTCGTTCGCGCGCGCGTCCAAGCGCGATGCGGTGATCGGCGACGTGTACATCGCCCCCGAAATCGCCCGCGAGAACGCGGCCGCGCGCGGCGTGCCCGTGCGTGAGGAGCTGCTCCGGCTCGTCGTCCACGGCACGCTCCACGTCCTCGGATACGATCATCCGGAGGGGCCGACGCGCGAGCGGTCGCCGATGTGGAAGCGTCAGGAGCGGATCGTGCGGCGCCTGACGCGCGGGAAGGCCGCGGTGATCCTCGAGATCGCGGCGTGGATCGTCGGCGTCGCCGCGACGCTGGTCGCCTGCGTGTGCGCGGCCGCGGACGCCGCGCTCCTCGTGTCGCACGTGTCGGAGACGGCGAGCGTGTGGGACGCCGAGTTCGCCGACCGCGAGCGCGATCACCGCGCGCTGTCGATGGCGCGCGTGCTCGCGTACGTCGTCGCGGGCGCGTCGCTCGCCCAGGCGCTGCGCCTGCCGCTGGCATCGCCGCCGATCCGCGTGCTGGCGATCGCGATCGCCGCGACGCTTGTGTGCGTCGTCGCCGAAGGCATGGGTCCCGCCATCGGCGAAGCGGACGCGGACGCCGCGGTACGATTCGAGCCGCTCACGCGACTCGTCAGCTTCATTCTCAGTCCGGCGGTGACGCTCGGCCAGTTGATCGATCGCGCGCTCCACCTGGTGATTCCGCCGGCGCCGCCGGACGACGAGGATCGCGAGACGTCGGCCGAGCAGTTCCGCGAGGTGGTCGCGGCCGAGGCCGAGGTCTCGTCGGCCGAAGAAGAGCTGATCCACGGCGTGTTCTCGCTCGGCGAAACCGAGGTGCAGGAGATCATGGTCCCGCGCGTGGACATGGTCGGCATCGAAGCCGAGACGTCGTGGTCCGAGACGCTCGACCGCATCCGGAGCTCGGAGCACGCGCGGTTGCCCGTGTTTCGCGAGACGATCGACGACGTCGTCGGCATCCTGTACGCGAAAGACGTGCTGCCGGTGATCGTCGCCGACGAGGAGCCGGCGAACGGATGGGGATCGCTCGTCCGCCGCGCCACGTTCATTCCCGTCTCGAAGCGGATCGACGCGCAGCTGCGGGAGTTTCAGTCGAGCCGCACGCACATCGCCATCGTCAGCGACGAGTACGGCGGGACCGCGGGGCTCATCACGATCGAGGACATCCTCGAGGAGATCGTCGGCGAGATCCGGGACGAGTACGACGTCGAGGAGCCGCCGATCGAGCAGCAGGGCGCCGACAGATTCTGGGTGAGCGGCACCGTGCCGATCGACGAGCTGGCCGAGCGTCTCGAGACGGACTTTGGCGTCGACGACGTGACGACGGTGGGCGGGTTGGTCTACGCGCTCTTTCGCCGCGTGCCGCGGTCGGGCGAGTGGCTGGCGCACTCGGGATTCCGCGTCGTCGTCGAGCGCGTGCGGCGCCGCCGCATCGAGCGCGTCTACTTCGAGCGCCTCGAAGCGCGGCGCACGGCGGAGATCGAATGACGCTCACCGTGCCGCTCCTCATCGCGCTCGGCGTGATGGCGCTGCTCACGGCCGGCGGCACGGCCGTGCGCCTCGTGAGTCGCATCTGGCTGCGCCACTGGGCCGAGCGGCGTCTTCGCGGATCCGTCGCCGCGGTGACTTACCTCGAGCGGCCGCATCGGCTGCTCACGGCGGCGGGAGCGGGCGTCGCGCTGACGCTCGTCGTCGCCGGAATGTCGCTCGGGATGAGCGGGCAGGGTGCGGGCGTTCTACTCGCGGCGACAGTGTTCGCCGGACTCGTCGTGCTGGCGGGGCAGCTCGTACCGCGGGCCATCGCGCGACGCTGGCCGTCGGCGGTCGCCGCGGCCACACTGCCGGTGTTGCGCATCGCCGAGATGCTGATGATGCCCTTCGTCGCCGTCGGACGGTGGGCGGCGAGGCTCGTCGTGCGTCCGGCGCCGGCCGTGCCGGCCCTCGAGGAACGCGACCCGATTCAAGAGCTCCTGCGCGAAGGAGAGCTCGAGGGCATCGGCGAGCGCGACGAGATCGCCATCATCAGCGGCGTCGTGGAATTCAGCGGAAAGATCGTGAAGGAGGTGATGACGCCGCGCTCCGACATCTTCGCGCTCCCGGACGGCGTCGATCCGAAGACCCTCGCCGCGCAGATCGCGCAATCGCGTTACAGCAGAGTGCCGATCTACCACGGCACGCTCGACCAGATCATCGGCATGGTCCACGCGTTCGACGTCATCAAGGCCCACGGCGACGTTCCGGCGCGCCTTCGTCCCGTCGCTTCGTCGGCTCCCGGCGCTCCATGCAACGAGCTACTGTTTCGCATGCTCCGTGAGCGGCTGCATCTGGCGATCGTTCGCGACGAATCGGGCCACGCGCTGGGTCTCGTCACGCTCGAGGATCTGCTCGAGGAACTGGTCGGCGACATTCGCGACGAGCACGACGAGCCCGAGCCGCCGCGCGGCGCGAAGCCGGGCGGATCGTGACGACGATGCCGGCGCTGGATCGGAACGCGCGGCTGCTCGCCGACTTCGACGCGGGGCAGAAGGCCGCGCTCGCGCGCGTCGTGAGCGTCGTCGAGAATCACCGGCCGGGTTTCGACCGGATCCTCGCCGCGCTTCACGCGCGCGTCGGCCACGCGCGCCGCATCGGAATCACGGGGCCGCCCGGCGCGGGCAAGAGCACGCTCACCGTGCATCTCGCGCGCGCGTACCGCGACGCCGGCCTCTCGGTCGGGATCGTCGCCGTCGACCCGACGTCGCCGTTCACCGGGCGGCGCGCTCCTCGGCGACCGCATTCGGATGGAAGCCGTGGCGCTCGATCCCGGCGTGTTCATCAGGTCGATGGCCACGCGCGGATCGCTGGGCGGACTCGCCGCCGCGACGCGCGAAGTCGCCGACGTGCTCGACGCGTTCGGTCTCGACCGCATTCTCATCGAGACGGTGGGCGTCGGCCAGAGTGAGCTCGACATCGCGCGCACGGCGGACACGAGCGTCGTGGTGCTCGTGCCGGAGTCGGGCGATTCGATCCAGACGCTCAAGGCGGGGCTGATGGAGATCGCCGACGTGTTCGTCGTGAACAAGGCGGATCGCCCCGGCGCCGATCGCTTGCGCAACGAGCTCGAGCTCATGCTCGGACTTCGCCACGGCGCGACGATGCGCAACGTGCCGGCGCACCACGGCGTGGACCTGTCGATGAATCCGATGCGCGCTGCGCGCGAGCCGCGGCGCGCGAGGACGACCCCGACGTCTGGACGCCTCCGGTGATTCGAACCGTTGCATCGAAGGGAGAGGGAATCGCCGAGGTGCTCGAGGCGACCGACCGGCACCGCGGCTATCTTGAAAAGAGCGGAGCCCTCGGCGCGCGCCGCCGGGCCCGGTTGCGCGACCGCGTCGAGGACGTCGTTGAGATGCGGGTGCGAACCCGCCTGTGGACGGACGCCGGCACGAACGCGTGGCTGGACGGCCAGCTGGCCGCGCTGGAGTCGGGCGCGACGAACCCGTTCACCGTGGCGGACGAGCTGCTGGCGCGCAGCGTGGACCTTCTAACGCGGAACGAGTCATGACGTCGACGCGAGATTTCACCGACCGCGCAGCGGGCGACGGAGCGGAGCTCGATCGCTTGCGCGCCGAGGTCGCCGAATGGCGGCGGCGCTACGAGGCGGGAGAGCTGCGCGACATCGCGTTCGTGAATTCCGCGCGCGAGGTCGAGGCGGTCTACACGGCGCTCGACGCCGATCCGCAGACCGCCGAACAGCCTCGGCGTTCCCGGCGCCTATCCGTTCACGCGCGGCATTCATCCCACCGGCTACCGCGGCAAGCTGTGGACGATGCGCCAGTTCGCCGGATTCGGCAGCGCGCGCGACACGAACGCGCGGTTC
The DNA here is from genome assembly GCA_963707105.1 of uncultured Gemmatimonadaceae bacterium. Taxonomy (GTDB): domain Bacteria; phylum Gemmatimonadota; class Gemmatimonadetes; order Gemmatimonadales; family Gemmatimonadaceae; genus JAQBQB01. The sequence continues at coordinate 373,815 of CAVPOS010000011.1, forward strand.
AAGTTCCTGCTCGAGCACGGTCAGACGGGGCTCTCCACCGCGTTCGACTTCCCGACGCTGATGGGCTACGACTCCGACCATCCGCGTTCGCTCGGCGAAGTCGGCAAGACCGGCGTCGCGATCTCGAGCATGGCCGACATGGAGGTGCTGTTCGACGGCATTCCGCTCGACCGCGTGTCGACGTCGATGACGATCAACGGGCCGGCGATCATCGTCTGGGCGTTCTACGTCGCCGCGGCCGAGAAGCAGGGCGTGTCCTCCGAGAAGCTGCGCGGCACGATTCAGAACGACATTCTGAAGGAGTACATGGCGCAGCACGCCTGGTGCTTCCCGATCGAGCCGGCGCTGCGTCTCATCGTCGACTGTTCGAGTGGGGCGCCAAGCACGCGCCGCTCTGGAATACGATCTCGATTTCCGGCTACCACATTCGCGAAGCGGGATCGACGGCGGCGCAGGAGCTGGCGTTCACGCTGGCCGACGGCTTCACGTACGTCGAACGCGGCATCGCGCGCGGACTGGACGTCGACGAGTTCGCGCCGCGGCTGTCGTTCTTCTGGGACATCCACAACGATTTCTTCGAGGAGATCGCCAAGCTCCGCGCGGCGCGCCGCATCTGGGCGCGCCACATGAAGGAGCGCTACCGCGCGCGCAGCCCGCGGTCGTGGATCATGCGATTCCACTCGCAGACGGCCGGCGTCACGCTGACGGCGCAGCAGCCGATGAACAACGTCGTGCGCGTCGCGTATCAGGCGCTGGCGGCGGTGCTGGGCGGAACGCAATCGCTGCACACGAACTCGATGGACGAGACGCTCGCGCTGCCGACCGAAGAAGCGGTGCAGGTCGCGCTGCGCACGCAGCAGGTCCTCGCCTACGAAACCGGCGCGCCAAACGTCGCCGACCCGCTCGGCGGTTCGTACTACATCGAGGCGCTCACCGACCAGCTCGAGCGCGAGGCCGAATCGCTGTTCGAGGAGATCGAGCAAGTGGGCGGCGTCGTGCGCGGACTCGAGACCGGCTGGTTCCAGCGCAAGATCGCCGAGTCGGCGGCGCGCCAGCAGTGGGAGATCGAGCAGCACCGGCGCGTGATCGTCGGCGTGAACGAGTTCGTCACGGACGAGCCCGAGCTGAGCATTCCGATTCTCAAGGTCGGGGCCGACGCCGAGGCGTCGCAGCGGACGTCGATGGCCAAGATGCGCGCCGAGCGCGACAACGCGGCGTGCAAGCAGGCGCTCGACCGGCTCCGCGACGCCGCGAAGGGAACGGAGAACGTCTTCCCGCACATCCTCGAATGCGCGCGGCGGTACTGCACGCTGTACGAGATTCGCGCGACGCTCGAGGAAGTCTTCGGCGCGTACCGGGAGCCGGTCTTCTTCTGAGGAACGAGTGCGGCGCGGCGTGCGGTGACCGTGCTCCGCGGCAGCTCAGGCGATCTGATCGAAATACTGCTCGATCCGCTTCCGCATCGCCGCATCCGGCAAGCGGCCGCGCGCCGCGGCGTTGTTGTCCTCGGCGTACGCCACCACGTCGGTGCCCGGAATGACGCACGTGACGGCGGGATTCGACACGATGTACTTGAGCAGAATCTGCGGCCACGTCTTCGCGTCGAACTCGGCGGCCCACGGCGGCACCGGCTTGCCGAGCACGCGTGGAAGAACGCGCGTGCGGCCGAACGGCAGATTGATCAGCACCGCCATGCCGAGGTCCGCCGCGGCCGGAATGAGGCGATCCTGGGCGCTGCGATTGTCGACCGCCAGATCGACCTGGAGGAAGTCGAGCTTGTGCTTCCTCATGGCGTCCTCGAGCGGCGCGTACTGCGGCTTGAAGCTCGTGGTGAAGCCGGTGTAGCGAATCCGCTTCGACGCCTTGAGTTCCTTGAGCAGCGGGGCGATCTCATCCGGGTTCGCCATGTTCCAGATCTGCATGAGATCGATGCGGTCGGTGCGCAGCCGCTTGAATGAGTCGTCGATTTGCGCGGCCGCGCTCGCTCTGTCGTTCGCGGGGCGTCCGACCTTCGTCGCGAGAAAATACTTGTCGCGATTCCCGAGCTCGGCGAGCGCGTTGCCGACCACGATCTCCGCGTCCCCGTACGAGTGCGCCGTGTCGAGCACCTTTCCGCCGAGCTCCGGAAAGCGCTTGAGAACGGCCTTGAGCTCCGGCAGTTGCTCCGTCGTCGGATGCTCGTACTTCACCGCAGTGCCCATGCCGACGACGGGCAGTTTTTCGCCACTCGAAGGGATCGCGCGCTCGATGAGGTCGGACGCCGTCAGGCTCGAGGACGACAACGCGAGGGCGGGAAGCCCGCGCGCGGACAACAACGCGCCGGCGCCGAGACCGATCTTGATGGCCTCGCGTCGGGTTACGTGATGATCGCGGGACATGGCTCCTCCGTCGGTGTTCTTCTAACCGGTTACGCCGGGCTCGCACGACCCGGCGCGTGATGAAATAGGACTAAAGTCGTATCGTCACGCCAGAGACCGTGCCATTACGCTCGACTGCTTCCACGCGTGGTTCGGCGCCGACTTCGATGATCGAGAAGCCAGTGAGCGCGCCTCCGCCCGGCGGCACACCGCTCGGTCTCTGGCGCGGGATGTTGTTGTTCGCGCCACTCCTGCTACTCGGCAATTTCGTCGGGTCGTGGCTTCGCTACCCGGAAATCGGCAGCGCCGTAGTCTTCCCGCCATATGCCGTGTTGACCGCGGCGCTGCTGCTGTCGCCGCGCCGCGATTGGGGATGGTACGCGCTCGCCCATGCCGCCACGCATTTCGCCGCGAGCTGGCCGCACTGGAGCCTCTCCTGGGTGCTCGTGTCGGACGTCGCCAACATCACGCGGGCGGTGGTGGCGGCCGACCATGTTGCGCTGGGCGTTCAAACGGTCGCCGCGCCTCGACGACGTGCCCGACCTCGCGCGGTTCGCGCTCGCCGCCGCGATCGTCGCGCCAAGCGTCGGCGCGACGATCGGCGCACTGAACGTCGTGCTGCACGGCGCGCCGGCGACGTACTGGCGGACCTGGACCGAGTGGTTCCTCTCGAATGCGCTCACCGGACTCACGATTCTTCCGGCGTGCATCGTCGCCGGAGTGTACGCCGCGCAACGACGCTTCCCGCGGCCGAGTCGCGCCCGGGTGCTGGAGGGTGCGGCGATCGCCGCGGGATTGGTGTTGAGCGGAGCCGTCGCCTTCCTCGTTCCCGCGGGCGAGCGCTGGCAACTGGCGCTGCGGCTGTACGCGCCGCTCCCGGTGCTTATCTGGGCGGCGCTTCGCTTCGGCACGGGGGCGGTCAGCCTCGGCCTGACCGCGGTCACGCTTCGGCGCGGTCTGGACCGTCGATCGCGAGGGCGGCCTCTTCGGCGCGTCGACGCCGGATGAGAACATCCTCGTGCTGCAGCTGTTCGTGTTGCTCACGGCCGTGCCCGTGCTCTGCATCGCGGCGGTGAGCGGTGCGCGCCGCGGCGTGGCGCAGCTGCATCGCGCGCTCCTGGCGTCGCTGCACGATCACGTCGCGATCCTCGACTCGGAGGGCGCGGTCGTCGAGGTGAATGACTCGTGGCGCCGGTGGGCCGATACGGCGGCGACGGCGGCGTTCCAGCGCGTCGGCGTCGGCGGGAGCTACGTCGATGCCTGCCGCGTGAGCGCGGAGCGCGGCGATTCCGTCGCGCCGCGCGCGCTCGCCGGCGTGTCGCGCGTGTTGAGCCGCGAAGTCACGCGCGTCGAGATGGAGTACGACGACCACTTGAACGGCCGTCGCCGCTTCGCCCTGAGCATCGAGGCGCTGGAGCGCGGTGACGGCGGCGCCGTCGTCACGCGGGCCGACGTGACGGCGCGACACGAGGCACGGCTCCAGATAGAGGAGCAACGCCGCGAGCTGTCGCACCTCGCGCGCGTCACGGCTCTGGGCCAACTCTCGGGCGCGCTCGCGCACGAGCTCAACCAGCCGTTGACGTCGATCTGCAGCAACGCGGAAGCCGCGCGCCATCTGCTCCGGCGCCGGCCCGTCGACTTGCCCGAGATCGACGCGGTGCTCGGCGACATTCTGGCGCAGGACCAACGCGCCGCGCAGGTGATCCGCCGGTTGCGGGCGCTCTTGCGGCCCGGCGAGGCGCGCGTTCTGCCGCTCGACGCCGCGGAGCTGGTGAACGAGGTCCTCGAGCTGGCGCACGCGGAGTTGATCACGCGCGCGGTGTCGGCCACGGCCGCGATCGGACTCGCGCTGCCGCCGGTGCTCGCGGATCGCGTGCAGCTCCAGCAAGTGCTGTTGAATCTCATCCTCAACGCGTGCGAAGCCATGCAGGCCGTCGGCGCGCCCCGTCGACGACTCTCGCTCACGGTGGCGGGAGAGGGCGCCAGCCACGTACGATTCTCGGTGCGCGACTCCGGAACCGGTATCCCCGCGTCGCTGACGGATCACCTCTTCGAACCGTTCGTGACCACGAAGAAGGAAGGGCTCGGACTCGGCTTGTCCATCTCACGCACGATCGTCGCGGCGCACGGCGGCCGGATGTGGGCCGAGAACAACCCCGACGGCGGCGCGACCGTGCATTGCCTGTTTCCAGCCACGGCGTGGTCCACGGACCGCGAGCGCGAGCCTGGCGCGGGGCAGGACGCGTCGAGCGCGGGGGGCATCGCGATTCCGGCATGACGCGCACGATGAAGCCGCGAATTTCCGTCGCGATCGTCGACGACGAAGAGTCGGTCCGCACGAGTCTGCGGCGTCTCTGCCTGGCGCTCGGCCTCGACGCGACGGCATTCGCGTCGGGCCCCGAGCTCATCGACTTTCTCGACGCGGGATCGCCGTCGCCCGACTGTTTGCTCCTCGACGCGCACATGCCGGACATGACCGGGCTCGAGGTCCAGCAGTCGCTCGCGGCTCGAGGAAAGCGCTTTCCAGTTCTCGTGTACACGGCGGACGACGCGCCCGAGGCTCAGGCTCGCTATCTGGCCGCCGGCGCCGCCGACTACCTGCGAAAACCGCTGGGCAGCGACGAGTTGTTCGCCGCCGTCGCGCGCGCCGTGAGCGGCGCCGACCGAACCTCGCCGGGCCTCGCCCCGATCGCTCCCCTCGTCGTCGAGACCTCGCTCTGAGGCGCTAGGTTGCGCCGCATGTCGAGCGCGAACTGGTGGACCGACTACTTCGACGCACAATACCTTCTCGAGTACGAGCCGCTCTTCTCGCCGGGACGCGACCGCGCGGAAGTCGCGAGGCTCATCGACGTGCTCGGCCTGCCGTCGGGGGCGCGAATTCTCGACGTGCCGTGCGGCCAGGGGCGACACGCTCACTTGCTCGCCGAGGCGGGGTTCGACGTCGACGGCTACGACTACTCGGCCGAGCTCCTCGAGCGGGCGCGCGAACGCGGGACCTCGTCGCGGCTCCGATATCGCCGCGGCGACATGCGGTCGCTCCCGGCGGCGTGGACCGGCCGGTTCGACGCGGTGTTGAACCTCTTCACGTCATTCGGCTTCTTCGCCGAGCCGTCGGACGACCGTCGCGTACTCGCGGAATTCGCGAGAGTGCTGGCGCCCGGCGGCATCCTCGTGTGGCACGGCGCGAGCCGGGACGGCGTCATGGCGCGCTTTCTCTCCCGCGACTGGTGGCAGACGAAGGACGGCACGCTCATCGCGCAAGAGCGCTCGTACGACGCGCTCTCGGGGATCCTGAACGTCAGCTCCGTGTGGGCGGGGAACGGGCGAAGCGGCGAGCGCTCGCATCGCATTCGCCTCTACACGCCGACGCGGCTCGCCGAGTTGTGCGCGGATGTGGGGCTCATCGTCGAACGCGCGTTCGACAGTTTCCGCGATCGCCCACTCACGCGACGCTCGAGCGAAATGATGCTCGTCGCGAGAAAAGACGACGTCTCGGACGGCGGAAAGGCGAAGTTTCGTCCGTTGCCGCGCGCGCGTCGCCATCGCTAGCTTGTGAACGCCATGCGTCCCATACGAGTTTTGGTAGCGAAGCCCGGCCTCGACGGCCACGATCGCGGCGCGAAGGTGGTCGCCGCCGCCCTGCGCGACGCCGGGATGGAAGTCATCTACACCGGGCTGCATCAGACGCCCGAGATGATCGCCACAGCCGCCGTGCAGGAAGACGTCGATGTCGTGGGTCTGTCGATACTTAGCGGCGCCCACATGACGCTGTTTCCGCGCGTCCGCGAGCTGCTCCACGAGCAGGGCCGCGACGACATCCTCGTCACGGGCGGCGGCATCATCCCGCGTGAGGACATGGAGTCGCTCAAGGAAAAGGGAATCGGCGAACTGTTCGGACCGGGCACGAAGACGACCGATCTGATCGACTACATCAAGAAGTGGTTCGCCGAGCGCGAGGAACGGCTCGGGCAGGAAGCGTGACGACCTCGCGACTTCGCCAGCTCAGCGCGGAAGTCCGAGAGCTCGAGGCACGGCTCAGAGAGGGCGGCGGAGCGGAGAAGGTTGCTCGCCAGCACGCGCAAGGAAAGCTCACCGCCCGCGAGCGCATCGAGCGTCTTCGCGATCCCGACTCCCGCTTTCTCGAGATCGGCCTGCTCGTCGCCTACGACGAATACGACGGCCAGGCGCCCGCCGCCGGCGTCGTCACCGGCGTCGCGAGCGTCTCGGGACGCCAGGTCGTCGTCGTCGCGAACGACGCCACCGTCAAGGCTGGATCGTGGTGGCCCGAGACGATCAAGAAGATGCTGCGCGCCCAGGAGATCGCGATGCGCTGCCGCATCCCGATCATCTACCTCGTCGACTCGTCGGGCGTGAACCTGCCGTACCAGGGCGGCGTCTTTCCGGGCCAGTACGGCGCGAGCCGGCTCTTTTATTACAATTCCATCATGCGGCGCTATCTGCGGATCCCGCAGATCGCCGCCGTGATGGGGCCGTGCATCGCCGGCGGCGCGTACCTGCCGGCGTTGTCCGACCTGATCGTCATGGTCAAAGGCACGTCGTTCATGGGACTCGGCGGCCCCAACCTCGTGAAGGGCGCCACCGGACAGGTGATCGACGCCGAAACGCTGGGCGGCGCGGTAGCGCACACCGAGGTGAGCGGCGTCGCGCACTACGCGGCGGACGACGACGCGTCGTGCATCGCCAAGCTTCGCGATCTCGTGGCGCGCTTGCCCGAGCAAAGGCGCGTCGGCAACCACGTCGTCCAACGACGCGGCGACCGGCGAGGCGCTGTACGATCTGCTGCCGGCGCGACCACCGCATGTCGTACGACATGCGCGCCTTGCTCCGCGCGCTCGTCGACGACGGTGAGCTCGACGAGTTCCAGGGCGCGCTCGCGCGCGAGATGATTTGCGGCGACGCGCGCATCGAGGGCGTGCCGGTCGGCGTGATCGCGAACGAGCGCGGGCTCGTCAAGGGGCGCCAGGGCGAGAAGCCGCGGTTCGGCGGCATCGTCTACACGGAGAGCGCGGAGAAGGTCGCGTACTTCATCGACCGCTGCGACCGCGAGCGCATTCCGCTGCTCTTCGTGCAGGACGTGTCCGGCTTCATGGTCGGGCCGGAAGCCGAGCACGAGGGGATCATCCGCGCCGGCGCGCGCTTCGTCGAAGCCATGGCCACGGCGCGCGTGCCGAAGATCGTGCTCACGGTCAATCACGCGTCGGGCGCCGGCTACTACGCGATGGCGGGTCAGGGATTCGACCCCGATTTCATCTTCAGCTGGCCGACGGGCCGCATGGCGGTCATGGAAGGCGAGGCCGCTGTGCAAGCGGTGCACGGCCCCGCGATCGAGAAAGCCAAGGCCAAGAAGGCCAACGTCTCGTCGGAAACGGCCGAATCGATCGCCGAGATGCGCGCCGACTACGAGCACCAGCTCGACGCGCGCTTCGCGGGGGCCCGCGGCTTCATCGACGCCATCGTGTATCCCGAGGAAACGCGCGACGTCATCGCGATGGCGTTGCGCGCGTCGTTGCAGAACTCCGGTCCGCACCTCGGACCATTCGTGCTTCCCGCTCACTTCGACGACGCATGACGGCTCCGACGCAGATGTTCACGCGGGTGGCCCGACCGAGCAAAGTGGTGCGCGTCGCGGCCGGGCAGGGATTCTGGGGCGACTGGCTCGAGGCGCCGCGGCGGCAGGTCGAGGGTGGTCCGATCGACTACCTGATGCTCGACTACCTCGCCGAAGTCACGATGAGCATTCTGCAAAAGCAGAAAGAGCGCGACCCGAACATGGGGTACGCGCGCGACTTCGTCGGTGCGGTCGAAAGTGTCTTGTCGGGCGTCGCCGAGCGCGGCGTGCGCGTGGTCGCCAACGCGGGCGGCGTGAATCCGCCGGCGTGCGCCGCCGCCGTGCGGCAAGTCGCCGTCAAGCACGGCGTATCGGACAAGGTGCGCATCGGCGTCGTGACGGGCGACGATCTCTTGCCGCGCATCGACGAGCTGCTGTCGCAGGGACACGCGCTCGCCAACATGGACACCGGCGAGCCCCTTTCCACCGTGCGCGACCGTGTGCTCTCGGCCAACGCGTACATCGGCTCCGTGCCGATCGTCGAAGCGCTGTCGCAAGGGGCGAACATCGTCGTCACGGGGCGATCGACGGACACGGCGCTCACGATGGCGCCGCTTCGCTTCGAGTTCGGCTGGCGCGCCGACGATTGGGACCGCCTCGCGGCGGGGATCATCGCCGGACACATCATCGAGTGCGGCGCGCAGTGCTCGGGCGGCAATTGCCTGTACGATTGGCGGAACATCCCCGACCTCGCGAACGTCGGCTATCCGATCGTCGAGGGCTCGGCCGACGGGACGTTCGTGATCGCGAAACACCCGAATACCGGCGGCCGAATCTCGGTGCAGTCGGTGACAGAGCAGCTCGTCTACGAGATGGGCGACCCGCATTCGTACATCACGCCCGACGTCGTCGCCGACTTCACCTCGATTCGCCTCGAGCCGATGGGTCCGAATCGAGTGCGTGTGTACGGCATCAAAGGCCGTCCGCCGACCGACAAGCTCAAGGTGTCGATCGCCTATCGTGCCGGGTTCAAGGCCGTCGGCACGTCTCGTGTATGCCTGGCCGGACGCGCTCGAGAAAGCGCAGCTCGCCGACCGCGTGCTGCGCGAGCGGCTCGATCGCCTGGGACTCCGGTTCGATTCGATCCTCACGGAATTCGTCGGCGCGTCGGCGACGCACGGCCGTCTCGCCGGCGACGCGCACGACCCGCCGGAGGTCCAGTTCCGCATCGGCGTGCGCGGAGAAGACAAGGCGGCGGTCGAGCGCTTCACGCGCGAGATCGTTCCGCTCGTCCTCAACGGCCCGCCGAGCGTGACCGGATTCGCCGGCGGCCGCCCGAAGGTCGAGGAGATCGTCGCCTACTGGCCCGCGCTCATCGACAAGCAGGTCGTCCGCACGAAAGTCGAGGTGCTCTCGTGAAGGTACGACTTCTCGACATCGCGCACGCCCGGTCGGGCGACAAGGGCGACACGGCCAACGTCGGCGTCATCGCGCTCGAACCCCGGTGGTACGCGCTCCTCGAGCGATACTTGACGCGCGAGCGCGTCGCGGAGCATTTCGCCGGACTCATCACCGGCGGCGTCGAGCGCTTCGAGCTTCCGAATCTGAATGCGCTGAACTTCCTCCTGCACGGCGCGCTCGACGGTGGCGGCACGCTGTCGCTCAAGACGGACGCACAGGGCAAGGTGTTTTCGACCGCTCTGCTTCGCCTCGTTCTCGATGTGCCCGACGGCGAGGCGCGAGACGCCGGGCTCATGGCCAGGTAGCCGGAGCCGACGCCCGTACCACGGCGCTATTTGTCCAGTGCCGCTCCCATTCGCATCACGACACGAAGGGTGCTGTCGGCGAAAACCCCCGTTGCTCGAGTCTGATCGGGATCTCGCGCGTAGAAGATCGATCCCACGCGCAACACGGCGAGCTTGGTGTTCAGAGAAAGCGTGTGATCGAGTTGCGACGCGAGGCGCCTGCACACCGAGCCGTCACTGACGGGGGACACGGTGACCTGTGCGCGGGAGTCGGGAATGCCCTGCTCGTGCCGGAGCTCGACAATGAGCCGGCTGTCGCTGAACAGGATTTCCGCGACGTCCGCGCGAGCGCTGTCGAGAAGTGCCTCGCTGATGGCACAGGGTTCCTGCTCGCGCGCTCGCTGCGCGGCGAAGCCGCCAGAGATTGCCCTGCGCCGCGGCGACGCTCGTGCTCAAGCCGACGGCGGAGATTCCCAACGATACGGCGAACGCGACAGTCGTCTTCATGGCAGTCCTAGTCCCTGACAGAGTTAGATGGGTGACTAGCAAGCCGAAGGCCGAAGTGGTGTGGCATGGGTCACGGACGAGCGATCGACTAACGTTCGGGGCGTGATCGAGATCAAGCGACGCACCGAGATTCAACTCATCCTCGCCGCGGCGGGGCTGTTCGTGTGGGGCTACGGCGCGCGCAACGACGACCGGCGGCTGACGTGGATCGGGATCGGGTTCTTCGCCGCGGCGGCGGCGCTCAGGTTCTTCAAGAGGAGGCCGGAAGGGTAGGGACGAGGTGCGGTGGCGGGGTGCGAACGGGACGGAGCGGGGCGGGGTGCGGCGGCGAACGCTGACGCTCTCGCTTCTCCGCACGCCGCCCCGTTCTCGTTCCAGGTCCCCGCACGCCGTCCATCCGCGCTCGTCCCCCCCCGCGCCAGCGCTTATTCTTCCAGCTATGTCGTCGCGCCACATTCCTGAGCTGCTCGCGCCCGCTGGTTCACTCGACGCCGTTCGCGCCGCCGTGGCCAACGGGGCCGATGCCGTTTACCTCGGCGCGGCGCGGTTCAATGCGCGCGACGAAGGGGCGCAGCTGTCGCTCGACGAGTTGGCCGAGGCGTGCCGCATCGCCCACGAGCGCCAGCGGCGCATCTACCTCACGCTCAACGTCCTGATCAAACCGGCCGAGTTGGTCGACGCGCTCGCGTTTCTCGGCGAGGCTGTCGATCGCGGGATCGATGCCGTCATCGTGCAGGACCTCGGGCTCATTCGGCTGATTCAGGCGATCTATCCCGAGCTCGAGATTCACGGGTCCACGCAGACGACCGTCCACGACGAGTCCGGCGCGCGGGTGATGCTGGAGCTTGGCGTCGATCGCGTCGTGCTCGCGCGCGAGAATACGCTCGACGACATTCGCGCCATCCGCGCCGCGGTTCCGGCGCTCGGGCTCGAGTCGTTCGTGCACGGAGCGCTCTGCATCGCGTACTCCGGCCAGTGCTTCATGTCCGGGATGATCTCGGAGCGGAGCGCGAACCGCGGATCGTGCGCCCAATCGTGCAGAAAGGACTACGTGCTCACCGACGCGGCCGACGGATCGGAGCTGGACCGCGGCTACCTCATTTCCGCCAAGGATCTCGCGGCGCACGAACATCTGCCCGCCATCGCGGACGCGGGGATCGTCTGCCTCAAGGTCGAAGGGCGGAAGAAAAAGCCCGAGTACGTCGCCACGGTCACGAAGACCTACCGCGATTTCCTCGACCGCGTCGAACGGGGCGACGACACGCCCGCTTCGCCCGAGGAAGTGCAGCCGCTGGTGCAGATCTTCAGCCGCGGATTCACCGGCGGCATGTACGGCGGCCGCGCGGGGCGCGACTACGTGACGCGCACGCAGCCGGACAATCGCGGCATCGAGCTTGGCGTCGTCGTCGGACAGGAGCGCGGCGAGCTGCTCGTGGAAGTGTCATCGCCAATTCGCGAGGGCGATGGACTCGGCTTCGAAGCGCCCGACTCGCTCGGCGGACCGACGATGGGATTCACGGTCGCGGCGGTGCGGACGCTCGCCGCGCGGAACGTGGTGAAGCAGGCGATCGAGGCGCGCGTCCGCGTTCCCGCCGGCTGGCGGGTGATTCGCACGTCGGAGGCCGCGCTCCTCGGACAGGCGCGCGCGAGCTTCTCGTCGATGACGCGCGAAGTCCGCACCAAGCGCTCGCGCCTCGACGTCCGCCTCTTCGGCGCGCACGGTACACCGCTGAAAGCGGTGTTCACATCAAACGGCGAGTCGGTAACCGTGCGCAGCGAGGCCACGCTCGCTGCCGGCGACGAAGCGTCCGCTCGACGCGGAACTGCTCCGCGACCAGCTCGGGACGACTCGGTGAGACGCCGTTCTCGCTCGGAGCGGTCGACACGCAGGGACTCGAGACAGGGCTCTTCCTGCCCGTCAGCGAGTTGAACCGGCTGCGGCAACACGCGGTCGACGAGCTCGCGCAGCGGCGCGGCTGGACGCACGACGCGGACCATCGCCGAGCGCACGACGCGCATCGAAGCCGCGGTCGCCACGATCAGCGCGTCGCAGTCGCACGCGCGAAAACGCATCCGTGCCCGAGACGGCACGGTTGACCGCGCAGGTCTACCAGATCGAGGACGCCGATCGCGCGGCGGCAGCGGGCGCGACGGAGGTTTGCTTCGATCCGTTTCTTCGACATCCCGCGCCGCCGCTCGCGCGTGTGCGCGCGCTGGGCGACCGACTCGCCGCCGCGGGGGTCGCGCTCCGCCTTCGCACGCCGACGATCATTCGGCCCGAGGACCGCAGGTCGATCGAGAAGTGGCTCGACTCGGGGCTGCCGCTGCTCAGCGGACACCTCGGTCTCGTGTCGGAATGGGGGCGGGAGGGACGCGACGTCGTCGCCGACTACGCGACGAACGTGTTCAACGCGCATTCGGCCGTCGAAGTGTTTCGACTCGGCGCGCGCAGAATCGTGGCGTCCGTCGAGCTCACCGTCGACGAGCTCGCGCAGCTCGTCGCGCCGTGGAAGGGCCGCGGGTTCGACGTCTTCTTGTACGGCCGCCCCGAGGGAATGACGATCGAGCACTGCGTGCTGTCGGCGGCGTTCGACCGCGAGCCGACGACCTGTCGCGACCTCTGCGTCGTGAAGCACGCGAACGTCGAGCTCACCGACCCGACCGGCTACACGTTCCCGGTCGCCACCGACTCCGCGTGTCGCAATCGCCTGTTGCATTCGCGTCCCGTCGATGGCTCGGAGTTTCTCCCCGATCTCTGGCGGGCGGGCATTCGCGGCTATCAGCTCGTGTTCAACGTCCCCGGTGAAGACGTCGGCGAGATCGTCGCGCGCTATCGCGCGATGATCGACGCGCTGAGCGCGGGGACGGAGCCGGACACGGCGCAGATACGCCGTCTGCTGGGGACGTCGTTCACGCGCGGGCATTTCGCGCGCGCGGTCTAGCGATTCCGCCCGCGGCGTTTCGATGACGGTGTTTCACGCCTATCGTGGCACGCTGAGATCGTGACGGCGACAGCAACCCCTCCCACGCTCGAGCAGGCGCGCGCCGCGCTGCGCGAGCGGTTCGGCTATCCGGCGTTTCGTCCGGGGCAGGAGGCCGCGGTCGAGTCGGTGCTGGCCGGTCGCGACACGCTCGTCGTCCTGCCGACGGGCGGCGGCAAGTCGCTGTGCTATCAGGTCCCGGCGCTCATCCTCCCGAAGCTCACCGTCGTCCTCTCGCCGCTCATCTCGTTGATGAAGGACCAGGTCGACGCGCTCGCGGCGCGCGGGCTGCCGGCGACGTTCGTCAACAGCACGCTGACCGGATCACAGATCTCCGATCGCCTGTCGCGCGCGATGCGCGGCGACGTGAAGCTCCTCTACGTCGCCCCGGAGCGATTCGATTTCGGCTCAACTGCAGAACGGCTGCGCGACGCCGGCGTGTCGCTGCTCGCCGTGGACGAGGCGCACTGCGTCAGCGAGTGGGGGCACGATTTCCGGCCGAGCTACCTGAGGATCGCCGGCGTTCGCGAGCGGCTCGGCTGGCCGCCGACCGTGGCGCTGACGGCGACGGCGACGCCTCACGTGCGCGCGGACATCGTCACGCATCTGCGCCTCGAAAAACCGACGACGATCATCACGGGGTTCGACCGGAAGAATCTCTCGTACCACGTGGTGCCCACGAAGACCGACCGCGACAAGGACGACGCGCTCGTTCAGCTGCTTCGATCGACCGACGGACTCGCCGTTGTGTACGCGGCGACGCGAAAGGCGGTGGAGCGGATCGCCCTCTTGCTCGAGCGCGCGCGCATCGCCGCCGCCGCGTACCACGCGGGCCTCGACGACGACCGCCGGCACGCGGTGCAGGACGCGTTCATGACCGAGAAGGTGCGCGCGATCGTCGCGACGAACGCGTTCGGCATGGGGATCGACAAGCCGAACGTGCGGCTCGTCGTGCACTACGCGATGCCCGGCACGCTCGAGGCGTACTACCAGGAGGCGGGGCGCGCCGGGCGGGACGGGCTCCCGGCGACCTGCTATTTGCTGCACGCGTTCCCCGATCGCTTCACGCACGAGTTCTTCATCAAGGGCGCGTACCCCGAGCGCGACGCTCGTCGAAGAGGTGTACGACCTTCTCCGCCGCAACGCCGACGAGGCGGGCAGTGTCGAGGCGGCGCCGGCCGACCTGGCGGCCCGTCTCAAGACGAAGGCGAGCGATCGAGACGTCGAGTCGGCGCTCCGGATTCTGACGCAGGGCGGCGCTTATCGCGTCGACGGCGGAGTCCGGCGCGCGCGTCCTCGTACGGCTTCTCGCGACTCCGGAGCGGATCAAGCGCGAGCTCGATCCCGACGCGTCGTCGATGGAGCTGGGTCTCTTGCGCGCGATGTGGCGGGTGGCGGGCGCGGCGCTCAACGAGGGAGCGCCCATCGACCTCGACGGTCTCCCGCCCGGGTTTGGCGGCAGGTCCGGCGCGATGCCGACCCTCGACGCGCTCCAGTCGCGACAATTCCTGATGTGGAAGCGAGTCGGCTCCGGCGCCTCTCTCGTGGCGCCGAAGAAGCCGCTCACCGCGTTTCGCATCGACTGGGCGACGATCGACCGGCGGCGGAAGGCCGACCTGCAGAAGCTCGACATGATGCAGCAGTACGCGTACACCAAGGGCTGTCGCCGCGGACTGGTGATGCGCTATTTCGGCGATCCGGCCGCGCGAGCCAAGTGTTCCGGCTGCGACAACTGCATGGGCACGAAGGTCATCGTCGAAGCCGGGGCCGCGCCGAGCCTGCGGGGCGGGGCACGCGCCGACCGCGGAGCGAAGCGGCGCTCCACCGACCGGTCGCGCGACGCGTCCGTCGCCGACGAGATGCCGGCGCTCTCCGGCGCCGATGAAGCGCTTCTGGCCCGCCTCCGTGACCTGCGCCGCACGATCTCACGCGAAGAACAGGTGCCCGCCTATGTAGTTTTCCCGGATAGGACCCTGGCCGAAATCGCCGTTCGGCGTCCGGCGGACGCGAGCGCGATGGGCAAGATTCGCGGCGTGGGTCCGGTCAAGCTCGAGCGATACGGGGAACGATTCCTCGACGTCGTTCGTTCGTCCGACGATACCGAAGCCGCTTAACGAAGGCCGCCCCATGGATGACTCGCTCTACTTCTCCGAGCAGCACCTCGCGACTCGCGAAATGGTGCGCCAGTTCGCCCGCGACGAGGTCGCTCCGATCGCCGCCAAGTACGACGCGACGGCGAAGTTTCCCTGGGAAAGCATCCGCAAGATGGGCGAGCTCGGCCTGCTCGGCGTACCGTGGCCCGAAGAGCTGGGCGGCGCCGGGCTCGACATCCTGAGCTTCATGATCGTGATCCACGAGCTGGGAAAGGTTGACGCGTCCCACGCGCTCACCATCTCCGCGCACACCACGCTCGGCACTTCGCCGATCGTGAAATTCGGGACGCCGGAGCAGAAGCGCCGCTACGTCCCGTTTCTCGCGTCGGGCAAGGTCATGGGCGGCTTCGGGCTCACCGAGCCCGAGGCGGGGAGCGACGCCGGCGGCACGCGCACGACCGCCGTCCGGCGAGGCAACTGTTACCTGCTCAACGGCGTGAAGCGGTTCATCACGCACGGCAGCGTCGGCGAGATCTTCGTCGTCACGGCCGTGACGGATCCCTCGGCCGGAACGCGCGGGATCAGCTCCTTCATCCTCACGAAGGAGACGTCGGATCTCGACGGAGACGGCGGCGGTCGGAGTGGGCCACGAGCCGTCGCTCGTTCCGATGCCCGGGCTTTCGCGCCGGCAAGAAGGAGGACAAGCTCGGCTGGCGCGCGTCGGACACCGCCGAATTGATCATGGAGGACGTCGAGGTCCCGATCGAGAACCGCCTCGGCGAGGAGAGTCAGGGCTTCATCAACTTCATGAAGACGCTCGACAACGGGCGGATCGGCATCGCCGCGCTCTCGCTCGGCATCGCCGAGGGCGCGCTGGAGCAGGCGATTTCATATACCTCCGTTCGGAAGCAGTTCGGCCAGCCGATCGTGAACTTTCAGGGGGTGCACTTCCAGCTCTCCGACATGGCGACGGAGATCGAAGCGGGAAAGCACCTGATGTACCATGCCGCGTGGCTCGCGCAGCACGACAAGCCGTTCGGCAAGGAAGCGGCGATGGCGAAGCTCTTCTGCTCCGAGCTGGCGATGCGCGCCACGATCACGGCGGTGCAGCTCCACGGCGGCTACGGGTACACAAAGGACTATCCGATCGAACGGTTCATGCGCGACGCGAAGATCTGCGAGATCGGCGAGGGCACGTCCGAGATTCAGCGAATCGTCATCGCCAGGCAGCTCCTGCGCGACGCGTTGGGCGAGTCGGCGGCAGCGTTCTAGCCGCGTGCGAATCGCCTCGACCGACCGGCCAGCAACCGTGCTCGGCTCTCTAACTTGTTGCGAAAACGACAGTTCGCCGCTTAGATTCTAGTACGGTGATATCTGTCGCGCTTTCTCCTGCGCTCGTCTCGTTCCGCGACTCAACACGGACGGAGCGCATCCCACGCCAGCCGGCGGCCGACGCATTCTTGGCCCGTCTGCTGGCGTTCGTCCTGTTTCCGGTGCGCGGCCTGATTCGTTGGGCCGATCGCACATCCCTCCGTACCACGCTGAACGACCCGGCCGGCGCCGCCGGCGCGCGCTTCAGCCGGAGCCGATGTGGACGATCACCCGGAAAGCTCGGACTCCCCATCCACGAGACGTCGCGCACGCCATCTCGGCGGCGCGACACTCACCCCACAATTCGAAACGCCATCGCGCCGGTTCCGCCGAGTCGCCGGAGCCAGGACAAGCGATGGGCACTGATGAAAAGAGAAATTTTGATAAACGCCAACCCGCGCGAGACGCGGGTTGCCATCCTCGAGGACGACCAGCTCGTTGAACTTCTGGTCGATCGCCCCGAAGCGCGCCGCATGGTCGGCGACATCTACCTCGGGCGAGTCGAAGCAGTCCTGCCGGGCATTCAAGCCGCCTTCGTCGACATAGGGACGGAGAAGAGCGCGTTCCTCCACGCGTCGGATCTTGTGTATCCCGACGCCGATGGTGAGGACGACGAGGACGAGGACGACGAATCGGACGGCGAGGCCGAGACCCCGCGCGGCCGGCGACGCCGCGCGGCGGCTCCAGCCATTCAGGACGTGCTCAAGCGAGGCCAGAACTTGATCGTTCAGGTCTCAAAAGAGCCAATCTCCACCAAGGGACCGCGCGTCACGGCGCAGGTGTCGCTCGCCGGACGCTTTCTCGTGTTCATGCCGTCGGCCGATCGCGTCGGCGTGAGCCGGAAGATCGGCGATCGCGAGACGCGGAAGCGTCTCCGCTCGCAGGTCGAGGAAGTGCTCCCCAAGGACTCCGGCGGCGTGATCGTGCGCACGGTCGGCGAAGACGTCACGAAGGAGACGCTCGAGCGCGAGCTGACCACGCTCATCGGCAACTGGAAGAAGATCAAGCGCAAGACGACGTTCGTGCGCGCCCCGGCGCTCGTGCACCGCGAGACGAGCCTCACCCGGGGACTCATCCGCGACGTCTTCAGCACGAAGGTCGAGCAGGTGACCGTGGACTCGAAGCAGGTCCACAACGAGATCCTCGAGTACCTGAAGGGAATCGCGCCCGAGCTCGTGGACCGCGTGAAGCTGTACGAGGATCAGACGCCGATCTTCGACAAGGCGAACATCGAGCAGGAGCTGCGCGACCTGTTCAAGCGTCGCTGCGATCTTCCCTCCGGCGGCTACCTGATCATCGAGCCGACGGAGGCCTTGGTTTCGGTCGACGTGAACTCGGGCCGCTACACGGGCAAGAAGGATCCTGAAAAGACGATCCTCAAGACGAATCTCGAAGCCGCGCGCGAAGTCGCGCGGCAGATGCGGCTTGCGCGACCTGGGCGGCATCATCGTCTGCGACTTCATCGACATGGAGACGAAGTCGAGCCGCGACAAGGTGCTCCAGGAGCTGCGCACGCACCTCGGCCGCGACCGCGCGCGCACGAAGGCGTTCGCCGTGAGCGACCTGGGCCTGATCGAGATGACCCGGCAGCGCGTGCGGCAGAGCCACCTCCAGAACATGACCGACCCGTGTCCCACGTGTCACGGCACCGGCCGCGTGTTCACCGCCGAAACGATCGCCCGCCGCGTCGAACGCTCCGTCCGCCGCGCCGGCCTCGAAGGCCGAAAGGACAATCTCGTCGTGCGACTCCACCCGGACGTCGCGATGTACGTGCTGGAGAACGAGAAGGACCTGTTGAAGCGGCTCGAAAAGGCGGTGGGGTTCGGCCTGGAGTTCAGAGACGACCCGCTGCTGAGGCCGGACGAGTTCAAGCTGGTGGTGAAGTCAGCGGGGAGGGACGTGACTGGGCAGTACGCGGTCGCGTAGCAGGGCCTGGGTCCTCGCGCACTAATGGGGGGTCAGGCAATGAAATGATGATGTGGTCTCTGGTCTCTGGGCGACAGGTATCTGGCGAACTACCGAGAGGCCAGGGACAGTGACCGAGTCAGTTAGATCGTTCAAAGATTTGCATGTGTGGCAGAAGGCCATGATCCTCGTCGACGCTGCTTGCATGCCAGAAGTCGATGGACTTCGCGGTACACGTGTTGGATTTGTGCGACGCGATTCCGGTACGCACAGGCGCCGGAGTCGTCTAGCAGCTCGTAGATCGGTGGTGTCGATTCGATCAAACATCGCCGAAGGTCGACCACCCGCGGCCGAGCAGCTCGTGGATCTCCGGCACGCCGACGTTCTCGAGGTCGGCCTCGATCTGGCGAAATCGAACGATCGGCCCGGCGACCAGCTGCGAGAAGAGTGAGACGTACGCGGCGAACTCGAAGAAATTGCGCGTCGGCCGGATCGACGCGGCGGTAGCTGTCCACGATGTAGCTGATCGTGTGGAACGTGTAGAACGAGATGCCGATAGGGGAGAATTATGTCGTAGTGCGGCACCTGAATCGGGTGGCCCGACCAATCCGCTCACGTCGCGCGCGGTGCTCGAGCGCGAAATTGGCGTACTTGAAGAAGCCCAGGAGACTCAGGTCGATGACAATCGGCACCACGAGACATAACTTGAGCCGTCGCGTCATCGACCCATCGCAGAAACCCAAGTCCGGCCGTGTAGCTCACGACCGTCGAAAAGAGCATCAGGAAGCAGAACCACGGGTTCCAGTACCCGTAGAAGACGTAGCCGGTGATCGCCAACCAGACATACCGCGTGAGACGCGCGGCGAAGCAGCCAGAACACCGCATACGTCGGCAAATCATACGCGTAGAGGTGACGATGCTGTGAACATGGCGGAAGGCATGCGATCATCCCGGCGTTTTCCGAGCGAGCGGTTTGGGCTAGTCAGTCAAATCAGGCGCGCGGCGGTTTCGGTGCCGTCGAACATCGCGGAAGGCCACGGGCGAACAGGGGCCGGTCGAGTACCTCCGATTCCTATCGGTCGCCCGCGGTTCGCTGCGGGAACTCGAAACGCTGCTGCTGATCAGCGGTCGACAAGGCTTTCTCGCTGCCGCGACTGAGGCTGATCGCTGCACCAGACCCTCCACACGCCGCCTACAGACATTTCAGCAGCGTCGCCTCGAGCGATGCGGGAACTAGAAACGCTGCTGCTGATCAGCGGTCGACAAGGCTTACTCGCTGCCGCGACTCAGGCTGACTCATGCGCCAGATCGACGACGTCGCGAAAATGCTGCACGGTCTGACTAGTAGCATTGCCAAGTCGAAGCGCTCGGGTGCTCCGTTCAGCCGCTGACCGGCAGAGCTGGCCGCTATCGCCGTCCCCCAGAGACCTGAGACCGGCGACCTGAGACCACCGATACTCAGTTGACACAACCGCCGGCGTTATCCTAGCTTTACAGGCTCACCAGTTCACTGTCTATGCCCTACGCAATCATTCGCACCGGCGGCAAGCAGTTTCGTGTCGAGCCGGGCCGCACGTACAAGATCCCCTCCCTCGAAGGCGAAGAGGGCGGCGCGATCGAGTTCAACGACGTCCTCGTCGGCAACGACGGCAAGGCCGTCAAGACCGGCGTGCCGACACTCAAGGGTGCCAGCGTCACCGGCGAGATCGTCCGCCACGGACGCGGCGAGAAGATCATCGTCTTCAAGCAGAAGCGCCGAAAGAACTACGCGCGCAAGCGCGGTCATCGGCAGGGCTTCACCGAAGTTCGTATCAACGCCATCTCGCTCGGCTAAGGGAGCTCGCAATGGCACACAAGAAAGGCGTCGGCTCCTCACGAAACGGCCGAGACTCGAATCCGAAGTACCGCGGCATCAAGAAGTACGGCGGCGAGCGCGTGATCGCGGGGAACATCATCCTGCGGCAGTGCGGCACGAAGTGGCATCCCGGGAACAACGTCGGCCTCGGCACCGACTTCACGATCTACGCCCTCATCGACGGCGTGGTGAAGTTCGAGCACAAGAGCAGGGCGCGGTTCAAGGTCAGCGTCTATCCCGCTTCCGGCGACGCGTCGGTCGCATAGTCGGGGGGACCGGTTGACCGGCGGACCGGTCGACCGGTCAGGAGGAGCGGGAGCAGCGTATGGCATTGCTCGACAGGCTGCGCCAAGAGCTGGATCGCGCCGGACGCTCGGCACAGCGCGCGATCGACGAAGGACGTCTGCGCCTCGAGTTGTACCGCGCGCGCCAATCCGTCGATCGCTTCGCGCAACGACTCGGCTACGCCGTCTACAACGCGCGCAAAGCCGGCGGTGAGTTGCCCGCCGACGACTACACCGCGCACATGAACAACCTCACGGCGGCGGAATCCGAAGTCACGCGACTCGAGACGCTCGTCGCCGAGGCGGCGCGAGGGCGGAGAGAGCTGCTCAACCCCACCGAGCCGAGCGCACCACCGCCGCCTCGGGCCGTAGACGCGCACTAAACGGGATCACTGGCGACTCGGGCACTTTCGTCGTCAGCGCCAGCGACAGGCGGCAGTTCCTGACGCTGTCGCCTGTCGCTGACGCCTAGAGTATCTCCTCCTCAGAGATCTCTCTTAGGCCAACGTCCTCAGCTCGATCCCGTCCAGGAGCCTGACGTCGTCCGTGCATATGCCGTCGACGCCGAGCCCCGCGAGCCGGCGCGCCTCGGCGGCGTCGTTCACCGTCCACACGATCGTTCGCGCGCCGAGCGCGCGGGCTCGCGCGACGAGGTCGGCGTCGACGAGCGAGTAGTGGGGCCAGACTTCGCGCGCGCCGATCCGCTGGACCTCGACGTCGAGCTGCGCCGCGTTTCCCTCGAACAGCAGTCCGCGGGGGACGTCGGGGGCGATTTGCTTGAAGCGCTCGATGGTCGCGTGGTCGAACGAGTGCACGGCGCAGTGGGCTGACGAGCGGCCGATCACGTCGGCGACGAGCAGCTCGATGCCCAAGCCCTTGATCTCGACGTAGACGGTCGCGTTCGGCGGCACCATGGCGAGAACTTCCGTGAGCGTCGGCACCGAAACCCCTGTCACAGGCGGCGTTGCGTCCACCTCCTGCCACGTCATCTCGGCGATCGGGCGGCGGGTCGTGCTGACGGGAACCGCGAGGTCGGGGTCATGGTGAACGACGACGACCCCATCAATCGTGGCATGGACATCCAACTCGATCGCGTTCGCCCCCCGCTCGAACGCCCTGCGCGAACGCGGCGAGGGTGTTCTCAGGGAGCTCGATTCGGGCGCCTCGGTGGGCGATTCGTTCGATGGACATGGCTCGTCAACTAGAAAACACCAGATCGCCACGGTTTGTTCAGCGGGGGGCGGCTGGGCGCGTCCCCCGAGGAGACAACCCGGCCGCAACCGCGCCGATCTGGACCTTAACGGCGCAAGTCCTGTGACGTCTACCGTTTGAACCGAATGAGCGACGCGGCGCGCGACGGCAGCTCGGAGACCAGGAGAGACGCCGATGATGGGCTGGATTCCGAGCTCATCGCACGTTGGAAATCCGGAGACGAACGCGCGGCGAGCGCGTTGGTCGCTCGCCACGCGTCGGCGCTCGCCCGGTTCGCGGTGGCGCAGGGAGAACGAAACGAGGTCGACGAGTTGGTGCAGGACACGTTCGTGCGGGCGTTCAATTCGCTCGACGGTTTTCGAGGCGAGAGCTCGTTTCGCACGTGGTTGTTCACGATCGAGCGACGGTTGCTGGTCGACCGGCGGCGGGCGGAGAAGCGCCGGCGCGACCGCGTGGAGATTCAAGAGGACGACGCGTCGACGGAGTACGATGCGCTCGACGGCGTCGTCGCGAGCGAGACGGAGCGGCGAATGCGGCAGGCCATGAGCCGGCTGTCGCCGACGCAGAAGGAGGTCTTTACGCTTCGAGTGGCGGAAGGGTTGTCGTACAAGGAAATTGCCGCGGCGGTGGGAACGACCGAAGGCGCCGCGCGGGTGCATTACCACAACGCGATGCGCGCTGTGAAGGAGTTTCTCGATGAGTGACTGTCCGAACGCCGAAGTCCGGGATCTGTTGCCGGATCTGATGCACGACCGCCTCGACGCGCGTACGCGCGCGCGGGTCGTCGCGCACGTCGACGGCTGCGCCGACTGTCGCTCGGAGCTCGAGCTGTTGCGGTCGCTGCGAGGCTCGTTGGATCGTGCGACACCGCGTGTGGACGTGGATCGCATCGTCGCCGCGCTGCCGACGCCGGCGTCCGTTCGCCCGGGCCAGCATCGACGCGCATGGCGCGTGTTGAGTGATTGGCGCATCGCCGCGGCGGTGACGTTCATCGTCGCCGGCGGAACGTCGGTCGTTGTGATGCGCAACGTCCGCGACGGTGGAAGCGATTCCGCGAGCGCGCCGGCCGTTCGTCATGTCACCGGTGCAGCGAGCGAGACGACGGCCAGCGTGTCCGCGTCCGGCACCGGTGGGGAGCACCGTTCGCTCCCCGGCGCCGAACGCCACGACCGCGGCGGTACCGAGTCGCCCGCGGCCCGAGTCGACGTCGCCGCCTCCTGTGGGCCAAGCGCAGCGCCGAGTCGGTGGCGTCGACGGACGAGCAGAAGGACGAACAGAGCGCGGGCTTGGCGAACAGCCGCATCGGCGATTTGAACGCCAAGCAGCTCAAGTCGCTGCTGAACGCGATCGAGCACATGGACGCGACGCCGATCACCGAGCCCGAACCGGTGACGCTGCGTGTCGGCGCGAAAGCGTCGTCGCCGACGGGACTGTGAGAGTGAGCACGTGAGAACGATCGAACGCTTGTTGGTGATTGCCTCGTTGTCGGCGCTGCTGCCGACGGTCGTCGTCGCACAGGGCGGGGCGGACGAGCGGTGATCCCGCCGCCTCGGCGCCCGGCCGCGCGCGCTGCGCTCAAGGCCGAGCGTCAGGCGCAGCGCAACGACTCGGCGCGCCACCGCTCGGCGAGCGCGCATTGTTGCAGCGGCAGGTGCGTCAGGCGTGGGTGGGCAGCGGTGCGGAAGCCAGCTCAATCTCAGCAACGAGCAGATGCGGACGCTCAACCAGGTGAACACGAAGTACGACCGTCAGCGCGGTGGAAATCCAGCGCGACGAGCGATCAGGCGCGTCTCGGCCTCAAAGCGGCGATGGAGGATACGGCGGCCGCCGATCAGAACGCCCGCATCGAGCAGCAGATGAACGCGCTGGTTGGGGCGCAGCGGCGGCGAGCGGATCTCTTCGAGAACGAGCAGAAGGAGCTCGCGGGATTTCTCACGCCGCTCCAACGCGCGCGGTATTCGATGCTGCAAGAGCGCCTGGCGCAGCAACTTCAGAAGTTGCGGCAGAACCAGCTGGATGCGCCGGCCGGCCCGCCGCCGCCGGAGAATCCGCCCGAGCGTTGAGCGGCCTTGGCGCCGCGACTACATTCGAGTCCCGGCCCGGGTGGCGGAATTGGTAGACGCAGGGGACTCAAAATCCCCCGAGCTTCGGCTCTTGCGGGTTCGAGTCCCGCCTTGGGCATTTGATAGCCTTTGCAACGGCTTAGCTTCAACGACGGGGTGCCGATTCGAGGCTCCCCGTCTGCGTTTTGGTCATAGTCTTGGTCAAATCCGGGCGGAGCGCATGCAAAAGAAGATCGTGGCCGTAGACGCTGAGGCCGGACCGGTGACGGTCGTTCTGCGCGACGCGCACCAGCAGCACCACGACTTGAAGTACGGCGTGGAGACGTTGGCCGCGCCCGGCGTGCCGGGCTGGCAGCGCGTTACGCTGCGCGCAGAGGACCCTGCGACGCTGCGCGAGGTGATTGGCCTGCTCGCGCAAACAGTTCGGCGAGGCGAGGGTTGACGAAACCATGGCCGCGTTCGCAAAGGGCCAAGTTCCATGACGCGATGAGCCTCACAATATATGTAGAAATTATATAGTCGGATCCTCGGTCTCTTGTCGCCTCACCGCGGCTAATACGCAAACGAGAATCCGGCCTTGACGTCGCCGTGCGATCCAGCCTCGACCATCGAGCCGAGGAAGAACCGGTCGATCATGTTCGACGGGTGGCGTGTGATTGTAGCGCACGACTTTGATGCCGGCGAACGTCCCGATCGCCGCGCCGGAGATGATGTCGCTCGCCCAGTGCCGGTCGTCGTACATGCGCGAGAAACCGGAGAGCGTGGCCGCGCCGTACATCAGCGGACCGACAATCCACGTCGCGTGCGGCCACCATCGCGCCGACTCGCTCGTGACCGTCGAGGCGAACGCGAACGCCGACGTCGCGTGGCCCGACGGGAATGACTGACGATCGTGGTTGCCGAATCCGTGGCCAAAATGGAAGTCGGTCGAGTTGGTGTCGCCGACGACGAACGGCCGCGCTCGGCCGGCGAGGCCGTCGAATATCACCGTCGTGAGACCCGCGACGGACAACGCCTCCACGGTATGGAGCCCCAAGTCGGCGACGTTCTTCCATCCGGCCACACGCCCGACGCCGTACGCCGAGAAACCGACGATCAGGCCGCCGGGATCGGCGACGAGTCGCAGATCGGTCGCCCCGTTCGTGAAGAACCGGTTCGCCTGAACGGTCGGGTTCTGCAGCCGTCGCGCGACCGACTTGTCGAGCGGAAACATCGCGACCGTGAGCCCGGCGAAACCGGCGGCTAGCACGGCGTCGCGGTACGTGAACAACGGCGGGGCGTGCACGCTGTCGCTGGGCGTCGGCGTCTGCGCCCGCGCGGAGCCGGACGCGCCGAGAAACACGGCGGCGATCAAAACGATTCGTGTTGGTCTCATTCGGCCTCTCGTGGCGGGCTCACGAGGCAAGTTCCAGACCCGACAACACACCGCGGAGCGCTTCCAGCCGTCTTAGCAGTCGATGCTATCAGGGCGTCGTGCAGGGCGACGCGTGCGCCGGAGATGGCGCGCCGTACGACGAGTGGATCAGCCGCACCGCTTTGTCGTTCTCGTCGAGCACGAGAGTATAGAGATTCGAATACTCGTACCCGCACACCTCGGGAATGGCGGGACCGCCGAGCGCCTGGATGATCGGACCGACGGTCTCTCCGTGACCCACGACGAGCACCGTCTTGCCGCGCAGTTTGCGCACGGCCGCGGCGACCGCCTGCGCATGCTGCGCGATGTCCGACCCGTGAGGCACCGTGATCGGGGTCAGCCGCTGCGCCTCGGCCAGCGGCCGAGCCGTCTCGCGCGATCGAAGCAGCTCCGTGGTGATGATCCGCCTGTACGCCGGCGTCGGCGAGTGCGGCAGCCAACGCTTTCGCCCGCACGACACCGGCCGCCGTCAGGGGCGGGTCGGCCTTGGGAATCGTGTCCTTGTCGGCGTGCCGCACGACGATGACGACGGTGGACGCCTGCTGCGCCGAGCGGCGCGAACGCAGACAAGACTGAGGACGACGCCGAGGACGAAGCGGCTGGGAAAGCGCATGGGAGAGGCAGGAGTGAGAGATCACAAGAATACTCGGTGGAGTCGCTCAAACGCTTGAACGGCTTTTACCTGCGGCATAGCTTTCTCCGGCTCCGATCCATTTAGCCTTTCCCAACGTCATGGCGACCTACAAGCTCGCGACCGTTCCGTCGGCCGGCGAACGCATTGCATACGAAGGCGGCGTTCTCAAAGTCCCGGACAACCCGATCATCCCGTACGTCGAAGGCGACGGGACGGGACCGGACATCTGGCGCGCCTCGGTCCGCGTCTTCGACGCCGCCGTCGAAAAGGCCTACGGCGGCCAGCGGCGCGTCTCGTGGATGGAGGTCTTCGCCGGCGAGAAGGCGTTCACCAACTACAAGGACTGGCTCCCGCAGGAGACCGTGGACGCGATGCAGGACTTCCGCGTCTCGATCAAGGGGCCGCTCACCACGCCCGTCGGCGGCGGGATCCGCTCGCTGAACGTCACGCTGCGCCAGGTGCTCGACCTCTACGCCTGCATCCGCCCGGTGCGCTGGTTCGAGGGCGTGGGCAGCCCGATGAAGGATCCGGGGAAGCTCGACATCGTCGTCTTCCGCGAGAACACCGAAGACGTCTACGCCGGCATCGAATGGAAGGCGGGATCGCCCGAGGCGGAGAAGCTCCGCACGTTCATCGAGCGCGAGTTCAAGAAGACGATCCGCCCCGAGTCGGCGATCGGCATCAAGCCGATGTCGGCGTTCGGATCCAAGCGCCTCGTCGAGATGGCGATCCAGTACGCGCTCCAGCGCGACAAGCCGTCGGTGACGCTGATGCACAAGGGCAACATCATGAAGTTCACCGAGGGCGCGTTCCGCGATTGGGGCTACGAGGTCGCGCGCGACAAGTTCGCGGAGAGCGTGGTGCCGGAGGCGGACCTCGCGAAGGGCGGGGCGAACGCCCGCGCCGACGCGGTCATCATCAAGGACCGCATCGCCGACTCGATGTTCCAGCAGCTGCTGCTGCGCCCCGATGAGTATTCCGTGATCGCCACGCCGAACCTCAACGGCGACTACATCTCCGACGCCGCGGCGGCGCAGGTCGGCGGACTCGGCATCGCGCCCGGCGGCAACGTCGGCGACGGCGTCGCCGTGTTCGAGGCCACGCACGGCACCGCGCCCAAATACGCGAACCAGGACAAGATCAATCCCGGGAGCGTCGTGCTCTCCGGCGTGATGATGTTCGAGTACCTCGGCTGGAACGAGGCGGCCACGCTCATCACGCGCGGACTCGAGAACGCCATCAAATCGAAGCGCGTCACCTACGACCTCGCGCGCCAGATGCCCGGATCGACCGAAGTGTCGACGACGGCGTTCGGCGATCAGATCATCAAGGGCATGACCGCGTGACGCCACGCCGGCGACCGCGCGCGAATCAACTCCGTAATGAACCGCGCATGAAACCAACGATCTCGGGCGCCGCACCGGATTTCGGAACGCTCGACGTTCCGCTCCTCGTCATCGCGCTGCCGACGTCACCGTCGCTCGCGCCGGAGCTCGCGGCCGTCGACGCGGCGACCAACGGCGCGCTCGGACGCGCGATCGCGCGCCGCGACTTTCGCGGCGGCCGAGACGAGACGCTCCATCTCGCCGGCGGCGAGCGCGGCATTCAGCGCGTGCTGCTCGTCGGCATGGGCCCGGCGTCGGATCGCCCAGCCGCGCTCCGCCGCGCGGGCGCCATCGCCGCGCGGCAGGCGTCGCGGCTCGGCGTCGGCCGCCTCGCGTTCTACGCCGGAGCGCTGAACGCGAGCGAGGTCGAAGCCGCAGGCGTCGGACTCGGGATCGGCGCGTGGGATTTCAAGGAGATGAAGACCGCGCCGCCCGCCGACGAACAGCGCGCGCCGCTCGACGAAGCCGTGATCCTCGCCGCCGACGCCGACGGCGCGCGCGACAGGAACGCGCGCGGCCGCGGCACTCGGCGAAGGAATGGCTCTCGCGCGGCGGCTCGGAATGCTGCCGGGCAACGTGTGCACGCCGGACTATCTCGCCGACACGGCGCGCGACATCGCCAAGCGGCTCGGCATGCAGACGACGGTGATGGGTCGCGCCGCGATGCAGGAAGCCAAGATGGGCTCGTTCCTCGCCGTCGCGCAGGGCACGACGCAGGAGCCGCGGCTCATCATGCTCGAGTACCAGAAGGGCGCGAAGGACGCGAAGCCCGTCGTGCTCGTGGGCAAAGGGCTGTGCTTCGACTCGGGCGGCATCTCGATCAAGCCGGCGCAGGGCATGGAGTGGATGAAGTTCGACATGTGCGGCGCGGCGGGCGTGCTCGGCGCGATGGAAGCGATCGGCCGGTTGGAACTTCCCATCAACGTCGTGGGTCTCATTGGCTCGACGACCAACATGCCGTCGGGCGAGGCGATGAAGCCGGGCGACGTGGTGCAGGCGTCGAACGGCAAGTTCATCGAGATCATCAACACCGACGCCGAAGGCCGGCTGGTGCTCGCCGACGTGCTGGCGTTCGCGAAGCGGATGTCGCCCGCGGCGGTGATCGACGCGGCGACGCTGACCGGCGCGTGCGTGATCGCGCTCGGCCACACCGCGACGGGCGTGATGGGCAACAACGAGCCGCTCGTGCAGGAAGTGCTGGACGCGGCAAAGCGCGCCGGTGAACCCGGCTGGCCGCTGCCGCTGTGGGACGAGTACAAGGACCTGATCAAGTCCGACGTGGCCGACATCAAGAATTCGGGCGGCCGTCCCGCGGGCACGATCACCGCCGCATTGTTCCTGAAAGAATTCGCCGACGACTATCCATGGGTGCATCTCGACATCGCCGGAACCGCGTACACCGAGTCCGATCTCGGCACGGTGCCGCGCGGCCCGACGGGAGTGCCCGTGGGAACGTTCGTCGAATTCGTGCGAGGGCGCGCGCGCTGAGCCGTTCGATGCACCGTGTATTGCTGGTCATCGGCCTCGGCCTGTTGGCCGGGGCCGTTTTGCAGGCGCCTCCCGCTCGGCGCGCAGGTGATCGACACGATCAAGCCGAAGGTGCCGGCGCCGCCGGACACCGTCAAACCGCGTTTGCTCACGCGCGCGGATACGCTGCGCGACAGCCTTTTCAAGGTGGACTCGATCCGGCGCGCGCGCATCCGCGCCGACAGCATCAAGTCGCCGCTCGCTCACGCCGAGGATCCGCAGGAGCTCCAGGTCGGGCGGCGGCTGTACTGGCCGCGCGACTCGCTGTTCGCCACGGGCGCGCTCACTGTCGCCGATCTCCTCGAGCGTGTCGCCGGCGTGTCGACGTTTCGAGGCGGGTGGCTTCCTCCGCCACAGGTCGGATCGTACCTCGGCGACGTGCGCCGAGTTCGCGTCTTCTACGATGGGTTCGAGGAGGTCTCCATCGACCCGCGGACCGGCGGCATCCTCGACCTGACGCAGATCAACCTATGGTCGGCGGAAGACGCGACGATCGAGCAGACGGCCGACGAGATCCGCGTGTATCTGCGAAGCTGGCGCGTGCGGAACACCCACACGGAAACGCGCACCGACGTTTCGACGGGCGACCAGTCGACGAATCTCTATCGCGGCTTCTTCGGCGCGCGGCTGAACAACGGCGGCGCGTTCCAGTTCGGCGCGCAGCAGTACGGCACGACGCCTCCCGCGCAGTTCGGAGGCAGCAGCGATCAGGTGGGCATCGTTGTGCGCGCGGGTTGGGCGAAGCAGAAGTGGAGCGTCGACGGGTTCGGGACGCGAGTCGGCCGACACCGCGGCGAGATCATCGGCGAGTCGTCGCTCGACGTGCAGGGCGACTCGATTCCGGAAACGTCGTCGACCCGCACCGACGCGTATTTCCGCGTCGCGTACGCGGACCCCGACGTCGACAAGGCGTGGGCGCAGGTCATGACGGTCGCGTCGCGCTACGTCTACACCGGGTTTCGCTCGTCGCTCACCGGAATTCCCACGACGCCCGCCGAATCGTTGCTCGCGATCGCGCCGCTCGACACGAGCCGGTACATGGCGCAATACATCGCGACCGCGGGAACGGTGCAGGGCCCGTTTCGCGCGAGCGGCACGGCGCGAGCCTTCGTCTCCGGCGGCCAGACGATCTTCGCCCCCGCGGCCCGCGCGAGCTTCACGACCGAGCGGGTCGAGCGTGTCGGGATATGCGGAGGCGAAAAGCGCGGATTCGATCGCCCGCGCCGACGTGACGTTCCGGCTGCAGCCGTTTTCGTTCATCTCGCTGCTGGGAAGCGCCGCTCGCTCGACGAACTATCGCGCGAACGACATCGGGCTGACGACGACGTACCTCCGCGGCGAGGCTGGTCTGCGGCTTCACGAGCTCTGGCTCATCGGCGGCGTGGTGCGGCGGGACAGCGCTCTTCTCGCGCCGGCGGTGCGAGTACGACACGAGTTACATCGCGCAGCACGCGCCCGGCGCGACGGGATTCGAGGCGGCGATTCGCGGCAAGCTGTGGGGTCCCGCTCGGCGCCGACGTCTATGGAATTCGGTGGAACGACTCGACCGGCGCGTATCGGCCGCAGTATCAGTCGCGCGCCGAGCTGTACGTGCGGACGAACCTCGCCAACCGATTCCCGACGCACGACTTCGGGCTGATGGCGTCGGTCATTCACGAGTACCGGTCCGACGTCCACTTCCCGTCGCTCATCTCGAGCCAGCCGTCGCTCGGCACGGGGTTCCGCACGCTTTCGCTGCTGCTCGAGATCCGCGTGTTGAACGCGACGGTCTCCTGGCAGTTCCGAAACATGCTGGGCGAACGCTATTCGGAGATCGGCGGGTTCATCATGCCGCGGCAGATGAACTACTACGGGGTGCGCTGGTCCTTCGTCGATTGACAAATCTTCTTGTCAGTCCGTAGCTTCGGCCCTGCGATATGATAAAAAGCATGACGGGCTTCGGAGCGGCGGACGGCGAGGTTGGCGGAGCGCGCGTCTCCGTCGAGATTCGCTCGGTCAATCACCGTTTCTTCAATCCCGCGATCAAGCTTCCGGCCGAGCTGAGCCGCTGGGAGCCGGAAGTGCGCGAAGCGCTGCGGCGCGGTGTCTCGCGCGGCCACATCTCCGTCACGGCGCGTCTGGCTCGGCACGAATCGGAAGGAACGATCGACGAGACGCGCTTCGGGCAATACGTCGATCAGATCCGGCGATTGCAGGAACGTTTCGCGCTCGACGGCGCCATCGACGCCGCCACGGTGCTGCGCTTGCCGCACGTCGTCGCCGCTCCGGCGGAGGAGACCGCCGGCAACGCGGACGAGCTGGTGAAGATCGTCGATCGCGCGATGCAAGCGCTCGACGCGATGCGATCGGTCGAAGGCGCGCGCCTCACGGGGTACGTCGGCGCGCGGCTCTCGGTGATCGAGCAGGCGGTCGAGCGCATCGCCGCGCGCGCGCCGCAGCGGCTCGTCGAGCAGCGCGAGCGGCTGCGCCACGCCGTGCAGGAGCTCGCGTCCGGCGTCACCGTCGACGAGCAGCGACTCGCGCAGGAGATCGCCATTCTCGCCGACAAGCTGGACGTCTCCGAGGAGATCAGCCGCTTCCACACCCACGTGGCGGCGTTTCGCACGACGCTCGCCGCGCCGCCGGCCGATGGCGTGGGCAAGCGCCTCGGCTTTCTGCTCCAGGAGCTGCTGCGCGAGGCGAACACGACGGGCAGCAAGGCGAACGACGCCGCGATCGTGCAGGACGTCGTGTTGATCAAGGAGGAGCTGGAGAAGATCCGCGAGCAGGCGGAGAATCTCGAGTGACCGACGCGCGAGAGAACGAAGAAGACACCGGCGCCTGGGGCCAGGTGATCTTTCCGATCATCCTCTCGTCGCCGTCGGGCGGCGGGAAGACGACGATCGCGCATCGCCTCCTGGCGCAGCGGGCGGACGTCGGATACTCGGTGTCGTGCACCACGCGCGAGCCGCGCCGGGGCGAACAGGACGGGGTCGACTACCACTTCCTGACGCGCGACGAGTTCGTCGAGCGCCGGCGCCTCGGCGAGTTCATCGAGTCGGCCGAGGTCCATGGCAACCTCTACGGCACGCTTCGGCGCGAAGTCTCGCGCGTGCTCGCGGGGGGACGGCACGTCATCATGGACATCGACGTGCAGGGCGCGCGGCTGATCCGGGAGAGCTTTCCGGCGGCCGTAAGTGTATTCCTCCTACCGCCTTCCGCCGACGTCCTCCTGGAACGCCTCAAGCGCCGGCACACCGAGTCCCCCGCGCAGCTCCTCGATAGATTACATTCTGCTCTCCACGAGCTCCGGGCCGTGAACGAGTACGACTACGTCGTCGTCAACGACGACCTCGACCAGGCGGTAGCGCGCGTCGGCTCGATCGTGGACGCCGAGGTGGTGAGCCGGGAACGGATCTTTGGATTGCAGCGGAACGTCGAGCAGCTCGTCGGGCGGCTCGAGTCGGAAATAGAGCGCCACTCACAATAGATCGGAGTTGATCGATGCGGGTTTTCACCCCGGACGAAATCGCGGGTCATGCCGCGAACAAGTACCTCGGAGTTCTCGTCGCCGCGAAGTATGCCCGCGTGCTGAACGAGTTCCCGCGCGACCGTTCGTCGTCGCGCGAAAAGAAGCTCACCACGCGCTCGCTCGAAGAGCTGGCGAAGGGTGACATCGAGTACCACGTCATCCCGCGGCGACGCGCCGAGTAGCTCCATCCGCCCGTACGCGGGGAGTCGAATCCTCCTCGGGGTGACGGGAGGGATCGCCAGTTACAAATCGGCCTGGCTGGCGCGCCTGCTCACGAAAGCGGGCGCCGAAGTCGACGTGGTGATGACGCGCGCGGCGACCGAGTTCGTCGGCGCGATCACGTTCGAGGCCCTCACGGGCCGGCCGGTACACGCGGGAATGTTCGAGCAGGGGCGCGCGCTGGATCACATCGCGCTCGCTCGCAGCGCGACGGCGTTGGTCGTCGCGCCCGCCACGGCCGATTTTCTCGCGCGCGCGGCGACCGGACAAGCCGACGACCTGCTCACCTCGATTCTTCTCGCCACGACATCGCCCGTGCTGCTCGTACCCGCGATGAACGATCACATGTGGGCGCACGCGCAGACGAAGCACAACGTGACCCACCTGACGACACTCGGCTACCGCATCGTGAACCCGGACGAAGGCGATCTCGCGGCAGGCGAGGGAACCGGTCCGGGACGAATGCCGGAGCCGGAGACGATCTTCGCGCACGTCGGGAGACTGCTCGAGCCGCGCCGATCGCTCGCCGGCAAACGAGTGCTCGTGACCGCCGGACCGACGCGCGAAGCGATCGATCCCGTGCGGTTCATCTCGAACCACAGCAGCGGCAAGATGGGCGTCGCGCTCGCGTCCGCGGCGTGGCGCCGCGGCGCCGACGTCACGCTCGTCTCCGGCCCGATGAGCGTCGCCGCGCCGCCGGCCGTCGCCGTGACGACGGTCGAGTCGACGGACGACATGAAGGGCGCGATCGACAGCGCGCTGCCGTCCACCGACGTGTTGATCATGGCGGCCGCGCCGGCGGACTTTCGTCCGTCGAACCCGGCCGATGCGAAGATCAAGAAGAGCGACTCGCCGGCGCCAATCGCGCTCGCGCCAACGCCCGACATTCTCCAATCGACGCGCGGCAAGCGGCGGCACGACTCGGTCGTCGTCGGCTTCGCGCTCGAAACGAACGACGTGCTCGCCAACGGCCGCCGAAAGCTCGCGTCGAAGGACCTCGACCTGATCGTCGTGAACGACGCCACCGAGCCGGGCGCGGGATTCGGCACGGACACCAATCGCGTCACCTTGATCGCCCGCGACGGAGTCGAGTCGCGGCTGCCGCTCATGTCGAAGGCGGAAGTGGCCGACGCGATTCTCGATCGCGTGGAGGCGCTGCTCGATGGACGCTAGGGAACAGCTCCGCCGCTACCTCGAGCAGCGCCGCGAGATGGGCGAGACGGAGCTCGTGCTCGACCGCATGACGGTCGACGAAGCGATGCGCCTGCTCGGCGGCGGCGCACCGGGAAAAGCCGCCACGCCGGTTTCGTCGGCGTCGAAGAGCGCCGCGCCGCGCCCGCGGACCCGAACGACTGGCGCGCGATTCTTCGCGCGGCTGATGCGTCGATCGAAACGCCGAAGACCGGTGGACCGGTGGACCGGTTGGCCGGTGGACCGGTGACGGCATCCGAGCGCGGCGAAGCCGCCGGAGGACACGTCGTTCGTCGCGCCGGCGACGAAGAGCGCGGAGCCCCCGCCGGCGCCGATCGTCTCGGTCGCACCGGGGATTTCGGTCGGGACGCCGTCGTCCGAATCTGTTCGGCGGGGCGATGGCGGCGCTCGATTCACTCGAGACGCTCGCGTCGCACGTCGCGACGTGTACCCGCTGTCCGCTGCATTCGACGGCGACGAATCCGGTGCCCGGCGAAGGGCAATCCCAACGCGGACTTCATGTGCGTCGGCGAAGCGCCCGGCGCGACCGAAGATCAAACCGGCCGCCCGTTCGTCGGCGCGGCGGGGCAACTGCTCACGAAGATCCTCGCCGCGATCGACTTCAAGCGCGAGGACGTCTTCATCTGCAACGTCCTCAAACATCGTCCGCCGGGAAACCGTAACCCTCTACCGGACGAAGTAAAGGCGTGTAGTCCGTATCTCATTCGCCAGATCGAGCTGATTCGGCCCAAGGTGATTCTCGCGCTCGGAACATTTGCCGCGCAGACGCTCTTGAACACGACGCTCTCGATCGGCAAGTTGCGCGGCCAGGTTCACCGCTATTACGGTGTACCGCTCGTGGTCACGTATCACCCTGCCGCGCTTCTCCGGAATCCGGGTTGGAAGCGTCCCACTTGGGAAGATGTCCAGCTCGCCCGTCGAATTCTCGATAGCTCCAGTACACGCGCCGACGCGTGACCCGTACCGCGATCGGCGTCCTCCATACTCGGAGGACGCCGAGCAGGCGGTGCTTTCGGCGATGTTGATCGACCAGGACGCGGTTCTCCGCGCGGTCGAATTCGTCGACGACACGATGTTCTACGCCGAGCGCCACCGCCGGATCTTCCGCGCGATGGTGGGGATCGCCGAGCGTGGAGGCGTCGTCGATCCGCTGACGCTCTCCGACGAGCTCCAGCGCCGCGGCGATCTCGAAGGATCCGGCGGCAAGGACTACATCGGCTTTCTCGTCGACGCCGTGCCGACGGCGGCGAACATCGAGTACCACGCGCAGATCGTGCGCGAGAAGTCGATCCTTCGCCGGCTGATCGAGGTTTCGACGACGATCGTGACCGAGGCGTTCGACGGCCACGTGACGGCGCGCGAGCTGCTCGACGAAGCCGAGTCGAAGATCTTCATGGTGAGCCAGCAGCAGACGCGCGAGGGATTCACGCGCCTCAAGGAGCTGCTCTGGCCGACGATGGAGCGGATCGAGAGGCTGCACGCCGGCGGCACGACCATCACCGGCGTCGCGAGCGGCTTCGGCGATCTCGATGAGATCACGTCCGGCTTCCAACCGTCGGATCTCATCATCGTCGCGGCCAGGCCGTCGATGGGGAAGACGGCGTTCACGCTCGAACGTCGCGCAATACGCGGCCATCGAGAACAAGGTTCCGGTTGCGCTCTTTTCGCTGGAAATGAGTAAAGAGTCTCTCGTGCAGCGCATGCTCACGTCCGAGGCTCGCATCGATGCGCAACGACTCCGCAAGGGATTGCTCCGCGACGACGACTTTCCGCGCCTCGCGCGAGCCGCCGGTATTCTGGGGACGGCGCCGGTATGGATAGACGACACGCCCGGCATCACGCTGCTCGAGATGCGGTCGAAGGCGCGCCGCCTGAAGACCGAGTCGGGCATCGGTCTCGTGATCGTCGACTACCTGCAGCTCATGCAGGGACCGACGCACGCCGAGAGCCGGCAACAGGAAGTCAGCCAGATCTCGCGCGGACTGAAAGCGCTCGCCAAGGAGCTGAACGTCCCGGTCATCGCGCTGTCGCAGCTCTCGCGCGCCCCAGAGCAGCGTACCGGCGACAACAAGCGTCCGCAGCTCTCCGACCTGCGCGAGTCGGGCGCGATCGAGCAGGACGCCGATCTCATCATGTTCCTCTACCGTCAGGAGTTCTACGACGGCCCGACCGACAAGGACGGCAACTCGCTCGAGGGCAAGGCCGAGGTGATCGTCGGCAAACAGCGCAACGGTCCGACCGGCCTCGTGAATCTGTTCTTCCACAAGCAGTACACGCGCTTCGAGAGCTATTCGCAGAAAAGGGCTAGGGCCGCGTGTGAGTACGTCGCGCGCTCGCCTTCGGTGCGCCCGTTGGAGCTGTACGAATTGATACTGCAACGATTTCGCGGAGAAAGCGGATTTCGCCGAGAAATGCTTTTGGAAACTGCTTTAGCAAACGCTGGTTCCCCGCGATCTGGCCGTCCCAGCTTTGTTGTTCCCCAAGTCTTTGTCGTTTCCGCGCAACTCCGGGTAATCCGCGAAATCGTTGCAGTTCCTCAAGTCGTACAGGCCCGCTCGCAACATCAGCGCCAGCCGGCAATAGATCTTCATCGGTGCCTGCCAGCCCGCTAAGCTTCGAGATATGGCGAAAGTGAAGACGGCCTACCGCTGCACCGAGTGCGGCGCCGAGCACTCGAAGTGGCAGGGCCGCTGCGACACGTGCGGCGAGTGGAACACGCTCGTCGAAGAGATCGTCGACGCCGCGGGTCGCGTCGGGCGCGATGAGCGCGCGGCGGGCCGCAGGCGCGCGAGGACTCGCCGAAGGCGGCAGCGTCGCGGTCGCGCCGCGGCTGCGCGACGTCGAGGGGTCGCAGGCGCACCGCTGGCAGACTGGCCTCGACGAATTCGACTTCGTGCTCGGCGGCGGGATCGTCCCGGGCTCGATGATTCTCGTCGGGGGCGAACCGGGCATCGGCAAGTCGACGCTGCTGCTCCAAGTCGCGGCGCGCCTCGAGCAGACCGGACGGCCGGTGCTCTACGCGTCCGGCGAAGAATCCGCGCTCCAGGTTCGCCTGCGCTCCGACCGGCTCGGCGGAAACGCCGGCGACGTCGCGCTCCTGAGCGAGACGAATCTCGAAACGATCCTCGCGACAGCGTCGGCGGCGCCGCCCGCGGCGCTCATCGTCGATTCGATTCAGACCGTGTTCACGACCGACCTCGAGGGCGCGCCGGGCAACGTCGGACAGGTGCGCGAATGCGCCGCGCGGCTGATGCGCTTCGCGAAGGAGAGCGGCACGACCGTGTTCGTCGTCGGCCACGTCACGAAGGGCGGCGGCATCGCCGGGCCGAAGACGCTCGAGCACATCGTCGACACGGTGCTGTACTTCGAGGGAGAGAACACGCTCGACCATCGCGTGCTGCGCGCGAACAAGAACCGCTTCGGCAGCGTCGACGAGATCGGCGTCTTCCGCATGACGGAGCAGGGGCTCGACCCCGTCGCGAATCCGTCGGAGCTGTTCGTCGGCGACCGAACGCAGACCGCGTCGGGCTCCGCGCTGACGGCGCTGCTCGAGGGGACGCGGCCGCGTGCTCGTCGAGATTCAGGCGCTGGTCGCCAAAGCGGGATTCGGCACGCCGCAGCGCGTCGCCACCGGATTCGACGGCCGGCGCCTCGCGCTGTTGCTCGCGGTGCTCGACAAGAGGGCCGGGCTGTCGTTCGCGCAGCTCGACGTCTTCGTCAACGTCGTCGGCGGAATGCGTCTTCAGGAGCCGGCCGGAGATCTCGCCGTCGCGGTGGCGCTGGCGTCGAGCGTGTACGACCGCGCGCTCCCGCGCGACGCCGTGTTCGCCGGCGAGGTCGGACTCGGCGGCGAAGTGCGCGCCGTGTCGCAAGCCGAGCGGCGGATCGCCGAAGCCGCCAACCTCGGCATGCAGCGGATCTATCTCGCGGAGCGCGGCGTTCCGAAACGCGTGACGCGGGAGATCGAGGTGGTCGGAGTGAAAACGATCGGCGACCTGTTTCAGCGCGTGTTTGGATGACGTCGACGACGTGGGCGTGGTGATCGTCGCCGGCGGGGGCAGCAGCCGGACCTCCGGAACGGAGCTGAAACAGTTTCGATGGGTCGCGGGAAAACCTGCGCTGCTCCACAGCCTGCAGACGTTCATGGCGCGCGCGGACGTCGTGGCCGTGGTGGTCGTGCTGCCGCGCGAGTACGTCGCCGATCCGCCGCCGTGGGTGTTTCAGTGCGACGTCGACCGGCTGATGGTCTCCGTCGGCGGCGCGACTCGCACCGAGTCCGTGCGCAACGGCCTCGAAGACCTGCCGGATGAAGCGGCGATCGTCCTCGTGCACGACGCGGCGCGCCCGTTGGTGGGCGACGCGACGATCGATCGCGTGGTCGCGTCGGCGCGCGAGGGCGTCAGCGCGATCGCCGCGCTGCCCGTCGTCGATACGCTCAAGCAGGTGGACGAACAGGGCGCGATCGTGCGGACCGTCGACCGCGAACGCCTCTGGCGCGCCCAAACGCCGCAGGGCTTTCCGCGCGAGGTGATCGAGCGCGCGCACCGTCACGCCAAGTCCGCCGGGCTCACCGCGACGGACGACGCCGCGCTCTGCGAGGCGATCGGAGCGCCGGTGCGCGTCGTGCGCGGGAGTGAGCGCGCCATGAAGATCACCGAGGACGCGGACTTCGACCGCGCGGAGGCGCTCTTTCCGCTCGCCGAATGAGAATCGAGTCGCTCTCGATCCCGTTCTGGTCCGCCGAGGAAATCGGCGCGGCCATCAAGCCCGCGCTCGAGCAGATCGCCGCACGCAAGGTGCTCGCGTACCCGACGGAGACCGTCTACGGATTCGGCGGCGGAATCGATCGCGAGTCGGTGGACGCGCTGGTCCGCCTCAAGAGCCGGCCGCCGGGGAAGCCG
Source organism: uncultured Gemmatimonadaceae bacterium (assembly GCA_963707105.1). Taxonomy (GTDB): domain Bacteria; phylum Gemmatimonadota; class Gemmatimonadetes; order Gemmatimonadales; family Gemmatimonadaceae; genus JAQBQB01. The sequence goes on from CAVPOS010000011.1 coordinate 412,560, forward strand.
TTCCTGCTGCTCATCTCGGGACCGGACATGATCGAGCGGCTCGACCTGCGGTTGCCCGCGTACGCCGCGAATCTCGTGACACGACACTGGCCCGGGCCGTTGACGCTCGTGCTTGCCGGCGGCGAGCGGCGAGTCCCCGATCGGCTGCGCGGTCCGGAAGGTGGAATCGCCGTTCGCTGGACGAGCCACGCCGCCATGACGCGATTGATCCACGCGCACGGCGACGCGATCACGTCGACGAGCGCCAACCGTCCGGGGGTTCCCCCGGCGATGCGCGCCGCTGAGATTCTGTCGCAATGGGGCGACGCGGTGACACGTGGAGAATTGCGAGTGCTCGACGGCGGTGCCTTGAAGCCATCCAAGCCGTCGACGGTGATCGATTGCATGGGGCGGCTTCCGCGTGTCATTCGGCCCGGGGCGATCTCCGCCGCGACGCTGCGTGAGAGCGTGCCCAATTTGATCGGAGACGCCTGAGCGCATGAAGATTCTCTTCGTCTGCACCGGCAACACGTGCCGCAGTCCGCTCGCCGAGGCGATCGCGCGGAAGGTCGCGATCGAGCGCGGCCTTCTCGACGTCGAGGCGATCAGCGCCGGAACGAGCGCGCACACGGGCGCGCCGGCGAGCGACGGCGCGCTGCTCGTCGGAATGGAGCGGAACATGGACCTCACGACGCACCGCGCGCAGACGCTCACGCGCGAGCTGGTGCAGGGGTCCGACCTCGTGCTGGCGATGGGACCGCACCACCTGGAGCGCGTCGAGGCGCTCGGCGGCGGCGGACGCGCGTACCTGCTGTCGGACTACGCGTCGCACGGCGCGTCGGTGCGCCCGATCAGCGATCCGGTCGGCGCGGAGCTCGACGTCTATCGCGCGACAGCGAACGAGCTCGAGGAAGAGATTCGTCGCGTGCTGGATCGCATCACGGCGGAGCGGGGCACCGGAGCGGCGTGATGCGACGGCCGCCGCCCGAGCGTCTCGTGCTGCTCGGGCATCCCGTCGCCCACTCCCGCTCACCGCAGATGCACAACGCGGCGCTCGCCGCCGCCGGCATTCGCGCACGCTACGAGGCGCTCGACGTCGCGCCTGAGCAGTTCGACTCGACGGTCCGAGAACTCGTGCGCGAAGGCGCGGCCGGGAACGTCACGATCCCGCACAAGGAGCGCATGTACGCCGCGTGCGCGACGCTCTCGCCGATCGCGCGGCGCGTCGGGGCGGTGAACACCTGGTGGGTGGACGACGACGGCGCGCTCTCCGGCGACAACACCGACGTGGGCGGAGTGCACGAGGCGGTGCGACGACTCTTCGGCGTCGACGACGATTCCGCCGAACTTGAAGGTCGGGTTGCTCGGCGCGGGAGGCGCGGCCGCTGCCGTCGTCGCCGCGGTCGAGTCCTGGCCGTCGGCTACGGTGCGCGTCTACAACCGCACCGGTGAGCGCGCCCGCGCGCTGTGCGAACGATTTGGGGCGTTCGCGCAATCGACCGATGACGCTCGCGCGCTCGCCGACGCCGATCTTCTCGTGAATGCGACATCCATCGGCATGCGCGACGACGCGACTCCGTTCGACGTCGCAACGCTCGACGAGGGCGCGCGCGTTCTCGACCTCGTGTATCGGCGCGGCGGAACGCCGCTCGTCCGCGCGGCGCGCGCGCGCGGGCTTGGCCGCCGCCGACGGTCTCGCGATGCTCGTCGAACAGGCGGCGCTCTCGTTCGAGCGATGGTTCGGCGTAGCGCCGGATCGCCCGACGATGTGGCGCGCGGCGGAGGACGCCTAGCTCCGCACCTCGGGCGTCTGACGGCGGCGGCGCGACCCGCCGCGGCTGCGCTCGCCGATTTCCTGCTGCCGCGCGCGTGTACCGTGTGCGAGCGCGGATTGGATCACGGCGAGCGCGGCCTCGTGTGCGGACGATGCTGGGCGCTGCTGCCGGGGCTGCCTTGGCCGCGCTGCGACCGTTGCGGGCACCCGACCTACGGCGAGAGATGCCGCTGGTGCGAGCTCCTCCCGCCGTTCGTGCGCGCGGCGCGAAGCGTCGCGTGGGCGGCGGGGCACGTCGGGCTTGGCGTCGTTCACGCGCTCAAGTACGGCGGCTGGCATCGCGTCGCCGGCGAGATGGCCGCGCGCATGGCGCGATGCGATTGGCCGCGCGACGTCGCCGAGGAGCGCACCGCGATCGTGCCGGTGCCGCTGTCACAGAAGCGCGAGCGCGAGCGCGGGTACAACCAGAGCGAGCGTCTCGCGCGCGGGCTCGCGGCGGCGTGGCGAGTTCCGGTGTGGACCGATGTTCTCGCGCGCACGCGGCACACCGAAACGCAGACGCGCTTGGCGCCGGGCGAGCGATTCCGCAACGTCACGGGCGCGTTCAGCGCGCCGCCGTCGGCGCGCGACGCGCTGCGGGGCGCGCACGTGGTGATCGTCGACGACGTCGTGACGACCGCCGCGACGCTCAACGCGTGCGCCGCCGCGCTCTGCGCCGGCGGGGCCAGAATCGTTAGCTTTGTCACCTTCGGGCGGGCGCCGGCCTTGGGCGACCGTTTGTAACCACCACCGAGGGTACGGAATGGCGATTCGCGTCGGAATCAACGGCTTCGGGCGCATCGGACGGCAGGTCCTGCGCGCCTCCCGCCTGCAGGAAGTTGCGGACATCGAGTTCGTGGCGGTCAACGACCTGACGGACACCAAGACGCTGGCGCACCTGTTCAAGTACGACTCCGTCCACCGCACGTATCCCGGCGAGGTCTGCGCCGAAGACGGTTCGATCTCCGTCGACGGCCACGAGATTCGCGTCTTCGCCGAGAAGGATCCGGCCGCGCTGCCGTGGAAGGACCTGGGCGTCGACATCGTGCTCGAATCGACGGGGCGGTTCACCAACGCCGACGCCGCCAAGAAACACATCGACGGCGGGGCGAAGAAGGTCATCATCTCCGCGCCGGCCAAAGGCGAAGACATCACGATCGTGATGGGCGTGAACGAGACGAAGTACGACGCCGCGAAGCACACGATCATCTCCAACGCGTCGTGCACCACGAACTGCCTCGTGCCGATGGTGAAGGTCGTCAAGGACGCGTTCGGTTTCGTGCGCGGCTCGATGACGACGATCCACAGCTACACGAACGACCAGCAGATCCTCGACCTGCCGCACAAGGACCTCCGGCGCGCGCGCGCCGCGGCGATGTCGATCATTCCGACGACGACCGGCGCCGCGAAGGCCACGTCGCTCGTCATGCCCGAGCTCAAGGGCAAGATCGACGGCATCTCGATCCGCGTGCCGACGCCCGACGTGTCGCTGACCGATCTCGTCGTCGTCGTCGAGAAGCCGGTGACCGATCGCCGACGTCAACGCGGCGTTCAAGGCCGCGGCCGAGGGCCCGATGAGCGGCATCCTCGCGTACACCGACGAAGAGCTCGTGTCGTCGGACTACATCGGCGATCCGCACTCGTGCATCTTCGACTCGAAGTGCACGAACGTCGTCGACGGAACGCTGATCAAGGTCTCGGGCTGGTACGACAACGAGTGGGGCTACGCGTCGCGCTGCGTGGACTTGCTCCGGTACGTCGGCGCCCGCTTGTGACGATGAACAAGAAGACGATCCGCGATCTCTCCGACCAGGAAGTCAAAGGCCGGCGCGCGCTCGTGCGCGTGGACTTCAACGTGCCGCTCGAGAAAGGGCGCGTGACCGACGACACGCGCATCCGCGCCGCGCTTCCCACGATCGAGGCGCTGCTCGACCGCGGCGCTCGCGTCGTGCTGCTCTCGCACCTCGGGCGCCCCAAAGGAAAGCCCGAGGCGAAGTACTCGCTCGAGCCCGTCGCTCGCCGGCTCGCCGAGTTGTTGCCGAAACAGCACGTGGTGTTCATCGAGTCCACGGACACCGACGAAGCCGTGAAGGCGACGCACGACGCGCGGCACGCCGGTCGTCGTGCTCGAGAACACGCGCTTCCTCGACGGCGAGGAAAAGAACGACGAGGGCGTCTGCCGCGAGCTGGCCGAGCTCGGCGACTTCTTCGTGAACGACGCGTTCGGGTCGGCGCACCGCGCGCACGCGTCGACCGAAGGAATCGCGCACTGCCTGCACCCGGCCGTCGCCGGGCTCCTGATGCAGCGCGAGCTCGACTACCTCGGCTCGGCGCTCGGCAACCCGAGCCGTCCGTTCGTCGCCGTTCTCGGCGGCGCGAAGATCTCCGGCAAGATCGACGTCATCGAGCAGCTGCTGCCGCGCGTCGACCGGCTGCGTGATCGGCGGCGCGATGGCGTGCACGTTCTTCAAGGCGATGGGGCTCGAGGTGGGGAAGTCGCTCGTCGAGGCGGACCGCGTGGAGATGGCGAAAGACCTCCTCGCTCGCGCCGGCGCGAAATTGCTGATTCCGTCGGACGCCGTCGTCGCGAAGTCGCTCGACACGCCGCAATCCGCGCGCGCCGTCTCTCGCGACGCGATTTCCCCCGACGAAGCGATGTTCGACATCGGTCCTGAGTCGGCGGGTCAGTTCGCCGGCATCATGGAAGGCGCGAAGACGATTCTCTGGAATGGTCCGATGGGCGTGTTCGAGACGGCGCCGTTCGACGCGGGCACGCGCGCCGTCGCCGAAGCGATGGCGACCGCGACGCAGCTCGGCGCGACGACGATCGTCGGCGGCGGCGACTCGGCCGCGGCTGTCGCGAACCTGGGCCTCGAGGCGGCGATGAGCCACGTGTCGACCGGCGGCGGCGCCTCGCTCGAGTTTCTGGAAGGGAAGGTGTTGCCCGGAGTTGCCGCGCTCGACGACAGGATCTGAATGCAACGGCCGGTCTTCGCGGCAAACTGGAAGATGAACCACGGCCCGAACGCGGCGCGCGCGTTCGTCGCGGAGTTCACCGCGAAATGGCCGGCGCGCCGCGACCGCACCGTGATTCTCTTTCCGCCCGCGCTGTCGGTAAGCACGGTCGCCGCCGCGCTCGGGTCACGCCCCGATATCGGAATCGGAGTCCAGAACATCTGGACCGAGGACAAGGGCGCGTTCACCGGCGAGAACTCCGCGCCGATGGCGCGCGACGCGGGCGCGCTGTTCGCGCTCGTCGGGCACTCGGAGCGGCGACACGTGTTCGGCGAAACCGACGAGCAGACGGCGCTCAAGTGCGCCGCGGCGGCGCGCAACGAACTCACGCCGATCCTCTGCGTCGGCGAACTGCTCTCGCAGCGCGAGGCCGGCGAGACCGAGACCGTCGTGCTCCGCCAACTCGGCGCGGGACTCGCCAAGCTTTCGTCGGCCGCAATCGCATCGATGGCGATCGCGTACGAGCCCGTCTGGGCCATCGGAACCGGGAAGACCGCGACGCCGAACGACGCGTCGACGGTGCACGCCGCGATTCGAAAGGCGTTGCACGCTCGCATCGGCGAGGCGGCGGGGTCGATTCCGATCCTGTACGGCGGCAGCGTCAACGCGGGAAACGCGCGGCGCGTTGCTCGCGGCACCCAACGTCGACGGCTTGCTCGTCGGCGGAGCGAGCCTGGCGGCCGAGGAATGGGCGCGAATCTGCGCGCACTTGACGGCGAAGCGCTAAGTGTCGTGATATTTTAGGCTTACACTCAGTCACGTCGAGCGGCCGAACATGCTGTACACGTTCCTTCTCATCCTCCTGATCCTCGACAGCCTCCTGCTCGTCGCCGCGATTCTTTTGCAGTCGGGTCAGGGCGGCGGCATGGCCGCGTCCTTCGGCGGGGTGAGCAGCTCGACCAGCTCGTTCATGGGCACGCGCCAGGCGGGGAACCTGCTCACGAAGGCGAGCTGGTGGTGCGGCGGGCTGTTCCTCGGCTTGTCGTTCCTGCTCGCGATCGCGGGGACGAGAAGCCGCGCTCCGAAGTCGGTGCTCGATCAGACCTTCCAGCCGGCGCCCGTTTCAGCGCCAGCTCCGGTCACCGCCCCCGGTGGCGGCGCGAACCCGATTCCCGGTCTGACGCCCGCGAATCCGGCGCCGACTGGCGCGGCACCAGCAACGCCGGGCGGCGCGAAGCCGACGACGACGAATCCGGCCACCACGAAACCGGCTCCGACACCACCGAAGCCGGCGCCAAAGAAGCCTTGATCGCGTCGTGACGCGCTCTTCGAGCAACACTCCGGGGTTCCTTCTTCTCGAAGACGGAACCCTTTTTTCTGGCGAGCTGGCCGCGTCGCAGGAAGCGCCGACGGTCGCCGAGGTCGTGTTCACGACGAACATGAGCGGCTACCAGGAGGTGTTCACCGATCCGTCGTACCGCGGACAGATCGTGGTGATGACGGCGCCGATGATCGGCAACTACGGCGTCAACGCGGATGATCCCGAGTCCGCGCAACCGCAGATCGCCGGCGTCGTCGTGCGCGAGCTGTCGCGCAACTACTCCAACTGGCGCGCGGACGGCGATCTTCTCTCCTGGCTCGAGCGCGCGGGTGTGCCCGCCCTCGAGGGCGTCGACACGCGGCGACTCACGCGGCACCTGCGAAGCGCCGGCGTCATGCGCGGCGTCGTGGCGCGCGGCACGCAGCCGACGCGCGAGGCGCTGCTCGCGCTCGACGCCTGTCCGGCGATGGAAGGTCTCGACCTCGCGTCCGTCGTCTCGACGCCGGATCGATACGACTGGGGCCAGGCCGACGCGCCGTATCACATCGTCGCGTACGACTTCGGCATCAAGCGCAACATTCTGCGCCTCTTCGCCGAGCACGGATGCCGAGTGACGGTCGTGCCCGCGAAGACCTCGGCCGACGAGGCGCTGCAGCTCGGCCCCGATGGAGTCTTTCTTTCGAACGGGCCGGGCGACCCGGCGGCGGTGGACTACGCTCCCGAAACGGTGCGGAAGATCGCCGACTCAGGCGTGCCGATTTTCGGGATTTGCCTTGGGCACCAGATCCTTGGGCTGACGTACGGCGCCCACACGGTGAAGATGCCGTACGGCCACCGCGGCGGAAATCACCCGGTGAAGGAGCTCGCGACGGGCCGCGTCCTGATCACTTCCCAGAATCACGGGTTCGCCGTGGCAGGGGGTGCGGGAGGGACGGATGCGGGGATTCCGGGGGCTCCGGAGCTCGAATTGACCCACGTGAACCTGAACGACGGGACCGTCGAGGGTCTGCGGCACCGAAACAGGCCCATCTTTGCCGTCCAGTACCATCCGGAGGCGGCTCCCGGCCCGCACGACGCGAGGCCGCTGTTTGACGAGTTCCTGGAAACGGTCCGTTCCCACGCGACGCCGGCTGCGGGCTCAGGTGGTCCAAACTCTTGACACACAACAGTTAACGGCGATAAGTTCGGTTGTCTCCGCCATCCCCACGGGCGTCAGCAAACCGAGGCTTTTCAATGACCAAAGCCGACCTGGTCGAACGGGTTACCGCCCAGATTTCGCAGACCGCTGGGCCGATGATCTCGAAGAAAGATTGCGCTCGAGTCGTCGATGCTTTTCTCGACTCGATCAAGGAAGCGTTGCAAGCGCAGAAGAACATTGAAGTTCGCGGCTTCGGCACGTTCAAGATTCGCCACCGCAAGACGCGAATGGCGCGGAATCCGCGGACGGGCTCGCCTGTCGAGGTGTCTGCCCGGCCGGTGCCGGTGTTCAAGCCGTCGAAGGAATTGCGCGCGATGGTCGCCGGTCTCTCGATCGACGACATGGAGGCTGACGAAGAGGAAATGACGGAGGCGTAAGCACTTCGCCGCTGAGACTTCACGGCTCGACGCAACACGTGCGTCGGGCCGTTGTCGTCTCGAGTCGTCAAGGTCGCTAAGCTACGATACTGGCCTCTCGCTTCGGGGATGACTGCTCCACTATGACGGTGACGGTGTTGCTCTTCGCGTCCTACGCCGACGCGCTCGGCGAGCGGATGATTCCGCTCGAGCTCCCGAACGGCTCGACCGTCGCGGAGGCGGTGCGCCGCGTCCGCGAGATGGGGCGGGTGCGGCTCGATTGCCGGCCGAGCCAATGGTCGCGGTGAACGAGGAATACGCTCGGTCCGACCGCGCACTTGTCGCGGGCGACGAGGTCGCGATCATCCCGCCTGTGGCGGGCGGCTGATGCGCAGCGCGATCGTCGATCGAGAGATCGACCCGGCGGCCCTCACCGCCGAGGTCGCGCACGACGGCAACGGCGCCGCCGTGCTGTTTCTCGGAACCGTTCGCGACACGAACGACGGGCGTTCGGTCACGGGGATCGAGTACTCGGCCTATCGATCGATGGCGGAGCGCGAGCTCGCCGCGATCGTCGCCGAGGCGAGCAGCGATTTCGGCACGACGGACGTCGTCGTCGAGCACAGAGTGGGAACGCTCGACATCGGCGAGGTGAGCGTCGCGATCGCCGTGGCGCACCCGCACCGCGGCGCCGCGTACGACGCCAGCCGGTACGTCATCGAGCAGATAAAGCGCCGCGTGCCGATCTGGAAGCGCGAGCACTACGCCGACGGGACGCGCGAGTGGGTCGATCCCACCGCGCACCGCGTGACGGCGCACGCGGAGGCCGCGCGCTGATGCAGACGCACGCGATCGCTGGACCAGTTCGGACGGAGCATCGAGTATCTCCGAATTTCCGTCACCGACCGGTGCAACTTCCGCTGTCTGTATTGCATGCCGGAGGCGGGCCTCGCCTGGCTTCCCAAGTCCGACATTCTCTCGTACGAGGAGATCACCGCCGTCGTCCGCCAGCTCGCGCCGCTCGGGCTTCGCCGGCTTCGCATCACCGGCGGCGAACCGACGATCCGCCCGCAGATCCACGAGCTGATTCGCATGCTGCGCGCGATTCCGGAGATCGAGGACATCGCGATCTCCACGAACGGCGTGCGGCTGCCCGAGATCGCGGGGATTTTGCGCGAGTGCGGTCTCGACCGGGTGAACATGAGCGTCGACAGTTTGCGTCGGGATCGAATCGCCCAGATCGCCCGGCGCAACTCGGGCTTCGATCCGATTCGCGCGGCCCTGGCCGCGCAAGCCGCCGGCCTCGACCCGATCAAGCTGAACGTGGTCGTGATGCGCGGGATCAACGACGACGAAATCATGGATCTCGCTCGTCTGACGCTCGAGCACCCGTGGCACGTGCGGTTCATCGAGCTGATGCCGGTCGGCGACATGCGCGAGCTGACGTGGGAGCACATCGTGCCGAGCGACGAGATTCTCTCGCGGCTGAGCGCGGTCGCGCCCCTCACGCCCGCGTCCGGGCCGGCGCGCGGCAACGGCCCGGCCGCGTACTACACGTGGCCCGGCGCGGCGGGAACGATCGGCATGATCACGCCGATGACGCACACGTACTGCGCGTCGTGCAACAAGGTGCGTCTCACCGCCGACGGCCGTCTTCGCACCTGCCTGTTCGGCGATCACGAGGTGGACCTCCGCGCGCCGCTGCGCGCCGGGCTGGCGCTCGAGCCGTTCTTCCGCGACGCGCTCGCCAACAAGCCGAAGGAGCACGAGCTCCTGCAGATGCGCGTCGGCGGACTGCGCGCGCTCTCGCAAGTCGGCGGCTGATCAGGCGGAGGCGGCGGCGGTACAACCGCCGAGCCGGTCGTCTTAACTTTCGCGTGGGTACTCAACCTCACAGCGAAACACTCACGGACATGGTCAACAAGATTACGGTCGTCGGCGCCGGGAACGTGGGCGCGACGACCGCGCAGCGTGTGGCGGAGAAGGAGCTGGCGCGCACGGTCGTGATGGTCGACGTCGTCGAGGGAATTCCGCAGGGCAAGGGCCTGGACCAGTGGCAGTCGGCGCCGATCGAGGGCTTCGATTCGCGGATCATCGGCACGAACGGCTACGACGAGACGGCCGGCTCCGACCTCGTGATCATCACGGCGGGCATCGCGCGCAAGCCCGGCATGTCGCGCGACGATCTGCTCAACACGAACGCCGGCATCGTCAAGCAGGTCGCCGAGCAGATCAAGGCGACGTCGCCGAACGCGATCGTCATCGTCGTGTCGAATCCGCTCGACGTGATGTGCTACGTCGCGAAGGCGGTCACCGGGTTCCCGCGCGAGCGGGTCATCGGCATGGCCGGCGTGCTGGACACCGCGCGCTACCGCGGCTTCCTCGCCGAAGCGCTCGACGTCTCCGTGCGCGACATCCAGGCGATGGTGCTCGGCGGACACGGCGACACGATGGTGCCGCTCATCTCGTACACGACGGTCAGCGGCATCCCGGTCACGCAGCTCATCGACAAGGCGAAGCTCGACGCGATCGTCGAGCGCACGCGCAACGGCGGCGCCGAGATCGTCAAGCACCTCAAGACCGGCTCGGCGTACTATGCGCCGTCCGCGGGCGCCGTGCAGATGGCCGAGGCCATCGTCAACGATCAACGGCGCATTCTTCCGTGCGCGGCGTGGCTCGAGGGCGAGTACGGCATGAAGGGAATTTTCCTTGGCGTGCCGTGCAAGCTCGGGCGCGGCGGGCTTCAGAAGGTGATCGAGGTCGAGCTCACCGCCGACGAGCGCGCCGCGTTGGCCAAGAGCGCTGAGGCTGTCCGCGAGCCGATGGGCGCCGTGAAGTTGTAGCCGGCAAGAGATGTCCGTCAGCGCGTTCTATCGGTCGACGATCGGCAAGAAGATCATCATGGGGGTCACGGGGCTGATCGGCATCGGCTTCGTGATTCTCCACGTCGCCGGGAATCTCCAGGCGTTCGAGGGACAATCGAAGCTGAACGGCTACAGCGCGATGCTGCACGGGCCGCTCAACGAGTTGTTGTGGGTGTTGCGCGTCGTGCTGGTTGTCGCCGTCGTCTTGCACGTCACGATGGCCTACCAGCTGACGCGGCGATCGGCCGGGGCGCGGCCGATCGGCTACAAGCGCCGTGAGCCGCAGGTCTCGACGCTCGCCGCGCGCACGATGAAATGGGGCGGGGTACTGCTCCTCGTCTTCATCGTATTTCACATCCTGCATTTCACCACCGAGACGTTCGACCCGGGGCACGCCGCCGGAATGGTCGACCCCCACGGCGAACACGATGTCTACGGCAACATCGTCGCGAGCTTCCACGTGTGGTGGGTCGCGGCGTTTTATCTCGTGGCGATGGTGGCGCTCGGACTGCACTTGTTTCACGGCGCCTGGAGCTCGCTTCGCACGCTGGGCTACGCCAAGCCGTCCGACAATCCGCTGCACCGGCGAATCGCGCTCGTCGTGGCCGTCGCCGTGTGGCTCGGCTTCAGCCTTCTGCCCGTCGGCGTCTCGCCGGCGTGATCCACTGAGGCGACCATGGCCGAGTTGAACGCGAAGGTTCCACCGGGCCCGCTCGAGCGAAAATGGGAGCGCCACCTGGCCGAGATGAAGCTGGTGAATCCCGCCAACAAGCGGAAACACACCGTCATCGTCGTCGGGTCGGGGTTGGCGGGCGCGTCGGCCGCGGCGTCGTTGAGCGAGCTCGGATACAACGTCCGGTGCTTCTGTTTTCAGGACTCACCGCGCCGGGCGCACAGCATCGCCGCGCAGGGCGGCATCAACGCGGCCAAGAACTACCAGAACGACGGCGACAGCGTCTTTCGGCTGTTTTACGACACGATCAAGGGCGGCGACTTTCGCTCGCGTGAAGCGAATGTTTACCGTCTCGCCCAGGTCAGCGTGAACATCATCGACCAGTGCGTCGCGCAGGGCGTGCCGTTCGCGCGCGAGTACGGCGGGCTGCTGGCCAACCGCTCGTTTGGCGGCGCGCAGGTCTCGCGGACTTTTTACGCCCGCGGGCAAACGGGCCAGCAATTGTTGCTGGGCGCGTATCAGGCGCTCGAGAAGGAAATCGCCAAAGGCGGCGTGACGATGTTCCCGCGGACCGAGATGCTCGATCTCGTCGTCGTGAACGGGCGGGCGCGCGGCATAGTCACGCGCGACATGGTCACCGGGGCGATCGAGACGCATCTCGCCGACGCGGTCATTCTCGGCACGGGCGGATACGGCAACGTCTACTTCCTCTCGACGAACGCCAAGGGATCGAACGTCACGGCGATCTGGCGCGCGTACAAGCGCGGCGCGGCGTTCGCCAATCCGTGTTACACGCAGATCCACCCGACCTGCATTCCCGGTGAGCGGCGAGCACCAGTCGAAGCTCACGCTGATGAGCGAGTCGTTGCGCAACGACGGCCGCGTGTGGGTGCCGAAGCGCAAGGAAGATTGCGCCAAAGCCGCCGAACGAGATCGCGGAGCCGGATCGCGACTACTATCTGGAGCGCAAGTATCCGGCGTTCGGCAACCTCTCGCCGCGCGACATCGCGTCGCGCGCGGCGAAAGAGGTGTGCGACGAAGGGCGGGGCGTCGGCCCGGGCGGACGCGGCGTGTACCTCGACTTCGCCGACGCCATCAAGCGGCTCGGCCGCGAAACGATCGAAGAGCGCTACGGAAATCTCTTCGAGATGTACCAGCGCATCACGGACGAGAATCCGTATGAGGTTCCCATGCGCATCTACCCGGCCGTGCACTACACGATGGGCGGCCTCTGGGTGGACTACAACCTGATGAGCAACGTCCCGGGACTGCACGTGATCGGCGAAGCCAACTTCTCCGACCACGGCGCGAATCGCCTCGGGGCGAGCGCGCTGATGCAGGGCCTGGCCGACGGCTATTTCATCGTGCCGCTGACGATCGGCGACTACCTCGGCTCGACGAAGCTCGAGCGCGTCGCCGACGACGACGCCGACGTGCGCGACACGGAGGAAGCGGTTCGCGAGCGCACGGCACGGCTCCTCGCCATCAACGGGAAGCGCACCGTGATGTCGATCCACCGCGAGCTCGGGAAAGTTGATGTGGGAGTACTGCGGCATGTCGCGCGACGCGGCCGGCCTCCGGACCGCGCTCGCCGAGATTCCGAAGTTGCGCGACGAGTTCTGGCACGACGTACGCGTGCCCGGAACGGGCGCGGAGCTCAATCAGTCGCTCGAGTACGCGGGCCGCGTCGCCGATTTTCTGGAGCTCGCGGAGTTGATGTGCCTCGACGCGCTCGACCGCGAGGAGTCGTGCGGCGCGCATTTCCGCGTCGAGCACCAGACGCCGGACGGCGAGGCGCTGCGCGACGACGACGGCTTCGCGTACGTCGCCTCGTGGGACTTCGCCGGTGAAGGGAAGCCGCCCGCGCTCCGCAAGGAGCCGCTCGTGTTCGAGAACGTGCACCTCTCGCAACGCTCGTACAAATAGGAGGCGCGCGTCGCTCCCATGCACCTGACTCTCTTCGTGTGGCGGCAGGCCGGACCGGACGCGCCGGGCGCGATGCGGCGCTACGAGACGGACGACGTGAGCCCCGACATGTCGTTCCTCGAGATGCTCGACGTCGTCAACGAATCGTTGGTCGGCAACGGCGAGCAGCCGATCGCCTTCGACCACGACTGCCGCGAGGGGATCTGCGGCTCGTGCGGCATGATGATCAACGGCGTCGCCCACGGGCCGATGAAGGGCACCGCGACCTGCCAGCTCCACATGCGCAGCTTCGCCGACGGCGCGACGATTTACGTCGAGCCGTGGCGGTCGCGCGCGTTTCCGGTCATCAAGGACCTGGTCGTGAATCGCGGCGCGTTCGACCGGATCATCGCCGCCGGCGGCTTCATCACCGCGCCGACCGGGGCGGCGCAGGACGCGAACAACATCCCCGTTCCGAAGCAGGATGCCGACTCGGCGATGGACGCCGCGGCCTGCATCGGGTGCGGCGCCTGCGTCGCGGCGTGCCCAAATGGGTCGGCCTCCCTGTTCACGGCCGCGAAAATCTCGCATCTTGGGCTTCTCCCGCAGGGCCAACCGGAGCGACAGCGGCGCGCGCTCCGCATGGTGGCACAGATGGACGCCGAAGGCTTCGGGCACTGCACGCTCTATGGCGAATGTATGGAAGCGTGCCCGAAGGAGATCAGCATCGACACGATCGCGCGGATGAACCGCGATTACATGACCGCCACGATTTCGCACCGCCCCCCGAAGAGCGCGTGCAGGCAGGCACAGGATGATCCTGCCCGAGCCGTGAACTTTTCGCGCGCCGGGCCGTAGGACTACAAGACCTTCCTGGAACACGGAGCCTTTCTGTGACGCTCTCGATTCGACTCGCCGCCATTCGCGCGACGATCGGTTTCGCGGCCTTCGCCTCAGCCGGCTCGGCGCCGCTCTTCGCTCAGATGTCCGGGCACGACATGGCCGGAATGGATCACTCCGACGACGGTTTCGGCGAAAGCGCAGAAGGAGATCGCCAGCGTCGCCAAAGCCACCAGCTCGCTCGGCACTTCGAGCGCGGCGACCAGCGCCGGATACCAGCCGGTCTTCGGCTGGATTCCCACGATGGGCGTGCACTGGGTGGACCGGAGCCGCATGGTGAAGGACAAGCAGAGCGACGTCACCGCGCCGGACAACCTGATGTTCTCGAAGATCGGCGGAAAGGATTCGCTCGTCGGCGCGGCGTGGGCGTACGTGGCGCCGGTGAGCGACACGACGAGGCCGAGCTTGTTCGACGGCGCGCCGCCGTGGCACGAGCATCAGAATCTGGCGCCGCCGGGCCAGACGCTCGTCATGCTGCACGTGTGGTTCGTCCCGTCGCCCGACGGCCCGTTCGCGGGGACGAATCCGAATCTTCCGTTCTGGGCCGCGGGTCTCGACGCACCGGACGCGTCGCGCATGCACGACGCCGCGTTCAGCTCACGCGTCCGCCGCGCGTCGCTCGCGTTGTCGGAGGTCATCGACACACGGCGATCTTCCCGAACCTCGAATCACGGCCGGCGGTGCGCGCCGTGTTGGTGGCGCGACGCGATTCCGTCCGCGCGCTGATCCCGCAACTGCTCGCGGCGCAGAAGGCCAAGAACGCCGCGCAATGGGATCGCGTCGCCGACCGTCTGGCCGCGCAGTGGGACGCGATGCAGTCGGCGTACTACGACAGCGCGCTGACGCCGGCGGGGAAGGAGCGAATGGAGCACTTCGTCGAAATGCTGATGGGACAGCACGGGGAGCGGTAGGCGGCTCGACAGCTCGGGCGGTTGAGCCGTCCAGCTGTCAAGCCGTCACGCTGTCCAGCTATAGCTTCGGCAGCGTGACCCCGACCTGGCTCTGGTACTTGCCGCCCTTGTCCTTGTAGGAGACTTCCGGCTCTTCTTCGCCGCGGAAGAAGAGCACCTGCGCGATTCCTTCGTTCGCGTAGATCTTGGCGGGGAGCGGCGTCGTATTCGAGATCTCGAGCGTCACGAAGCCTTCCCACTCCGGCTCGAAGGGCGTGACGTTGGTGATGATCCCGCACCGCGCGTAGGTCGACTTGCCGACCGTGACCGTGAGAATGTTTCGCGGAATCCGGAAGTACTCGACCGAGCGCGCCAGCGCGAACGAGTTCGGCGGCACGATGCAGACGTCGCCCTCGAATTCGACGAACGACCTCGGGTCGAATGCCTTGGGGTCGACGATCGAGCTCAGCACGTTGGTGAAGATCCGAAACTCGCGCGCCACCCGCATGTCGTAGCCGTACGAGCTGACGCCGTACGAGACGACCCCGGCGCGCACCTGCCGGCCCTCGAAGGGCTCGATCATCCGGTGCTCGTGGGCCATCCGAGTGATCCAACGGTCCGACATGATGGTCATGGGGTCGTGCGAGGGTTGGGGGCTGCGGCGGGGACGAGTGCGGCGGCGGGGTGCGGAGACCGGACACGAGTGCGGCGTGCACGGGCTGCGCGCGCGCGAAGCGCGGAAGTTTATTCGGAAGGGATCGGCGCGCCAAGCTTGGGCACGTCGTGCGACGCTGCGAACGCGTGATGCCAGCGGCTCCGCGATCACTCGCGCGACGCGCGTTCGCGCCGTTGACCCACTCTCAGGCCACGGATAACTTTCCGCGGCTGGACTTAGTGAAAGTTTTCACGAAGTGGGAGATTCGATGCTTCGTACGTACTTCCCGGTCCTGCTCTTACTCGGCTTCGTCATCGCCAACGCGGTGCTGATGCTGGGCCTCTCCCACCTCGTTCTTCGCCCCCGTCCCACCCCGGTCAAACAGAGCCCGTACGAGTCGGGAATGCCGCCCCTCGGCGACGCGCACGAGCGCTTCTCCGTGAAGTTCTACATGGTGGCGGTGCTGTTCATCATCTTCGACATCGAAACGGTGTTCATGATCCCGTGGGGCGCGTACTTCCGCCAACTGTCGTGCACGGTTCCACTCGCCGAGAACGCGTGCCCGTCCGGGCACATCTCGTTGTTCGGCCTGTCGGAGATGATCGTGTTCATGATCATCCTCCTCGTGGGATTCGTGTACGTGTGGAAGAAAGGAGCGCTGCAATGGGATTGAGTCCGCGTCCCGACCCCGTCCCCCAAAATCGTCCAGACCACGAGCGAAGAGCCGTGGATCACCACGCGTCTGGACGCGTTCATCAACTGGGGCCGCAAGAACTCGCTCTGGCCGATGCCGTTCGGCACCGCGTGCTGCGCGATCGAGTTCATGGCGACCGCGGCGAGCAAGTACGACCTCGCCCGGTTCGGCATGGAGCGCCAGGCGTTCTCGCCGCGCCAGGCCGACCTGTTGATCTGCGCCGGCCGAGTGCCCTTCAAGCTCGCGCCCGTGTTGCGGCGAATCTGGCAGCAGATGCCGCAACCCAAGTGGTGCATCTCGATGGGCGCGTGCGCGTCGAGCGGCGGCATGTTCGACAACTACGCCGTAGTGCAGGGCATCGACACGATCATTCCGGTCGACGTCTACGTGCCGGGCTGCCCGCCGAGGCCGGAAGGGCTGCTCTACGGCATCATGATGCTGCAGAAGAAGGTGGAGAAGGAGCGCTCAGCCGACAAATCGCTGCGCGACGAGATGGAGCCGGACCCGAAGAGCCAGCTGTTCATCGCCCCGTCGGAGATCGACGAGGTGTCCGAGCCGTTCGGCAACTCGGTTCACCAGACGCGATCCGGCCTGTGAGCGGCGACGCCTCGTTCAAGCCGGTCGTGGCTGGAAGCGCGCTCGTCACCGGCGCGCCGTCGCCTTCGACGCCGCGCAACGTCCCGCGCACGGGCACACATCCGAATCCGTCGGCCGACGCGGCTCGCGCGCAGTTCGGCGACGTCGTCCAGCGCGTCGACGTGTTGTGGGGCGAGACGACGATCGTCGTCGACGGGGCGAGCGCGCACGACGTCATTCGCTGGCTGCACGACGACGAAGGCCAGCGCTACGACTATCTCTCCGACGTCACCGCGGTCGAGTACCGCGACATCGAGCGGCCGATCGAAGTCGTGTGGCACCTGCGGTCGCTTCCGTTTCGACGCTTTCTGCGCGTGAAGGTGCTTATCGCGCGCGGCGCGACGCTGGCGGTGCCGAGCGTGTGGGACGTCTATAAGAGTGCAGATTGGTTGGAACGTGAGTGCTACGACATGTTCGGCATCGCGTTCACGGGCCATCCCGATCTGCGCCGCATCCTGATGTGGGAGCAGTACAAGGAAGGGTATCCGCTGCGAAAGGACTTTCCGCTGCGCGGCCGGTTCAGCCGCTCCGAGCAGCTGCGGCAGGCGCTCGCGGCGAATCCGGAAGCGCGCTACTCGCAGGACGAGCTGACCATCGCGCAGGCGCTCGAGGATCTGCCGTCGGACATGCGGCGGCGTCTCACGTCCGGCGAACGGACGGGCGAATAGCATGGCGACGACAAAACGCACGATCGACGTCGAGCTGTCGACGACCGGACTGGATTCGCAGGGTCGTCCGCGCCGCGTTCCGCTCGCGGTGGACGAAGCCGGCAACACGGTCGCCGTGGCCGAGCCGCCGGAGATGGAGCCCGGGCTCGACGGCGAGCACATGCTCATCAACATCGGGCCGCAGCATCCGGCGACGCACGGCGTGCTGCGCCTGGTGCTCGAGCTCGACGGCGAGACGGTGGTGCGCTGCATCCCGCACGTCGGCTATCTGCACTGCGGCTTCGAGAAGATCGGCGAGTACCGCCAGTACAATCAGATCATCCCGTGGACGGACCGCGAGGATTATCTGAACTCGCCCGGCAACAACGTGGCGTTCGCGCTCGGCGCCGAGCGGCTGTTCGGCATCGAGATCACCGAGCGCTGCAAGGTGCTGCGCGTCATGGCGTGCGAGCTGTCGCGCATCATGTCGCACCTGGTGTGGCTGGGCACGACCTGCATCGACATCGGCGCGTACACGCCGTTCCTGTGGGCGTTCCAGCAGCGCGAGAAGATCTACGAGATGCTCGAGGCGTGGATCGGCGCGCGGCTCACGACGAGCCTGACGCGCGTCGGCGGCATGGGCGCGGATGTCCCGGACAATTGGATGGAGCAGCTCACCGCCTTCACCAAGGAGTTCCCGCGCGTCGTCGACGAGATCGATCGCGTCATCACGCGCAACGGCATCTGGGTCGGGCGCACGGTGGGGCTCGGCGCGATGTCGTCGGACGAGGCGATCAACTACGGGCTGTCCGGCCCGATGGTTCGCGCGTCGGGCGTCGCGTTCGACGTGCGAAAGGACTTTCCGTACCTCGACTACGAGACGTACGACTTCGACGTGCCCGTCGGCACGAACGGCGACGTGTACGACCGCTTCCTCGTGCGGATGGAAGAGCTGCGTCAGTCGACGCGGATTCTGACGCAGGCCATCCAGCGGCTTCCCGACGGACCGGTGAACGTCGACGACCACCGCGTCGATTCTGCCGGCGAAGAGCAAGGCGACGAGCGACATGGAGTCGATGATCCATCACTTCAAGCAGGTGATGGAAGGCCCGCGTCCGCCGATCGGCGAATGCTACGTCGCCGTCGAGAGCCCGAAGGGAGAGAAGGGCTACTATATGGTTTCTGACGGATCGCCCAAGCCGGTGCGCTGGCGCATCCGTCCGCCGTCGTTCGTGAACCTCTCGGCGATTCCGCGCATGGTCGAAGGGCATCTGCTCTCCGACGTCATCGCGATCAACGCGTCGATCGACATCGTCATGGGAGAGATAGACCGGTGAGCGGGGAGCGGAGAGCGGAGACCAACTGCTCCGTGGGCGGAAGCAGACGATGAGCCACGCGCACGCCGAGTCCTACGCGCCGGTCTTCACGTCGGGAAGCGCGCGGCGCCGCGAGCTCGACGAGCTGCTCACGCGCTATCCGACGAAGATGGCGGCGCTGCTGCCGGCGCTCTGGATGGTGCAGCACGACCGCGGCTGGGTGAGCGACGACGCGATGGCGGAAGTCGCCTCGGTGCTCGATCTCACGCCGGCGTACGTGAAGGGCGTGGTGACGTTCTACACGATGTACCACCAGCATCCCGTCGGACGGCATTTCATCCAGGTGTGCACGACGTCGCCGTGCAACGTGTGCGGCGCCGAGGCGGTCGTCGACGCGTTCCTCAAGCACACGGGCTGCTTCGAGCTCGGCCAGACCTCGCCCGACGGCAAGTACACGGTGATCGAAGTGGAATGTCTCGGCGCGTGCGGGTTCGCCACGCCGATCATGATCAACGAGGACTTCATCGAGTCGGTGACTCCGGAGAAGGTGCCGGAGATTCTCTCCGGGCTCGCCTGACGCATGGGATATCCGCACGCACCGCATCGCCGCGAAGCGCTCGTTCTCTCCAAGCATTTTGGAGAGAAGGACGCGACCACTCTCGCCGGCTGGAAGAAGCGCGGCGGCTACGCGGCGCTCGAGAAGGCGCTCGGGCATGCAGCCGGCCGACATCGTGAACGTCGTGAAGGACTCCGGGCTGCGCGGCCGCGGCGGCGCCGGATTCCCGACGGGTCTCAAGTGGTCGTTCATGAAGCCCGGCGACGGCAAGCCGCACTATCTGCTGCTGCAACGCCGACGAGTCCGAGCCCGGAACGTTCAAGGACCGCGAGATCATGCGGTGGACGCCGCACGCGCTCATCGAAGGATGCGCGATCGGCTCCTACGCGATCGGCGCGGAGACGTGCTACATCTACATTCGCGGCGAGTTCACCGAGCCGATCGCGCGCGTCGAGGCGGCACTCGACGAGTGCTACGACGCCGGCATCCTCGGCAAGAACGCGATGGGCAGCGGCAAGACGGTCGAACGTCTGGGTGCATCGCGGCGCGGGCGCGTACATCTGCGGCGAAGAGACCGCGCTGATGAACTCGCTCGAGGGCAAGCGCGGCAACCCGCGCATCAAGCCGCCGTTCCCGGCGGTGTCGGGCGTGTTCGCGCAGCCGACGACGATCAACAACGTCGAGACGCTCGCCGCCGTGCCGCCGATTCTCCAGAACGGCGCCGCGTGGTACAAGCAGTGGATGCGGGCCGACAACCCGAAGAGCACGGGCACCAAGCTCTATTCGGTGTGCGGCAACATCCAGAAGCCCGGCAACTACGAAGTGCCGATGGGCTTTCCGTTCAAGGAATTCCTGTACGATCTCTGCGGCGGTCCGCCGCAGGGTCGCAAGTTCAAGGCGATCATTCCCGGCGGCATCTCGGTGCCGATTCAGACCGTCGACGAAGCCGAGGCGAGCTTCATGGACTACGAGGGCTTCGTCGCGCAGGGGACGATGCTCGGCTCCGGCGGCGTGATCTGCATCGACGACTCGCAGAATCTCGTGAAGCAGATCGCGCGCGCGGCGCGCTTCTTCGCCCACGAGAGCTGCGCGCAGTGCACGCAGTGCCGCGAGGGCACGGCGTGGACGACGAAGATCCTCGAGCGCATCGTCGCCGGCGACGGCACGCCGGAGGATCTCGATACGCTGCTCTCGATCGCCGACAACATGACCGGCAAGACGATCTGCGTGCTCAGCGACTCCTGCGCGGTCCCGGTCGTGTCCGGCCTCAAGAAATTCCGCGCCGACTTCGAGGCGCTCATCAAGACGAAACGGACGATCCTCGTCCCGGCGGTGGCCTGATGGCAGACGCACCTGCGGGCGTAACGCTCACGATCGAGGGACGGCAGGTCACCGTCCCGGCGGGCACGTCGATCCTCGAGGCGGCGAAGCACGCCGGCGTGCTCGTGCCGCACTACTGCTACCATCCGGGGCTGCCGATCGCCGGCGTCTGCCGGATGTGCCTCGTCGAGGTCGAGAAGGCGCCCAAGCTCGCGCCATCGTGCGCGACGGCGGTGGCGGAAGGCAACGTCGTCCACGTGCACTCGCGAGAAGTCGATCGAGGCGCGCAAAGGCGTCCTCGAGATGCTGCTCATCAACCACCCGCTCGATTGCCCGATCTGCGATCAGGCGGGCGAGTGCGAGCTGCAGGACTACACGTACATGGAAGGGCGCGGCGAAGGACGCTACCGCGACCCCAAGCGCTTCAATCCGGTCGAGGACTTCGGCGGCGACGTGATGTACACGCCGAACCGATGCATCCTCTGCACGCGGTGCGTGCGATTCATGGAGGACGTCGCGCACGATCCCGTGCTCAACGTGAGCGAGCGCGGCGACCGCGCCGTGATCGGCAAGTTCGAGGGGCAGGACCTCACGCATCCGTGGGCGGGGAACGTCATCGATTTGTGCCCGGTGGGTGCCCTGCTTTCCAAAGACTCGTTGAATAAGGCGCGCTCGTGGGAGCTCGACCGGACAGCGTCGGTGTGCCCGAACTGCTCGCAGGGGTGCAACATGATCGTCGAGACGCGCGACAACGTCGTCGTGCGGCTTCGCCCGCGCCCCAACGAGGACGTGAACTCGTACTTCATGTGCGACCACGGCCGCCTGAACTACCGGTGGATGAACCGGCAGGACCGCGTCGACGTGCCGATGGTGCGTCGCGGCGACGGACTCGCCGGCATCGACTGGCCGGTCGCCGTCGCCGAAGCGGCGCGCGTGCTGAAGGGAAAGAAGGCGTTCGTCCTCGCGTCGCCGAATCTCTCGAACGAAGCGCTCTTCCTCCTCTCGAAGCTCGTGAAGGAGACCGGCGGCCGCGGCGCGTTCCGCGTGGAGCAGGGCGACGAAGCGCCGCTCCCCGGCGTCGAGGATCTGTCGCTGCGCAAGGATCGCGCGGCGAATGGACGCGGCGCCGAGCTGCTCGGCTTCAAGCAGAGCGCGACGCCGCTCGCCGGCCTCGCGGCGGGCGACGTGCTCGTCGTCGCCGACGAAGAGTTGGTCGGCGCCGACGCGGCTGACGTCGCGAAGGCCAGCGCAATCGTCGTCATCTCGACAACGCTGCCTCCGTGGGCGCGGCATCTCGCCGCCGCCGTGCTGCCGATCGCCAACTTCACGGAAGAAGAAGGGACGTTCACCAACCTGCGCGGCCGCGTGCAGCGATTCATGCAGGCGAAGGCCGCGCCGGGCTTCGCTCGGCCGAGCTGGTTCGTGATCGCCGACCTGCTCGCCGCGCTCGGGACGCCCGAGGACTACTCGCTGGCGAGCGACGTGTTCAAGGCGCTCGCCGGCGCGCAGTCCGAGTTCGCCGGAATGTCGTACGACACGCTCGGCCTGCGAGGCCGCACGATCGGCGGCGAGAAGACCGCCGGAGCCCGGGCGTGACCGCGCTCGCGCTGCTTCAGGCGGTCACGCAGACCTCGACGGCCGCGAATGGGCTGCACGTCCTGCCGCCGCCCGACGCCGGATTCGCGTGGTTCTTCTTCACGGTCGTGAAGATCATCGCGATCTTCACGATCTACATGGTCGGCGTGATGCTGGTCATCTGGGCCGAACGCCGCATCTGCGCGTTCATCCAGGATCGCCGCGGGCCGAATCGCGTCGGGCCGTTCGGACTGCTGCAGTCGGTCGCCGACGGCGTGAAGAACATCATGAAGGAAGAGACGTACCCGGGTCAGGCATACTTGCCGCTCTTCATCCTCGCGCCGGTGATGTCGTTCGTCCCGGCGCTGCTCACGTGGGCGGTGATCCCGTACGGCGCGCCGTGGGACTCGCCGTGGGGAACGATCGACACGGCCATCGCGCCGATGCCGGTCGGCTTCCTGTTCATTCTCGCGATCTCGTCGCTGGGCGTGTACGGCATCGTGCTCGCCGGCTGGTCGTCGAACAACAAGTACTCGCTGCTCGGCGGCCTGCGCTCGAGCGCGCAGATGATCTCGTACGAGATCTCGATGGGCATGTCGACGATCCCGGTGATCATCCTCGCCGGCAACGTGTCGCTGAGCCAGATCGTGCAGCAGCAGGCGGGCCGGGGGCTTCACTGGAACGTGATCAACACGACGGTGGCGTTCTTCGTCTTCATCGTCGCCGCGTTCGCCGAGACGAACCGCGTGCCGTTCGATCTGCCGGAAGCGGAATCGGAGCTCGTGGCCGGTTATCACTCGGAATACAGCTCGATGAAGTTCTCGATGTTCTTCATCGCCGAGTACGCGAACGTGATGACGGCGAGCGCGTTGATGTCGACGCTGTTCTTCGGCGGCTGGGACATTCCGTTCACGACGTGGGACAACGTCGCGCCGCACACCGGACTCAAGACGCTCGTGACGTTCGCGTTCTTCTGGGTGAAGATCCTCTTCTTCGTCTTCGTGTTCATCTGGGTCCGCTGGACGCTGCCGCGCTTCCGCTACGACCAGCTCATGGCGCTCGGCTGGAAGTTCATGCTGCCGATGGCGCTGTCGTACGTGGTCGTCGTCGCGGCGGCGACGCTCGGCCTCGACGCGGCGGGCTTTCACCCGTCGTCGTGGCAGTTCGCCGTCGCCATGCTCGTGCTCAACATCGTGCTGCTCGGATTCCTCTTCGGCGTGATCGACCGCGGGCGGCTCATCAGCCCCGCGTACTCGCGCCTCGACAAACGGAATCTGGACAAGGTGCGCCGCGCGACGTTCGAGCGCGAGCGCTATTCGGACGCGCGCGCCGCCGTCGGCGCCGGTACCGCAAACGGAGGAGCCGACTGATGGCGATCGGCGTGAAGGTTCTCGAGCGGCCGATCGCGCAGACGAGCTACGTGCGCGCGTCGCTGCAAGGCATGGCGCTGACGCTCCGCCACCTGCTGCGGCCGATGTCCGAGAAGGTGACGATCCAGTATCCGGAAGAGAAGTATTCGGTCTCCCCGCGCTGGCGCGGCACGCACCGCATGCTCACGACGGAAGACGGCAAGGCCAAGTGCGTCGCGTGCGGCCTCTGTCCCACCGTGTGCCCGGCCAACTGCATCAAGCTCGTGCCGGGCGAAGACGAGAACGGGAACCGCTATCCGCTCGTGTTCGAGATCGACGAATTCCGCTGCATCTTCTGCGGCTACTGCCAGGAAGTCTGTCCGGAGGAGGCGATCCACCTCGGGCGGCACTACGAGAACTCCGAATACAGCCGCGACGGTTTCGTCTATGACCTCGAGCGGCTGATGTCGCAGACGCATCCGGTGTCGGAGCTGTGGGACCCCGCCGACCCGAAGGGCGAGTGATGGTCGCGCCCTCTCAAGGGATTCCGATGGCGCACGGAACGTTGCCGCTGCTCTACACGTTCCACTTCTATCTGTTCGGCCTCATCGCCGTCGTGTCGGCGCTCTTGTTCGTGACGCGCAAGAGTCCCGTCGCGGCGGCGCTCTGGCTCGTGAACACGATGTTCTGCCTCGCCGCGCTGTTCGTGCTCCTCGACGCGCAGTTCATCGGCGCGCTGCAGGTGCTCGTCTACGCCGGCGCGATCATGGTGGTGTTCCTGTTCGTGATCATGCTGCTCAACCTCGGCCAGTCTCCGCCGGCGGACATCCGCGGCATCGGCTGGAAGATCGCGGCCGGAGCGGTCGGCATCGCCATCCTCGCCGACGTCTTGGCGGTGACCCGCGCGAAGACGCCGCCGATGCTCACGTTGCCCATCGGGTTCACGGCGAATCAGGTCGCGACGACGGGCGCCGTGGCGCCGATCGCCGGCCCGCTGTTCAACGAGTACCTGTTGGCGTTCGAGATCACCAGCATCCTCCTTCTGGCGGCGATCGTCGGCGCCGTCGTCCTGGGACGCCAGCGCGGAGAAGACCTTGCTCGCTGAGGCGCTCTTTTTCTCGGCCGTGTTGTTCGCGATCGGCGTCTTCGGCGTGCTGATTCGCCGGAACGCCATCATCGTGTTCATGTGCGTCGAGCTGATGCTCAACGCCGTCAATCTTTCGTTCGTCGCGTTCGCCCAGGCCTACGGCGCCGCCGGAGCAGGTGTTCGTGTTCTTCGTCATGACCGTCGCCGCCGCCGAGGCGGCCGTCGGGCTGGCGATCATCATCGCGCTCTTCCGGCATCGTCCGACGGTGGACCTCAAGAACATCAACCTGCTCAAAGGCTGATGCACTCGCTTCTTCACGCGGCGGTCGCGACGACGCAGGCAGTTCCCCGCACCCGCTCGACGGCACGGCGGCGCGCTGGCTCTGGCTCGTCCCGCTGCTGCCGCTGCTCGGCTTCGCGATCAACGGCCTGCTGTCGATCGTCGCCGCGTACAGCCCCGGCCCGACGGATCCGTCGGCCGCGCACGGCGCGGAGGAATCGCACGCCGGTCACGGAGAGGGGCACGACGACGCCGGCAAGCACGCGCACCACGAGATCCCGACCCACCGGTTCGCCGGAATCACGAGCCTCGTCGGTCCGGGCGTCCTCGTGCTCGCGTTCATGCTCGCCGTCGCGATCTTCATGGCGATGCGCGCGGCCGGCGGCGGCGCGATGGAGCATCCGTTCGTCCAGCGCTACTTCTCGTGGATGCCGGTCGGCGACCTGCAGATCGACGCCGCGTTCCAGCTCGACCAGCTGTCGATGCTGATGGTGCTGATCGTCACCGGCGTCGGCGCGCTGATCCACGTGTTCAGCGTCGGCTACATGCGCGAAGACCCGGGCTATCCGCGCTACTTCGCGTATCTGAACCTGTTCGTCTTCTTCATGCTGTTGCTGGTGCTCGGCGCGAACTACCCGATCATGTTCATCGGGTGGGAGGGCGTCGGGCTCTGTTCGTACTTGCTGATCGGCTTCTGGTTCAGCGAGAAGGCGAACGCCGACGCGGGCAAGAAGGCGTTCATCGTCAACCGCATCGGCGATTTCGGGTTTCTGATCGCGATGTTCCTGCTGTTCGCGAACATCGGCACGCTCGACTTCAGGGGCGTCGCCGAGGGCGCGAAGGCGCTGGCCGTCGGCGGGCCGGTGGTGACGGCGATCTGCCTGTTCCTCTTCCTCGGCTGCGCCGGCAAGAGCGCGCAGATCCCGCTCTACATCTGGCTCCCCGACGCGATGGCCGGCCCGACGCCGGTCTCGGCGCTCATCCACGCGGCGACGATGGTGACCGCCGGCGTGTATCTCATCGCGCGCAGCTCGATGCTGTTCTCGCTCGCGCCGGTGGCCGAGTTGGTCGTCGTGTTGATCGGCGCGCTGACGGCGGTCTTCGCGGCGTCGATCGGTCTCAAGCAGTGGGACATCAAGAAGGTCCTCGCGTATTCGACCGTCTCGCAGCTCGGCTACATGTTCGTCGGCGTCGGCTCGGGCGCGTACGTCGCGGGCATGTTCCATCTGGCGACGCACGCGTTCTTCAAGGCGCTGCTGTTCCTCGGGTCCGGGCTCGGTGATCTACGCCATGCACGCGGCGTATCACCACACCGGGAACCACGACGACGCGCAGGACATGCGCAACATGGGCGGACTCCGGCGGTACATGCCGATCACGTTCGTCCTGATGTGGATCGCGACGCTCGCGATCGCGGGGATTCCGCCGCTCGCCGGCTTCTTCTCCAAGGACGAGATCCTCGGCGCGCTGTTCGCGCGCGCGCAGGGCTCGACGATCGCGCAGGCGCACCTGTTCGGGATTCCCGGAACGGTGTGGCTCTACATCGCGTGGGTGCTCGGACTCAGCGCCGCGCTCATGACGGCTGTCTACATGACGCGCATGATGCTGTACACCTTCCACGGCCCGAACCGCACCGGCGACGCCGAGCGGCAGCATCTCAAGGAAGCGCCGTGGATCATGACCGGGCCGCTCGTCGTGCTGGCGGCGCTTACGCTCGTCGGCGGTTGGCTGAACCTGCCAGAGTTCGCGCCGCTCGGAGCGGTGGGCGGCTTGGACAAGTGGCTCGAGCCGGTGGTCGGCGAGGCGACGAAGCGAGTCATCGGCGGAGCGGCGCCGGTGGCTCCGGGGCTGGAGCTCGGACTGGTCGCGCGTCGCGGTCGCTCATCGCCGCTCGCGGGCATCGGCATCGCGGTCACGCGCCTCAAGCCCCAGACGCTTCTCCCGAAGAGCCAGTCGCCGCAGGAGGAAGGGTTCGAGAAAGTGCTCGTCAACAAATACTATGTGGACGAGATCTACGACGACGCGATCGTGAAGCCGATCGTCGGCACGTCGCGCGGCCTGCTGTGGCGCGGCATCGACGCCGGTTTGATCGACGGACTCGGCGTGAACGGAGCAGGGTACCTCGCGCGCTTCGTCGGGTGGGTGGGTTCGCAATTCCAGTCGGGACAGCTCGGCACGTACGCGTGGGTGCTGGTCATCGGAGTGCTCGCGGTGCTCGGCGCCGTGACGGTGCGTTGATTCGCTCTCAACACCGGAATTCATGCTCGGCTTTCTGACCGCGATCGGCTATCAGCAGTGGGTGCTCCCGGCGCTCCTCGCCATCCCGGTGATCGGGGCGGCGGTCGATCTGGGTGCAAGGCGTCGGACGATCCGCCCGCGGCGAAGACGAGGTCGCGACCGGCGCGGCCCACGCGCCGCGCATGATGGCGCTCGTGACGTTCGCGATCGAGTTCGTCGTGTCGCTCGGCCTCTGGTGGAGCTTCGATCCGTCGGTCGCCGCGTGGCAGTCGGTCGTCGACTGGTCGTGGATTCCGTCGTGGGGGATCCGCTTCACGCTCGGCGTGGACGGCATCGCCGTGATGATGATCCTCCTCACGACGTTCATCATGGTGCTGGCCGTCGGCGGAAGCTGGACGAGCATTCGCGCGCGCTCGCACAGCTACTACGCGCTCATGCTCATCCTGACGACGGGCATGCTCGGCGTGTTCATGGCGCTCGATCTCTTCCTGTTCTACGTGATGTGGGAAGTGATGCTCGTGCCGATGTACTTCATCGTCGGCGTGTGGGGCGGCGAGCGCCGCATCTACGCCAGCATCAAGTTCTTCCTGTACACGATGGTCGGCTCGATGCTCATGCTGGCCGCGATCGTGTATCTCGGACTCTCGGCGCGCGACCCGATGACCGGGATCGCGAGCTTCAACTACGACTGGGTGCTCCAGCACGCGTCGATCACGTCGACCGCGGCCAAGTGGCTCTTCGGCGGATTCTTCCTGGCGTTCGCCGTGAAGGTCCCGATGTTCCCGTTCCACACGTGGCTGCCCGACGCGCACGTCGAAGCGCCGACGGCCGGCTCGGTGGTGCTGGCGAGCATCATGCTGAAGCTCGGCACCTTCGGGTTCCTGCGGCTCGCCGTGCCGTTGTTCCCGACGGCGGCGATGAATCCGACGATTCGCACGATCATCCTCTCGCTCGCCGTGATCGGCATCGTGTACGGCGCGCTCGTGTCGCTCGTCCAACCGGATTTCAAGAAGCTCGTCGCCTACTCGTCGGTGAGCCACCTGGGCTTCGTGATGCTCGGCATCTTCGCGCTCACGGTGCAGAGCGTCCAGGGCGCGTTGATGGTGATGATCAACCACGGCATCTCGACCGGCGCGCTGTTCCTTCTCGTCGGCATGATCTACGAGCGGCGCCACACGCGGTTGATCGAGGCGTACGGCGGCATCGCCCGCGTCGTGCCGATGTTCGCCGCGATGCTGACCATCGTCACGTTCAGCAGCATCGGCGTCCCCGGCACCAACGGGTTCGTCGGCGAGTTCCTCGTCCTGATCGGCGCGTTCCGAACGCAACCGATCTTCGCGGTCGTCGCGACGACCGCGGTGATCATCTCGGCCGCCTATCTCCTGTGGGCGATTCAGCGCATTCTCTTCAATCCGCTCGACAAGCCGGAGAACGAGCACATTCCGGATCTCAACCGGCGTGAGCTCGCGATCATGATCCCGATCATCGCGGCGATCATCTGGCTCGGCGTGTACCCGGCGCCGGTGCTCAACCGGATGCAGAGCGCGGCGGCCCGGTTCGTCACGCAGGTCGACCGGGGCCGCGCCGCGCAGCTTCCCGAGGTGGTCGTCGGTGGAGGCGCGCGATGACGCCGCGCGTGCTCGACGTCTCGATCCCGACGCAGCTGACGCTCGCGCTCGTGCCCGGAGCTCGTGCTCATGGGCGGGGCGATGGCGCTGCTCGTCTGGTCGGCGTGGCGACGCGACAGCGACGAGCACCAGCGCACCATCGGCATGGCGAGCATCATGCTCGTCGGCTTCACCATGCTGTTCACGCTCTGGTGGGCGGCGCGATTCGTCGCCGCGCCCGGCACCGGCGTGATCGCGCTCGACAACTTCCGCTGGTTCGCCGACATCGTGATCCTGCTCGGCACGCTGTTCACCATCGGGTTGAGCATGGACGACAACATGCGCTCCGGCATCAAAGCCGCCGAGACGCACGTGCTCGTCCTGCTGGCGTCGTCGGGAATGATGCTCCTCGTCGCCGCGCGCGACCTGATGATCGTGTTCCTCGGCATCGAGCTGATGTCGATCTCCGTCTACGCGCTCGCCGGCATCAACCGCCGCAGCGAGCGGTCGGCCGAAGGGGCGCTCAAGTACTTCTTGCTGGGCGCGTTCTCGACGGCGTTCCTGCTCTATGGAATCGCGCTCGTCTACGGCGCGACCGGCACGACGAGCCTCGTGCTGATCGCCGAGCGGACGGTGCAGTACGATCTCGTCCACAGTCCGCTGCTCGTGGCGGGAATCGCGCTGATGTTGGTCGGTTTCGGGTTCAAGGTCGCGACGGTGCCGTTCCACATGTGGGCGCCGGACGTCTACGACGGCGCGCCGTCGCCGATCACGGCCTACATGGCGGCGACGGTGAAGGCGGCGGCGTTCGTCGCTTTCGTGCGCGTGTGGCTCGAGGCCTTTCCGACGAGCTTCCACACCTGGCTGCCCGCGGTCAGCGGGCTGGCGATCGCCACGATGGTCATCGGCAACGCGATCGGCATCGTACAGAAGAATCTCAAGCGCATGCTCGCGTACTCGAGCATCGGGCACGCGGGATATCTGCTCGTCGCGCTCGCCGCCGGGACCCAGCAGGGATCCTCGGCGCTGCTGTTCTATCTGTTCATCTACACGCTGGCGACCTTCGGCGCGTTCGCGGTCGTCGTGACGCTCACGCGCGACGGGAAGGACACCGTGATGCTCGACGACCTGTCGGGACTCTACAGCGTGCGGCCGGGACTCTCGGTGTGCATGGCGGTGCTGATGCTCGCGCTCATGGGTTTCCCGATCTTCGGCGGCGCCGGCTTCTTCGCCAAGTGGTACGTGCTCCAGGCGGCCCTCCAGGCGCCCGTGAAGCAGACGACGCTCGCCGTCGTGCTCGTGCTCACGACCGTCGTGTCGGCGGGCTACTACATGTACGTCGTGATGCTGATGTTCATGCGCTCCCGTCCGGACAACGCTCCGGCGCCGGAAGCGTCCGGCGGGATCACGCGGATGGTGCTCGGCCATCAGCGTCGGGTTGATCCTCCTCTTCGGTTTCTTCCCCGAGCGGGCGATCGCCATCGCGCGGCTCGCCGGCCCGAGAGTGGAGATGGTGCCGCAGACGTCGGCGACCGCGCCGCCCGGCCAGAATGTGGCGGCGGGTCGCTGAGACACCCGGCCACGAACGAACGAGCAACTTTCAACGCGTCGCGGCCCGTCGTGGCCCGTCTGCGAATCCTGGCTCACCGGGGGGGTCTATTTTCCTAGGACCATGGCCATCGCCCCCGGGATCTTTCGCCAGTACGACATCCGCGGCGTCGTCGACCGCGACCTGACGACCGACGCGGCCCACGCGCTCGGCGGCGCGTACGCGGCGTATCTCGCCGAGCATCAGGTGCGCGGCGCGGTCGCCGTCGGGTGCGACAACCGGCCGAGCGGCGCGCGTCTGCGCGACGCGCTGGTCGACGGGCTCACCGGGGCCGGCGTCGACGTCGTGGACATCGGCGTCGTGCCGACTCCGCTCAACTACTGGGCGCTCAACAAGCTGCCTGTCGTCGGCGGAATCCAGATCACCGGGTCGCACAATCCGCCCGAGTACAACGGCTTCAAGCTGTCCGTGGGCACCGGCTCGCTGCACGGCGACGAGATCCAGCGTCTGTACCAGCTCACGCAACAGCCCGCGCCCGCGGCGCCGCGAGCGCGGGACCGTGCGCGAAGAGCAGGTCATCGACCGATACGTCGACGACGTGGCGCAGCGAATCGGCAAGCTCTCGCGTCCGATCCGCGCGGTGTACGATTGCGGCAACGGGGCCGGTTCGCTCGTCGCGTCGCAGCTGTTCGCGCGACTCGGCCTGGCGAAGGGAAGCCGCGGGCATCTTCTGCGAGAGCGACGGGACCTTTCCGAATCACCACCCCGATCCGACGGTGCCGGAGAACCTCGAGGATCTGATCCGCGCCGTGAAAGAGGACGGCGCCGAGATCGGCATCGCGTTCGACGGCGACGCCGACCGGATCGGCGTCGTCGACGGCAACGGCGGAATCGTCTGGGGCGACCGGATCCTCATCCTCTACGCGCGCGACGTGCTGAAGCGGACGGGGCCTGGACAGCCGATCATCTTCGACGTGAAGTGCTCTCAGTCGCTTTCGGACGCCGTCGCGCGCGCGGGCGGCAAGCCGCTCATGTGGAAGACGGGCCACTCGCTCATCAAGGACAAGATGCGCGAGACGCACGCGCCGATCGCCGGCGAGATGTCCGGCCACATGTTCTTCAGCGAAGGGTTCTACGGCCACGACGACGCCCTCTACGGCGCGGCGCGGCTGCTGCGCATTCTCGCGGACTCGGGACAGACCGTCGCGCAGGCGCTGGCCGACGTTCCGGAGCTCGTCGCGACGCCCGAGATTCGGATCGAGGTGCCGGAGGAGCTCAAGTTCGGCCTCGTGGATCGGGCGGTCGCGCACTTTCGCGCCAAGCACGACGTCATCGACGTCGACGGAGTCCGCGTCCTGTTCGGCGACGGCTGGGGCCTGATCCGCGCGTCGAACACGCAGCCGGTCATCGTCGCGCGCTACGAGGCGGCGAGCGAGCAGCGCCTGGCGGCGATCCGCGGCGAGATGGAGGGATGGCTGCGCGCCCAGGGCGTACGCGTCTGACATGACGATGCGGCGCTGGTTCGTGGTGGCGTTGGGCGGTATCGCGATCCTGTTGCTCGCCGGCCGCGCGTTGTCGGCGATCTACGCCGACTATCAGTGGTACGAGGCGCTTGGCGCCGGCGCGCTGTGGCGGCTGCGCGCCGGGACGATCGCCACGATCGACGCCGGCGCTTTCGCCGTCACGACGATTTTCGCATATGCGAACTTCTACGCCGTTCGGCACTCCGTCGTCTCGCTCGTGTTTCCGCGCCGAGTCGGCAATCTGGAGATCGGCGAGGAGGTGCCGGGGAAGTACATGATCGCCGCGGCGGCGATCCTGGCGATCCTCATCGGTATGCTGCTGCTGCCGTCCGGCGACGGCTGGACGTCGGCGATCCTCGCGCGCTCGGGACAACTGTTCGGCGAGCCGGAGCCCAACTTTCGCGCGGACCTCGGGTTCTTCGTCTACTGGCTGCCGTTCGAGAACACGCTCTGGGACTGGTCGTTCATCGGTGTCGCCGTCGTCGGCCTCGCCGTGATTCTGCTGTACGCACTGACGCCAAGCCTTCGGTTTCAGCGCGGAACGCTCCACATCTCCGGCTACGTGCGCCGGCATCTCACGGTCCTCGCGGGCATCCTGTTGCTGCTCGCGGCGTGGAGCTTTCGTCTCGACATGTACGCGCTCGTCACGTCGGGAACGGGCCCGGAGGGACTGTTCGGATTCGTCGACGACAAAGTCGGCGTGACGGGAGACCTCGTGCTGGCGCTCGCGACGCTGGGCGCCGCGGCGGTGGTAATCTGGGGAGGCTTCGCCGGACAGTTTCGCCTCGCCGGCGTCGCCGTGCTCACGATCGTCGTGCTCGGCTTGCTCGTGCACGAGGTGGCGCCGTTCGCCGTCGACCACGTCGGCCCCGACGCATATCGCCGTTCCCGCGACAACGACTACGCGGGGACTCGCGCCGCGTTCACGAAGCGCGCCTTCGCCATCGACTCGACGGTGCTCGACTCGGCGCGCGTGTATCCGACGCTCGCCGCGGCGCTGCCGTGGATTCCGGTGTGGGATGGGCCGTCGCTCAACCGCGCCATCGATCTCAATCGCCCCGACGACGCGAGCTCGGCGATCGGGTGGCGAACGTCGCCGCAGGGAATCGTCGCCAACGTCGTCAGCGCGCCGCCGACCGGCGCGTCGCCGCGCGCACCGTGGACGGCGGCGCGCGTTCTCGCCGCCGACGCGGACGAGCGGGGCGCGCCGATGCGCGTCGCCGGTTCGGCCGCGTCGGCGACCGACGACAGCCCGCTCGACCTGCCGATCGTGTTCCCCGGCGCGTCGCCGATGGCGGTCGTCTCCGATTCCCTGACGCACACGACCGGCGTCGCGCTCGACACGTTCCTGGCGCGTCTCACCGCCGCGTGGTCGTTGCAGAATCTGCGAATCTTGTCTCGGGACATCGTTCAGCCACACCCGACGCTGATCACGCACCGGGACATTCGCGACCGGCTGCATCGATACGCGCCGTTCTTCTTCCAGGGGCGCCGCGTCGCGCCGCTGCTCTCGGGCGACACGCTCTACTGGACCGTCGATCTCTACTCCGCGTCGTCGGACTATCCGCTCAGCCGGCGGGTGCAGATCGGCACGGACGAATTCAGCTATTTCCGCCACGCCGCGACGGCGGTGGTGCAGTCGTCGACGGGCGAAGTCATCCTCGTGCGCGACTCGTTGCTCGATCCGATCGCGTCCACCTGGGTGCATCTGCTGCCGTCGATGTTCACGACGTGGCAGTCGCTCTCACCCGGGCTTGCGCGCGCTCGTCGGCCCGCCGCTCGACGGCCTCTATGCGCGAGCGACGTCGTTCGGCTGGTACGGCCCGGGCCCGGGCATCGGACGACGCGTTCCCGCTCTTGAACGGCGCCGACAGCGCGCTCGCCGGAGACGAGGTGCCGATCGCGTTGCGCGGCGGCGGCTCGACGGCCGTGGCGCTTCCGCTGGTGGACGACAGCGATCGTCTGCGCGGATTGATCATCGGAGTCGGCGGCGCGTCCGACTCGATGCTGTGGTATCCGCTGGCGGCGCCGGGCCCGCGCTGGGGCGCCGTGCTCGACCGGCTTCGTTCGGTCGACAGCGCGGGCGGCGGCGTCGCACGACGCGAACGGGGATCGCTCGCAACGGGCCGCGTGCGCGTGGTCCCGACTCGGTCGGGCATCGCGTTCCTCCAGCCGTCGTATCGCTGGCGTTCTCAGAACGCGCCATCGATCGGTCGAGTCGCGCTTCTCTCCGACGACACGCGCGCGCTCGGTGGCGCCGCCGTTCGGGCTCGTGCCGCCGGTGCCGGCATTGCCCGCCACGGCGTCGCCCGAGGTGAAGAACAGCGCGAGCGCGCTCTACGCCGCGATGCGCGACGCGCTGCGCCGCGGCGACTGGGTCGCGTTCGGCCACGCGTTCGACGCGCTCGGGCGATTGCTCGCGCCGGAGAAGCGGAAGTGACCGACGTCGCGCCAACGGGTTGGGCGAGGTGGACGGCGCATCGCCGTCGTGGCGCTCGGCGGGAACGCGCTCGCGCCCGCCGGGGAGCCGGCGACCATCTACAACCAGTTTCGCCATACGCGCGAAAGCCTCGCGCCGATCGTGGAGCTGATCCACGACGGATGGAACGTGTGCGTCGTTCACGGCAACGGTCCGCAGGTCGGCGACGAGCTGGTGCGCAACGAGGCGGCGCGGGAGGAAGCGAGTCCGCTGCCCCTCGGAGTTCTCGTCGCGGCGACGGCGGGCTGGATCGGCTACATGATCCAGCAATCGCTCGAGAACGCGCTGATGCGCGAACCGGGCGGGCCGCGCATCGCGCGAAGCGTCGCCACCGTGATCACGCAGGTGCAGGTGGACCCGAACGATCCCGCGCTCATGGAGCCGACGAAGTTCATCGGCCACGCGCTCTCCGCCGAGCGGGCGATGGAGCTCGAGCACGAGGGCTTCGTGATCAAAGCGGACGGTCACGGCAACCGGCGCCGCGTCGTCGGCAGCCCGATTCCGCTCGGCATTCGCGAATTGGATGTGATCCGCACGTTGATGGACTCGGGGACGCCGGTGATCGCGTGCGGCGGCGGCGGCGCTCCTGTGTACCGCCATCCGACGCTCGGCTGGGAGGGGATCGACGCGGTCGTCGACAAGGACCTCGTGGCGGCGGTGCTGGCGCGCGACCTGGGCGCGGGGCTGCTCCTGATTCTCACCGACGTCGAAGCGGTCTACGCCGAGTGGGGGACGCCCCGGCAGCGTCCCTTGGCGAAGCTCACCGCCGACGAGGCGACGGACATGGACCGGCAAAAGGCTTTCGGCGAGGGAAGTATGGCGCCGAAGATACGGGCGGCGATTGATTTCGTTCGCCGCACGGACGCCGCGCGCTTTGGCGCCGAACCGCCGCGCGCGATCATCACGTCGCTCGCGCGCGGGCGGGCCGCGGTGCACGGCGAAGCAGGAACCACGATCACGGCATGAACGACACGACGCATACGGAGAACGCGTGAACATTCACGAGTATCAGGCGAAAGAGCTGCTGCGAAAGGAGGGCGTTCCGATCCCGCCCGGCGAGGTCGCGAAGACCGCCGCCGAGGCCGAGGCGATCGCGCGCAAATTCGGCGGCACGGTGGTGGTGAAGGCGCAGGTGCACGCCGGCGGCCGCGGCAAAGCGGGAGGCGTGAAGCTCGCCAAGTCCCCCGAGGAAACGCGCGAGATCGCGGGCAAGATCCTCGGCATGCAGATCAAGGGGCTCACGGTCGAGCAGGTGCTCGTGACCCCCGCCGCGGACATCGCGACGGAAGCGTACGCGGGCATCATTCTCGACCGCGCGACGAAGAAGCCGGTGTTCATGGTGAGCCCGGCGGGCGGCATCGACATCGAGGAAGTCGCGGCCAAGACGCCCGACAAGATCCTCAAGCTGCCGGTCGATACGCGATACGGCTTGCAGCCGTATCAGGCGAGCCGGCTCGGCTTCTTCCTCTACGACGACGTCAAGCAGGTGCGCGCCGCGGGGAAGATCCTCATGCAGCTCTACGCGGCGTTCATGAAGAACGGATGCTCGCTCGCCGAGATCAATCCGCTCGTCACGACGCCGAAGGGAGACGTCGTCGCGCTCGACGCGAAGATGGTGATCGACGACAACGAGCTCGATCGGCACCCGGAGATCGCCGCGCTGCGCGACGAGAGCGCCGAAGCCCCGAGCGAGGTGCAGGCGCGCAACGCGAACCTCACGTTCATCAAGCTCGACGGAGACGTCGGCTGCGTGGTGAACGGCGCCGGTCTCGCGATGGCGACGATGGACCTCGTGAAGTACTACGGCGGCGACCCCGCGAACTTCCTCGACATCGGCGGCTCGTCGAACCCCGAGAAGGTCGTGAACGCGCTCAAGATCATCACCGAAGATCCGAACGTGAAGGCGATTCTGTTCAATATTTTCGGCGGCATCACTCGGACTGACGACGTGGCCAACGGCATCGTGACGGCGACGAAGCAGAATCCGCTCAAGGTGCCGATCGTCATCCGCCTCACCGGCACGAACGAAGAGATCGCGATGAAGATCCTGCAGGAGAACGGCTTCTCCGCGTCGTCGGACATGGACGAAGCGGTCAAGAAGGCCGTCGCGCTGGCCAAAGGGGGGAAGGCCGCGTGAGCATCTTCATCGACAAGAACACGACCGTCGTCGTGCAGGGCATCACGGGCCGCGACGGCTCGTTCCACGCCAAGCAGATGCTCGAGTACGGCACGCGCATCGTCGCCGGCGTCACGCCGGGCAAGGGCGGGCAGAAGTTCGAGGACAAGACGCCGATCTTCAACACGGTCGCCGACGCCGTCGCGGCGACCGGCGCCAACACGTCGGTGATCTACGTGCCGCCGATGTTCGCCGCCGACGCGATTCTCGAGGCGGCCGACGCGGGCGTCAAGTTGATCGTCGCGATCACCGAAGGCGTTCCGGTGCTCGACATGACGCGCGTCTACCCGTTCGTGAAGGAGAAGGGCGCGCGGCTCATCGGCCCCAACTGCCCGGGCCTCATCACGCCCGGGCAGTCGAAGGTCGGGATCATCCCAGGGCGCATCTGCACGCCGGGCGGCGTCGGCGTCGTGAGCCGCTCCGGGACGCTCACGTACGAGGTCGTGTATCAACTGACTCGCGCCGGGCTCGGCCAATCGACGTGCGTCGGCATCGGCGGCGATCCGATCAACGGAACGAACTTCATCGACTGCCTCGCGGCGTTCGAGGCTGATCCCGCGACGAAGGCCGTGGCGATGATGGGCGAGATCGGCGGCACCGACGAGCAGGACGCGGCGACGTTCGTGAAGCAGAACATGAAGAAGCCGGTCGTCGGCTTCATCGCCGGCCAGACGGCGCCGCCGGGACGGCGCATGGGTCACGCCGGCGCGATCATCTCCGGCTCGGCGGGAAC
This sequence comes from uncultured Gemmatimonadaceae bacterium, assembly GCA_963707105.1. Classification (GTDB taxonomy): domain Bacteria; phylum Gemmatimonadota; class Gemmatimonadetes; order Gemmatimonadales; family Gemmatimonadaceae; genus JAQBQB01. The sequence goes on from CAVPOS010000011.1 coordinate 449,834, forward strand.
CGCGGCGGAGAAAGATCGCCGCGTTCGAGGCGGCGGGGATGGGCGTCGCCAAGCGGCCGATGGACTTTGTGGAGCTACTAAAGAAGAAACTCTGATTGGCAAACGGCGTGAAAACATATGGCTCGCCCGTTCGGGCGAGCCATATGTTCGACTTCTGGTTCCGGTCATGAGAAGATCTACCGACGGCGAAATTCCTCGAGGCTGAAACCGAACTCAAGCGCCCACGGTCGCACGAGCGTCGAGCACGGGGCAACCTGGCCGACGCAGTCCGTGGAGACTCGATGTCCGACGACAGCCGTGACAAACGGTCGCCATCGTTTCCTGTCGTCGGACAACTGATACCCGAGCGTCGCTTCCCATCCCTCGGCGTGAAGAACCTCGGGCCCGTCGAGGGCCGTGCCGCGGGGCTGGTGCACGTATCCGGCGACCACGTACGGCCCGTTGCCGGACCTGAGCCTGCCGAGTTCCGCGTACGGCATCGGGGCGGTGGACGCCAGCGACGGCACGAGCGCCGCCACCCCGACGCCGCCGTCCAGTCCGAGCAAAGTGCGCCGGGGAAGCTGGACGTACGCGTCGGCATCCAGTTGAAGCAGCATGCTAACGCCGCCGCTCAGACGCGCGGCAAAATCCGTCGAATCGTCGCGCCAGCCGTACCCGACCGTCATGCTGGTCGGAGAAAAGAAGAACGGCGGCCAGATTGAAATCTTCGCCTGTTTGGGGGTCCCAAATCCAGCTGATACCTGCATCGCGAGGCCCGGTTCGACGCGCGGCGAATGCGTCACGGACGGTAAGCAGCCGCCGGCGCAGGTGAGCGCTACGGCGAGGGCCGCTACATTTGTGCGGCGCCGTCGCGCGACATCCGGTCGCGCGAGGCCCCGCTCGAATTCACAGGCACACCACATGGCCGGCAACTATACCCTGACCATCATCAAACCCGACGCCCTCGGCTCCGCCAAAGCGGGGAAGATCATCGCGCACCTCGAGCAGCAGGGCTTCAAGATCCGCGCGAGTCGGGTCATGCACATGAATGAATCCCTGGCCGGCGAATTTTACGCCGTGCACCGCGAACGTCCGTTCTTCAAGCCGCTCGTCTCGTTCATGACCTCGGGCCCGTGCATGCCCATGGTCCTCGAGAAGGAGAACGCCGTCGCCGCGCTGCGCACCGCCATCGGCGCGACCGATCCCGCGCAGGCCGAGCCGGGCACGGTTCGCAAGCTCTACGCGGAGTCCAAGGAGCGCAACGCCATTCACGCCTCCGACTCCGACGAAAACGCCGAGCGCGAGTCGCGCTTTTTCTTCGCCGAATCCGACGTCCTCGGCGCCGTCTAACGTCGATCTAAGCTCTGTCGCTCCAGCAACTTGTAGCGAGCAACGTGACGGGCTACTTTTGAGGGATGCTGTCATTCGACATTCGATCCCTCGAAGCACACGCCGCGGTCGTCGACGACGTGCTGTCGGCCGACGATCCGGTGTGGGAAGAAAGCGATCGAAAGCCCGTCGACGGCGTGCGGGTCTCCGGCCGAATCTCGTCGGCCGGCCAAAGCCGTTTCTACTGGCATGGCCGCCTGCGCGGCGACGTCGTCCTCGAGTGCAGCCGCTGCTTGGCTGACGCCGAGGCCCACGTGGACGACGAGGCGCACATCATCTTCGCCGAAGCAGGGAAGCGAAGACGCCGACGAACCGGACGTGTACGTGTACGAGCGCACGGCGGTGAACCTCGACCTTCGCCCCGCGCTCCGCGAGCAGTGGCTGCTCGCGGCGCCGGCCTTCGCGCTCTGTCGCCCCGATTGCAAAGGGCTCTGCCCGCGTTGCGGGGCCGATCTCAACGCCGGGCCGCACGAATGCGCGACGCAGACGGCCGACCCACGATGGGACGCGCTGAAGAAACTCAACGTCTCGTCGCGATAGTTCTCTCCCCGCATACCGCGCCCGCCGGACTCCAAACCACCAGCAACTCTCTCACGACCATGGCCGTCCCCAAGAGACGTACCTCGAAGCGAAAGAAGCGCGCCCGCAACACGCACAAGACGGCGCCCGCCGTCATTCTGCAGGAGTGTCCGAAGTGCGGTTCGCCCAAGCGGCCGCACCGCGTGTGCGGCGAGTGCGGCTACTACGCCGGTAAACAGCGGGTCGCAGCCAGGGAAGCGTAGCCTTGGCGCGGATCGCGTTGGACGCGATGGGGGGCGACTTCGCTCCCCAAGCGACCGTCGCCGGTGCGCTGCTCGCCCTCGGCGAGATCGATCCACGCCACACCCTGCAGCTCGTCGGCCGCTCGAGCGTCGTCGGCGAACAGCTCGACGCGCTCCTGCTCGAGCCGCAGTACGAATCGCTGCGCGAGCAACGTAGTCGCGCGGAGATCGTCGACGCGCCCGACGTCATCGAGATGACGGACAAGCCTGCCGCGGCGATCCGCGGCAAGCCGAACAGCTCGATGCTCGTGGGGCTCAGGCTGCAGGCCGAGGGAAAATCCGACGCTTTCGTGTCGGCGGGCAACACCGGCGCGCAAATGGCGGCGTCGATGGTCGTGCTGCGCCTCCACGCGGGAGTCAAGCGGCCGGCGATCGCGACGCTCTTTCCCACCGGCCGGAAACCGGTCGTCGTGCTCGACTCCGGCGCCAACGTCGACTGCTCGGCGGACGAGCTGGTTCAGTTCGCGCGGCTCGGCGTCGTCTACGCCGAGGATCTGCTCGGGCGACAGAATCCGGCGGTCGGCCTCCTCAGCATCGGCGAGGAGCCGGAGAAGGGGAACGCGGTCTCGAAGGAAGCGCACCAGCTGCTGCAGTCGGCCGGCCTCAACTTCCTCGGCAACGTCGAGGGACGCGACTTGCCCGCGGGAGCTTGCGACCGCGGTCCTATAGACGTCGTCGTCTGCGACGGCTTCGTCGGAAACGTCGTGCTCAAGTTCTACGAGGCGGTCGCGCCGCTCATCACGCGCATGCTCGTGAAGGCCGGCGTCGACGAGAAGACGATGATCGGCGCGCTCAAACAGCTCGACTACTCCGAGCACGGCGGCGCGCCGCTCCTCGGCGTCAACGGCGTCAGCATCATCTCGCATGGAAAGTCGTCGCCCCGCGCCATCAAGAACGCCATCAAGGTCGCCGTGCAGGCGGTCGAGACGCGCATGAACGAACACATCGGCCGGCACCTCGCATGAAGCGACCAATCGCGTATTTCGCCGGCACCGGACGCGGCATCCCCGCGACCGTGATGACGAACTTCGATTTCGCGAAGATCGGCATCGAGACGACCGACGAGTGGATCGTCGAGCGCACGGGCATCAAGGAACGTCACATCGCCAAGACCGAGAGCGCGACCGATCTCGCGGCGATGGCGTCGCGCTCGGCGATGGAGAAGGCCGGCGTGCAGCCCGGCGAGATCGACATCATCGTGCTCGGCACGGCGTCGCCGGATCGGCTGCTGCCGTCGGCCGCGGTCGATCTCCAGGCGGCGCTCGGCGCGAGCCGCGCCGCCGCCTTCGACGTGGGCGCCGCGTGCTCGGGATTCATCTACAGCACGACGGTCGCCGAAAGCATGATCGCGTCCGGCAACGCCGACACGGCGCTCGTCGTCGGCGTCGAGAAGCTGAGCGCGATCACCGATTGGACCGACCGCTCCACGTGCGTGCTGTTCGGCGACGGCGCCGGCGCCGCGGTGCTCAAGCGCTCGAAGCACGGCAAGGGAATCCTTTCGACGTTCGTCCGCAGCGACGGAACGCTGGGCGACTTGCTCTGCCGGCGCGGCGGAGGCGCTGCCCGCCCGTTCTCGGCCGACGTCCTCGCCGAACACTCGCAGTTCATCACCATGAACGGCCGCGAGGTCTTCAAGAACGCCGTGCGGTCGATGTCGGAAGCGTCGACGCGCGCGCTCGATGCCGCCAAGCTCACCGGCGCCGACATCGACCTGATGATCCCGCACCAGGCCAACATCCGGATCATCGAGGCGACGGCCAAGCACGCGAACATCTCGATGGAAAAGGTCTACGTGAACGTGGACCGATTCGGCAACACGTCGGCGGCGTCGGTGCCGATCGCGCTCGACGAAGCGATCGAGAAGGGAATCATCGGCGAGGGTTCGACGGTGCTGCTCGTGGCTTTCGGCGCCGGCTTCACCTGGGGTTCGATCGTGGTCCGCCTCTGACGATGGACGTCGTCCTCCTTTTCCCGGGCCAGGGCTCGCAGAAGCCGGGCATGGCGAAGGACCTCGTCGACTCGTTCGCCGAGGCGCGCGACGTGTTCCAGCGCGCCGACGCGGCGCTCGGCGCGCCGCTCAGCAAGCTCTGCTTCGAAGGACCGGCCGAGGAGCTGACGCTCACCCACAACGCCCAGCCCGCGCTGCTCGCGCACGGGGCCGCCGTGTGGGCGATCGTGAAGGACGCCATCGGATCGCGCGTCGTCGCGGCGGCCGGTCATTCGCTCGGGGAGTTGACGGCGTATCACGCGGCGGGATCGTTCGACGTCGAAGACGCGGTTCGTGTCGTGCGCCGCCGAGGCGAGTTGATGTACGAGAGCGGCGTGAGGCAGCCCGGGACGATGGCGGCGATCCTGGGCGACATCGGCCGTCCCGTCGAGGAGATCTGCGCGCAGGCGTCGAGCGACGCGGGTCTCGTGGTGCCGGCGAACTACAACTGCCCCGGCCAGCTCGTCGTGAGCGGAGAGGTCGCCGGCGTCGAGCGCGCGATGGCGCTGTTCAAGGAAGCCGGCGCGAAGCGCGCGATACGCTTGAACGTGAGCGGCGCGTTCCATTCGCCGCTCATGGAAAGCGCTTCCGATGGACTCGCCGAAGCGCTTGACGCCGCGTCGTTTGGCGATCCTGACTTCCCGGTCTACTCGAACGTGACGACGGAGCCGGTGACGACTGTTGCGACCGCCAAGGCGCTGCTGCTGCGCCAGCTCTCCAGCCCGGTGCGCTGGAGCGACGAAATCCTGGCGATCGCGCGCCGGCACCCGAACGCGCTCTATGTCGAGATGGGTCCCGGGTCGGTGCTCGTGGGTCTCGTGAAGAAGATCGACGGCTCGCTCAAGACCGCGACGTGCGGCACGGCCGCCGAAGTCGCGCAGCTCACCGAGCTCGCCGTCTCGTGAAGGTCGACCTCAGCGGACGTGTGGCGCTCGTCACGGGGAGCACGCGAGGCATCGGCCGCGCGATCGCCGAATCGCTCGCTGGCGCCGGCGCGCGTGTCGCCGTCGTCGGCCGCGACGCGGACCGCGCGCGGCAGACCGCCGCGTCCATCTCCAGCGAAGCGCGAGGCTACGGCTGCGACGTGGGCGACGTGGCCGCGATGACGTCGCTCATCGAGAGCGTCGAGAAGGACTTCGGCGCGCTCGACATTCTCGTGAACAACGCCGGGCTCAACCGCGACAATCTGCTCATGCGTCTCAAGGACGACGACTGGGACGCCGTCTTGAACGCGAACCTGCGCGGCGCGTTCGTCGCCATGCGCTCGGCGACGCGCGGGATGATGAAGCGGCGATGGGGACGGATCATCAACATCGCCAGCGTCGTCGGGGTCGTCGGCAACAAGGGCCAGTCGAACTACGCGGCGAGCAAGGCGGGGCTCATCGGACTCACGAAGTCCGTCGCGAAGGAGCTCGCGTCGCGAAACATCCTCGCCAACGTGGTCGCCCCGGGTTTCATCGAGACGGACATGACGGCCGCGATGACCGACGAGGCGAAGAAAACGCTCTTCACCCAGATCCCGCTCGAGCGGTTGGGAACGCCGGCCGACGTCGCGAGCCTTGTCACGTTTCTCGCGTCCGATCTCGCGTCCTACATCACCGGCCAGGTGTTCATCGTCGACGGCGGAATGGTCATGTGAGCGCCCCTGAAACGAGCCCCTGAAGTCACACAGACAGGCGGGGTCGCATCTTCCAGCGCCGATTCACGTTAGCTGACGGCGACCGCCCTGGCCGAGTAGATTATTCGCACACCCCCGCTCCCATTTTCTCCTATCCGATCGAGGACCGATTCAAATGCCCGACAACGCTCAGAAGGTTCGTGACATAATCGAGAAAGAACTGGGCGTCGAGCGTGAAAAGCTCACCGACCAGGCGAGCTTCATCGAGGACCTCGGCGCCGACAGCCTCGACATCGTCGAGCTGGTCATGGAGTTCGAGAAGGAATTCAACATCGACATCCCCGACGAAGACGCCGAGAAGCTCCGCACCGTGGGCGACGCGATCGGCTATCTGAACCAGAAGGTCGGGACCACCGCGTGAGCAAACGCCGGGTCGTCGTCACCGGGATGGGGGCGATCACGCCAGTCGGCAACGACGTGGCGGCGACTTGGCGCGCAATCACCGAGGGGGTTTCCGGCGGCGGCCCGATCACGAAGTTCGACGCGTCCACCTTTCCGGTTCGGTTCGCGTGCGAGGTAAAGGGCTTCGACCCGCTCATCTACATGGAGCGCAAAGAGGCCAAGCGAGCCGACTTGTTCGCCCAGTACGCGATCGCCGCGTCGGTCCAGGCGATGGCCGATGCGGGACTCGACAACGGCTCGCCGTACGATCCGGATCGCGTCGGCGTCATCATCGGCAGCGGCATCGGCGGCCTCAAGACGTTCGAGGAGCAGCACGACGTCTACCGCGAGCGCGGGCCAGAGCAAGATCAGCGCGTTCTTCATCCCGATGTTCATCTCGGACATCGCCGCCGGTCTCGTCTCGATGCGGTTCAACGCCAAGGGTCCGAACTACGCCACGATCTCTGCCTGCGCCACGAGCGCGCACGCGATCGGCGACGCATTCAGGACCATCCAGTACGGCGACGCCGACGTCGTCATCACCGGCGGGTCGGAAATGACCGTCACGCCGATGGCGATCGGCGGCTTCGCGAACATGAAGGCGCTGTCGGAGCGCAACGACTCGCCGGAGACGGCGTCGCGCCCGTTCGACGCGACGCGCGACGGCTTCGTCATGGGCGAAGGCGGCGGCATCGTCATCCTCGAGAGCCTCGAGGGAGCGCTCAACCGCGGTGTGCCGATCTACGCCGAGATCGTGGGCTACGGCGCCACGGGCGACGCGTATCACCTCACCGCGCCGGCGCCCGATGGCGAAGGCGCACAGCGCGCCATGCGGCGCGCGATGAACGACGCGAAGCTCGGCCCGGGCGACATCGAGTACATCAACGCGCACGGAACGTCGACGCCCGCCAACGATCTCAACGAGACGAAGGCGATCAAGGCCGTTTTCGGCGACGCCGCGTCCAAGGTGAACGTCAGCTCCACCAAGTCGATGACCGGCCACATGCTCGGCGCCGCCGGCGCGGTGGAGTTCATCATCGGCGCGCTGGCCACGCGCGACTGTGTGATCCCGCCGACGATCAACTATCAGACGCCGGATCCGGAACTCGACTTGAACTACACACCGAACGTCGCCGCCAACCGGCCCGTGCGCGCCGTGTTGAGCAACAGCTTCGGCTTCGGGGGGCACAACGTGACCCTCGCCATCAAGCGCTTCGAGGAGTAGCGACCGTGCCGTCGCCGGCGGTCTCACTCGACGCGGGGCTGATCAGCGATCCGGCGCTTCGTCCCGTCGCGGCGAAGGTCGAACGCGGCGAGCGCCTCACCACGGCGGACGGCGTCGCGCTGTTCGAGAGCAGCGACCTGCTGGGAATCGGCCACATGGCCGACGCGGTGAACCGGGCCAAGCACGGCGACCGCGTCACCTTCGCCGCCAACCAGCACATCAACCCGACGAACATCTGCATCCTGCGGAAGACCTGCGTCTTCTGCTCGTACGCGCGCCTGCCGAAAGAGGAGGGCGCGTATCGCTACACGCTCGATCAGGTGTACGCGGAAGCGGCGAGCGCGAACAGCACGCTGACGCGCGAGTTCCACATCGTCGGCGGGTTGGACATGCACGCGGGGCTCGACTACTACGTCGAGATGTTCCGCGGCCTCAAGGCGCGCTTTCCGCACGTGCACATCAAGGCGCTGACGGCGGTCGAGATCGCGCACATCGCGCGCATCAGCAAGCTCTCGATCCGCGACACGCTGATCGCGCTGCGCGAGGCGGGCCTCGACACGATGCCGGGCGGCGGGGCGGAGGTGTTCAGCCCCGGCGTGCGGGCGACGATCGCCGACAAGAAGCTCTCGGGCGAGGAGTACATCGACGTGCACCGCGTGGCTCACGCGCTCGGCATCCGCAGCAACTGCACGATGCTCTACGGGCACGTCGAGACGTACGCCGACCGCATGGCGCACCTCGACATGCTGCGCGACCTGCAAGACGAGACGGGCGGCTTCCTCGCCTACATCCCGCTCGCCTATCATCCGGACAACAACGAGCTGGGTGAGACGCTGCACCGCACTGGGCTCGCGACGAGCGGCTTCGACGACCTCAAGAACCTCGCCGTCGCGCGGCTGTTCCTCGACAACATCGACCACATCAAGTCGCACTGGATCATGGTGACGCCGTTCGTGTCGCAGGCGTCGCTGCACTTCGGCGTGAACGATCTCGAGGGCACCGTCGTTCGCGAGAAGATCTACCACGAGGCCGGCGCGCACACCGCGCAGGCGATGACGCTCGACCAGCTGCTGCGGCTCATTCGCGGCGCCAAAAAGGTGCCCGCCGAGCGCGATTCGTTCTACAACGTCATCCGCACGTTCGACGACGGGCCGTCCGCCGCGCCGGCGGCCGCATGACGACCATGCGAGTCGGCCGGATCCCGTACATCAACTGCTATCCGGTCTACGGCGCCATCGATCGGGGCGTTGTGTCGCTGAACGGCGAGCTGGTCGACGGCGTTCCGACCGAGCTGAATCGCCAGATGGCGGCCGGGACGCTCGACGTGAGCGTGATCTCGGCCGTCGAGTACGCGCGCGACGCGAAGCGCTATCTGCTGCTCCCCGACCTCTCGATCTGCAGCGACGGCCCGGTGCGCAGCGTCGTGCTGTTCTCCAAGCGGCCGGCGTCCGAGCTGCACGGCCGCCGCGTGCTCGTGAGCCGCAGCTCGATGACCAGCGTCGCGCTCCTCGAGCTGCTGTTCACCAACGTCTGGGACGCGAAGACCCGCGTTCGTGCCGAGCGACGCGGAGCTCGTGGACGTCGCCCGCTTCGGCGACGAGGAGCACGACGCCCGCCTCGTCATCGGCGACGCCGCGCTGCATCTCTGGTCTCGCCTGCGTGCGCCCGAATCGGTCACGGGCGACCACGCGCTCAGCCAATACCGGTTCGCGTACGACCTCGGCGCCGAATGGAAGGCGTGGACCGGGTTGCCGTTCGTGTTCGCCCTGTGGGTCGCGCAGCGTACGGCGCCCGTCGGATCGCGCTCTGGCGATCCATGCCGGCCTGATCGCGTCGCGCGACTGGGGGCTTCAGCACCTCGACACGCTCGCCGCCCAAGCGGCGTTGGCGACCGGCATCCTCAAGCCGGTGTGCGCCGAGTTCTTGTCGGGGCTCGACTACGGCCTTTCGTACCAGCATTTGGCTGGACTCACCGAGTTCTTCCGGCGGCTCGTGGCGGCGGGGAAGGTGCCCGACGGGTCGCTCGCGTTTCTTCCGGCGGCCTGAGTACACACGACATGCGCGACATGAAAGACGTTCTCGACTTCTACACGAACGCGTCGCTCATCGAGCTGGGCGCCGAGGCCGACCGCGTGCGCCGCGAGAAGCATCCGCACAACGTCGTCACGTACATCGTCGACCGGAACATCAACTACACGAACGTCTGCGTCGCCGACTGCGGCTTCTGCGCGTTCTATCGCCGGCCGAAGCACGCCGAAGGGTGGACGCTCTCGTACGAGCAGATCGGCGCCAAGATCGACGAAGCGAAACAGATGGGCGCGATCCAGATCCTCATGCAGGGCGGGCACAACCCTTATATCCCGTTCGAGTGGTACTTGGACCTGCTCAAGTACATCAAGAGCTACCATCCGATCCACATCCACGGGTTCTCGCCGAGCGAAGTCGACTTCTTCGCCAAGACGTTCCGCATGGACGCGCGCGACGTCATCCGCGAGCTGATGAAGGCGGGGCTCGACTCGATCCCCGGCGGCGGCGGCGAGATCCTCGTGCAACGAGTCCGCGACCTCGTCGCGAAGAAAAAGGCCGGCGCCGACCGCTGGCTCGAGATCATGGAGCTCGCGCACAACGAAGGGATGAAGACGTCGGTCACCATGATGTACGGCATCGGCGAGACGCTGGCCGAGCGCATCGAGCACCTCGAGCGCGTCCGCGAAGTGCAGGCGCGGACGCACGGCTTCACGGCGTTCATCTGCTGGCCGCTCCAGCCCGAGAACACGCCGACGATGTCGCACATGCAAAAGACCGACGCGCTCGAGTATCTCCGCACCGTCGCCATCGCCCGCATCGTGCTCGACAACGTGCCGAATCTCCAGGCGAGCTGGGTCACGATGGGCATGAAGATCGGCCAGACCGCGCTGCGGTTCGGCTGCAACGACTTCGGCTCGCTCATGATCGAGGAGAACGTCGTCTCGGCGGCGAACACGACGCATCGCACGACGACGGAGGAGATCGAGCGCCTCATCCGCGACGCCGGGTTCACCGTCGCGCGCCGGCGGCAGGATTACACGATCCTGCCGATCGAAGCGGCCGGCGCGGCCGCGTGAGCCTCCTCCGTCGACCCGCCGCACCGCGCGTCGGCATCGGCTACGACTCGCACAAGTTCGCCGCCGCCGGGACCCCTCATCCTCGGCGGCGTTCCCATTCCGAGCGACGTGCATCTCGTCGGACACTCCGACGGCGACGCCGCCGCGCACGCGATCACCGACGCGATCCTCGGCGCCGCGGCGGCCGGCGACATCGGCGAGATGTTTTCCGACCACGATCCGGCCAACGAGGGCCGCGATTCGATCGAGATGCTGAGCGTCGCGGTGGAGCGCGTTCGGTCGCTCGGGTGGATCGTGCATCAGGTCGACCTCGCGATCGTCGCCGAAAAGCCGCGCATCGCGTCGCACCGCGAGTTGATTCGCGTCCGGCTCGCCGCGGCGCTGACGCTCGACGCATCGCAGGTGAGCGTCAAAGGCAAGACCAACGAAGGGATGGGCTGGATCGGCCGCGGCGAGGGCATCGCCTGCATCGCGGTCGCGACGATCGTCCCGGCCGATTCCTGACGCGTCCGGCGTGCTGGACGAGGGCGCGGTGCTTCGCTTTCAGCTCGACCGCTTCGGCGACTACCTGACGCTGGAGCAGGGGACGTCGCCGCGCACGCTCGAGGCCTATCGCCGCGACACCGAGCGGCTCGTCGCCTACGTGCGCACCAAAGGCGGATCGTCGCCCGTGGACGTCACGAGCCGCATCCTCCGCGAGTTCGTGTACCACTTGAAGGACGTCGGCCTCTCGCCGTCGTCGATCCGGCGCAACATCTCGGCGATCCGCACCTACTTTCGCTTTCTTCTGGCCGACGGCGCCGTCGCGCGCGATCCGAGCGAGCGTCTCGAGACGCCGAAGCGCTGGCGCACGCTCCCCGAGGTCCTCACCGTGGCCGAGGTCGAGCGGTTGCTCGCGTCGCCGACGCTCGACGATGCGCTCGTGTTCCGCGATCGCGCGATGCTCGAGCTGGCGTACGGCGCCGGCCTGCGCGTCTCGGAGTGGATCACGCTCGGCACGAAGGACGTTCTGATGGAGGACAAGCTCGTGCGCGTGTTCGGCAAGGGAAGCAAGGAGCGGCTCGTCCCGATCGGACGCTCGGCGATCGGCGCCGTCGCGACGTACATTCGCGAGCTGCGTCCGCGGTTGGAGGCGAGCGGCAAGGGCGGGAAGGGAATTCTTTTCCTCAACTCGCGCGGCGAGCCGCTGAGCCGCATGGGCGCCTGGAAGATTCTGCGGCGGCACGTCGACCGCTCGGGGATCGAAAAGGCCGTCTCTCCGCACACGTTGCGTCACTCCTTCGCGACGCACCTGCTCGAGGGCGGCGCCGACTTGCGCGCCGTGCAGGAAATGCTCGGCCACGCCGACATCTCGACGACGCAGATTTACACGCACGTGGACCGGGAGTACCTAAGACAGGTCCACAAGCAGTATCATCCACGAGCCTGAACGTGACGCTCTCCCGCGACCCTGATCGGCCTGTCTCCGCACTCGCCCCCCGCACTCGCCTATGCTTCTCGTCATCGACAACTACGACTCCTTCACCTACAACCTCGTCCAGTATCTGGGCGAGTTGGGGGCGGACGTCGTCGTGCGCCGCAACGACGCCGTGAGCGTGGACGAAATCGGCGAGCTCGCGCCCTCGGCCATCGTGCTGTCGCCGGGCCCCTGCACGCCGAAGGAAGCCGGCGTCTCGGTCGAGACGATCCGGCGCTGGGGCTCGACGATACCGATCCTCGGCGTGTGCCTGGGGCATCAGGCGATCGGCGAGGCGTACGGCGGCGAGGTGGTGCTCGCCGACCGCGTCATGCACGGCAAGACGTCGCAGATCTGTCACGACGGGAGCGGCGTGTTCGCTGGGCTGCCGTCGCCGATGGAGGTCATGCGCTATCACTCGCTGATCGTCGAGCGGACGTCGCATGCCCGAGTCGCTCGAGATCATCGCCGTGGCGCAGGACGATCCGTCGGAGGTCCACGCGGTGAAGCACCGCGAGCATCCGGTGTACGGCGTTCAGTTTCATCCGGAGTCGGTGATGACGCCGCACGGCAAAGCGCTGCTCAGGAATTTCCTGGAGCTCGCGCGGTGATCCGCCGCGCCGCCCTGGTCGCCTTTCTCGTATGGGGCGGGGCGGCGCGGGCAGGATCGCAGACACCGGACTCGCTGCGGCCGACCGTCGGCTTGACCGGGCTGCAAGGCATCGCCATGCCGACCTACGAGCGCGTGAGCGGTCTCGGGTTCCCGGTCGGGTTCGACGTCGCCGTTCCGACGCTGCGATTCAAGGCGACGCCGCTCGTCACCTACCGATCGCAGCTCGGCGCCGTGGATCCGAGCGTCGAGGGGAGCGTCGACTTCCCGCGCGGCATCACGCTCGACTATTCCGCGTCGCGCGCGGTCTTCACCAACGACGCCTGGATTCGAAACGATCTGATCAACGGCTTCGAGTTCCTCGCGTTCGGTCAGGACACGCGCAACTACTCTCGCGGCACGCCGCGGTGAGTTGCGCTTGAGTCACGAATGGAACGGCCCGGGGTGGCGCGTGAAGCCGGAGCTCGGCGGGCGCTTCGAGCATCTCGAGAGCGTCCGCGCCGGGCCGATCGTGAACAGCGCCCCGTTCACCTTCCTCGACTACAGCGACTCGCTCGGCCGCTTTCGACCGAACCCGCCGGTGCAGGGCGGCGGCATCCAATCGGCGCTGGCCGGGATTCGTCTCGATTGGGACAGCGCCGCGATCGAGACGCGCCTCCGAGTCGGCGTCGAGGTCGCGCACCAGTCGTCGACCGCCGTCGGAATCCCCGTCACGGATCCGTTCTTCGGACAGCTCACGCTCGACGGCGACGTCAACTTCCCGACGTTCGGCCGGCAGACGCTGCACGTGTACGCACACGTCGTCGCCACCACCGGCGGCGACACTCCGCTCCAGCGCTGGGCGTACCTCGGCGGGCCCGGCACGCTGCCGACGATCGACCTGCTGTCGCTCGGCGGCGACCAGCTCGTGTACATCGACGCGCACTACGCGATCCCGATCCGCCGCTGGACCATCCGCGGCCTCGGCTCCCCGTTGTTCGAGCTTCGCGAAGCCCTCGGCGGCGCGGCCTTCCAGGAGTTCCCGAAGCTCGAGCAACTGAGCGGAGTGCGGCTGGCCCTGGGCTATCTCTACGCCGAGTGGCTCGTCGATCCGTCGCGCCGCACGTCGAAATTCTCCGCTGGCATCTCGCTGTTCTAGGCAGCGGCCTTCGTCGCGGGTAGCGGCGGAGAAAGGGGAACGCAGATGCCGCAGATTTGGAAAACGATGACGCAGATGCTCTTCCCGTTGGCTCGCCCCCTCGAATCGATTTACATTTAGGGACGTGATCGTTGCGGCCGTGGGCGTGCTTCCCGCCGTCCTCATCCCTCCCGAGCGCCGCACATGAGGGCGCTCGCCGTGATCCCAGCCAGGCTGGGTGCGACGCGCCTCCCCCGAAAACCCCTTCGTCTTCTCGCGGGCCTTCCACTGGTCGTCCGCGTCTGGCAGCGCGTGACGGAGATCGGCGTCGCCGAGCGCGTCGTCGTCGCGACGGACAGCGAGGAGGTCGCTCAGGCGGCGCGCGAGCACGGCGCCGACGTCGTCATGACGCGCTCGTCGCACCCCTCCGGCACCGACCGCGTCGCCGAGGTCGCGGCGCGGCCCGAGTTCCGGGACTTCGGCGTGATCATCAACGTGCAGGGCGACGAGCCGTTCGTCTCGGCGCAGGCGGTCGCCGGCGCGGCCCGGCTCGTGAGCGACTCGCGCTTCCCGCTCGGAACGGCCGCGGTGCTCGCGCCGCGAGACGTCTTGAACGACCCGCACGTGGTCAAAGTCGTCGCCGACGACCTGGGCCGCGCGATGTACTTTTCTCGGGCGCCAATTCCGTTTCTGCAGAACGATCGCGACGCGGAGACGCAGCGGGCCCACGTGTGGCAGCACATCGGCGTTTACGCGTACACGGCGGACGCACTGCGTCGCTGGGTCGCGTTGCCGGTGAATCCCTTGGAGCAGATCGAGCGGCTGGAGCAGCTTCGGCCGTTGGCCGCCGGAATGGCGATGGGCGTCGCGTTGGTCGACGAGCCGGTCCGGCCGGGAATAGATACGGAGCAGGATCTCGAGCGCGCGAACGAACAGTGGACCGCCTTCACCACCGGATGACATCATCATGCAGCTAGCTCCCCCACCGCACCGCGCCGGCCAAGGACCGGCGACGACCAAGTACATCTTCGTCACCGGCGGCGTGGTCTCGTCGCTCGGAAAGGGCATCGCCGCGGCCTCGTTGGGCCGGTTGCTCGTCGAACGCGGGCTGCGCGTATCGATGCTGAAGTTCGATCCGTACCTGAACGTCGATCCGGGGACGATGTCGCCGTTCCAGCACGGCGAGGTGTTCGTCACCGACGACGGCGCCGAGACGGACTTGGACCTCGGACACTACGAACGATTCATCGACCGCGCGCTTTCCCAGGCGAACAACATCACGACCGGCCGCATCTACCTCAACGTCATCACCAAGGAACGACGCGGCGAATTCCTCGGCGCGACCGTGCAGGTGATTCCGCACATCACGGACGAGATCAAGGCGGCCATGCGCCGCCTCGCGCCCGAGACCGACGTGGTGATCGTCGAAGTCGGCGGCACGGTCGGCGACATCGAGTCGCTGCCGTTCCTCGAGGCGATCCGCCAGTTCCGCCACGACGTGGGACGCGAGAACGCGCTGTTCGTCCACCTCACGCTCGTGCCGTTCATCGCGGCGGCGGGCGAGCTCAAGACGAAGCCGACGCAGCACTCCGTGCGCGAGCTGATGCAGATCGGAATTCAGCCGGACGTGCTGATCGTGCGCACGGACCGGCCCATCTCCGACGACATAAAGCGGAAGATCGCGCTCTTCTGCAACGTGGAATTCGGCGCGGTCGTGGAATCCCCCGACGTGCGCACGATCTACGAGATCCCGCTTCGCTTCCACGAGCAGGGGCTCGACGACAAGGTCGTGCAGAAGCTCGGCCTCGAGCTTCCCGAACCGCCGCTCGCCGGCTGGCGCGAGCTGGTGCAGCGCGTGCTGTCGCCGCACGAGCGAGTCCGCATCGCGGTCGTCGGCAAGTACACCGACTACGCCGACAGCTACAAGAGCGTGCAGGAAGCGCTGATCCACGGCGGCATCGCCAACGACGTCGGCGTCGACGTGCAGTGGATGTCGAGCGAGGCGGCCGCGTCGCCCGAGCGCGCGGCGCAGATCCTCAAGAACGTCGACGGACTCCTCGTGCCCGGCGGGTTCGGCGTGCGCGGCGTCGAGGGGATGGTCGAAGCGATTCGCCACGCGCGCGAGACCGGACTGCCGTTCTTCGGCATCTGCCTCGGCATGCAGACGGCGATCATCGAGTTCGCGCGCAACGTGTGCGGCCTCGACGACAGCCACTCGTCGGAGTTCGCGCCGGAGTGCGACAATCCCGGTCATCTCGCTCATGGAGTCGCAGCAGCACGTCACCGACATGGGCGGCACGATGCGGCTCGGCGCGTATCCGTGCAGACTGGCGCGCGGCTCGCGCGTCGCGGAGATCTACGGACAGCCCGAGGTGAGCGAGCGCCATCGCCATCGATATGAAGTCTCGAACAAGTACCGCGACCTCTTCGTGCAGCACGGGATGAAGCTCAGCGGCCTCTCGCCCGACGGTCAGCTCGTCGAGATCGTCGAGTTGACGGCGCACCCGTGGTACGTCGGCTGCCAGTTCCACCCCGAGCTGCAGTCGCGCCCGACGCGCCCGCATCCGTTGTTCGCCGGCTTCATCGCCGCGGCGGTGAAGGCGAAGCACACGCGCCGGCAGGGACGCGAGAGCTCGTCGTTCGTCGAAGCGGCCGACTGACGTGGCGACGCACTTCCGGCGGGATGCGCTCTTTCTGATTGCCGGACCGTGCGTCCTCGAATCCGATGCGCTGAATCTTCGCGTCGCCGAGCACCTCGCGCGGCTGGCCGAACGCGTGCCGGGCGGCATCGTCTACAAGGCGAGCTTCGACAAGGCGAATCGATCGAACGTCGGGGCGCATCGCGGGCCCGGGCTGCACGAGGGACTCGCCGCGCTCGACCGCGTGCGGTCGGCGACCGGACTGCCGATTCTCACCGACGTCCATCTGCCCGAGCAATGCGCGCCGGCGGCGGAGGTCGCCGACGTCCTCCAGATTCCCGCGTTCCTCTGCCGGCAGACGGATCTCCTCGTCGCCGCCGGCGAGACAGGCCGCGCGGTGAACGTGAAGAAAGGGCAGTGGATGCACCCGGAAGGAATGCGCGGCGCGGTCGACAAGGTGCGTGGCAAGTCCGATCGTCCGCGAAAGTCCGAGGTCGCCGTCACCGAGCGCGGCACCTTCTTCGGCTACGGCGATCTCGTCGTCGACATGCGCGGCTTCATGCGCATGCGGGCCGCGTGCGACTGTCCCGTCATCTTCGACGCGACGCACAGCGTGCAGCAGCCGGGGCGCGGCGAGGGCGGCGCGAGCGGCGGCGCGCGCGAGTTCATTCCGCCGCTGGCGCTCGCCGCGGCGGCCGCCGGCGCCGACGGGCTGTTCATGGAGACGCATCCCGATCCGGACAACGCGCCGAGCGACGGTCCGAACATGATTCCGCTCGACGCGCTCGACGCGCTCGTGGATCGCGCGGTGGACATCTGGGACCGGGCGCGACGATGATCGACCCCGTCTTCGCTCGCTCGATCAAGCTCGTCGGCTTCGACGTCGACGGCGTGATGACCGACGGTGGCATCTACCTCGGCGACGTCGACGGCCGCCGGCTCGAGTTCAAGCGCTACGACATCCAGGACGGGCTCGGCGTCGCCTTGCTTCGGCGCGCCGGGATCCGTGTCGCGATCGTCACCGGCCGGATCTCCGAGAGCGTCACGCTCCGCGCGCGCGAGTTGGGAGTGGACGACGTCGTGCAGGGGCCCGACGGCCACAAGCTCGGCGGGTTCCTGAGCATCCTCGAGCGCCACGGAATCCAGCCGGAGGAGTGCGCGTTCGTCGGCGACGACTTTCCGGACTTGCCGCTGCTGCGAGCGGTCGGGCTTCCGGCGTGCGTCGCCAACGCCGTACCCGAGGTGCGTCGGGAAAGCCGAGTTCACCTCACGAGCCACGGCGGGCGCGGCGCGGTGCGGGAGTTCTGCGAGCTGCTCCTCAAGGCTCGCGGCGCGTGGGACAGCGCCTGGCAGGGCTACGTGGCCGAACGGTCGTCCAGCGTCATGCCGTCAGCGGCGGCCACGTGAACGCGAACGAGATCGTCGAGCGTGGAAAGCGGGTCGTGCGAATGGAGCGCGACGCGCTGTCGGCGCTCGAGGGTCGCCTCGGCGACGAGTTCGCGCGCGCCGTACGGCTCATCGCCGACTCGCCGGGGCGAGTCGTCGTGGCCGGCGTCGGGAAGTCCGGGCTGATCGGCCACAAGATCGCCGCGACGCTCACGTCCACCGGCACGCCGGCCAGTTTCCTTCACCCCGTGGACAGCGTCCATGGTGATCTCGGGATCGTCGGCCGGAACGACGTCGCGATCCTGATCTCGAAGAGCGGCGAGTCGGACGAGCTCCTGGGCCTGTTGAGCCATTTGAAGGCCTTCGGGGTAGGAACGATCGCCATCACCGGGGACCGGGCATCGGCGCTCGCCAGGAACTCGGATGTGTCGCTCGACGCGGCGGTCGGCGAGGAGGCGTGTCCGCACGATCTCGCCCCGACGACGAGCACCACGGCGGCGCTCGCCTTGGGCGACGCGCTCGCCGTCGCCTTATTGCAGGAGAAGGGATTCAAGCGCGAGGACTTCGCCCGGCTCCATCCGGGCGGCGCCCTCGGCCGACAGCTCGTGGTACGTGTCGAGGAGATCATGCTCCGTGAGGATCTGCCCGTGTTGCGTTCGTCGGACACCATGAAGCAGGCAATCGCGATGATCGCCGAACGGCGCGGGATCGCCATCGCCTGCGACGCGCGACCGCGCGCGTCGAGGGGCTGCTCACCGCGGGTGACCTGAGCCGACTCGTCGAGCGCGGCGGCGACCTGCTGCCGACGCCCGTGCACGAGGTCATGACTCGCACAGCCGAAGGTGGCCCACGTCGGCGAGCTCGCCAGCGCGGTCGCGTACCGCATGGAGCAGTTCGGCATCATGGCGACGCCCGTGCTCGACGACAAGGAACGACTCGTCGGCGTCGTGCACCTTCACGACCTTCTGCGGGCTCGGGTCGCATGAGAAAGCTCGCCCTCTTCGCGACCTTCGCCGTGGCCGCGCTCACGGCCGGCGCGTGCAACGGCGCCAAGCAGCCGCCGGTCACGGGCGGCGCCTCCGTCGCCGACAGCGCCGACCAGGTGCTGTTCAGCGCGAACTTCCTCCTCACGACGAACGGCGTGCAGCGCGGCGACCTCACCGCCGACACGGCCTTCGTGCTCGAGGAGACGACGCGCTTCGACCTCCGCCACGCGCACGTGAAGTTCACGAGCGAAACGGGCGCGCCCGAAGGGACGATGGAAGCGAAGCGCGGCGTGTACACCACGCGCACGCAGATTCTCGAAGGGTGGGGCGACGTGCTGATCAAGCTCGTCGACGGACGCACGCTGCGCTCGCCGCACGTGATCTACAATCAGATCTCGCACGTCATCTCGAGCGACACGAGTTACACGCTCACGCGCGGCGAGGACACCCAGTCGGGGATCGGGTTCACGTCTACGTCACCGCCGGGAGCAAAGCTCACGACGCAGAGCGGCTTCACCTCGTTCCGCTGCCTGCGCAGTTGTACCGGGAAGTCGTCGGTGATGCTCCCCGAGCGATGACGCGGCGTGTTCGGTTCGCCGGCCTCGTGCTGGTCGCGGCGCTCGCGCGCCTCGGAGCGGCGCAGCAGCCGGCGACTGCCCGCCCGCCAAAATCGACGCCGTGCAACTTCAGCAGCGACCGGCTGGCCAGCGACAGCGTGCCGGGGATCGGGCAGGTGACGTTCTGGGGGGGCAACGTCAAGATCCATTGCCCGCAGCGGAACATCGATCTGCACAGCGACAGCGCCGAGTCCTATCCGGACCACTCTCAGCTCGTGGGCCACGCGGCCGCGGACGAGCCGCGTTTTCACGTCACCTCGGACTTCCTCAACTATTTCCCGAACGACGAGCGCGTCGTCGCGGCGGGGAACGTCCACGCCAAGACGGCGAGCGGGTCGACGCTCGTCGGGCCGCAGGCCGAGTACAAGCGGATCATTCCGAAGATCCGCCCGCGCGAGCAGATGAGCGCCGTCGCCCGCCCGACGATCACCGTCGTGCAGCGAGATTCGACCGGCAAGCTGGCGCCGCCGCTGACGGTCATCGCGGACCACGTGTTCATGGACGGCGACAGCCTGATCTACGGCGGCGGCCGCGTCGAGATCACGCGTCCCGCCGACAACCTCAAGGACACCGCGCTCACCGCGACGGGCGATTCCGCGTTCATCGATCAGGGGAAGGAGACGATGCGGCTGATGCGGAACCCCAAGGTGGTCGGCAAAGCGCGACCACCCGTTCACGCTCACCGGCATGCTGATCGACATGTATTCGACGAACAAGAAGCTGACGCGCGTCATCTCGCGCGCCAACGCCAAAGCGGTCTCGGACTCGATGACGCTCACGTCCGACACGATCGACCTTCGCGTCAAGAACGATCTGCTCGACCACGCGTTCGCCTGGAGCTCCGTGAACCGGGCGAAGGTCGTGTCGCCGAGCCAGAACATGATCGCCGACTCGCTCGACGTGACAATGCCGGCGCAGCAGATACGGCTCGTCCGCGCGTTCCGCCGTGCGTTCGCCCAAGGCAGGCCGGACACGACGAAGTACAAGATCTCGCCGCCCGACACGACCGACTGGCTCCGCGGCGACACCGTCGTCGCGCACTTCGATACGTCCGCGCGCTCGCCGCGCGACACGTCCAAGTCGCCGCGCATCCAACAGCTCGTGGCCCGCGGCAACGCCAGTTCGCTCTATCACGTGGCGCCGAGCGACACGAACGAACACCGCGCGTCGCTCAGCTACGTCACGGCGCGCGACATCACCATAGCCTTCAACGACTCGAACAAAGTGGCCACCGTGACGACCGTCGATTCGGTCACCGGCATGTTCATCGAGGCGAAGGCCGACACGACGAAGCGGCAGAAGGGAGCGTCGGCGACCCCGACGAAAGCCGGCACGACGCAGCAGAAAACGCCGCCCAATACGCCGCCCGCCCCCAAGACCCCAGCGAAGCCGCCGTCCTCCTCGCCACTCGATGAGCGGGCGATCGACCGGCCAACTCGAGATCACCCGTGACCGTTCCGCCTCCGATTCCCCCCCGAGTCCGACCCGCCGTCGGCCGTCCGCGCGCTCGCCGAGCAGCTGGCGAAGGGCGACCGCTCGATCGCCATGGCCCTGCACGCCCTGATCAGCGTCGCCGACGCGACGGGCCTCGCCAACGTCGACGCGGTCATCAGGGTCTACCGCGACGACTACCTCGCGGCGCTTCGCGCGACCGGCCGCGACGCCGAGCGCGAGGCGGGGCGCCTCAGCCTCGACGAGGTGCGGCAGCATCTCTCGATGTCGGTGTTCCCCCGTCTCGCCGGCGACGGCATCATCGTTCCGCCACTCGGCGGATTCCAGCGCGCCCCGCAGGTGTGGTTCTCGGAGCGCACCTGGCGCGACATCGTCGGCGCGCGCGAGGCGCTTGCGGCGACCCTGCGAGAGACCGGGGAGCACGCCGGGGTACCGGACGCCCGAGTCGCGACGCCGGTTCGCCCGGCGGCAGCCGTCAGCGGTAGTGTCCTCGAGGCACATGGGCTCGTCAAGTCATATAGACGGAGGCGCGTCGTAAACGACGTGGCCCTGCGATTGCAACAGGGGGAGATTGTTGGCCTGCTGGGCCCGAATGGCGCGGGGAAGACGACGACCTTCTACATGATCGTCGGCCTCATCGAGCCGCTTGCCGGGCGAATCGTGCTGGACGGCGCCGACATCACGTCGATGCCGATGTACAAGCGGGCGCGGCAAGGAATCGGGTATCTGTCGCAAGAGCCGTCGATTTTTCGCAAGCTGTCGGTCGAGGACAACATCCTGGCGATACTCGAGACGCTCGACCTGCCGGCGAACGAACGACGCAGTCGGCTCGAGACGCTGCTCGACGAGCTCAGTATCAAGCACCTCCGCAGCAACAAGGCGTTCTCGCTGTCCGGCGGCGAACGGCGGCGGCTGGAGATCACGCGCGCGCTCGTCACGCAGCCGAAGTTCATGATGCTGGATGAGCCGTTCGCCGGTGTCGACCCCATCGCGGTGCACGACATCCAGCAGATCGTGGGCAACCTGCGGCATCGAGGAATCGGCGTGCTGATCAGCGATCATAACGTCGAACAGACCTTGGACATCGTGGATCGGGCATACATCATGTTTGATGGGCAGGTGAAGGTATCGGGAACCGTTCGCGAGCTCGTGTTCGACGATACGGTCGCCGACATTTATCTTGGTCCAACGCTCACGGCGCGTCTTCGCGCGCGGTTCGCCGCCGCGACCGACTCGGCGCCCGCGGCCTAACTTCGATTCATGAAAGCCGGACTTTCTCAGAGCACGCAGCTCAGGCAGGAACTCAAGATCAACCCTCGCCTGTATCAGGCGATGGATCTGCTGTACATGCCGTTGCTGGACCTGCAGCAACACCTCAAGCAGGAGCTGCTGAACAATCCCTTCCTCGACATGGTCGAGCTCGAGGACGACGAGAGTGAGGAAGAGGAGGCGGTAGAACCCGAGGCGCCGACCGAACAGAAGGACACCAGCGACGAGATCGACTGGGAGGAGATCCTCCTCGACGGGTTCGACACCGGCGGCCGCCGCGAAGAACACGAGGAGCGGGAGTACTACGAGCCGGTCACCGTCGACACGCGCGACCTCTCGGACCACCTTTCCGACCAGATCACGCTCCTCGACCTCACCCCGCGCCAGCAGCTGCTCGCCGACGAATTCATCGGCAACATCAACGAGGACGGCTATCTCGCCTGTCCGCTCGACACCCTGCTGCTGACCGTCAACGACACGATCGTCAAGGCCGCCGAAGCGATCGAGCGCGACACCGAGGACCTGCCGCTGTACACGCTGCAGGAAGTCGACGACATGCTGCGCACGGTGCAGATGCTCGACCCGCCGGGCGTCGGCGCGCGGGACCTGCGCGAGTGCCTCATGCTCCAGCTCCGCGAGGCGGGGCTCGAGCAGTCCGTCCCGTTCCGCCTCGTGCGCGACTGCTTCGACGAGTTGATCAACCACCGCTGGAGCGAGATCTCCAAGCGGTTCGGCATCAGCCCGGGCGACGTGCAGCGCGCCGCCGACGAGATCAAGAAGCTCGACCCCAAGCCCGGGCCTCGTGTACTCGAGCGCCAGCGACAACTACATCATCCCGGATCTCATCGTCGAGAAGATCGACGGGCGCTACCACGTCTTCCTCAACGATGCCAACCTGCCGCGCCTCAAGCTGAGCCGCGCCTACCAGGAGATCGCGCGCGACAAGAAGAAGTTCGAGGGCGAGAACAAGGAGTTCATCTCCAACAAGCTCAACTCGGCCAACTGGATGATCCAGGCGATCGAGCAGCGGCGCCAGACGATGCTCAAGGTGATGAACTACATCGTCGACCGGCAGCGCGACTTCTTCGAGAAGGGCGTGCAGTTCCTCAAGCCGCTCACGCTGCGCGAAGTGGCCGAAGTCATCAGCATGCACGAGTCGACGGTGAGCCGCGTGACGAACGAGAAGTTCGTGCAGACGCCGCGCGGCGTGCTCCCGCTCAAGTTCTTCTTCTCGTCCGGCCTGTCGACGACCGCCGGCGAAGACGTCTCGGCGCGCGGCATCAAGGCGCAGATCGAGAAGCTGGTCGGGGAGGAAGACCCGAAGCATCCGCTCACCGACCAGGCCATCGTGAACATTCTCAAAGAGGGCGGGGTGCAGATCGCCCGCCGCACGGTGGCGAAGTACCGCGACCAACTCGGAGTCTTGTCCGCCCGAATGCGCAAGCGGGTATGACCTCAACGATCGGGGCGCCGATGAACCCGTACGCCGGCAGCAGCCTCGATGCGCAACGACGACGTCGGGATTCGGTCGACGTCTCCGTCCTCGTCCCCGCGAAGGACGAAGCCGAGAACCTCCCGCTCTTCATGGAGCAGGCGGCCGAGGCGTTCGCCACGTCGCCGCACAGCTACGAGGTCATCGTCATCGACGACGGCAGCGTCGATCGAACGTGGGCCGTGCTCCAGGAGCTCGCCCAGCAGTACCCGTTCGTGCGCTGCCAGCGCCACCGGTCGCGGCGCGGGATCGCCGACGCGCTGCGCACGGGCTACCTCGCCGCGCGCGGCGACGTTCTCGTCTTCTATCCGGCCGACTTGCAGTTCAAGCCCGAAGACATCCCCCGGCTCGTCGCGCCGATCCTCGCCGGCGAATCGGACATGGTCACGGGCTTCAAGGAAGGGCACTACGACAAGGCGTTCGTCTCCAACATCTACAACCGCTTGAGCCGGACGCTGTTCAACGTCCCGGTCAAGGACCTGAACTCGGTCAAGGCGTATCGGCGCGAGGTGATGGACAGCCTTCCGACGCGCCCCGATTGGCACCGCTACATGGTCGTGATGGCGGCGGCGCAGGGATTCACGGTTTCCGAAATCCCCGTCCCGCTCTATCCTCGTCACGCGGGCAAGTCGAAGTTCGCCACCTGGCACCGCATTCCCGTGGGCGTGCTCGACATGCTCGCCGTGTGGTTCGAGCTCCGCTTCAGCCAGAAGCCGTTGCTCCTGTTCGGCATGCTCGGCGCGGCGTTGTTCGCGGCGAGCACGGTGTTCGGCCTCATCGCGTTGGTCTTCGTCCGCTCGCTCGCGATTCGGCCGCTGTGGACGGTGATTCAAACATGTCTCATACTCGGCAGCGTCTTCTTCGCGACCGGGTTGATCGGCGAGCAGATCGCGGGGCAGCGCGCGCAACTGCGCGAGATCCAGCGCCAGGTCGACGCCATGGGCGCCGACGGGGAACGGCGCTGACCCATGAGAGTTCTCTTTCTCACGCACTCGTTCCCGCGCCAACTCGGCGACCCGCCCGGGTCGTTCGTGCTGCTGCTCGCGTCGGCCCTGCGCGGCGAGGGATTCGACACGCGCGTCGTCGCGCCGGCCGCCCCCGGCTACCCGGACCACGCGACACTCGACGACGTGCCGGTCGACCGTTTCCACTACGCGCCGCGCCGCTTCGAGACGCTCGCCTACACCGGCACGATGGCGTCGCAGGTTCAAGCGTCGTGGAGCGCGCGCCTCACGATGCTCGGATTCCTCGGCGCCGAGTTCCGGTCGGCGGTACGCGCGCGCCGTGAGTTCAAGCCGGACGTCGTGCACGCGCACTGGTGGTTCCCGAATGGGCTCGTGGGCACGTGGCTCGGACGCCTCGCCAACAAGCCGCTCGTGACGACGCTGCACGGCAGCGACGTGCGTCTCGCGCGCTCCGTCGCGTTGTCTCGCCCTGCATTTCGACACGTGTTGCACCGCTCGGCTGCCGTGACGGCGGTTTCGAAATGGCTCGCCGCCGAGGTGCAGCAGGTCGTCTCCGCGCCGGCGCCGGTCGTCGCGCCGATGCCCGTGGCGACCGACTTGTTTTCGCCCGACGGCGTCGCGGGGCGCGGAGACCGGCTGCTGTTCGTCGGACGGCTCAACAAGCAGAAGGGAATCGAGATCCTGCTGCACGCCATGGCGAAGCTGACCGACGCCTCGTTGGGTCTCGACGTCGTCGGCGACGGCGAGGACCGCGAGCGGCTGCTCGCAACTCGCCGCCGGTCTCGGACTCGCGCGACCGCGTGACGTGGCACGGGGCGGTGCCGCAGGACCAACTCGCCGCATTCTATCGGCGCGCCGCTCGCCCTCGTCGTTCCTTCGGTGGACGAGGGGCTCGGTCTCGTCGCGGTGGAAGCGCAGCTGTGCGCGACGCCGGTCGTCGCGTTCGCGTCGGGCGGTCTCACCGACGTCGTGCAGGACGATCGCACCGGAGTCCTCGTTCCCACCGTCGACGCGGGTGCGCTCGCGGCGGCGATCACGTCGCTGTTGGCGCGCGATGACCGCGGCGCGTCGCTCGGCGCCGCCGGACGCCTTCATGCTCTCGCCACCTTTGCCCCAGAGTCGGTTGCCCGACGCTACGCCGACGTCTACAAGTCCGCCATCGCCGCCTCGCCGAAATAGGCTGCTGGCTGGCGCGTGCAGGTGGTGGCGACGATCGTCGTCGCCTGGTTCATCGTCAAGACGCTCGTCGGCCAGTGGCGCGCGGTGGAGGGCCAGCCCCTCGAGATCCATCCGAGCTGGACGCTGATCGCCGCGTCGGCCGCGGTGGTGCTGGCGACCTACGCGGTCCTGATCGAAGCGTGGCGGCGGATCCTCGTCGCGTGGAAGGCGAAGCTCGCCTTCTGGCCGGCGGCGCGCATCATGAGCATTTCCAGATTGGGCCTCTACGTTCCCGGCCGGATCTGGCAGATCGGCATGATGGCGCGAATGGCGCAGAAGGCGAAAGTGAACCCCGTCGCCGCCGCCGGCTCGTCCGTGTTGAACACGGTCGTGAACATCGCCATGGGGTTCCTCGTCGCACTCGTGGCGGGATGGCGCTCGTTCGACCGGTTGTCGCACGGAAGGACGGGTGTCGGCGTGGCACTCGTGGTCGTCGCGGTAGCGGCAATCCTGCTGCTGCCGTTCGCGCTTCCGATCATGTTGAGGTTGGCGCGGCGAGTCACCGGGCGCGATCTGGCGGACGTGACCCTTCCGCATCGTGCGGTGTATGTGGCCGTCGTCGCGAACATCGTCGCGTGGCTGTTGTACGGCGCGGCGTTCCAGTTGTTCGTTCGCGGAATGACGGGAAGCGCGCCGGGGTCGTACGCCGACTACGTCACCGCTTTCGCCTGGCCATACCTCGTCGGTTATCTTGCGGTCGTCGTTCCGGGCGGGCTGGGCGTTCGCGAAGTGGCGTTGGCCGTCGCGCTCGATGCGTTGAACTTGGTGGCGTCCGCCGACGTCCGTCGTCGTCGCCGTCAGCTCTCGCCTTTGGCTGTCGGTGTTGGAGTTGGTGCCCGGCCTGTTGTTCCTGATCGCCGATCGGCGATCGCGTTCTCGAGACCAAACGACCTGAATGGCCACGGCCTCCACGCAATCCACGCGCACCCGCGGTTCGGCGCCGCCACCACCGCCGGGACGCTCGGCACCTCCGGCTTCGGCGGCGCTCCCGGCTCCGCGCTTTGCGACCGCCTGGGCCGCGCTCGTCTATTTCGTCGCGTCGATGACGCTCGCGTATCCGGCGCTCGCCGGACGCATCCTTCTCAATCCGATCAGCGATCAATTCAAGGCGGGTTACGCCTTTCGCGAGTTCGCCGCGCAGTCGCTTCGCGCCGGACACGGATTCCCGCAGTGGAGTCCGTACCTCGAGGGGGGGCTGCCGTACATCGGCGCGATGCACGGCGACATTTTCTATCCGACGTTCATCCTGCGCATGATTCTCCCGACGGACATCGCGATGACGTGGGAGTTTCCGATCCACCTCGCGCTGTGCGGGTTGTTCACGTATCTGTTTCTGCGCGCATGGAACTTCAGCTTCTGGGGCGCGCTGATCGGCGGACTGGCCTACATGATGGGCGGTTCGATTGCCGGCTACGCCTACGCGGGCCACGACGGGAAACTGTTCGTCAGCACCATGATGCCCGCCGCGCTGTTTCTGCTGACGCGCGGCATACGCGACGGGGCGGCCTGGAGTTGGGGCGCGATGGCGATCGTCGTCGGACTGGCCGTGCTGTCGCCGCATCCGCAGTTGCTGCAGTACATGCTGCTCGCCAGCGGTGCGTTCGCACTGTTCGTGGCTTTCGCCGATCACGGAGCGGGAGCCTTGCCGCGCGACGTCGCCATCAAGCGATTGGGACTGGCCACCGTTGCCGTCGGGGTCGGGATGCTGATCGGTGCCGTGCAGTACATGCCCGCCTTCGCGTACAAACCTTGGTCGCCACGCGCCCCAGGCCACGACTGGGCAACGGCGACGAGCTACTCGTTTCCAATCGAGGAAACGCTCAACTGGTATTGGCCGCAGTTCTCGGGAATTCTGCAGCAGTACTGGGGGCGCAATGGGATCCACTTTCACAGCGACTATTTCGGCGTCGTCGTGCTCGTGCTGGCCGGCGCCGCGTTCGGGGCAAGTGCGTCGCGCCGGAAGTCGTTCTTGTGGTTCTGGGTTGGCACCGGGATCGTCTCGTTGCTCTGGGCGTACGGCGGGTTCACGCCGTTCTATCACATCGTAATGGCGATCGTTTACGGAACGAAATACTTCCGCGCGCCGAGCACGATCATCTACGTCACGGCGTTTTGCGTCGCCGTGCTGGCGGCGATGGGCGTCGAGCGAATCCTCGCGCGCCAGGTGTCACGACGGTACGCGATCGGCTGGGCCGCCGGAGCGGCGGTGTTCGCAATTTTGATGTCGGTCGGCGGCTACACGTGCGCTTGCCAACGCGGTGTCCGGGTCCGTGGCGAGCGACATGATACGATCGATGGGATATCCGGACACGGTTCGCGCAGCAAATCGTCGACGACGTCATGCAGCGCGTTGGGGCGAACACGGGCGCCGCCATTGCCGGCGCCTGGCGGTCGTTCCTCGTCGCGGCGCTCGCTGCCGGGCATCATCGGCGCGCTCGTGACCGACCGGCTGAAGGCGCGGGCGGCGATGATCGCGATGGCCGTGCTGCTCGTGGTCGATCTGTGGACGGTCGAGCGTCAGTACTGGGTCTTTTCGCCCCGCGCGTCCGTGCTGTTCGCGAGCGACCCCGCGATCGACGCGATCCGCGCCGACATCGACAAGAACGGGCCCGGTCGCGTGTTCAACGCCGCGGCGAACGCGAACGTCGACCCCCTCGATCGTTTCTTGTGCATCGGGCTCTGTCAGGACGTGAATCGGGGCGGCGACATCCTGATGGTTCATGGCCTCCGCATCCCGGCCGGCTATCAGGGAAACGAGCTCGCGATCTACCAGCGGCTCATCCAGGCCGACTCCGGGCGAGCGCAGTTGCAGCCGCAGTTCTGGCAGCATGAAAACGTCCGCTACTGGTACACGGCCGCCGATTCCAACTTCGTGGCCAGCGCTAGCACTCAGCTCGGAGTCGCGCCCTTCGTGCGACTCGCCGGTCCGGTCAGGAACGCCGCCGGCACGACCGTTTACGCCTACAAGATGGGCCCTGACAATCCGCCCGCATGGATCGCGTCGGCGATCGTGAAGGCGCCGCCGGAGCCGGCGCTGGCGACGATCCTCGATTCGCGATTCGACCAACGAGCGGTGGCAATCGCCGACACGTCCGCGACGGCCATTCCCGGCGTCTCGCTCTCGGCGCCTCCAGCCGCGGCGACGACCGGCGTCCGAGTCACGCACTACGCGCCGGGCGCGATCGACCTGACGCTCGACGCGCCGAGCACGCCGGGGCAGGGGCTCGTCGTCTCGGAGAACTATTTTCCGGGCTGGCACGCGACCGTCGACGGCCGGAGCGCGCCGACAGGGTTGATGAATTACAATCTCATCGGCGTCGCGCTGCCGGCCGGCTCGAGGTCGGTCGAGCTGCGCTTTACCGACGCGGCGTACGAAAAGGGAAAGGTCGTCACCCTCGTCGCCCTGTTCCTGGCGGCGGTCCTCTGGATTGGCGGCTGGGTCGCCGACCGGCGCTCGCCGGCGAGACCCGCGGCGGCCTGACCTCGGGGGCATAGCCCCCGATTGTGCCACGCCTCGCCCGCTGATCGTCTGGATCGGAGGTGGGGTCGTCGGCGTATGCGCGGCAGTCCCCACCAAGGCCTGACACAGAACTAGTTTGTGCCTGGCACTCGATCCGAATCCGCGGGCGAAGCAGTCGGCGGAGACCCGGGATCGGGATCATCCAGAGGGGACCTTCCTATGGCGTCACACGCCGTCAGATCACACACCGTGCCGAATCGCATTCTCCTGCCATCGATCGCCGCGCTGGCATTCGCCGCCGCTTGCGGATCCACCGAGCCTAAAATCGACGTCACACCCGCGACCATCACCGGTACGCCGACCGATACGATCCATGCGACCGTCGGCTCCACGGTTGTGACGCCACTCACAGTCGTCGTCAAGAACAAGGCGGGCAGCCCGGTCGACAGCGCGGTCGTGACGTTCGCCGTGACCGGCGGCGGTGGAAGCGTGAGCGCCGCCAGCGTGCGGACCGACGTGAGTGGGACGGCAACGACGTCGTGGACATTGGGTCCGACCGCCGGCGTCCAGACGGCCAGCGCCACCGCGGTCGGCCTCACGTCGGTGAGCTTCGTCGCGATCGCCGCCTCGGGAGCACCGGCAGCCGTCACGAAGGCAGGGGGCGACGCGCAGTCAGCGCGTCGCCGGAGCGAACGTCGCCGTCGCGCCGTCGGTGAAGGTCGCCGACGCCTTCGGCAACCCGCTTCAGAACGTGCTCGTGACCTTCGCCGTCGCCAGCGGCGGCGGCTCGGTGACCGGCGGATTGGCGAACACGAATGCGTCGGGCATCGCCACGGTCGGCTCGTGGAAGTTGGGAGGCACGATCGGCGCGAACACGCTGACGGCCACGGCGGGATCGCTCACCGCGGTGACGTTCACCGCGACGTCCACGGTCGGCTCCGCGTCGCAGGTGAACATCACGAACACCGCGCCGACGCTCACGACGGGGCAGACGTTCAAGCTCACGGCGCAGGTGCTCGACGCGAACAACAACCCGATTCCGAACGCCGCCGTCACGTGGTCGAGCAGCAACGTGGCGGTCGCCACCGTCGATACGGGCGGCACGGTGACCGGCGTCGGTTCCGGCAACGCGACGATCACCGCGGCCTCGGGCAGCGGCAGCGCCGCGCAGGTCGTGAGCGTCATCGGCCATCCGGCGGGGACCATCGTCGGCGGGGCGCAGATCTCCGGCTTCATGACCGGCATCGCCGTCGGGAAGACGACGGCGTACGGCGGAATCTTCAACGGCACCATCGCCAGCGTCGACCTTGCCACGGCGACCGCCGCCGCCACGACCATCCCGGTCGGCGGAACGATCACCGACATCGCGGTCGGCGGAACCACCATCGCCGCGGTGACCAGCAGCCCCACGCCGCAAGCAGTCGCCGTCAACGCGACCACCGGGGCGGTGCTACAGACGGTGAACCTCGGCGTGACGCCGTTCAAGATCGCGATCACGTCGGACGGCAAGACGATGTTCGTCGACCGCACCGACTTCAGCATGGTCATGATCGACGTGGCGTCCGGCGCGGTCAGCAATCCAGTCATCGTCGCCGGGACGGCCAACACGATGAAGATGGCCGCGGGCGACTCGCTCCTGTACGTCGGCACCGCGCTCGGTTCCGTGTACGAGATCGACGCGCGCACCGGCCAGATCAAGCGCCAGCTCAATCCGTCTTCGGCGGTGACGGATCTGGCGATCTCGCGCGACGGCAAGACGCTCTACACGACCGACGGCAGCACGGACGTCACGATGACGCCGCTCGCCGCCGGCGGACGAAGCGGAACGGTCACCTTCCAGCTTCCGCTCTTCGGCGTCGCCATCTCGCCCGACAACCTGAACCTCTGGGTGTCGATGAGCGGCACGCTGTTCAACGCGCCGTTCCAGGACGGCAGCTTCCAGGTGAACTTCGTCTCCAGCGTCATTCCGATTCCCGCCGGCGGGTCGCCGACGCGAATCGAGTTCAGCCCGCTCGGCGACTTCGTCGTCGCGCTCGACGCCGCCACAAACAAGATTTATGTGCTAAAATAGGAGCGTGGAAAGATCACCCCCGGATCGCTCCGGCGACGACGAGGGCGCGCTCAACGCTGAGCGCGCCCTCGTCATCGTCCCGACCTTCAACGAGTGCGAGAACATCGCGCGGCTCATCGAGCGCGTGCTCTCGCAGGACCGCCGCCTCGAGATCCTTGTCGTCGACGACGGATCGCCCGACGGCACCGCGGCGATCGTGCAGGGCATCATGGAGCGCGAGCCGCGCGTCCACATTCTCTGCCGCCCGAGAAAGATGGGGCTCGGCACCGCCTACATCGCGGGCTTTCGCTGGGCGCTGGAGCAGGGGTACGACTTCGTCTTCGAGATGGACGCCGACTTCTCCCACGACCCGAACCACCTGCCCGAGTTTC
Source organism: uncultured Gemmatimonadaceae bacterium (assembly GCA_963707105.1). Taxonomy (GTDB): domain Bacteria; phylum Gemmatimonadota; class Gemmatimonadetes; order Gemmatimonadales; family Gemmatimonadaceae; genus JAQBQB01. The sequence continues at coordinate 481,507 of CAVPOS010000011.1, forward strand.
TGACCGCCATCGACGGCGCCGACCTCGTCCTCGGTTCGCGGTACCGCGACGGCCGAGTTTCGGTGGTGAACTGGCCGATCAGCCGGCTGCTGCTGAGCTACTTCGCGAACGTGTACGCCAGGTTCGTCACCGGCTTGAACGTCTGGGATGCGACAGGCGGCTTCAAGTGTTTTCGCCGATCTGTTCTGGAAGCGATTGATCTGAATGCTGTTAGATCGAACGGCTACGCGTTTCAGATCGAGATGAGCGTTCGGGCGTCGAAGCGCGGATTTCGCATCGTTGAGATTCCGATCGTCTTCGTGGACCGCACCGAGGGCACGAGCAAGATGTCGAAAGCGATCGTTCGCGAGGCCGTCTGGATGGTTTGGCGGCTCAGGTGGTGGGCCATTCGCGGAAAGCTGTGATCGACTCGGACGACGGGTACCGCGTGGACCGCGTGCTGGGCGACGGCGAGCCGTTCTACAAGATGAGCGGCTCGGGAAACGACTTCGTCGTCATCGACGCCAGGGGCGCCGGACCTGGTGCTCTCGAGGACCCGCGGGCCATTCGCCGGATCTGCGCGCGAGGCACCGGCGTCGGAGCGGATGGCATCGTGTTCCTCGAGCCATCGACGCGCGCATCCATCCGCCTCACGTACCTCAACGCCGACGGCTCGCGCGCCGCGTTCTGCGGGAACGCCACGCTCTGCGGCACGCGACTCGGCTTCGAGCTGGGGATGGCCAGGGACGGAGCGCTGTCGATCGAGACCGACGAGGGCGTCGTCAAGGCGCGAATGCGTGGGGCGGACCCGGAGATCGACCTCGAGCCCGTGCTGGACGTGCGGGCGGCCGTGGATGGAATCCCGCTGTCGGTCGGCGAGACCCGCCTCGGCTTCGCTCAGGTCGGCGTGCCGCACGTGGTCATCCGCTGCGCCGACTCGAGGGTCGTCGACGTCGTCGGCCGCGGGCGGCCTCTGCGTTCGCACAGCGCCTTTCCGGAGGGCGCCAACGTCAACTTCGTCTCGGAGGCCGCCGGCTCGGCCGGCTGGTCGATGCGGACCTACGAGCGGGGCGTCGAGGCCGAGACCCTGGCGTGCGGCAGCGGGGCGGTGGCCGTCGCCATTCTGCTGGCGACCTGGAAGGAAGCCGATCCGGCCGAGCCGATCAGGATCCAGTCACGGTCCGGCTTGCCACTGTCGATCCGCCTTCAGCGATCCGGCGACGCGCTGGCTGCCGAGCCTGTCTGGCGAAGGCCGGATCGTGTTCCGCGGGGCGCTCGGGGAAGCTGTGAAACCGTGGAGAACGGGACTTCTCCACACTTTTCCCCAGCTCTTGGTTGACATAATACATCTTATACGTACATCCGGCGGACCGGGTCGGACCGGTGGACCGGTGGACCGCCGAGTCTACCGCTGAAGGCTCTCAGACTCGAGACCTATCTCTTCGCCGTTTGGGCCGTCAGCTCGCCGAGCCGTACCCGCGCCTCGGCCGCCACGGTGATCGACGCCGGATCGGTCGCCAGCGCGCCCCAGAGCTTGTGCGCGGCGGCTGTGTCGCCGGCCTGCTGGTACACCCGCGCCGCCTTTGCCCGGAGCGCCGCCTTTTCCGTCTCGAACGACGTCGCCGCGGCCGCGGCTTCGTACTTCTTGGCCGCGTCGCCGAGCTTCTTCATTTGGGCGTAGCCGTCGCCCTCGAGGCCCAGGATCGTCGACTGGACGTTGGATGCGGCGCCGCTGCCTGACGCCTTCTCGAGGAGGTTGATCCCGTCCTGCACCTTGCCGGCGTCGTAGTCGAGCCCGGCAAGCAGCAGCGCCGCCTCGACCCCCGCCGGCGTCGAACCGTACTTGGAGTAGACCTTCTCCAGGTCGCTCTGCGCGAGCGGCAGGTTTCCCGAATTGAGCGACTGCTTGGCGCTGCCGAGCGCCCGCTCCGCGTTGGTGTTCGTGATCAGCCTGAGGCGGCCGACGAACAGGTAGACGAGCACGGCGGCGACGATCACGCCGGTCGCGACCATCCAGACCGTCGAGTTGTTGCGTGCCCGGTCGACCAGGTCCTGAATCTTGTCCGCCGTCGTTACCGGCGTCTCTGCTTGAATGCCTGTCATGAACGATGAGAGATGTAAACTGTACCGCGCCTGACGCGCCCCGAGCCAATACCCCAGAGTGCCCCTGGCGTGACTCGAACACGCGGCCAACGGTTTAGGAAACCGCTGCTCTATCCATCTGAGCTACAGGGGCATTTTCCACGAATCCCGAGCCAGCCCCCAGCCCGACGCCCCGGCCGGGAACCTCTAAAGTTACCCCGACCGCGCGGGCGATGGCAGTAGCTCTGGAGTCCCGCTCAGTAGGTGAGAATCGAGCTCACCTGTCGGCCGCCAAGCCGCTCCGCCCCGGAGAGAAACGACAGCGCCAACAGGAACGACAGACCGACGACCGTCGCGCCGAGGGACTCGACCAGGCGGCAAGTCGCCGCGGCCGTGCCGCCCGTCGCGAGCACGTCGTCGACGATCAGGACGCGCGCCGGCCGAGCCGACGGCGTCGTCGTGCACCTCGAGCGCGTCGGTGCCGTACTCGAGCGCGTATTCCTCGCGCCGCTTCGTGTGCGGCAGCTTTCCGGGCTTTCGCACCGGAACGAACCCGGCGCCGAGCTGCTGGGCGACCGGCGCGCCGAGGATGAATCCGCGGCTTTCGATGGCCACGACGTGCGTCACCCCGGCGTCGGCGAACGGCTCCGCCATGAGACGCGTGGCCACCGCGAACGCGTCAGCGTCGGCGAGCAGCGGCGTGATGTCCTTGAACAGGATGCCGGGCTTCGGGTAGTCCGGAATGTCGCGGATCAGTGACCGGAGACGCGCGACGTCCCCGGCATTTCCGGAAATCGACGGCGCTCGATTCATTGCTTCGCTGGACGGATGGCGTCATCGCGCGATCTCGAATGGGCGTGGCAGCGGTTTTGTCTCCGACGGCACGTCGTCGACCGAGACGACCATCGCATGCGGCGGACCCTTTCGCAACAGCTCTCGAAAGCGCGTCACGATCGCCTCGTCGCCATCGGCCGCGACCTCCACGTTCCCGTCCGGCCGGTTCCGAACCCACCCGGCCAATCCGAGCTCGATCGCCGTCTCGCGCACGAACCAGCGAAACCCCACGCCCTGCACTCGGCCGGACACGACGACGTGCATTCGCATCGGAATCGAGGCGACTACGATTCGTCCGACCGCGCCCAGCCGTGATGCCCGAGGAGCGGCACGAACCGCACGGGCGCCTCCTCTTTCATTTCCGTTCGTCCGCCCTTTCGCTCGGCGACGATCAACCGCTGCTCGTCGCGGTCGCCGACGGGAATCAGCAGCCGTCCGCCTTCGGCGAGCTGGTCGAGCAGCGGCTGCGGCACCGACGGCGCGCCGGCGGTGACGAGAATCGCGTCGTACGGCGCGTACTCGCGCCACCCGATGGTGCCGTCGCCGAGGAGGAGCGAGACGTTGTTGACGCCCGTGCGCTGGATGTTCTCCCGCGCTTGCTGGAGCAACGCCGGAATGCGCTCGATCGAGAAGACCTGCGCCACGAGATGCGCGAGCAGCACAGTCTGGTATCCCGAGCCGGTGCCGATTTCCAGCACGCGCTCTTTGCCCGTGAGGTGCAGCAGCTCGAGATAGCGCGCGTGCACCCACGGTTGCGAAATCGTCTGTCCGTTGCCGATCGGCAGCGGCGCGTCCTCGTACGCGCGATGACGCAGGCCAGTCGGCACGAACGCGTGGCGCGGCGTCATCTCGATCGCGCGCAACACGGAGAGATCGCGAATCCCCTTGTCGCGCAGCGCCTCGACGAGCCGATGCCGCGCGCCGAGCAGCTCGCGGTCGTTCGTCGCTCCGTTGCCCGGCGTCATGGCTCGCGCCACCAGCGTTCCGCGCCTTGCGAGCGCGCTGTGGTGCGTCAGGTCGAGGTGAAGCGGCGTCACCGAGACGTACCCGTCCTCGACCGCGCGGAAGTCGGAATCCGGTTCGCCGGTCCAACTCGCCTGCCCTCCGCCGATCCAGTAGATCTGGCGCCCGCGCGGATCCTTCATCGGCGCGACGGACTGCGAGTAGACCCGGCGGCCGAGACGCGTGAGCTTCACGCCCTTCACCTGGTCGCCGACGAGCGGCGGCAGGTTGATGTTGAGGAGCGTCTCGGTGGGAAGCGCGGGAAGCGACGTGAGATGCCGCAGCAGCGTCGTGATCACCGGCACCTGCGCGCGCAGCCGCGCCGGATCCGCGCGCAGGTGGCTGCCGGCCGCCGAGATCGCGATCGACGGTACGCCCAGCGCGAGGCCTTCCATGGCGGCGGCGACGGTGCCGGAATACAGCACGTCCTCGCCCATGTTCTGGCCGTGGTTCACGCCGCTGAGCACGAAGTCGGGGCGTTCCGGCATCAGCGCCTCGAGCGCGAGCATGACGCAATCGGTCGGCGTTCCGTCGACCTGCCAGCGACGTTCGCCGCGGCGCACCGGATGGAGCGGATGGTGGAGCGTGAGCGAGTGGCTCGTCGCGCTCTGCTCGCGATCGGGCGCGACGACGGTCACCTCACCGAGCGGCTCGGCGGCCGCGATCAGACACTCGATCCCCTGCGCGAGGAATCCGTCGTCGTTCGTGACGAGAAGGCGCATCGAGCGGCGTCAGTCCGCGAGCGCGAGCGAGTCCAGCAGGGTCACCAGGTCGCGCAGATCCATCTCGAGCGACTCCAACGCTTCGACCGTGAGCGCGCCGCGCGCGATGACTTTCAGATCGCCGCTCTTGCGGTGCTCGTCGACCTTCTGACGCGCGCCTTCGATCGTGTACTTCTCGTCGTAGAGCAGATGCTTCACGAGCATCACGAGCTCGACTTCCCGCCGCTGGTAGACGCGATTTCCGGACCGGTTCTTCGCCGGATTGAGAAAGCGGAACTGGCTCTCCCAGTAGCGAAGAACGTGCGGCTTGAGACCGGTGAGGTCGCAGACTTCGCCGATCGAGAAGAATTCCTGAACGGGCTCCGAGTGTGCGGCGCGCGGCGCCGACTGCGAACGAGAGGGGGTCACAGATCTTGCTCCGATCGAAGTTCACGGGCCATGAGCTCGGGAACGGCTTGTCGCGCCGTGTGTCCGTCGAACAGAATGCGGTGCACCATTTGAACGATCGGCATGTCGACGCCGCATCGTTCGGCGAGCGCCAATCCACTGGCCGTGGAGGCGACGCCTTCGGCGACCGTCTCCTTGCCCGCCAGCGCCTCCTCCAACGTCGCGCCGCGGCCGATCTCGAGGCCGAGCGCGTGATTGCGGCTGAGCAAACCCGTGCACGTCAGCACGAGGTCGCCGATTCCGGCGAGGCCGGCGAACGTGATGGCTCGCGCGCCGAGCGCGACGCCGAGGCGCGTCATCTCGTGGAGCCCGCGCGTGATGAGCGCGGCGCGCGAGTTGTTGCCGAGCCCCACGCCTTCGACGATGCCGGTCGCGACGGCCATCACGTTCTTGAGCGCGCCGCCGAGCTCGACGCCGACGACGTCGTCGTTCGTGTAGACGCGGAACGTCCGGCTGCTGAGCGCGTCCTGCGCGATGCGCGCCGCGTCGGGATGAACGCTCGCGGCGACGATCGCCGTCGGCTGGCGCGCGGCCACCTCGGACGCGAAGCTCGGCCCCGACAGGCCGACGACCGGCCGCCCCGGAACCTCGTCGCCGACGACCGACGTCATGAGCGCGAGCGTCCCGCGCTCGATTCCCTTGGTGGCGACCGACAGCACCGCGTCGCGTTCGACGAACGCCTCGCCCTCGGCGGCGATGCGCCTCAGATGGTGTGACGGCGTCGCGTAGACGAGGAACGCCGCCCCCTCGATCGCGGTCCGCAGTTCGTTCGTCGCCCGCAGCGACGGCGCGAGCGTGAAGCCTTGCAGGAATCGCTGGTTCTCGTGACGCGAGTTGATCGACGTCGCGACGTCGGTCTCGAACGTCCAGACCGTCGTGTCGTGGCCGTTCGAGGCCAGCAAGTCGGCGAGCGCGGTTCCCCACGCACCGCCGCCGATCACCGCCGCGCGCATCAGCCGAACCTCGCCGCGATGACGATCGCCGCCGCGACGACAAGCGCGATCGGCACGAACGCGTTTGGGCGCTTCGACCCGTTCTTGTCGCCGAACCGATGCTCCTGCCCGGCGCGCAGCCGCTGGATGTTCGCGCGATGCGTCCAGAAGACGAAGACGGCGAGGAGCAGGCTGATCACGAACAGCGGCGACCGTACGCCGACCGTGAGCCACAGCAGCACCGGCAGCACCGTCGCGCTGGTCAGCGATCCGAGCGAGACGTAGCCGCTCGACCAGAGGACGACGCTGAACACCGCCAGCACGAGAAGCGTCTGTATGGGCGCGAGCGCGAGGAAGACGCCGGCGGCCGTGGCGACGCCCTTCCCTCCCTTTCCCAACCCGAGAAACACGGGGCGCGTGTGTCCGGCGATCGCGCAGACGCCGCACAGGATCCCGAAGATCAGCGGGTCGTGCATCGGCATCACGTCGGGCGACACCCAACGCGGAAAAAAGACGACGGGCACCGCGCCCTTCAGCATGTCGAACGCGAACACGAGCAGCCCGATCCGGGCGCCGAGCACGCGAATCACGTTCGTCGCGCCGAGGTTGCCCGATCCGTGTTTTCGAAGGTCGATCCCGCGGGCGCGACCGGCGATGTACGCGGCCGGAATCGATCCGAGTATGTACGAACCGATCAGCGCGGCCGCGAGGCGAAGCATCAGCCGGTTTTCCGCTTCATCACGATGCGCAACGGATTGCCCGTGAATCCCCAGAACGATCGAAAGCCGTTGTGGAGATAGCGGACATAGTGCTCTTCGACGAGATCCGGCGCGTTGCCGAAGATGGCGATCGTCGGCGGCGCGGTCTCGATCTGCGTCGCGTAGTTGAGCTTCACCTCGTGACCCGCCGCCTGCGGCGGTTGGCGGCGCGCCAACAGCTCGCCCAGCTTCGCGTTGACCTCGGCCGTCCCGATGCGCTTGGCGCGCTCCTGCTCCACCTCGAGCAGCACCTCGAGCACGCGCGTCACGCGCTGGCCGGTGAGCGCCGACGTGAACAGAAACGGAACGAATTTCAGGAAGGGCGCCTTCTCGCCGGCGGCCGTTTGGTACTTGGCACTCGCCTTGTCGTCCTTGGCGGCGAGATCCCACTTGTTGACGACGACGATCAGCCCTCGCCCGCTTTCCCAGGCGAGCGCGGCGATCTTGAGGTCCTGGTTCTGCATCTCGCCCTCGGTCGCGTCCACCATGAGGATGCAGATGTCCGACCGCTCGATCGCCCGCCGCGTGCGCAGCGACGAATAGAACTCCACGCCGTCGTCGATCTTCGACTGCCGCCGCAGACCGGCCGTGTCGACGAACACGAATTGGCGGCCGTGATAGCGCATCGGCGTGTCGATGGCGTCGCGCGTCGTTCCCGCGACGTCGTCGACGACGAGGCGCTCCTCGCCGAGCAAGCGGTTCACGAACGACGACTTCCCCACGTTGGGCCGGCCGATCACCGCGACGCGCAGCGAATTCTCCGGCTCCGCGGCGACCTGAGGCAGCCGCCCGACGACGGCGTCGAGCAGATCGCCGGAGTTCTTGCCGTTGATGCGCCGAGACCGGGAAAACCTCCTCGACGCCGAGCTGGTAGAACTCGTAGAAATCGGTATCGCGCGGATCGTCCACCTTGTTCGCCACGAGCATCCACGGCTTCTGCGAGTTCCGCAGTATCTCGGCGACGTTGAAGTCGGCGGGGTGCAGTCCGGCGCGCGCGTCGACGACGAACAGCAGCAAGTCCGCTTCGCCGATCGCCTCGTCCACCTGGCGCCGGATCTCGACGTCCATCGGCGCTTGCGGGTCGTCGGTGATGCCGCCGGTGTCGACGAGCCAGAAGGCCCGCCCCGCCCAATCCGTCTCCGCGAAGTGCCGGTCGCGAGTCGTGCCGGCTTCGTCGTCGACGATGGCCTTGTCGTCGTCGATGATCCGGTTGAACAGCGCCGACTTGCCGACGTTCGGCCGTCCGATGAGCGCGACGACCGGAACGTTCACGCCGCGACTCCGGTCAGGCGCGGATCGCGCTCGCGCGCCAACACGTCGACGAAGTCGTACGACGGATACACGGGCATCGGGAGCTGTTCGCGCAGCGCGATGAACGACTCGTCGTCGAGGAAGACGCCGGAATCGTTGATCGACTCCGCCGGAATGAGCGCGAGATCGAGATCGTCGCGCTCGGCGAGCGCCCGGCGAATGTCGGCGCCCACCAGCAACCCGGCCGTCGTCGTCGTCGGACCGAAGAGCGAGTTGGTCGCCGTGAGCATCTCGAACGTGCCGCCGGTCGCGGACGCGATCTGCTCGAGCAACTCGGGCATGATCCCCGCCATCGAGACGCCGGTCACGACGCCGATCCGTTTTCCGTCGAGCCGGGGCAGCTCGCCCAGTCCCTCGCGCAGCCGCTGTCGCAGCGAGGCCACCGAGCCGACGCCGTTCTCGATCTGCGGGAAATCGCCGTAGTAGTCGGCCGACGGGAGCTCGCGCTCGGCGAGGAGATACAGCTCGTCGGAGCCGTACACCCACGCGTGCCCGAGGTCGGGCCGCTCGACGCGGGACCGATCGGCCCACGCTCCGACCGCCGCGAGCAGCGTGCGCGCGTTGTCGCGGTCCATCGGCTTGCCGGTGTACAGATGCGAAAACTGCGTGAGGCCGACGGGAACGACAGCGACCGAGAGAACGGCATCGCCGAGGGCCCACAGATCGCGCAGGGACTCCTCGAGCACCACGCCGTCGTTGAGGCCGGGCACGATCACCATCTGGCAGTGAAACTGGATGCCGCCGTCGGCGAGCCGCGTGAGCTGCTCGACGATGTTCGGGACGCGCGGGTTGTTGAGAAGGACCTTGCGCGCTTCCCAGGGCGTCGCGTGAACCGAGATGTACAACGGCGACAGCCGGTACTCGACGATGCGCGCGAAGTCGCGGTCCTTGAGGTTCGAGAGCGTCGCGAAGTTGCCGTAGGCGAAGGAGAGCCGGTAGTCGTCGTCGCGCACGTAGAGCGGCTTGCGCAGCCCCTTCGGCAGCCCCTCGATGAAGCAGAACTCGCAGCGGTTGGCGCAGCGGCGGATGGTCGGCGGCTCGAGCTCCACGCCGAGCGACTCGCCGTCGGGGCGGTCGACCTCGTAGACGACGGCGTCGCCACCCGGCTCGCGCGCTTCGATCACCAGCTCGTCGTCGGCGGTGAGGAATTCCCAGTCGAGGAAGTCGGCCAGCTCGCGGCCGTTCACCGTCAACAGTTCCGTGCCGGGCGCGATCCCGAGCTCGCTGGCGATGCTTCCCGCCTGAACAGCTTTTACGCGAACCATGCGAGCTGCCTTGAGCGACGAAGCGGGAGGGTAAGAATTGCGAGTGCGCGACGGTGTGAACAGCTCATGCAATGTAGGAGATCAACGGACCGAAAACAAGCAAAACAATTGACTTGCACGCGACACCTCCAGCCCGTTATGCGATCGCGGCTGGTCCCAAAACGACAGCGCGCCCGCCGCATGGCGGGCGCGCTGCAAGATCAGAAAACCGTGGCGCTAGTTCAACGGCGCGTAGCGGAAGGCGACGATTCCCGCGCCGGTGCCGGTCGCCTTGAAGTTCGCGCGCTCGTGCGGCGCCACCGGCCCGACCGCGACGTCCTGCGTCGTCACGGCGTTTCCCGCCTTGTCGATGAACTCGAGCTTGATGGTGTACGACTTCGCCGCATCCGACTGGTTGGTGACCGAGCCGCCCAGCGTCGTCTTGCCGTCGGCCGCGGTCGTGAACTCGGTGAACGTCACGCGGACGGGAAGCGCCATCGCCGTCTGGTACTTCAACGCCGAGTCGATCGCGCTCTTCGACGAATCCGCGTACGCCTTGATCAGCGGGTTCACCTTCGCCGCGGAGTCGATGTTGGCCTTCACGACGCTCGCGACCTTCGACTTGTTGGCGCGGTCGCCGTAGACCTTGGCCTTCGCCTCGTATTCCTTCTGCTTCGTGTCGTAGCCCTTCTTGATGCTGCCGTACCCGACGGCCAGGAGCTGGAAGTTGTCCGGGTTGTCCGGATCCACCTTGACGAGCGTGCTGGCCGTCTCGATGCCCTTGGTGAAGTTGCTGTCGAGGAGATAGAGGCGGCTCAGGTTGTACAGCACGTCACGATGATAGGGATTCACCGCGCGGGCCGCCTCGAACAGCTTCATCGCGTCCTTGCTCTGCTGCGCCTTGGCGGCCGTAACGGCGGCCATCATGAGCGAGTTGTAGGAGAAGGCGCCCGGGTTCGCGAGCTGGTCCGAGTACGAGCTCTTGATCGCGGCGGAGTCGCCGGCGAGCATCGCGAGACGAGCCTGTCCGCTGCGCGCGTTGTCCGCGTACTTGGTGCCCGGATCCTTCGCGAGCTGTTCGTACGCCGACTTCGCGTCGGCGATGAACGCGGCCTTGTCGGCGCCCTGGGCGCCGTCGGCCTGGTCCGACGCGTAGTTGCCGAGGAAAGCCAGCAACTGGCGCCTCGTATCGACCATCGTCGCTGCCGTATCCTTCGCGGCGTCGATCGCCAGCTTCAACTGGGCGATCGCTTCCTTCGGCTGGTTGTTCTTCATCGCGGCCTGCGCGAGGACGTTGTAGCCGTAGGGTGCGCTCTTCGAGAGCATGAGCGACCGCTTGGCCAGCACGACCGCGGAGTCCATCTGCCCGTTTGTCGCGAGCTCGTTCGACTGGTTCACGAGATCGACCCACGGCTTCTGCTGCCGGTAAGACGCCGTCTGCGCCGCGCACTCGGGGTTGGCTGTTTCGACGACGGTGAACGCCGAGTCGATGCCCGCGACGAGATCGAACGCGGCCAGCGTATCCGTCACGAAGCCCACGGCGCCGCGGGTCGTCTTGCCGCTCGTCATGTTGGGCTGCGCCATCCAGAGCACGTACGTCTTCCCCAGCACCATGGCGCGTCCCGAAGGATTCTTCTTCAGGTCGCCTTCCTGCAGCAACTTCACGGCGTCGCGCAGCCGCGCCGGCTGCTCTGCTGGCTTGGCCGAAGGAGCCGAAGCCGTCTGGATGTCGAGATAGGCCCGTGCGACCTGGTTGGGCGAGCCCTCGTCGATTTCGCAGGCCTTCTGCTGTGCCGAGGCGGCAACCGAAGCGCCAGCGAGCATGAGCGCGGGCAAGAGCGTTTTTCCCAGACCGTACATCGTTGTCTCTCCTGAGTGTCCTTGTAGTTCAGGTGGGTAGAACACCCACCGAAATCCCTACCCTAAGCGTCAGCGAGCCGTTCCGCCTCAGCGGCGGCCAGCCTGAAAATATCCTGTAGCGGTCTGCCCGTCGCCAGTGCGACGTGCTGAACGTCGGCGAACTCCGGTTTGGCCCGTCGCCGACCGTCGGGGAGCGTGACGCGCTTCGCCGAAACCTCATGGCCGAGCACGGTGATGTGGATCACGTCTCGCGCGAGCGCTCGTCGAACACCTCGCGCCGGCGCACGCCGATCGTCGTCGTCTCGACGAGCAGCAGCTCCTCGAGGCGCGACGGCCACGCCCGGACGGCACAGAAGCTCGACCCGCACCGCCGGCCGGCCGTGCTTCGTCGTCTCGGCGAGCAGCACGACGTCCAGCGCGCCGGCGTCGCGAGCGCGTTCGACGATCGGCGCCAGATACTCCGGGCTCATGTCGTCGACGTCGCACACGAGCTCGACGAGCGACTCGCGCGAATCACCTGAGCCGTTGCCCCGATCGCCAACGCCGATGTCGTGCGTGTCGGCGAGGATGACGCGCAACGCGTTCGCGCGATCGCGGAACTCCTTCGTCCCTGCCCCGTAGCCGCTCGCCCGCGGCACGTACGCGGCGGGCGGCGCGCCCTGCGACAGGATGCGCACGAGCGCCGCGCCAGTCGGCGTCACCAGCTCGCCCGAGCCCTCCGGTCCCGGAGAGACCGGCAGCCCCTCGAGCAGCTTGAGCGTCGCCGGCGCGGGCACCGGCAGGACGCCGTGCGCGGCGCGCACGGTGCCGTCTCCAAGCGCGATCGGGCCGCAATACACCGCTTCGACGCCGAGGCGATCGAGCCCCCAGATCGTGCCGACGACGTCGAGAATCGCGTCGACAGCGCCGACCTCGTGCAAGTGCACCTTCTCGATCGGCACGCCGTGAATCTCGCCCTCGACCGTCGCGATCGCGGTGAACACACGATCGGCGAGCTGCTTGACCTTCGGCGGCGCGCCCGTCTTCTCGACGAGCGATCGGATGTGGTGGATGTGCCGCCCGTGCGGCTGCGGCGGGATCTCGAAGTCCACCTTCGCGCAAGCGATCTCGCCGCGGCGCACGTCGCGAATCGTCACGCGCACGCCCTCGAGCCCCAGCACCTCCGGCAGCGACGTCAGCCACTCGCGCTCCAGTCCCACTTGGACGAGAGCGCCGAGCGCCATGTCGCCGGCGATGCCGCTGAACGGATCGAAGATCGCGACGCGCATCGAGGCTCAGAACCGGTACGAGGCGCCGCTGCCCGTATTGAACACCAGCACCTCGGCGTCGCGCGGAATTCGATTGGCGGCGACGAGCTCGCGCGTCACGGCGAGGGCGCAACCTCCTTCCGGCGCGGTGTCCACGCCGCTGGCGCGCGACAGCTCGAGCGTCGCCGCGCGAATCGCGTCCTCGCTCACCGCGTGCGCGTCGCCCTTGCTCTCGTACAGCGCGCGGAGGATGAGCCGGTCGCCGAGCGGGCCGGGCACGCGCAGACCGCTGGCGTGTGTCGTCGGATTCTCCCACGGCGTCGCGTGGTCGGCGCCGGCGGCGAACGCGCGCACCATCGGAGCGCAGCCGTCCGCTTGCGCGACGACCATGTGCGGCAGCGCCGCGTCCTTCGCGAGCCAACCGCCGCGCTGCATTTCACCGAAGACCTTCCACATCCCGATCAATCCGGTGCCGCCGCCCGTCGGGTAGATGATGTGCGTCGGCAGGCGCCAGCCGAGCTGCTCGGCGAGCTCGATGCCCATCGTCTTCTTTCCTTCGATGCGGTACGGCTCGCGCAGCGTGGAGACGTCGAAGAAGCCGCTCTCCGCCGCGAACGCGCGCGCCTGTTTGCCCGCGTCGCCGATGTGCCCCTTCACCAGTTGAAGGTCGGCGCCGAGCGCGCGGATCGTGTCGAGAATCGGCTTGGGCGTCGTGTCCGGCGCGTAGACGCGCACGGGCAATCCGGCCGCCGCGGCGTACGCACTGAGCGCCGCGCCCGCGTTCCCCGCCGTCGGCACGACGAATCCCGGAACGCCCGAGCCGCGCGCGCGCGTGACGGCCGCGCTCATCCCGCGCGCCTTGAACGACGCCGTCGGATTGAGCCCTTCGTCTTTGACCCAGAGCCGCGCGACGCCGATCTCGCGCGCGAGCTTCGGCAGCTCGTGCATCGGCGTGAGGCCTTCGCCGAGCGAGACCGGCTCCTCGCCGGCTTCGAGCGGCATCACGGGGGCGTAGCGCCACATGTCCCAGCGCGCGGTCATCGCGCTTGCGCGGCGGCATGGGCGAATCGTAGATGACGAGAAAGGGCTGCCCGCACTTGGGGCAGACGGTGGCGCGCGCGCTTCCCTGCTCGTGCGTCGCGCACGACGAACATTCGAGATGCCAGGTGCTCACGTGATGTCGGACGAGTTGTCGGCGGTGTGGGAGACTGCCTGAGATTCGGAATGATCCTGCTCTGCTTCGGCCGTCGGCGCCTCGACTGGAGCGGCGGTCGGTGAGCTGCGCTGCAACGCTTCGACGATGCGGTCGGCCGTCTTGCGGCCGAAGCCAGGGAGCGCGGCGATCGCTTCCGGAGACGCGTCGCGAACTCCTTGCAGACTGCCGAACGCCTCGAGGAGCTGGCGTCGTTTCGCTTCGCCGATGCCCGGCACCCGCAGCAACTCCGACGTCATCGTACGCAGCGAACGACGCTTCCGCTGGAACGTGATCGCGAAACGATGCGCCTCGTCGCGCGCTTGCTGGAGCACGCGAAGCGCCGGCGACCGCCGCGGCAGCCGAAGCGGATCGGGCCGGCCCACGAGAAAGAGCTCTTCCTCGCGCTTGGCGAGGCTGACGATCGGCATCGCGCCGAGCGACAGCGACTCCAGCGCGGCCGCGGCCGCGTTGAGCTGACCCTTGCCCCCGTCGATCAAGACGAGGTCCGGGAGCGGACGATCCTCCTCGAGCCGCCGCGTGAAGTAGCGCTTCACGACTTCGTGCATCGACGCGAAGTCGTCGATCCCCTCGACCGTCTTCACCTTGAACTTGCGATACTCGGCGCGATACGGCCGCCCGTTCTGAAACCAGACGCACGACGCGACGGTGTCCGTCCCCTGCGCGTGCGAGATGTCGAAGCAGACGATCGCGCGCGGCACCTTCTGAAGCCCGAGCGCGCGCTGCAACTCATAAATCGGATCGCCGGCCCGTTCCTCGGCTTCCTCGCCGGTGAGGCGAAGCTCCTCGAGCAGGTGACGCGCGTTCTGGACCGCGAGGTCGACCAGCTCGCGGCGCGGCCCGCGCTGCGGCGCGATGATCTTCGTGTGCTCGAGCGACGCCTCGACGAGCTCGCGTTCGTCGGGGTCGAACGGCACGAGGAGCTCCGCCGCGCGGTCGTCGAGTTTCAGGTAACCGCCGGCGAGATACGCTTGCAACACCGCGCCGTCGGTTTCGCCTTCGACGTTCTCGAGAAACTGTTGCTCGCGCGCCAGCAGCTTGCCGCCGCGGATTCGCATCAGCGCGATCGCCGCGTCGTCGCCGTCGCGCGCGTAGCCCAGCACGTCGCGGTCGCCGCCGTCGATCGACAGCACGACCGTCGGCTCGGCCATCGACTCGAGGTGGTGGAGCGCGTCGCGCAGCTCGGCGGCGCCCTCGAAGTCGAGCGACGCCGCCGCCTCGTCCATTCGCCGTCGGACGCGGCGGGCCACTTCGTCGGTGCGGCCCTCGAGGAACACCAGCACTTCGTCGATCATCGCCGCGTACTCGGCTTGCGTCTGCGCGAGAATGCACGGCGCCTTGCAGCGATGGATGTAGTAGTCGAGGCACGGCCGCTCCGGCATCTGCTTCGGCATGTCGTAGTTGCACGACCGCACCGTGAACAGACGCTTCACGACGTTGAGCGCGCGTCGCATCGCGCCGACGTCCGTGTACGGACCGAAGTACTGGCTCCCGTCGTCGATCAGCCGGCGCGTGACAAGCACGCGCGGGAACGGCTCGGCGACCGTGACCTTGATGTACGGATACGACTTGTCGTCGCGCAGCGCGATGTTGTACTTCGGCTTGTGCTCTTTGATGAGGTTCGCCTCGAGGATCAAGGCGTGCGCCTCGCTCGGCACGACGATCGTGTCGAGGTCCGCCGCGGCGATCATCAGCGCCTGCGTCTTGATGCTCTCGGCGTGGTCGGCGGCGATGTAGTTGCGCACGCGCGACCGCAGCCGTTTGGCCTTCCCGACGTACAGGACCGTCCCCTCCGCGTCGCGCCAGAGATACACCCCGGGCGACTCGGGCAGGTACGCGATCTTGTCGAGAACGGACGACTTCAGGGCCATGCCGAAAATTACCCTCGGCGCGGGCGCCTCCGCAGACGTCGAAGCGCGCTGCGAGCCTCCGGAACGCCCAGGGCGAGGGTCGCGCCCAAGTAGACGACGCCAAACACCAGCAGCACGAGCGCGCGGGATCACGAAGTCGAGGCGCCCAACCCGTACACGCGCATCGCCCAGCCGGCGGCAGCCGCCGCGAGCGCCGCACCCCACAGCGTTCGCGACGAATCCGGCCGACAATCCGGTGACGCCGATCCGCTGATTGAGCCGGGATCTGAGCAGCGTGAACTCCACCCAGCCCGCGATGCCCGCCGACGAGGTCAACCCCGCGGCGCCCCAGTGCTGGTCGATCCCGAGCAGCCGCGGACCCTCGAACGCGAACAGCGCGCCGAGGATCGTGGTCAGGCCAACTCGCACGAGCGCGAACCGCAGCGGCGTGCGCGTGTCGTGCAGCGCGTAATACGTCGCCGAGTAGAGGCGCCCGAGCGTCGACGCGAGCAGCCCGACGGCCGAGCCCGGCGAGAATGCCCCACGCGTACATCGACTCCGTCGCCTTGAAAAGGCCGCCGTTCTGGAATAGCAGCGCCGCGATCACGTCGCCGAGCGCGAGAAACGCCATCGCGGACGGAATCACGAAGTACGCGATTTGCCGAAGGCCGGTGCCGATCCGCGCGCGCAGCTGCGCCGCGATCTGTTCCTCGCTCCCGACCGCCCGCGACATCTCCGGCAGTTCGGCGGCGGAGACCGCCATGCCGAACAGGCTGACCGGCAGAAGGTAAATCGTCTGCGCGTAGCTCAGCGTCGCGACGACGCCGCCGGGGAGAAAGCTCGCCAGCCATTGATCGATGTAGCCGCTGATCTGAACGACGCCGCGGCTCGTCAACACCGGCGCGAAGTTCTTCGAACGCGCTGCACGTCCGCCGACTTCGTCTCGAGCGACACACGCAACGGACGGGTGAGCGCGATCGCCGTCGGCAGCTGCACGAGAAACTGAAGCAGCGCGCCGGCCACGGAGGCCCAGGCGAGAATCACCGCCAGATCCGCCGGTCCGCGCTTCGGGCCGAATCCCACGAGCGCCGCGATCATCGCCACGTTCCACAGAATCGGCGCGGCGTAGGAGATCAGAAACTTCCGATGGCTGTTGAGAACCCCGAGGCACCACGACGCGACGACGAAGATCCCGGCGCCTGGAAAGAGAATCCGCACCAGCGTGATCGTGAGCGCGCGACGCGCAGGGTCGAACCCCGGGGCGATGAGCGGAATGAGCCACGGCGTGATGAGCACGCCGACGAGCACCGCCGCCGCGACGACGACCGACAAGAGTCCCAGAATCGCGCCGGCCAGCTTGCCGGCGTCTTCCTCCCTGCCGTCTTCGAGGAGGCGCGAATAGACCGGAATGAACGACGCCGAGAGCGCGCCTTCGCCGAACAGGTTGTTGAGAATGTTCGGAATCTTGAACGCGGCGGTGAACGCGTCACCGGCGAGGCTCGCGCCAAGGAAATGCGCCATGAGCATCTGCCGCGCGAGGCCGAACACGCGCGACAAGCAGGATTCCCGTCGCGACGATCGTCGCCGCACCGCCGGTGCGGCGGGGGAGGCGTCGGTGGCGGCACGCTCGCGTCGCTCGTCGAACCGCGAGCGGTCGCGGTCATACCCGCGCGGCGGTCGCGACCGACGGCGCGGCGAGCGTCGGAGAGTCGCCGATCAACCCGCGCGCGTGCGCGCGGGCCGCGGCGAGCATGTCGTCGAGAAGCGCGGGACCGTACTTGGCGAGCAACGGCACGAAGGCCAGCCGGCGCTCCTGTCGAATGCCGCCCGGGAAGAGCGACCCGCGCACGACGGCGATGTCGCGCATCAGCGCCGACTCGCGGCGCTTCACTCCGGCGAGCACTCGCCGCTCGAGACGCTCGATGCGATGCTCGATGCCGCGCCGCGCCCCGTCGAGCGCGCGGGCCGACAGCAGGTCGCCGTCGGCCGCCCGCAACGCCTCGATCGCGCGGGCCAGGTCGGCGCGCAGGAGCTGAATCGCCGCGTCGACGCCCGGGGCCGTGCGTTGGTGCGCGATCCGGGTCTCGGCCGCGTGCGGGATCGACGAGGTCCTCGGCCGAGAGCCGGAGCTCGTCGAGGCACTTTCGAATGCGCGGCTCGATGATCGTGGTCGACCAGCGCGGCGCGACGCGCGGGACGGCGGCGCGCAGCGACTCGGCGACCGCGCTCACCTGCGCGAAGTACGCGATCTCGCCCGGTCCGCCGATGTACGTGGCGGTCGGCAGGATCGCGCGTTCGACCACCGGACGCAGCAGAACCGTCGGAGAGAGATGTCCGTGTCAAAGCGATCGACGCGCGCGCGTCGGACGCAACCGACGATGCCGCCTCGCGAATCGGCAGTCGTCGCTTCTTCCCGTTCTCGGTGATCGACACGAGCGACAGTCCGGCCACTTCTTCCACCTGCGGGTGAAAACCGGCGGCACGAATCGCCTCCGACCGCGCGTGGACGGCGAGCGCGAGCGTCTCCGCGGATTGCGCGGCCTGCACGAGGATGCCGCGGGCTCGCGCGATCACCGCCTCGTGCGACGCGTCAAGCACCGCGATCTCCAGCGGCTCGAGCAACTCGCGCAACACGTCGACGTACGCGCCGCCGATCGTGTTGCCCTCGCGAGAGTAGGCGCGGGTCGCCGCCTCGAGGTACGACGAGTGCGGCGCCGATCCCGACGCCGCGCGAAGGCGTTGGGCGAGCGGTCGAATGGCGTCGTCGAGCGGAGCCAGCGCCATCGGCGTGCCGACGGGAGGCTTGTGCGTGAGCCGAAGCTCATCGGCGCCGTCGTCCGTGGCCACCCACACGCCCGCCGTCTCCGCGAAGTCGGCGTCGTCGGTGGCGGCCCAGAACACCGGGGCGACTGGAATCCCGGTCGCGTCTCGAAGAACGTCGGCGATCGCGCGCGCGGTGATCGCCTTGGCGAGCGTCATGAGCGGACCGCCGAACAGGCCGGGCTGCTGGCCCGTCGTGACAACGATGCCCTGTCCCTTCGCGCTCTGCGCCAAGCGTTGTGCCGCGGCGCCACTCGCGGCGAACGCCGGAGAGAGCGCGTCAAGCCAGTCGGAGCCGACGTCGCCGGCGACATCGCGCGCGTGAGACCGCCACCCGCGCGCGTCGCGCGGCAGCGCCGCGTACCAGTCCGGCGCCCGCCCGGCGCGCGCCGCGACCGAGAGCGGCGACCCGCCGAGCGACTCGGTTCGAACCTCGGGGCGATTCATTCGCGCGTGCCCGCCCGAGCTACTTGTGATAGGGCTCGCGTCGGACGATCGTCCCCGCGCGGTACAACTGTTCCGCGAGAACGAGGCGAGCCAGCTCGTGCGGCAACGTCCACGGCGCGAGCGAGAGCGTCAATGACGCTCGGCTCTTGACCGACTCCCCGAGCCCGAACGCGCCGCCAATCGCGAAAGCCACGTCCACCGCGCGCTCGCGAATGGACTGCAACCACTCGGCGAAAGCTTCCGACGTGAACGCTCGGCCGCTCACGTCGCATGCGACCACCTGCGCGGCCGGCGGAATCGCGATGAGCAGACGCTCGGCTTCGGCTTCGCGCGCGCGGCCAGCCGATGGGCCGGCGGCCGATTCCTGGCGCACCTCGCGAACGTCGAGCGGCCAGTAACGTGCGGCGCGGGCTTCATAGTCCCGAATCGCTCCGGCGAGGTTGGCGTCGCGCGGTTTGCCGACCACGGCCACGACGACACGCATCGACTGGAGCGTCGCACATCAGCGGAGCGCCCCCTGGCGACGACACCCCCGGCCCGCCGCCGGCGCCTTACGCATAAATGCCGCGCAGCCGGTGCACCGTGGCCACGCGGCTGATCGAAAGCATGTACGCCGCCGTGCGCATGTTGACCTTGTGCTGCTTGGACAGATGCAGCACATCGGCGAAGCTTCGACACATGATGTCGTGGAGTCGCTCGTTGACGGTGTCTTCCGTCCAGAAATAGCCGCCGCGGTCCTGCACCCACTCGAAGTACGAGACGGTGACGCCGCCGGCGTTGGCGAGGATGTCGGGAATCACGAAGATCCCTTTCTCGTCGAGGATCGAGTCGGCGCTCGCCGTCGTCGGTCCGTTCGCACCCTCGCAGATGATCTTGGCGCGAACCTTCGCCGCGTTCTTGCTCGTGATCACGTTCTCCAGCGCGGCCGGCAGGAGCACGTCGACGTCGGAGAGCAGCAGCTCGTCGTTCGAGATCTGGTCGCCGCCGTCGAAGCCGTCGAGCGAGCGCACGCGCTTCACGTGCTTGATCGCCGCCTCGACGTCGATCCCGTTCTGGTTGAAGTAGCCGCCGGTGCGATCGCTTATCGCGACGATCTTGCACCCCTCGCGCGACAGCAGCTCAGCGGCGACGGATCCGACGTTGCCGAACCCCTGCACCGCCACCGTCGTTCCCTGGATCGGCATGCCGAGATGCTTGAGCGCCTCGCGCGTGACGATCATGCAGCCGCGCCCTGTCGCTTCGCGGCGGCCGAGTGAGCCGCCCATCTCGATCGGCTTGCCGGTGACGACCGCCGTCACCGTGTGCCGCATGTGCATCGAGTACGTGTCCATGACCCACGCCATCACGCGCTCGTTCGTGTTCACGTCGGGCGCTGGCACGTCGGAGTCGGGGCCGAGCGTATTGATGATGCCCGCGGTGTAGCGTCGCGTGAGGCGCTCGAGCTCGCCGGCGCTCATCTTCAACGGGTCGCAGACGACGCCGCCCTTCGAGCCGCCGAACGGAAGATTCACGACGGCGCACTTCCACGTCATCCACGCGGCAAGCGCTTTGACTTCCTCGAGCGTCACATTGAGGTCGAACCGGATGCCGCCCTTGGCCGGGCCGCGCGACGTGTTGTACAGGACGCGGTGGCCGATGAACACCTCGACCTCCCCGTTGTCCATCATCACGGGGACGGAAATGGTGATCTGCTTTTCGGGGTGGCGAAGGACTTTGTAGAGGCCCGGCTCGAGATCGAGCAGGTCGGCGGCGCGGTCGAACCGCGACATCATGGCCTCGAACGGATTTTCTTCGTTGAGAAACCGGTCTTTATCCGGTCGAACGATTCTGTCGGTAGGGAGTCGGAGGTCGGTGACCATGTGGAAGCAAACAGGCCGGCGTCAGCCGGCGATCTGAGAGGGCGTTCGGGGGGTTCGCGTGCGTACGACACCGTCGAGCACGAAGTCCAGACCACCGACACCGCGCTCAACCTGCACATCTTGAGAAACATACCACAACGGCGGTCCAAGGCGAGGCCAGCGCGCGCCGAGCTTGACCGCGTCCTTGAGCGTGCACAACACCATGTCGACGTGCCGGAGATCGCGCGCGACTTCGGCGACTTCGCGATCGCTGAAGGCGTGATGGTCGGGGAAAAGACGCGCGTCCACTTTCGCGTTGAAACGCGGGCCCAGCGCGCTCACTTGCGACACGAACGCCGCCGGGTCGCCGATCGACACGACGACGCCGACGCGAACGCCGGCGAGCGACGAAAGCGGAGCCGTCTCGGCGCGATCGATCGTGTTCACCAGGTCGAGCGGAACGATCCGCACCGACACGCGCGGTACCGACGGCGCCACGCCCGCCAGACGATCGTGCACGCGATCGACGGCGTCGTCGCACGACGCCTTGCACGTCACGACGACGAGCGTCGCGCGCCGAATGGCGTGCAGCGGCTCGCGCCACGGACCGGCCGGCAAGAGCCGCGTGTCATCGGCCCCACCCCACTGGTCGGCGCTCACGAGGACGATGTCCACATCGCGCGCGATGCGGCGATGCTGGAATCCGTCATCGAGCACGGCGACGTCGGCGCCGTCGGCGGCCGCGCGTTCCACCGCGGCGAGCCGGTCGGCGCCGACGATCACCGGGATGGATCTGTTGAGCGACCGGTGCACGAGCGGCTCGTCGTCGCCATAGCCGCGCAATACGATCGCCGGGCGCGCCCCGCGCGCCGACAATCCGCGCGCGATCCACGCCGCGACGGGCGTCTTCCCCGTGCCGCCGACGGTCAGGTTGCCCACGCTCACGACGGAGATCGGCGCGCGGTGCGCGCGAAGCCAGCCGATGTCGTAGAGCGCGTCGCGCGTGCCGACGACGCCGCCGTATAGAGAGCGACGCCGGCGTCAGCAGCGTGCGCGCGAACGCCGACGCGTAGTCCTTGCCGTACCAGAGCTGCTCGATCGCGCGCGGATCAGCCATGCGCCACCCGCTCCGCCGCCGCCATCGTCTCGGCGACGCGATCGACCGACTCCGCGGCCTCGCGCGCTTCGGCCGCCGTCACGAACAGCGGATCGCTGTACGCGATCGTGACGCGGCTGAACGGCTTCGGAATCTCGAAACGGTCCCACGTCGACAGGCGCCACGGCGAGTGCGCGTGGGCGGACACTCCGATCACCGGCGCGCCCCCGCGCTGCGCGACGATGGCGACTCCGGGCGCGACGGTGCGCGCGGGGCCCCGCGGCCCGTCAGGCGTGAGCGCCAGGTCGCCGCCCTGTTCGACGACGCGCGACGCTTCGAGCAGCGCGCGCGCCGCGTTGCGCGACGTCGAGCCGCGCACCGTGCGAAACCCCAGGCGCTCGGCGACGCGGGCGATGATCTCCCCGTCGCCGTGCTCGCTGATCAGCACCGTGACCCCCTCACCGCGATGATGATACAGCAGCGGGAGGAGATGGCCATGCCAGAGCGAGAAGATGATCGGCTGCTTGGCCGTCCGGCGCCCGCGCACGGACTCGTCGTTCCGAACCCTGATCCGCCACGTCGCTCCGAGCACGCGGACGAGCCAGGTTCCGAGGCGCGCCAACCGCGCGATGCGCCGTTCGGCGCGCGCGTCGGCCGCGACGCGCGGCGCGTCAGTGGCCATCGCGGCCTCCCCCCGCTCGGCGAGCGCGAGTGCCATGTCGGCCACGCGACCCGCTGCGCCGGGCTGCCCCAGCGACGCACGAACCCGCGCGAGCCCCTCGATCATCACGCGCCGCTCGGCGCTGCCGCGGTCGAGCAGCGGCATGAGCGCGTCGGCGACCGCCGCCGGCTGAAACGCGTCCTGCACGAACTCCGGCGCCACGCGCGCGCCGGCCACGACGTTCACGAGACCGATATTCGAGATCTTCACCAGCCGCCTGGCCGCGGCGTACGTGAGCCGGCTGGTTCGATACGCCACGGCCAGCGGGCAGCCGGCGACCGCGGCCTCGAGCGTCGTCGTGCCGCTCTTGCAGAGCGCGGCGTCCGCGGCGCGGAGAATCGTGAACGACGCCGATCGCACCGTCGGAAACGGACACCGCCGCGAATCGATCTCCACGTGCGGCGCCGCGCTGACGATGACCCGCACCGACGGGTCGCGGCGCTGCAGCTCGCGCGCCGTCTCCACGAATCCGTCGAGGTGGCGGCGGATCTCCTGCGCGCGGCTCCCCGGGAAGAGCGCGAGCACGCGGGCGTCGTCGGCGAGCCCGAGGCTTCGCCGCGCGTCGCATCGATCGGGGAGTTGGTCGAGGCGGTCGAGCAGCGGATGTCCCACGAACGTCGCGTCGATATGGTGCGCGCGGAGCAGCGGCTCCTCGAACGGCAGAATCGCCGCCGCCTTCGTCACCGTCTTGGCGAGGCGCGCGAGCCGGTCGGCGCCCCACGCCCACACCTGCGGCGTGACGTAGTAGAGCACCGGCACGCCGGCCGCCGCCGCCGCGTCGGCGACCTTCATGTTGAACGTCGGGTAGTCGATCAGAACGACGAGCGCCACGTTGCCGCTCTTGATTCGGCGCTCGAGGCTTCGCAGCAGCGCCCAGTGCTTCGGCACGTGCTGGAGCACTTCGATGAACCCCATCACGGCGAGCTGCTCGACGTGCTCGACGAGCTCGACGCCCGCGGCGCGCATCTCGTCGCCGCCGATGCCGACGGCGTGGAAGCGCGCCGTCGCGCCGCGCGCCGCGAGCTCACGCATCACGCGCGCCGCGTGCAAATCGCCGGAAACTTCTCCGGCGACGAACAGAATCTCACGCACGAACGCCTGCCGCGCCGGCCAGCGCGTCGCTCGCCATCACCCGCTGGCGGCAGGCCGCCGAGACGAGCACCCGTTCGCTCGATGTCGTGGACGATCGAAAGCGCGACGGCGAGCGCCTCGCGGCCGTCGTCGCCCGTGACCGGCGGCGGCCCGTCGCCGCCCACCGCGCGGACGAAAGCCTCCAGCTCGAGCCGCAGCGGTTCGCCGTCCGGCGCGTCGATCGCGATGCGCTCGACGTACGACTCGATCGCCTGCGCGCCGCGTGCGTCGCGGACGAGCGCCGCGAGGTCCACGTCGCGCCGAAGACGGTAGATCTCGCCGGTGCCGGCGGCGAGATCGAGCGACAGATATCCGCTCTGCTGGAAGATCCGCAGCTTCCGCATGCGCTCGCGCGACACGCGGCTCGCCGTGATGTTCGCGACGGCGCCCGAATCGAACGTGAGGCGCGCGTTGGCGATGTCCACGAACGGCGTCAGCACCGGGCACGCCCACCGCCGCCACCGACGCCACACCGCCTCCGACGAACGTCCGCACCAGATCAATGTCGTGGATCATCAAGTCGAGCACGACGGCCACGTCGGACCCGCGCGGGATTGAACGGCGCGAGACGGTCGCTCTCGATGAACCGCGGCGACTCGACGTACGGCAGCGCGCCGCGCACCGCGCGGTTGAATCGCTCGATGTGCCCGGTCTGAATCACCGCCCCGGTGCGCTTGGCGATGGCGAGCAGCGCGTCCGCTTCGTCGAGGGTCGCCGCGATCGGCTTCTCGACAAGCACGTGCAGCCCGCGCTCGAGCGCCGGCGCGGCGACGGCGAAGTGCGCCGGCGTCGGCACCGCGATCGTGACCGCCTGTACGTCGTCCAGCAGCGCGTCCAACGACGCGAACGCCTTCACGCCCAGCTCCGACGCGACCGTCGCCGCCCGCGCGGCGTCGGAATCGTGAAATCCGACGAGCGTCGCGCCCGGTACGTCGCGCAGGATGCGCGTATGGTGAAAGCCGAGCGCTCCCGCGCCGACGACGCCGACCCGAATCGTCATCCCACCACCGATCCGCGATCGCTGCGTTCGAAGAACGCGAGGAACTCCGTGATCTCCGGATACGGGTGAAGCTCGGCCGCCGCGCGCTCGCGCGCCTGCGTGAGATTCAACCCCGACTTGAAGAACAGCCGGTAGGCGCGCTTGAGCTCTCGGCGCACCTCTTCCGGAATCCCGTTTCGCTCGAGACCCACGCTGTTGAGGCCATACAGCTTGATCGGATTGCCGACCGCTTTCACGTACGGCGGAACGTCCTTCGCCACGCGCGAGCATCCGCCGATGAAACAGTAGCCGCCGATCGTCGCGAACTGGTGCACGGCGACGAGGCCGCTCAGAATCGCCTTCGAGTCGATCGTGACGTGCCCGGCCAACTGCGTGCCGTTCGAGATGATCACGCCGTCGCCGATGTGGCAGTCGTGCGCCAGGTGCACGTACGACATCAGGAAGCAGTGCTTCCCCACGGTCGTCTTGAACGACTGCGTCGTGCCGCGGTTGATCGTGGTGTACTCGCGGATCACTGTGCCGTCGCCGATCTCCACCGTCGTCGGCTCGCCCTTGTACTTGAGATCCTGCGGGTCGCCGCCGATCACCGTGCCGACGCCGACCTTCACGTCGCGGCCGAGGCAGACGTTGCGCTCGAGGACGGCGCGCGACGCGATCACGCAGCCGGGGCCGATCGTGCAGTTCTCTCCCACGATCGCGAACGGGCCGATCTCCACGCCGTCGGCGACGACGGCGGTCGGATGCGACGATCGCGCTCGGATGAATCAAGTCGCTCATTTGTCTCGCACCACCGCGCCCATCTCCGCCTCGCAGACGACTTGACCGTCCACCTTCGCGACTCCGGACATCTTGCACATCATGCCGCGCACCTGCAGCAGATCGAGCTCGAAGCGGATCTGGTCGCCGGGCCTCACCGGACGCCGGAACTTCACGTTGTTGAGCGACGTGAAATACACGACCTTCGACGACGGATCCGGCACCGATCCCATGAGCAGCATCCCGCCGACCTGCGCCATCGCCTCGATGATCAGCACGCCGGGCATGATCGGATGACCCGGGAAGTGTCCCTGAAAAAAGGGCTCGTTGATCGTGACGTTCTTGAGACCGACCACGCGCTTCTCGTCCATCTCGAGGATCCGGTCCACGAGCAGAAACGGATATCGGTGGGCCAGCGCCTTCATGATGTCTTCGATTTCGATCACGGTCTTTTCCCTCGCGGCGTGCTGCATCGCCCGAACCAGTTGAACCGTCCCGCGGTGACTCGGCCTGACCGCCGTGACCCGCGCCCGTACGCGCATGCCGGCGAGGGCGAGATCCCCCAGGCAATCCAGCGTCTTGTGTCGCACGAACTCGTCGGGCCAGCGGAGTGGAGAGCCCCCCCCCAGCACCGCGGTGTCGTCGAGCACCACCGCGTTCTCGAGCGACGCGCCCTGAATGAGCCCCATCGACCGCAGCGCGTCGACCTCGCGCACGAAGCCGAACGTCCGCGCCGGACCGATCTCCGTGGCGAACGCGTCGCGCGCGTGGCGGTACGAGCACCGCTGCACGCCGATCATCGGATGCGGAAAGTCGATCGTCACGTCCAGCTCGAGCTCGCGCGACGGGATCACCTCGTAGCGCGACTCGCCGTCGGCGAACGACAGCGGCTTGCGCAGCGTGAGGTACTGCACTTCGCCCGGTTGCTCCAGCACCCCCGCCGTGACGAGCGCGTCGACGAACGGCGCCGCGCTGCCGTCCATGATCGGCGGTTCGGGGCCATCCAGCCGAATCTCGACGTCGTCGAACCCGCAGCCCGCGACGGCCGCGAGCACGTGCTCCACCGTGTGCACGGACACCGGATCGTTCCCGAGCTGCGTGTGCCGTTCGGTGAGCAGCGCGTGCTCGGCGAGCGCCGGGATCGTCGGCGCCCCTTCGAGATCAATCCGCCGGAAGGTGATGCCGGCGCCGCTCGGCGCCGGATGGAATTGCAGGCAGCACGGTTCCCCCAGGTGCAGCCCGACCCCGTCGAGCGACACCGGGTGAGCAATCGTGCGACGATTCATTTTGTATCGGGTGTTGAATCGAGCAGGCGCTCGATGCGGCGAATGAGGCTGGGAAGCTTGAACAACGCGGCCTGGGCCCGCAGCGCCTCCTTGTGGGGGCGCGCCGGATAGCCGGACCACGTTTCACCGGCAGGAATATCGCCAAAGACACCGGCTTGCGCAGCAAGGCGGGCCCCGGCGCCGATCGTATGGTGCCCCGAGACGCCCACCTGCCCGAGGAGCATCGCGCCGTCCTCCACGCGCACCGAGCCCGCGATCCCCACTTGCGCCATGATGAGGCACAGCTTTCCGATGCGGACGTTGTGCGCGATCTGCACGAGGTTGTCGATCTTCGTCCCCGCCCCGACGACCGTGTCGTCGATGCTGCCGCGGTCGATCGTCGAGTTGGCGCCGATTTCGACGTCGTCCTCGATCAGGCATCGCCCGACGTGCGGGATCTTGAGGTGCGCGCCGTCCTTCTGCACGTAGCCGAATCCGTCGGAGCCGATTCGCGCGCCCGCGTGGATGATCACGCGGCGCCCGATCCGCGATCCGCTGTAGATCGTGACCGTGGGATAGACGCGACAGTCGTCGCCGATCTCTACGCCTTCGCCGATCACCGTGTGCCCGCCCACGACCACGCGATCGCCGAGTGTGGCGCGATCGCCGACGATCGCGTACGGCCCGATCGAGACGCCGCGCCCCAGCCGCGCTCCGCGCCCGATGATCGCCGTTTGATGCACGCCGGCTCCCGCCTCGGCCGGGCGATGAAACCGCGGCAGCAACGAGAGGAGCGCCTCCTGCGGCTGGTCGACCACCACGCGGCTCGCCTGCCCGGGCGTCTCCGCCAGCTCGGGCGACACGAGCACCACGCCGGCGCGCGACGCGCTGAACGCGGCGGCGTACTTGGCGGCGCCGAGGAAGCTCAAATCCGTGGGAGATGCGCGGTCCAACGGCGCCACGCCGCGGACGGTCGCGGCCGGATCGCCGATCAGCCGGCCGCCGACCGCCTCCGCAATAGCCGCGGCGGTGAGGACGACACCGCCCTCACCGCCGCTGATCGTGCTCGAAGACGTCGTCGCGTCGTCCGTCACCGCGTCGGCGGCTTCGGCTTCGTCACGCCGGCCGGCGCGGCGGGCGCTCCGCCCTTGGCGGCGGCTGGAATCACCGGCGCCTTCGTGGCCCGCAAGCGCGAGATCGCCTTGTCGGTGATGTCCAGATTCTTGTCCGCCGACACGATCGGGGTCTGTCCCGGATCGTTCATGAGGATCATCGAGTAGTTGCCCTCTTCGCGCAGATCGTCGAGCACCTTCTTCACCATGTCGGTGATCGGCGCCAGCACTTCCTGCTTGCGCTGGTCGTACTGCTGCTGAAACTGCCGTGTTCTTGGTCTGGAGATCCTGCTCGAGCGCCTGGAGCGCCTTCGTCTCCTTGTCCTTCTACGGCGGGCGTCATCGTCGGCTCGTCCTTCTGGAACTTCGTCAGCCGCGCGTTGACGGAATCGCGGAGCTTCGCCAGCTGCGCCTCGAACGCGTTGCCTTCACGCGTGAGAATGGCCGTCGCGGAATCGCGCCCGGGGGCCGCTTCCATGAGGGCCGCGGTGTTGACGTAGGCGATCTTCATCGGCCCCTGAGCACGGCCTACCGCGCCCACGCCGACGGTGGGAATGAGCGCGATCAACGTCGCGCGCACGATCGAGTGCATTAGAAAACTCGCTGTTAGAAGATGTTACCGAACTTGAAGTGCACCTGCCAACCCGGTGCCGGTTGACCCAGCGCATTGGTCTTGTCGAACCCGTATCCCAAATCGACCCCGAGAGGACCCAGCGGCGTCACCAGCGACGCGCCAAAACCGGCGCCGCGGAACAACTGCGTCGGGTCGAAGTCGCGGGGACGCTGCCACAGGTTGCCGGCGTCGTAGAACGTGTCGAAGTAGAGCTGCTGGTTCATGCGGATTCCCAGCTCCGCCGTCGCCCGGAAGAAGGCGTTGCCGAACGACGTCCGCTGCGCCTGGAGCTGATCCGCGTTCGGCACGTACCCGAACGGCGTGATCGAAAACTCGGGATAGCCGCGCAGCGGCTCGCCGTACTGCACGCCGCCCATCGTGAACGACTGGGAGACGAAGAACGGTCCCGGATCTCCGAACACCGCGCCGGCCTTGGCCGTCAGCCCCAGGACCACCTGCGCCGGCTCGGCGCCGATCGCTTTTCCGAGCGTGGCGATCGGCGTGTACCCGTGCATCTCCGTCGTGAGACGCTGGAAGCTCGCCGTGCCGCCAAGCGGACCGCCGTTGAGCTGCAGCGACACGTTTTCGTGGACGCCGGCCACGGGGAACGGCATTCCCAGCCGCGTGTCGTGGTCGAGCTGCATGCCGAGCGTCGACCGGAAACAGCCGTTGCATTGGATCGTCGCCACCAGCCCGTCGCCGCCGTACTTCACCTTCTCGCCGCCGTAGCTCGGCGTAGAAGCGGGTCGACCGCGAGTTGAACACCGGGAAGCCGAACTGCAGCTGGCCGCCGGTCGTGACCGACTGGCCGATGTCGCGGATGATGAAGCGCGACTGCTGGTGATACGCCGAGATCGTCCCCGACACGTTCGACTGCTTGATGCGGGGATCGCTGTAGCTCATCGAGAAGTCTTTGATGTACTGCCCGAACTGCCACTGCAGCGAGCCGCGCTTGCACTCGCCGAACAGGTTCGGCTGATCGAACCCGATGAATCCGCCCAGGCCCGTGCCCTGACCCACCGACGCGCCGAAGTTCACGTTTCCGGTGCGCTTCTCCTTCACGTGGAAAATCAGGTCGATGTCGCCCTTGTCGTTGATCGGCCGCGTCTCGGGAACGGGCATGTCCTGCTCGAAGAACCCGAGGTTGGCGATGTTTCGATAGCTGTCGATGAAACGCTGCTTGTTGAACACGTCGCCCGGCACGACGAACAGCTGGTCGCGAATGCACGTCTCGGTCGTGACGTCGTTGCCGAGGATGTCCACGCGGTTGATGATCGCCGGCGTGCGCTCGTCGATCTCCCAGCGCAGATCGACCGTCGGAACGGAATCGGCTCCGACTTTGCGGCGCTCGACGACCGGCGCGATCGTCGCGTAGATGTAGCCCTGGTCCTCGTAGGCGTCGCGGACGTGGTCCGTCGCGGCGTCCCACGCCGACTGGTCGAAGACGCCTTTCGGCGCGCCGCCCCGGCCCAGTATTCCCTTCGCGACGTCGCCCATCGTCTTGCTTCGCGCGCCGAACGGGTAAAAGAGCGCGATCTGGTCGCTCGAGAACACCTTCGAGCCGTTGACCTCGAAGCTGCCGATCCGGTATTGGGGTCCTTCCTGCACCGTCAGGCGAACCAGCGCCTTCCCCTGCTTTCCGGTCGACGATGAGCGTGTCCTTCACCACCTGCATGTCGATGTAGCCGTGCGATGCGTACAGCTCGGGGATCGACTTTGAGATGTCCTCGTTGAACTTGTCCTGGTCGAACTCACCCTTGTTCCACCAGAAGAAGCCCTCGGGGCTGGTGCTCATCACGCCCACGATCTGCTTCGTCGTAAGCGCCTTGTTCCCCTCGACCTGAACGCCCGAGATCGCCAGTCGGCGCCCCTCGTCGACCCGGAAAACGAGAGTGGTCGCGGCGCCGTCCTTGACGGTGTCCACGACCACTTTGGCGAGGAAATAACCCTCTGATTGGTAGAGCGAGTCGATCCGGGCGACGTCCTTCGCCACCTGCGCCGGGTTGATCGGCTTTCCGATCAGGATGTCCACCCGGTCTTTCACCGACGACGCCGACACCTTTTCGGCCCCGACGACGGACACCTCGCTGAGGATCCGCCGCTCGGTGAGGTTGAAGACCAGGACGCTCTTGCCGCCGATGATCTCGCAGACGGCGGTCCCGTTCGCCTCGAAGTTGTTGGTGGCGTAGAGGTTCTTGAGCGCCTGGGTGACGATCCGCCCGCTGATCGTGGACTTCGGAGTGATCCCGATGTCGGACCTGACATCGCCCTCCGGAATGCGGGACAGGCCGCGAAACGCGACGCTATCGGGTGTCGCACAGGGTCCTGTCGCGGCACTCGCAGCGGCTGACGATGGCTGTTGAGCGCGGACGGCCGGGAGGGCCGCGACCACGCCGATCAGGCTGGCTATGAGGCGCGCAGGTCGCATAATCCGGCAATATACACAAAAAGCACCCGGTCAGGTCCCGCAAATCGCGGGCTCCTGCCGGGTGCAATGCTTGGAATTCTTTACGCTTGTGTCGAGCCGGTCAGTACGCGGAAGTCGAGGTGCTCCCCATCCGCCGCGGCGTCGACCTCCAGCTCGTCCCCGCGCGAGAACTCGCCCATCAGAATCTTCTCCGACAGCGGGTCCTCGATGAACTTCTGGATCGCCCGCTTCAACGGCCGCGCGCCATACTGCTCGTCGTAGCCGTGCTTCACCAGGAAGTCGGTCGCCGACTCGGTGAGGCGGAGGCTGAGATCTTCCTCCGACAGCCGGCGGCGAATGTCCTTGAGCAGCACGCCGACGATCGACGCGATGTGCTCGCGGCTGAGCGGATGGAAGACGATGACGTCGTCGAGACGGTTCAGGAACTCCGGGTTGAAAACGATCTTCAACTCGTCCCGGACCTTCTCGGCGCGCCGCTCCCAGTTCGCCTTGTCGTCGCCCGACGTGAAGCCGAGCGCCTTGGACTTGCTCAGGTCGCGCGCGCCCACGTTCGAGGTCATGATCACGACCGTGTTCTTGAAGTCGATCACGCGGCCGTAGTTGTCGGTCAGATGACCTTCGTCCAGCACCTGCAGCAGGATGTTGAACACGTCCGGGTGCGCCTTCTCGATCTCGTCGAGGAGGATCACGCTGTAGGGCTTGCGACGCACGGCCTTGGTGAGCGTGCCGGAATCCTCGTAGCCCACGTAGCCCGGAGGCGCGCCGATGAGCCGCGACACGGAGAACTTCTCCATGTACTCGCTCATGTCGACGCGGATGAGCGCGCCCTCGTCGGCGAACAGGAACTTCGCCAGCGAGCGCGCCAACTCCGTCTTGCCGACGCCCGTCGGCCCCGAGAACACGAAGCTCCCGATCGGCCGCCGCGGATCCTTGAGCCCCGCGCGGCTGCGACGAATCGCCTTCGAGATCGCCCTGATCGCCTCGTCCTGGCCGATCACGGTCTCGTGCAGCTCGTCTTCCATGCGCAGCAGGCGCGCCGTCTCCGCTTCCTGAAGGCGCGTCACCGGAATGCCGGTCCACCGGCTCACGATGAACGCGATCTCCTCTTCGCCGAGCACGGGGCGGTGCGACTGGCGCCGCGCCTCCCACTCCGACTGCTTCTGCTTGATGCCGCCCTGGATCTCGCGCTCCTTGTCGCGCAGCGACGCGGCGCGCTCGAAGTTCTGATCGCGAACGGCGGCTTCCTTCTCCGTGTTCACCTTCTCGAGATCGGCCTTGAGCGCGGCGACTTCCGGCGGCGGCGCTTGTGCCGCGAGCCGCGCCCGCGCGCCCGCTTCGTCGATCACGTCGATCGCCTTGTCGGGCAGGAACCGATCGGTGATGTAGCGCTCCGAGAGCTTGGACGCCGAGACGAGCGTGACGTCCGGGATCGTGACCTTGTGGTGGTCTTCGTACTTCTTGCGAAGGCCACGCAGGATCTCCACGGTCTCGTCGACCGACGGCGGATCCACGATCACGGTCTGGAAGCGACGCTCGAGCGCGCCGTCCTTCTCGATGTATTTGCGATACTCGTTGAGCGTCGACGCGCCGACGCACTGCAGCTCTCCACGAGCCAACGCGGGCTTCAACATGTTGGAGGCGTCGATCGCGCCTTCAGCGGCGCCCGCGCCGACGAGCGTGTGCAGCTCGTCGATGAACAGGATGATCTGCTTGTTCTGCGCGATCTCGTTCATCACGGCCTTGAGGCGCTCCTCGAACTGGCCGCGATACTTGGTGCCGGCGATGACGGCCGCCATGTCGAGCGACAGCACGCGATGGTCGCGGAGCGACTCCGGGCATTCGCCGTTGGCGATGAGCTGCGCGAGCCCCTCGACGATCGCCGTCTTGCCGACGCCGGGTTCGCCGATGAGGACCGGGTTGTTCTTCTTGCGGCGCGTGAGCACTTCCATCACGCGCTGGATTTCCTTGGCGCGCCCGATCGTCGGATCGAGCTGCCCTTCGGCCGCGAGCTGCGTGAGGTCGCGGCAGAAATGGTCGAGCGCCGGCGTCTTGGACTTCTTCTCGCCCTTGGGCGGAGTCTGCCGCCGGCGCCGTGCCGGCCGGCTGCTGTCCGCCCCCCTGGGGCATCTCCGTGCCGAGGATGCGCAGTGTCTCGGCGCGGGCGGCGTCTAGATTGACGCCCGCGTCGGTCAACACCTGCGCCGCAATCCCCTTTTCCTCACGGAGAAGCCCAAGCAGGAGATGCTCGGTGCCGACGTAGCTGTGATTGAGGTCGCGCGCTTCGGCCATCGCCAATTCGAGGACCTTCTTGGCGCGCGACGTATAGGGAAGGTCGGGCCCAGTCGTCTGCCCGGCTTTGCCCTTCTTGACCGTCTCCTCGATCTTCTGCTGGATGTCGTCCAGCTCGACGCTGAGGTTCTGGAGCACCTGTGCGGCGACTCCTTCACCTTCGCGAATCAGTCCGAGCAGAATGTGCTCGGTGCCCACGTATTCGTGGTGCAGTCGCGCAGCTTCCTCGCGGGCCATCGCGAGGACCTTGCGTACGCGCTCGGTGAAGTTGTAGCCGTTCATTCTCCCCTCACATCCTGGTGACCGTCATGGTCACCCAACAGAGCCCGTTTCCTCTTCGAGCGCGCGACGCACGTAACGCGCTCGCGCCAAGTTGGTCTCGCTTTCCGTCAGCGCCCGGCCACCGCCGCCTTCTGCGTACGCCAGGTGCGCGGCCTGCGAAAAGATCAGGAGCTTGTTGAGGGTATATACACTTAGCGAGGAGATCAGTTTCAGCCCGACGGCCAGCCGAACGCCGCTGAGGTAATTCATCGCCTCGTCGAACGTGAGGCTGCGAGCGTATCGAAGCGTGCCGTATGCGCGCCAAAGCTTGTCCTCGATAATATAACCCGCGTCTCGGAGCAGAACACGGCGAGCCTCCGCCTCTCGTTCGACGACGTGCCCGACGACGCGCAACAGTTGGTCGAGCAGCTCCTCCTCGGAACGCCCCAACGTGGTCTGGTTGGAGATCTGGAAGAAGTTGCCTACGACCTCGCTTCCCTCCCCATACAGTCCGCGGTAGGTCAGCCCCATCTGCTGGAGGCTGTTGAGCACCTTGGCGATCTCCTTGGTGAGAACGAGACCGGGCAGGTGAATGAGGACAGAGCCCCGGAGGCCGGTACCCACGTTCGTCGGACATGCGGTCAGGAACCCGAATTCCCCGTGATACGAGTACGGCACGCGTGAGCCCAGCTCGCGATCCAGCTTGTCGATCGCGGCGTACGCCTCCTGCAATGCAAATCCCGAGCGCAGAGCTTGCAGCCGGAGATGGTCCTCCTCGTTCACCATGACGCCGAGGCCGTCGGCCAAAAAGACCGCTGCCCCCGTGCGCAGCGGATGCGGCGGCTCCAACCCCGCCAGCTCCTTGCTCACGAGGTGGCGTTCGTGCAGCAGCGATCGGGCGGTCGACCCCAGTTCGTCCAGCCGGTACATGACCGAGTCGGCCATCGTGGGAATCGACGTCACCGCCTCGCGTACCTGCGACAGCACGCGCAACCGCTCCCCGTCGCGCGCGCGCCCGGTGAACGCGTAGCCCTCGACGTTTCGCGCGAGGCGAATCCGCGTCGAGAGCACGATGTCCGCGTGCTGCCCCGACGCGTCCAGCCAACCGACGCCGCCGTCCGGCAGCAGCGAGAGATCCACCGTCATTCGATCACCCGAATCTTGTCGCGCAAGTCCGCGGCGAGCTCGAACTGCTCGCTCTCGATCGCGCGACGAAGCCGCTCACGAAGCTCCCCGATCGCGGCGACGCGCTCCAGCGCCTCGCCCATCGGCGGGCGATAAGCGCGTCCCACGTGCCGGTGGTTCCCCTGCACGCGACGCAGCAGCTCGCGAATTGCCGCTTCGAAATTGGTGTAACATCGCGCGCATCCCCACCGGCCGGTCGTGCGAAAATCCGCCATGGTCGTGTTGCAAAACGGACACCGCGCCGATTCGCCCGACGTCAGTCCGGTCAGCGCGACCTGCTGCTGGACGTCGTGCAGGAACTCGCCCAACGGGTGGTTGGGCGCCGCGGCCGGCGTCTCGACCCCCCGCTCCGCCGCGCACTTCTCGCAAAGATGCAGCTGGTGCACGGCGTTGTCCTCGATCGTCGTGAGGTGCACCGCCGCATCGCGCTCCTTGCACACGTCGCAGACCATCAGGGAACGACCTCCCGCACGTCCGTCGCCGTGAGATGCCCGTCCTCCAACAGCAGGGTGCGGTCCGCCCGCGCCGCCAGCGATCGGTTGTGCGTCGCGATCACCATCGCGATCTCCAGATCGCGCGACAGCTCGACGAACAGGTCGTGCAGCCGCTCGCTCGTCGTATGGTCGAGGTTGCCCGACGGCTCGTCCGCCAGCACGACGGCCGGATCGATCGCCAGCGCACGCGCGACCGCGCTGCGCTGCTGTTCGCCTCCCGACAGCTCAGCCGGCCGGTGCTCCATTCGCGCGCCGAGTCCGACGCGCTCGAGCAACTCGGCGGCGCGCCGATGCGCGCGCTCCTCGTCCCATCCGGCGATGCGAAGGGGCATCGCGACATTCTCCAACGCTGTAAACTCCCGCAACAGGTGATGGAACTGAAACACGAACCCGATTGACCGGTTCCGAAGCGCCGACACCTCGAGATCCCGCTTGCCGGCGATGCGCCGGCGGGCCCGCCGTTCGCGAAACCGCCGGACACCCGAAGTGGAACCGTCGCGGTCGGATGAAACGTCACTCCCGGCACGCGCGCGCGAGCCGGGCAGTCGAATGCCGTTGATGAACACCTCGCCGCGCGTCGGCTCGTCGAGCGCGCCGAGCAGGTGCAGCAGGGTGCTCTTCCCCGCGCCGCTCGCGCCGACCACCGCCAGCATCTCGCCGCGGGCGACTTCGAGGTTCACGCCGTCGAGCACGGTGATCGTCCCGCCGTCGCCGCCGCGGTATTCCTTCCCCAGTTCTACAGCCTGGAGCACCATCATTCGTGTCGGATCGCCTCGACGGGATACAAGCGGGCCGCCTGCAACGCGGGATAGACCGTCGCCAGCGCGGCCACCGCGAGGCTCGCGACGACGATGAGCGTCACGTCGAACGGCTGGGTCGCGACAGGCAGATGATCGATGAAATATATGGTCGGGTCGAGAGCGATGAGTTTGTTGCGGCCGATGATGATCGCCGCGGCCAACCCGACAACGAGCCCCGCGCCGGTCCCGACCACGCCGATCACCAGCCCCTGCGCGAAGAACAACCGCCGGATCGACCGCGCCGGCATCCCCATCGCCCGCAGGATGCCGATCTCCCGCGTCTTGTCCGTCACCACCATCACGAGCGTGCTGATGATGTTGAACGCGGCGACCAGCACGATCAGCAGCAGGATCACCGTCATCCCGAGCTTCTCGAGCTTGAGCGCGCTGAACAGCTGATTGTTCTGCTGGTGCCAGTCGAGCACGCGCAGCGGGCCGAGGCTGTCGGCCAGCTGCTGGCCGATCTCCGGAGCGACCCACCGCGTCGGCGTCCTCACCTCGATCCCGGTCACCGCGGTCCCGAGCTGCGCCAACTGCTGCGCCGTCTCGAGCGACACGACGACATACGAATTGTCATATTCGTACATCCCCGTGTCGAAGATGCCCGTCACCTCGAGCTGCAACGACTTCGCCATCGGGTAGCCCGTGACGGCGTCGATGTGTTTCTGGTCGATGCTGAGCAGCGTGATCGAATCGATCCCCGGCGTGACGTTGAGCTTCTCCGCCAGCTTCGACCCGAGCACCGCGCCCCTGTGCTGCCCGTCGAGCGTCTCGAACTTGAAGTTGCCGGCCGTGGCCCGCTGGCGGATGGTCGTCACCTGCGGGAACCCCGGGTCCGTCGGGCGGCAATCCCTCGACGAACACGCCCTCCATGTACTTGTGGTGACCCGCCAGCACGAGGGCCTGCGTGTGCACGAACGGACCGGCCGCCACCACGCCCTTCTGCCGCAGCACCTTCGCCAGCACGCCCTTCCAGTCGTTCATCACGAGATCTTCGCCGTACGTCATCACGCGAATGTCCGGACTGCCGATCAGGATCTTCTCCCGCAGATCGGTCTGCAGCCCGTCCATCACGCCGATGATCACGATGAGCGCGCTCACCGCGACCGCCACGCCAAGGATCGCGATCGTGCTGATGAGCGACAACAGGCGGGATCCCCGCCGGCTGCGCATGTACCGCCAGGCAATCGAGATCTCGAGACGAGTCATCATGACAGAAGTACCGGCATCACTCGGGCCGCAGCGTGGGAAAGAGGATCACGTCGCGGATGTTGGGCGTGTTCGTGAGGTACATGAACAACCGGTCCACGCCGATCCCGACTCCGCCCATCGGCGGCATCCCGTACTCCATCGCCCGCAGGTAGTCCTCGTCCACGCCGACGGCTTCCTCGTCGCCGGCGGCGCGCAACGCCGCCTGCGCCTCCAGGCGGCGCCGCTGGTCGATCGGATCGTTCAACTCGCTGAACGCGTTCGCCATCTCGCGCCCGCGCGCGAACAACTCGAACCGCTCCGTGAGCGCGGGGTTGCCGCGCTTCGGCTTCGCCAGCGGCGACAGCTCCACCGGATAGTCCACCACGAACGTCGGCGACACGATCTTCGATTCCACAAGGGTCTGGAACATCTCGTCGAGCACTTTCGGCCGGCTCATCGACTCCACCTTCTGTACGCCGGCACGCCGCGCCGCGTTCCGAAGTTCTTCGTCGCCGAGCGCCGCGGCGTCGGCGCCAAGCGCGCGGTTGAGCGACGGGAGCCACTCGACGCGGGGAAACGGCGGGTTCAGCTCGGGAACGGGATCGGTGCCGTGCTCCACCGCCCCCTCGGTCGTGGGCGGCGACCAGACCGACTTCACCGCGGCCGCCGCCCGCGTCACCAGCGTCTCGACGCGCGACATCATTCCCGTATAGTCGGCGTACGCCTCGTAGAACTCGAGCATCGTGAACTCCGGATTGTGAGTCCGGTCGATCCCCTCGTTCCGGAAGTCGTGCCCGATCTCGTAGACCCGGTCGAACCCGCCC
Source organism: uncultured Gemmatimonadaceae bacterium (assembly GCA_963707105.1). Lineage (GTDB taxonomy): Bacteria > Gemmatimonadota > Gemmatimonadetes > Gemmatimonadales > Gemmatimonadaceae > JAQBQB01. The sequence goes on from CAVPOS010000011.1 coordinate 519,259, forward strand.
ACGACCAGCCGCTTGAGATACAACTCGTCGGCGATCCGCAGGTAGAGCGGCATGTCGAGCGTGTTGTGGTGCGTCGTGAACGGCCGCGCCAGCGCGCCGCCGTACAACGGCTGCAGCACGGGCGTCTCGACCTCGAGGTAGTTCCACTCGTCGAGGACGCGCCTGAATTCGGCCACCATCTTCGAGCGCGCGCGAAAGAGCGCGCGCACCTCCGGGTGCACGGCAAGATCGGCGTACCGCTGGCGATAGCGCTGCTCCGCGTCCGCGAAACCCGAATGTCGCACCTTCACGCCGTCGACCTCTTCCTCTTTTCCGAACGGCAACGGACGGAGCGATTTGGCGAGGAGACAGACCTCGGTTACGCGCACCGTCACCTCGCCCGTGCGCGTGCGAAAGAGCGGCCCGGTCACGCCGATCACGTCGCCGATGTCGAACAGCTCGAGCGTCGAATAGATCTCGTCGCCCAACGCGTCCTTCTTGAAGTAGAGCTGGATGCGCCCGCTCTCGTCGGCGAGATGCGCGAACGTCGTCTTGCCGTGCGCGCGCCACGCCACGATCCGCCCCGCGACGCGGACGACGTCGCCCTCGCCCTCCTGATCCGCCGGATGCAGACCCACCGCGTCGGCCGCGGCGTGGGTGCGGTCGAACGCGTACGCGAACGGCTGCACGCCGCGCGCGACGAGCGCGTCGAGCTTCTCGCGCCGCGCGCGACGGACGAAGTTCGCTTCGTCGCTCACGCGCCCGCGCTCCCGTTCCCGTTTCCGCCGAGCGACGTGAGGTACGCCTCGATGAACGGATCGATGTCCCCGTCCATGATGCGCTGCACGTCGGGAATCTTCAGTTCGGTGCGGTGATCGTTCACCATCGTGTACGGCTGGAAGACGTAGCTGCGAATCTGGTTGCCGAAGCTCACGTCCGATTTCGTCGCGTCGAGCTCCGCTTTCTTCTTCGCCTGCCGCTCGGCCTCGAGTTGGTAGAGTCGGTTCTTGAGCATCTTCATCGCCGTGCCTTTGTTCTTGTGCTGCGACCGTTCCTGCTGCGACGACACGACGATTCCCGACGGGATGTGCGTGAGGCGGACCGCGGAGCTCGTCTTGTTCACGTGCTGCCCGCCCGCGCCCGACGCGCGGAAGACGTCCATCCTGATGTCCTCGTCGCGGATCTCGATGTTGATCTCGTCGTTGACGACCGGATACACGAACACCGACGCGAAGCTCGTGTGCCGCCGGGCCTGCGCGTCGAACGGCGAGATGCGCACGAGCCGGTGTACGCCGATCTCGGCCTTGAGAAATCCGAAGGCGTACGCGCCCTTGATCTCGAGCACCGCGCCCTTGATGCCGGCCTCTTCGCCGTCGCTCATGTCGAGGATCTCGATGGCGTAGCCTTTTCGCTCGGCCCACCGCGTGTACATCCGCATGAGCATCGACGCCCAGTCCTGCGCCTCGGTGCCGCCGGCGCCCGCGCTGATCTCGAGCTGCGCGTCGCGGTGGTCGTCGGGCCCGGCGAGCAGCGAGCGAAGGCGGAACGCCTCGATCTCGGGGCCCAGCGCCGACGCTTCGCGTTCGAGCTCGGACGACATCTCGGCGTCCGGCTCCGACTGCAGCATCTCGTCGAGCTCACGCGCGCTCTCGATCCGGCCACCGATCGAGTCGAACGGCTCGACCCATCCCTTGACGGATTTTATCTGTTGCACCGCGGCCTGTGCCGCCTGCTGGTCGTTCCAGAAGCCCGGCGCCGCCATCCGCTCCTCGAGCGAGCGAAGCACCTCGCGCTTTGCGTCGAGGTCAAAGGTACCTCCGCAGCTCCGCCAGTCGCTCGGCGTATTGCCGGAGCTGGCGTGCTCGCTCGCTTTCTGCCATCGGTCGTTCTCCCGGGTATGAGACGAGCCGTCCCGCGGTCGCGACGGACGGCTCGCACGTGATCCCTCACACCTTGGCAACCTAGCGCCACCTCCCGGTCGGCGCAGGTCCGGCGCCTCAGAAGATCCGCTGTCCTCCGGCGAGAATGTCGTTCAACGCGTCCTGAAAGTGCGTCGTCGATTCCGCGAAGTCGCGGCCGACCTGCTCGACGTACTCTTCCTGAGACTTCTTGATCTCGTCGCGAAAGAGCTCGCGCAGCGTTCCGTCGCGAAGGCCTTCGTCGCGCCGCTGCGGAAAGTACGTCACCAGATCGGACACGAGCGCGCGCGCCAGCCGCCGAGCCTTCGCGTTCGGGTCGTTGGCGAGAAACGGATTGATCGGCGCGCGCGTCGGCGTCGACGGCGACCCGCCAGCCGCCGCGCTCGGCGCGGGCGCCGCGGGCGTCACCGGTCGGGCCGGGATGATCGGCGTCGCGGGTCGCGCCGGCGTGCTCTGCGCGGGTCTCACCGCGGGACGCGGCGCGCCACCGTGCGCGACCGCCGGAGGCACGGGCATCGAGCCGGACGGCCGAGGCGCCAGAGGCGGGCGCTGAGTGCCCGCCGGTCCCGCGAACGGCGGTTGCGTCGGACGCGGTGCCGATGATACCGGCGGGGTCGCCGGTCCGCGCGCCGCGAAAACGACCGGCCGCGAAGACGGGGCCGACTGAATCGGCGCGGACGCGGCCGGTGCGGCGGGAGTCGCTGGCGGCGGCTGGTTTGCCGCGGGCCGATGCGCGGGGGCGGCGGGCGTCGCCGGCCGCGAAGCGGGCGTCGGAAACGGTATCGCGGCGGCCGGTGGCGCCGGCGCCGGAGTCGCGATAGCGGGCCGCGGTGCCGCGGGCGTTGGCGTGGGCACCAGCCTTGGCGCTGCGCGGTCGGAGAAGCGGATGCCGGTGCCGGCGTCGGCACGGAACTCGGCGCGACGGCGAGCGGCCGGAGCGCGCAGCGACGTGGGTGTCGCAGCCGGCGAGGGCGCGAACTCTTCCTCGATCGGAGCGCCCGCCCCGACGATGATGACGCCGCCGCACACGGAGCAGCGCGCGCGGACGCCGCCCGACGGGACCTTCGCCGGATCGACGCGGAACACCGAGTTGCATTCCGGACACGAAACGTTCACTTGACCTTTTTCCCTCCGGTTTCGGATCGAGCGCTTCCCTCTGTTTCTCCACTCGCCCCCCCGCGACGCCGCCGTGCGACAGCGCGCGCTCCGGCTCTCCCGGGCGCTCGGTCACGGCGTCGGTGCGGCGGTCGATCGAATACACTGAACCGGGCAACGTCTTCGCGTAGCTCTTCATTTCGGTCGCCAGCGAGCTCACCTGCGCCGCGTGACCGAACCGGCGCCGCTCGTTGGTCACCACGCCGATCGAAACCGTCATCAATGGTACGCGGTGGAGCTGGCCGCGGCGATCCTTGCCGAAGAAATAGCCCGCGCGCCGGTCCTGCTCGGAGTACTGGTACGGAATGAGAGTATCGAAGATCGAAACGATCTCCTCGCACACAACGTTCACGTCCGGCAGCGGCACGATGAAGATGAAATCGTCGCCGCCGATGTGCCCGACGAACCCCTGCTCGTGACACTGCCCCTTCACCACGTCGTGGAGGATCTGCGCGAGAATCCTGATGACGCGATCCCCCTCGTGGTAAGAGTATCGGTCGTTGAACTCCTTGAAGTGATCGAGGTCGGCGTAGCAGGCGGCGAACAGGGCTCCCGGCGTCGAGGCGGCGGGCGATGTCCGCCTCGATTTCCACCGCGCCGGGCAGGCGTGTGGACGGGTGCACGTACAGGTCCCGGTCCGACCGGCGCAGAACGGCCGCCAGGCGCACGGCGACCTCGTTCGGCGAAATGCCGTCGCGAATGACCTCGTCGGCGCCGGCCTCGAACGCGGCCTGAAACATCGAGGTGTCGTCCCCGACGAGCGCGACGGCCGGCACGATCCCCGTGTACGAGTCCAACTTGAGCCGGCGCAGCGCATCAAGCACTCGCGGCGTGGCGCCCCGCGCGTCGAACACGACCACGCGCGGACGGCTGCGGAGGGCGATCGACATGAGCGCGTCGACGTCCGTGAGCGCGACGACGGGGACGTCGAGCGCCGCGAGCCACCGGTCGATTGACTCGAGCGGCGCGGCGCCTTCGCCGGAGAACAGGATCGCGCTAACGGTTGCCACTCTGTTGCGTCGTCGGCGGGTTGGAGCGGCGTGAAGAAGCGCGCCCGTTGCAGGCGCGAACTCGAATCAAATCAAACGAAGACGCGCGGACAGTTCCAGCACCTGCCCGCGGTTCAGCGCCGTCATCCGGATGAAATCGGTCACCAGCGCGCGCTCGCACTGAACGACGCGCCCGGGCGTCCCCCCCGGGTTCAGGACGAATCTGCAACCGGAACGTCGCGAACGCGTCGACCATGCTCAGCACGTGGTTCGCGGCGATGAAGAGCAGGTCCTGAACCGCGGCGTGGGCCGCGTCGTTGCGCTTGTCGGTCGTCCGGATGAACTGGTCGTACTGGAGCTGAGCGTTCCGCCACGACCACTGGAAGTTCGGCTTGATCGCCTGGGCCTCGTATGCCGCGAGCGCGGCGGCGGTCGTCGGGTTTGTCGCGAGCAGTTGCTGCCAGAGATGCCCGTTGTACGTCGTCACGTCCGTCTCGGGAACGACCGAGCCGTTGTTGCTCATCGAGTACACGCCGCTCTCGAGAAAATCGCGCATGCTCTCGTAGTACGTCCAGCCGCCGTCGGGCGGCGCGCTCGAGAAGTGGGATCGCGCGACCGTGCGCGCGATCGCCTTGAACGCCGCCTCCTGCTGCGACTGCTCGTGCCAACTCTTGCTGAGCCGCCACCACCCGACCAGCTCCGCGGCGGTGTAGACGATGAAGCGTTGGTTGCCGAGCGCGAACTGTCCGCTCCCCGGAACGATGACCGACGCGATCGGCGCGAGACGACGGACGCGTACGTCCGAGATGCCGGGCGTGTCGCGCCCGACCGAATCGACTGGAAGCGCGAGCGTGGAATCGGTCGCCGCGCGGCCGGCGCGCGTCACGCCCGCCGGCTCGACGCCGGCGCCGCTCTGGGCGCGACGCGGGACCCGCGCAGAGCACGGTGACCCCCGCCGCCAGCGCAAACGATCGCGGCGATTCGCCCGACGGTCCGCATCGCGCAGTCAATAGAGATATCTCAACGCGACGTACGTGGGCGTCACGCCCGACTGTTGGCTGACGTCGTTCAGCATGCGCGCGAAGTCGATGTGCAGCTTCCCCGTCGAGATGCCCGCGCCGAACGTGAGGCCCGATCCCGTCGGGCCATTCACGACGTAGCCTCCGCGCAGCTGATACCGTTCCATGAACGATAGCTCACCGCCGAGGTTGAGCCCCGGCGTGCCGGCGTCCGACAGCCGCCAGACGAAATCGGCGGCCGCGCGCATCCGCACGTCCTTCGGCAACTGCGCGAGCTTCGGCGCGGCGGCGAAGCCGAGATACAACCGGCCAGGGAGCGCGTCCGCCTGCGGCGTGTCGTTCACCTGCAGCTTGAACCCGACGTTCCGGACCGCGGCGCCGATGGTAAACAGGGAATCGTCCGTCACCAGATACTGGGCGCCGAGATCCAGCGCGCCCGTTTGCGGCGATGCCGTATTGCCGATCGTGAATGAGCAATCGCCCGTGCACGGGAAGCCGATTCGCAGGAGCTTCGCGGTGAGCCCGAGCGCGAACCGGTCCCCGAACGGAGCCGCGAACGTGGCGGCGAGGATCATCCCGGTCTGCGCGAACTTGCCCGTGATCTGCTGGGTCGAGTCGGTGCGCGTCCTGCTCGCCGTAGTTGAGATAGCGCAGGCTGAGTCCCACGGCTCCCACGCGCGGCACGCCGTAGATGACGGCGACTCCCGCGTCGGCGCCGGTTTGCGTCGCGAGCGTCTGCGTGATCTGCATCGACGCCTCGCGCGGACCGCGCGCGATCAAGGCGGGATTCCACCAGAGCGCGTCGGAGCCGACGGCGAGCGCGGTGCCCGCCTGACCCATTCCCACCGTGCGCGCGCCGATCGGGAGCAGAAAGTCCAAACCTCCCTGCGCCCCATTCCCGCTCTGCGCGCGCGCGGAGCGGGGGAAAGCCATGACGGCGACAAGCAACGACACCCACAGGAGGCGGCCGCGGCGGAACGACAGCCGGCGGCGCGCTGAGACCAACTTCGTCAGAACGGCGTCGCCTCGTCGATGAGCATTACTGGAATCCCGTCGCGCACGGCGTAGCGCAGCCGGCACTTGTGACAGACGAGCACCGATTCGGTCTCGACGAATTCGAGATCGCCCTTGCACTTCGGGCAGACGAGAATGGCGAGCAGTTGTTCGGGCGGACGCGTTGTCATGGGGATCTGTCCTCGGGAATCGTGTAACCAAGCCGCGCGAGCGCGCTCGGATTCCGTCGCCAGTTCGGTAGGACCTTGACCCACAGGTCGAGGTAAACGGGCGACCCCACGAGCGTCTCGATCTTCCGGCGGGCGTCGCGCCCAATGTCGCGAATCCGCCGGCCCCCCGAGCCGATGAGGATGCGCTTCTGACTGTCGCGCTCGACATGGAGGACCGCTCGAATGTACACCGGCGTTTGCGATTCTCGGAACTCCTCGATGACGCACGCCACGCCGTATGGCAACTCTTCCTCGAGCTGCTCGAAGGCCGTCTCACGGACCAGCTCGGCCGCAAAGAATCTCACCGTCTGGGTGCTGAGCTCGTCTTCCGGGTACAGGAACGGGCTCTCGGGAAGGAGCGAAGCCAGGCGAGCGACGAGCGCGTCGATGCCCTCTCCGGTGGCCGCGCTGACGAGGGCGGCGTCGGGCATGCGCGGCCGCCGCCGCCGACCGTGCCGCCGCGCGGAGGAGGTCGAGCTTGTTCAAGGCGAGCACGACCGGCGCGCGCGGCGGGCGGTCGAGGCCGGCCACCGCGGCGAGTGGCTCGGGCTCGCCGGAGGTGGCGTCGACGAGGTAGAGGATGACGTCGGCGTCGCGGAGCGCGGCGAGTGCCGTGGCGCGCATGGAGCGCTGGAGCGCGTAGCGGGGATCGAGCAGGCCCGGGGTGTCCAGCAGGACGATCTGCGCGTCGGCGGTGGAGTGGATGCCGACGATGCGATCGCGCGTGGACTGCGGCTTCGGGCTCACGATCGCGAGCTTTTCGCCGACGATGCGATTGAGCAGCGTCGACTTTCCCGCGTTGGGCTTTCCGGCGACGGTGACGATTCCCGCTCGAGGCACAGGTGGTCGGAAGAAGGCGCTGGACGGCTGGACAGCGGGACAGCTCGACGGCGACCGCGGTCAATCGGCGTCAGGCCGTCAAGCTGTCGAGCGTTAGTCCGGATATACAAATGCCTCAGCCGGAAAGGCTGAGGCATTTGAAGGTCAGCGACCGGGTGGTCGGAGACCAGGGGGTGCCGGCGACGGCCTACTCTCCCGCGCTCTCGCGAGCGGAGTACCATCGGCGCTGTAGGGCTTAACGATCGTGTTCGGAATGGGAACGAGTGTGGCCCCTACGCTCTAGTCGCCAGCGAAATCGGTTGTCAAAAGAACGACAAAAAACAAAAAAAAAGAAAGAGGAATGACGACGGAGGATTTGGTAGATGGTATTTATGGATCTTTCAAATTCAAGATCGTGCGCTCTGCTTGCAGTGTGCTTGGTTCCTAATGGCCGAAGCCACTGGGAGTAGTCAAGCCACACGGGCGATTAGGACCGCTGCGCTTGGAACCCTTTGCAGGGCGTCCACGTGCGGCCTATCGACGGGGTAGTCTTCCCCGGCCCTTTAGGAGGCTCAAGGCCTCGGGAGAGTTCATCTTGGGGCGTGCTTCCCACTTAGATGCTTTCAGCGGTTATCACAGCCGACCATCGCTACCCGGCGTTGCCCTTGGCAGGACAGCCGGGACACGAGCGGGTCGTCCGACTCGGTCCTCTCGTACTAGAGTCCGCTCCCCTCAACTCTCCAACGCCCACGACGGATACAGACCGAACTGTCTCACGACGTTCTGAACCCAGCTCATGTACCACTTTAACCGGCGAACAGCCGGACCCTTGGGACCTTCTCCAGCCCCAGGATGTGATAAGCCGACATCGAGGTGCCAAACCGCATCGTCGATGTGAACTCTCGGATGCGATAAGCCTGTTATCCCCAGCGTACCTTTTATCCGTTGCGCGATAGCCGCTCCACACCGGGCTACCGGATCACTACGGCCCACTTTCGTGGCGGCTCGATCCGTCGATCTCACCGTCAGGCTGGCTTTTGCCGTTACACTCTATAGGCGCGAGTACCGTCCGCGCTGAGCCAACCTTGCGCGCGCCTCCGTTACTGTTTCGGAGGCGACCGCCCCAGTCAAACTGCCTACCTGCCACGGTCCTGGAAGGGGTTTTCCCTTCTCAGTGAGGGCGTCGCACGACGCAGGGTGGTATTTCACTGTTCCCTCCCCTCGAGCTAGCGCCCGAGGTTCAACGGGTCCCACCTATGCTACACAGCGATGTGCAACGTCCAATGACAAGCTGCAGTAAAGGTGCATGGGGTCTTTTTGTCCTGTCGCGGGGACTCGGAATCCTCACCGAGACTGCAATTTCGCCGAGCACGTGGTCGAGACAGTGCCCAAGTCGTTACGCCATTCGTGCAGGTCGGAACTTACCCGACAAGGAATTTCGCTACCTTAGGACCGTTATAGTTACGGCCGCCGTTTACCGGGGCTTCGGCTCAAGGCTTCGCCTTGCGGCTAACCTCTCCCCTTAACCTTCCGGCACCGGGCAGGCGTCAGTGTGTATACGGCGCCTTGTGCGGCTTGGCACACACCTGTGTTTTTGCTAAACAGTCGCTTGGGCCGATTATCTGCGACTCGAGAAAGCTTCATTGTTCATGTCACCTTCTCGAGCATCCCTTCTTCCGAAGTTACGGGATCATTATGCCGAGTTCCTTGACCACGTTTCACTCGTTCACCTGAGGCTGCTCGCCTCACCCACCTGTGTCGGTTTCCGGTACGGACGTCGCACCGCTCCCCACAGAGCTTTTCTCGCCTGTCGACTCCACGAGAATTGCGCTTGCCTTGCGGCGCGCGCTTTCGGTACGGTCTCGGCCATTTTTAAGGTGGCCTACACCATTCGACGGTCAATCCACAAGACCGATCTCGCTTTGTTCCAGTGTCCCTCTGTGGTTCATCACGGTACGGCGGGACGGGAATTTCAACCCGTTGTCCATCGGCTACGCCTCTGGGGCCTCACCTTAGGATCCGCCTCACCCTGCGCTGATTGCCATGGCGCAGGAACCCTTGGGTTTCCGGTGTCTGGGGTTTTCACCCAGATTTGCGCGTACTCATTCCGGCATCCTCACTTCTGGTCGCTCCAGGACAACGTTTGCCACGGTCCCTTCACAGCTTCCAGAACGCTCCCCTACCCCTGTTGCTTACGCAACAAGGCCAAGCTTCGGCGGGCCGCTTAATCCCGACCATTCTCGGCGCATCCACGCTGGACGAGTGAGCTATTACGCACTCTTTAAAGGAATGGCTGCTTCTAAGCCAACCTCCTCGTTGTCACGGCACGGACACATCCTTCGCTATACTGAGCGGCCACTTCGGGGCCTTAGCTGTGGCTCTGGGTTCTTTCCCTCTCGCCGTTGGACATTATCGCTCAACGACTGCCTCCCGAGGTCCATTAGACAGGTATTCGGAGTTTGGTTGGGGTTGGTAGGCCGCTCTGGCCCCCGCGCCCATCCAGTCGCTCTACCCCCTGCTAACAATTCTCGAGGCTCTACCTCAATAGATTTCGGGGAGAACCAGCTATCTCCAGGCTTGATTGGCCTTTCACCCCTACCCACAAGTCATCCGAGCGGTTTTCAACCCACACCGGTTCGGGCCTCCACTGGGTGTTACCCCAGCTTCACCCTGCTCATGGGTAGATCGCCCTGGCTTCGGGTCTGCACCGCGGTACTTCAAGCGCCGTCTTTGCACGACTCGCTTTCGCTGTGGCTCCGCCGGAAACCGGCTTAGCCTCGCACCGCAGTAGCAACTCGCCGGATCATAATGCAAAAGGCACGCAGTCAGGAGACATCACGGCCGAAGCCGCGAGCTCCCTCCTACCGCTTGTAGGCATGTGGTTTCAGGATCTCTTTCACTCCCCGCACAGGGGTGCTTTTCACCTGTCCCTCACGGTACTCGTCCACTATCGGTCACACGGGAGTCTTTAGCCTTGGAGGGTGGTCCCCCCAGATTCACGCCCGGACTCTCGTACCGGGCGTTACTCAGGAACTCCACCGCTTGCGACACATAGCCTTTGCCTACCGGGCTTTCACCGTCTCTGGCGCCCTATTCCATGGGACTTCGGCTGGCGTCGTCGCAAGGTTCTGTGGGTCCTACAACCCCGTCCCCACGAGGAGGACGGTTTAGGCTTGGCCCCTTTCGCTCGCCGCTACTAAGGGCATCTCAATTGATTTCTCTTCCTCGAGGTACTGAGATGTTTCAGTTCCCTCGGTTCGCTCTCGCTTTCGCGAGTGATCGGGCTCGCGCCCGACCGGGTTTCCCCATTCGGCCATCCAGGGATCAATGCGTGTGTGCCGCTCCCCCTGGCTTATCGCAGCTTACCACGGCCTTCATCGCCTCCGTGTGCCCAGGCATTCCCCACATGCCTTCGTTCGCTTGACTACACAACTTGATGGTTCCTCGCGTGGGCGCTCTCGCACCGCCGCTCGGAATGCTGGTCATCCAGTGTGTAGCAAGCAGATTACGCGCGATCTTTTTCAGATCAATTTTACGAGTGACAATCATTTCTAAAAAACGAAATAGAGAGTCTCTCTTCAGATTCACAAATCCGCGATCTACCAAATCCATCCGTTGTCAAACAGCGTCGACGCTCGCGGCACTCCGCAAGGCCGGGCGTCTAAGCGAAAATCAAACGTGGGAAGAGAGATGTACGAGACGAGCGACTTACGGACTCTTTCAGTCACACGGATACGCCGAAAAAGTTCGCGCACCGGGACCTACTCGACAGTTCCGTTAAGGAGGTGATCCAGCCGCAGGTTCCCCTACGGCTACCTTGTTACGACTTCGCCCCAGTCACTGCGCTCGCCTTCGGCCGCTTAGTCCTTTGCAGGTTCTGACACGGACTTCGGGCGCTCACAGCTTCCATGGCGTGACGGGCGGTGTGTACAAGGCCCGGGAACGTATTCACCGTGGCGTAGCTGATCCACGATTACTAGCGATTCCAGCTTCATGGAGGCGAGTTGCAGCCTCCAATCCGCACTGAGGACGGCTTTAAGGGATTGGCTTGCCATCGCTGGCTCGCAACCCACTGTACCGGCCATTGTAGCACGTGTGTAGCCCTAGACGTAAGGACCATGATGACTTGACGTCGTCCCCACCTTCCTCCGGTTTGGCACCGGCAGTCTTCCCAGAGTCCTCAGCTTAACCTGTTAGCAACTGGGAACGGGGGTTGCGCTCGTTGCGGGACTTAACCCAACATCTCACGACACGAGCTGACGACAGCCATGCAGCACCTGTGCACGAGTCCCGAAGGAGGGCTCTGGTCTCTCAGAGCTTTCCCGTGCATGTCAAGCCTAGGTAAGGTTCTTCGCGTTGCGTCGAATTAAACCACATGCTCCACCGCTTGTGCGGGCCCCCGTCAATTCCTTTGAGTTTCAGCCTTGCGGCCGTACTCCCCAGGCGGGGCACTTAATGCGTTAGCGCCGGCACTCAGGGGGTCGCTCCCCCAAGCACCTAGTGCCCATCGTTTACGGCGTGGACTACCAGGGTATCTAATCCTGTTTGCTCCCCACGCTGTCGCGCATCAGTGTCAGTTGTGGCCCAGCCAACCGCCTTCGCCACCGGTGTTCTTCCGGATCTCTACGCATTCCACCGCTACACCCGGAATTCCATTGGCCTCTACCACACTCGAGCACGGGAGTATCACCGGCCGATTCAGGGTTGAGCCCTGAACTTTCACCGACGACTACCCGCGCCACCTACGCGCCCTTTACGCCCAGTGATTCCGGACAACGCTCGCACCCTCCGTATTACCGCGGCTGCTGGCACGGAGTTAGCCGGTGCTTCCTCACCCGGTACCGTCAGTCCCTTCGAAAAGGGATGTTCGTCCCGGGCAACAGTGGTTTACACCCCGAAGGGCGTCCTCCCACACGCGGCGTCGCTGCGTCAGCCTTTCGGCCATTGCGCAAGATTCCCCACTGCTGCCTCCCGTAGGAGTCTGGGCCGTTTCTCAGTCCCAATGTGGCTGGCCATCCTCTCAGACCAGCTACCCGTCATCGCCTTGGTGGGCCGTTACCCCGCCAACTAGCTGATAGGCCGCGAGCTCCTCGATTTCCCCCGGAGGTTTCCTCGTCGAGAGACTCCTCTCAACGAGCGTATGCGGTATTACCCGGCCGTTGGGCCGGCTATCCCCCAGAAATCGGCAGATTGCTCACGTGTTACGCACCCGTTCGCCGGTTGCCCTTGCGGGCCCCCGTGACTTGCATGTGTTAAGCACGCCGCCAGCGTTCGTCCTGAGCCAGGATCAAACTCTCCACAAGAGTATTTGACTAGCTCGTTCAGACTCCGCTGTCTCACGCTGTCGCTTTCGCTTAAGCGAAGACAGCGCGTCCGAATCACGAAATGTTCAGGTTGAACTCTCCCCGCGCGCCCCGAACGAGCACGCGGATCAGCGAGTTCGCCTCGCACATCCGTTCTTCCCACGTTCGATTATCAATCAGCGATTGCAAATAACCTGTCGCATACTGCGACAGCCTTTAATTATATCCGCGCGTAACGCTTGCGTCAAGCGCGAAAGCAGAAGTTTTCGAGGATTTCCTACCCGCCTTTTCGCTCTCCCGGCGCCAATCGCACCACGTCCTGACGGACTCGTGCGCCGCGTTTTCCCAGGTTCTCAGCGGGCCTTGATTCTACCCACGGATCGCCGCCGAAACAACCCCTATTTCAGAGGCCTTCCGCGCAGCGTCCCTGGTTCGTCCGAGCGTCTCTCCACGGCGATCGACCTCGAGCCTCGAAACAACGCTCGAACTCGACCGCGAACGAACGCTCGCCAAAGAACCCCGCACTGCCGCCAAGGTTCCGTCTCACCTGCTACTCACAAACAACGGCCGGCCATCCATCGGCCGACCGCAATGGGCCGTGTAGGAATCGAACCTACAACCTAGCGATTAAGAGTCGCTTGCTCTGCCAATTGAGCTAACGGCCCTTTCCAGGGCTCTCTCGCGTACGCAATCGTTCAGCTGGTCGTGTGGTGCGCCAGGAGGGAGTCGAACCCCCGACCCACAGCTTAGAAGGCTGTTGCTCTATCCACCTGAGCTACTGGCGCTTCTCACCAATGGTGCCACACGATCGTGCCGCTTCCCCCATCATCCCAGCATCCCCGCAGGTCGGGGCGCCCGGATTTGAACCGGGGACCTCCTGCTCCCAAAGCAGGCGCGATACCAGGCTACGCTACGCCCCGCGAGCCTCACAATGTACCGATGGCGGAAGGCGGAATCAACTGTGACGCACCGACTTCCGCGCTAGCTCGGGACGCTCGGCGATCGCGTCGAGCAACGCACTGAACGCGCGCGCCCGATGGCTGACCGTCTCCTTCTCCTCTCGACTCGCCTCACCGAAGGTGCGACCGCCAAGCTCGTCGGCGGCAAAGTACGGGTCGTAGCCGAAACCTTCATCGCCGCGCGGCGCGTCGATGATCCGGCCATGCACCTCGCCGCGGCACACGACCTCGCCCGCCGAATCGATGTACGCGGCGGCGCACACGTAGTACGCCCGGCGATCTTCGATCCCCCCGCCAACCCGCAGCCGCTCGAGCAAGAGCCGATTGTTCTCGTCGTCGAGAGCTCGTCCGGTGAGGTCGGGCCGGCCACTCCAGCGCTTGCTCTTCACGCCCGGCAGACCGCCCAGCGCCGGCACGACCAGACCCGAGTCGTCCGCCGCGGTCGGCAGGCCCGTCTGCGCATGAAAGTGTCGCGCCTTGGCGAGCGCGTTCCCCTCGAAACTGTCGAGCATCTCGAGCTCCTCCTCGACGCGCGACTCCACGACGCCGGCCGCGTCGAGCCCGAGCGCCTCGATGCCGCGCGCGGCGCACATCGGAAGCAGCTCGCGGAGCTTCCCCGTGCTGCGCGTGGCGAGAAGCAGCACGGCGTCCATCGGTCAGGCCGTTCCCGCCCCGGTTCCCGTTGCCGTGCCGACGGGGTCGAGCTCGAGCGCGCGGCGTTGCGCGGCGTCCAGCTCGCGCAGCCCTTTCACGGCCAGCTCGAGCAAGCGGTCCAACTCGGCGCGGTCGAAGGTGCCGTGCTCGCCGGTCCCCTGCACCTCGACGAAGCGTCCCTCGCTGCTCATCACGACGTTCATGTCGACCGCCGCGCGAACGTCCTCCTCGTAGTCGAGGTCGAGCCGCGGCGTCGCGCCGATGACGCCGACGCTGACGGCCGCCACGCGCCGCTTGATCGGCGTGTGGCGCAGGCGTCCAGTGCCGACAAGCCACGAGAACGCGTCGCTCACGGCGACGCATGCGCCGGTGATCGACGCCGTGCGCGTGCCGCCGTCGGCCAGGAGCACGTCGCAATCGAGCTTGATCGTGAACTCGCCGAACCGAAAGTCGTCGAGCATCGCGCGCACACTCCGGCCGATCAGCCGCTGAATCTCCTGCGTGCGTCCGCCGACCTGCGATCGCTCGCGGGAGTTGCGCGTTCGCGTGGCGCGCGGCAGCATCGCGTATTCGGCGGTCATCCACCCTTCGCCGCTGCCGCGCTTCCATCCCGGAACGCCGTCCTCCACCGACGCGGTGCAGAGCACGCGCGTAGCGCCGAACGACACGAGACAGGAGCCTTCGGCATATGGAGCCACGCCGCGCTCGAGGGTCACCGGACGCATCTCGTCGTCGCGCCGGGTCGTGCGAGTTGTCTGAACGTCAGGTGCCACGCAGTCGCTCGATCGTGGAGGTCGTCGAATGGCCAGGGGTGAGCGGGACCACGAGCACTTGGCCGCCCCATTCCCGCAGCTCGTCCGCGCCGACGATCGTCGCTTCCGTGTAGTCGCCGCCTTTCACGAGCACGTCCGGGCGCAGCGCGCGGATCAGCTCGAGCGGCGTGTCCTGATCGAAGACCACCACGACGTCGACCATCGCCAGCGCGGCCAGAACATAACAGCGCGCCGCCTGGTCGCGCACGGGGCGCGACATTCCCTTGAGGCGCCGCACCGATTCGTCGCTGTTGACGCCGACGACGAGGAACTCGCCGGCGCGTCGCGCGGCGAGGAGCACGTCGAGGTGGCCCGTGTGCAGAAGGTCGAAGACGCCGTTGGTGAAGACGACGCGTCCCGCTCCCCGCCCTTGCCCCTCCGCCCAGCCCGCCATTCTCGCGCACGATCCCAGGTGAGGATCTTCTCACGCGGGTCGGACGGCTTCGCTCAAAGCGGGCCTTCGGCGCGGGGATGGAAATGGAGCTCGCGAACGTGGCCCGGCAGCTCGACCGGCTCGTCGTAGGACGACTCGATCGAGATGACGCCGCGGACGCGGCGAATGATGACGTGACCCGCCGCCTCCGGCAGACCGAGCGAATCGGCCGCGGCGCGCAAGCCGCGTGACAATCACGTCGTTCGTGTTGTGCCCGGCGAACCGCACTTCCTGCTGGATGTCGTCGCGGAACTGATAGAAGCGCCAGTACGCCTCACCCGCGTTCACGCCGAAGTACACCACGGCGGCGATGACGAGGAGGCCGAACAAGCAGCCCATCGAGCTGGCGCCGCGCCGCGTGGTCACCAATTGCTTTGCACCCCGTCCACGATCTGCTGGACCAGTTTTTCGATCGCCTGGCGCCGTCCTTCCGGTTCGGCGCGCTCATTGTAGTCCGCTTCCCCGCGAAGCGACGTTTTCGTGAAGAGCATGCGGCCGTTCGACTGATCGATGATGTCGATGTTCGATCGTGATCGCGAGGTGTCGCCGCGCGGTGAGCGCCTGCTGCGGGTTGGCGCTGAAGCCCACGGGCACGTCCGCGTCGTACGTCTGTATGACGCCTTTGACCAGCGCATCGGCGCGCTCCGCCGGCGCGTCGCGCACGCCGAGCTTGTGCTGCAGCTCGTCGTGCATGCGGTCGAACAGCTCCTTTGTCACGTCGGGCGAGGCGGTCTGATTGTCGAACGTCGAGATCGCCATCGTGTGGATGTTGGGCGGCAGCCCGCCACCGGCGAGGCTGTAGAAGCAGCCCGACAGCAGCAGGAGTGAGAGACTACCGATCGAACCGCCAAATCGCCGCATCGAACTCGCCACCGTCTTCCGATTTTGTAACCGTGAGCTGCACTGTCCGTCGCGCGCCTTCATTCCGATATTTGATATGAGAGGGGTCACTGCGATCGACCCACTCTGCTACACGGTCCCCCTGAACGCGTTCGACGCGAAACAGCGAGTCGCCGTGAAAGCTGAGCCGCCAGGCGACCGGTCGCCCGATGTCGGCTCGAAGGGTCACGCCCTCAACACGGATGACGGTGTCCGGGAGATTTGGCAACGCGACCCGGCCCAAAGCCGCCCAAAGCAGGGTTGACGACGGAATGAGGCCGGCCGGCGCGTCGCCGTTGGGGGGAGTTCTTAACGAGTCCCCCACGAGGACGACAGCCGCCGGCGTAGATCCCGCCGTTCAGAAAGAAGTCCAGGCGGGCACTGTCCGGAGCGGCGATGCGGGCCGAGCCTTCCCCGCGGGTCGCCATCGTGTATTGGCTGACCTCCCAGTTGAACACGACATGGTGATGCCCGCGTGCGATCGCGGCGCGCGGCAGTCGTGTCGGCGCCACCAGGTCACCGGTCAAAGGCGAGAGTCGCGGCGGGCGGCACGCGACCATACCGACGAGAGCGGCGCCCGCGAAAACCCCCGCGCGTCGCGCACAGGTGGCGCGTCGAGGCATTAGCGATTCTCCGACGGCGGCTGCGTATGGTGGTGGGGAGCGTGGGAAGGGCGCGGCGGATGGAACAGGGCACGCACGGCGGGTGGGATGGCGACGAGGCGTGCCGTTCTTGTCGATCGAGACGAGGGTGGTGCTCGCGCTCACGAGTCGCTCGTTGGTTTCCGCGTTGGTGATCACGTAGTCGAAGGTGATGCTTCGCGACCGAACGTCGGCCAGAGTCGTGCGTACCCGAATCAGGTCGTCGTAGCGCGCCGCGCCGTGGAACCGCGCCCTCGAGGTCAGACACAGCAAGACCGACGCCGGACCGCTCGATGTCGGCGTAGCTCATTCCGCGCGCACGGATGAAGTCCGTTCGCCCGACCTCGCACCAGATCAGATAGTTCGTGTGATAGACGACACCCATCTGGTCGGTTTCGGCGTAGCGCACGCGAAACTGGATGTCGTGCGGTGGCAGCGCCCCCCCCGGAGGGGTCACGACGCGGGGGGCCGCGGCATCGTTCGTCACGTCGCGAAGATCGTCGAGCATGGTTTGTTTGTAAAGCGAGCGCGGCACAGATAGAATTCGCGCGTGCTGAAGGCGCCCTGCTACGTCCTCTCCGACGCCCACCTGGGGTTCGCCGGCGCCGACGTCGAGCGCGCGGTCATCGCGCTTTCTGCGCCACGTCGCCGAGCACGCCGGTTCGCTCATCGTGAACGGCGATCTCTTCGAGTTCTGGTTCGAGTGGCGCACGGTCATTCCTCGCGGCGCGTTTCGGACCGTGGCCGCGCTCGGCGACGTGGTCGACGCGGGCGTACAGGTCCTGATGGTCGCCGGCAACCATGACTGTTGGGGGGGCGACGTGCTCCGCAAGGACGTGGGCGTCGACTACCGGTTCGGTCCTCTCGTCGAGGACGTCGCCGGCTGGCGCACGCACATCGAGCACGGCGACGGGCTCCGTCCTCGCGAGGACCGACGGTACCGGGCGCTGCGGCGCGTCCTTCGCAACTCGTGGGCGATCCGGTCGTTCCGCTGGCTGCATCCGGACCTGGCGACGCGCCTCGCGTCAGGCAGCTCGAACGCGAGCCGCAACTACGCGGCGCGCGATCACGGACGCGGGCTGCGCGTCGCCGCGGAGCGAGTGGCGGTCGCGAATCCGTCGATCGACTTGGTGCTCTTCGGCCACTCGCACGTGCCGACGCTCGAGCGGCTGACCGGCGGCGCGGCGTACGCCAACGCGGGCTCGTGGCTCGACGCCCCGACGTTTCTCCGCATCACGCCCGAGGAGATCGTGCTGCGCCGCTGGGAATCCGGCGCGCAGCGGATCAGCCGAGAGTGCGGATTTCGACGTTCTCCACCGCGCCGCCAAGAAAACGCTGCCCGACGCGTAGGAATTGGTCGGGGTCGTCGGACGCGACGAAGCGATACACCGCCGGCGACGCGTCCGGAGCGGAGAGACCCTTCTCCGCCAACGTGCGCGCCGGTCTCGGCGGCCGTTTCCTCGGCGCTGTCGATGAGTCGCACGTCGGGACCCATCACCGTTCGCAAAAGAGGTTTGAGCAGCGGGTAGTGGGTGCAGCCGAGCACCAGCGTGTCGACGCCGGCGGCGACGAGGGGCTCGAGATACTCGCGCGCGACGAGAAGCGTCGCCTCGTGGTCGACCCAGCCCTCCTCGACGAGCGGAACGAACAGCGGACAGGCGCGCGCCGTGACCTGCGCCGCCGGCAGAAGCGCGCAGATGGCGCGCTCGTACGCGCCCGACTTGATCGTGCCCGCCGTGCCGATGACGCCGATGCGACCGGCGCGTGTGGCGGCGACCGCCGCGCGCGCGCCGGGCTCGACGACGCCGACGACCGGCAGCGACAGCTCGGCGCGCAAGGTGCCGAGCGCGTGCGCCGTCGCGGTGTTGCAGGCGATGACGATGGCTTTGACGTCCTGATCGGTCAGAAAGGATGCGATCTCGCGGCTGTAGCGGCGCACGGTGTCGGGACTCTTCGGTCCGTACGGCACGCGGGCCGTGTCGCCGAAGTACACGATGCTCTCGTGCGGAAGCTGGCGAATCAGCTCGTGCACGACGGTGAGTCCGCCGATGCCCGAGTCGAAGACGCCGATCGGACGGGGGCTCGCCATCAGCGCTGAATCGCCACCGCGAGTGCGAGACCGCGGCCGCCGGGCATCATGCGCATGCCGACGTGGATCGGCACGTCCCACAGGTGCGACGCGACGAACGCGTCCGCCCCGGCGAAGAGATGGTTGCCGACGAGCAGCGCCGCCCAGTCCTCGACGTGCGCCTCGCGCGTGTGGATCTCGTTGTCGCCGAACCGCGGCGGCGCCGTCGTCACGGCCGGATTTCCGGCCGCGTCGACGTACGAGATGATGAGCGTGTCGTTGGCCGCCCGGCGCGCCTCGTGAACGTCGGCGCCGGACTCGCGGATCATGGCGATGCAGATCGCCTCGACGAGCATGAACGCGGCGGCGGCCTTGTGGCGGCCGAGTATCGACTGCGCCGAGCCCGGGACGAGGAACGAATAGAAGAACGCCCGGCGAGCACTGATCGGCGCGTTGAGCGAATCCGGCGGAACGGTGGCCAGCGAGCGGATGGGTTCTCGCGGAATCGAATCGGGGCGCTGCCCGAACCCGCGCGACGGCAGCGCGACAGCGCCGATGGCGGCGGCGATGACCGCGCCGCGCCGCAGATTAGAGATCGACAATGATCGCATCATGATGGTCGCGGCGGATCGGAACGGCGCGCTGGCGGGAGTGCATGGGAATCGAACCCACCCAACCCGACAAAGGTCAGGTCGCAAACGGTTTTGAAGACCGCGAGAGCCACCAGGCCCCCTCCACTCCCCCACTCGTTCCCTCCCAACGTCACGCGAGCACGAGGCCATGCGTTCGGCGCTCGACGACCGCGCCGATCTCGATCGCCTCGGGAACCAGCGAAAGGTATTGGTCGACCATGCCGGCAGGCACCGCCACGAGCAACCCGCCCGACGTTTGCGGGTCCATCGCCAGCGCACGAAGGAACGACGAGGAAGTCCGCCAGTCTACCCGCGTCTCGAGATAACGTTCGTTCCGGTCGGAACCGCTCGTCGTCACGCCGCGCTCCCACGCGTCGCGGGCGCCCGGAAGCACGGGGAGCAGCTCGGATTCGATGACGATCGAGACGTGGCTCGCTTCGGCGATGTGACTGGCGTGGCCGAGCAGCCCGAATCCGGTGATGTCGGTCGCGCAGCGCGCCCCGACCGCGACGGCTCCTCGGCTCGGCCGATGCGTTGAGCTTCGTCATGGAGTCGATCAGCCCCTGCGTCTCTTTCGCTCCGAGGTCGCCGCGCTTGGCCGCCGTCGCGAGAATGGCGGTGCCGAGCGGCTTGGTGAGCACGAGACGGTCGCCGACCTTGGCGTTCGCGTTGCTCAACATCTTCTTGGGATCCACGCGCCCGGTCACCGACAGGCCGAACTTCAACTCGTCGTCGATGATCGTGTGGCCGCCGACGACGAGCGCGCCGGCTTCGTGCACCTTGTCCTGCCCGCCGCGAAGGACGTCGGTGAGCACGTCGAGCGAGAGGCGATTCGCGGGAAATCCGACGATGTTGAGCGCGGTGAGTGGCTCGCCGCCCATCGCGTACACGTCCGACAGCGCGTTGGCCGCGGCGACCTGGCCGAACGAGTACGGATCGTCGACGATGGGCGCGAAGAAGTCGACCGTCTGCACGAGCGCGAGATCTTCCGACACCTGGAACACGCCGGCGTCGTCGAAGGTCTCGCGTCCGACGAGCAGCCGCGGGTCCGACTTCACGGGGACGCCGGCGAGCGCCTGCGAGAGATCGAGACGTCCGAGCTTCGCGGCGCATCCCGCGCACCGCGCGAACGTCGTGAGCCGAATGGCGTCCTGCGCGATCATGGAACGGCGACCACCGCGTCGATCTCGACGAGCACGCCGCGCGGGAGCGCGGACACCTGCACCGTGGAGCGCGCCGGACGCGCTTCGCCGAGCGCCTTGCCGTACACCTCGTTCACGACGGGAAAGTCGCCCATGTCGTGCAGGAACACGGTGGTCTTCACGACGTCCTTCCACGTCGCGTTCACCGTGGCGAGCACGGCGGCGAGGTTGGCCATGACGCGCTCGGTTTGCTTGGCCACGTCGCCGTTCACGATCTGCCCCGTCGCGGGGTCGATGGCGATCTGGCCGGCGGTGAACAGAAATCCGTTGGCGACGATGCCCTGCGAGTACGGCCCGATCGCCGCGGGCGCGGCGTTCGTGTGCACGGTCTTCACGCTCACGAATGATTCTCCCGAGAGATGGATAGTCCGAACAAGCGCGCGGCGTTCCGCGACGTTTCGGCGCCGAGCGTCGACGGATCGACGCCGCGAACGGCCGCGACGCGCGCGACGGTCAAGCTAACCCAGGCCGGTTCGTTTCGCCGACCACGGTTCGGGACGGGCGCGAGGTACGGCGAATCCGATTCGACGAGGAGCCGATCCGCCGGCACGAGCCGAATGACGTCGTCGCCGTCCGCGCCCCACTTCTTGAACGTCACGATGCCGCTGAACGAAACGTACCAGCCGGCCAACAGCGCCGCCTCGGCCAGGCCGGCGGTGCCGGTGAAGCAATGCAGGACGCCGCGCACGCCGGCGGCTCCCGCCTCGACGACCATGGCGCGGGTGTCGTCCTCGGCCTCGCGCGTATGCACGACGACCGGCCGGTCGAGCTCTCGCGCGATCGCCAGTTGCGCCGCGAACGCGCGCCGCTGCATCACGCGCGGCGAATGGTCGTAGTGGTAGTCGAGGCCGCATTCGCCGATCGCGACGGAGCCGCGCGTTGCGAGATCTCTGATGGCCGCGCCGTCGCGCGGCTCGTCGAACTCGGCGGCGTCGTGCGGGTGAACGCCGGCGGTGAACCAGACGAACCCGCGGTGGCGCGCCGGCCAACGCGGCCGCGCGCTCGGCGGCGGCGATCGATTCGCCGATGCAGACGATGCCGACCGCACCGGCGGCGCGCGCGTTCTCGATCACCGCGTCGCGGTCGGCGTCGAACGCCGGATCCGCCAGGTGAGCGTGGCTGTCGAGAAACGTCGGTCATGAAAAAACGAACCGCCGCGCGAGGCGGCGGTTGCGTACGGCATCGTCATCGCGTTCCGACGGGGGTCGGCCGCTCGCGACGCCGCTCCTCGGCGAGCGCGCGAGCCGTTCCCTTCTCGTTCGCCGAGGGCGTGCGCGGCCACCGGTGCTCGATGTACAGCAGGATCGCGCCGGCGACGTAGATCGAGCTGAACGTTCCGGTGAACACGCCGAACGCCATGATCCATGAGAACGGGCGAATCACTTCGCCCGCGAAGAAGAGCAGCGAGAGCGTCGCCGCGAACACGGTGGCGTGCGTCAACACCGAGCGCGGGAGCGTCTCGTTGATCGAGCGGTTGAGCACTTCGCGCAAGGTCTCCTTGCGCTGCTTCTTCAGATTCTCGCGGACGCGATCGAAGATGATGATCGTGTCGTTGAGCGAGTAGCCGATCACGGTCAGGATCGCCGCGACGACCGTGAGCGAGATCTCGAGGCGCATCATGGCGAGGAAGGCCATGGTCGTGAGGATGTCGTGCGCCGTGGCGATCGTCGCGGCGACGCCGAAGCGCCACTCGAACCGGATCGCGAGGTAGATCAGCGTCACGAGGAAGGAAAGCAGGATCGCCGTGATCGCCTTCGTCTTGAGCTCGGAGCCGACGCGAGGTCCCACCGACTGGGCCTGCTCGACGCGCGCCGGATTGGCCGGGACTCGCTGCTTTGAGGACGCTCACGATGTGTGCGCCGACGCTGTCCGCGTTCGACGCGGCGGCCACGCCCTCGACCGGCGGCACCTTGATGAGGAAGTCGCGCGCGTCGCCGAACGTCGTGACCTCGGATCCGCTGAACCCCGCCGCGTCCACGGCGGAGCGAACGACGTCGGTCGGTGCATCCTGCTGGAACTGGAGCTGGACCACCGTGCCGCCGGTGAACTCGATGCTCTGGTTCAGCGCGTTGCCGTTGTGGCGCGCCGCGTGAACGACGAGCAGCACGAGACCGAGGGCGATGAACGCGACGGTGCCGATCGCGGCGGTCTTCCAGTGCTTGATGAAATCGAAGTTGGTGTCGTGGAGAATGCGAAGCATGGAGGGCCCTTAGATGCTCAGTGCCTGGGCGCCGCGGGAGCGGTTCAGCCAGATCATGTAGAAGGTGCGAACGACGAAGATCGAGGTGAACAGCGACGCGGCGATGCCCGCGATCAGCGTGACGGCGAAGCCCTTCACCGGGCCGGTGCCGTACTGGTAGAGCACGGCCGCCGTGAGGATCGTGGACACGTTCGAGTCGACGATCGCCGGCATGGCGTGGCGGAATCCCTCGTCGATGGCGGTCCGGACCGTCTTGCCTCGGGCGAGCTCCTCGCGAATGCGCTCGAAGATCAGCACGTTCGCGTCCACCGCGATACCGATCGACAGTACGAATCCGGCGATCCCGGGCAGCGTCAGCACGGCGTCGAAGCCGGCGAGCGCGGCCAACGTGTAGAGCACGTACAGCCCGAGCGCGAGCACCGCGAGCAGGCCGGAGAAGCGGTAGTACACGAGCATGATGATGACGACGAGCGCCACCGCGATGAGCGAGGCGCGCAATCCCTTGTTGATCGAGTCCTGGCCGAGGCTCGGCCCGATGCTGCGGACCTCGGCGACGCGGAGCGGCACCGGCAACGCGCCGGCGCGCAAGACGAGCGCCAGGTCCTGCGCGTCGGCGAGCGACTTGCCGCCCATCGTGATCTGGCCGCGCGTGGAGATCGCGCTCTGAATCACCGGCGGCCGACCCTGCACGCGATCGTCGAGGATGATCGCCATGTAGTCGCCGATGTGCTTGCCCGTCTCGTTGCGGAAGCGACGGCCGCCTTCGTTGCTCAGCGTGAACTCGACGACCGTGCCCTCGAGCGCCTGCTGGTTGGGCCGCGCGTCCTTGAGGTAGTCGCCGGTGATGATCGGCTTGGCGTCGACGAGGTAGTACGCCTTGTACAGCTTGCCGCCGAGAATCGCCGAATCAGTCCCGGGAAGAAATTCCTTTCCCGGAGGCAGCGCCGACTTGACGGCGGAATCGGCGAGATAGCCGTCGAGCGTCGGGACGTTGTCGTTGGCGACGTAGAACCCGCCGGGCGTATCGCCCTGCTGGAGCAGGCTCGAGAACCCGCCGCCGGCCTGCAGCTTGAGCGAATCGGAGCTCGCCGTGTCCTTCTTCGTCGTGTCCTTCTTCGCGGCGCCCTTGGCCGCGGCCGCGAGCTTCTTGGCCGAATCCGTCTTGCCGAGCGGCAGCTCGACCTTCTTGCTCGTGTCGGCCTGGGTCAGAAGACCCTGCAGTCCCTTCGCGGCGCCAGACGCCGCCGCGTGAGCGGTGTCGGACTTTCGGCCCGAGTCCGCGCGATTTGACGATCTGGTCGAGCTTGGGCAGGTCGCGCTCGAGCGCCTGCGATTTGTCGGTGATCTTGAACTGGAGGAAGGCCTGATTCTGCATCAGCCTCTCCGCCCGCTCGCGATCCTGAATGCCGGGGAGCTGAACGACGATGCGGTCGTCGCCCTGCTTCTGCACGACGGGCTCCGAGACGCCGAAGCCCTCGATGCGCGAGCGCACGGTCTTGAGCGCGCGGTCGATCGCTTCCTTCTTGTCCGAGGCGGCGATGGCTTGCTTGGAGTCGTCCACTTCGAGCGCGAGGTACATGCCGCCCTGGAGGTCGAGGCCCCGGCGCAGCGGGACGTGGCGACTTGTGTCGACGCGGAGAACGCCGTCGGCGCCGCGATAGCGCGTCGCCACGTCGCGCGGGAACAACAGGTAGATCGACGCGAGGCAGAGCCCGACGATGATGAGAATGCGATACTTCAGGGGCATACGAACCGCGGGTGGAAGGTTGGTGTGCGGAACCTTTAACGTTAACTGGCTCTTACGCTTGCGTCAACGCGCGGCGAGCCATGTCCGCGTCGCGGCCGAGTTGGGTCACGAGCGCGTCGACGGACTCGAACTTCGTGGTGTCGCGAAGCCGCGCGACGAGCTCGACGCTCACCGATTCGCCGTACCAATCGCCAGTCGCGCCGAACAGGTGGACCTCGAGCATCCGATCGAACTCGCCGAAGGTGGGGCGTGCACCGAGGTTCATCATCCCGCCGAAGGAACCGCGCGCGCTCTGCGCGCGGACGGCGTATACCCCGGCCGGCGGAAGAAGTTTGCGCGCCGACCCCAGCTCGAGGTTGAGCGTCGGATAGCCGAGATCGCGGCCGCGCTGGTGGCCCGGAACGACGACGCCGCGAAAGCCATAGTGGCGTCCCAGCGCCGCGCGCGCCTGCGCGAGGTCGCCGTGCGCTACCGCGCGTGCGAACCGCGCTCGACGAGATCGGCACGCCGCGCGAATCGAGCGTCGGGGCCACGACGTCGACGTCGAACCCGATCTCGCGTCCGATCTGTGACAGGAAGCGGGCGTCGCCGCTCCGCCCCCTGCCGAGCCCGTGGTCGTAGCCGATCACGAGGCGGCGCACCCGATACCGGCGCACGAGCAGGTCTCGCACGAACGACTCGGCCGAGTAGGCGGCGAGCGACCGCGTGAACGGCAGCGCCGCGACGAGGAGCGGTCCGCTGTCGACCAAGCGCGTCGAACTGTTCTATCCCCGGCGTCAACAGCATCGGCGCCGCCGACGGGTTGACGACCTCCAGCGGGTGCGGCCGAAACGTGACGAGCAGCGCCGGGCACGACGACTCGGCGGCGTGCTCGTGGAGTCGGCGGAGGATGTCGCGATGGCCGAGGTGCACGCCGTCGAACGTGCCGACGGTGACGACGGCCCCCTCGAGCAGCTGCGGAAAACCCGCGGTCTCCTCGCCGGCGCTCACGACGCGCGCGCTCTCACCGGGCATCGGCGAGCACCGTCTTGGGTCGAAGCTCGTCGTCGTGACGTTCCGCGACGGCGACGAGGGCGCCCGAGTCGTCGAGCAGCGAGACCAGACGGACCGTCGGTTCGAGCGGGCACGGGATTGCCGTGCGAGACGCGACCCAGCTCGGCTTCGGTCAAACGCTGGACCGGCAGGTGCGATACCGCGTCGAGCGGCGGCCGAACCGCGGCCTCGCCATCGCCGAAATCGTCGAGCGTCCACGCGTCGTCGACCGAGAATGCCCCGCTCCGCAAGCGGCGCAGCGCCGTGAGGTGCGCCGCGCTTCCGGTCGCGCGACCGAGGTCGCGCGCGAGCGCGCGAACGTAGGTGCCGCCGCCGCACGTGATGCGCGCGTGCAGGTCGTTCTCGACGCGAGCGCCAACGCGCCACTCGTGAACGACGACGCTCACCGGAGAGAGCTCGAGCGGAGCGCCGCGCCGTGCCGCCGCGTACGCGCGCACGCCGTCCACGCTCTTCGCCGAATACGCCGGCGGCAGTTGCTCGATGACGCCGGTGAGCTGTTCGACGCCGCGCGAGATGGCGGATTCGTCGGGCAGCGTCGGCGCGTCGAACGACGACGCCGGTCGAGTCGTCGGTGTCGGTCTCCTCGCCGAGGCGGATCGTCGCGTCGTAGACCTTCGGCTCTCCCTGCATGAGCGGGATGAGCCGCGTCGCGCGTCCGAGCAGAACGACGAGCAGCCCGGTCGCGAACGGGTCGAGCGTGCCGCCGTGACCGGCGCGTTTCGCGCCGGTCGCGCGCCGAACGACCGCGACGACGTCGTGCGAGGTCATGCCCGCGGGCTTGTCGACGAGCGCGAGCCCGGTGACGTCAGTCGTCCGCGTCTCCATCCGGCGGCGTCTTTCCGTCTTTGATCTGCGAGAGCAGCGACTCGATTCGCGCCGCGCGCTCGACGCTTTCGTCGGCGAGAAACACGATCTCCGGGCGCGAGCCGCAAGCGCAGCGCGCGGCCCACGCGCGCGCGCAGGTGCGTCGCGACGCTGTCCAAGCCCTCGAAAGTCGCTTTGCGATCGACGTCGGAACCCATCACGCTCACGAACACCTTGGCGTGACGCAGGTCGCGAGTGACCTGCGCGCCGGTGACGGTCACGAGCCCCGTGATTCGCGGATCCTTAACCTCTTCGGCGAGGAAGGTCGCGACTTCCTCGCGGATCGCTTCGGCCACGCGATCGGCGCGGCGATGGTCGGTGGCCACAGCACTCCCGGGAAATCAGGCCGACGCCGAGCCTTCGAGCGTCCGCGCGACCTGTTCCTTGCGGTAGCACTCGATGACGTCGCCGACCTTGATGTCGTTGAAGTTCTCGACGCCGATGCCGCACTCGAATCCTTCGCGGACTTCGCGGACGTCGTCCTTGAAGCGCTTGAGCGACGCGAGCGTGCCGTCGAAGACCTCGACGCCGTCGCGCACGACGCGGACGCGCCCCTGCCGGTTGATCACGCCGCTGCGAACCGCGCAGCCGGCGATCGTGCCGATGCGCGAGATCTTGAACACCTCGCGCACGGTGGCTTCGCCGAGAATGACCTCGCGCTCTTCGGGCCGGAGCATGCCTTCCATCGCCGAGCGCACGTCGGCCACCGCCTCGTAGATGATGCGGTAGAGCTTGATCTCGACGCCTTCGCGCTCGGCCGCCGTACGCGCGTTGTTGTCCGGGCGCACGTGGAAGCCGATGATGATCGCGGCCGCCGTCTTGGCGAGCAGGATGTCGCTCTCCGTGATCGCGCCGACGCCGCGGTGGACGACGTCGACCTTGACCTCGGGCGTCGAAAGGCCGATGAGCGAGTCGGCGAGCGCCTCCGCCGGTCCACCCTGGTCGGCCTTGATCAGGATGTTGAGCGTGCGCGCGCCGCCCAGCGCCGACTGCGCCATGAAGTCTTCGAGCGTGACGCCGGCGCGGTTGCCGCGGCGGCTCTTCGCCTCGCGGTCGAGACGCTCGCGGCGTTGCGCGACCTCGCGCGCCGACGCCGCGTCTTCGACGACGAGCAGCTGATCGCCCGCCATCGGCACGCCCTGGAAGCCGAGGATCTGCACCGGAATCGCGGGTCCCGCCTGCTTGACGGCCTTGCCGCGCTCGTCGAACAGGTTGCGGACGCGGCCCGAGTACATGCCGCAGATGAAGTCGTCGCCGACCTTGAGCGTGCCGTTCTGCACGAGCACCGTGGCGACGGCGCCCTTGCCCGGATCGAGCGACGCTTCGATGACCGTTCCCGTCGCGCGACGATTCGGATTCGCCTTGAGGTCGAGGATTTCCGCCTGGAGCAGGATCTGGTCGAGCAGGACGCCGATGTTCGTGCCCTTCTTGGCCGAGATCTCGGTCGAAAGCACGTTGCCGCCGAACTCCTCGAGCACGACGCCGTGCTGGAGCAGCTCCTGCTTCACCTTGCCCGGATTCGCCTGGGGCAGGTCGATCTTGTTGATGGCGACGATGAGCGGCACGCCGGCGTTCTTGGCGTGGGAGATCGCCTCGATCGTCTGCGGCATGACCGAGTCGTCCGCCGCGACGACGAGGACGACGATGTCCGTCACCTGCGCGCCGCGCGCGCGCATCGCGGTGAAGGCCTCGTGGCCCGGCGTGTCGAGGAACGTGATGTTCTTGCCGTTCGGCAGCGAGACGTGGTACGCGCCGATGTGCTGCGTGATGCCGCCCGCTTCGCCCGCGACGACGTTCGCCTTGCGGATGTAGTCGAGCAGCGACGTCTTGCCGTGGTCGACGTGGCCCATGATGGTCACGACCGGCGGACGCGACACGCGCTCCTCGGGCTGGTCCGCTTCGGCGGCGATTCCCCCTTCCTCGGCCTGGTACTCGCTCTCGCGGATCGCCTGGAAGCCGAACTCGCCGGCGATCAACTCGATCTGGTCGAAGTCGAGTCGCTGGTTGATCGTCACCATCAGGCCCATCTCCTTGAACGCGAACGCGACGATCTGCGTCGCGGGCACCTTCAGGATCTGGGCGAGCTCGCTCACCGTGATGAATTCGTTGACGCGGACGGTCTTGCGCTCGCGCTCCGCCTGCGCGGCGCGCGCCGCCTCGAGGTCCTCACGAGTTCCACGACGCATGTCGCTGGCGTTGCGCCGTGAGGGCGCGCCGCGCATCGACGCCATCGTCTTCGCGATGTTCGCATCCACCGCTTCCTGGTCGACGGCGCCGCGCTTGCCCTTCTTGCGCCGTCCTCGGTCCATGACGCCGCTGCTCGGGCCGCCACCCATCCCACCGCCACCGCCACCGCCACCACCACCGCCACCACCCATGCCTGGGCGCTTGTCGTCACGACGCGGCGGCGCGGCTCCTCCGCCCGGAGCCGCCGACGCGATGGGACGCGGCGGGAATCCACCGCTGCTGGCGACGGGACGTGGACGCGGCGCGCCCGGCGTGATCGGACGCGGTCGCGGGCGATCGGACGTAGGCGCACCGGGCGCGGCGACCGCGCTGGCGCGTGCGCCATCATGCGCCACGGGCCGCGTGATCTCGGCCTCGCGCTCTTCGCGCTCCTCGATCTCGGCGGCGGCGGCCTCCTCGCGCAAGCGACGGTCTTCTTCGGCACGCGCCAGCTCGGCGCGTTCCGCCTCGATGCGCGCGGCTTCGGCGGCGGCCTGTTCGCGAGCGTCGGCCGCTGCCTGAGCGGCGGCCGCGGCGGCCGCTTGCTCTTCCGCCGCAGCCTGAACGTCGGCGGCCTTTCGGCGACGCCGGATCGGTTCGGCGGCAGCGGGCGTCGGCACGGGAACAGGTTCGGGCGGCGCGGCCGCCGTGCGCCGGCGGCGCGCCGCCGGGGCCGGTGCGGCCTTCTGTTCGGCGCGCACGCGCTTCTCGCGTTCCCATCGAGCCCGGACGCGTGCAACCTGGTCGTCCGTGAGCATGCTCACGTGGCTGCGAAATGGAATGTCCATCTGACGAAGTAGCGAGGCTACTTCCTCAGACGGCATTCCGAACTCATTCGCCAACTCGCCAACCGAAAGCTTGCTCAAACATCCTCCTGAATGGTTCGGGTTCCGCGGGCAGAGGCCAGCGTCCGAACCCCCGCAGCCAACTGCGGATCAATAATGCCAACGACGGCCGTCTGGTCCCGGCCGACGGCGGCGCCAAGCGCCGCGGCGGAAGGTACTTCCATAAATTTAACTCGCCGAGCTTGCATCAGCGGCACGATCTTGTCTCGGCTGTTGGCCGAGGCGTCGCTAGCTACCACCGCGAAAATCAACGTGTTTCGCCTCGCGGCTTCACGTACTTGTTTGACTCCCACCACCGACACCGCGACTGCGCACGCCGAGGCCCAGCAGGCGCAAGACCCGCGAGGTGATCTCGGCGTCCGTCGTCACGCCGCCGTGTTCCCTTCTCCTCCTGCTCCGCCCGCTTCAGCCGCCCCTGCGATTCCTGGTCGCCGCCGGCGTCCTCGGTCGTGAGCTCGTCGATCAACGCCATGATGCGATCGGCTTCTTCGGGCGCGATGCCCGGGAGCTTGAGGAAGTCCTCGCGCTCGAGATCGATGATGTCGTTGAGCGTTCGATACCCGGCCTCGGCGAGCACGGCCACCGTGGCCGGCGGCATGCCGGCGATCTCGGTCAAGCGAACGTCGGCCATCTCTTCGGTTTCGCCGGGGAGCGGAGCGAAGATCTGTCCTTCGCCGCCGCGCTCCAGCCATTCGCGGCTCGAGTAGAGGTCGATCTTCCATCCGGTCAGCTCGGACGCCAGGCGAACGTTCTGACCGTTCCGGCCGATGGCGAGCGAGAGCTGATCCTCGTCGACGACGGCCTGAATCGTCTTCGTGCTCGGATCGCTGAAGACGCGCGCGACCTTTGCCGGCGCGAGCGCCAGCTTGGCGAAGCGCTCCGGATCGGGCGACCACGGGACGATGTCGATTCGTTCGCCGTTCAACTCGTTGACGACGGCCTGCACGCGCGAGCCCTTGAGACCGACGCACGCGCCGACGGGGTCGATCGAGTCGTCGCGCGAGAAGACCGCGATCTTCGTGCGGCTGCCGACTTCGCGGGCGGCCGCGCGGATCTCGACGATGTTCTGCTGAATCTCCGGCACCTCGAGCTTGAAGAGCGCCTTGACGAAGAGCGGATCGCCGCGGCTCAGCACGAGCCGCGGCCCCTTGGGGGTTTCCTCGACGCGCTTCAGCACGGCGCGAATCGGCTCGCCCTGGTGGAAGTGCTCGCGATGGTTCTGCTCGCGGTACGGAATGATCGCTTCCGCTTCGCGGAACTTGTTGAGCATGACGACGAGCTTGCCGCGCTCGATCTGCTGGATCTCGCCGGAGAGGAGGTCGCCGACGCGGGTCGCGAACTCGTCGCGGATGCGCGTGCGCTCGCCTTCGCGGACCCGCTGGATGATGCGCTGCTTTGCCGCCTGGACCGCGGCGCGTCCGAAGACGGCGAAGTCGATCGGCTCTTCCATCACGTCGCCGGGCTCGAAGCTCTCGTCGAACGCCTTGGCGTCCTCGAGGGAGATCTGGTTGCTCGAATCTTCGACCGTCTCCACGACGGTTTTGAGGAGCACGATCTTGATGTCGCCCTTGCCGTCGTCGATTTCGACTTCGGCTTGGACGTTCGGGCCGTACTTCTTGGCGAGGGCGGCGAGGATTCCGTCCTGGAGCAACGCGTACAGCTCCGAGCGATCGAGCTGCTTTGTGTTCGATACCTCGCGAAACGCGGACAGGATTTCCGTCGAGCTGACCATCCAGGACTCCTCGTGTGTTAATGTCTCCGCCCCGCGGCGCCGAACGCCGACGGGTACCGTGCACCATCGATTACAGATGAAACGCCAGCCGCGCCTCCTTGATTGCCGCCAGCGGAATGCGCCGCACCGCTCCGTTCTCGAGCTCGAGCACCGCGGCCTCGCCCGCCGACCCCGCGTCTCCTTCCACCGTCATGATCTTTCCTTCGACACGACCACCGTGCTCCGGGCTCAGCACGTTGGCCCACTCGCCGACGAATCGCCGCCAGTCGGCGCTGGTCCGCAACTGGCGCTCGCCCGGCGACGAGACTTGCAACACATACTGCGGCGCGACGATCCCGCTTCCGTCGAGCCGCGCTTCCAGCGCCCGCGACGCAACCGCACAATCGTCGATCGTGACCGCGGCTCCGTCGCGCCGATCGATGCGAACCTCGATCAGCGGCCGGTTCCGCGTCCCGCCACGCCGGAGCTCGACGAGGTCGTAGCCGACCGAATCAAGCTCCTGCGCCACAACGTCTTCCAGCGCGTCCTTCACATCGAGTCGAGGAAGTCGTCAAGAACAAAAAAATGTGGGGAGCCTCCCCCACATTTCACTCGCGGCCCAAAGAACCGCGCAGCATGAACAATGTAATGGCGGAACTAGAACGCGGGAAGGGGCGGCACAGGGGCCGCACCTTCCCGCGTTTTCTCAGCCGAAAATGCGCTGAGCCAGAATACCCGCGTCAGCCTCCCGGGTTCACTTGCCGGCGTCGAGAGCGTAAAGCTCTGTGTGGCACCGGAGGCCGCCGTCGCCGTCACGGTCATGACCGCCCCCGCGACCGCCGGGGCGGTCAGCGTGACGGAGGTCAGCCCGTTGGCGTCGGTCGTCGTCGCCGTGGCGCTGAGCGTGCCGCCGCCAACGACGCTCCAGGCGACGCCAGCGGCGCCAATGCCCGTCCCACCGGCGTTGGCCACCTTGACGACCATCGGCAGAGAAACCGCCCCTTCGTTCACGACCTGGTTGTCGCCGCTGATTTTCGCGAGCGTTGCTCCCGCCGCCGAGGCGGTCGCCGTGATCGTCACCGACGCGCCGGTCGCGATCGACGCGGTCAGCGAATCGAGGCCGACCGACGTGCCGAGCGTCCAGGCGGTCGTCGCGTCGCCGTTGGAGTCCGTCAGCGAGCTGGCCACGCTCACCGAGCCACCCGCGCCGACAACGGCCCAGGCCACCGACACGCCAGCGAGCGCGTTGCTGTTCTGATCCGTCACGTGCACGCTGATCGGAAGGGCGAGCAGTTGGCCCGCCGTTCCCGTTTGGCCGTTGCTCCCGGCGTTGACCGTAACGAACGTCGCGATGAGCGCCACCAGGTTGTCGTTGTCGTTGTCGCTACATGCGACCCCGAGCATGGTACTGAGCGCCGTGACCACCGCGAGCGAAACACGCGTCACTTTCACCGTCTCCTTCACCATGACCCTACCTCCCATCCCGCTGCGTTGACTGTTTGCTTTCTCGCGCCCCCGGCCATCGCCGGCATCGCCGATCCGGTGGCTCGCGCGACTGTGGCCCGCCACGTTACTGCCCGGCGCGAGCCCGGAGCCGTTGCTCGCGCCGCAAACCGAGGGACGAGCCCGTTGCCGATTCGCGGTCCCGTCCGTTCCTTTCGAGTCGAGAGACCGAACCGAGTTGGTCCTTCCCTCGTTCTCGCCCCGAAAAAAAATCCACGACGATGTGGTCAAGAACTGCGCCGACGACGGCGAGTTTCGTCTTATTCGCGATGTCGAATGCTGTTGCGCAGCGTGACACGCTCTCATCTTCGCCGCGTGTGCCGCGCGATCGCGTGTCGATCGTTGCCGGGTTCGCCGACGGGCAGCGACGCGACGCCGTCGTTTCGCCGCTCACCTATCTCGGCAACGGCTACGCCGCGTCCGCCGCATATGATCACTTCGGCGCGCACTCCGCCGTCGCGGTCGTCGCCACGTGGGACGCGCAGCGGCTGCGGCCACAAGGCAACGTGAACGACGCGACCGAACTGGTCGTGCAAGGCGGCCTGCGCGCCGCCGCGCTGCGCAGCTTGGCGAACGCCGGCGGTTGGACGTTCTCGGCGGGTGCGTCCGCCGGTCTCTGGGGCATCGGCACCGAACACCGCTATCCCGCGCCGTACGAAAGCCGCGCCGGCTTCTTCGCCGCGTTCGCGACGGTCGGGCCGGCCGCCGAGCTGCGCCGGCCGCTCCTCGGCGGCGCGGCCCGGCTGGAGCTCGACGCGCCGCTATTCGGATTCTCTGATCGCAGCTACTCGGAGACCAAGATCGACCAACCGCTGTGGAGCATCGACCGCGTCGGACCGCGGGAGATGCGCGCGCTGAACGGCGCGCTCACCTACGCGCCCGCGCCCCTGGGACGCGTCGGCCTGCTGTTCTCCTACAGATTCTCGATTCTCGACTACCGCGACGCGCAGCCCCTGCGCGCCGCGTCGCAGAGCTTCTCGATCGGACTGACGCGTTACTTGGGCAGCCTCCCGCTCCGCGCGATGAGGGCGCGCCGTCTCGCGTGGGTCGCGGCCGCGCTCGTGGCGGTGGGCTGCGCGGACGTCGTCGGTGCCGCCGGCGGCGACCGACCATGGCTCGCTCTTCGACGACCTGTGGCACCAGTTCGATCTTCACTATTCCTACTTCACCGTCGGGCGAGTGAACTGGGATTCGCTCGGCGCGTACTATCGCCCGATCGCCGTGTCCGCGCCGAACGACGTTCAGTTCGCGCGCGTGCTCGGCGCCATGCTATCCGAATTGAAGGACATGCACGTCTCGCTCTCGGCCGGACCCGCGGGCACGATGCGCTACATCTCGCGGTTCGACACCACCTCCACGTATT
This sequence comes from uncultured Gemmatimonadaceae bacterium, assembly GCA_963707105.1. Classification (GTDB taxonomy): domain Bacteria; phylum Gemmatimonadota; class Gemmatimonadetes; order Gemmatimonadales; family Gemmatimonadaceae; genus JAQBQB01. The sequence continues at coordinate 553,457 of CAVPOS010000011.1, forward strand.
TCAACGAAGTGGTGACGCTCGGCCGCTACGTCCGCATCCCCACGTCGACTCCGAGCGGGCACATTCAGTTCGGTCTCGCGAGCGACTCGATCGGATACGCGCGCATCCCCAGCTTCGACGGCGGCAACTGGTCGGGCGAGATGGACGACGCGATCCGCGGCATGCCCGGCATGCGCGCGCTGATCATCGACGTCCGCGACAATCCCGGGGGCGACTACATGCTCGCCGCCGCGCTGGCCGGCCGGTTCACCACCCAGCGGCGCGTCTACGGATACACGCGGCGCCGCAACGGGCCGCGCCACGACGATTTCACCGGCTTCTCGGAAGAGACCATCGCGCCCGCCGGCACGCACTTCGGCGGCCGCGTTCTCGTGCTGGCGAACCGCCACTCGTTCAGCAGCGCCGAAGACTTCGTGCTCGCCATGCGGTCGATTCCCGGCGTCGTGATCGTCGGCGACACGACGGCCGGCGCCACGGGCGGACCGATCGTCCGCGAGCTGGCCAACGGCTGGACGTATCAGCTGTCGGAGTGGATCGAGTACACGCCGGAGCGGGTGCCGTTCGAGTCCATCGGTCTCGCGCCCACGATCTTCGCGCGGACCACCGCCGACGAATCGTCGCGCGGCGTCGACGCGGTGGTCGAACGGGCGATGGCGGTCGCGCGGCAGCCTTGATCGGCCGGCGGCGTCGCGATCAGAGTCGCGATCAGCCCACGCTCGCGACCATCACGCCAAGCTGCCGCCCGCCGTCTCCGGCGCGATGCGAGAAGAACCGCGCGTTGTCGTGCCGCGTGCACCATTCGCTGATCGAGACGTCTCGAACGCCCGCCTGGCGCGCGTGGTCGGCGATCAGGGCTCGGAGATCCACCCGCGTCGGTCGTCCCGGATTCGTGCCGGTGAGCTCGGCGTAGACGTCGCCGCTCACCTCGTAGCAGTCGCCGCAGATCGCCGGTCCGAGGTGGACGCGCAACTCTTCGGCGGCGACGCCGCGCTTCGCCAGCGTGTCGATGCCGCGCTCCACGATGCGCGCCGCCGTCCCCCGCCAGCCCGAGTGTAGCAGAGCGATCGCTCCCGACTCGTGCGCGATGAAGACCGGCACGCAGTCGGCGACGGTGACCGCCAGCGCGGTGCCGCGATCCATCGCGACATGGCCGTCCGCGTCGTCGGCGCGGAGCCATCCCTCCCAACACGTCGCGTGCACCAGAACGGTCGAGCCGTGCACCTGGCTCGCCGTCGCGAGGCGCGGGCCGGCGCCGCGAAGCTCGCGCCGCAATGCCGACCATCGCTCGGTCACCGCCTTGGCCGGCTCGTCGCTCGCCAGGCCGAAGCTGCCGACGGCGCGGGTCGTCGTGAACGCGAGCACGCCGAGATCGGCGAATCCGGGCGCGATCTCCGACTGGCCAACGACGTTCATTTCGACCGCCGATCCTCCACGCGCTCGATTCGCGCGCCGAGCGCGCGCAGCCGCTCGTCGATGCGCTCGTACCCGCGCTCGATCTGCCCGACGTTGTTGATCGTGCTCTCGCCCTCGGCGCAGAGCGCGGCGATCAGCATCGCCATGCCCGCGCGAATGTCGGGCGATTCGACCGTGCTCCCGCGCAGCCGCGACGGTCCGGCGACGAGCGCGCGGTGGGGATCGCAGAGCACGATGCGCGCGCCCATGCCGACCAGCTTGTCGACGAAGAAAAGGCGCGACTCGAACATCTTCTCGTGAATGAGAATGAGCCCCGTACACTGCGTCGCCGTCACGAGCGCGATGGACATCGTGTCCGCCGGGAACGCCGGCCACGGTTGATCCTCGAGCTTGGGCACGTGCCCCCCGAGGTCGCTCTGAATCTCGCGCTCCTGCTCCGCCGGGATCACGAGATCCGGGCCCTCGATCGTGCACGAGATGCCGAGTCGCGCGAACCCCATCAGCGTCGATCGAAGGTGCTCCACGCCGGCGTCGGCGATGCGGACGGTGGACCGCGTGACCGCGGCGAGCCCGATGAACGATCCGACCTCGATGTGATCCGGGCCGATCCGGTGCGTTCCGCCTTTGAGCGGCCTGGCGCCGTGAATCGTGAGGAGGTTCGTCCCGATCCCCTCGATATGGGCGCCGAGCGTGACGAGAAAGTTGCAGAGATCCTGGACGTGCGGCTCGCAGGCGGCGTTGCGAAGGGTCGTCGTGCCCGTCGCGGCGACGGCCGCCATGATCGCGTTCTCGGTGCCGGTGACGCTCGGCTCGTCCAGAAACACGTCCGCGCCACGGAGCCCGGGCGTGCTCAGTCGAAAGTTGTCCGTCAGATCGAACGACGCGCCGAGCCGCTCGAGCGCGAGAAAATGCGTATCCACCCTCCGCCGGCCGATGACGTCTCCGCCCGGCGGGGGCAGCTCGATCTGACCGCACCGCGCGAGCAGCGGTCCTGCGAGAAGGATCGAGGCGCGTATCTTTCGGCAGAGGACCGGGTCGAGACTCGCCGCGCGCACGGTTTTGGCATGGATGCGAAGGGTGTTGCGCGCTTCCCACGAGATGTCGGCTCCGGTCGACGCAACGAGCTCCACGAGGGTCTCGACGTCGCGGATCCGCGGGACGTTTTCGAGCGTGACCGGCTGGTCGGTGAGAAGAGCGGCGCAGATGATCGGCAGCGCGGCGTTCTTGTTGCCGGATGGACGGACGGTGCCGGAGAGGGGGGCGCCGCCCTGAACGATGAACTGCGAAGCCGTCATGTGCGGAAGTCGCTCGCGCGAAGGTGTGGTCGGAGCGAAGAATGACCGGGGGCCCAAGCCAAGGTCAATGCCGCCGTTCGCTTGCACTCGTCGAAAGTCGTCCGTAGGATGCGCCGCGTTGGAGCCGTCATCCCGAGCCCTGACCCACGATGACTGACATCTTCCAGCAGATCACCGCGATCAGCACCGCCATCATCGGCGTGTCGCTCGTCGTGCTGATCGTGCTGATCGTCGTCGCCGCGGCCCGGACGCGCGCCGCGGGCAAGCGGCTCGAGCAGATGTTCCAGCGGACGCTCGACGACCTGCGGCCCCTCATCGACCGAAGCAAGGCGATCTCCGAGGACGTGTCGGCCATGACGCACTCGATCCGCGGCGACGTCGCCGCGGTGAGCGAGACCGTCACGGCGGCCAACGAGCGGGTGCGCGCCGCGCTCACGGCGACCGAGGAGCGGCTGGCCGAGTTCGACGCGCTTCTGTCGGTCGTCCAGAGCGAGGCCGAGGACATCTTCATCTCGACCGCCGCCGCCGTACGCGGCGTGGGCCGCGGCGCGGCTTCGCTCGGCCGGCGCCGTGGGACAAACCTTGCGTCCGTTGAAGCCGAGGACGCCGCCGCCGGCGGCGAGGTCCACGACGAAGAGGAGGGCGACGGCGATGCGATCGATGACGAGACCAAGCGAAGAGGTCCCAGAACCTGCTCCGCGAATTCGACCCCGTGCGCCTCGTCCGCGGGCCTCGTAGGCGCAACGCGGAGGTCGTCACCGCCGCCATCCTGGGCGCGGCGGTGGGTGCCGGCCTCGTCTACCTCCTGGCGCAGCGGTCGCGGGGAGGCGCGGCGGGCGGTCGCTGGGACCGATGATGCGCAGCCTCCGCCGCAACGTCGCCGAGTACGCCGGGAGCGCGCGCGAGGCCATCGACGACGCCGTCGAGTCGGAGCTCAAGGACCTGCGCCGCTCGATTCGGCGGCAGCGCAAGCGCTTTGGGGTCTGACGTGCGCCGGCCCGCGCGCCGGGGGCGGGCGGCACGGGTGCCGACCTGCCTCTGGCTGGCGGTCGTGCTCGTCGTGGTCGCGCCCGCCGTCGCGCACGCCTGGACGCCGGGCACGCACGTCTTCCTCGGCGACGCCGTCATTCGCTCGCTCCAGTTGCTGCCGCCGACGGTCGCCGCCCTGCTGAGCGAATTCCCATACGACTTCTTGTACGGATCGATCGCCGCCGACACGAGCATCGCCAAGAAGTACGCGCCGGCGGGCCGCCACTGTCATTCGTGGACCGTCGGCATGGAGATCTACGACAGCGCGGCCGAGCCGCAGCTCCGCGCGTTCGGGCTGGGCTACCTCGCGCACCTCGCCGCCGACGCCGTCGCCCACAACTATTTCGTGCCGCGCCAGCTGGCGGTCACGTCGAGCACGTCCTCGCTCGGCCACTCGTACTGGGAAAGCCGGTTCGAAACGCACCTCGGCACCGAGGTCGCCCGGCGCGCGCGCGAGCTGATTCTGATCGACCACTCGCGCTCCGACGGACTGCTCGACCGGGTGTTGAGCCCGACGATCTTCAGCACGCCGACAAACCGGCGGATCTTCCGCGGCATGGTGATCGTCGCCGACAACGAATCCTGGCAGCGGATCTTTCAGCTGCTGCGCGAGAACAGCCGCTGGGATCTCGCCGAGGACGACGTCGGCCGATACCTCGCGCGCGCCTACGACTTCATCATCGATCTGCTGATGCGCATGGACCGGGCGGAGCCGTATCTGCTCGACCCGTCGGGCGACGCGGCGTTGCGCATGGCGAAGCGCATTCGGCGGCGCGTGCTCCGCGCGGAAGGCGAGGAGCGGCTTCACGACGAGGCCGAGCGGCAGTTCGGATTGCCGGCCACGTCGCTGGCCTTCGCCGCGAAGCTCGCCGCTCCGCTCTACGAGCCGGCGCGCGTCGCCAGCAACTGATTCACGCGCTTCGGGTCGGCGCCGCCGCCCGACTTCTTCATCACGAACCCGACCAGGACGCCTTGCAGCCGCCGCTCTCCGCGAAGGAAGCGGCCGGCCTCGCCAGGATGCTCGGCGAAGACTTCGTCGATCCAGCGCGCGAGCGCGTCGTCGTCGGTGACCTTGAGCAGGCCCTCGCGCTCGGCGATCGCGCGCGGTTCGCCGCCGCGCTCGGCCATCGCGGCGAAGATCTGTTTCGCCGCGGTGTGGCTGACCACGCCGTCGCGGACGAGCGCCAGTAACTCGCCCAGGCCGGCCGGGCGGACGCGCAGCTCGTCGATCGACTGACCCGACGTCTTGAGCGACGCGAGGACCTCGCCGAGCACCCAGTTCGCCGCGGCCTTGGGATCGCCGCTCCCCGCCGCCAGCTCGTCGAAATAGTCGCCGAGCGCGCGGCTCGACGTGAGCACGCCGACGTCGTACGCCGTGAGCGACGGATACGACGTCGTGAACCGCGCGGCGCGCGCCGCCGGCAGCTCGGGAAGCTCGCGACGGATCCGCTCGATCCGTTCGCCCGTCACGACCAACGGCGGAAGGTCGGGATCCGGGAAGTACCGGTAGTCGTGGCTTCCCTCCTTCGATCGCGCCGGCCGCACCTCCTCCATCGCGGCGTCCCAGAGCATCGTCTGCTGTTCGACGCGGCCGCCGGAATCGAGCAGCGCCGCCTGCCGCCGCGCCTCGGCGTCGACGGCGCGCACGACGGCCGAGAACGAATTCATGTTCTTGATCTCGGTCTTGGTGCCGAGCGCGGCCGCGCCGGGCGGCCGAATGCTGACGTTCGCGTCGACGCGGAGACTTCCCTCCTCCATGCTCACGTCGCTCACGCCGGCGTATTCGAGGATCTGCTTGAGCGTCTTGAGATATGCCTCGGCCTCGGCGGCGCTCCGGATGTCCGGCTCGCTCACGATCTCGGCGAGGGGCACGCCGGCGCGGTTGAGGTCGACCGCGGTCGCGGCGGCGAACCGGTCGTGGATCGACTTCCCGGCGTCCTCCTCCATGTGGAGGCGCGTGATGCCGATCGTCCGCGCCGGCTCGTCGCGGCGGCCGGGAAGCGTCACGCGGCCGCTCGTCGCCAGCGGCCGGTCGAATTGAGAGATCTGATATCCCTTGGGCAGGTCCGGATAGAAATAGTTCTTGCGCGCGAAGATCGGAGACGGGGTGAACCGTGCAGTCGAGCGCGAGCGCGGCGCGGATCGCCAGCTCGACCGCGTGGTTGTTCAGGACCGGCAGGGCCCCGGGCAATCCCAGGCAGACCGGACAGGTGTGCTGGTTGGGCGGCGCCCCGAAATCGGTGGAGCAGCCGCAGAAAATCTTCGTCTTGGTCTGGAGGTGGACGTGCACCTCGAGCCCGACGACCATCTCGTAGCCCGTGCCGCCCGCCGCGGTCATCGGTGCGCCTCGGCGCCCAGCGACCGCTCGAGCGCGTAGGCCGCCGTGAACATCCGCGCCTCGTCGAAATGGTTCGCGATCAGCTGCCCGCCGACCGGAAGCCCGGCGACGCGGCCGATCGGGAGCGACATGGCGGGAACGCCGGCGAGGTTCGCCGTGCAGGTGAAGATGTCGCTCAGATACATCTCGTACGGATCGCTCTTCGCGCCGAGCGCGAACGCGGGAGTCGGCGTGGTGGGCGTGAACAAGACGTCGACGCCGGCGTCGAACACCCGCGCGAAATCGCGCGCGATGAGCGCGCGGACCTGCTGCGCCTTCCGGTAGTACGCGTCGTAGTAGCCCGCCGAGAGGACGTACGTGCCGAGCAGGATGCGGCGCGTCACCTCGGGGCCGAAGCCGCCGGAACGCGTGGCCTCGTACATCCCGCGCAACCCGTCGCCGTCGATTCGCAATCCGTATCGCACTCCGTCGAAGCGCGCGAGGTTCGACGACGCCTCCGCCGGCGCGACGATGTAGTAGACCGGAATCGCCAGCTCGGTGTGCGGCAGCGACACGTCGCGGATCTCGGCGCCGAGCGAGCGCAGATGCTCCAACGCCGCGTCGCATCGTTCGCGCACGCCGCGGTCCAGGTCCGCCGGGAAATATTCGCGCGGCCGGCCGACGACGAGGCCGTGCAGCGACGCGTCGCGGCCGCCGCGGTAGTCGCCGGTCGGCCGGCTCGCGCTGGTCGAGTCGTTCGCGATCGTGTCCCGCGATCGCCTCCAGCGCCATCGCCGCGTCGTCCACGCCGCGGCCGAAAACCCCGACCTGATCGAGCGACGATGCGAACGCGACGAGCCCGAAGCGGCTCACGCGCCCATACGTCGGTTTCACGCCGACCACGCCGCAGAACGCGGCGGGCTGGCGCACGGACCCGCCCGTCTCCGACCCGAGCGCGATCGGGACGACGCCCGCGGCCACCGCTGCGGCCGAACCGCCGGACGATCCGCCCGGGACGCGGTCGGGCGCGAGCGGATTGCGCGTCGGGCCGAACGCGCTGTTCTCGGTGGACGAGCCCATCGCGAATTCGTCCATGTTCGACTTGGCGACGACGACCGCGCCCGCGGCGCGCAAACGCGTCACCACCGTCGCTTCGAACGGGCTCACGTACCCTTCCAGAATCCGCGACCCGCACGACGTCGGGAGCGCGAGCGTGGCGATGTTGTCCTTCACGACGACGGGAACGCCGGCCAACGCACCGACGGAACCGCCCTCGGAGCGCGCCTCGTCGCAGCGAACCTCGACCAGCGCGGCGTCGGCGAGGGCCGACTCGCGATCGAGATGCAGCAGCGCGTTCAGGCCGTCGCGTCCCAGCTTGGCCGTGCTCGCGCGGTCCAGCGCGCGCAACACCGGATCGACCGCGGAGAGTCCGGCCTCCACCGATTCGCGCAGCGTCGCCGCCGAATCATGATCGACCGGCGTCGGACTCACGCGTCGTCGTCTTCGTGCGTCGACAGCCGCGGCACGAGGAAGAAGCCGTCGCGTTCGCTGGGCGCGAACGCGGCGATCGGCCGCTGGAGCGCGACGGGTGGTCCCGAGTCGCCGCGCAGCGGCGCGCTGTCGGCGCCGATCGCCGTCAGCGGATCGACTCCGGTCGTGTCCACGCGCGACAACACCGTCATGTGCTCGAGGATCGTGTTCAGCTCGGCCACGAGCGCGCGAGCGCGATCGTCGGAAACGCCCAATCGGGCGAGCGACGCGATGTGGCGGACGTCGTCGATCGTCACCGCCATGTCACTCGTCTCCGCGCTCGAGGTTCGCCTGCGCGATGACGAGCGTCTTGCGGCCGATCGCTTCGTCGTCGAAGTCGATCTTCACCTTGGCGTCGCGCCCGCTGCCGGCAAGCTCGGCGATCGTTCCAGTGCCGAACTTGCGATGTCGTACGCGCGCGCCGATGGCGAACACGGCGGCGTCCTGCGACTCGTCCTCGACGCTTCGCGCCGCCTCCCCGCCGCCGCCGAACGTCACGGGAACGCCCGGACGTCGCGAAGCGGCGGACTCGCGCCGTGGAAGGTCGTCATCCCACGAGGAGGTCCCGGCGCGGGGAGACACTCCGCCGGCTCGACCATACCCGCGCCCGTACGCCTGGTGGTCCGCGCCGGCGCGCATGAACGCGCGCCCGGAGCTGCGCACCTTGATCGTGCTGCGCGATTCGAGCATCGCCGTCGGGATGCCGTCGAGGAATCCCGACGGCCGCGCGCCCAACAACTCTCCGTTGCGGCGCCGTTCCTCGGCGTGCGTGAGATACAGCTTTCGCTCGGCGCGCGTGATGCCGACGTAGAACAGCCGACGCTCTTCCTCGAGCAGCGGCGGGTCGTCGTACGCTTTCGCCAACGGAAACAGCCCGTCCTCGAGCCCCGTGATGAACACGACGGGAAACTCGAGGCCCTTGGCGTTGTGCAGACGTCATGAGGGTCACCGCTTCGGCGTCGGCCGCCAGCGCATCGGAGTCGGCGACGAGGCTCGCGCGCTGCAGGAAGTGGTCGAGCGGGCGAAGACCGACTTCGCCCAATTCGTCGGCCACCAACTCGGCCGCGCCGGTGATGAGCTCGCGGACGTTGTCCAACCGCTCGGCCGACTCCGGGCCCTTCGGCGCGCAGGTAGTCGCCGTAGCGGATCGCGTCGACGAGCTCGCGCAGCAACTCGTCGACCGCCGCTTCCTGCGCGCGCTCGCGCAGGCCGCCGATCAAGCGGACGAACTCGGCCAGCGCGATGCGCGCGGCCGGTCGCAGCGCGGCGACGATCTCGCCGCGCTGCGCGCCCTCGAACATCGGCACGCCGGACACGCGCGACGCTTCGGCGAGTTGGTCGATCGTCGTTTCGCCGAGGCCGCGCTTCGGCACGCCCACGGCCCGCCGGAAGGCCTCGTCGTCGGCGGGATTCGCGATGAGCTTGAGATACGCCATCAGGTCGCGAATCTCGCGGCGGTCGTAGAAGCGGACCGCGCCGACGAGCCGATACGGCATCGCCTGGCGACGCAACGCTTCCTCGAGCGCGCGGCTCTGCGCGTTGGTGCGATAGAGCACGGCGACGTCGCCGTATCCCGCGGGCGACTGACCGGACCGCCGCACGCCGATCTCGCTCACGACGAAGTCGGCCTCGTCGCGCTCGTCGAGCGATCGCACGAGCGTGATCGGCTCCCCGCCACCGCGGGTCGCGCGCAGCGTCTTGCCCATTCTCGCCGTGTTCGCGCTGATGACGACGTTCGCCAGATCGAGGATCTGCGGCGTGGAGCGGTAGTTCTCCTCGAGACGCACGACCGCGGCGCCGGCGAAATCCTTGTTGAAGTCGAGGATGTTCCGGATGTCGGCGCCGCGCCACCCATAGATGGACTGGTCGTCGTCGCCCACGACGCACACGTTGCCGTGCTGCCCGCCGAGCAGCTTGATCAGCTCGTACTGCGCGCGGTTGGTGTCCTGGTACTCGTCGACGAGGATGTACTTGAACTGGTCGCGATACCGCGCGAGCCGTTCGGCGTTGCGCTGGAGCATGCGCACCGGCAACACGAGCAAGTCGTCGAAGTCGACCGCGTTGGCGAGGCGCAGCGCTTGCTCGAGGCTCTTGAAGACCGGCGCCACCGCCTTGGAAAACGGATCGAACGCCATGCGCTCGTACTCCGCCGGCTCGACGAGCGCGTTCTTGGCGTCGGAGATCGCCGAGTGCACGGCGCGCGGCGCGAACTGCTTGGGCGGGATTCCGTGCCGCTCCATCAGGCGCTTCACCACGCCGAGCGAATCGTCCTGGTCGTAGATCGTGTACGTCGGCGTACGGTCCACGAGATGCGCCGACGCGCGGAGCATGCGGGCGCCGATCGCGTGGAACGTGCCGGCCCACATGCCGGCGGGCGCGCTGCCGAGGAGCCGGCCGATGCGGTCGCGCATCTCGCCGGCGGCTTTGTTGGTGAACGTGACCGCGAGGATGTTTCGCGCGCTCACGCCTTCGATGTCGATCAGGCGCGCGATGCGCGTGGTGAGGACCCGCGTCTTGCCCGACCCCGCGCCCGCCAGGACGAGCAGCGGACCGTTCACATGGAGCACAGCCTCGCGCTGCGCCGGGTTGAGGCCCGCCGTCAACCGCTCGTCCAGCATCGTCTGCATCAGTGAAGAATAATCTCGAACGTCGCGCCGGCCGCGGTCCCGCTTCCGCCCACGCCGGCGCCCGGCTCCGACGGCGCGAGCTGCAGCACGCCGTTGTGGTTTTCCTCGACGATTCGCCTCGCGAGCGAGAGGCCGATCCCCCATCCGCTTTGCTTGGTGGAGAAGCCGGGCTCGAACACGCGCGACCTCAGCTCGCGGGGCACGCCGGGCCCGTCGTCGGCGACGCGAATCGCCACGCCCTCGGTGCCCGAGTGCGAGGCCGTCAACCGCACGCGGCCGCCGCGGCCGGCGAGGGCGTCGATGGCGTTCTTCGCCAGCACCTCGATGGCCCACTCGAGGAGCACGGCGTCGCCTTTCACCTTCGGCAGACCGGGCTCCTCGTCGTGCTCCACCACGATCGTGTTGGCGAGCGTCGGTACCCGCGCCTGGAAGTAGCGGGCGACGCGCGCGACGAGCGCGCCGGCGTCGACGTCGTCGAACTTCGCCTCGCGCCCGATGCGCTCGAACCGGTGGGCGACGCGGTCGAGGCGATCGAGGTCGGCGCGCATGTGCTGCGCCGCCGCGGCCGACGACTCGTCCGGCGCCCGCTCCTCCATCAGCTCGATCCATCCCGCGAGACTGGAGAGCGGCGTCCCCAGCTGATGCGCCGACTCGCGCGCCATGCCGGCCCAGAGCCGCTCGCGCGCCGCGTCGCCGCGCGTCCGCACGATGTAGACCCACGCCAGCAACAGGATGGCCGCCATGCTCGCCTGCAGCGCCGGGATGATTCGCAGCCAGCGCACCACGGACGGATCGCCGTAGTAGACTTTTCCAATGAGTGAGTCGGCAATCGGCGGATGCTCGCCCTGCAGCACGGCGACGTATTCCTTGATGCGCGAATCCGTGTCGGCGAGCGAATGCGTCGGGATCGAACGGCAGGTTGGCGTGCCCGGCGACGACGCCGTTCGGATCGGTCAGGACGAGCGGGACGCCCTGGGCCTGAATGCTCTTCGACAGGTCGACGAGCGCCGCGTCCATCGCGCCGGGGGAGCTGTCGGCGAAGGCGCGGAAGACGCGGGCGTACATCTCCGTCGAGCGCCGCGCGTCCGCCCGCAGGTCGACGATCACCCGCTGCGTGTACCAGACGTACGACCCCAACAATACCAGAAACAGCGTGGCGACCAGCATCTCGGACTTGCTGCGCCGCATGGGCCGGGGCTCAGCCGAGTGTGTCGACGCCGAGATACCGCGCGAAGCGCGGCTGGAACGGTGACCGTTCCGTCGGCGTTCTGATGATGCTCCAGCAAACAGGCGATCGTGCGCGGAAAGGCCAGCCCCGATCCGTTGAGGGTGTGCACGAACCGCGGCTTCTCGCCCTTGGCGGGACGATACCGGATGTTCGCGCGACGCGCCTGGAAATCGGTGAACGTGCTGCACGACGACACCTCGAGCCATGCGCCCACGCCTGGGGCCCAACACTCCAAATCGTACGTCATGGCGGAACTGAACCCGGTGTCGCCGGCGGCGAGCAACTTGCGTCGATACGGCAGCTCCAGACGCTCGAGCATCGTTTCGGCGTGGCGCGTGAGCAGCTCGAGCTGCTCGGCCGACGTCTCGGGCGACGCGTACCGCACGAGCTCCACCTTGTCGAATTCGTGCGTGCGAAGGATGCCGCGCGTGTCCTTCCCCGCCGATCCCGCCTCGCGGCGGAAACACTTGCTGTAGGCGACGAACGCCATCGGCATCGCGTCGGCCTCGATGATCTCGTCGCGGTAGAGATTCGTGACCGGCACTTCCGCCGTGGGGATCAGGAACAGGTCGTCGCCGCGCGTGCCGTACGCGTCGTCCTCGAATTTCGGAAGCTGTCCGGTGCCGGTCATCGTCGCGCGATTGACGAGCAGCGGCGGCCACACCTCCTCGTAGCCGTGCTCCTCGCGGTGCGTGTCCATGAACATCGCGATCAGCGAGCGGATGAGCCTCGCCCCGACGCCGCGATAGAAAACGAACCCCGAGCCGGAGACCTTCCCCGCCCGCTCGAGATCGATCATACCGAGCGATGCCCCGACTTCCCAGTGCGGCTTGACGCCGTCGCGCGCGCGCGGCGAGCCCCACTCGCGCACGATGACGTTCTGCGTCTCGTCGCCCTCGGGCACGGCCGGGAGCGTGACGTTGGGAATCTCGAGCAGCGTGCGGTCGAGCTCCTGCTGCGCGGCGGCCAGCTCGTGCTCGAGCTTCGTGATCTCGTCGCCGAGCGCGCGTCCCTGGGCGATCAGCTCGTCCGCGTCTTCCTTGGCGCGCTTTCGCCGCGCGACTTCCTGCGAGTTGGCGTTCCGCGCCGCCTTTCGCTCTTCGACCGCCTGGATCAGCGTGCGGCGGTCACGCTCGAGCTGGACGCCGCGGTCTATGACCGGCGCGAGGCCGTCGAGCGCGCCGCGGCGGCGGAGCCCATCGCGCAGCAGATCGACCTGCTCGCGGAGCATCCGGGCGTCGTGCATGCGCTAGTTCTTGGGCACGCCGTCGGCAAACGACACGAAGCCGCAGTTCGGATCCACGGTGAACACGACCTTCATCGAGCGCGCCACGGGATCCACCGCCGTCACGATGACCTTGGCGTACAGGTTCTGGCCCGAGATCGCCAGCCCGCACGTCGTGAGGTCGTTCGATTGCGCGACGATCGTCACGTTGGCCGCGCCGATGAGCGTCGTATCGGCGCGATATCCGCTCTTCGGAGCGGCGATCAGGTTGTCGAACGACCCTTGCGACACCTGCAGGCCGACCGCGTGCGTCGGCGCGAGCGCCGAGGCGATCGTTCGCAGCGGCATGAACAACACGTGCCCCGCGCTGTCGATGTCGAACGCGATGTCGAACGCGAAGCTGGACGACGCCGGCACGAGCTGCCCCGTGGAGATCTGCAGCGCGGTGGGAGCGCCGAGCGGCGCGCCGTTGATGGCGTAGACCACGCCGCTGTCGGTCAGCGTCGGAAGCGACGCCGGCACGCCAGTGAGGTCGGTGCAGGAGATGGCGGTGACGGCGGCGGCGAGCGTCGCCAACGCGAAAATCGGGGCCGGAAGCGGCAAGAAACGACGAGTGGTCATTGGGGAGTCGAGCGAAGGATACGGACGCGTTGAGGATTCTTCAAGCGATTGGGGCCGCTTGACTTCGACCACTTCGATCTCTAGCTTCGCCACCACTTCGGGGGGAAGCGCGAACGAGGGAATGCCGAGCATCCGTGATCTGGTCGCTGCCATTCGGCAGCGCGAAGGAGTCGACGCCGCCGTCGTCCTCGGACGCGACGGGTTGTTGATCGACGGCCAGCTCACCGAGGGGCTCGAAGCCGACGACATCGCCGCCCGAATTCCCGCCATCCTGAGCTCCGCGGACGAGCTCGGCGTTGCCGCAAACCGCGGCGAACTGCTGACGGCGGTCCTCGAGCACCGCCACGGACTGGCGATCGTGTCGGTGCTGACGGCAGATGCCGTCCTTCTCGTGCTCATGTCGCCCGGCGCCGCCGTCGGGCAACTGCTGCTCGAGATTCGCCGCAACCGCGAACGCATCGCCGCTCTCGTCTAAGCGCATCGATTCGCCGTGTCCAACTCGCCCACGTGCCACGTGCTCGTCGCCGACGACGAACCGCACATCGGCCGCATCATCAAGATGAAGCTCGAGCAGGGGCCGTTTCGCGTCACGCTGGCGTACGACGGACGCGAAGCCCTCGAGACGCTCGGCCGCGAGACCGACATCTGCCTCGTGATGCTCGACCTCATGATGCCGCACCTGAGCGGCCTCGATGTGCTGGCCGCGATGCGCCGCGACCCGCGGTGGCAGAAGATCCCGTGCATCATCCTCACGGCGGCCGGCCAGGAACAGCAGCATACCAGCGCCATGGCGCTGGGGGCGAACGACTTCCTGACCAAGCCGTTCAGCCCGAAGAAGCTGTACGCGCGCGCCGCCGAGCTGGTCGGGCTTCGCGGCTGACGATTCGAACGTCGACGCCCCACCGCCCGCCGGATGAGCCGCTGGGCAGTGGTGCTCGCCGGCGGGGTCGGGTCGCGATTCTGGCCGCTGTCCACGCCGTCGCGCCCCAAACAATTGTTGCCACTCGTCACCTCGCAGCCGCTGCTCGCGGACACGGTGGCGCGGCTTCGTCCTCTCGTGTCGTCGGATCGCACCTTGATACTCACGAGTGAGGCGTTGGTGCCAAGCGTGGCCGCGCTCCTCCCCGACGTGCCGCGATCCAACATCCTCGCCGAGCCACGGCCGGCGGGAACCGCGGCGGCGCTGACCTGGGCCGCCCAGGAGATCGCGCGCCGCGACGGCCCGTCCGCGGTCATGATGTCGGTGCACGCCGACTGGGCGGTCGGCGACCCGGCGGGATTCCAGCAGTCGTTGACCGTCGCGGCCAAGACCGCCGAGCAGCACCACGCGCTCGTGACCGTCGGCGTCGTGCCCACACGCCCCGATCCGGGGTTCGGGTACATCCAGCCTGGCGAGCCGCTCGACGACGAAACAGGGGGCGGCGCGCGCCGGGTGGCGCGGTTCGTCGAGAAACCCGACCGGGCGCGGGCCGAGCAGATGCGCCGCGACGGCTACCTCTGGAACTCGGGCATCTTCGTGTGGCGCGTCGGCGATTTCCTGGACGACGTCCGGCGCCTCACGCCGGAGGTGTCGCGCGCGCTTCACGCCAACTCCGACGACATGCTCGGGTTCTTCGGGGCGGTCACGCCGATCTCCGTCGACGTGGGCGTGCTCGAACGCAGCGACCGCGTCGTCGTGCTGGCCGGCGATTTCGGTTGGGACGACGTCGGCACGTGGGCCTCTCTGCGCCGCGTTCGGCGCACCGACGCCGCGGGGAACGCGGCGAGCGGGCGCGTCTACGCGATCGACGCCCGCGACAATGTCGTGCACGCGCCGGCGTCCACCGTGATCATGTACGGCGTCTCCAACCTCGTCGTGGTCATGGAGAACGACATGGTGCTCGTCACCACGACCGACCGGTCCGCCGATTTGAAAACGCTCATGGACGCGCTGCCGCGGCGGCGTCCGGGAGCGGCCGTGAGCGCCGTCTACCTGTACGACGACGCGACGGCGCGACGCTTCGAGCCGTTCGCCAGCACGCGCCCCGTCTCCGAGCTCGTCGCCGGCGTCTCGCTCATCCGCGAGCGATGGCGGCAGCACATGCAGCCGAGCAACGGCCTGTTCTTCATGGCGGGCGAGCGGCACGCGGACTTCGACGAACCGGGCGCCGTCGCGGCGAACGGCGTGATCCCCGCCGGCTCGATCATCGTGAACAGCCGCTGCGTTCCTCAGTTGCCGGCCGACCCGCAGGCGGTCGCGAGACGCGTCGCCCCGTGCACGATGTGGCGCTGCGGGAATCAGATGGCGGCGCTCCGGCTCCGCGAGCCGATGGACACGTTGGAATTCGCCGACGGATCCCTCACCCTCGACGAGATCGCCGCCGGCACCGGCGCGATCGCCGAGGTGCACGGCTGGTGGCTCGAGGACGTCTGGGACTTGATTCGGCTGCTGCAGGACCAGCTGACGCACGACATTCCGATCGCCACGCGCGGGATGTCGGGGTCGCTGCCCCGAGACGCGACGATTCTCGGCGACCAGCCGGTCTTCGTCGCGCAGGACGCCGTCGTCGAGCCGCACGTCGTGCTGGACGCGTCGGCCGGTCCGATCATGGTCAGCGAGGGATCGCACGTCCGCGCGTTCACGAGGATCTCCGGCCCCTGCTACGTCGGACGGCACGTGACGGTGCTCGGCGGCGACGTGACCGGGCAGCTCGATCGGCGACTGGTCGAAGGTGCGCGGCGAGTTGAGCACGAGCGTCGTGATCGGCCACTCGAACAAGGGACACGACGGCTTCGTCGGACACTCGTACCTCGGCCGATGGGTCAACGTCGGCGCCGGGACGATCACGAGCAATTTGAAGAACACGTATGGTCCGGTCTCGATGTGGACGCCCGACGGCGTCCGCGACACCGGCATGCAGTTCCTCGGCACGATGTTCGGCGACCACGTGAAGACGGGCATCGGGCTGCGGCTGACGACGGGAACGGTCATCGGCGCCGGGTCGAACGTGTACGGCGCGATGCCGCCCAAGGTCGTCGCGCCGTTCTCGTGGGGCGACGGGTGGCCGTACACGCTGCACCACGCCGACAAGTTCATCGAGGGCGCGACGCGCATGATGGCGCGCCGATCGGTTACGTTGAGCGAGCGCGGACGGCGGCACCTCGCCGCGGCGCACGCGAGCCGGTGGGTCCTCGAGGAGCGCGAATCGTGAAGCTGTGGATGCTGGGGAGCGGCAGCCGGGGTAACGCGATCCTCGTCGAATGCGACGGGTCGCGCATCCTGATCGACTGCGGCTACGGCACGCGCACGCTGGCGGGACGCCTCAAGACGATCGGGGTGAAGCCGGATTCGATCGACGCGTGTCTCGTGACGCACGAGCACGGGGACCACGTGCACGGCGCGAAGTCGGCGATGAAGCGCTGGGGATGGGAGCTGTACGCGACGCCGGCGACGGCGCGCGCCGCGAAGCTCGCCGGTCCGCACGTGAACCGGTTCGCCGCCGGCACGACGATCCACTTTCCCACGATGACGGTGAGCACGACGCCGACGCCGCACGACGCCCGCGAGTCGGTGGGATTCGTCGTGACGAGCAAGTCGACCGGGGCGCGGGCCGGCATGTTCTACGACATCGGCCACGTGAGCCGCGCGATCGCGCGCGCGTGCCAGTCGCTCGACATTCTGGTGCTCGAGTCGAACCACGACGACGAGATGCTGCGGAACGGCCCGTATCGGTCCGTGGCTGCAAGCCCGGATCGCGTCGCGGGTCGGGCACCTGAGCAACCACGACGCCGCCGCGTTCGCCCGCGAAGCGGTGACGCGCGAGACGAATCATCTGGTGCTCGCGCACCTGAGCGAGAAGTGCAACACGCCGCGCGTCGCGCTCACGAACATGCGCGCCGCGTTGGCGAAGTCACGCTTCAAAGGCACGCTCACCGCCGCGAAGCAGGACGCCGTCGTCGGCCCGTTCGTGCCAGGTGCCAAGCGCGCCGAGAAGCCGGCTGCAGTACGCGCTCTTCTAGCACCTGAGCACTCGCAGTCCTCCGCACCCCGCCCCCGCACTCCCTCCCGCACGCCGAACGCAAAACGGGCCGCCCAAAGGGCGGCCCGTTTCGCTTCGGTGTGCCTCGAGCCTAGTACATCCCGCCCATGCCGCCCGGCGGGGCCGGGTGCGCGGGCTCCTTCTCCTTCCGCTCGACGATGAGCGCTTCGGTCGTGAGGAGCAGACCGGCGATCGACGCCGCGTTCTGCAGCGCCGTGCGCGTCACCTTCGTCGGATCGATCACGCCCGCCTGCACGAGGTTCTCGTACGTGTCGGTGAGCGCGTTGTAGCCGAACGCGTCGTCCTTCGAGTTGCGCACCTTCTCGACGACGATCGAGCCTTCACCACCCGCGTTCTGCACGATCATGCGGATCGGCTCCTCGATCGCGCGACGGATGATGTCGACGCCGATCTGCTCGTCGGCTTCGCCGAGCTTGAGCGTCTTGAGCGCGCGCTGCGCGCGGATGAACGCCACGCCGCCGCCCGGGACGATGCCCTCTTCCGCCGCGGCGCGCGTCGCATGCAACGCGTCCTCGACGCGGGCCTTCTTCTCCTTCATCTCGGCTTCGGTCGCCGCGCCGACGTTGATCACCGCCACGCCGCCGGCGAGCTTCGCCAGACGCTCCTGGAGCTTTTCCTTGTCGTAGTCGCTCGTGCTGGCGTCGATCGCGACGCGGATCTCCTTGATGCGGCCCTGGATCTTGTCGTCCGACCCGGCGCCGTCGATGATCGTCGTGTTGTCCTTGTCGACGACGATGCGCTTGGCGCGGCCCAAGTCCGTGACGACCGCGTTCTCGAGCTTGAAGCCGACTTCCTCGCTGATCACCTGGCCGTTGGTCAGGACCGCGATGTCCTGCAGCATCGCCTTGCGGCGATCGCCGAAGCCCGGCGCCTTCACGGCCGCGACCTTGAGCGTGCCGCGCAGCTTGTTGACGACGAGCGTCGCCAGGGCTTCGCCTTCGATGTCCTCGGCGATGATGAGCAGCGGACGTCCCTGCTGCGCGACCTTCTCCAGCACCGGGAGCAGGTCCTTCATCGACGAGACCTTCTTGTCGTGGATCAGGATGAGCGCGTCCTCGAGGGCGGCTTCCATCTTCTCCGGATCGGTGACGAAGTACGGCGAGACGTAGCCGCGGTCGAACTGCATGCCCTCGACCGTCTCGAGCGTCGTCTCGAGGCCCTTGGCCTCTTCGACGGTGATGACGCCGTCCTTGCCGACCTTGTCGAACGCGTCGGCGATGAGGTCGCCGATCTCCTGGTCGTTGTTCGCGGAGATGGCGCCGACTTGGGCGATCTCTTTCTTGCCGGTCGTCGGGACGCTCATCTTCTTGAGCTCGGCGACGACCGCGTTCACCGCCTGGTCGATGCCGCGCTTGATGGCCATCGGGTTCGAGCCGGCGGTGACGTTCTTGAGGCCTTCGCGGAAGATCGCCTGCGCGAGGACGGTCGCGGTGGTCGTGCCGTCGCCGGCGTTGTCGCTCGTCTTGGTCGCGACTTCCTTGACCATCTGCGCGCCCATGTTCTCGAGCGGATCGTTGAGCTCGATCTCCTTGGCGACGGTGACGCCGTCCTTGGTGACGGTGGGGGCGCCGAATTTCTTGTCGATGACGACGTTCCGGCCCTTCGGACCGAGGGTGACTTTCACGGCCTCGGCCAGCTGATCGACGCCGCGCTTCAGTGCGGCGCGCGCGTCGACGTTGAAATGGAGTTCTTTGGCTGCCATGGGCGAAATCTCTATAGTGAGTTGTCTAATTCAAAGCGCGAAATGACGGACCGGCTGCTCAGGACAGCACCGCGAGAACGTCGGACTCGCGGAGGATCAGAAGCGGTTCGTTGTCGATCGTGACCTCGGTGCCGCTGTACTTCCCGTACAGCACCTTGTCGCCGACCTTGACGTCCATCGGGACGCGCTTGTCCTTCTCGAACCGGCCCGGGCCCACGGCGATGATCTCGCCCTGCTGCGGCTTTTCCTTGGCGGTGTCGGGGATGTACAGACCGCCCCGCATCTGCTCCGTTTCCTCGAGCGCGCGAATGACGACGCGATCGGCCAACGGATTGACCTTGATGCTGGTCTTGGTGGCCATACTGGGTGCTCCTCCTTGCTCTGGCTGCGATGACGTGATGGCGAAAATGCCTTAGCACTCAAAGCCTGCGAGTGCTAACAGCCCTCAAGTCTAGGGACGCCAGGCAAGCGAGTCAAGCGCCTCACACACGCGCGGCCAATACCGTAACTCGTTCGTGACAAACGGCTTAGAGTCTTCTTTCGCTCGGCGCGAGAATGCTGTACGCCAGCGCCAGACCCTGGAGCGTCAGGTGCGGCTCCACGCGATCGAACGACTTGGCACAACTCCGCCATCGTCGACGCGAATCCGCCCGTGGCGATCACCGTCGGCACGCTCGGCCGCGGCCACTCGCGCTTGATCCGCCCCACGATGCCGTCGATCGCGTCCGCGGCGCCGAACATCACGCCCGCGCGAATGCACTCCTCCGTGCGCCGACCGATCACGCGCTTGGGGATCGACAGCTCCGTCGCCGGAAGCTTGGACGTCCGGCGCGTGAGCGTCTCCGACGACGTCAGGATGCCGGGCGCGATCACTCCCCCGAGAAAAACGCCGTCGGACGTGATGCAGTCGAACGTCGTCGCCGTGCCGAGATCCACGACGATCGCGTCGCGCCCATAGAGACGGCTCGCGGCGAGCGTGTTGATCAGGCGATCCGCGCCCACGGTGAGCGGCTCGTCCACGTCGAGCGTGATCGGCAATCGCGACGACGCGTCGACGATGAGCGGCGCGCCCACCGTGAAGTAGGCCTGACACCCCTGCGAGAGCGGACCGGTCACGCGCGGGACCACCGAGCCGATCGCCACGCCGTCCACGGCGTCCGGCATGAACTCGCTCGCCGAGAGCAACGAACGAAGGAGCACGCCGAATTCGTCGGGCGGTGCGCGGGACGTCCGTCATCACGCGCCAATGTCCGCGCAGCTCGGTTTCCTGGAACAAGCCGATGGTCAGCTCGGTGTTGCCGACGTCGAAGACGAGAATCACGTCGCCTCCTCTTGGAGCACGAGAGATCCGGCGCGCACCGCGGCGATGCGCGAGCCGGTGTTGATGAGCAGCGCGCCGGTGCGGTCGATCCCCGCGACTCGCCCGACGATCGGCTGGACGCAGCCCTGCCCCGCCGCGATGTCCCGCGCCGCGAACTCGGCCAACTCCGACTCGGTCAGATGTCCCTGCGCCGCGGCCGCGGCGCGCAGCAGCGGCACCGCGGCGCGCAGCACGCCGAGACGCGTCGTTCCCGCGGCGAGACCGACGGCGCGCGGCTCGTCGCTCGGCGCGACCACGTTGATACCGACGCCGACCGCGACCCACTCGATCGCGCCGTCGCGCCAGCGCGCTTCGGCGAGCACGCCGGCGAGCTTGCGGCCGGCCGAGTAGACGTCGTTCGGCCATTTCAGGTGGACGCGGTCGGCGGCGAATGGCTCGAGCGCGCGCGCGAGCGCGAGGCCGACGCGCAGCGACAACACGTCGGCGGACGCGGGATCGGTGGGGCGCTCGATCAACGTGAGCCACACCCCGGCGCCCGGCTTCGACGTCCACTGCCGGCCGTGTCGGCCGCGACCGCTCGTTTGCTCGTTCGCGAGAACGAGTGTGCCCGCCGGTGCGCCCGCCGCGGCGAGCTCGTGGGCCACGTCCTGCGTCGACGATACCGTCTCGAGCAGCTCTATGCGCGGCAGCGCCGAGCCGCGACGCCAGCTCGGCGGCCGAGGCGCCGTCGTACCGGACGATTCCGCCCGCGTCGGCGTTCGTCATTGTCGTTCTGTATTCAGTCAGCGAGAGAATGCGATGCCCAGGACGATCAGTCCGATGATGATGCGGTACGCCGCGAAGACGCCATAGCTTCGGCGCACCACGAACCGCAGGAGTACGGCGATGGCCAGCCATCCGCTGATGGCGGAGGCGATGACGCCGGCGGCGAGCGGGGCCGTCACGCCTTCCGTCCTGAGCACGTGGGGCAATTTGAGCAGCGCGGCCGCGGCGATGATCGGCATGCTCATGAGAAAGCTGAATACGGCGGCATCCTCGCGCGTGAAGCGGAGCGCGCGCCCCGCCGTGATCGTCGACCCCGAGCGGGAGACGCCCGGCACGATGGCGAACATCTGGGCCAGACCGACGAGGAGCGCGTCGCGCGCGGTCATCGTGGGCAACGATCGGTCGGATGCCGCCGATCTTGTCGACCCACCAGAGCAAGACGCCCATCACGATCAACACCGAGGCGATCAGGCGCGGATCGCGAAACGTGCTGTCGGCGTACTTCTCCAGGGCGAGCCCGGCGATCGCTCCGGGGATCGTGGCGATGATGAGAAAGACGACGCGCCGGCGTTCCTCCGGCGGTGCCCTTCCCGAGCGCCGCGCGCGCGAGGGCGATCCACTGCGCGCGGAAGTACCAGAGGACGGCGATCAACGTGCCGACGTGCAGAGCGACATCGAAGGCGAGGCCTGGATCGTCCCAGTGAAACAGCCAGGGCACGAGCGTGAGATGCGCCGAGCTGCTCACCGGAAGAAACTCGGAGAGTCCCTGGACGATCCCGAGGATGATGGCGTGCGCGAGACTCACGCGACCCCGCGCGGAGTCAGCCGCCGCACGCGCATTTCGCTCAGCGCCGGACGGCGAAGAGAGCGTGTACTCATAAAACGCCTCGTAGTCGCCGACGATCGCGTCGCGCGAAAAGCGCTCGCGCGCATCCTGCGCCGCCGAGGCTGCTCATCGCGTGCCACCGGTCGCGGTCGCGAAGGAGGCCCAGCGCGGCGGACGCCATGGCGTCGATGTCGCCGACCTCGCAAAGGAATCCGGTTTCGCCGTCGCGGACGACCTCCGGCAGACCGCCGGCCTTCGATCCGATGACCGGCACGCCCGACGCCAGCGCCTCGAGCGCGCTCAGGCCGAACGACTCGCGAGCTCGACGGCAGGAGGAAGATGTCGGCGCCGGCGAGCAAGGGCGCCACCGCGTCGATCTTGCCGAGGAAGAACACCTTGTCCTGCAGGCCGAGCGCTCTCGCCTCCGCCTCGGCGTCGACGCGGTCCGGACCGTCGCCGACCATCATCAACACCGATGGCACCTGCCGTTCGACTTCGGCGAAGATCTTCACCACGTCGGTCACGCGCTTGACGGCCCGAAAGTTCGAGACGTGCATCAGCACGCGCTTTCCCGCGTCGACCTGCTCGGTGAAGACCGACGGGTAGCGCGAACGGTCGTAGACCTCGGGGTCGACGAAGTTCGGGATGACCTCGATGCGGCACGCCGTGCAGCCGAAGGTCGTGAGCGTCTCGGTCTGGAGATAGCGGCTGACCGCCGTGAGCCCGTCCGACTTCTCGATCGAGAATTTCGTTATCGGGCGGAACGAAGGATCCTGGCCGACGATCGTGATGTCCGTCCCGTGCAGCGTCGTCACGACGCGGATGTCGCGCTTCGATTGCTTGAGCATCTCCTGCGCGATCCAGGCGCTTGTCGCGTGCGGAATCGCGTAGTGGCAATGCAGCAGGTCGAGCGAGTGCGCGAGCGTGACCTCGTGCATTCGCACCGCGAGCGCGAGGTCGTACGGCGGATACTCGAACAGCGGATAGCGCCCGACGTCGACTTCATGGAAGTAGATCCCGGGCGTGAACGCCGGAAGCCGAAACGGCTGCTGGTACGTGATGAAGTGGACTTCGTGGCCGCGCTGAGCCAGGGCGATCCCGAGCTCAGTGGCCAGCGCCCCCGAGCCACCGTACGTCGGGTAGCAGGTGATGCCGACCTTCACCGGCGCGCTCTCGCCGACCCGCCCGCCTCGTCTTCGTGCACGATCCCCGTCGTCCACCGCGCGACGACCTCTTCCCAATCACGCGCCAGCGGATTCACGGTAAGGACGCGGTCCGGCGGAAGCTGATGCCGAAACCAGGTGCGTTGGCGCTTGGCGTACTGCCGCGTCTCGATCAGGATCGTTTCGCGCGCGTCGGCGCGCGTCGACTCGCCGCGCGCCATGCGTCGCACGGCCTCGTATCCCGTCGCCTTCCATGCCGGCGCGTCCGGCGGAATCGAATGCATGAGTCGCTCGACCTCGTTCGGCCATCCAGCGTTGAGCATCGCATCGAGCCGCGCGCCGATGTGTTCCGCCAGCGCGGGACCCGGATCCACCAGAAGATAGCGCGGGCGCCAACGCGGCCCTGCCGCCGTTTCCGCCGCGCTGCGCCGCGTGCAGATCGCTCACGCGGCGGCCGGTGAGCAGCGCGATCTCGGCGGCGCGCAGCAGTTGCGCGCGTCCGAGGTGCGCGCGCGCCGGATCGAGGCGTTCGACCCATCGCTTCAGCTCGGACGTCGGCAGCGCGGCGAGCTCGGGCTCGAGACGCCGACGCTGCTCGGCGTCGATCGGCGGCTCGGCGAAGAGGCCCTCGAACAACGCGCGCAAATAGAGACCCGTGCCGCCCACGACGATCGGCGTGCGGCCGAGCGCGAACGCGTCGGCGATCCAGTCGTTCGCGGCGTCCGCCCACGCCGCCGACGAGTAGCGAACGGTCGGCTCGACGACGTCGATCCCCGCGTGCGGCACGCGCGCCTGGTCGTCGGCGGTCGGTTTCGCGGTTCCGACGTCGAAGCCGCGATACACCTGACGCGAATCGGCGCTGACGATCGTGATCGGCCGCCGCTCGGCGAGCCACATGGCGATCGCGCTTTTCCCGCCGGCCGTCGGCCCGCAGATCACCCCGACGTCCGTGGCGGTGAACTCAATGGCGGCCGAATCGCCGGTCGATTTCATCCCACGTGAGTTGGACGATCGTCGCTCTGCCGTGCACGTCGTGCGCGGGGAGCGTCGTGTCGCGCAGAGCGACGTAGAGCGCGCGCTGTTCCGCCGGCGACAGCGCCTCGCCGGCTTTGATCGCCGCCTTGCACGCGACCGTCGCGGCGAGCCGCTCGTGGCGCGAATGCTCGCTCGCTCCGCGATCGCCCGTGATCGCCGCCAGCGTCTCGCGCAGGCACCGCTCCGGATCGAAGCGCGGATGCGGCATCGGCACGGCGCGAACGATCAGCGTGTGGCCGCCGAATCCCTCGATCTCGAAGCCCAGTTGCTCGAACGCGGGGCGATGCCGCTCGAACGCGTCGCTCTCGGCGGGACCCAGGTGCAGCGTCATGGGAAAGAGCAATCGCTGCGCCGGCTGTTCGCCGCGCTCGAGCGCGCGCATGAACTGCTCGAACAACACCCGCTCGTGCGCGGAGTGCTGGTCGATGAGGACGACGCCGTGCTCGTGCTCGAAAGCGATGTACGTGCGATGGAGCTGGAAGAGCGGCGGAACGTTGGGGTCAGGGGCCGGACTTACGGGTGGGTTTTCGGCTGGACGGCTGGACGGCTCGACGGCTGGACTGGAGGAGCTCGGCGAACAACTCGTCGGCGCCGGGCGGCGGCGCGACGGGAATCGAGTCGAGCTGGTTCGCTTCCGGCGACGGTGCAGCGGGCGGCACGTGCGTCGGCCACACGCGGCGGCCGAAGGTGGCGCCGGCGTCGAAGGTGCCGAGCGCGCGACGCACCGCGGTCTCGATCGTGCGCTCGACCGTCCACCGGTCGCGAAAACGAACTTCGGCCTTGGCCGGATGCACGTTCACGTCCACCGAGTCCGCGGCGACCACGACGTCGAGAAACAGCGTCGGCCGCACACCGGCGGGAATCGTCGATCGATAGGCTGTCTCGGCGGCGCGCGCGAGGCCCGGGTCGCGCACGGCTCGGCCGTTCACGGAAAGGAAGACGCGGCGCGTGGCGGTCCCCGCGTCGGACGGACGCTCGACCAACCCGGCGACGTGCGTCGTGCCGCTCACGTCGTCCACGTCGAGCAAACGCTCGGCGAAGGGCCCGCCGTAGATCGCGGCCAACCGCTCGCGCGGCGTCGCGCTCGCCGGCAGCGACAGGATCGATCGTCCGTCGTGCGACAGCGAGATGCGCACGTCGCGGCGCGTGAGCGCCATCGTGGCGACGACGTCGAGAATGGCGCGCCACTCGGAGCGCGCGCCGCGGAGAAACTTGAGCCGCGCCGGCGCGTTGAAGAACAGGCGCGACGCGCGCACGGTCGTACCGCGGCGGCGGCTTGTCGCGTCGACGTCGATGACTCGGCCGGCGGCGGCGCGCACGAGGGTTCCGGCGCCGTCGTCGGGCGCGGTCTCGAGCTCGAGCTCCGTCACCGAACAGATGGCGGCCAGCGCCTCGCCGCGAAACCCGAAGCTGCGCACGCCGACGAGGTCCCTCGCCGACCGAATCTTCGAGGTGGCGTGCCGCTCGAGCGCGAGCACGGCGTCGTCGCGCATCATGCCGGTGCCGTCGTCGCTGACGCGAATCGTCTGCCGGCCGCCGTCCTCGATCGCGACGTCGATCGCATGGGCGCCGGCGTCCAGCGCGTTCTCGATCAGCTCCTTCACGACCGACGCCGGGCGTTCGACGACCTCGCCCGCGGCGATTTGATCGGCGACGTCGCTCGGCAGGACGGCGATGCGCGGGGAAGAAGCGACGGTCACGGCGCCAAAGCTACGGGCGCGCCGCGCGGCCGGTCAATTGCCGATCTGCGACGCGTCCCGCGTATCGAGCGAAATGAGCGAGGCGGACTCGATCCAGCCGTCGCGCCCGTCGTCGAGGCGGACGCGCGTCCACGCGCCCTGCCGGCCGATCTCGCGCACGACTTCGCCGACGATCGCCGTGGGCCCTCGCTCGCCGCCGATCTCGGGATCGGAGCGTGAGCGATGCGGTGGTGCGCAGCACGTCGAGGTGGCGGCCGGCGGCGCGCTCGACGAGAGCGAACCCGCACAACACGACGATTCCAGCCGCGACGCCGAGCGATGGCGAGCCGCGTGCGCCGAACGACGTCGCCGCGCCGGGCCCGCGCCGCGGCCCAGCCCCACGTCGCGAGCCAGAGGACGGCCGCCGCGATGAAGATCCATTCGACCGGAATCGGCAGGACGAATCCGCTCGCGGTCCACGGCAGCGAGTGCACCAACTCGACGCGCTCGCGAACGTCCGGAGCAAGCGGCTCGAGGCGGAGCGCGTGTTGCCACGCCGCGACGCTTCGCGCGGTGTCGGCGACGGCCCATGCGGCCGTGCCGAGGTTCGCCCACGCGTCCGGCGCGCGGGGGTCCGCTTGCACCGACTCGAGGAACGACTCGCGCGCGGCGACGAACTCGTGGCGCCCGTATGCCTCGACCCCCGCGTCGAACGCGCGCCGCGGATCGCTGCCCTGAGTGAGCGCGTGCGCCGCCGCGGCGCCCAGCGCGGCGACGACAACGATGCTCATCACCCGCGTGAAAATCTGCGTGCGAGGCAGCGCCTCGTCGTCGACGGCGCGATACAATCGCTCCGCGCGCTCGGCCGCGTCGGCCGGAAGCGCGCCGCCGGCGGCGAAGGCGGCCTCGTCGAGCTCGCGGAGAAAGCGCTCCGCTTGAGTCGCGATGCCCGTGGACACGCCGCGGCGCCGAAGCACTCTGGCCAGTCCTCCGGCTCGCGTGAAGCTCTCGGGTTCGAGCGTGAGGCGCTCGCTCAGCGCCGACGTGTAGACGCGCCGCACCGACGACGCGTCGCGCGACTTCGCCGCGGCTTTCACCGCGGCGCCGAGTCGGCGCGACGGCTCGTTGGAGCGATCGCGTCGTCGGACGTTTCGCCGAGCGGCGGCGGAGCGTGAACGCCGGCAGCGGCGCGAGAGCGAGCAGCGCCCAGAACGCCGCGTACTCGTGCATGGGAGTGCGCGCCGCGCCGCGGTACCGCGGACGCAGAGGCAGGAGCGTCTCGGTGCGCGCCGTATCCGCGGAGGCAAGCGAACCCGGACCCACGTGCACGCGCGTGCTGCCCGTCGACGCGACCTCGTAGCGACGCGTCTCGGGGTTGAAGTAGCCGTAGCGAATCGGCGGCAAGTCGAGCTCGCCCGCGACCTTCGGCGTGAGCAGCCAATCGAATTCCTTCGACCCGGCGATTCGGCGCGCCGTCGTGTCGACGCGCACGCGCTCGTCGCCTTTCACCAGCGTCGCCCACGAGACGCCGACCGCGGGACGCGGAAAGAGCTTCACGTTTCCGGTGCCCATGACGCGGACGGTCAGCACGATCGGATCGCCGACCCGCGACGCCAACGTGTCGAGGCGCGTGGCCAGGCGCACGTTCCCGACGGCTCCGCCGAAATCGGCCGGACGGCCGGCCATGGGCGGCTCGACGGCGACGATGATCGTGCTGTCGGTCTCGAGGTCGTGCGTCTCCTCGCGGCTGAAGAAGCTCGCCGAGAGCGGCAGCGAATAGACGAGCTGCGCCGGCGGAATCGCGAAGCGCCCCGGCATCAAAGGAAAGAGCGCGCGCTGGTAGACGAGCGCGTCGAAGCAATGCGAGCCACCCTCCCGCCGCGGCGGGTTCGCGCGCGCCGGCAGATCATAGGCGAGCATCGACTGCATGTCGGGCGGAAAGAACGTCGGGTTCCGGCGGAGCCGGTCGCGCACCGCGGCGTTGAGAAAGACCGCGACCTCGTAGTTCGCCTGCTGTCCGACGTACACCGTTTCGGGAACCGACAGCGCGCGGAAGTCGACCGCGAGACTGGTGTCGACGCGCGCGCGCGCGACCACCGCGGGAATCTGCGCACGTCCGGCCGAGTGCACGGCGATCTCCACCGGCCGCGATCGGATGACTTCCTTGCCGAGTCGCGCTTCGAACGGAGACAGCGAGTAGGTGCCGATGCGGTCGGTCGTGAGCACGTACCGATATTCCGCGGTCACGGATCCGTTGCCGCGGTCGTACGACACGTGCGGCACGGGGGACGATCGCAGAATGTCGAACGGATAGAACGACGGCGCGATGAGGCGGGGGACGGTCGAGCCCCTCGCGCTCACGGCGACGCTCACCTCGAACGCCTCGCACGTCGACGCCGAATCCGGCCCGTGCGCGACGATGGCGAGCTGCGCGATCATGACAAGCGCGCCGATCACCAGTCCTTCCCTCCAGGCGGCGGCTCGACGCGATTCGCCTTCTGTCGCTTGGACTGCACGTCACGCTCTTCGCGCGCCGCGCTGCCGAGCAGCTGTTCCGCCTGCTGCTGTCCGAGACCGCCCTGCGGTTGCGGCGAATGCTGCTGCGGCGGCGCGCTCGAACCGCCGCCCCCTCCGCCGCCGCCGCCCCCGCCGCCCTTCTCCTTTTGTCGGAGCGCGAGCTCGTAGTTCCATTTGGCGTCCAGGTCGTTCGGACGCATGAGCAGCGCCTTCTTGTAGATGGCGAGCGTCGAATCCAACGCCCCGCTCTGATCGGCCCCCCCGCCACCCGGCGGCGCCGCGAGCGCGGGCTTCAGGTGGCGCGAGACCGAGATTGAACAGCGTGCGGAATCGAAGCTCGTCTTTCTTGATGTCGGTGAGCGAGCGGAGCGCGTCAACCGCCGACGCGTTCGAGTCGGCGGCGACGAGCGCCGTGCCGAAGTTGTAGAGCGCCTCGGCCGACTTGTCGCCCGCGGCGATCGCGTCGCGGTACAACGACGCCGCCTGCGTGTACTGGCCGTGATGATACGCCGACGCCGCCTGCTGCGATCGCGTGAGGCGCGCGCATCCGTTGAGCGAGACCATCAGCAGCAATCCGGCGGCGGCGGCCGTCTGCGCGGCGGAGCGAGGCGCGCGGTGACCGCGGCGCTCGATGAGCAGCGTGTCGAGCAACAGAAGCAGCAGCGCGGGAAAGAGGAACCACTGGTAGCGCGGCGTCTTCGTCTCGCCGCCGAGGCTCGCCCGCGCTTTCGTTCGCAGCGTGGCGAGCGCCGACTTGACGCGAGCCGCTTTGTCCGTCGCGCCCGCGGGAATGAACGTCCCGCCGGCGGCGTCGGCAGCGCCTTTCAAGAATTCTGGATGGTAGTTCGTGATCACCGTGCTGCCGTTTTCGTCCTTCTTCGTGGTGGTCGATCCGTCGGGATTCTTGATCGGAATCGTCGTGCCTTCCGTCGTGCCGAACCCCACGGTGACGAGGCTGATTCCCTGCTGCGCCGCCCGCTTGGCCTCGGTTTGAACGTCCTCGAGCGGCTCGAAGGCCTCCCCATCGCTCATGACGACCAGTGCGCGATCCGAGCCACTGTTCGTCGCCGTGAGAAGGTCGACGCCCTGGTGAATGGTTCGGGCCAGCGACGTTCCCGCCTGCCCCACCACGGTCGGGTCGAGGTTGTCGAGGAAGAGGTCGAGAGCGCCCTCGTCGATCGTGAGCGGCGACAAAACATAGCTGCGCCCGGCGAACGCCTGCACCCCGATTCGGTCGCCGGGCGAGAGGGCCCGCAGACGCCGGACTTCCTCCTTCATTCGCTCGAGGCGGCTCGGCCGCTCGTCCTGCGCCAGCATCGAGAGCGACGCGTCGAGCGCGAGCACCATGTCGATGCCGCGCGTGCGAACGACGGTCCGCTCGTCTCCCCACCGCGGACCCGCGACCGCCACGCCGACAAGCGATCCGGCGACGCCCAGCCGCACCATGCGCCAGCCCGGCCGCACCAACGTGCGCGGCGGGATGATCCGGGAGATCACGTCCATGGTGCCGAGGCGATTCAGACGCGCCTTGCGCTGCGCAAAGGCGCGCCGCAGGACGTAGACGGTCAGCAGCGGAAGGATCACCGCGAGGGCGAGCATGTAGGGATAGTCGAGCGTCACGTCGGGGATCACGGCAGCGGCCCCCGTCGCGCGGCGAGCATCAGCTCGGCCAACAGCATCAGAGCCGCGAAGTACAGCGGCCAGCGAAAGAGCTCGGTGTAGCGCACGTAGGCGCGCGTCCGCACCGGCTCACGCTCGAGCTGGTCGATCTCCTGATAGATGCGCTGGAGCGCGGCGGCGTCGCGCGCGCGGTAGTAGCGGCCGCCGGTGGTTTTCGCGATGTCGGAGAGCAGCGGCTCGTCGATCCGCACGAGACGGTTCTCGTAGCGAAGTCCGAACAGTCCGCGACCGACGGGCACCGGCGCCATGCCTTCGGTGCCGACGCCGATCGTGTAGATCTTGATCCCGAACACCGCCGCCGCCTTCGCGGCCGTGCGAGGATCGATCGCGCCGCGATTGTTCTCGCCGTCGGTGAGAAGGATCATCACGCGCGATCGGCCCGGCGCGTCGCGCAGCCGGTTGGCCGCCGTCGCGATCGCGGTTCCGATGGCCGTGCCGTCCTCGAGCTGACCCGCGGCGAGGTTGTCGACCGCCATGTTCACGACGGGATAGTCGGTCGTGAGCGGCACCTGCGTGAGCGCTTCGGATGCGAATGCCACGACGCCGATGCGATCGCTCGAGCGCGCGGCGATGAATCGCTTCACGACGTCCTTCGCGACCTCGAGCCGGTTGTTCGGCGTGAAGTCCTGCGCCAGCATCGAGCTCGAGAGGTCGATCGCGAGGACGATGTTGATGCCCTCGCTCGTCGTGTTTTCCGAATGCGATCCCGAGCGCGGCCGCGACAGCGCGACGATCGTGGACGCGAGCAGCAGGTTGCGGAAGAGGAAGAGCATGAACGGCGTCCGCCGCCCGGCGCGCGGACCGGCGGCCAGGACGGCGACGCGCGAGAAGACGATCGCGCTCGGGCGACGGCGCCGCCGAATGATCCACCAGATCGGGAGCACGAGAAGAAGCGCGAGCACCCACGGCGTCGCGAACTGGATTCTGCCGAGCGCGATCACGCGGCCTCCGACGGACGAGGCCGGCGCCGGCTGCGGACGGCGCGGGCGTCGTCGCGGACTCTCAGGCGGCGTCGCCGCGTGCTCGACGGCGACGATCGCGCGGGCCTCGCGCCCCAGATCCCGCGCCCGGTCGCCGCTCACCGCGCGCCGCGCGAACTTGATCAGGTCGGCGTCGGTCAGCACTCGCGTCAGCCGCCCTTCGGGGACGGTCGGCAACTCGCGCGCGGCGCGCTGGAGCTCCGTGCTCGTGAGCGACAACGCCGCGCGCGTGTGGCGCGCCGCGAGATAGTCGCGCAGCACCTCGATCACGAGCGTCACGTAGCGTCCGCGCTCGCCGGCCTCGACGAGGGCCAACCTCTCGATGCGCTCGAACTCCGCCTCCGCCTGCTTGAATGGATCGATGGCGGGAATCGGACTCACCTTCCGGCGGCGCCGCCTCCACCACCAGTACAGGAGCATGAGGCCGATCACCACGGCGGCGAGCAGGGCCCACAGCCACCACGGGAACGGATTCACCTCGAACAGGTCGCGCGGCGGCTTGGGGATTCGCTTGGCGCTGTCCGCCGGCAGCACGCTCTTCACGAAAATCGTCGCGCCCGTGACGGGAACCCGCCGCGTCGCCGAGCCGAGCTTGACGATGATGTCGTCGAGATGGATGGGCTGCCGGCCGACGTCCCACGCCGCGACTCGATAGTCCGCGTACTGCTCGACCGCCGACGTGTCCGCGCTCGCGCGAACGTTCACCGGATCCAGCGACTGCACCGCGCCGCTCGAGTCGAGCTGGCGCGGAAAATCGATCGTCGCGCCTACGGGCGCGCGAATGCCGATCGTCACGCGGAACGGATCGCCGACGCGCACGCTGTCGGCGGCGACCTTGACGGCCGTCTTCACCTGAAGCGCGCTCGACCCGCTCTGCGCCGCCGCCGCGCCCGCCGAGAACGCGACGAGACACCACGCCATCGCCGCGCAGCGCGCGACAGTGATTCGTAGCGTTCGGACTCGGCGCGTCACCGCTGCACCCTCGTCTCGCGCGTGCGGAAGAACCGCAGCAGCGGTTCCATGATGCCGCGGTCGGTTCGCACCGCGATCTCGTCGATCGCCAGACGCCGCAGCAGATGCCGCCGCCGGTCGGCTTCCTCCGCGACGGCCGTGTTGTAGCCATGGCGGACGGCGGGATTGCTCGTGTCCACGTCGAGCATCGCTCCCGTCTCGGGATCGACGAATCGCGCGAGGCCCACGTCGGGCAGCGTCTTCTCGCTCGGATCCTCGACCGTCACCGCCACGAGGTCGTGTCGCTGCGCGAGGAGCTTGAGCGGGCCGCTCGATCTGTTCGCCGAGGAAATCGGAGACGAGGAAGATGATCGCCTTGTGCGCGAGCATCTTGTTCAAGTATTCGGTGGCGCCGGCGATGTCGGTGCCGCGCCCCTGCGGCGTGAACGCGAGAATGTCGCGAATGAGGCGCAGCGCGTGGCGGCGCCCCTTTCGCGGCGGAACGACGTGCTCGATGCGGTCGGTGAACATCAACCCGCCGACGCGGTCGTTGTTGCGAATGGCCGACATCGTCAGCACGGCCGCCAGCTCCGACGCGACCTCGCTCTTGAACCGGCGCCGCGTGCCGAACCGCTCCGAGCCCGACACGTCCACCGCGAGCATCACCGTCAGCTCGCGCTCCTCGATGTAGCGCTTGACGTACGGACGCTGCATGCGCGCCGTGACGTTCCAATCGATGCTGCGCACCTCGTCGCCGGCCTGATACTCGCGGACCTCCGAGAACTCCATCCCCTGCCCCTTGAACACCGACCGGTACTCGCCGGTGAACAAGGAATTCACGAGTCCGCGCGTGCGCAGCTCGAGCAGCTTGACCTGCCGCAACACTTCGGGCGGCACGGCCGGCGCGGCGCCGGTCGACGTCGAGACGGCGAACGATCCGGATCGGCGCGGCGGCGGAACCGGCGCGGGCGCGGAACGGCGAAAGAAAGAGAACGCCACGTCAGGCCTCGGAGGACGGCCTCTCGACCCGGCGCATCGTCAGCGGCATCACGGGCTCTCGATCTTCGCGAAGACGCGCTGCACGATCTGATCGCTCGTCACGTCCTCCGCCTCGGCCTCGTACGTCGTGAGGACGCGGTGGCGGAGCACGTCGGGACCGATGGCTTTCACGTCGTCGGGCGTCACGAACGCGCGGCCGCGCAGGAACGCGTGCGCCCTCGATGCCTGCGCCAGCGCGATCGTCGCGCGCGGACTCGCGCCGAACTCGATCAG
The DNA here is from genome assembly GCA_963707105.1 of uncultured Gemmatimonadaceae bacterium. Classification (GTDB taxonomy): domain Bacteria; phylum Gemmatimonadota; class Gemmatimonadetes; order Gemmatimonadales; family Gemmatimonadaceae; genus JAQBQB01. Next base: position 586,673 of record CAVPOS010000011.1, read on the forward strand.
CGGCACGAGGTCGGGGAGGCCCGGCCGCCGCCGGCTCGCGCGTGGCGAGCACGATGTCGACGATGTAGTCCATGATGCGGTCGTCCATGTACAACTCGGTGATGCGGCGCCGAGCGTCGAGGATCTGGTCCGGCTGCGCGACGGCGTCGACCTCGATCGGCTCGCCGCTCGACATGCGCCGCATGATCTCCTTTTCCTCGTCGCGCGTCGGATAGCCGACGCGCAGCTTGAGCATGAACCGGTCGACCTGCGCTTCGGGCAGCTGGTACGTGCCCTCCTGCTCGATCGGGTTCTGCGTGGCGAGCACGAGGAACGGCTCTTCCAGCTTGAACGTCGTGCCGCCGATCGTCACCTGCTTTTCCTGCATCGCCTCGAGGAGCGCCGCCTGCACCTTCGCCGGCGCGCGGTTGATCTCGTCGGCCAGGATGATGTTCGCGAAGATCGGCCCGCGCTTCACCGAGAACTGCCCGGTGGACTGGTCGTAGACCTGCGTCCCCAGCACGTCGGCGGGGAGCAGGTCCGGCGTGAACTGAATGCGATGGAAGGTCGTGTCGATCGTTTCGGCGAGCGTCCGCACGGTGAGCGTCTTCGCCAACCCGGGCACGCCTTCCAGCAGCACGTGGCCGCCGGTGAGAATGCTGATCAGCAGGCGGTCGACCATGTAGTCCTGCCCCACGACCCGCTTGGCGACCTGGCGGGCGACTTCCTGGACGAGTTTCGCGTCCGCCGCGTTGGATACCTGAGTGGTGGCCACGTTCGATGGAGTTCGAGTTTGCGGAGTGACCGGCACGGTCACTTGTGCATCATTTGGACAACCGACGACGGGGTCGGCCCTGCCGTCCTACCCCAGGTTTTGACGACGGTGCCGGTGTCGCGCCACTCGGCGGCGGGGGCGGCGGTCCCAGCGATCCCAGCGACTGGCGCTCGGCGGCGGTGAGCTCGCGCACCGCGCCCGTCGGCAGCGCCCCGAGAGCGATCGGGCCGAACCGCGTCCGCACCAGCCGCTCGACGCCCAGCCCGAGCGCCGTGCACAGGCGACGCACTTCCCGCTTCCGCCCTTCGGTGATCGTGACCTCGAGATCCCACCGGTCGCGTCCGACGTGAGTCGCCACGACGCGCTTCGGGTGCACGGGACCGTCGTCGAGCATCACGCCGCCGCGTGCGACCTCGGCGGCCTCGTCCCCCTTGCCGATGACCGTCGCGACGTAGGTCCGCTCGATCTCGCCGCGTGGATGCGACAGACGGTGGGCGGCATCGCCGTCGGTCGTGAGCAGCAGCAGACCTTCTGTCAGGTAGTCGAGCCGGCCGACGTAGGTCAGCCCGCGCACGTCGGGCACGAGATCGAACACCGTGCGCCGGCCGTCGGGATCGGAACGCGTCGTCATCACGCCCGCGGGCTTGTTGAGCGCGTACCACACGGTGCCGCGCGGCGCCTCGACGGCGCGCCCGTCGACGACGATCTCGTCGCGCGACGGATCGACGATTTGCCCCGTGCGCGCGACCTCTCCGTTCACGCGCACTCGTCCCGCGGCGATCAGCTCCTCGGCCTTTCTTCGCGACGCGACCCCGGCGCGCGCCAGCGCACGCTGGATGCGCATCGTCTCCGTCACATTACACGCCCGCTTCCGCGAGACCCGGGGCGTCGGCGGTGGTCTCGACCGACTCGGGACGCGACTCTTCCATGGTGGAATCGCGGGTGGCATCGCGGGTCGTCCCGCACCGACGGAACATCGACGGCGCGGTCCGTTCGGTCTGTGCGATCCACGGCGGGTGCGTCGGAATGACCCGGCGCGCGCAGAGCGATCGCCAACTCGTCGCCGCGCGGCAGCTCCTCGAGATGGCGCAGCCCGAAGTATTCGAGGAAGACCGGCGTCGTTCCGTACATGAGCGGGCGTCCGAGTCCCTCCCCACGCCCCGTCACGTCGATGAGCCCGCGCTCGTGGAGCGACTTGAGCACGCTCCCGACCATCACGCCGCGAATCTCCTCGATCTCGAGTCGCGAGATCGGCTGTCGATAGGCGATGATGGCGAGCGTCTCGAGCGCCGCGCCGGAGAGACGCGCCGGGCGCGCCGCCAACTGCGCGCGCTCGATCGCTTCGGTGTACTCGGCGCGCGTGAGGATCTGCCAACCGCCGCCGAGCTCCTGCAGCTCGACGCCGTGGCCGTCGACGTCGTAGTGCTCGCGCAGCTCTTCGAGCGCGGCCTGCAACTCGGCGGGCGACGCATCCGGTTCGAGGACGGCGAGCTCCTCGGTCGCGATCGGTCTCGCGCTGGCGAACAGCGCGGCTTCAAGCAGCTTCGCTAGCGGCGTCACGTGAGATCTCCACGTCGGCGAAAGGTCTGGGCTGGTCCACTCGCAGCTCGCCGAGCTTGGCGAGCTCGAGAAGTCCGAGCAGGGTCGAAAGGATTTGCCAGGGTTCGGCGCCCTGTTGAACGAGCTGCGTCCACCGGATGCGCGCCTTGAGCGCGAGCACCGAGCGAATGACCAGGATCGCTCCCGGAATGTCGAGCGCGCGCGGAATCACCTCGTGCATGTCGGGGCGAGCCACGGTGCGCAGAACGCGGTCCACCGCGGCGAGCAGTTCGGCGAGCGAGAGCGCGAGCGGCGCCTGCGCCGCCACCGGCGCCTGCGGCAGATACGCGCGCGCGAATTGATTGCGGCGCTCTTCGCCGCGCCGCTCGAGGAGGTCGACGACCTCGCGCATCTGTTGATACTCGAGCAACCGTCGCACGAGCTCGGCGCGCGGATCCTCCCACTGCTCCTCGTCGCCGTGCGGCAGCAGCATCTGCGCCTTGATGCGCAGCAGCCGGGCGGCCATCTCGAGATACTCGGCGGCTTCGTTGAGTCCGAGCGTCCGGATGCGCACGACGAATTGCTCGCAGATGCGCGCGATGGGAATGTCGTAGATGTCGAGCTGCTCTTCGCGAATGAGCGAGAGGAGCAGGTCGAGCGGGCCGGAGAACGCCGACACCTCGACGATGAAGCTCCCGTCCGGGGGAGATGCCGAGCGAGCGGCGCGGCGCTCGGCGGCGGGCGGCGTGAACGCTTCCGGAATGTAGGTCTGGGTCACTCGACGCTCAGGCGAGCCATAGGTGGAGCGAAGGGAGCTTGTAGGGTCGGCGAGACGGAGCAACAGCTCGCCGAAGGAAAACGCGGGAGCGAGCCACGGGTTCAGAAAATTGACCCGCCGAACGTGAGCAGCAGGACGAGAATGACGATGCCGTACCGGCCGATCTGTTGGTACCACACGGCGAGCCGCAGCGGCAGGATGTATTTCACGACGTGCGAGCCGTCGAGCGGCGGAATGGGGAGCAGGTTGAACACGAGCAGCAGCAGGTTGAGCTCGCACCGCGACGGACCATCATCGCTTGCACGATGGCGAACGTCGTCTCGATTCCCGACAACGCCGTGCCCGAGCAGTCCCGCGAGCGACGAAGACGACCACCGCCGCGATGGCGATGAGAAAATTCACAGTCACGCCGGCGAGCGAGACGATGATGTCGCCGCGCTTGAAGTTCCGATAATTGCGCGGATTCACCGGCACCGGCTTCGCGCCGCCGAGGATGATTCGACCGTTGCGTCGAGAAGCGAGCACGAGCGGCAGGATCACCGTCATGAACGGGTCGATGTGCTTGATCGGATTCCACGTGAGACGACCGAGGCTCAGGGCGGTGGTATCCCCCTGTTTGAGTGCCGCGTAGCCGTGTGCGTACTCGTGCGCGATGACCGAGAACAGCAGCACCGGCGCAACCATCAACACATCTTGGATATGCAACGTCGGCAGTCGGGAGCGGGTTGGCGGTCGTCCGGTCCGGCGGTGAGACGCTCCAGGCCGGGGCTTCGGTCCCGGGCGTAAGGTAGTGGTGCGCGCGGGACGTGTCAAAGCGTTATGCCGCCTTGACTTTCGTGTTATTGAACTCTAGCTTCAACCCCTCGCCGGAGCACCGTCGTTCCACCGATTTTGGAGAGTCGTTTTCGTGCCGAATATCGCGTCCGCCAAGAAAAACATGCGCAAGACCCGCGCGGCCACGGTGCGCAACCGCGCGCAACGAGCCGCCCTGCGGACCGCGGTCAAGAAAGCGGGGGCGCCCGGAGCCACCAGCGCCGCGAAGCTGGCCGCCGTGAAGCTCCTCGATCGCGCGGCTCGAAAAGGCTTGATCCACCGGAACACCGCGGCTCGAAGAAAGAGCGCGATCGCGAAAACCGCCTAGTCGGCGGACGCAGGTTGAAATGACGAAGAGCCCGGAATCTCCGGGCTCTTTTCGTTTGCGTACTGTCGCGGCTTGAACTTCGCTGTTTCGCGCTGCTCTCAGAGGGCCGCGAGTTCTGCCCCACACCTTTCACAGTACCACTCCGTCGGGTAGTTCATCGCTCCGCACTCGCTGCACTTGAGCGTCTTCGACTGCTCCGTCTGTCCCGACGTCCGCAACACGATCGGCGTGTTCGAGGGCACATTCGCGGCGAGCGGACGTTCGACTCGCGTCGGATCGATTCGGACGCTTTCGACGAGCTGCTCCTGCGACGCGCGGCCGCGCAGCGGGACGTTGTTGCTCCCGACATCGCGCGCTCGCGCTACGGTCGGCGCGGTGGCCGACGCCGTGGGCGCGCTGCCGTCCGGACCGACGACGTTGCGTACGAACGCCATCTCGTCGAAGCGGCCGTCCGGCGTGCGCGGCGTGCCGCGCTCGGCGGCAACGGCTCGGTGGACGGAATGATCGGCTCGGCGCGCTCCGTCTTCGCGGCCGCGACGGCGAACAGGCGCCGGCGGCGCGGCGGCTGGTGCGTGCGCGGTGCTCGGCCGAGGCGGCGCGGGCGGAGGAGGCGGGCTGATCGGAGCGGCCGCGCGCGGCGGCGCGCTCACGGGCGCCGGCGCGGCGGCAGGCATCTTCGGCAGGCCCAGCGGCGGCGATTCCATTGGCGTGCCGGCGGGAGTCGCGAAGGGCTTCAGCTCCAGCAGCGCATCCAACTCGGCGATTCGGCTGGACAGCCCCGTCTTCTCGCCGACGAGTTGTCTCAGTGCGTCGTCCACCGCCTTGAACGCCGTGTCCGCTTCACCACCCTCGAGCTCGCCGACGTGCTGGCGCAACTCGAGCTCGGCTCGCTCGTCGCGACGAAGCTGTTCCTCGGCCTCGAGCAACGAACGGCGCGAGTGCAGGCTCGATCGCTCTTCCTGCACGGCCTGTCGATGGACGGTCAACTCCTCGTCCACGCGCTCGAGCCGGCCGGTGTAGTCGGCCCTCACGCGCTCGAAGACGTGCTGCGGCGTCGTCTCGCGGCGAGCATCGAGCGCCATCAACCACTTCTCGTATTTGCGGCGTTCGGTGAGGAGCGCCGGCAGTTCCTGAAGGGAGCGATTCGTATCGGTCATCGATGATCCTCGTGCCACGAGCGAAGGGCGTCCACGTCGGCGACATTCAACTCTCGCACTCTGCCGACCGCGCGCGCGGCGAGCACAATGCGCGCGGCGTGTTCCAGACTTTCCATTCTATGGTGCGCCTCGGTCAGGGTAGCCCCGAGGGTCGTCGCTCCGTGATTGGCCAGCAAAAACGCGTCGTGCCGATCGAGATACGGGTCCAACGCATCCGCCAGCGCGTCCGTTCCGGGCGTGGCGTAGGGTACCAAAGGTACCGCGCCCATCTGCAAGATAACTTCCGGCAGCACGGGCGCCATAAAGGATTCGCCGGCGACCGCAAAGCCGGTCGCCGTGGGCGGATGCGCGTGAACGACAGCCCTGACGTCGGGGCGGCGCGCGTAGATGCGGAGGTGCATCCGCAATTCGCTGGAGGGACGCAGCGCGCCGTCGAGCACCGCCCCCTTTGTATCGACGACGACCAGGTGCTCGGGGGTCACAATCCCCTTCGACAGCCCGCTGGGCGTGACCAGAATCGAGCCGTCCGCGAGGCGCGCCGACACGTTTCCATCGGGACCGGCGATGAGACCGCGCTCGTACAGCCGCCGGCAAACGCCGACGATCGCAAGCGCCACCGCATCGCGATCGCGCGCGGTCACTATCTCGCCGCCCGCCCTGCCCCGGCGGAAGTCACGCCCAACTCCGCCGTGCACGACGCGGCCGCCCACGAGCGTCCACCGAACGCGTCCTCGCAACGTTTGGCCCGTGTACGGCGTGTTTCGCCCCTTCGATTTGAAGGCCGCCGGGTCCACCGTCCACTCGACGTCCGGATCGAAAACGGTGATGTCCGCCGCGCCGCCGCGCCGCAGCGTTCCACCCGGCAGCTTGAACACGCGCGCCGGAGCGCACGACATCTTTTCGATCAGCGTCGGCAAATCGATTCGTTTTGGCGCGACGAGCCAGGTGAGATTCACCGCGAGCGCGGTCTCGAGCCCGACGATCCCGTTCGGCGCGTCGGCGAATTCGCGCTCCTTCTCGTCGTAGTGGTGCGGCGCGTGGTCGGTCGCGATGAGATCGATCGTCCCGTCGCGCACCGCTTCCTGAAGCGCCGCGACGTCGTCCGCTGTGCGCAGCGGTGGGTTCATCTTGGCGTTCGTGTCGTAGGCGCCGACCGCCTCTTCCGTCAGCGACAGGTGATGCGGACAGACCTCCGCCGTCACGTTGATGCCGCGCTCCTTTCCCCAGCGAATCAACTCGACGGATCCGCGCGTGCTCATGTGGCAGAGATGAATGTGCCCGCCGGTGAGCCGCGCGAGGAGGATGTCGCGGATCGCCATGATCTCTTCGGCCTCCGACGGCACGCCTTTGAGGCCGAGTCGCGCGCTGACGATGCCCTCGTTCATCGCGCCGCCCTTGGCGAGCGTCGGTTCCTCGCAGTGGTCGGCGACGGGGATTCCGAACGTGCGCGCGTATTCGAGCGCCGTCCGCATGAGGTGCGCGCTCACCACCGGCCGTCCGTCGTCGCTCACCGCCACCGCGCCGGCCGATACCATCTCGCCGATTTCGGCAAGCGATTCTCCCCGCTGGCCGACGGAGATCGCGCCGATCGGGTACACGCGCGCCGCGTTGGCGCGCTGCGCTTGCCGGATGATGAATCCGACGGCCGCCTGGTTGTCGGTGACGGGATCGGTATTCGGCATCGCGCAGACCGCGGTGAATCCTCCGGCGGCCGCGGCGCGCGCGCCCGTCGCGATCGTCTCGACCTCTTCACGCCCCGGCTCGCGCAGATGGCAGTGCACGTCCACGAAACCCGGCGACACGACGAGCCCCGAGCAGTCGAGCGTCTCGAGCCCGTCTCGTCCCTCGGCGTCGTTGCCGGCGCGCGGGCCGATCGCCGCGATCTCGCCGTCGACGACGAGCACGTCGCCGGTCGTGTCGAGTGATTGCGACGGATCGATGATGCGTCCGCCGCGCAGCAGGAGCGAGCCGCTCATCGCTCGCCTCCTTTCTTCGCCGCTTCGGCGAGCTCCGGCCGCCCGCCGGACAGGAGATAGAGCACCGCCATGCGCACCGCGACGCCGTTCGTCACTTGATCGAGAATCACGCTGAAGGGACCGTCGGCGACGTCGGAATCGATCTCGACGCCGCGGTTCATCGGCCCGGGGTGGAGGATGAGCACGTCGCGCTTCGCCGCGTCGAGTCGCTCGCGTGAAATACCGAACACTCGGTTGTACTCGCGGAGCGACGGGATGTAGCCCGCCGTCATGCGCTCGAGCTGAAGCCTGAGGATGTTGAGCGCGTCGGCCCACTCGATGGCCGCCTCGACGCGATCGAACACCGTCACGCCGAAGTCGTCGATCGCGTTGGGCAGGAGCGACCGCGGTCCGCAGACGCCGACCTGCGCGCCCATCTTGGTCAGCCCCCAGATGTTCGACCTGCGCGACGCGCGAGTGCAGCACGTCGCCGACGATGCACACCTTGATGCCGTCGAGCCGTTTGAAGTGATCGCGCAGCGTGAGCATGTCGAGCAGCCCCTGCGTCGGGTGCTCGTGCGTGCCGTCGCCGGCGTTGATCACGTTCGACTCGATGCGGTCGGCGAGGAACCGCGCCGCTCCCGACGCGCCGTGGCGGATGACGACCATGTCGATCCGCATCGCCTCGAGATTTCGCGCCGTGTCGACGAGCGTCTCGCCCTTCGACACGCTCGACCCCGACGCCGCCACGTTCACCGTATCCGCCGAGAGGCGCTTTTCAGCGAACTCGAACGACACGCGCGTCCGCGTCGACGCCTCGAAGAACAGATTGACGATCGTGGCGCCGCGCAGCGTCGGCACCTTCTTGATCGCTCGCTCGCTGATTTCCTTGAACGGCTCGGCGGTGTCGAGAATCAACCGGATTTGCTCGCCGCTCAGCGGCTCGAGCCCCAGAAGATCCTTGCCGAGCGCATGCGTCACGCCGTGTCCTCGCGTTGCGCGATGACGACACCGTTCTTGCCGTCGATTTCCTGCACCAGCACGTCCACGCGTTGCGACATGAGCACGGAGATCTTCTTGCCGACGATGTCCGGCTGGATTGGCAGCTCGCGACCGCCGCGGTCGATCAGAACGGCCAAGGCGATTCGCTTTGGCCTCCCGAAGTCCGCCAGCTCGTCGAGCGCCGCGCGGATCGTGCGGCCGGTGTAGAGGACGTCGTCCACGATCACGACGCACCGGCCGTCGATGTCCACCGGGATCTCGGTCTGCCCCACGACCGGCCGAGGCCCGACTGTTTGGAGGTCGTCGCGGTAGAGGGTGATGTCGAGGGCGCCCCGCGCGACGTCGGCCTTCTCGCGTTCGCCGATCGTCGAGACGATTTGCGCCGCGAGTTGGACTCCGCGGCGCTGAATGCCGACGATGACGAGATCGTCGGTCCCGTCGTTCAATTCAACGATCTCGTCGGCCATCCGCCGAACGGTTCGGTCGAAGGCCCTCGCGTCGAGGACGGTGGTCTGTTTTGGCGGCGCGGCCATCGGGAGCACAATATAGAAGGGTCCCGTCACCCCTGTCGACTGTTACCGGAACGACAGGTTCGCTAGACCCCGTGCACGTACATTGGGCTCGACCGCACCGCCACTTTCGCAAACGGAGCCCCGACATGCCTCGCATCTCCGTCGCCTTTGTCCTCTGCGCCACCGCCACGCTCTCCGCGCAGAGCCCGTCCTCGTATCGCATCACCCACACGTACCCCCTCGGCGGCGACGGCAGTTGGGACTACGTCGTTCCGGACCCGGCGCACCACCGCGTGTTCATCGGCCGCCAGAACCGCGTGATGGTCGTCGACGCCAACGACGGCAAGCTCCTCGGCGAGGTGACCGGCATCAACGGCGCGCACGGGACCGCCATCGCCGAGAAGGCGGGACACGGTTTCGCGACGTCCGGCAACGACAGCTCGGTCGTCATGTTCGATCTCGCGACCTACAAAGTCCTCGGTCGCGCGCATGCCGCGGAGGACGCCGACGCGATCATCTACGACGCCGCGTCGAACCGCGTGTTCACGTTCAACGGCGACGCGCACTCGTCGACCGTGATCGACCCGGCGAGCGGCAAGACGATCACGAACATCGACCTCGGCGGCAAGCCCGAGTACGGCGCGTCCGCCGGCGATGGGAAGGTCTACGCGAACCTCACCGACAACGGCGAGGTCGTCGAGATCGACGCGAAGAATCTCAAAGTCACGCGCCGCTGGTCCACCGCGCCGTGCAAGAACCCGGTGTCGATGGCGATCGACGTCGACCACCACCGGTTGTTCAGCGGATGTCGGAGCGGCGTGATGGCGGTGTCCGACTACGCGGCCGGGAAGATCGTGACGACTCTGCCGATCGGCACAGGCGTCGACGGCGCGGGTTACGATCCGTCGACCGGAAACGCTTTCGCGTCGAACGCGGACGGAACGCTCACGGTGATCCACGAGGACACGCCGGACACATATCACGTCGTGGAGACCGTGCAGACGATGTCCGGCTCGCGGAACATGGGCCTCGACCCGACGACGCACAGAATCTTTCTCGCCGGTGCGAAGTTCGGCGCGGCGCCGGAAAATGCCGGCGGCCGCCGAGGGCGGCCACCGATGGTGCCGGGGTCGTTCGTGGTATTGGTCGTCGAGCGGAACCCGTAGAATCGAACTCGGGCTCCTCTACTTCGACGCTCCGCCCTTCGTCCGAATCGCGATGACTTTCTGCCCCGGCAGGGTCCGGTACTCCGCCTCCGCCGCGGGTCCCTTGAGCACTTCGACGGTCTCGATGCTGTTTCGATCGAGCCGTCGAATCTCGCTCGCGTAGTCGACTCGCACCCCGTTGAGGAACCAGGCGAGCGCGGTGTCGCCCTGAGCACGCCGCGCGAAGCCCTGCATGACGTCGGTGTCGCCCGCGGGTCTCACCCGAACCATGTCGGTGCCGGCGTGCTGCGTCGTAATGTCGACCTCGGGCGTGGCATTGCGGTCACGCCGGACCTTCATCGTCAAGATCTCGCCGCTTCCGAGGCGGCGCGCCGTTTCCGGCGACACGCGGACGCTGTCGACGACGTAGACGACGCCGGTGTCGACGGCGCGCAGCACTCCGATTTGTTGCGCCGCTTTCACCGCCGACGCGCCAGTCATCGCGTCGACGTCGGCGGCCGTCGGTTCCTTCGCCTCGCACGCGGCGAGCACGGCGACCGCGCCGATCAACGTGGCAAGCCCTGCGCGAGTGCGCCCGAACTTTGGAAGATGCGCGTCCATGGCGAGAATCCTCGTCCTCAGATGAGATGAATCGTCGGCGAGCGCGAGCGCGCTCGGACGAAGCGGCGACGCCAGTTCGGCGACCGCGACCAACAGAGATCCATATGCGTTCGGCGACGCACCGTCGCGCAGCACGCGACGATCGCAATCGACTTCGATCGCGAGGCGGAGGCGCGAAACCATCAGCCACAACGCCGGATTCCACGGAAACAGAATGAGCGCGATCCACGCGGCGCCGAGGAGCTGTGGATCGCGCGCGCGCTTGTGCGACGATTCGTGCGCGATCGCCATCTGTTGCTCGGCGCTCGAGCGCGCGAGCAACCACGTTGGCACGACAATCTCCGAACGCAGGAGTCCGATCGCCGCCGGTCCGACGCGCGGCGAGAGTCGCACGGGCGCGCCGTGCAGCTCCGCACGCGGCCAGCGTGATCGCGCGAGTCGAAACCGGAGGTGGACAATGACGAACGCAAACCCCAGCATGACGCTCAGGGCGATCCACGCGCCGATCACGTAACGGTCACCGAATCGGCCGATTGTCGAGACTCTCGACAACCGGAGCATCCGCGCGACATCGAGCGCCCCCGGAGTTTCCGCAAGTCGCCAACGCACGGCAGCGAACCAATCGCCGGCGGTCGGCTGCGCGTGGCGCGCTTGGTCGCTCGACTCGTAGCCGAACGTCGGAACGGTGTATGAACCCCCGACCTCTGGCGGGCGCATCGACAATCCAATTGCGAGCGGGATCGCCGCGGCCCACACCCACCGCGTCGGAATTCGAGCGAGCTGGCATGCGCGATCCACCGCGAATGCGGCGAGCGCGGTCAACCCACCCACGAGCAGCGCATAGGCCATCCACATCAGCATCATTTGTCATCTCCTGCGCTTCCGCCGAGGCGCTTGGCGATCAACGCGCGCATGCGCTCGAGCTCTTTTCGGCTGAGCTTCTTGTCCGACACCATCTGGGCCAGCATGCGCTCGGCCGAGCCCTGGAAGATCGCGTCGCGGATTCGGGCGAGCGCGCTCCCTCCGGCGCTTTCCGCTTCGACGACGGCGAAGTAGCGGTAGGCCCGCCCCTCCGCCTCGTGGCGCACGTAACCCTTCTCCTCGAGCGTCTGGAGCGCCGAGAGGACGGACGTGTATGCCAACTCGTCCTCGAGCGCGTCCTTCACCTCGGTGACTGTGGCGGAGCCAAGTCGCCAGAGAACGCTCATGACGGCGAGCTCGCGCGGGGGAAAGTAGAGGTCGGACACGGGTGGACGGTTGGACGGGTGAACCATGGACTGGTGAGCTACGGAAGTTTCCGTAATGTGTGGGCGCGCGTCGTGGTTGTCAACTGGTTTTTCCGTAGTTGGGCGGCCGAGAGGCCGACCCGCCTTCCCTCCTCTGTCCGCTCTTGGGACACGGCGCCAAGGAACGTGACGAAAACCTCGCCGAACCGCCGAGGACGTGGCGGGTTGGCTTGCCGGTTCGTCCCCTTTGCGGCAGTCCTGCGGGCTTCCTCACCCACCGAGCTCCGTGCGCCTCTCCGGTTCCGACCTTCGCATCGCCGTCCGCTCGTTCGCGCGCCATCGCGGGTTCAGCATCGTGGCCGTCGT